>NZ_KE384194.1:15144-244059 GCF_000424465.1 Butyrivibrio hungatei NK4A153 | reverse complement strand
TGTAACTACGGTCTGTAATATGGCTCCGTGGTCAAGCGGTCAAGACATCGCCCTTTCACGGCGGTAACACGAGTTCGATTCTCGTCGGAGTCACTAAGATTCATTATCAATTACATATTTGGTGACATAGCCAAGCGGTAAGGCATAGGTCTGCAACACCTTGAGCGGCGGTTCAAATCCGCCTGTCACCTCTAAAAACTGTGAGTATTAAATATTCACAGTTTTTTTGTGCTATAATCTTTTTATCTGATTTATTTGGAGGTTAGTTTATGGCAGAAGAAACGATGAAAGATTTTAGCAAGGAGATTGAGAGCTCCTTCAGAAAGATAAAGGAAGGAGATATAATTGACGGAACTGTTATCGGTGTAAATGATACAGAAGTAATTTTGGATATAAAATATTATACTCAGGGAATAATAAGGCTTGAGGAGCTTAGTGATGATCCCAAGTTTTCTATACATAGAGATATAAATGTCGGAGATGAAGTATCTGCTACTGTTATTTCAACAGACGACGGAGAAGGAAATATTCTTTTGTCCAAGAGAAGAGCAAATGAAGTTCTTGCATGGGATAAGCTTAATGCATTACTTGAATCCGGGGAGTATGTTGATGTTAAGATATCTGAAGCTGTTAAAGGCGGAGCAGTGGCTTTCCTTGAAGGAATAAGAGGATTTATTCCGGCATCTAAGCTTGATCTTTCTTTTGTGGAAGAAGACAAACTTGCTGATTATGTTGGAAAGACTGCTAAGGTTAGAGTAATTACTTCTGATGAAGAGAATGGAAAACTTGTTCTTTCAGCTAAAGATTATCTCAAAGAACAGGCTGATCTTAAGAGAAAAGAAATGGTCTCTAACGTAGAAGTTGGCCTTGTTACTGAGGGAACAGTTGAGAGTTTGCAGAATTACGGTGCATTTGTTGATTTGGGTAACGGTCTTAGCGGACTTGTTCATATTTCTCAGATTTGTAACAACAGAATTGCACATCCTTCAGCTGTTCTTAAAGTCGGACAGAAGGTAAAAGTCAAAGTTATTTCAATTAAAGACGGAAAGCTTAGTCTTAGTATGAAAGCGCTTGAAGATATAGCTGCGACTGAGATTACAGAAGAAAAGATTGAATATCCAAGTGACGGAGATGCAACAACATCTTTGGCTGCGCTTCTTAAGAAAGCAGGTTTTTGATCATACATAAATAATGAAGGGGGATAATATGGACGAAGCTGTAAAAGAGTTAAAAGAAATAGTTGACGGTTCGAATAATATTGTCTTTTTTGGTGGTGCGGGAGTATCGACAGAGAGCGGTGTTCCTGATTTCAGGAGCGAAGACGGTCTTTATCATCAGCAGTACAAGTACCCTCCGGAGCAGATTTTAAGTCATACATTTTATATGAGAATGCCTGAAGAGTTCTTTAGATTCTATAAGGATAAACTTCTCATTACTGGGGTTAAGCCCAATAAAGCGCATCTTAAGCTTGCCGAACTTGAAAAGCAAGGTAAACTCCGTGCTGTTATTACACAGAATATTGACGGCCTGCACCAGGCTGCCGGCAGTAAAGAAGTTCTTGAACTTCACGGAAGCGTACATAGAAATTATTGCGAAAAATGCGGTAAGTTCTATGATTTTGACTACATGGCCAATGCGGAAGGAGTTCCCGTATGCAGTTGTGGCGGCAGGATAAAGCCTGATGTGGTCTTGTATGAAGAAGGCCTTGATATGGGGATAATGCAGAAAGCTGTTGAGTATATCAGTAATGCTGATGTCCTTATAATTGGTGGAACTTCACTGGCTGTTTATCCGGCGGCAGGACTTATTGACTATTACAGGGGAAATAAGCTTGTTCTTATCAACAAGTCGGCTACACCGAGGGACAGACAGGCTGATCTGGTAGTACAGGGTGCAATAGGGGAGATTTTGGATCAGATTTAATGGATATTCAGGTTGGAAATATAATAAAACTTAAGAAACAACATCCTTGCGGTAGTTTTGAATGGGAAGTTTTGCGTGTAGGTGCGGACTTTCGAATCAAATGCCTTGGTTGCGGTCATCAGGTAATGATATCCAGGAAAACACTGGAAAAGAGCATTAAAGGGATACGATAAAATGCTTGCATTTGGAACATATATATGATAGCATATTATTCTGTGATAAATTCCTTGCTGCTTGACTGATACAAGTAGCCAGAGACCAAAAGGAGGTAACAAATAGCATGAACAAATACGAATTAGCCGTTGTTGTTAGTGCAAAGATCGAAGACGATGCCAGAACAGCAGTCATCGAGAAGGTTAAGAAGACTATCGAGAAGCATGGTGGTCAGATTACCAATATTGATGAGTGGGGAAAGAAGAAGCTTGCTTATGAAATCGAGAAGATGACAGAAGGCTTCTACTATTTCATCCAGTTCGATGGCGAAGCAACAACTCCTGCAGAGATTGAAGCTCGCATGCGTATTATGGACGGTGTCATCAGATATTTATGCGTTAAGAACGAGGCTTAAATAGAAGAGGACGAAAATATGAACAAAGTTATACTAATGGGACGTTTAACAAGAGACCCCGACGTAAGATATTCACAGGGCAATGAGCCTATGGCTGTAGCAAGATATACACTTGCTGTGGATAGAAGATTTGCAAGAAGAGATCAACAGGATGCTCAGACAGCTGATTTCATCGGTATCGTAGCTTTTGGAAGAGCCGGCGAGTTTGCTGAGAAATATCTTAAGAAGGGCACTAAGGTTATCGTAACAGGACGTATCCAGACAGGTAGTTATACCAATAAGGATGGCGTTAAGGTATACACAACTGATGTAGTTGCAGAGGATCAGGAATTCGCTGAATCCAAGAATGCAGCATCCTCCAACGGAGGATCATTTGGAGGCGTTGCTCCCCAAGGAGAGCCCGCACCTTCTGCAGCCGGCGACGGCTTCATGAATATTCCCGACGGAATTGACGAGGAGCTGCCGTTCAATTAATTGAAGGAGGAATATTATAATGGCTTTCACAAAGTCTGATAAATCCGATGCTCCTATGAGGAGAAAGGGCGGAATGCACAGAAGAAAGAAAGTTTGTGTATTTTGCGGAAAAGATAACGTAATTGATTATAAGGATACAGCTAAGCTTAAGAAGTTCGTTTCTGAGAGCGGCAAGATTCTTCCCAGAAGAATCACTGGAAACTGCGCTAAGCACCAGAGAGAGCTTACTTCAGCAATCAAGAGAGCAAGACACCTGGCTCTTATGCCATACGTAGCTGAGTAATCAGTATATAAGTAAATTATTGAAGACACTTTTTAGAAGAGATTCTAAGAAGTGTCTTTTTTTGCCATTTATTACTCGGTTCTATACCAAAAATTACAATACAGAATAAAAGCTGATTTCTAATGATAGTATTCTCATATAAATTTTCAGAGGTGAGAATATGTCTTTGTTAGAGATCAGAAATTTAAAGAAAGATTATGGCGGATTCAAAGCGCTCAAAGGTGTAAGTTTTAAAGTTAATGCAGGGGAGATAGTTGCTCTTTTAGGAAAAAACGGAGCAGGGAAAACTACTCTTTTAAACAGTATTGCAGGGAATGTTTTTCCTACAGGGGGAGATATAGTTTATAAAGGCGATACGCTACTTAAAGACAATTCAAGGCTTAATGAATTCGGAATACTGATTGAGCCTACTTTTATTCCCTATATGAATGCATATGAGAATTTGGATATATTAATCAAAACATTGGGGGGAAAAGTTCCGAAAGCAAAAATAGATAATCTGTTGAATGCGGTTGGATTAGAAAAGAAATCAAAAGAAAAGACAAAAGCATTTTCTTTTGGAATGAAACAAAGGTTGGGGCTGGCGCAAGCTCTTTTAAACAATCCGGAGTTTCTTATACTGGATGAACCGTTTGTGGGATTGGATCCAATAGGGAAAAATATATTTAAAAGAATCCTTCTGGAAAAAGCGCACGATGAAAAAGTGGGAATATTGTTTTCAAGTCACGACTTGGAAGATGTTGAGGAAATATGTGATCGGGTGGTCTTAATAGATAACGGTGAAAAGAAATTTGATGGCGTGATGGAATACAGCAAAAAATATGTTGTTCAATGTGACCGAGCTTTGAACCCGGAAGAAGTTGAAAAGTCAGGGGTAAAAGTTGATAAAGACAATATATTGATTGAACATGTCGAAGATTTAAAACAGGTTCTTGATAAACTTGATGAATTAAGTATTGACGTTTTGGATTTAGAAATAGAACGCAAATCTTTATATGATCTGTTTGAGGAGAATGGCTATGAAAATATCGATATTGCATATCATAAAAATTGAATTGTTAAAATTTTTAAAGCGTAATGATATCTTGGCGGTTGCTGTAATTGTAGCCATTGGATTTATTTATGCGATCGGTATGAGAAACGAAATGTATGAAGGAGTAAAAAATCAGAATGCTTTATTTTGGATAACATTGCAACTTGTAACAACAACAGTTCTTTTTATTGGCCCGGTTGTGACAGCTTTTTTGGGAACTCAAATGTTATCAGGTGAAATTGACAATAAAAGTATTTCTTTGTTCACTGTGAGAATAAGGAACAGGAGAAATTTGTTTATAGGTAAAAGCTTAGCGTTACAAGTTATTACTGCGGTTTTCTTTGTGATTACAATTATTGTAATGCTGGCTATTTATTTTGGAATCGCGAATAACGGCAGCATTTATACATCAGGAAAAATATTTGGAAATAATGTAGCAGATTTATTATGTCTTTTGCTTTTGATATATATGTATACGTTTTTCTTTATTCCACAGCTTGCATTGTGTATTGGGACAAGATATAAACCGATTATAACGATAGTGATTTCTTTTGTTGCATCTTTGGTTTGCAATCACGTGCTGACGTATTCATTTGTAAAATATATTAATCCGATGAATTATATTTATCAGTTATCAGAAGATGTTTTGGAGACTACAGAAGTGTTAAGTATCAGCAGTACAGGGAGGGGGAAATGTGTGCTGATTCAATTGCTTTTATGTATGCTATACTATGTAGTGTTTATGGTGCTTGGAACAAAATCATTTGAGGGTAGAGAATTCTGAGAGAAGCGGTGACTGGATGCAGATTGCAATATGTGATGACAACAAAGATAATCTCGCGTTAATGGAAGATGTTATTGAGAACATCAGAATCAGAGATGTTGAGGTCGATTGCTTTGAGACCGGTGAAAGTCTTTTAGATTATCTGAATAAAAATCCTAATGTATTCTACCAAATATACCTGCTTGATATAGAAATGCCCGGAGTTAATGGGCTTGAAGCTGCAAAGAAGATAAGGGCTATAGACCAAAGAGCTGTTATTATCTTCGTTACGGCATACTCGGATTATGTCTTTAGCTCGTTTGAAGTACAGCCGTTCAGATTTGTAAATAAGCCTATAGATACGCATAAGCTTGAAGATGTAATACAAGCAGCGGTAAATTATATTTATTCCAGTCAAAAATATATATTCATTTCTGTTGATAAAGCCAAAATACAGTTACGCTGTGAGAGCATAATGTATTTTGAGGGGAATAAGCGAAAAATAAATGTCTATACAACAGATGAAAACTATTCTTTTTATTCAAAAATGTCCGATCTTGAGAAAATGGTGGACAACAATTGGTTTGTAAGAATCCATGCTTCATACATTGTTAATATGGATTATGTTAAAGTTATTTATTCCGATGAGATTATTTTGAATAACGGCGTCAGGTTGCCTATCAGTAAGAAATACCACAAAAGTGTTAAACTAGAGCATATGAGATATTTGAAATGGAGAATTGGACTATGAATCATGCGAAGATTAACATCTTTCTCTATTTTCTTCTGAATTTATTTGATATTTGGATTGTCTTGCATTACTACGATAGGGTATTAGAGGCAATAAAGAAATATGATCTGATAAAAAAGGTGATGAGCGTTCTGTTCGTCATTTTATTTTCTGTTTTTATAAAATATGACCTTAAATATTGCAATCTTGTTTCGCTTTCTTTCTGGAGCTGCCTGTTTTTATGTGCATACAAAGGCGAAAAGAAAGTGAAATTTGCATATGCTACTGTACTCATAGTTTTTGCCGGATTTGCGCAAACGTTGATGTATTTAATTGAGGGTAGTTCTTTAAATTCCGGATATGTTCTATTTATTCCACATTTATGCTTTTATATTGTTGTTGAAATAGTGGCAAGGTATCAAACTATAAAAAACAGAAAAGTTGATATGCGTGTTCTGCTGAAGCTTTTATCGGTTCCGATCATTAGTTTCATTGCATTTACGTGCATTGCCATGCTAAGCGAAAGCCTGAGTATTAGCTCAAATCAAGAAAGGATACCCCTATTGGTACCATTAGCAGTTCTTGTCTTGTATGTGAATATTATGATCATTCATTTGTATGACTTGATCAGTGCATCCTATGAGGTTAGAAGACAGAACGAAGAGTATGAAAAGATAACCAATTGGCAGCGTTCGTATTATGAAGAGTTGTCTGAAAACCAAAAACTCATAAGAACAATAAAGCACGACATGCAGAATAATATGCAGTTGATTTCAGGCTTTTTGAAAGAAAAAAAGTATGACAAAGCGCAGAATCATTTACAGGAACTTATAGATGAACAATCTGCTATAAATAGTTTTGTTAACACCGGGAATGAAGCTATTGATACAGTTCTGAACATTAAATTTTCTGCAGCCGAACAAAACGGAATTACAGTCAAGAAAGATATAAATATCCCGGCCGGTTTACCAATCTCATATCATGATTGCATAAAAATATTTGGAAATCTTTTTGATAATTCAATCAATGCTTTGAAGAGCCTTGATTCAGGGGATAAGATATTAAGCTGTTTTATGTTCTATAGCGCGAATGCTCTGATTGTACAAGTTTCAAATCCGTACACAAAGAAAGATGATACATGTGATAAAGATGAATTTTTGCATGGACTTGGATTGGGTATAGTTAAGTCAGCTGTTGAAAGTTATGAGGGGACTTTCGAGATATGTGATGATGGGAAAAATTTTACTGTAAATATTGTTTTATATATAAATAACGCACATCGGCAAAAAGTCTAAAAATTGCCGATGTGCGTTAAATTATAATGGAATATTGATTTTATTTAAGATCTCCTGCGATGTCGATGTTCTCGCCTGTGATTCCAACCCATGCGCCGTTTGCTGCTTCAGAAGCTTCTGCGTGAGCAAGGAGCCACTTGTTTGTTGCTGTGAGCATGCGGTCTTCCTGATTGCGAGCTTCGAACTCAGGCTTGCCAACGTTGGTTCCCTTAGGAAGTCCTACAAGAACCTGGAATCCTGAATCTTTGCTTGCCTGGCAGGGAGCATAGTGAAGAGCTGTAGCGTATACTTCGATCATTGTGCCTGCAGGGCAAAGGAAAGCTTTAACCTTGCTTGAATCAATCTTGTAGTCTACGATTTCTTCTCTTTTAGCAAGTAAAAGAATGAAATCTGTTGAACCAAGGTTGATCTCTGATGAACGGTGATACTCAAGACAGTTGAGCTTGGTGTTGTGTCCGTTGCACCATCCGAACTGCATATCGGAACCGCCAAAGAGGCTGTTTGTAATTGATGTTGCTGCAGCGAGAGACTGAAGTGCAGGCTCCTCGGCAACATAGTCTGTTCCCTCGGGAACGGGAGTGCTTGACTTAAGAGCCTCCACGATTGCCTTCTTCTCTTCTTCATAACCCTCGATGATCCTACCGTAATTTGTGAATTCAGGATCGTTTACATTATATATTTTCATAACCTTCTCCTTTCAAGAATTATTGATAATAATAATCATATTGCTATTTTACAGAGAAATCTTATCATTTGGTAGCGATTTCTTTTCAAAAGTTGCTTTTGTTATCAGATAAGCGATAAATCTTTACTTTTAAAGTGCCTGTGTGCTAAAGTGTGTAAAAGGTTTAGACAGGGGAGGAATTGGATGAAGTATAAAAATCTATTATTTGATCTTGACGGAACACTGACTGATTCATCGGAAGGAATCACAAAAAGTGCATTATATACATTTGAAAAGATGCAGATAACTCCGCCGGAAGAAAGTGAGCTTTATACATTTATCGGACCTCCGCTCGGATACAGCTTCGTAAAACACGGAGTTGAGGAAAAAGACAAGGACAAGGCGGTAGCAATATACAGAGAGCGCTACAATTCGATCGGAAAGTTTGAAAATGCGCCGTACCGCGGAATGATAGATCTTTTAAAGAAATTTAAAGACGAAGGATATAAATTATATGTTGCCACATCGAAGCCTGAAAAGACGGCGATAGAAGTCCTCGATCATTTTGATATGACGGGATATTTTGATGAGATTGCGGGGGCAACTGTAGACGGCAGCAGAGAAAAGAAGGACGATGTAATAAGATACCTTCTTGATAAGATAGGAGAAGACGAGTCGGATACAGTGATGATCGGTGACACTAATTATGATGTCCTCGGAGCTGCGGAACTTGGAATCCCTTGTATTGCGGTGACGTGGGGATTTGGTGATATTGATGAGATGAAAAAATCCGGTGCAGTTGCAATTGTTAGCAGTATGGATGAACTATACGAGGCAGTGAGATAATGATAGCTGTTGGCGCGTTTTACTATGATAGAGAAATTTCATATCGAATTTGAAAGGAGATAAGCCAGATGGAAACATGGTTTTATGTAGTTGAAAGTATTGACGGCGATTATGCGAATCTTCGCAGAACTGATATCGAGTCGGATGATCTGAAGCTCGTTGCAAGAGCTCTTTTGCCCGATGGAATAGCGGAAGGAACTAAGCTTAAGTACGAACTTATGCAGTATTCGATAGTGGAGTGAGGATAAGTTGCTTTTAATTTGCAAAAAAAGAGAAATAGGAATGTATTTTTCGCCACAATGAATATATATTTTAATAGAAGGGCAGCATATAATATATTTATCAGCAAGCATTAGATGACAATTGCTTATGTTTGAAAGGATGGTGGAAAATATGTTGTCACTGCTTTTTATTATATTATTCTTTATGATCTTCGGAAGGATGATCGGATTTGCTTTTAAAGCAACTTGGGGAATCTTCAAGGTCGTAACATTTTTGGTATTCTTGCCGCTTATTTTGGTAGGACTGGTAGTTGGCGGACTTCTTTCCATTGCTTTCCCGATACTGCTTGTGGTTGGAGTTGTAAACTTGTTTATGAGACTGACGTAAAATATGGAAAAACTTTTGTATATTAACGGGATATCACCGTATTTGTATGCTCTTGCGGTTTTTTTTCGACCAAGTGAAGAATTGAAAAGTACATTTTTGACATGTTTATGTATTTTCCTGGCGCAGCTGATAGTTACTATTGTTATCGGCATTACATGCAAGGATAAGAAAAAACTGGCGCAGATCACTATGATAAACAAGTTTATACAGATACCGTATTTTGTAATGTTTTTCGTGTTCTCGGCTTTGTTTGTTTTCTTTGGAACATTCTTTTTTGGAATCGGAGTGTTATTTTTGCCGGTTTTTGTATTGATAGATTTGGGAGTATTCCTGAGTACATTGATACCTGAAGAACTTTGTACGCTGAAACTTATTATGCTAAGACGTATGTCGGGAATGAGAGCGTTAAGATATTTGGTTGGAAATGCGATTTACATTGTTGATATTATACTTTCGGTTAAAATATATGATGAATATAAGAAACTATGAGGTGGTTACTGACCGCCTCTTTTTCTTTGGAACAAAAATGGTCTATGAAAAAGAGATTGTTATTTTTTTAAAATGATACAGAAGAACCGCTAGATTAATGAAAATATAGCATTAGATGTAATATGGGCTTCCGTTTTTGCGATAACGGGAGCCTTTTTTCGTGAAAAAGTGCATGGATGACAGCATATTCGATAAATGGTAGAATAAAAAACACAAGTTAGTTGTTTGGAGGATTGTTTGTGGCATTTTCGTTGTACACTGCTGTCTTTTTGAGTATTGTGATAGCAGTTTTTTTTATGGTTCGAAAGGAAGCAAGACCGCTTGTGCTGCTTCTTTCGAGTATTTCGTATATATATCATCTTAATGAAAGAGCTGTAGTTGTGCTTTTGGTGACAACTGCTATTGTCTACGCTTTTGGATTACTGATTCAGTTTTTTAAAGATAAGAATAGAAACAGGGTAGCAGGTGCCTGTCTTTTTGCGTGCTTATTTCTTCTGGTTTTTTCATTGTCTTTTCTGAAGTTTTCATCCAGAATTCCGAGATTTTCAAATTTGATCATTCCGATTGGTTTTTCCTACTATGCGTTCCAGGCAATAGGATATATTGTTGATATTTACAACGGTAAGATACGTGCGGAAAAGAATATCATGTTCTTTGCGCTATATATGAGCTTTTTTCCTAAATTTGTAAGTGGACCCATAGAAAGAGAAGAAGATTTCGTGGCACAGGTAAAAGAGCTTAAAAGTGTCAGATTTCTGGATGAGCAAAGAATGTCCGAGGCTTTTGGATACATATTGTACGGATATTTTTTGAAACTTGTGGTCGCAGATAATCTGGGCGCTTTGGTGACTAAGTTGTTTAATGGTTACAGAGACAGTGGCAGTTTATGGCTTATGCTCGGATCGTTGTCGTACACCATGCAGATCTACTGTGACTTTGCGGGATATTCGGCGTTAGCTGTGGGAGTATCAAGGATTTTTGGAATCAATCTCGTTCAGAATTTTACGGCACCATATTTGGCTGTGAATATTTCAGATTTTTGGCGCAGGTGGCACAGATCTCTTAGTATGTGGCTTAGAGATTATGTTTATATTCCGCTTGGTGGAAACAGGAGAGGAGTGCTCAGACAGTGCATAAATGTGTCGATTGTTTTTATTTTATGTGGCATATGGCACGGGAATGGGCTTAATTTCCTGGTGTGGGGAATGCTTCACGGTATATATTCCGTCATTGATGTTTTGATCAGAAGGAAAAAGAATAGCGACAAGGATAAAAGCATTTTATCAGTAGTTAAGGGGCGCATTATTACCTTTTGCTGCGTTTCTTTTGCGTGGATATTTTTTGGAGCCAGTGGCCTTAAGACTGCCATTGAATACTGTATTGCCATGTTTACTGCGGGAAATGCGGGAACTACTTTTATCGCGCAGTACAATGAATTGTGTAAAGAGACGGCTCGAACAAATTTCTTATTGGTGTTCATTTTGATCGTTATATTGATGGATGTAATAAGCTATAAGAAAAATAAGCCATTTCCCGTTGTGCTGCAGGATTATGCCTGTGGTGTAAGGTATCTTATATATTATCTTATAATAATTGCAATTATAGTATTTGGCCTTTACGGACCGGGCTATAGCGCAAGTAATTTTATGTATATGAATTTTTGAGTTTTGTTGTGTATTGAAGTGGGGTAACGCATTATATGTTAAAAAAGAGGGCTTTACAGTTTTTTTTCATATGCCTGACAGTCTTTACTTTGTGGTATCTGGACGGCGTGTTTTGCATAAAATCGGAGCATGGGATAAATCAGGCAAGAGGGTTATATTATCAGCCCAGAAATACAATTGACGTGGTGATGATGGGCTCGAGTCATGTGCACTGCGATATAGATACGGGGCTTTTGTGGAATGAGTATGGTATAGCGTCGTACGATTACAGTGCTGCCGAGCAGCCGCTTTGGTGTACATATTATTATCTTAGAGAATTCTGTAAGTATCAGAAGCCGAAAGTTGTTGTACTTGACCTGTATTCTCCGGCAAGATTTAAGGACAATTATCAGTATACCTGGCTCAATCAGAATCTTAACGGAATGAGATTTTCATTTAATAAAATGGGGATGATCATTGACAGCGTTGAATCTCGCAAGATTAGCAGGATCTTTCCTGATTTTATAACATATCATGGAAGAGTTGATACACTTAAAGCGGAGGATTTTCTTTATCCGTTTACTGTAAGGAAGAAAATGCTGACTTTTAAAGGGTTTACGCCATATCTTAAGCGAGAGCCGCAAGAAGAGCCGGTCATTGATGAGACGGCAAGTGTAGGCGTGACCGTTAAGTCTGAGATATTCCTTACCAAGATTATTGAATATACGCTGGAAAATGATATCGAACTATTTCTTGTCGTGACTCCGTATATTACTTCTTCGGAGGATGAAAAAGTATATAATAGATTAGAAGAGATTGCCGAGTATTATGGAGTGCAGTTTAATAGTACAAATTATGACTACGGTGAGATCGGACTTGATTTTGAAAAAGATTTTAATGATGAATCACATTTAAATTACTGGGGAGCATATAAGTTTACCCATTATCTTGGCGAGGAACTTAAGAGGCGCTACGAGATTCCGGACAGAAGAGGCCAAAAGGGATACGAGTCGTGGCAAAGAAATTTTGAAGAGATTGCAGAGTATGTTAAAGAGAATACCTGACCCGGAGGAGTGAATAATGCTTAAGACAATAATTCTGATTTCTTTTTTCCTGAATAAGGGATTCGACGCAGTAATCAGATATCTTAATGATAAGCATCAGAAGGGAGAACTTCCCGAGAATGTAAGAGATGTTTATGATGAAAAAGAGTATGCGAACTGGAAAAACTACAAGGCAGAGAGCGGAAAACTATATACCATATGGAATATAGCCGATATAGTCTTTTTGGCGATTCTTTTGATATCAAATGCATATGCATGGGGATTTAAGGTACTTGAAGACTGCAATGTCTATGTACAGTATTTGATCTTTATATTCGTGCTTACGGCATTGTCTGAATTAATTGATGTGCCTTTTAAGTATTATGATACTTTCGTTATAGAAGAGAAGTACGGCCTTAATAAGTCTACGAAGAAGACATTTTTTGTTGATATGATAAAGAATATCCTCGTTGGAGGTATAATGTCATTCCTTATCATAGCGCTCACAATGTTTATATTTGAGGCCTTTGGCAATATGGCAATTTTGGTCGGCACTGTTGCAATGATGGTTATTATGCTTATTCTGAATTTGATAATAGTTCCGCTTATGAGAATTTATAACAAATTTACTCCGTTGGAGGATGGAGAATTAAAGAGTAAGCTCCTGACACTTTGCGAGAAATATGGAATGCGCGTCAGGAAAATCGTAGTGAGGGATGCAAGCAGAAGAACTACGACTTCGAATGCTTTCTGTGCAGGATTTGGAAAATTAAAGACCATATCTTTGGATGACAATCTTGTCAATAATTTTACCGATGATGAGATTGTTGCCGTATTTGCACATGAATTTGCGCATGCAAAATATAAGCATACCGTTAAGTCACTTCCGTTTTCTATGGTAAGAATACTGCTGGTATTTATAGCATTGTGGATTGTGCTAAATATTCCCGGTTTTTATACAGCGTTTGGTTTTGACGGAATCAATTATTTCTTCGCAGAGATATTGGTAACATTTATAACCTGGCCTGTTTCAAACGGACTCAATATAATATCCAACTATCTTTCGAGAAGGCATGAGTATCAGGCGGATGCTTTTGCGGCAAAAGAAGGTTATGGACATGACCTTGTTTCCTCGCTTAAGAGGCTTCATAAAGAGGCATTGTCGGATATCAATCCACATCCTGTAAAGGTTGTGCTGGATTATTCGCATCCAACGCTGTCGCAGAGAATTACAGCGATTGAGGGCGTTCAAAGCGGGGGCTGAATAATTAAGGTTTTTTGTTGACGTATACCATTGTGTGATCGGGGAAAGGATGGTGACGGTTATGTTTTTTGGAAAGAAAGATAAGGACGTGCGGATTACGGACAAACAGTACAAAGATCTTGTGGGTAACATGAGTAAGAGCGAACGCAAAGAGTTCGATCGTAAGCAGAAACAGCTTCAAAGAGAGAAGGATGATGACTGGCTTTTGGGAATGTTGTTTTTGACAGATGATTCTGATGATATCTAAATAATCGAAAATATAGAAGTGTTGAAAATAAACGTGGTTGCGATTTGCGCAATCACGTTTATTAAATATCTATAAAATAACGAAAAAACTCCCGAAAGTGTGATAAAATAAGGCGAATTCGTTACAGGGTTATATATAGCGGGAGCATTATTTGCGATTTCACGATTGCTATTTTATTAACGGAATGCATAACCATGCGGGTTACAAGGAACGGTAATGCGATATTTTTTTCACAATAGCAATAATTGATAAAGATTTAGCAATAATAATATAGTAAATGTTCTTCAAATAGCTTATCTTACAATAGAAATACCAACGACATGAGATTTTATAAAAGATATACAGAAGGTTGGGTATGGCACTTTGTATCGGCAATATATCATGTCGGTATGTAATTAATAATAAAGGGAGAGGAATAATATGAATCACATGGAAATTACTGATGAGTATTTAGGAAAAATGGACGCCTACTGGCGTGCAACTAATTATCTCGCAGCAGCACAGTTGTATCTTCTTGAGAACCCGCTTCTTCGTGAACCACTTAAGAAGGAGCATATCAAAAAGAAAATCGTAGGTCACTGGGGAACAGTACCCGGACAGAACTTTATCTATGTTCACCTTAACAGAGTAATCAACAAATATGATCAGGATATGATCCTTATTTCAGGTCCCGGTCACGGCGGAAACTTCTTCGTAGCCAATACATACCTTGAGGGATCATACAGTGAAGTATATCCTAACGTAAGCCGTGATATGGATGGCTTACAGAAACTTTGCAAGCAGTTCTCATTCCCCGGCGGTATCTCAAGCCACGTTGCTCCTGAGACTCCCGGTTCTATCCATGAGGGTGGTGAGCTTGGTTATTCTATCGCACACGCTTTTGGTGCAGTATTTGATAACCCTGATCTTATCGCTGCATGTGTAGTTGGTGACGGTGAAGCAGAGACAGGACCTCTTGCTACATCATGGCAGTCAAACAAATTCCTTAACCCCGTTTCTGATGGAGCAGTTCTTCCTATCCTTCATCTTAACGGATTTAAGATTTCTAATCCTACAATTCTTTCTCGCCTTTCACACGAGGAACTTGAGGCATTCTTCAAGGGTAACGGCTGGAAGCCTTACTTCGTTGAAGGAACAGATCCTAAGGAAATGCATCGTAAGATGGCTGAGACTCTTGATGTTGTTATGGATGAGATCAAGGCTATTCAGAAGAATGCAAGAACAACAGGTGATACAACAAGACCTGTATGGCCTATGATCGTTCTTCGTACTCCTAAGGGATGGACAGGACCTAAGTTCGTAGACGGAAACAAGATCGAGGGATCTTTCCAGGCACACCAGGTACCTGTAATGATGGATAAGCCTGAGCACCTTGATATCCTCAAGGAATGGCTCGAGAGCTACCATGCAGAGGAACTCTTTGATGAGAATGGACGTCTTATTCCTGAACTCGAGGAGCTCGCTCCTAAGGGAGACAGACGTATCGGTGCTAACCCTCATGCTAACGGTGGTAAGCTTCTTCACGACCTCAGACTTCCTGATTTCCGTGATTACGCTATCGATGTTCCCGCTCCCGGCACTGTTGAGAAGCAGGATATGATTGAGCTTGGCGGATATATCAGAGACGTATTCAAGCTTAACGATGAGCACAAGAACTTCCGTATCTTTGGACCTGACGAGACAATGTCTAACCGTCTTAACAAGGTATTCGAAGTTACTAACCGTGATTGGAACAACCCTATCGACAACGATACAGACCAGTTCCTTGCATCAGACGGACGTGTAATGGATTCAATGCTTTCAGAGCATATGTGTGAAGGATGGCTCGAGGGATACCTTCTTACAGGTAGACACGGATTCTTCGCTAGTTACGAAGCATTCATCCGTATTATAGATTCAATGGCAGCTCAGCATGCTAAGTGGCTTAAGGTTTGCAACGGTCTTTCATGGAGACAGCCTATTGCATCTCTTAACCTCCTTCTTACATCAAACGTATGGCAGCAGGATCACAACGGATTCACACACCAGGATCCCGGATTCCTTGACCATATCTCAAATAAGAAGGCAGACGTTGTAAGACTTTACCTTCCACCCGATGCTAACTGCTTGCTCTCAACAATGGATCACTGCTTGAAGAGCAAGAACTACGTAAATGCTATTGTAGCAAGTAAGCATCCCAGACCACAGTGGCTTACAATGGAGCAGGCTGTTAAGCACTGCACACAGGGTATCGGCATTTGGGATTGGGCTTCAACAGATACAGGAGAAGAGCCTGATATCGTACTTGCATGCTGCGGTGATACACCTACACTTGAGGCTCTTGCTGCAGTTGATATTCTCCACAGAGAGATGCCTGAAGTTAAGGTTCGTTTCGTAAACGTTGTTGACCTTATGAAGATGGAGCCTAAGAACAAGCATCCTCACGGACTTTCAGACGTAGAGTACGATACAATCTTTACAAAGGATAAGCCTATTGTATTTGCATTCCATGGATATCCGACTCTTATCCATGAGCTTACATATACAAGAACAAACAGAAACATCCACGTTTACGGATATCATGAAGAAGGAACAATCACAACTCCTTTCGACATGAGAGTTCAGAACAAGATTGACCGTTTCGACCTTGTAATCGCTATGCTTAACAACATGCCTCAGTTCGGCAACAAGGGCGCATTCCTCATCCAGAAGATGAGAGATAAGCTCGTTGAGCATAAGACATACATTCACGACATCGGCGTAGATATGCCTGAAGTTGCTGAGTGGAAGTGGACAGGTGTGAAGTAATCAATCACATTCTTCTGTGTATTTCAAATGATAATGGAGGCATCTGCGACGTATTGTCGCAGATGCCTTTTATGTTATAATAAAGATTGGAATGTCCAAAGAATTGCAGAAGAGGACCTAATAATATGGCTACTAAAAACAGAATTAAACTAAAAGGAAAATTAGTGACATATCTCAAAGTATTGGCATACTTGGGAGTACTGTTGCTTTTTGTAAATATTGCGGTATTTATTGTGGACGACTCTGCGGGTCTGATTCTTTTGATATTTACAGGATTTTATTTTGTTTCGGTCATGTACCTTAATTTCTACAACAAACCCATCATAATGAATGAGCTTATCAGCTTTGCGACACAGTATGGACAGATTCAGAAAAGGTTATTAAAAGACCTTGATCTTGCGCATGCCATTCTTGATGATTCGGGTAAGGTTGTTTGGGCAAATACAGCATTTGAAAAAGCGGTTCATATGGAGAAGGGACTTTATAAGAAAACTATCTTTTCCATTTTTCCGGGGGTTTCGGCGGATAAGTTTCCGGTTGATAATGAGGAAGTATCTTATAAGGTAGACTATGAGAGCAGCAACTTCACTATCAAGTTTAAGAGAATATCTCTTCATGAGATGGCGGTAAACAGTGACATAATAGATTCCAAGAGTTATGAGGGAAGCCTTATAGCCGTTTATCTGTATGATGAGACGGCACTCAGGCTCGCTATTCAGGAAGTTGATAATCAGTCGCTGGCAGCAGGACTTATCTACATAGATAACTATGAAGAGGCTTTGAACAGCGTAGAAGAGGTAAGAAGATCTCTTTTGACCGCTCTCATAGACAGAAAGATTAATAAATACATTGCATCAAGCAATGGAATATCCAAAAAGATAGAAAAAGACAAATATTTTGTTGTCATGCCTAAGAAGTCCTGCGAGACTCTTATCAAGCAACGATTTGATATTCTTGAAGACGTTAAGACAGTAAATATCGGAAATGAGATGGCTGTAACACTTAGTATCGGACTTGGCCTTGACGGTCTTTCATATGCGCAGAACTACGAGTTTGCGCGCAATGCCATAGACCTTGCTCTTGGTCGAGGTGGCGATCAGGCTGTTGTAAAGAGCGCGGACAGCACGTCTTATTACGGCGGAAAGAGCCAGACCATTGAAAAGAGTACTCGAGTTAAGGCGAGAGTTAAAGCTCACGCGCTTCGCGAGATTATTTCGGGAAAAGATACCGTTATCGTAATGGGACACAGAATGGGCGATGTGGACAGCTTTGGCGCATCTGTCGGTATTTACAGGATTGCAAGAACTCTGGAAAAGAAATGTCACATAGTTTTGAACGACGTGACAGCATCAATGCAGCCACTTGTTGACTTGTTTAAGAGTAATCCCGATTATGAAGACGATATGATAATCAACAATCAGCAGGCGATTGATATTGCCGGAAACAATACCGTTTTGGTAGTTGTTGATGTTAATAAACCGAGCATTACAGAGTGTCCGGAACTTTTGAGATTTTGTAAGACTATAGTTGTTCTCGATCATCACAGAGCGGGAACAGAAGTTATAGAGAATGCGACGCTTTCATATGTTGAGCCTTATGCATCATCTGCGTGTGAGATGGTTTCCGAGATTCTTCAGTACATCGGAGAGAACGTCAAGATTCACAACGAAGAGGCTGACAGCCTGTATTCGGGAATGATGGTAGATACCAATAACTTTATGAACAAGACGGGTGTCAGAACATTTGAAGCTGCTGCTTTTCTTAGAAGAAACGGAGCGGATGTTACAAGAGTAAGAAAACTGTTCCGTGAAGATGCAAATGAGTACAAGGCTAAGGCTGATGCAGTCAGTCAGGCAGAGATATATCGTGACAGATATGCTATCTCTGTTATGAAGAGCGATGATATACAGAGTCCTACAATAGTAGGCGCACAGGCAGCAAATGAGCTCCTTAACATCAAGGGTGTGAGAGCAAGTTTTGTATGCACTGATTATCAGAACAAAGTGTATGTAAGTGCCAGATCCATAGACGAAGTCAATGTTCAGGTCATTATGGAGAGACTCGGCGGCGGTGGCCATATGAGCTCTGCGGGATGCCAGATAGAAGGAATGCCGATAGAAGAGGCAGTTGATGTAGTTAAGGATGTAATTGATAAAATGATTGAAGAAGGAGAATTGTCATAAATGCAGGTTATATTACTTGAAGACGTAAAGAGTTTGGGTAAAAAAGGTGAGATCGTAAAAGTCAGCGATGGCTATGCAAAGAACTTTGTGATTCCCAAAAAACTCGGTGTAGAGGCTACACAGAAAAATCTTAACGAACTTAAGAATCAGCAGAAAAGAGATTCAATTTTGGCGCAGCAGCGTCTTGATGAAGCCAAAGCTTATGGCGAAAAGATAAGCAAAGAGACAGTACAGCTCACAATGAAAGCAGGAGAGGGCGGAAGAGTATTCGGATCCGTTTCCACAAAGGAAATAGTAACAGCTGCAAAAGCTCAGTTTGGATTTGATATTGATAAAAAGAAACTTCAGATGCCGGAACCTATAAAGTCATTTGGAACTTATGAGATTCCGGTCAAACTCCATCCTCAGGTTACTACTGTGTTAAAAGTGAGTGTAAAGGAACAATAAGAAATGGCAGAGGAAACTCTATTAAAGCGTGTCGCGCCCAACAGTCTGGAAGCAGAGCAATCTGTTGTCGGGGCGATGCTGATGGATAAAGAAGCAATAGAAATTGCGTCTGAGATTGTCAATCCGGACGATTTTTATAACAGACAGCTCGGGACGGTTTTTGAGACAATGGTAGAGCTCAACCGTGAAGGAAGTGCTGTCGATTTTGTCACGCTTCAAAACAGGCTCAGGGAAAAGAATGTTCCGCCGCAGGTCAGCAGTGCCGAATATATCGGAGAACTTGTTTCGGCGGTACCGACATCTGCGAATGTAAAGTATTATGCGCAGATTGTTGCGGATAAATCCACTCTCAGAAAATTGATCCGTGTAAGCGAAGAGACAATAAATACCTGTTATTCAAACTCTGAGAATATGGAAGGGATACTTAATGATGTTGAAAAGAGCGTCTTCCAGATCACACAGAAGAGAAATACAGGTGAGTTTGTTTCTATCGATCAGGTAGTAATGAACGCACTGAACCGTATCGAGCAGGCAAGTAAGATGAAAGGAAACGTTACAGGTCTTTCTACAGGTTTCCTTGATCTTGATTACAGCACAGCAGGATTTCAGCCTTCAGACCTGATACTTATCGCGGCCAGACCTTCAATGGGAAAAACCGCTTTTGTACTTAATATAGCAGAGCATATGGCTTTCCATGACAACAAATGTGTTGCGATATTCTCACTGGAAATGTCAAAGGAACAGCTTGTAAACAGACTACTTGCGATGGAGTCTCATGTTGATTCACAGCATATCAGAACAGGTAATATGTCTGATATGGACTGGGAGAATCTCATCGAAAGTGCAGATGTTGTAGGCTCTTCCAAACTCATTATTGATGATACTCCCGGTATCTCGATTCAGGAACTTCGTTCAAAGTGCAGAAAGTATAAGATGGATCATGGCCTTAATATAATCATGATTGATTACTTGCAGCTTATGACAGGAGGATCCGGAAGAGGCTCCGAATCGCGTCAGCAGGAAATATCGGATATTTCAAGATCTCTTAAAGCTCTTGCCAGAGAGCTTAATGTACCGGTTGTTGCGCTCTCTCAGCTTTCCCGTGCGGTCGAGCAAAGACCCGATCATAGGCCCATGCTTTCAGACCTTCGAGAATCCGGAGCTATCGAGCAGGACGCCGACATGGTAATGTTCATTTATAGAGATGATTACTATAACAAAGACACTGAGAAAAAAGGTGTTGCGGACATTATCATTGCAAAGCAGAGAAATGGCCCGATCGGAACGGTTGATCTTCTTTGGCTTCCCGAATTTACCAAGTTTGCGAACTTGGAGAAGGGGCATTGAGGCAGAAAAGATAGTGAGGCAAGCTCATAGGGCTAAAGCCAATCATTCGAAAATAAAAAAGAGCATTTATCCAAGTAACTTGGAAAATGCTCTTTATTATTTACTTGCTTGGCGTTAGCCCTGTGTGATAGCACCTACAGGACACTGAGCAGCACAAGATCCGCAGTCGATGCATGTATTTGCGTCGATAACGAACTGTGAGTCACCCTGTGAAATTGCAGAAACAGGACACTGAGCAGCGCATGAGCCACAGCTGATGCAGCCATCATTAATAACGTATGCCATAATAATCTCCTTCCATCATTAAATGCCATAAATAAAAGTAGTGTAGCAAAAAACGATTGGTATTTGCCATTACCAACCTTTGATACGTCTATATCATATAATAAGTAAAGCGTTTAAGCAATACAGTAAACGAAAACTTTTATCAATCAATAACGTTATATAATTAACAATTAACAGATAATAACGTTCGAAATGTACCGAAAACGAGTTTGTTAAAAAGTCGTCAAACCCTTGCTATCATTGACATCCAAGGTAATTTAATGATAGTATTGTTAATGGCAGAATACGAGTGAAAATTAGTCCGTCGCACTGTTTTCGGAGATGAAAGCTTGCTGACGGAATTTTTGCACTATTCCTTTTTTTTTAACACAATTTAATAAAAGTGCCAAAAATAATCCAAAATATAAGGTAGGAGGAAACAAAATGGCTAGAAACATGAAAACCATGGATGGCAACGAGGCAGCTGCATACGCTTCATATGCTTTTACAGAAGTTGCTGCCATGTACCCTATCACACCTTCATCTGTTATGCCTGAGCATGTAGATGAATGGGCAACAGCCGGAAAGAAAAATATTTTCGGTCGTACGGTTCAGATTACAGAAATGCAGTCTGAGGCCGGTGCAGCAGGAGCTGTGCACGGATCACTGGTAGTAGGTGCTCTTACATCTACATATACCGCATCTCAGGGACTTCTTCTTATGATTCCCGACATTTATAAGGTAGCAGGTGAAAGACTCCCCGGAGTATTCAACGTATCAGCACGATGTGTTGCTTCACATGCGCTCAACATTTTTGGTGATCATTCTGACGTTTATGCTTGCCGTCAGACAGGTGCCGCAATGCTCTGCGATTCAAGTGTACAGGAAGTTATGGACTTAACACCTGTTGCTTATTGTTCAGCTATCGAAGGACGCATTCCTTTCATTAATTTCTTTGACGGATTCCGTACATCGCACGAGATCCAGAAGATCGAAGTGTGGGATTACAAGGATCTTGACGAGATGGTAAATCACGAGGCAATTGATGCATTCAAGGCAAACGCTTTGAATCCCAATCATCCTTGCCAGATGGGCTCTGCTCAGAATCCCGACATTTTCTTCCAGACAAGAGAAGCTTGTAACACAGGCTATAATGAACTTCCTGACATCGTTCAGAAGTATATGGATAAAGTTAATGCTAAGATTGGTACAGACTATAAGCTCTTTAACTACTATGGAGATCCTAATGCAGAAGTAGTTATCGTTGCTATGGGTTCTGTAAACGATACAATCGAAGAGACAATCGATTACCTTGAGAAACAGGGCAAAAAAGTCGGCGTAGTAAAAGTCAGACTTTACAGACCTTTCTCAGCAAAAGCTCTTGTTGCAGCTATTCCTGATTCTGTTAAGAGAATTCAGGTTCTCGACAGAACTAAAGAGCCCGGATCATATCGCGAGCCTCTTGCTCTTGATGTTATCGCTGCTCTTAAGGGAACAAAATTCGAAAGCGTTCCGGTGTTCTGCGGACGTTACGGACTTGGTTCAAAAGATACAACACCTGCACAGATTGTTGCAGTATTTGAGAATACAGAAAAAGAAGAGTTCACGATCGGTATCGAAGATGACGTGACAAACCTTTCACTCAAGGTTGGTGCTCCTCTCGTTACAACTCCCGAGGGAACAACAAACTGTAAGTTCTGGGGACTTGGTGCTGACGGTACTGTTGGTGCAAACAAGAACTCTATCAAGATTATCGGTGACAACACTGACATGTATGCTCAGGCATACTTTGATTATGACTCTAAGAAGTCAGGTGGTGTTACAATGTCTCACCTTAGATTTGGTAAGACTCCTATCAAGTCAACATACCTTATCAAGAAGGCAGACTTCGTAGCGTGCCACAATCCTTCATATATCCGCAAGTTCAACATGGTTCAGGAAATTGTGGACGGAGGATCATTCCTTCTTAACTGCCCTTGGACAGTAGAACAGCTCGAGACTGAGATTCCCGGACAGGTTAAGAAGTTCATGTACGATCATAAGATCAACTTCTATATCATGAACGGTTCTAAGATCGGTGTTGAAGTTGGAATGGGACCTACAAGAATTAACACAATTCTTCAGTCGGCATTCTTCAACATTACAAAGATCATTCCTGAAGATGATGCAATTAAGTTCATGAAAGATGCAGCACAGAAGACATACGGTCGTAAGGGTGAAGATGTCGTTAAGAAGAACTGGGCAGCTATCGATGCCGGAGCAGATCCGAAGAACCTTATCAAGGTTGAGATTCCTGAGTCTTGGAAAGATGCTAAGGATGAAGGCCTTGACTTCAAGAAGGCTGAGGGAAGCAGAAAGGATGTTATCGACTTCGTTAATAATATCCAGACTAAGGTTAATGCTCAGGAAGGTAACAACCTTAAGGTTTCAGATTGTCTTCCTTACGTTGACGGTGCTACACCTTCAGGATCGGCTGCATACGAGAAGAGAGGCATCGCAGTTAATGTTCCTAAGTGGGATGCTACAAAGTGCGTAGAGTGTGGTTTCTGTTCACTTGTATGTCCTCACGCAGCAATCCGTACAGTTGCTCTTACAGACGACGAAGTTGCTAAGGCACCTGAAGGACTTCAGACTAAGGATGTTAATGGTGTACCCGGATACAAGTTCTCAATCGTTATTTCGGCTCTTGATTGCACAGGATGCGGATCTTGCGTAAATGTATGTCTTGGAAATAAGGCAGGCGAGACACTTAAGATGGGTGCTATCGCAGAGAATAAGGATGAGCAGAAGTACTTCGACTACGCTGTAACTCTTCCTGAGAAGAAAGATGTAGTTGAGAAGCTCAAAGCTACAACAATCAGAGGATCTCAGTTCAAGCAGCCTCTCCTTGAGTTCTCGGGAGCATGCGCAGGTTGTGGTGAGACACCTTATGTTAAACTTGTTACTCAGCTCTTTGGTGACAGAATGTACGTTGCAAATGCTACAGGATGTACATCAATCTGGGGTAACTCTTCACCTTCAACACCTTATACCGTAAATGCGGAAGGTCACGGACCTGCATGGGATAACTCATTGTTCGAGGATAACGCAGAGTTTGGTATGGGTATGGTACTTGCTCAGAACGCACTTCGTGATGCAATCAAAGAGCAGGTTGAGACTGTAGTAGCCGATGGCGGAAAAGCTAAGGATGCAGCTCAGAAGTGGCTTGATACATTCAGTAACGGTGCTGAGAATACAGCAGCTACAAATGAACTTATCGCAGCTCTTGAAGGCGACAATTCAGATGCAGCTAAATACATCAAGAAGAATAAAGACTTCGCAGCTAAGAAGTCACAGTGGATCTTCGGTGGTGACGGATGGGCATTCGATATCGGATTTGGTGGTCTCGACCACGTACTTGCTTCCGGTAAGGATGTAAACGTTCTCGTTGTTAACACTGAGGTTTACTCAAATACAGGCGGACAGTCATCTAAAGCTACTCCTACAGGTGCTGTTGCGCAGTTCGCTGCAGGTGGTAAAGAGATTAAGCAGAAGGATCTTGCTTCTATCGCTATGAGCTATGGATATGTTTACGTTGCTCAGATTGCTATGGGTGCTGATATGAACCAGACAATCAAGGCAATCTCAGAGGCTGAGGCATATCCGGGACCTTCACTTATCATCGCATATGCTCCTTGTATCAACCAGGGTCTTAAGGCCGGCATGAACAAGGTTATGGATGAAGAGAAGAAGGCTGTTGCTACAGGATATTGGGATATGTTCAGATTCAATCCTCAGGCAGACAAGAAGTTCACTCTTGATAGCAAACCTGCTACAGAAGACTTCCAGAGCTTCCTTGACGGAGAGGTAAGATACCTTTCACTTAAGCTCAAGAATCCTGAGAGAGCAGCAGAGCTCAATGCAAAAGCAGCTGAGCATGCTAAGGAGCACAGAGCATATCTTGAAAAACTTGTTTCTCTGTACGGAGATGAGTAATTCATAAGATAATAAGAAAGCCGGAGAAAATGAGAGATCATTTTCTCCGGCAATTTTATTTAGTAAAAAATTAGTCTGTCAAATTCTTGAAAGAGTCTGTACTGCGTTACCCTTTAAGACAATTGAGAAGTGCTCCGATAAATATTGTTCCTCGGCACTGCTTCCGATTTCGGCTGTTCCGTATTCTGTTAATAAGGAACAGATATTTTTGAAGAGATTATCTTCAAGATCACCCTGATGAAGGATCAGGTAAAACTTACCCTTTGTTTCATCTTTATATAATGTGTTTTCACCATTAAATTTTTTGCTTACAATAACCGCGAATTTGCTTGCTTCATGCAAAGAATCAAAGGAAAAAATCTGTATGCCTCTTCTGGTCGGTTGGCCTTTTTTTCTGACGCTTGAAGTCTTTTCCTTAAGTTTTTTTACATCTGATGAAGTGCTTCCTGCATTATAGTCCTGATACTCATTCAAGTTGCTGTGCTGCAGTCTTTTAAAGAGGGACGAAACGTCTGCTTCCTCATTTTCGTCGTAATCTGCTTCGCCATAATCCTCATATTCCTCATCATCTACGTCTTCTTCGTGAATAGAGGGGGCAAAATTGGAAAATCTTGTATCCAATTCCTCAGGATCATCTACTTTAGTGATTACAAGAACGATACATTCGGAATTGATCGGGATAGCCTCTATCATAAGCGGGGTATCTTCTGCATCAAAACCAAATGCAATATTTGCTTGCTGCATCATATCTTGGAAAAGTTCTTTTGCTTTGTCGGTACCATACGCAAGTTCTGTTATCTTAAGGTCGCGTTTCGCAAGGTCATCTCTGGTAAGCGTGCATCTAATCTGGTGATCGTTGACTTTTTCTATCTTCATGATGCGTTACCTCCTGACTTTGGAATACATAGATACTAATTTATTGAGTTTTCTATGTCAATAGATGTATCGACATATTTTAAAAATAAATTCGCATCTACATAAAATCTTAAGAAATTTCGACGGTAAATCTTAAGATTTATCTGTTATGATGGATTTTGTGAGATGCCTTTCGAGGATATAAATCCGGGAAGGAGGCGATTGAGGAATAATTTATCTACTAGTCTATGGTTCTGCGAATCTTCGCAGAATGTCTTACAGATAGTTTCAAAAATTAATCCCAAACAATTTTTACATCACAACAATCACAACAGATTGAGCATAAACAAAAGATATTGTTTACAATATCATTATACCATATATTTGCGCTGTATTTGAGCGTAGAGACAAGGGTTTGCGAAGTGGTATCTCATACATATTAATATACGTCAAATCATATTTGGAACGAAAAAATGGTTTAGCAGGGAATTGTCACAAAGTAAAGACCTTTTGGCTCTCGTTTCGGATAGAATGTCCCCAAAACAGCAATAAAAACATCAAATGAAATTTTTATAAAGAGGCACCCCGCCATAACATATACAATAAATAGTTAAATATATTGCTTTAGGGGACATTCATAATGACGTATAGTTAATAGTCTGTTATAATAGAGGGCGATTGTAAAGGAGCTAGATAATGACAAGAAGAAATACAAGACGAAGACCAAGCCCCAATTCCAGAAGGAGATCCGGGTCCGGATCAAGATCCAGAAGAGGATCTCGCAGAAGACCAAGAAGGAGATTCAATCCGGCGGTTTTTATAATCGCCCTTATTTTAATTTTAGGAGCAGTTTTCGTAGTTCAAAGTGGCGAAGATTTAGAGTCACTTGCTCATATGTTTTCATATAGTAATAAAAAAGCAGATCTCAAAGCCTATTTTGACATAAAGGGTAAAGATGATGTAGCGATCGTACTTGGTGATGAGTACATAGAGAAAAGAGCAAAGCTCTGGGACGGCGAGTATTACGTAGACCTTGAAGTTATTCGAAACAACATTAATCCTAAATTCTACTACAGTAAAGAAGACGGTACGCTGAAGTATACAACTCCGGATACCATCATTACATCGAATATAGGTGAGAATACCTGGACCGATTCAAAAGGCGGTTCGGGTGAAGAGAAGTTTGTTATTTCCAAAGAGGGAGATGATACCCTCTATGTTGCGCTTGATTATGTAAAACAATACAGTAATTTCGCATATGAAGCGTTTACTGAGCCCAATCACATTCAACTGACTGCGAAATGGGATGAACAGGCTGTTGCTACTATTGCAAGAAAGACTGACCTTAGAATAAAGGGCGGTCCTAAGAGTGATGTCATCAGAAAACTGAATAAAGGCGAGGATGTAGTACTTCTTGAAGAGTTTGAAAATTGGGTCAAGGTAAAGAGTGCCGATTCATTTATCGGTTATATTGAAAAAAAGAAACTTAAGGATCCCAGAAAGGTTACTCCTGATCCGGTTACAGACTATCAGGAGCCTGAATATACAAGAATTAAAAAGGATCAGTTGATAAATCTCGGATTCCATTGTATCGGATCTGAAGCCGGAAATGCGACACTTACGGATTGTCTTGCCAATACAAAGGGACTTAATGTAATTGCACCACAGTGGCTCTATATTGCAGAGGCCGATGGTACCGTAGGAAGTATCGGTTCTGCTGATTATGTCAAGCAAGCTCATGAAGCCGGAATGGATGTATGGGTAGTCTTTGATGACATGAGAAATAAGGAAAACTTTAAGCTTATGGACCTTCTTCCTTATGCAGAGAAGAGAGCTAAGATTATAAAGGAAGCTTTGGCTCAGGTTACTCTTTTGGGAGCGGATGGCTTAAACCTTGACTTTGAGAGTATTTTACAAGAAGAGAAATCTCAGCCGTTTATCGAGTTTGTAAGAGAAATGTCAATCGCGTGTAGATCACAGGGAATAGTTTTTTCTATAGATAACTATTATCCTATCTACAATAAGTTTATGAACATAAAAGAACAGGGGATAGTTGCCGATTATATCGTATTGATGGGATATGATGAGCATACGGACGGAAGTGCTGAGCCGGGACCTGTTGCGTCCATTGGCTTTGTTGAGCAGGGTATTGACCTGGTACTTCAGGATGTGGATCCTTCGAAGGTAATTAATGCAGTACCTTTCTATTGCCGTGCTTGGAAGGAAGGAGACGGAAAATATAACAGTGTTGTTCAGCATATGAATAATGTGCAGGATTTCCTTTCGACAAACGGAATATCTGTTTCATGGGATGAAGAAACAGGCCAGAATTACGGCGAAGGAACTTCAAAAGACGGCACTAATTATAAAATCTGGGTGGAAGATACCCAGTCTCTGGCAAAGAAGCTGGAAGCAATGAAAGCAAGAAATCTTGCAGGAGTCGCAGAGTGGGCAATCGGATTTGAAACAAGTGATGCCTGGGATGTAATCGCAAGTTATACAGAGGGACAGTAAGTTGGAAACTGAGCTGGTAGTAATAGATGAGAATAATATCAATGCCGAGGCTGAGAATGCGATAAGGCACGCCGGAGAGATCATTAAACGCGGCGGACTTGTGGCATTTCCGACTGAGACAGTATATGGTCTGGGCGGAGATGCCCTTAACCCCGAATCTTCAAAAAAGATATATGCGGCTAAGGGAAGACCATCTGACAATCCGCTTATAGTCCATGTTGCAGATATAAAAGATCTTGAACTTATAACAGAGGGAGTCTCGGAAGCGGCAAGAAAGCTTGCTGACGCGTATTGGCCTGGCCCTCTTACCATGATAATGAATAAAAGCGACAAGGTACCGCTTGAAACAACAGGTGGTCTTGGTACGGTGGCTATCAGAATGCCGAACAACAAGATCGCGCTTGAGCTTATTAAGGCTTCAGGCGGATATATTGCGGCACCGAGCGCAAATACGTCGGGACGTCCAAGTCCTACGGTTGCAAGATACTGTGTAGAAGACCTTGATGGCAAGATAGATATGATAATCGACGGCGGACAAGTAGGAATAGGACTTGAGTCTACGATCGTCGACCTTACATCTGATGTTCCAATGATCTTAAGACCGGGATATATAACTGCGGATATGATAGAGAAGGTACTTGGCAAGGTCAGCATAGATAAGACTATTATAGACAGTTCTTCGACACTTAAGCCCAAGGCGCCGGGAATGAAGTACAAACACTACGCACCAAAGGGAACTCTTACTATAGTAAGCGGACCTCAGGACAAGGTTGTCGAATATATAAACGGCGAGACCGATAAGGCAAAGAAAGAAGGCAAGAGGACCGGAGTAATAGGAACCGATTCAACGACTTCTTTATACAACGCTGATGCAGTAAAGAGCCTTGGAAAAAGAGAAGATGAAAATACAATAGCGCATGAACTTTTCAAGGCACTCAGAGAATTTGACGATGAAGGCGTAGATGTTATGTTTTCTGAATCATTTGATGACAGCGGAATAGGACAGGCAATTATGAACAGGCTCTTAAAAGCCGCAGGACATAATGTGGTATCCTTATAAAGGATTTGTATTATAATATGATATAGAGCCACGGGAACAGCCTATGATCGGGCAGTTCTCATATCATTACGAAAAGAGGAAACAGGCATGATAGCACTTGGAAGTGATCACGGCGGATTTGACCTTAAAGAGGTTGTAAAAGAGCATTTGCAGAAAAGAGGATTCGAGGTAAAGGATTTTGGTACTTATAACAAAGAATCCTGCGATTATCCCGAATTTGGAAGAGCGGCAGCAGAGGCTGTAGCGAGCGGAGAGTGCGAAAAAGGCATTGTAATCTGCACTACCGGAATTGGAATTTCGATTGTGGCAAATAAAGTCAAAGGCGTAAGATGTGCACTTTGCTCAGAGACAACATCAGCCAGACTTACAAGAGAACACAATGATGCTAATATGCTTGCAATGGGAGGCGGACTCGTAGGAGATCTGCTTGCTCTTGAGATAGTTGATACATTTCTTGATACGGAATTTTCTAATATGGAGAAACACAGTCGCAGAATTTCCAAAATTGAGGAATAACTTATGGGGGACTCTTTAAGCTAGGAGGACAGCATGGGAAAAGTAGTAATCATGGATCATCCTTTGATTCAGCATAAAATAGGTTATATCAGAAGAATTGATACGGGAACAAAAGACTTCAGACAGACAATAAGCGAGATTGCAATGCTTATCTGTTATGAAGCAACAAGAGAACTTCAGTTACACGATGTTGAGATTGAAACACCTATATGCAAGACAACCGTTAAGGAACTAAAGGGCAGGAAACTCTGCGTAGTTCCTATTTTGCGTGCAGGTCTTGGAATGGTGGACGGAATGCTTGCACTTATTCCTGCAGCTAAGGTTGGACATATCGGACTTTACAGAGATCCCGAGACACTTAAGCCTGTAGAGTATTATTGCAAGATGCCTGCAGATGTTTCAGAGAGAGAAATATTTGTGGTAGACCCTATGCTTGCTACAGGCGGATCTTCTGTTGCAGCTATAAATATGCTTAAAGAAAAGGGATGTAAACACATTCATTTCATGTGTATAATCGCAGCTCCCGAGGGACTTAAAGCGATGCAGGAAGCACATCCCGATGTAGACATATATGTAGGCTCTTTGGATGAAAAGTTAAATGAACACGGCTATATAGTTCCCGGACTCGGAGATGCAGGTGACAGAATTTTCGGAACCAAATAAGGAGCAGACATGAAGAGAGAAGACTATATATCATGGGATGAGTATTTCATGGGAGTTGCCAAGCTTGCGGCTATGAGGTCAAAAGATCCGAATACGCAGGTTGGCAGTTGCATAGTCAGTGAGGATAACAACATTCTTTCCATGGGGTACAACGGATTTCCCAAGGGGTGTTCGGATGAGGATTTTCCCTGGGAACGTGACGGAGAAGATGAACTTTCTACGAAGTATCCTTTCGTTACGCACAGTGAGCTTAACGCCATTTTGAACTACAGAGGCGGAAGCCTTGTCGGCGCTAAGATTTATGTATCTCTTTTCCCTTGTAATGAGTGCGCGAAAGCAATCATTCAGGCCGGGATAAAGACGGTTGTATATGACAGCGACAAATACGAATCTTCCGCAACAACGCGTGCTTCAAAGAAAATGTTTGATGCAGCGGGTGTAAGATATTATAAATATGAGCGAAGCGGAAGAGATATAAAAATTACTATTTGATCAAGAATGGTATATGAGAAAAGTCGGGGTTAGGGGTAAATCAACTAAAAAGTTCGGAATGCTCTTTTCTCTTATGGCATCGATAATGGCAGCTATCTTGCTGGGCCTGTCGATGTCTCCTATTTCGTATGCCACGGAATCTACCAAGAAACAGCTTCAGGATGCAAAAGACAGAAAAGCCCAATCAGAAAATGAATTAGATACCAAGAAAAAAGATATTGAAGAGATGAACGAGGAAAAGTCATCTTTGCAAGGTCAGCTTAATACGCTCAATACACAGCTTAGCGAAGTAAGTAACAATCTTGAACAGATTGAGGAACAGATAGGAAGCAAAGAAAATGAGATTGAGAATACGCTGGCAGAACTTGACGTTGCAAAGCAGGATCAGGAGAACCAGTATGTTTCCATGAAAAAGCGTATTCAGTTTATCTATGAGAAGCAGAACTTCATAGTAATGGAGATGGTTTTCGGCTTCAGTAATTTTTCGGATTTTCTCAATCAGAATCAGTATATTGAGCAGCTTACTTCTTATGACAGAAGGAAACTTACGGAATATATTCAGATAAAAGAGCTGATCGAGGAAAAAGAGGAAACTCTTGAGAGCGAGAAAGAGCAGCTTGATATGTATCATGCCAAACAACAGGCTGAACAAAGCAGAGTTGCGGGACTCGTGAGCCAGACTTCGGGAACAATTCAGCAGTATGCAAATGATATATCTGACGCGGAAGCAAAGGCTGAGGAGATTGAAACACAGATAAAAGCGCAGGAAGAAGATATAAAGCAGCTCGAAGCAAAACTTGCGGAAGAGATGCGACTTTCCAAATTGGCAGCGGCATCTACATGGAGAGATATTTCGGAAGTAACGTTTGCCGAAGGGGACAGGTATCTGCTTGCAAACCTCATATATTGTGAAGCAGGAGCAGAGCCTTACGAGGGAAAGGTCGCAGTAGGTGCGGTCGTGATAAACAGGGTGCTTAGTTCTGTTTATCCGGATACAGTTGTTGGTGTGATTTACCAGAATAGGCAGTTTTCGCCTGTTGCGAGCGGAAGACTTGCTCTTGCACTTGCTGAAGGGCGTGCTACCGCATCATGTTTTCAGGCAGCGGATGAGGCCATGAAAGGCTATTCGAATGTCGGAAACTGCGTATATTTCAGAACTCCTATTCCCGGTCTTTCGGGACGTAATATCGGAGGACATGTATTTTACTGATCTTGCCCGGATATGATTTCTTCTATGGGCGCTGTCAGTGAAGATATGCCATTTTCGTAGATTTCGTTAAGGAGTCTGTTCAGAGAGAGCAGGCTTTTTTTGAGCAAAGACTCGTTGATTAGTTTTTTTTCAAAAGCTTCGGATAATTCATCAAGATCGTCAATCTTCATCTTGCCGTCGGGAAAGATTATGACATCGGCAAGAAGATCGATCACGGTAAGTGTATTGGACTTTGTATCGCGGTCATAGGTTATGATGTCAAAGTACCAGCGCGAAAGAGTGTTGTCGGCTTTGAGAAATTTGCTGATTTTGTAGCCCTCTTTGAAGTAGTAGCAGGAATAGCCGTTGCATATATCAGATCTTTTTTTGAGAGCTTTCCATTTGGTGATCATGACAGAGTCGTCAAGCTTAAGAATCTCGTCATCCTTAAGTTCAACGCATTCATCCGGTATGAAACGTTTTCGATATAGAACAGGATAATTCATATTTTTCCTTTCCATATTGATGATTATATTATGAAAATATTACTATTATTAAATTTGAAAGTCAATTATGCGTGATAATACTATCAAAAAAACAACTATTAAAATTGCATATTTTTTCGGCATTCTGATCATTTCAATATTTGTGATCAGCAAGTTGTCTAACATCGATAAGGCTGATATGACCGCTAAGATGTCTCCGGCATCGCTTCCTGTCATAACCATGCGGAGCGGCGATAAAGAGGTTAATCCTCTTCACGGGTACCTGTCGGAGGTTAACGCCAACTATGTAAGGGGAACGGTTTGGCCGATAAATGCGGACCGTACCATGTCTTTTAAAATCAATACTTTCGGTCAGAAGATATCGAATGTGGGATTTGAGCTTAGAAATATCGGTAAAGACAATAGACTTATTGCCGATGAGGATCAGACTGAATTCAAAGAGCATGATAATACCATTGATTGTAAGATTCAGCTTGCGCCTGTTGCGGACCTTATTTTGGCCGGAAGAGAGTATATGCTTGTTATAAAGGTTGAGGTCAATAATGCTGTGGCAAAGTACTATACGAGGATTGTCTGGACGGAAGAAGATGAGACGAGATACAACATCGACAACGAGATAGACTTTATAACAGGCTTTTCTGAAGCTACGTTCGACAGGGAAAAAGCAAAAGCTGAATATGCGAAGTACCTTGAGACAGATAAAGATAAAGAGAAGAATGATACTTTTTCCAGAGTTAATCTGCACAGCAGCTTCGATCAAGTGACGTGGGGAACTCTTCTTGATAAGAGTACTGTGGATACCAAGAGCAAGAATAATAACGGTCTGGGAAAAGATAAGGATAAAGAAGAGGAAACGGTTGATGTCAGGATAACCGATCATACCAAACCTCAGATATATGTAAATGATATCCAGAGTGATGTCGGAACTTATAAGCTTCAGTACAGAGTGACCACTCAGGAAGGTAATGACAACAGATTATATAATGTCACGGAAGTTTATAGGGTAAAGTGGACAAAGAAGAGGCCGTTCATTTTGAATTTCGAAAGAAAAATGAACTGTATTTTTGATACGTCTTCTTATTCTGTCGGTAAGAATTCAATTACGCTGGGAATCTGTGAACCGGATTTTGAATTTAAGGAAAGCGGCGGAGTAAGCGAAGGTGGAAGTGTATTTGCATTTGTAAGTGAGAACAGGCTTTTTTCCTATAACAATGTAGATGGTCGTCTTGCATATATTTTTGGATTCTATGACAAAGAGAATGACGACATAAGAGCGAACTGGGATAACAACAAGGTAAAGATTCTTAATGTGGATGAAGACGGCGATGTGCGTTTTGTTGTTGCCGGATACATGAACAGAGGTATACATGAAGGAAGAGTCGGTATAGCGGTGTATAACTACAGTGCTTCATTAAATGCTGTTGAAGAGCAGGTATTTATTGAATGCGGACAGGCTGCGGAAATCCTTGAAGATTGCGTGGATACACTTGCTTATGTAAATGACAGTAACATACTTTATATAATGCTCGATCAGAATATCTATGAGGTTAATCTCACAGACAGAACTTATAATCTTGCCGTTGAAGATATAGGTGCAGGATCGTATAAGATTTCGGAATCAGAGGGAACAATTGCATGGCAGGGAGATGATCTGACCAGATTTGATGTAATGAATCTTGATACGAAAGTAAAAGAAGAGATAACAGCTGAAAATGGCGAAAAGGTAATCCTTATGGGATTTAGGGGTGAAGATTTTGTCTATGGATTCGTAAGGGCCGGAGATGTAGCTAAGGATCAGCTGGGCAATCCTTTATATCTGATGTATAGAATACAGGTTCATAATATGGCGGCACTGCAGGAAGGCAGCAAGCCTTTGGATGACAGGGAGGTGCCGAGTGAATACGGTTATGTAACGGGTATTAAGAAAATCGGTAAGCAGATTAATTTCTATTCCGTGAAAAAGAATGAAAACGGCGAATATGAGAGTACTGATGAACTTGGAATGGAGAATGATTATGTCTTCAAGTATACTCAGGAGGACAAAGAGGTCAGAAACAAAGTAACTCAGGTTGCGGTTGATGAGTATGAGAAGATTGTTCAGATCAGCACCAAAAATGAAATAAAGTCTAAGCAGATAAGAGTTCTTACACCTAATCAGATTTTGTTTGAAGAGAGCAGAAACGTTGAGGTGGAACTTAAACGAGATGCGGGAAAAAATCCTTTTTATTATGTATACGATATGAAAGGAAAGGCAAAAGTTTACACCGATTCTGCGAAGGCTGTTAAGGATGCTGAGCTTAAATTCGGAGCGGTTGTCGGAGATACCAATAATTATATTTGGAGAAAGGGCGACAGGCTTTCATATAACCGTATCGGTTCGCTTACAGAGAAGATAGAGAACTATGAGGGTATTACAACAAAGAATCCCACAGCGGTTTGTATCGATCTTATTTTGTATCACTATGGCGGAAGAAATGTGGATGTCGAATCTTCGCTTGCAAGCGGAAACAGTGTTGAAGATATTTTGAGGTCGCAGTTTACCGATGCAAATATAGTTAAGCTTGACGGATGTGCGCTTGATACAGTTTTGTACTACATAAGTAAGGGTCTTCCCGTAATGGCATTTTTGAATAATGATGATGCCGTAATGCTTCTTGGATATGACAATCAGAATATTGATTATCTGGATCCGAGAGCGGGAAGAATTCAGAAGCTTGGCATGACTGATGCGAAAGATTGGTTTGCTAAAAACGGAAATCATTTCATTTCTTATGTACCTAATGAAAAATAAGCAAAGTTTTCTGAAAAAACATACTTAGGACACAGGATTTTCACTTTAGTGTAGCAGAATAGCTTAATATGGCTAGGAAAAAGAAGAAAAAAACAAAACTGACTGCACACTACAAAAAAATCATGGCGTTGCTTTCACTACTTTGCGCGGTTTATTTTTCCGTTTTTTATCCGGAATTATTACCTGATACAAGTATTACAAGTAGTGTAAGCGCAGAAACTGATTATTCAGGAAACGCCTCTGTAGAGGTAAATGGTAATAAACCTACATTTACCGAGGATGAGATTGTTGATCAATCGTTTGAAAGATATGGTGAACAGGATGCTCTTGGAAGGTGTACAACAGCAGTCGCCTGTGTTGGACAGGATATTATGCCGACCGAGAAGCGCGAATCTATTGCAAGGATAAAGCCTACAGGCTGGAAGCAAAATAAGTATCCGGGAGTTGTAAAATCAAAGCCTCCGTACTTATATAACAGATGCCACCTTATCGGATTTCAGCTGACCGGAGAGAATGACAATGACAAGAACTTCGTGACGGGAACAAGATACTTGAACGTGGATGGGATGCTTCCGTATGAAAATATGGTTGCGTCATATGTAAAGGAGAGTGGTAATCACGTAATGTATCGCGTTACACCTGTATTTGAAGGCGATAACCTTTTATGCAGCGGAGTGAATATCGAGGCACTGTCTGTTGAGGACGGCGGAGCAGGAATATGCTTTAATGTGTTTTGCTATAATGTTCAGCCCGGAGTAGTGCTAAATTATGCCGACGGCAGCAACTGGCTTGAAGAAATTTAAGATAATACTGATTGAATCAGGGTTTTAGAATTATAAAGTATATAAAGAAGGAAGATATAATAAAAAAGTTGGAGAATACCTCCAACTTTTTTATTTCATATTACTAAGATCAGAATCCAAGATTGTCATTTACAAGGATAACGTGGATTCTCTCTGCATGTCTGGAAAAGCGTGTTACGAGGAACTGGCAACAAATTGTGTCAGGTGATTTGCAGTCCATGCATGAACCTGTTTTGCAGCATGGAGTGTTTAGCCCAAAGCGCTGAGCGTTTATAGGCGCTGCAACGTTTCTTGCTCTTTTAAGGGCGCTGTCAACGTCCGGGCATACTTTGTTCATGCCAACGATAAATACAACCTTTTTGGGACCCTGAGCGATTGCAGAGACACGGTTTGCGTTTCCGTCAATGTTGACAAGGACGCCGTCTTCCGTAATCGCATTTGCGCTTGAGAGAAAGACATCTGCATCGTAGGCAGCAAGCATGGCTGCGCGCTTATCTTCATATGCATCTCTGTCGATAAAGTTATAGTTGCCTTCTTTTAATGTCTGTACAAGACCAATCTCGTGAGCGCTCATTGCGCCGCCCATAGTTACGCTTGAACCGGTGGGAATCAGAACCATTGCGAGTTTAAGTGCTTCTTCTTTGGAAGATGCAAAATATCCACTCATATTTCTTGATTCAAGACCCTTTATCACTTTCTGTGCAAGCAGGGTATTTCTTTTCGTAATGTTTTCGTTTATTGCCATAGAAACCTCCTTAGTCGAATGATTAAGAAATCATATAGGTAATTATATTACAAAGTATTGTGGGATAGGAATATAAATAATACGAAGTCATGGTATTATAGGATAGTGGAAAAAGCAGATAGAGTGAGGGTATAGATTTGGATAAAAAAGCAGAAGCAGTGATCTTTGATCTCGACGGGACTTTGACTGATACGGAGAAGTATTATCAGATTGCGTGGCCAAAGGCACTTGCACATTTCGGATATACCATGGAAAAAGAGAAGGCGCTTGAACTTAGGTCTCTTGGGAGGCCTTTTGCACCTGCGAAATTCAAAGAGTGGTACGGCGAAGACTTTAACTATATGAAAGTAAGAGAGTACAGAAAAGGTCTTGTCGAAGAGATGATACGCGAGAGCGGAATACCACTTAAGTTTGGGGCAAAAGAGATACTTACCTGGCTTCGTGAAAACGGAATACTTACATGTATTGCCACAGCCAATGATTATGAGAGGACTGAGCGTTATCTTAAAAAGATAGGACTATTTGAATACTTTGATAAGATAATATGTGCAAACATGGTAGAAAAAGGAAAGCCCGCGCCTGATATATATGCATATGCGTGTGAGCAACTTGGACTTTCACCGGACAGAACATTTGCTGTTGAAGATTCACCAAATGGCGTGATGAGCGCATACCGCGCAGGTTGCAATGTTATCATGATTCCCGATCTGACGCAGCCTGATGAAGAATTGCAGAAGGTACTATATAAGAAGATTGATTCTTTGATCAATATAAAAGAACTGTTTAGTTGAGTGGATTCCATTCAACTAAACAGTTCGTATTTTTTATCAGATTTTTTTCTCTGCTTCAAGTGAAGCCTTAAGCTCGCCGCTGTTGTATCTTTCAATAATACTGTTGATTCTCTCAACAGGATTGAGAAGATCGCTGATAGAAGCGTCGTGGTTAAGAGTATCGATAAGGTAAGCAATATACTTACTCATATCACAGCTTATGTACCATTCACGAGAGAGAAGCTCAGGTGTCTGATAAATAAGGTTTGTTGTGAAGACTTTATCTATGATACCGTTCTTGTATGCTTCATCAAATACATCCAGTCCGCCTGTGAAAAGACCAAATGTTGAGAAAGCATAGATTCTTGCAGCTTTACGCTCTTTAAGAGCCTTGGCAACATCAAGAAGACTTTCGCCTGAGGAGATCATATCGTCGACAATGATAACAGATTTGCCTTCAACACTTGTTCCAAGGAACTCGTGAGAAACGATAGGATTTCTTCCGTTTACAACCTGTGTATAGTCACGACGCTTGTAGAACATTCCCACATCGAGACCGAGCACACTTGCAAGATAGATTGCACGGCTCATTCCGCCTTCATCCGGGCTTATTACCATCATGTTGTCTGAATCAATCTTGAGATCCCAGACATTTCTAAGAAGTGCTTTGATAAACTGATATGTTGTTCTAACGGTCTCAAAACCGTTAAGAGGAATAGCATTCTGTACTCTCGGATCGTGAGCATCAAATGTAATGATGTTGTCTACGCCCATGCTTACAAGTTCCTGAAGGGCAATAGCACAGTCCAAAGATTCTCTTGAATTTCTCTTATGCTGTCTTGATTCATAAAGGAAAGGCATGATAACGGTTATTCTTCTGGCTTTTCCTCCTACAGCAGCGATAATTCTCTTAAGATCCTGATAATGATCATCAGGAGACATGTGATTTTCTCTGCCAAACATTGAGTATGTCTGTGAATAGTTACAAACATCTACAAGAAGAAAGAGGTCATCTCCACGAACGGAAGTTTTAATAACACCTTTTGCTTCACCTGTTCCGAATCTCGGTACCTCTGCTTCAAGGATATAAGATGGTCTTTCATAACCTGTAAAGGCCAAGCTTCCTTTGTGTTCGTTTTCTCTTTCGGCTCTCCATTTTACGAGATAGTAATCAACCTTTTCAGCCAAGGTCTTAACACCTTTTAATGGAATGATTCCCAATGATCCAACGGGAATTGTTTCCAGATTACGTTTCTCTTCTTTTTTAGGCATTACTGAAAATCCTCACTTTCTTTTATGGCAATCTTTTTGATTTTCCTGATGTCAGGACCTGAGAGCTTTAGCAGTTTATAGTTGCTTGCAACTCTTGAAAAAATACGGTCCGAATATATAATCTGTACTTCTTCCAAAGACAGATTAGTGTTAATGATTGTTGACTTCTTGCGAAGATCTCGTTCATTTAAGCATGAAAAAAGCTCGGAAGACACGAAACTGTTTGTGCGCTCCGTACCGAGATCATCTATTATAAGAAGTTCACAGTTATAGATATCATCATATATTCCGCGAAGTTCTTGTTTGTTCTTGTAGTCAAATGAATTTTCTGCCAGAAGTTCAAACAAGCCCGATGAGCTGAAATATATCACGGAGTGTCCCTTTTTTAGCAGCTCATTGGCAACACAAGTAGACAGGAATGATTTGCCAACACCCACTGTACCATAAATGAAAAGATTTTGGTAGTCAGAGTTAAAAGAGTTTACAAAAAGTTCAGCGGTCTTTAGCGCACCGCGGAATCTCTGCAGATCGTCGCCCTGATAATATTTTTCATTTACAAGTTTAAAGTTGGCAGTCTTTGCCATTTCTTTGAGATTTGATCTGTCGTAGAGCTTTTCAATTATCTTTTGCTTGAAACAGTGACATTTTTCATTACCGATATAACCTGTATCTTTGCAATAAGGGCAGGAGTAGCCCATATCGAGATAATCATCGGAAAATCCGGATTCGGTAAGAAGCAATTTTTTTTGACGGGCGAGTTCTGCCAGTTGGTGCCTTAACACCGAGCGGTCAAGCCTTTCGCCTGAAAGAAGTCTTTTTCCGAAATCAACGCTTATGGTAGAGGATTTGTCCTCCAGTTCCCTGTATCCGGGGATGGTTTCGTAGACGGAGCGCTTTCGCTCCTCGAGTTCCTGTCTGTGAAGAGAGCGCATCTCTTCATAAGTGTGCATTATTTCATCGAATTGCGCGTTGGTCAATGCCATATGTTTATACCTTTCAAAATGCAAATCGCTACACTATTCGTTTCGCTTACATACTTATGCCCTGTACGTGTTTCAGGGAAGGCTTGTGCCGCCACCGAGCCAAAGTACAGGGCCGAGTATGTATGTACCCGTATCTGATTCCCCAATCAAATATGAGCATCAGTTGTCCAAAAGCTGCTTCTCAAGCTCAGCAAAATTATATGTATTTTGCTGGAACTGATTAAAGCGGTTCTGGACTCCGCTTGGGCGAATATATGATTCGTCGGAGCGGATTTTGGTATTAATGGATGCCACGGAAGCCTTCGATCTCTTTTTGCGGAGATCTTCAGTGAAGTCAGCATCAAGTCTGGCAATATCCTCCCTTGAAGAAACATTGTTGGCATGCCAGTTTCGAAGAATTGAGTCACAATATTTGAGACGATTCTTCTGTGTCGCCATAACAGTACGGTCGCAGGCTTCCATAATGATATCCATTGAAAAACCCAACTCCCTACGCCACGATTTAATGAAGTTTCCTTCTTTTTCCGTGGGACTATTTTCCATACCGAGTGCCTTCATGATCTCGATTATCTCGTGATCATGTTTGAAATTCTCCACGCGAGCCTGTTTTGGCGTTTTGATGCCTTGCTGAGTCCAGTTTATTGCGACTTTTTCCACATACCTGAAATCAGCCTTATGATTATCGACGCAATATTGCATCAGATAGTCCAAAAGATCATCAGAAAACTTAAGTTCATCCTTTATGTAGAACAGAGTCATAAGCTCTGTCGATGTAAGAGGTCTTTTAAAATACTGTTCTGCAGGGAACACGATATTCGCAGCGGAAGACTGTTTGAAAGCACTGAGTTCAGCAGCAGTATAGTTAGGTTTTGCCTTAATTGTGCTTTCGGGTTTGGAAGCGGGAACAGTTCTCATAATTGGTTCGCTCTTGCGTGGAGCGACCGGTTTCTGAGAAGTAATATCTTCCATATGTATTCCTATAAGTGTATCCGAGTTGTCGTATTCAAGACTGATAAGACCCTTTTTCTCCCAGTACTTGAGAGCACGCACTACGTCCTTCTCGGTATGGTTGAATTTATCTGCCAACGCAGAAACGCTTGTAGGCAGATTGGCCTTCATCATGCGCAACAAATAAAGGTAGATCTTTATCTGCGCATCGTTAGCATCCTGCATGTATTCATCTATAAAGATATTTGAAACACTGGTAGAATCCTCCCCCACCTTAGTACTGATAGTTACTCGCCCCATCATCTCTCTAATCACCTGCTTTACTTTTTCATCACATGTAGGATTATAGCATGGTAATTTTTAATATGATATGGGAAAAGTGACGAAGAGAAGCGGAATCTGAGCGTCTTGCAAAAAGTGGAAATCTTTGTGGATAATGTGGATAACGTGGATTATTATTAAAAAAATCTAAAAAAACAGCCAAACTCTCAAAAAGACCGGGAAAATAGGTCTTGTTGAAAAGTCTGACTGTTATCCACGAAGAATGTATTTTATAAATTGAACCAAAAAAGTGGAAAAGTGGAAAAGTATTACTTACCAAGTAGCTCGTTGCCGATTTTTACTACATCTCCGGCACCCATGGTTATCAACAAATCTCCTTTAGTGCAATTTTGCAAAAGAAATTTTTCGACTTCTGAAAAGCCATCTAAAGTAGGAAAATACGTGCAATCATGGCCGAGTCCAACAATCTTGTCACAGAGGGTACGTGAGCTGATGCCCAATGTATCTGTCTCTCTTGCGGCATAGATGTCAACAAGTACCACTTTATCGGCAAATGAAAGTGCTTCGGCAAATTCATCAAGAAGTGCCTTGGTTCTTGTATATGTGTGTGGCTGGAATACGCACCATATCTTGTTGTGTGGATAATTCTGCGCTGCAGTGAGCGTAGCCTTTATCTCTGTGGGATGGTGGGCGTAGTCATCAATGATGGTAACGCCGTGTATTTCTCCCTTGTGCTCGAAACGGCGGCTTGTGCCTCCGAATAATGAAAGAGCTTTTGTTGCCACATCGGAATCTATTCCGAGAATATTGCTTACAGCGATTGAAGCAAGCGCATTGTACACATTGTGAAGTCCCGGTACCGCGAGCTTGACATCAAGCACTTTTCCGCCGGGGATATGAGCCTTAAATGAAGGATTTCCGTGCTCATCATATTCTATATCAGAAGGATAGTAGTCAAAATCTTCTTTTGAACCGTATGTTATTATTTCACAGCCCAGTCCTTCTGTGATCGCGCCAACGTTCTCGATGTCACCGTTTATTACGAGTGTTCCGTCATCGGGAAGAAGATGTGCGAATTTGGAAAAAGAGTTTCTTATATCATCAAGATCCTTGAAGAAATCAAGGTGATCCGCATCTATATTGGAAATAACACTGATCTTAGGGAAGAAGCTGAGGAAACTGTTAGTGTACTCACAAGCTTCGGTAACAAAGAAATCAGATTTTCCTACGCGGATATTTCCGCCTATGTCGCTGAATACGCCACCGATTGAAAGTGTGGGATCTGTATCTGCTTCAAGAAGAATCTTTGAAAGCATTGAAGTAGTCGTAGTTTTCCCGTGAGTTCCGCTGATCGCGATGGGAATCTTGTACTCCTTCATTATCTGACCGAGAAGCTCGGCTCTTGTCAAAATGGGAATATTTGCTGCCTTTGCAGCCATGAACTCAGGATTGTCGGGATGGATGGCAGCTGTATGTACAACAACGTCAATAGGGCTCGCATCTGTGATATTCTGAGCACACTGACCGTACATAATGTTAACTCCAAGGTCGGAAAGAGCTTTTGTCATTGGGGATTCTTTTGAATCCGAACCTGAAACTTTGAATCCTTTCTCTATTAATATATGAGCAAGACCGCTCATTGAGATACCGCCTATCCCCATAAAATAAACGTGCGATGGCTTACTGAAATCAATTGTGTACATAAAAAACCCTCATTTCATAGAATACGTTTTATAACGTAATCTATATTGTAACACGATTTTTTACAAAGTCAAAAACGGAAACCTGATTAAGTGAAAATATATTCTATATTTAGAGTATTTATGTTTTTTAAATAATATGTTTATGATATACTCATATATAAGAGGTAACATTTTTTCTGTAATACAGGACAGTGAGTTTGGTGTATCAAAAACCGGCAGCTATAGCCGGATCCGCAACGAGGTGGAACATGATAAAAAAAGAGATGATCGCCATGCTGCTGGCGGGGGGCCAGGGAAGCAGATTAGGAGTGTTGACAGCAAAGATGGCAAAGCCGGCTGTCTCTTTTGGTGGAAAGTATCGAATAATCGATTTTCCGCTTAGTAACTGTATCAATTCTGGAGTGGACACTGTGGGTGTTCTTACACAGTATCGTCCGCTTAGGCTTAATTCTCACATTGGAATAGGTATACCGTGGGATCTTGATCGAAATTTCGGAGGAGTCACGGTTCTTCCTCCTTATGAAAAAAGCTCCAACAGTGAATGGTATACCGGTACTGCCAATGCTATTTACCAAAACTTTGAGTATATGGAAAATTATAATCCGGATTATGTACTGATCCTTTCGGGAGATCATATATATAAGATGGATTATGAGACTATGCTTGACTTTCACAAATCAAGCGGAGCGGATGTAACCATTGCGGTTATGCCGGTTCCGATGGAGGAAGCAAGCAGGTTCGGAATAATGATCGCAGATGAAAATAAGAAGATCGTGGATTTCGAGGAAAAACCTGAGCATCCAAGAAGCAATCTCGCATCAATGGGTATATACATTTTTTCCTGGGAAGCTTTAAAAGATTCTCTTATTAACAATAAGGATCAGTCGGGACTTGATTTTGGTAAGCATATTATTCCTTATTGCAAGGAACAGGGATTGTCATTATATGCATACGAGTTTGACGGCTATTGGAAAGATGTGGGAACTCTTACATCATACTGGCAGGCAAACATGGAGCTTATAGACATTGTCCCCGAATTCAACCTCTATGAGGAATACTGGAAGATTTACACTTCCAGCGGGGTTCAACCGCCTCAGTATCTGGGACCCGAAAGCGCCGTTGAGAGAAGTATCATCGGCGAAGGCTGTGAGATTTACGGAAAGGTGTACAGCTCAGTTATCAGCCCCGGAGTAAAGATCGGGAAAGGTACTGTGGTCAGCAATTCAATAATAATGAATGAGACCGTTATCGGTGAGGGTTGCAACATAGAAAAAGGAATCATCGCCGAGAAGGTTACTATAGGAAACAACGTAAGAATCGGAGCTTTTGAGGAAAAAGAAAACGACTCGAAGCCCAATATCTATTGTGAAGGTCTCTGCACTATCGGAGAGAAGTCGGTTATTCCCGACAATGTGACGATTGGAAAGAATACGGTTATCTCGGGTGTGACTGCTGAAAAGGATTACAGCGATGGTAAACTTGACAGCGGCAAGACACTAGATAAGGCGGGTGATTGATATGAGGGCGATTGGCATAATTTTAGCGGGCGGCAGCAGTAGCAGGATGCAGGAATTATCCCAGAAGAGAGCAGTTTGCGCAATGCCTGTGGCAGGTTTTTACAGAAGTATCGATTTTGCCCTGAGTAATATGACAAACTCTCATATTCAGACGGTTGCCGTATTTACTCAGTACAATGCGGGAAGCTTAAATGCACACTTGAGTTCATCCAAGTGGTGGGACTTTGGTAGAAAGCAGGGCGGCTTATATGTATTTACCCCGGCGGTAAAAGCATCCGGAAACTTATGGTACAGGGGAACGGCTGATGCGATTGCGCAGAATCTTGATTTCCTCAGAGCGTGCCATGAACCGTATGTGATCATTACTTCCGGTGACTGCGTTTACAAGATGGACTACGGAAAACTCCTCGAATACCATATACAGAAACAGGCCGATATAACGGTTGTGTGTAAGGATATGCCGGCAAACACGGATACCGAGAGATTCGGAACTGTGAGAATGAATGAAGAGAGCCGGATAGAGGAATTTGAAGAAAAGCCTGTAATATCGCGGTCGAATACGATATCCTGCGGAATATACGTGGTCAGACGAAGGCAACTCATTGAACTTATTGAGAAGGCTGATAAAGAAGGGCGATATGATTTTGTGCGTGACATTCTTGTCAGATACAAAGATATGAAGCGCATCTACGGATACAAGATAAAAGAGTACTGGAACAACATCGCTTCCGTTGAAGATTACTTCCGGACGAATATGGATTTCCTGAAAGCGGAGATAAGACAGTATTTCTTTAGAGAATATCCGGGAATCTACACGAAAGTCGTAGACCTTCCACCCGCCAAGTACAACGTAGGAGTTAATGTAAAAAACAGCATTATCTCCAGCGGATGCATCATAAACGGAACAATAGAAGATTCCGTAATATTTAAAGGTGCTTTTATAGGAAACAATTGTTACATTAAGAATGCTATCATCTTAAATGATGTTTACATCGGCGACAATACACATATTGAGAACTGTATCGTTGAAAGTCACGGCACGATCCAGGCAAACTCTTACTACAAGGAAGATGACGGCATTAAAATAGTTATTGAAAATAACGAAAGATACATGATCTAAGTAAACCATTACTGCAGACTTCATGAAATTTATTTGACCAAGAGGGGGTTATATGATGAAGATAACAGACGTCAGAGTAAGAAAAGTTACAAAACAAGGAAAAATGCGCGCAATCGTATCGGTTACATTTGAGAATGAATTTGTTGTTCATGACATCAAGGTAATCGAAGGCGAGAGAGGCTTGTTCATTGCAATGCCCAGCAAGAAGTCTACGGACGGCGAGTATCGTGACATCGCACATCCGATCAACTCAGATATGAGAAAGGTTCTTCAGGACACAATCCTGGAAGCTTATGATAAAGCAGCCGCAGAAGACAGCGAGGGGGAAGCGTGACATAACGGCTGAATAGAATATTGAGTAAAAATGAGGCTTGCGGATTGAATGACCATTCCGCAAGCCTTTCTATGTAAATTAAGCTTCATTCCCGTTGTTTAAACGCTGATTGTTCACGCACATTGCCGCACACGCCAACGGGCATGCACTTGTAATTCCGTATGCCCCCATAAATATAAGAGCAATATACATCAGTACCATAATTACAGCTATTACGAATCCGGCATATTCATAAACATCATCAATATGCTCTTCTTTGTCTGCTCTCTTAGCAACAAGTCTCCTTGCTGCTTTGTACATAGACCATAAACATACTGTAGCCAAAAAAATGTGTAGCGAGACAATCATCACGTTTCCCATAGTATTTCCCCAGCTCCTTATTTAATTTTTTGTAATAAACCTCTGTATGATATAATAACACATTTTGTTTTGATTTATTATTCAATTTACTTATTTTGTATATTTGTTCGTCAAAAATATGTTGAATTTTCGAAAATGCATGCTATTCTTAATATATTGTGCTTACAATAACGAAAAAATGTACATTGGAGGAAAAACGTATGAAAAAGAGTCATTCATTGTTTATTTGCTTTGCACTGTTTTTATTATCATTGGTATTGTGTTGTAAACCGATAAAGGCTGCCGAGCCGACAGTAATTAATCTTAGTGAGCTTAATGAGGGAGAAAAATTAGAAATTAAGGAAGATAGTGTTCTTAATCTTGATACTGACAAAAGTCTTTTTTATATTGGCATAAACGGTCATGAATTAACTATATCCGGAAACGGAACGCTTGAGCTAAGAGGTGTTAAGTTATTTGATTCAGGAAAAATGATCCTTAATAGCGGAACGATAAAATATAGTAGTTCGGTAGCTGGTGATATTAATCTTGAAGTAAATGGCGGCTCTATTATACTTCCAGAGAATATAGGAATATATTATAAGAATATCACAATTAATGGTGGCTATATTTCCGGACATCATATCAGTACTCATTTTGACAGTGATTCAAGTATTAGAATAAATGGTGGTCACTTGGAACTTAAGGATTATATTGATAGTCCCAATTTATACATCGATGACAACATGTTTGTTGTAGAACCTTGGAATAAAGCGCCTGAACAGCTGAGGTATCCTCTTGATAATTCTTTGTACATGGAAATAAGGGCAGAGATGCATGGCGTAAAATTGATACCTAAATCCGAAGTAAAGTTTTTGTCCGGAATTTCATTTAGCGAAAATTCATTTACACTCAATCAATATGAACACAAGCAACTTGCTGTGAATTTTTTTCCGGAGAATGCTTCGAACAAAAATATTACATGGAGTAGCAGCGATAGTGCTGTGGCGTTGGTTCATCCGGATGGATTTGTTAGTGCGTTCAAACCGGGGAGTGCTGTAATTACTGCAACATCAGAAGATGGGGCATTTACTGCTTCTTGTGAAATAACTGTTTCGGATCCAGGCAGTCCGGATGGATTGGTAATAGAGGTTTCAAGTCTATTGAATACACAGCCAAATCAAACAGATATCAATGTTACATATAAAGGTTATAAACTGAAAGCTGGAATTGATTTTGTCATAAAAATAGAAAACGATGAGAACACCGGCTTATCGACAACTAAAATCATAGGACTTGACGAATGCGTTCACAATATTGATAAAATAAGATAACTTATTAGAATCTAGGCTGCATCTGAGAAACAAAACTCCGGTGCAGCCTTATTTTCTGCGTTGATAGTTGGACTATAAGCAACTTTCAAAGTATACTTTGAATAGGCTTTATACATTGTAATATCAAGGGAGATGTAGTAGTGTTAGGGATAATAAAGAAATTTTTTTCAAAAAAAGAAGAGGATTTTGGCAATATGTATGTGATAGCGGGACTTGGAAATCCCGAAAAGAAGTATTTCGGAACAAGACACAATGTGGGCTTTGAGACAATAGACGCATTGTCGGATAAATATAATATAGGACTTACGGAGACGAAGTTTAAGGCAGTATATGGAAAAGGCAGAATCGGAGATCAGAAGGTTATTCTCGTAAAGCCCATTACCTATATGAACTTGAGTGGAGAAGCGATAAGACCTATCTGTGATTATTTCAAGGTCGATACCAAGTCGGAACTCATCGTGATCTCGGACGACGTTGAGCTCGATGTGGGCATGATCAGGGTTAGACCCAAGGGAAGTGCCGGCGGACATAACGGACTCAAGAACATAATTGCTCAGCTTGGACACGACGAGTTTAGCAGAGTTCGTGTCGGAGTTGGCAAGAAGCCCAAGGAATACGATATGGTGAACTGGGTTCTCGGCCATTTCGAGGGCGAGGATGCTACCGGAATCAAGGACGGAATAGGACGAGCTGTCGATGCGGTCTGCGAGATAATGGAGAACGGCGTTGACAGTGCCATGAACAAATTTAACGGTAAAAAATAAATGAGAGCGATAACAACTCCTTTAAACGAATTAAAAGAATTCGAAGAACTGAATAAATATCTCGAGAAGCCCTTTGCCTGTGCGGAAGTGACGGGATGCGTAGACTCCCAGAAACTCCATTTTATAAGCAGTCTTGGGGCTGACTTTAAGTACAGAATAATCGTAACTTACAGTGATCTTAGGGCAAAAGAGATCTTTGAGGATTACAAGTTTTATGACAAGAATGTCACTGTGTATCCCGCTAAAGACCTTATCTTTTACCAGGCCGATGTGCACAGTAACGAGATTGTAAGACAGAGAATACGCTGCATGAGAAGGCTTCTTGAGGGAAGACCCGTTACTGTTGTTACGACATTTTCAGCGCTTATGGCGCCTCAGATAAAACCTGAAGTTATAAAAGAAAACATTCTATCCATAGACAGGCACGTTCCGATTGATGAAACCGAGATCGCAAAGCGTCTTGTTACAATGGGATATGTCAGAAATTATCAGGTAGAGGGACCCGGCGAGTTTTCTGTAAGAGGAGACATCGTCGATGTTTTTGACCTCACGGAAGAAAATCCTTTCAGAATAGAGCTTTGGGGAGATGAGATCCAGTCAATCAGAAGCTTTGACATTATGTCGCAGAGATCGCTTGAAAAGCTTGAATCCATCGACATTTACCCGGCATCAGAGATCATCCTTGATGAGAAAAAGCTCAGAGAAGGAATGGACAGGGTTAACGAAGATACCGAGAAAGTCTGCAAAACACTTCGCGCTGAATTCAAGACGGAAGAAGCTCACAGGATAAAAAAACAGACGGAAGAATTAAATGAGCAGCTCTTTGAACTCCACTCAGTAGTCAATCTCGAGAGTTACATCCGTTATTTTTATGACGACACCGTCACTATTCAGGAGATGTTCCCGAAGGGAAAGAGCTGTATCTTTATCGATGAACCTCAAAGAGTTCAGGAACATGCAATGGCTGTCGAATCCGAATTCAGAGAGAGTATGACGCACAGAGCCGAGAAGGGATACGTGCTTCCGGCGCAGATGGATCTTTTGTATTCAATAGATAACTGCATATCAAGAATGGGAAATGGGCGAAGAGTGCTTGTTTCCGCTCTTGCTATGCCCAAATCGCAGAATCTCTTTTCACCGGAAAAGAGCTGGGACATAAGCGCAAGGAGTGTCGCACCCTATAATAACAGCTTCGATTCACTTGTAAGCGACCTTAAGAAATATGTGAAAAACGGCTACAGAGTTCTTATACTCTCGGGTTCCAGAACAAGGGCAAAGAGGATCGTTGAAGATTTAAGAGATAATCTCGTTACAGCTTTTTATAGCGAGGATCCGGGAAGAGTTCTGCGTCCCGGTGAGATAATGACGTACTACGGAAGGATTCTCAAGGGATTCGAGTATCCGGGAATCAAGTTTGCGGTAATTGCCGAGAGCGATATTTTTACCGAGCATACAAGGAAGAAGAAAAAGAGAAAATCTAAATACACCGGCGAGAAGATTTCCAATTTCGCAGATCTTAAGATTGGCGACTATGTGGTTCACGAAGAACACGGACTTGGAATATACAGGGGAATTGAGAAGGTTGAAACTGACAATGTTGTCAGAGATTATATAAAGGTTGAATACGGAGACGGCGGAAATCTTTATATCCTGGCGACGGGACTTGGAGTTATTCAAAAGTACGCATCAGGCGGAGAGGAAGGACACGGCCATAAGCCCAAGCTCAACAAACTCGGTACATTAGAGTGGACGCATACCAAGAATAAAGTCAGAGCGGCGGTTGAAGAAGTTGCACAGGATCTTGTCGAACTTTATGCGAAGAGGCGAGAGACCAAAGGCTATGAATTTAGTAAGGATACGGTTTGGCAGCAGGAGTTTGAGGACGCCTTTCCTTATCAGGAGACCGAAGATCAGCTAAGTGCCATTGAAGAGACCAAGAAAGATATGGAATCGCCTGTTATCATGGACAGGCTTGTCTGCGGTGACGTGGGATTCGGTAAAACTGAGATTGCGATACGTGCCGCATTTAAAGCTGTTCAGGACGGGAAGCAGGTTGCGGTTCTCGTTCCCACAACCATCCTTGCGCAGCAGCATTACAATACTTTTTGCGAACGAATGAGAGATTTTCCTGTGAGAGTCGATTTGATGTCCAGATTCAGGACGGCAAAAGAGCAGGCTAAGACCGTGACAGACCTTAAGAAAGGTCTTGTCGATATTGTTATCGGAACACACAGGCTTCTTTCGAAAGACGTTCAGTACAAGGATTTAGGTCTTCTTATCGTAGATGAGGAGCAGCGTTTTGGTGTTACACACAAGGAAAAGATAAAGACTATAAAAGAGAGCGTCGATGTTTTGACGCTCACCGCAACGCCAATCCCGCGAACGCTTCATATGTCGCTTGTCGGAATAAGAGAGATGTCTGTCCTTGAAGAAGCGCCCAATGACAGGCTTCCGATCCAAACCTACGTTATGGAATACAACGATGAGCTTGTGCGAGAAGCGATAGTAAGAGAGCTTGGAAGAGGCGGCCAGGTTTATTACGTGTACAACAGAGTAAACGACATAGCGGATGTTGCGGCAAGGATCCAGAAACTTGTACCCGAAGCGAACGTTGCTTTTGCGCACGGACAGATGAAAGAGTCAGAACTTGAGCGTATCATGTACGACTTCATCGACGGAACTGTCGACGTTCTTGTTTCTACGACCATCATCGAGACGGGGCTTGATATTTCTAATGTAAATACTATGATCATTCATGACTCGGACAAGATGGGACTTTCCCAGCTCTATCAGCTGAGGGGAAGGGTTGGACGTTCGAACCGCACGGCTTATGCATTCCTTATGTATAAGAGAGATAAGGTGTTAAAAGAGGTTGCGGAAAAGAGACTTTCTGCGATCAGAGAATTCACCGACCTCGGAAGCGGCTTTAAGATCGCCATGCGTGACCTTGAGATAAGGGGTGCAGGAAGCCTTTTGGGCAAAAAACAAAGCGGCCACATGCAGTCTGTCGGCTATGACCTCTACTGCAAGATGCTCGAAGAAGCTGTCCGTCACAAGAAGAACCCCGGCGAAAAAGATACAAGAGAAGACATCAACACTGTCATCGACCTTGATGTCAGCGCATATATTCCCGACAGCTATATCCTCAACGAAGAGCAGAAGCTTGAGATATACAAGAGAATCGCGAGCATAGAGAACCAGACGGAGAGCGACGATATGAGAGATGAGCTCGTCGACAGATTCGGAGAAGTTCCAAAGACTGCTCTTAATCTCCTCAGGATCTCACTTATAAGAACCGCCGCGCACAAGCTCTTTGTTCCCGAAATTAAAGGCGGCGACGGCAAGATAGAGATAAAGGTAACTCCAAACGCCAAGATAAAAGGCGGGAAGATCCCCGGACTCCTCGCAAGATACGAGGGCAAGATGAGCTTCCATGCTGCCGGAAACCCTGTGTTTATCTATAAGTACAAGAAGGATAAGAACAGCGAGAAGGCGGAAGATATGCTGCTGAAGGATACGGAAGAGATATTGGCAGCGATGGAAGAACTACTATAAAGCAGAACCGGGTGTTTGACTAAGAATATATTCCGGTGTCATATGATATAATTGAAACGGTGACAATGTATTTATAAACGATAATCGGATTGAGAGGAGCTATATCAAATATGGTTGCTGAAATTAATGAGATTATATGTAGCTTTATACCGGGAGTAGTGTTTATCATTGTTGGAGTGTGTCTTGAGAGGCATATTTATACTAAGATCGGCGCGAACGGAATCAATGTTCCTTCAGCAAAGAGAAATATGGTTAAGTGGATGTATGCGCAGGCAATCGGACCTAAGCTCATCATAAAATGCGGAATAATGGTACTTATTTTTACAGTTTTAGTTGACATTGGTGCGCCTTTTTTCAGCTCTATTCGTGACATGGGTTCACACATATGGTGGATTGCCATGGGTGGATGCATATGTGTTATAGATAATAAAGTAGCCGCTTTTTCACCTGAATGGCTCTCAAAAGATAAAGAGAAAGAAAAAAATTGGGTAGATACAGCTGTTGAATTTGCAAGGAAAAGGCAGTATAAGGAGCTGTATGAATTTGCGACGTCAACAAAATGAATAATCTAGATTTTGCAAGATTTTAGATGCTAATATTAAGAGGAGTTTCAAATGATGAAGCTCCTTTTTTGTGGTATACTGAGATACAAAGTTTTTACTTAATACTTAAGGAGACGAGGTTATGATTAACGAGACATATAAATCAATGCTTGGCGCAAAGTCAGTAATTAGAGAGCTTTCGGAGTACGCTACCGCGAGGGGGAAAGAAATCGGATACGAGAACGTTTTTGATTTCAGCTTGGGAAATCCTTCGGTTGCGGTTCCTCAGGAATTTACAGATGAGATGATTAGGCTTCTTCAGACGGAAGATACCATGACACTTCACGGATATACTCCAAGTCTCGGTAATCCTTTGTATAAAGAAAAGATTGCGCAGTCTTTGAATAAAAGATTCGGAATGAACTACGGACCTGAGCACATCTTCCCTACAACAGGGGCAGCAGGTGCTATCTCACATGCGATAAGAGCTATCACAAAGCCGGGAGACAAGGCGCTTGCATTTGCACCATTTTTCCCCGAGTACAATCCGTACATAACAGGTGCGGGAGTTGAGCTTGAAGTTGTTCCCGCAGACACTGAGACTTTCCAGATCAACTTCGATAAATTTGAAGAGATGTTTACAGCTGACGTTGCGGCAGTTCTCGTGAACACACCCAACAACCCTTCAGGTGTTGCATATTCAACAGAGACACTTACAAGACTTGCCGAGATTCTTACAGCTAAGTCAAAAGAGTTCGGACATACGGTATATCTTTTGTCCGATGAACCATACAGAGAGATTGTATTCAAGGGCGCTGACGCTCCATATGTATCAAAGTTCTACGATCACACTTTGAGCTGCTATTCATTCTCCAAATCTCTTTCTCTTCCCGGAGAAAGAATCGGATACGTTGCGGTTAATCCTAAGTGCGAAGGCGCAGAATTTATCGTTCCCATGTGCGGACAGATCTCAAGAGGAACGGGACATAACTGTCCTCCTTCAATTATCCAGCAGGCTGTTGCAAAGGTGTGCGACATGACGGCAGATCTTTCCGTTTATGAGACAAACATGAACATTATCTATGATACTTTGGTTGAGCTTGGATTTACGGTTGTAAAACCCGGCGGAACTTTCTATATAATGCCTAAGGCGCTTGAAGAGAGCTCTATCGAATTCTGCAAAAAAGCTAAAGAGTACGATCTTATCTTCGTACCCACAGACGGTTTTGGGGCACCGGGCTTTTTCAGAATGGCTTATTGCATAGAGACGGAGAAAGTTGAGAGGGCAATGGAGAGACTTCGTAAGTTCGTAAACGAAGTATATAAGAAATAAGTTTTGACTATATGGAGGAGGTGCCATGAAAAAAAGAGGCTACGGGAAGACAATATTATTGTTTATTATTTCGATTATATATACGGTGCTTGTGACTTTTGTTGACAAGCAGGCTATTGGTCCGGAGGGCACCAGTGTTGGTTTTTCCGCGATCAACAAGGTGGTTCTCGACCTTATCTCTTACAATCCCATGTGGGATAAGATAACCGACCTGATGCTGATGATCGCTATTCTTACAGCGGTATATTTTGCGGCAACAGGTTTTCTTCAGCTTGTAAAAGAAAAAAGAACTCTTGCCGAGATTGATAAAGATATTCTTATAATGGGATTTTTGTATGTGATACTTGTTATCATGTATGTGCTTTTTGATAAAGTCCCTTTCAACTACAGACCGGTTCTTTTACCCGACGAAGTTGAACTTGAGGCGTCATTCCCGTCAACACATGTGCTTATGATCTGCACAATCATGGGAACAGCTATCGCTGCATGGAGAGAAAGATTTTATGATGACGAAAATCTTGTGACAGTTCTTAAAGTCTTCGCCTGTGCGGTAATGTTCATAGGTGTTGTCGGAAGAGTGTTGGCAGGTGTGCATTGGTTCAGTGACATATGCGCGGGATTGCTTTTTTCAGCCACTTTGATATCGGCATATGAAGCTACACTAGATAAATTGGGATGATATAAAGGGCAATTATCTGTAGATGCTTTGACAATGCAGTTTATTGGTGGTAAACTTTATTTCGTAATCACTTTATTGTTTTAACGAGTTTCATGGATCATTTGCGATTTTGAGGAGGATAACGAAAAATGGCAGAGATTAAGAAGGCGGAAGCAGTTGTAAAACCTGTTGCAACTATCAAGAACCCTACTTTTATTACAGAAGTTAAAACACCGGAAGTAAAGACTACAACTGCCGAGACAAAGAAAGCACCGGCAAAGAAGGCTACTGCAAAGAAGACTACAACCAAGAAAGCAACAGCCAAGAAGACAACTACCAAGAAAGCTGCTAGTACAGCTAAGAAGGCAACAGCTACAAAGACTGCTGCAAAGAAAACTACTACAAAGAAGGCTACTGCTAAGAAAACAACTGCAAAGAAGACTACAACAAGAAAAGCAGCTACAAAGCCTAATGTAATGATCGAGATTCAGTATTCATACAAGCACATCTCGAACGAAGAGCTTGTTCAGAAATCTTTGGATAACTATCAGTACGACCTTAAGGGCGATCCTTCAAAGGTTAAGAAGCTCAGCATCTACGTTAAGCCTCAGGAAGATAAGGCTTACTATGTAGTTGATGACAAGATTTCAGGTGACATCGATATCTGATGAGAAGTGCATGACGGCTGTCATCAGCCTGTGAGAAAAGAAATAGAGGAGCAATGATCGGAGTAATCCGGTTGTTGCTTCTTTTTTTTATCATAGGAAATTTAGCTTTAGCGGCGAAATCTTGCTTACATCTTTGATGCTCTCTGTTATGCGGGGATGGAGCTTATCGAAGCGAGTATGAGTTAAAGGTTTATTGCAAAAATTCTTTAATCATATTTTGGATTATATTTGAGCTTATAGCATTTTGAGAGGTTTCAAATGTCATAATCATGTTTTTGCCTGGGAAGAATCCGTTTTGATTGTACGCTTGGATCTTAGCTATATTTTTGTTGGAGTAAGCAATATTATCCATCATTCCGAAATGTTCCCATACTATCTCTTTTCTCTTATTTATATTAAGGCATGTAAAATCCGGGTATACTGTTCCTATCCCTTTCAGATATAAAGGATATTCATAGCGATAAGGAACACCACATTGTTCTAATGTATTGGCTATGATAAGTTCAGATTTGGAACGTACTTTAATACCCTTACCTGAGTAAAATTCAAAATCCTTCATGAATTCTGAGCTTTCGTAGGAAACAGATTCCCACTTTTTTACAAATATTTCTTCTGTATCAATAATAGGTGATACGAGTAGTTGTCTGGCCTTTGACATATGTGTATAGACGTTGTTGATTTCGGAAATATCATACGCTTTTAGAAATTTATCAAGTTCTTTTTTTAGATTGTTAAGCTTAGTTGAAACAGCATGCTCATATTTTTGTTGCGCAACGTTCCTGAGAATATTGAGTTCGTCGGCTTTTGCATATGTTCGTTTTCCTGAAACTCTGTCAACCCAATAATACTGATCATAACCGTTACTCTTGCTGACAACAATTCCTCGATCGGGTATATTCTTCAGTTTAAGTAGGTTTTTGTTGGATTTTGAGATGAGCTCGTCAAGTTCCTTTAGTTGTGCTTTCATATCTTCTTTTAAATCTTGCATAGTACCACCATTATTCTTTTTTTTTCATGTAAACACTGGTTATAAATTGGAAAATGCGACGATGAAATTATTGCCGCGTTGAAATATTAGAATCGGTTTGATGAAAACCGAAGAAGACTATAACTCGAAACATGACCTTATGTCAATATGGTTTGTTCATTTAAAAATATTTTTTATTCTTTTGTTTTACGTTTTTATTTTACGTCTGCTGAATGTGCAATCTGTTCATCTTGCGTTCGTTTTTAAGAGTATAGCCTAGTGCTGATGTCACCAAATAAGCCGACTTTATTACTTGTCTAAATTGTCATCTACGTTGTTGTCGTCAATAGCCGTACCGCCCGGTACGGCTCATTCCTCCGCCTAGCAGAATGACAATTTCTTCTTCGTAAAAAGGTCGAAGTATTTGATGACAGCAGCACTAGGAGATCTTTACGCGAGACGAATGGCAGAACTGAGCTTGTACACGTAGAGATAAGCGATTGTAGGAAAGGCTTTACGGGCATAGAATCCCGTAATTGACATGTACACGTAAGAATAAGCGAATAAGGGAGTGGTTCTACGGGTATAGAATCCGGAAATTAATTTATACACGTAGAAACAAATGGATGTGAGATGGATTTTACGGGTATAAAGTGTGTAAGAGAATCTGAGTAACGGAGGGGCGAAAGAGCCTATTTGTATCACAAAGCTTTTTCTTCGAAGATAAAGATATAACAAGCTTTGTAATTGAATTGCAAGATATAGCCTTTTTGCCACTCTTGCTGCTTTTTACGATAAAAAATAAAACAAACAAGATAAATATTTAATGTTTATCATTAAAAAGTTATTGACAGGTATAAAACGGGATGCTATATTATACTCATGAACAGGAAATAACCGGACGCGGTGATGGAAAGTTCATAAATTCTCGAGAAAATTCAATCAAGATAATTTGAAGTTAGATACAAACGTGAACGCACATGAAGTTGCCAAAAGAGGTTAAAGAAAAAAGTTGCTTTCACAAACGAAATAAGAAAATAAATAAGAACAAACAACAAGAATGAAAAACGGCCATGCGCCGGAATAAGACAACAAATAATAATTGAGCGCGAACATAGGGATTCGCAGATGGGAGAATAAAAATGAGAGAACAGGAAATTAAACTTGCTAATGTAAAGAAGAGCTGCAGTACAACCGGAAAAGTTGCAAAAGTACTTGGAATTCTTATGGCTGTGATTGCTGTAGTGATGCTTGTTGGCGGTATAGTGATGCTTGCCTGTAAGAACAATATCAATAGTAGTATAAAAACTGAAGAAGTGAGCGGAAAAGTAGTAGCACATGTATTCAGTGAGAACGGAACTGAACTCTTTAGTCTTGAGCAGGTTGAAGATATGGGAAAACATGGCATCTTAGGAATGTTTAACGTTGTGGGAATTCTTATGTATAAGGGTATGGCTGCGGAAGCACTTGCGGTAACTTTCTTTTCTACAGCTGTTACAATTGCTATCCTTGCCGGAATCTTCATCATAATAATGAAAGTATTTAAGCTCATTGAAAATAGTGATTCACCTTTTAGCGGAGATGTTATGAAGAAACTCAAGACAGCATTTATCATAATTACTGTTTACACATTCTTTGCAGTAGGTCTCGGAGCTGCAGCTCTTGCAGGAGTTGTATTCTGGAGCATATATTGCATCCTTGATTACGGTTATGTTCTTCAGAAAGAATCCGATGAAACTTTATAATTCCGGAAATGTGAGGTAATTGATATGGGTAAAATTATACTTAGATTAGACCGCGTCATGGCTGACAGAAAAATGTCTCTGAACGAACTGTCTGCAAAAGTTGGCGTATCAAATGTAAATCTATCCAAGATAAAAACAGGAAAGATCAGTGCTATCAGATTTTCAACACTCGAAGCAATATGTGAAACTTTAAACTGCCAGCCGGGAGACATACTTGAGTATGATCCCGACGCGGCATCGGATGACAGTGAATAAAAAGGAAAAATATGGAAATCACTATAGAGAACTTGACTAAAAGATTTGGAGATCAAATTGCGGTAAATAATTTGTCTCTTAAGATTCCGGAAGGTAAGATATATGGTTTCATAGGTGCAAACGGTGCCGGTAAAACAACGACCATGAAGATGATGGTTGGACTTTTAAAGCCTGATTTAGGCATCGTCAGATACAACGGAAAAGAAATGAAACATCTGGATAGCAGTATAATGCAGGATGTAGGCGTGTTTATCAGTAAGCCCAATTACTATCCCAATCTGACGGCAAGAGAAAATCTTGCATATCTTCAACGAATACTTGGGAAAACTGTTGAAGAAGCAGACAGGGTTCTTAAGCTTGTGGGACTTGACGGCGTGGGCAACAAAAAGGTTTCTAAGTTTTCTTTTGGAATGAAGCAAAGACTTGGGCTTGCCATTGCCTTTCTGAATAATCCCAAGGTACTTATTCTTGATGAGCCGACTAACGGGCTCGACCCCAAAGGAATATTTGAGATTAGAGAGATGCTGGGAGAGTTGGCGCATCAAAGCGGATGTACGATTTTTATTTCCAGTCATAACATTGCCGAGATTGAGAAGCTTTCAGACAGAATTTGTATCATCGACAGAGGAAAAAAGATATTTGAAGGAAGCATTGAAGAACTCTATGAAACTGAAGGACTGGAATATTGTATAAGGACAAATGATTCTGAAAAAGCAGCGGAGCTTTTTGGCAAGATTGGACTGACATATGTAAGAAAAAATGATGCATTCTTTATGGAGATGGCAAAAGAAAAAATACCTGCATTGTTAAAACTTCTTATTGATGCAAATGTTGAAGTATATGAGGTGTCGCCAAACAACAGCCTTGAAAACATATATCTGGCGCTTACCGGAAAAGAAAGAGGTGGCGTATGCAGTGTCTTATAAGAGAAGAAATAAAAAAGATACAGGCTGACAAGTGCGTACCATATGTGATAACCGGCTTTGCGGTGTTATGTAACTTGATGGTAGCGGTCTTATGCAAGTTTGATGTGACTAACGAGGATGTACTTGCATTATACGGAAAAAACGGAGTGAATCTATATTTTTTCATCGGTATAAATACGCTTGTTGGGCTCTTTTGCGCGATGTTTGTCGGATACATGATTTTGACAAAAGAATATATAAATGATACTTGGGATCTTCTGATGATAAAACTGTTTGACGGCAAGAAACTTGTTGTAGCCAAATTCATCGTATTTATGCTGTATCAGAGCATCTACATACTTTTTTCTATTGTTTTATACATTCCGATTTCAAAGCTCTTAATTCGCGCAGATATAGATTTCAGAATGCTTGGAAGTGTTCTGATCATAGTTTTTTTCATAAATGCATTCTGTTATATACTTCAATACTGTATTCAACTATATGTCAAAAATTTCCCCATAGCTGTTGTGTCAGGACTTCTGCTTATCTACATCCTCGGATCGATCAGAAAAATCGTGCATATTGCAAATTACATTGGGGCAGTTGCCGGAACGTACGCATTTGAATCCGGAAATGTATATAATGTAAAGTTCCTTGCTACAGCTGCATTGCTGAATGTTGCAATCGGCGCTACTTTTGTATATATAAGCGGGAAAAAGTTCTACTCATAGGAGGGAACATGGATTATTTAAGATTTGAACTAAGAAAAATTAAAGGTTCCGGGATACTCGTAATCGGAGCTGTTCTGACAATCCTGTCTGTTTTGTTTCAGGGATATTTGGGGCTCATGGTAAAAGAAGTAACATGCGATATCATACATGTTACTGCGATGGATCTTTTTTCGACCCTTATTTTCCCTATATTTATATCAGTTGTGGTTTCGGAGAGCTTCTCTATAGAAGAGACAAATTGTGGAATCGCAAATTCTTATTTCACTAATATTTCAATAAATAAGATCTATACGATGAAACTTTTGACTGTCAGACTTATAAATCTTTTTTATTTCATATTGGCAACTGCGATAACCATGATATTTGTTGCCCTAAAAGGCGGAAATCCTTTGCTTACTCTGCTAAAAGAGTGGAAGTGGCTCGCTCTCTCGGTGCTGACTATTTTTTCACTGATAAATATCGTTGGCTTGATAATAATATTGTTCAAAAGCCGCCTCTGCTCAATGCTGATATCAGTCATAGCGACCATCTTTGCCAGCATCCTTAACCCGCTGGGAATTTCCTGGCTCAACCCTTGGTATGGTTTCGAACACGCTCTTTTTTACAGGGGACTTAGCCACCTTGCCATAACCTACATGATAACCCTTTTTGTATTAAGTGAATTTCTTATAAAAAAGAAAATCCAAGTAATTCCCAACCTTCTGGAAAGCATGGTCTAATCATTATTTCAAATTATGTCGTTCAGGAATCTATACATTCTTGAACATGAAGTTCAAGAATGCATCAACCAAGCCAATTAAAATCGACTTCGTCGATGGGGCTTGGTTGACTCTTGAATCACTTTTTCACGAAATCTGCAGCAAGTGCGGATTTCTGTAGTTTCATCTAAGATATCATATACTATAAAGAAGCACTTTATTTAGTAGTGGTTTTCCATAACCAGCCGGGACTTGAAGGCATATGTTCGAAAATGTGCAGATCTCGGACGAGCAAGATGATTTTCAAATTTTCCAAGAAACGGGAATGCCGACTTCTCTGAGCAACGTCGAAAGGAGGCATTCCCGTTTCTTGGAAAATTATGAAAATCACTGCGCAGCCGAACACAAGCATTTTTGAACATATGCCTTCAAGTCCCAGCGTCATGTAAGCCACCACTTTATATACTTTTTAGAAAAGGTATGTTGACATTAATGGTCCGGAGTGATAATTTATGATACAGAAGATGTTAGCACTCAAGCCAAGTGAGTGCTAACACATAAGAAAACAGTTACCGTCCAATGAATTTAACCGGTGAATACATAGGAAGGTGGACACTTTGGAATTAGACGAGAGAAAAAGAAAAATACTTCATGCGATAGTCAGAAATTACCTTGAGACAGGCGAACCTGTAGGAAGCCGTACAATTTCCAAGTATACGGATCTTAATCTTAGTTCAGCTACTATAAGAAATGAGATGGCGGACCTCGAAGAGATGGGGCTTATCATCCAGCCGCATACATCGGCGGGACGTATTCCTTCAGATCAGGGTTACCGCGTCTATGTAGATGAGATGCTTCGAGACAAAGAGCAGGAAGTAGAGAACATGAAAGAGATGCTTCTCGATAAAGAAGAGAAGCTTGAGACACTTCTTAAGAAGGTTGCCAAGACACTGGCTGTTGATACCAACTATGCGACAATGATCTCGGCGCCTCAGATCAGGAAGAACAAACTTAAATTCATACAGATATCCAAGGTTGATGAAGAACATCTTCTTGCAACCATAGTAATAGAGGGCAATGTCATCAAGAACAAGATTATAAACGTCGAGGAAATGCTTGATGACGCCACGATGTTGAAACTCAACATTTTGCTTAATACCAGACTGGACGGACTTGCGGTTGAAGATATTAACCTCGGACTTATAGCGGCGGTTAAGCAGGAAGCCGGAATACACAGTGAGATCATAGGAAACGTCATTGATGCTGCGGCAGAGTCAATCACGGCGGATGACGATCTTCAGATATATACAAGCGGAACGATGAACATCTTCAAGTATCCGGAACTTACGGACAGTGCCAAAGCGAGTGAGCTGATAAGCACGTTTGAGGATGCCAAAGATCTTAACAGTATCGTTGAGAACACGCTCTCTGCTGATGAAGAAGAGACAGGCATTCAGGTCTATATCGGAAACGAAACTCCGGTTCAGGCGATGAAGGATTGCAGCGTTGTTACCGCAACATACGAACTTGGTGACGGAATGAAAGGTACCGTCGGAATAATCGGCCCTAAGCGAATGGACTACGACAAAGTTATTTCGACACTTAAGAATATGAGATACGCTCTTGACGAACTTTATAGGAAAAAGAGCTAGATGAGGAGGCAAAGTTAAATTGAGCAGTACAGATAAGAAAAAAGTTCACGATAAACCTACAAAGGAAGTGAACGAACAGGAGAAGGAAGTTCTCGAAGAAATCATTGAAGAGCTTGAAGAGGAAGCTAAAGAGAAGAAGGAAGAAGCTGCCAAAGAGGAAGCCGAGGCCGAGGATAAAGAAGCTTCCGAGGAGAATAACGAAGAGACTTCCGAAGAAGAGACTGACGATAAGAAAAAAGGTCTTTTCAACAAAAAAGAGAAAAAGGATCCTCTTAAGGAAAAGATAGATGAACTCAATGACAGACTTATCAGACAGGTCGCAGAGTTTGATAACTTCAGAAAGAGAACCGACAAAGAGAAAGCTCAGATGTTTGAGCAGGGGCAGGGAAGTATCTTAGAGAAACTTCTTCCTGTGATAGATAATTTTGAGCGAGGACTTCAGGCGGTTCCCGAAGATGAGAAAGACGGAGCCTTTGCAGACGGTATGAACAAGATCTATAAACAGCTTATGAAGCAGATGGAAGATCTTGGAGTAACCCCGATTGAAGCTGTGGGAAAAGAATTCGATCCCAACTTCCACAACGCGGTTATGCAGGTGGAAAGCGAGGAATATGAATCCGGAATTGTTGCACAGGAACTTCAAAAGGGATATATGTTCCACGACACCGTGCTCAGACACAGCATGGTTGGTGTTACCCAGTGAGTGGTATAGAAAAAAACAAATCAATATCACTGTATATCAATACGTAAATAATTCAATTTTTATAACGGAGGAAAAGTAGAAATGAGTAAAATTATCGGTATCGACTTAGGTACAACAAATAGCTGCGTAGCAGTTATGGAAGGCGGAAAGCCTACTGTTATCGCTAATGCAGAGGGAGCCAGAACAACACCTTCAATCGTTGCTTTCACAAAGAATGGCGAGAGAATAGTTGGTGAACCCGCTAAGCGTCAGGCAGTTACAAATGCAGACAATACAATCTCTTCAATCAAGAGAGATATGGGTACAGACAACGGTCGTACCATTGATGGAAAAAAGTACTCTCCTCAGCAGATTTCAGCTATGATCCTTCAGAAGCTCAAAGCTGATGCAGAGCAGTACCTCGGCGAAAAAGTTTCAGAAGCTGTAATCACAGTTCCCGCATATTTCAATGACGCACAGCGTCAGGCTACAAAGGACGCAGGTAAGATCGCAGGTCTTGAGGTTAAGAGAATCATCAACGAGCCTACAGCAGCTGCACTTGCATACGGACTTGATAACGAGAAAGAGCAGAAGATTATGGTTTATGACCTTGGTGGTGGTACATTCGACGTATCAATCATCGAGATCGGTGACGGTGTCATCGAAGTTCTTTCTACAAACGGTGATACACACCTTGGTGGTGATGACTTCGACCAGGCTATCATCAACTGGATGGTTCAGGACTTCAAGAGCAAAGAGGGTGTTGACCTTTCAGGCGATAAGATGGCTATGCAGAGACTTAAAGAAGCTGCAGAGAAGGCAAAGAAAGAGCTTTCTTCATCAACAACAACAAATATCAACCTTCCTTTCATTTCAGCAGGCGCTGATGGCCCTAAGCACTTCGATGTAGATCTTACAAGAGCTAAATTTGAAGAGCTTATCCACGACCTTGTTGAGAGAACAGCGATCCCTGTTCAGAACGCTATGAAAGATGCAGGTCTTACAAATTCAGATATCGGAAAAGTTCTCCTTGTAGGTGGATCAACTCGTGTTCCTTGCGTAGTTGAGAAAGTTAAGCAGCTTACAGGCCAGGAGCCTTCAAAGAACCTTAACCCTGATGAGTGCGTAGCTATCGGTGCTTCTATCCAGGGTGGTAAGCTCGCAGGAGATGCAGGCGCAGGCGATATCCTTCTTCTTGACGTAACACCTCTTTCACTTTCAATCGAGACAATGGGTGGTGTTGCTACAAGACTTATCGAGCGTAACACAACTATTCCTACAAAGAAGAGCCAGGTATTCTCAACAGCAGCTGATAACCAGACAGCCGTTGACATCAACGTTCTTCAGGGTGAGAGACAGTTCGCTAAGGACAATAAGTCACTCGGACAGTTCAGACTTGACGGAATCCCTCCGGCAATGAGAGGAGTTCCTCAGATCGAGGTAACATTCGATATCGATGCAAACGGTATCGTTAACGTATCTGCTAAGGATCTTGGAACAGGAAAAGAGCAGCACATCACAATTACAGCAGGATCAAACATGTCTGATGAGGACATCGATAAGGCTGTTAAGGAGGCTCAGGAATATGAAGCACAGGATAAGAAGCGTAAAGAAGGAATTGATGCGCGTAACGATGCTGATTCATTTGTATTCCAGACTGAGAAAGCTCTTCAGGAAGTTGGCGACAAGATAGATGCATCTCAGAAGCAGGTAGTTGAGGATGACATCAAGACTCTTAAGGAAACACTTGATAGCACAAAGGATAAAGAACTTTCAGACAGCGAGATCGATGCTCTTAAGAGCCAGAAAGAGAAGCTTATGACTGATGCTCAGGCACTCTTTGCTAAGATGTATGAAGGTGCTCAGGCAGCAGGTGCAGGCCCTGATATGGGTGCAGCAGGCGCAGGCCCTGACATGAGCGGAGCTTCAAATGCAGCTGATAACAACGACAACGTTGTTGACGGCGACTACAGAGAAGTATAATAAGTTTTACGATAAAGTTTCTGATAGCCAGACGAATATTCGCCTGGCTATTCGGAGCATTTCGAAACAGAGAGAAAATTTGATGATATTTGAGGAGTGTTATGGCAGAGCAAAAGCGTGACTACTATGAGGTTCTCGGAGTAAGTAAGAGTGCCTCGGATGATGAGATTAAAAAAGCATATCGTGTACTTGCTAAAAAATATCATCCTGATATGAATCCCGGAGACTCAGCTGCGGCAGAGAAGTTCAAAGAAGCTTCGGAAGCGTATGCTGTACTTAGTGATCCTGAGAAAAAGAGACAGTACGATCAGTTCGGTCATGCTGCATTCGAAGGGGGATCCGGCGGATTCGGAGGATTTGATTTTAACGGTGCTGACTTTGGAGATATTTTCGGAGACATATTCGGCGATTTCTTCGGGGGCGGAAGGTCACGTGGCGGCGCAAGAAGCGGCCCTTCCAAGGGCGCCAATCTGCGTGCCAGTGTAAGGATCACTTTCCTTGAGGCTGTATTTGGCTGCGAGAAAGAGCTTGAACTTACAATAAAAGATCCCTGCCCGACATGTCACGGAACAGGTGCTAAGCCCGGAACTACAGCGCAAACATGCCCTAAGTGCGGAGGAAAAGGCCAGATCGTATATACTCAGCAGTCTTTCTTTGGCACGGTAAGAAATGTTCAGACATGTCCTGAGTGCGGCGGAACAGGTAAGGTTATCAAGGATAAGTGTACAGATTGCCACGGAACAGGATATATCGCAAGCAGAAAGAAAATTCAGGTTACAATTCCTGCAGGTATAGATAACGGACAGAGCGTAAGAATCCGTGATAAGGGTGAACCCGGAGTAAACGGCGGACCGAGAGGAGATCTTCTTGTTGAAGTTATCATCTCAGATCATCCTATATTCCAGAGAGAGGGATATGACATCTATTCTATGGTTCCTGTATCATTTGCGGTTGCAACTCTCGGAGGAACGGTTCTTATCGATACCGTTGACGGTAAGGTTGCGTATGACGTTAAGGCAGGAACTCAGACAGATACAAGAGTCAGACTTCGCGGAAAAGGTGTTCCTTCACTCAGAGATAAGACAATTCGCGGTGATCACTATGTAACACTTGTTGTTCAGGTTCCCGAGAAAATCTCGAAAGAAGCGAAAGACATTCTTAAGAAATTTGATGAGCTCACAGGTGATTCTCTTACAGCGGCCGAGCGCATGATGGATTCCAAGGACAAGGATCCCGGAAATGACGGCCCCGGTGGTAAGAAGAAGAAATCATTCTGGAAATAAATTTTCCTTATGTTTTAAAGTATGGTATACTTCCGTAGTTAGAAATAGCTACGGAAGTTTTTGTGATATAGGAGTCATAAGTCGGAAATGCGTGCATGCTTGCATGAGTAGCATTTCGACTTTATGACCCGAACAGAAATGAGGAAATAGCAATTTACGAAGTAAATTAGCGTTTTCCGAATTTCTGTAGAATTGCGAGAATGGCGTATGCCATGAAGCAATTCGTATATCACAAAATATTTACAATTATATATAGGTGAAAAAATATGAAATGGATGCGTTTTAGAGTTCGTACAAACGAAGAGGCAGAAGATATCATAATCAGTTACCTTGAAGACATTGGTCTTGAAGGCGCGCAGATAGAGGATAACGCACCTTTGACTGCATCTGATAAAGAGCAGATGTTTATTGACGCGCCGGAACTTGAGCCTGATGAAAAAGAAACAGGTATAGAAGAGGGAATCGCTTATCTCAATTTCTTTTTGGAAATCGATGATAATGACATGCTTACGGTTGAGTATCCCGATGATAACGGCGAGTACGTAAAGGTTAAGAAAACTCCCGATGAGATGCTTGAAAAGATAAAGGAAAAGCTTGCTGAACTCAGAGCTTTTACAGATATCGGTGACGGAACAATATCGGTTGATGTTACGGAAGACATTGACTGGATCAACAATTGGAAACAGTACTTTCATAAGTTTTATATAGACGATGTTCTCATTATTCCTTCATGGGAGAAAGAAACGGATGAGGACAAAGAGAAGGCAGAGATGGTTCTTCATATCGATCCCGGAACAGCTTTCGGAACAGGAATGCACGAGACGACCCAGCTTTGTATCAGAATGTTGAGGAAATACGTGACTCCCGAGACCGAACTTCTCGATGTCGGAACGGGAAGCGGAGTGCTTTCAATTCTTTCTCTTATGTTCGGTGCCAGGCATGCTGTCGGAACAGATCTTGATAAATGCGCAGTTCCCGCGGTAAAAGAGAATATGGAGAATAACAACATCAGTCCCGATAAGTTCGAGATGATGATTGGAAATATCATAGATGATAAAGAGATACAGGATAAAGTCGGCTATGATAAGTATGACATCGTTGTTGCGAATATACTGGCAAATGTACTTGTTCCTCTGACTCCCGTTATATTGAATCAGCTTAAGAGCGGCGGAATATATATTACATCGGGAATCATCAATACCAAAGAGGAAGAAGTAAAAAAAGCACATCTTGATGCGGGTCTTGAGATACTTGAGATTCATCATCAGGGAGACTGGGTTTCTATCACATCGAGGAAAAACTGATGTATCATTTTTTTGTTGAAAGCGCGCAGGTGAGCCCCGATCTTAAACGCGTGGATATGGTCGGATCCGATTACAATCACATCGCCAATGTCCTTAGGATGAAAGTGGGTGAGCAGTTTTCCGTAAGTATCAAAGAGGAAAACGACGGCCGCGAGCTCTTTTACGAGATTGAAGAAATAAATAAGACAAGCGTTGTGGGAAAGCTTTGCTTTGTTGAGGAAGTGGGGAATGAACTTCCGTCAAAGATCTATCTTTTCCAGGGGCTTCCTAAGGTCGACAAAATGGAGCTCATCATTCAGAAGGCTGTTGAACTCGGAGCTTTTGAGATTATACCTATGTCTACAAAAAGGTGTATAGTAAAGCTTGATGCAAAAAAAGCTGAGTCAAAAGTTAAGAGATGGCAGGCAATCGCGGAAGCGGCAGCCAAGCAGAGTAAGAGAGCGGTCATTCCCGCTGTAAAAGAACCGATGACAATGAAGCAGGCAATAGAGTATGCAAAAGAACTCGATGTAAAGCTCATACCCTATGAACTTGCAGAGCATATAGATGAAACCAAAAAGATAATCGAGGGTATTAAGCCCGGTGAAAACATTGCTGTATTTATCGGACCTGAGGGCGGATTTTCCGAAGAGGAAGTGGCAATTGCAAAAGAAAACGGTGTTCTTCCGATAACTTTGGGAAAAAGAATTCTTAGGACAGAGACAGCAGGTTTTACGATTATTTCATGGCTTATGTATCATTTAGAAGGATGAGAAATGGAAGCATATTTGGATAACTCGGCTACAACAAGGGCGTTTGATGAAGTTGCGGATCTTGTAGCCAAGGTAATGAAAGAAGAATACGGAAATCCCTCAAGTGTCCATCACATGGGACTTGTTTCGGGAGAGAGACTTGCTCAGGCGAGGGAAACTATTGCGGCAACGCTTAAAGTTGACAGCAATGAGATAGTTTTTACATCAGGCGGAACAGAGTCTGATAACTTTGCGATAATAGGTGCCGCGAGAGCCAATAAATGGCGCGGAAAGCACATCATCACAACATCAATCGAGCATCCTGCGGTACTTGTAACAATGGAGTACCTTCAGAAAGAGGGATTTGAGATAACTTATCTTCCTGTAGATCACGAAGGAAAGGTAAGCCTTGATGATCTTAAGGCTGCAATAAGGGAAGACACAATTCTTGTGTCTATGATGTTTGTAAATAACGAGATCGGAACGATTGAACCGGTTGCGGAAGCGGGAGAGCTTATTAAAGCTATAAACAAAGATATTGTTTTTCATGTTGATGCGGTTCAGGCATATGGAAAGGTTCAGATTCGTCCCAGAGCAATGAATATAGATCTGATGTCTGTGAGCGGTCACAAGATACACGGACCAAAGGGCGTAGGATTTTTATACATCAAAAAAGGAACCAAGATCGTGCCTATATGCTACGGCGGCGGTCAGCAAAAGGGCATGAGATCGGGAACTGAGAATGTGCCGGGAATTGCAGGACTTGCCCTTGCGGCAAAGATGTGCCATGATGATTTCAAAAATCGAATCGAGAAGTTATATGAACTTAAGAAGTATCTCATAGATTCGCTCAATGAGAGAATCACGGATATAAAGATAAACGGACCTTCCTGTGGAGATGGGGCGCCGCACATTGTGAGCCTTTCAATAAAAGGTCTTGCGGCTGAGACGGTTCTAAATATGCTTAGCAGTAAGAAAATATATGTATCTGCGGGAAGCGCATGCTCATCAAATAATCCGCATGTGTCAGATACACTTGTTGCGGTCGGAGTAGAACGAGAACTTCTTGAATCTACGATAAGAATAAGCATGTCTCTTATGACAACCAAGGAGGAAATTGATTTCTTTCTTGATACACTTTGCTCGCAGGTTGAGAATATGCGAATGTTTTATAGACATTGATGTCCTAAGAAAGAGGAAAAGATATGCAGTATCATGCTTTTGTAATTAAATACGCCGAGATCGGCGTTAAGGGAAAAAACAGATATATCTTTGAGGAAGCTCTCGTTAAGCAGATTAAGAGAGTTCTTTCAAAGTGTGACGGTGAGTTTGAGGTTTCAAGAGTTGCGGGAAGAATGTACATTGAGGCCAAGGACTTTGATTTCGATGAGACAGTCGGACAGCTTAAGACTGTATTTGGCGTTACGGGAATCTGTCCGGCGGTTTCGATTGAAAGAGACGGCGAGAACAATCTTCCCGATGTTGACGGAGTTGCGAAGGCTGTAATAGATTTTGTCGACGGAGTTTATCCTGTAAAAAACAAGACATTTAAAGTTAAAGTAAGAAGAGTTGATAAGAGTTATCCCATGGACTCTATGGAACTTGCCGCAGAACTCGGTGCAAGGATCCTTGATGCGTACAGCGAGATGAAGGTTGACGTGCATAATCCCGATATTCTTATCAATGTAGAGCTCAGAGAGAAGCTCAACATCTTTTCTGAAGTTATCCCGGGACCAGGAGGAATGCCGATTGGAACCGCAGGAAAGGCAATGCTTCTTTTGTCGGGAGGAATTGACTCACCTGTAGCAGGATATATGATCGCAAAAAGAGGTGTTGATATTGAGGCTGTTTATTTCAACGCTCCTCCTTATACAAGTGAGAAGGCTAAGCAGAAAGTTATCGATCTTGCAGGCGTTATCGCAAAGTACACAGGCAGAGTAAAGCTTCATGTCATCAACTTTACAGATATACAGATGTATATTTACAAGCAGTGTCCTCATGATGAACTTACTATTATCATGAGAAGATATATGATGAGAATCGCCGATACACTTGCTCAGAACTCAGGATGCATGGGACTTGTAACAGGTGAGAGTATAGGACAGGTTGCTTCACAGACTATGCAGAGTCTTATGTGCACGGGAGAAGTTGTTACCGATATTCCTGTTTACAGACCTCTTATTGCTTTTGATAAGCAGGATATTGTGGATATCTCATACAAGATTGACGCTTATGAGACATCTATTCTTCCATACGAGGATTGCTGCACGATCTTTGTTGCTAAGCATCCCGTTACAAAGCCAAGGGCTGATATTATCAGAAAACATGAAGAGAATCTCAGTGAAAAGATTGATGAACTCGTGAAGACTGCTCTTGAGACAGATGAAGTTATTGTGATTGAGAAGTAAGTGAAGTGCGTAAGGGAGATGTAATAATGAGGTTCTGATCTCGGCATAAATGCCTCAACAGAACTAAGTTCGATTACAGAAATCATAGATTTCTTATCTCACTTATCGCTAAGTGCTCTGCGCAAAAAAAGGTCATCCCATAAGGGATGACCTGAATAATCTTTTTTGGGGATCTGATGTTTTTTATCAGATCAAATAAGGTTTTAAGATATCGAGAACTTCGTCTGCACCGTCCTCAGCGTGGATATTAAGGTCGATCGGCTTAGAAAGGTCGAGTGAAAAAATACCCATAATAGACTTAGCATCGATAACATATCTTCCCGAAACGAGATCGAAGTCATAATCAAACTTTGTGATGTCGTTTACGAAGGATTTTACCTTGTCGATTGAATTAAGTGAAATCTTAACGGTCTTCATTGCGCAAATACCTCCTTCTTTTCTTTATAGTAAACGTAGAAAGTGTAAAAGTCAATGCAAAAAAACATCAGAAACCTAAAGATTGCATTGCATAATCTTGGGTGCAAAGTAAATAACTATGAAATGGATGTTATGGCCCAGAAAATCAAGGAAGCGGGCGGCATAATCGTGCCTTTTGGAGAGAAGGCTGACATCTATATTATCAATACATGTACGGTCACAAATATCGCCGACAGAAAGTCCAGGCAGATGCTTCATAAGGCAAAAAAAGAGAACCCCGATTCTGTTGTCGTGGCGGTCGGATGTTATGTTGAGACAGGTATTGAAGGTGTCAAAAAAGATGAATGCATAGACCTTGCGGTCGGTAATAACAAGAAGTCAGAGATAGTCGAGATCCTTGATGAATTTTTGGAGATCAAGAACGAGACTGATGACAAGACTCTTGGCGGAACATCCATAATAGATATAAATAAAACTTCCGAATATGAAGACATGACTCTAAGCGAACTTCCCGGAAGAACAAGGGCGTATATTAAGATTCAGGACGGATGCAATCAGTTCTGTACTTACTGTGTTATTCCATATGCAAGAGGAAGAATACGCAGCAGAGATATGGAAGAGATTCTTTCCGAGATAAAGGGACTTGTACAGAAGGGCTGCAAAGAAGTGGTTCTTACCGGAATCCACATAAGTTCATACGGAGTTGATAAAGGACAATCGGCTGTAATAGATCTTGTGGAAAAGATAAATGATATCGAAGGACTTGAGAGAGTAAGATTAAGCTCTTTGGAGCCGAGGATCATAACAAAAGAAAATGCCAAAAGACTTGGCGCACTTAATAAGCTCTGTCCTCATTTCCATCTTTCGCTTCAGAGCGGATCTGATTCTGTTCTTAAGAGAATGAACAGGCATTATACGGCAGCAGATTTTAAGAACGGAGTGGAGTATCTTCGAGAAGTTTTCGGGGATCCTGCGATAACAACCGATATTATTGTCGGCTTTCCGGGCGAGACAGAGGAAGAATTTGAAGAGTGCAGAAAATTTGTTGAAGACATTAACTTCTACGAAATACATGTCTTTAAGTATTCGCCGAGAAAAGGCACGGTTGCTGCCGGAATGAAGGAACAGCTCACTGACAGGCAGAAGAGTGAGAGAAGTGATGTACTTCTGGATCTTACAAAAGCACAGTCAAAGAGCTACCGAGAAGGGTTCATTGGCAAAGAACTTTCGGTTCTCTGGGAAGATACCGAAGAGATAAATAAGATTACATATGTTATCGGTCATACTGACAGGTATGTCAGAGTTGCGGTTCCCGAGAGCGAAGCAAACGCTTATGGTGCGATAAGCGGTGAGATTTCCAAGGTGATTCCGAGAAGATTTCTGAATACCGATACATTGCTTATTTGAATACAGTAGTGTAATATTAAGATATATAGTGAAATATCAGAATTTAAGCGGCCGGTTTATGGCAGCTTCAAAATATAAAATTTTTTATGATGAATGGAGATAAAAATATGGCAGAACAGAATTTGGGTAACACTCAGTTTTTTAAAGTCGAAGCTGATCCTGATACGGGTGTTAAAAAAGTTCTTTCGGTTGTTTATGATGCCCTGCTTGAGAAAGGATACAATCCGGTTAATCAGATCGTAGGTTACATTATGTCAGGCGATCCGACTTATATTACAAGCCACAAGGGAGCAAGAAGCCTTATTATGAAGGTTGAGCGTGATGAACTTGTGGAAGAGATGCTTACAGAGTATATCAAGAGCAACGAGTGGGCAAGAAAATAATAAGAGAGTAGTATCAATGCGAATAATGGGTCTTGATTACGGATCTCGAACTGTAGGGGTGGCTTTGAGTGATGAGCTGCTTCTTACTGCGCAGGGAAAAGAAATAATCCGTAGGAAAGAAGAAAACAAACTTAGAAGAACACTGGCACGCATAGAAGAACTCATAACCACTTACGGCGTAGAGAAGATAGTTTTGGGCCTCCCCGTCAATATGGATATGACGCCTTCTGAGCGTTCGCAGTTGTGCCTTGAATTCAAGGATAGAATAGAAAGACGTACCGATGTCCCCGTGATAATGTGGGATGAAAGACTTACAACAGTAGCAGCCGATGAGATTATGGACGAACTCGGAATAAAAGGTCGTGAAAGAAAAGAGTATGTCGATATGATCGCTGCGCAAGTTATCCTTCAGGATTATCTGGATAACAGAAAAGAATAATGGTGATTAATTTTGGAAAAGATTATATTTAGTCCCGACGGTGGTGAAGCTGTAGAGTTTTATTGCCTCGAGCAGACAGTGATAGGTGCAAAGACTTATTTACTTGTCACAGATGAAGAAGATGGTGACGGAGAGGCGCTGATTTTGCGCGACGACTCCGATATAAAAGATGAAGAAGCGGTTTATGTTATTGTAGACGACGACTTGGAACTGGATGCAGTTGCAGGTGTATTTCGTAAGCTGCTTTCTGAGGATGGCATAGATCTCGATATTTAACGGGCAAAAGGTTAATATCCGGTTCTACGCATCCGCCATAGAAGTGGAGGAATAATTATTGAGCAAGAAAAAAACTGAAAACGAGTCCAAACTGCAGATCATACCTTTGGGTGGTCTTGAGCAGATTGGAATGAATATCACTGCCTTCAGATATGAAGACAGTATTATTGTAGTGGATTGCGGTCTGTCTTTCCCTGATGACGATATGTTGGGAATCGACCTTGTAATCCCCGATGTTACTTTTTTACAGGAGAACATCGATAAGGTGAAGGGCTTTGTGATCACTCACGGCCACGAAGATCACATCGGAGCGCTTCCTTACATTTTGCATGAGCTTAATGTCCCTGTGTATGCGACAAGGCTTACAATGGGAATTATCGAGCACAAGCTCGAGGAGCATAATTTACTTAAGAGCACCAGAAGAAAAGTTGTAAAATTCGGACAGTCTATCAATCTCGGCCAGTTTAGAGTCGAGTTCATCAGAACAAATCATTCTATTGTAGATGCAGCGGCGCTTGCAATCTATTCGCCTGCTGGAACCGTGGTTCATACCGGAGATTTCAAGGTTGATTACACACCCGTCTTTGGAGATCCGATCGATCTTCAGAGATTTGCTGAGATTGGTAAAAAGGGCGTTTTGGCAATCATGTGCGATTCCACAAATGCTGAGAGACCGGGATTTACTGCTTCTGAGAAGACTGTCGGAAGAGCTTTTGACAATCTTTTTGAAGAACATGAGAATTCAAGAATAATTATCGCAACATTCGCATCCAACGTTGACAGAGTTCAGCAGATCATAAATACAGCACACAAGTGCGGAAGAAAAGTTGTTATTGAAGGCCGAAGCATGGTCAGCATTATTGATATTGCCCAGAGACTTGAGTGTCTTCAGATTCCGGATGACACGCTTGTCGATATCGATAATATCAAGAACTATCCTGACAACAAGACAGTTATCATTACAACCGGAAGTCAGGGAGAGAGTATGGCTGCCCTCAGCAGAATGGCAAGCGGACAGCACAGAAAGATTTCTATCGGTGCCGGAGATACGGTTATTTTCTCATCTCATCCGATTCCGGGAAATGAGAAAGCTGTAACAAATATAATCAATGAACTTCAGATGAAGGGCGCTGATGTAATTTTCCAGGATGTACATGTTTCCGGACACGCGTGTCAGGAAGATATAAAGCTTATCTATACGCTTGTTAAGCCTAAGTATTCTATCCCTGTTCACGGTGAATACAGGCATCTTATCGCACAGAGAAAGATTGCAAAAGAACTTGGAATACCAAAAGAAAATATCTTCATATTGCATTCAGGTGATATACTTGAACTTGATGAAAATAGTGCTAAAGTAAAAGGAAAGGTTTCTGCGGGAGCAATTCTTGTTGACGGACTTGGTGTCGGAGACGTTGGAAATGTTGTCCTCAGAGACAGACAGCACCTTGCCGAGGATGGTATAGTAATAGTAGTATTCGGACTTGATAAGGCTAGCGGCCAGCTTGTTTCCGGACCGAGTATTGTTTCAAGAGGATTTGTATATGTAAGGGAGTCGGACAAGCTGATCGACGATGCAACGGATCTTGTTTTGGACGAAGTTACCGAAGCTCTTGAAAAGGGAGTGACTGACTGGGGCAAGCTTAAGAATATTGTTAAAGAAGTCCTCAGCGATTACATATGGAAGAAGACAAAGAGAAGACCCATGATAATGCCGATAATCATGGACACAAATTTCTGATACGAACGGGTTATTTGTCGTATCACTTAAGGGGAATAGCTATATGAATTCAAGAAAACTGGGATATGGAATTTTTGATTCCACAACAAAGATTGTTTTTGTAGTTGTAGTAGCGCTTATCATAATTGGAGGCGCAAAGACAGCTTATTACTACGGTTATCATCTTTTTAATCAGACAGCAGTGTATGACGGAGACGGTGACGGAGAAACAGTCAGCGTTACCATTGAAGACGGAGACGATGCCGGCGCTATAGCAGAGAAGCTTGCTGATGCAGGTCTTATAAAAGATAAGAGACTCTTTAAGATGCAGGAGAAGTTTTCTGATTGTAAAGGAAAAGAAAAAGCCGGTACATATGAGCTTAATACTAAGATGACTCCCGAAGATATGCTCAAGACAATGTCAGGCCTTGTACTTAGCGAGGATGGCAAGACATGGGTAGAAGCTACAACTGATTCGTCTTCAGGCGGAAACAAGGCATTGGAGGAAGAGGAAGATCTTGCTCCTGAGGAAGAGGAAGAGCCTGTAGAAACAGAAGGCGAAGATACCGAAGAAAGCGAAGGAGAAGAGAAAGAGAGTGATTGATCAGGATAGGATGACAGCGTTTATCAATTCGCTGGACAGAGGTAACACTCCATTTCTTGATGAACTAGAAAGAGAAGCGAAGGCCGGCGATGTCCCCATTATAAGGAAGGACACGCAGGCACTTCTTAAGTTCCTGATGGCGCAGGCAAGACCCGAGAATATTCTTGAGGTCGGCTGCGCTGTTGGCTTTTCGGCACTTTTGATGGCGGAATATTCGGGTAAAGACACCAAGATAACCACCATAGAGAAATACGAGAAAAGAATTCCCGTAGCAAAAGAGAATTTCAAAAAATACGATTCTAACAATAAAATCACACTTTTGGAGGGTGATGCGACTGAGATCTTAAAAACGCTTTCCCAAGGGTATGATTTTATTTTTATGGATGCGGCTAAAGCGCAATATATAAATTTTTTACCCGAGTGTCTGAGGATACTTAATAAGGGAGGTCTGCTCGTTTCTGATAATGTGCTTCAGGACGGCGATGTTATAGAATCAAGATTTGCCGTTACGAGAAGAGACCGCACCATTCATGCAAGAATGAGAGAGTATCTGTATGAACTGAAACACAATGATGCATTAAACACGGTTATTTTGACAGTTGGCGACGGTATGGCACTGTCTGTAAAGTTGTAAAGGTATGGAGATTAGAATGAAAAAACCGGAATTACTTATTCCCGCAAGCAGTTTGGAAGTACTTAAAACTGCGGTAATATTTGGAGCGGACGCCGTTTATATCGGCGGCGATGCCTTTGGGCTCAGAGCTAAGGCTAAGAATTTCAGCCCCGAGGAGATGAAAGAAGGAATAGAGTTTGCACATGAACACGGTGTAAAAGTTCATGTCACCGTGAATATTTTGGCACATAACTACGATCTTGACGGCGTTGACAAATACCTTCATGAGTTAAAAGAACTTAAGCCCGATGCGCTTATAATCGCGGATCCGGGTATATTTATGAAGGCAAGAAAAATCTGTCCCGAGATAGATATTCACGTTTCAACTCAGGCTAACAACACAAACTACGAGACATACAATTTCTGGTATGATCTTGGCGCGAAGAGAGTTGTTGCGGCAAGAGAGCTTTCGCTTAATGAGATAAAAGAGATCAAGGAGAGGATTCCTGAGGATCTTGAGATGGAGTGCTTCATTCACGGGGCTATGTGCATTTCATATTCGGGAAGATGTCTTTTGTCCAACTATTTCACAGGAAGAGATGCCAATCACGGAGCTTGCACGCATCCTTGCAGATGGAAGTATGCCGTTGTTGAGGAAAAAAGACCGGGCGAGTACCTTCCGGTATATGAGAATGACAGAGGTACTTACATCTTTAACTCCAAAGATCTGTGCATGATAGAGCATATACCTGAGCTTGTAAATGCGGGCGTTGACAGTTGCAAGATTGAGGGAAGAATGAAAACCGCTCTATATGTTGCGACTGTTGCAAGAACATACAGAAAAGCAATAGATGATTTCTTTGAATCCGAAGAGAAGTACAGGGAGAACATGCCCTGGTACAAGGAGCAGATTTCTAAGTGCACATACAGACAATTTACGACAGGCTTTTATTTCGGAAAGCCCAGCGATGAGACGCAGATCTATGATGTCAATACATATGTAAATGAGTACATCTACCTTGGAATCGTGAATGAAATCGATAACAGGGGTTATGCTAAGATTGAGCAGAGAAACAAGTTCTCTGTCGGAGATGAGATTGAGATCATGAAGCCTGACGGAACCGATGTAAAAGTTACGGTGAAGGCGATGTACAACGAGGATGGAGAGAGCGTGGAATCCTGCCCTCATCCCAAGCAGGTTTTGTATGTGGAACTTTCTGAGGCTGCGGAGAAATATGACATACTCAGAGTCCCTTCAAAAGAAAATGAGAAAAAATAATAATATTTTGGTAGTAGTTTTTGAAAAGTTGATGTAAACTTTTAAACAGTTAAATTTTGCAGTATAGAAAGGGGCACTGATGAGCAATAGGGTGAACGTAGAAGAGATATTCGGACAGAACGTTTTTACTCTTGCAAAGATGAGAGAAAGACTTCCAAAGAATGTTTACAAAGAGGTTGTTAGCGTTACGGAGCATGGCGGAGAATTATCAAAAGAATCTGCCGATGTTGTCGCAAATGCTATGAAAGAGTGGGCTGTTGAGAACGGAGCAACACATTTTACGCACTGGTTCCAGCCACTTACAGGTATTACAGCCGAGAAACATGATTCATTTGTAGGAAGCGCTGATAAAGACGGAAGGATGCTTACTTCTTTTTCAGGAAAAGAGCTGATAAAGGGTGAGCCTGATGCTTCATCTTTCCCATCAGGTGGACTCAGAGCCACATTTGAGGCAAGAGGATATACAACATGGGATATCACTTCACCTGCATTCCTTAAGGAATCCGGAGCAGGCGTTACACTTTGCATTCCCACTGCCTTTTGCTCATATACAGGAGATGCGCTTGATAAGAAGACTCCACTCCTTAGATCGATGGAGGCAATTAACAAGCAGGCACTCAGAATAGTAAGGCTTTTCGGTAATACTACAGCCACAAAAGTTAATGTATCCGTAGGACCGGAACAGGAATATTTCCTTGTTGACTGGGATAAAGCAATGAAGAGAGAGGATCTTCTTTTCACAGGAAGAACTCTTTTCGGTGCTATGCCTCCCAAGGGACAGGAGATGGAAGATCATTACTTCGGAGTTATCAGAGAAAGAGTCGGTGAGTTCATGAACGATCTCAACGTTGAGCTCTGGAAACTAGGAGTTCCCGATAAAACACAGCACAACGAGGTTGCTCCCGGACAGCATGAACTTGCACCCGTCTATGAGACAGCCAATATCGCTGTAGATCACAATCAGATCATTATGGAGACCATGAAACGTGTTGCTGAGCATCATCACATGAGATGCCTTCTTCACGAGAAGCCTTTTGCCGGTGTTAACGGTTCAGGTAAGCATGATAACTGGTCTCTTTGCACAGATGACGGTGTAAACCTTCTCGATCCCGGTGATACACCCAATAAAAACGTACAGTTCCTTTTTGTACTTGCATGTATCTTAAAGGCTGTTGATACACACGCAGATCTTCTCAGACAGAGCGCTTCAGACGTAGGAAATGATCACAGACTCGGTGCTGACGAGGCTCCTCCGGCTATTATTTCCGTATTCCTCGGAGAGCAGCTTGAGGACGTTGTAAGACAGCTTATTGAGACAGGTGTTGCAAAGTCCAGCAAAAAGGGCGGCAAGCTTAAGACCGGTGTTTCAACACTTCCTCAGTTTGAGAAAGATGCTACAGACAGAAACCGTACATCTCCTTTTGCATTTACAGGAAATAAATTCGAATTCAGAATGGTTGGATCTTCTGATTCTATGGCAAGTTCCAACACTACACTTAATACAATCGTTGCGGAGACATTCTGTGAAGCTGCCGATATCCTCGAGAAGGCTGAAGATTTCGATATGGCAGTACATGACCTTATCAAGGAATATCTCACAGATCACCAGAGGATCATCTTCAACGGTGACGGATATTCTGACGAGTGGGTAAAAGAAGCTGAGAGACGCGGACTTCCAAATATCAAGTCCACGATTGAAGCAGCAGATACACTCACGACAGAGAAAGCTATCGATCTCTTCAACAGATTCGGCGTTTATACAAAGACAGAGCTTGAATCAAGAAGAGAGATCATATTTGAATCATATGCTAAGACAATCAACATCGAAGCACTTACAATGATCGATATGGCTTCGAAGCAGATCATTCCTGCTGTTATGAAGTATGCCGGAAGAGTTGCGACAGATGTTAATCAGATCAAGGCAGCAGGTGTTGATGCATCTGTTGAAGTTGCCGAGCTCAAGGAAATCCAGGAGCAGCTTGGCAAGATGAAAGATGCTCTCGACAAGCTTAAGGCAAGCGAAGAGAAAGCACGCAAGATCAAAGATCAGCGCGAACTTGCTTTCTTCTACAAGGATAAGGTTCTTCCTATCATGGAAGCTCTCAGAACTCCTGCCGATAAGCTCGAGATGCTCGTAGATAAGAAAGACTGGCCTATTCCTACATACGCAGATCTTTTGTTTGAAGGTTGATTGAGCAAAAAAATAGGGTGCTAAAAGTTATTTTTTGCACCCTATTTTTTATAATTTGTATTTTTTGAAAAAACTTAAAATAAATTTTGAAAAAGTACTTGCATTTTTATGATACCTCACGTATAATCATTTCTTGTCGGTGGGCTATCGCCAAGCGGTAAGGCAACGGACTCTGACTCCGTCATTACGTAGGTTCGAATCCTACTAGCCCAGCTATATTGATAAAGCGAGATTGGAGACAATCTCGCTTTAATTTTTATATTCAGGTCATACGGAGTATTCTGCATGATATATAATTTGTTACATGTTGTAGAATGTCAAAAAGGTTTGTCTTCCGTGAATACAAGCTGTTTGACGACTATAGAAGGAGAAATGCATGTATACATTCAATTCAAGGATAAGATACAGCGAAATAGACAGAAGCGGAGAGCTTACGCTTGAGTCACTAATAGATTATTTTCAGGATTGCTCCACGTTTCAGACACAGGACGGACCGGCATCAATGGAATATCTTAGGGATAAGGGAATTGTCTGGGTTCTTTCGTCATGGCAGATCGTTGTGAACAGATATCCCAAGCTGTGCGAGGATGTTGTTATCGGAACTGTTCCGTATGAACTCAGAGGTGCTATCGGCTATAGAAATTTCTTCATGGATACAAAGGATGGAGAGAGACTTGCGGTCGCCAATTCAATCTGGACCCTTGTAGACATAGAAAAAGGCTTTCCAAGTAGGATAACAGATGAAATTTTAAAAGCGTATCCGCTTGAGCCTAAACTTGATATGAAGTATGAAGACAGAAAGATTGAGATTTCCGAAGAAGATGAAAGATTCTGGGGAGAAGAGATACAGGTAAAGCAGCACAACCTTGATACCAACAATCACGTAAATAACGGACAGTACGTAAGAATCGCCATGGACTGTCTCCCTAAGCGTGATCTTAAGATTGTTGCCATGCGCGCCGAGTACAAAAAACAGTCAAGGCTTGGAGATGTTCTTTGCCCTGTTGTTATTATGAGTAAAAAAGATGATAATGATAAGTATATAGTAAGTCTTAACGGAGAAGACGGAAAACCTGTATGCGTAGTTGAGCTTATTACTGCTTGATACGGTAATATAAATATATAACATGATAATGCAGAACTGATTACTGCAGATACTAAGAGGACGGAGGAACCTAAATGATCAAACTTGGAGAAAAACAGGAACTTGAAGTAATAAAGAAAGTTGATTTCGGTGTATACCTTGCGGAGGAGAGCGGAAGTGACGAAAAAGTTCTTTTGCCCGGAAAACAGGTACCCGAGGGATGCGATATCGGAAGCAGATTGGAAGTGTTTATATACAAGGATTCCGATGACAGACTAATCGCAACGACTAAGACACCCAAGATAATGCTTGGCGACGTACGAATGCTCAAGGTAAAAGAGACGAGTAAGATCGGAGCGTTTATGGACTGGGGACTTGAAAAAGACGTCCTTCTTCCATTCAAGGAGCAGACAAGGAAAGTCAGAGCGGGCGAAGAAGTTCTTTGCGCAATGTATATTGATAAGAGTAGCAGACTTTGTGTTACTATGAATGTATACAATTATCTTTTGGATAAGAGCCCTTATTCCAAAGATGATAAGGTTATGGGAACGGTTTATGAATTAAGTGACAATTTTGGGGCATTTGTTGCGGTTGACGATATTTATTCGGGGCTTATTCCAAAGAAGGAATTATATGGCAATATTGAGATTGGAAGCAGCGTAAATGCCAGAGTTGTATCTGTCAGGGAAGACGGAAGGCTTAACTTAAGCGTTAGAGAAAAAGCATATCTTCAGATGGATGCCGATGCAGAAAAGCTTCTTGATATGCTTGAAAAGGGTGGCGGAAAGATTCCTTTTAACGACAAAGCAGCACCTGAGCTTATTCGTGATAAGACCGGTATGAGTAAGAATGAGTTCAAAAGAGCTGTCGGTAGACTTCTCAAAGAAGGCAAGATTGAGATTAAACCGGATTCAATTGTGAGGAAATAAAATATGGGTATGGATTACAAAAAAGCGAACATTGCGTTCTTTTTCATGGTATTGTCAACGTTCGTGATTATGATTTACATTTCTTTTTGGCAGGCGTTTACGGGAAAAAACCTGTCGCTCCCGATAAATAATGCACTTTGCGAGTTGATGATACTTATTCCGTCTGTTGCGGTCATATTCTATAGCGGTGAGGGGCTGCTGTCGGTCATACCGCTCAAGAAGGTAAAGATCAGCACGGCATTATTGTCGGTACTCTATGTGATTACGTTGTTCCCACTTGTTGGTTTGGTAAACGCAATATCCATGATGTTTGTGGATAACGCAGTTGCTTCTATAAGCGATCAGATGGTTGAATACCCGATGGTGCTTATGGTTGCTTCAATAGGCTTATTTGGACCGTTTGTTGAGGAAATCATATTCAGGGGAGTTATATTCCAGAGTTACAGAAGAACGGGCAGGGTGCTTGCATCAATGATCCTTTCGGCAGTGCTCTTTGGAATGATGCATCTTAACTTTAACCAGTTTGCATACGGAGCCGTAATGGGATTTATGTTCTGTCTCATGGTTGAAGCGACAGGCAGTGTCATCCCGTCGTTTATAGCGCATGCGGTGTTTAATTCCTATGAAGTAATGACAATATATTTTGCGTTAGATAGTAGTGAGGAAGTAGCGAATGCCGAAACTTTGGCGGATAAGCTTCCCGAAGGCGTGATGCAGGCGCTCATGCTTATATTCCTGTTAGTATTTTCGATCATATTTACCGCGCTTGCTATTTTAATAGTTAAAAAGATGGCGAAGATTGAGGGTAGACAGGATTATATCGACAAATTGAGATTTTGGAAGAAAAAAGAGGAGCCTGACATCATGAATATGACAGGGATTCAGGTTGAGGAAAAGAAGCAGTCTCTTTTCACTGTTCCTCTTGTAATTGTAATGATCTTATCAATAAGCTTTATGATCTACAGCGCTGTTGCTTTGCAGGGCGTTTGATGTATAAATCCGGGGGAGCCGGTCCGATTGGTGGTTTTCCGGCATAATTCTCAAAAAGAAAAAATAAGAAATAAAAATGCCCGTAGCTTAATGCCACGGGCAAGTTTTCTGATGGCGTATTTCAAAGACTTATATCGATGTTTGAACCGATATTGGGGTTAACGGAAGTTTCCGATACAGATTCGATACCTGCGATCATATTCTGTCCGGCTGCTTCCATAGTGTCCAGATTTTTGGATAGCATTGCTACGCCTACATCTGTGAGTATGCGATTTTGAGATAAAGCCATCGATAAGGAAGGTATGTCCATATAGCACCTCCTGTTTTTGTGTATAAAACACTTTTTCTTATTTTGTATATCGATAATATTACATCAAAAACTTAGCATTATTTCAAATAATATGATACCAAAAAGGGGATTCTTTTTTGGTAATATTGACGAGCAAAACAAAAAAATGTACAAAAAATGGCATGTAAAAGGTAGATTTTATTGTACATATATATTAAAATGGCTATGTATATTATTCAGCGGCCGAAAGGTTGCGGAAAGAGTGGCAAATGATTTCAAATCAAATTCTCCAAAACACAATTGACGGACTTAAGAACATAGCACACGTTGAGTTATATGTTCTGGACATTGATGGCAAGGAAGTTGCGGCTACATCACAGGAAATTGGTAATGTTGCGGCTGTTGCCAGAGATTTTGTGAAATCTCCGGCAGATTCACAGGAGATACAGGGATATCAGTATTTTAAGATATATGACGAGCAGCAGCTTGAATATATTCTGATCTGTACGGGAACCGGCGAGAACATCTATATGCTGGGCAAGATGATCGCGTACCAGATCCAGAGTCTGCTTATCGCGTACAAAGAGCGTTTTGACAAGGATAACTTTATCAAGAATCTTTTGCTTGATAACCTTCTTCTTGTTGACATATACAGTAGGGCAAAGAAGCTTCATATTCAGTCGGATGCGAAGAGAATAGCTATGATTGTTGAGACATCAAGCGGAAGAGACAGCAATGCTCTTGAGCTTGCCAGAACTCACTTCGGAAATGCAAATGATTTCGTTACTGAAGTAGACGAGGACAATATCATCATAGTTAAGGATGTGAACGATTACGCTAAGCCGTCGGATATTTCGAAGATTGCGGAAGAGATGATCGCAACTCTTACTAAGGACGGACTTACAGGCGTCAGGATCGCATACGGAACAGTGGTAGGCGAGATCAAAGAGGTAAGTAGATCGTACAAGGAAGCGAAGATGGCACTGGATGTCGGCAAGATCTTCTTTGACGAAAGAAAGGTTATCTGCTACAGCGAACTTGGAATCGGAAGACTTATCTATCAGCTTCCCATTCCGCTATGTAAGATGTTTATCAAAGAAATCTTTGGCGGAAGAAATCCTGATGATTTCGATCAGGAGACACTCACAACAATTGATAAGTTCTTTGAGAACAGCCTTAATGTATCAGAGACTTCAAGACAGCTTTTCATTCACAGAAACACACTCGTGTACAGACTTGATAAGCTGCAGAAGAGTACGGGGCTTGATCTTAGGGTGTTTGACGATGCGATTACATTTAAGATCGCTCTTATGGTTGTCAGATACATGAAATACATGGACAGAATTTCATAATCCTATTTTGAACGGTAGGAAGAATCTTTTTTATATAAACACAAATTTCGGGGAGATGCTATGGAAAAAGGATTTAGAAAGACGAAATCGGGTAGGCAGATACCCGAAGGCGAGGTTATTACCCTCGACCATGTGACGAAGTCGTATTCATCGGGTGCACCGGCACTTAACGACGTCACTCTTCACATTAAAAAAGGCGAGTTTGTATTCATCGTAGGAGATAGCGGATCCGGTAAATCTACGCTCATTAAGCTTCTTTTGAGAGAACTTGTTCCTACAAACGGTGAAATTACGGTTTTGGGTTATAACCTGAATAAGATTAAGCACAGTAAGATTCCAAAGTTTAGGCGTAATCTCGGAATAGTGTTCCAGGATTTCAGACTTCTTAAGGATAGAAATGTATACGAAAATGTAGCATTCGCCCAGAGAATTGTCCAGACATCCACCAGGGAAATAAAGAGAAATGTTCCTTCTATACTTGCGACAGTCAATCTTGCGGGTAAGTATAAGAGCAAGATAAATCAGTTGTCCGGAGGAGAGCAGCAGAGAGTTGCTCTCGCAAGAGCGCTTATCAACAAGCCAACGATTCTTTTGGCCGATGAGCCGACCGGAAATCTTGACCCCAATAATTCATGGGAAATAATGAAGCTTATGGAAAAGATCAATGAAAGCGGCACAACTGTTATTGTTGTTACACACAACAGAGAAATAGTAAATGCCATGAAGAAGCGAGTTATAACCATGAAAAAGGGTGTTATCATAGAAGACGAGGAAGAAGGTACATACATCGATGAGGATTAATAGTTTCTTTTATACCATTGGACAGGGATTTAAGAACTTAGGTAGAAATAAATGGTATACCCTTGCTTCTATTGCAACAATAGGCGCATGTCTATTCCTGTTCGGTCTGGTTTTTTCAATAATCAACAACATTCAATATTTTGTTCATACGGCAGAGGAAGGCGTCTCTGTTACTGTTTTCTTTAACGAAGGAGTAAATGAAGATCAGATTCTTGCAGTAAAATCAGATCTTGAGAAACGTCCGGAAGTAAGAGAGATCAATTATATAGATCCCGAAGCTGCATGGGAAGATTTCAAGAAGGATTATATCGGTGAGTATACAGACGGATTTACCGAGAACCCTCTTGCAGATTCCGCCAGCCTTGAGATTTATCTTAATGATGTTTCAATGCAGGCAGCATTGGTTACATACATAGAGAGCCTTGATGTTGTCAGAACAGTCAACAGATCTGAGATCACCGCTGATACACTTAGCGGACTCAACAAGCTTATGGCGTATGTTTCTATGGGAATTATAGTAATTCTCTTGCTTGTTTCGATTTTCCTTATCAGCAATACGGTAACTATGGGTATTGCTGTCAGAAAAGACGAGATAAACATTATGAAATATATCGGAGCGACGGATTTCTTTGTAAGAGCACCTTTCGTGGTAGAGGGCATCATTATCGGAATTATCGGTTCGCTCATACCATTACTGATTCTCTATTATGTATACGGTAGCGCAATTGATTATGTTCACACCCAGTTTGCAATGCTTTCAAATATTTTGCCGTTCCTGCCTGTTGAGAAGATATATAACGAACTCGTTCCCATATCTATGGCAATAGGAATCGGAATAGGCTTTTTGGGTAGCTTTACAACAGTCAGAAAACATTTGCATGTGTGATCAGGTTATTAGAAGGAAGATCAGATAAGTTGAACAGATTACAAAAAGGCACGCTTAAAGGGATATTTCGAGTGCTGGCTTGTTTCATGATCATGGTATTTACTTTTGAAGCCAATGGTATTATAGTGTCGGCAGAGGTCACGGAAGAAAGTATTAAAGCCAAAAAAGATCAGATCAAAAAGCAGAAAGAACAGCGAGATAGCCTGAATACAGCTAAGACCGATCTTGAAAAGTTAAAACAAGGGCTTGAAAAAGATAAGTCGGATCTAAAAAAATATATCTCAGAACTTGATGCTTCCTTGACAGAGATACAGAAGAAGATAGATGCTCTTAACGATACTATCGGGCAAAAAGAGGCTGAGATCAAGAAGACGGGTGAAGACTTAGAAGAAGCGGAACGCACTCAGGAAGCTCAATATGATGCCATGAAGAAGCGAATAAAGTTCATGTATGAGCGTGGAGATAAGCTTTACTTTGAACTTTTTGCGGGCACGGGAAGTTTTTCCGATATGCTCAATAAGGCTGAGTATATTGAGATGATCGCTTCTTATGACAGAAAAAAGCTCAACGAATATGTGGCGACTACTGAGCTTATAGCGCTCAATAAACAGGCTCTTGAGGAAGAAAAAGAAACTCTCGATCTGGCAAAGTCAAATAAAGAGGAAGAAGAAGGCAAAATGCAAACTCTTATTGACGCCAAGGGAGTTGAGCTCAATAATGTATCGACGGATATTAAGAGCAAAGAGGCTGCTATCGCTGAGTATGAGGCGGAGATAAAGGCTGAGAACGCAACGATTGCTGCTCTTGAAAAAGAGGTAGCTGCGGATGAGGCCGCATTAAACAGCAGACATAAATACGACGGCGGAATGTTTACATTTCCTTGTCCGAATTATTCCAGAGTATCCGATGAATTTGGAATGAGAATCCATCCAACACTTGGAATACAAAAGATGCATAATGGTGTGGATTTTGCAGCACCTGCAGGATCGGCCATTTTGGCGGCCTATGCCGGAACGGTGGTTGCCGCCGACTACAACGGGACAATGGGTAATTATATAATGATCAATCATGGAGACGGTCTTTATACAATCTACATGCATTGTTCTGCACTATATGTTTCCAAGGGACAGGATGTCACAGCCGGAACCAGGATTGCTGCAGTTGGTTCGACCGGAAGATCGACAGGTAACCATCTTCATTTCGGAGTAAGACTTAACGGAGCGTATGTTAGTCCATGGAATTATCTAAAATAAAAGCGGACAGGAGATAAAGAACATTGGAAAACGAAAATATCGAGAACAATGAACTGGCCAAAGAGCCGGTAAGTAATGAAACGGAAGCGGATAAGAAGCTTAAAAGAAGGTTTATAAGCGGAATCCTCATCGGAGCACTTTGCGCACTTTTTGTTTTTTCAGCAGGTGCTATCATGTTTATTTTGACAACGGGAGTTCGTTCCGGTGGTCAGAACGAAAACGGAGTTCTTAACAGTGAAACGATCAAAAAGGTTAAGATGCTTGAGAATCTCGTTGATACCAATTACTATAAGGACGATGTGGATAAGGCTACTGAAGCCGAGGGAATATACAAGGGTCTTATAGAATCTTTGGGAGATCCCTATTCTGTTTATTACACGGCGGACGAACTTGAAGAGCTCAAGGCTGTGACTAAGGGCGTTTATTACGGAATCGGCGCATATGTCGGAATGGATCAGGAAAAAAATGTGCCTGTAATAACGGGCGTTATGGAAGGAAGCCCTGCTGCTGACGCAGGTCTCATGGAAGGCGATATCATCGCTGAAGTCGACAAAGAAAGTATACAGGGGCTTACCCTTGATGAAGTTGTTGCCAAGATTAAGGGCGAAAAAGGAACTTCCGTACATCTCACTCTGGTAAGAGACGGATCTGTTGAGAATGTTGAAGTCGATGTTATCAGAAATGAGATACAGGTTCCGACAGTTACGACCGAACTTCTTAAAGACGGAATCGGATATCTTAAGATCTCAGAGTTTGATGAGATCACAACGGATCAGTTCACTGAGGGACTTGCAGAGCTTCGTGCAAGCGGTATCAAGGGACTTATGATCGACCTTAGAAGTAATCCCGGAGGAAACCTCGTTACTGTTTGCGATATAGCAAGACAGCTCCTTCCTAAGGGCAATATCGTATATACTGTGGACAGAGAAGGTCATCAGCAGAATTATACCTGCGACGGAACACGTCAGATAGACATTCCGGTTGTTGTTCTCATTAACCAGTACTCAGCAAGTGCTTCAGAAATACTTGCAGGTGCAATTAAGGATTACGGAATCGGTAAGCTTGTAGGTGTTAAGTCTTTCGGAAAAGGAATCGTTCAGAGTGTATTCGATCTTAATGACGGAACTGCCGTTAAACTTACTGTAAGTGATTACTATACTCCCAACGGCTACAACATCCATGGAATAGGAATCGAACCGGATGTTGAGGTTGAACTTGATATTGAGAAGGCTCAGAGAGACAAGATTGACAATCAGAAAGAGAAGGCAATCGAAGTCATGAAGGAGCTTATTGACAAATAAAAAAATAAATAGTATTATCTGAACCTGTGCTAAATCTTTGGCACAGGTTTTTATTTTCTTACTCATTTCGAGTAGTATTTCCATTTTTGAAAGCAGGGAAGTTATGAAAGTCAAAGCGTGTATTTATACCGATGCGGGTAGAAAACGTAAGGTAAACCAGGATTCTGTGCTGGTGAAAGTTGCAAATTCAGAGAAACTTGGAAGAATCTCTTTTGTCGCGGTATGTGACGGAATGGGAGGTCTGCCGAAGGGGGAGGTTGCAAGCTGTAAAGTGGTCAGGTCGCTTGAAAACTGGTTCCATGAGGAGTTGTCTCTTATGCAGGACCTTGAGGCGGACAGACTGTGGGATGTGATAGAAGTATCGTGGCGAAGACTTATTGCAAGGATTGGTGGAGAATTAAGAAGATATGCGAAGCACAGGAAGATCAACCTTGGAACGACGCTGACAGCTCTTTTGCAGATAGGCGACAGATACATGATCATGAATATCGGAGATTCCAGAATATATGCTGTTTCAAAGGGGGATGTAATAAAGCTTACGAAAGATCACAGCGTTTTGCAGAAAAAACTGGATGAAGGAAAAATTACGGAGAAAGAAGCGTTAAATGACAGGGAAAAGAGCGTGCTCCTAAGATGTCTTGGTTCAATGAAAACTCCCGAACCCGATATAACACGAGGAACTTTTAAAAATGATTCTACCGTGATAGCGTGTTCGGACGGATTCTGGAGAACAATGGAAAAGACTGAGCTTTACAGTATGCTTTGCCCGCAGATGTGCGTTACATCGGAGGATATGCTGGATGCATGTAAAAAGCTTGTAAAGACAGCATACGACAGAAATGAAACGGACAATATATCTGTTGCGGCGCTTTGTATGGAGCTTGGTGCATGAAAGATATAAAAAGATACAGGATAATAAAGAAAATCGGAGAGGGCGGAACAAGCGCAGTCTTTGCGGCACGTGATATGCGTACCGGCAAAAAGGTGACGGTAAAAGCTCTTAAGAAGGAGAGTTTCAAGGCAAAGTCGTCTTTGGAAGATGAGGCGTTAATGTTAAAGAGGTTCAATTATCCGGGAATACAGAAACTTGTAGATTATGAAGAAGGATTTATGGTCATGCAGTATATCGCGGGAAACAGCCTTTCGGAGAAACTTCGGATGAACGGAGTTTTTTCCGAGAAAGAGACCGTTGGAATCGCTATTGAGCTTATCAGGATACTTAAGTATCTTCACGGATTGCGGGAACCAGTAATATACAGGGACCTTAAGCCTGCGAATATCATTATCGGCAAGGACGGAAAGGTGCATCTGATAGATTTCGGAGCGGCGAGGATCTATAGAAAAGGCGAAAAGTCCGACACATCTTATCTTGGAACCGTGGGATTTGCGGCGCCCGAACAGTACGGGACTCTGGGCCAAACAGATCCAAAAACGGATATATATTGCTTTGGGATGACTCTTTTGCAGATGACAACGGGGATAGATATCAAGAACGAAGCGGCACTTGAAAACTTTAAGCTAAACGGAGCGCCGGGACTTTCAGGCGATTTCGTGAAGATAATAAATAAATGCATAAAGCCAGGGCGCGATGACAGGTTCAGATCCTGCGGAGAGATAGAGAAAGCTCTTTTGGACAGTATTGTGAAAAGAAAACGTGACATTGTTGTCAGATATATAAAGAGAGGCGTCGCAGTAGCGGTCGTTGCTGCGACAATGTCGGGAGTAATCTTGTACGCGGAACCTGTCATGAATTACGTTGGGAGCGATGCAAAAGAGCGCGTGCCCGCATTTAATGGACGATTATATAATGCAAAAGAGAGAATAGCTGAATTTATTGATAAAGAATTTTTTCAGGAGGGGAAATGATTATTTTTTTATACACATTCGGAGTGATCTTTATAGGAATCATGATGATACTGGGACTTGCAAGTCTGCTTACGAAAGGCGGTGCAAAGCCTGAAATACCTGAGGGAGATGCGACTGCCGCAATGTGCACGACGCAGCTCCTGGATCATATCGATACAAAGAGGAATACTTTTTGCGATGATTTCGTGATTGAACAGGATATGGTCTATACATATGATTCGTTTAATCTTTGATTGTAATATGATAAAATATCCTATGTTGGTTTCATATTTATAACTATGAAATTCAAAAAGAAAACACGAGGATATTTATGGATATTTCAGTAGTTATCCCTGTATACGGATGCAGGGAGGCGGTACCCGAACTATATAAGAGGCTTGTTGCAACGCTTGAAGATGCAGGAAAATCCTTTGAGATAATCATGGTGGACGACCATTGCCCACAGAAATCGTGGGAAGAGATCGAGAAGCTCTGCGTTAAGGATAAGCGCGTTGTGGGAATAAAACTTTCAAGGAACTTTGGACAGATGCGTGCGATAACCGCAGGTCTTGAGAAGTCGACAGGAGATCTTGTTTCTGTAATGGACTGCGATCTTCAGGACAGACCTGAGTTTTTGCCACTGTTTTTGGACAAGATAGAGGAAGGTTACGATATTGTATATTCCAAGCGAAAAGAAAGAAAGGATACCTTTATTGTAAAAGCTTTATCAAGATCTTTTTACGCTGTATATAATAAGCTCTCAGACATGAAGTACGACTTCGAGGTGGGTAATTACAGTGTTGCCAAAAGAAAAGTCGTAGATTCTTTTCTTAAGATGAAAGAGCAGACCAGAGATTACATCATGTTCCTCATGTGGCTTGGCTATAATGACACAACCATCGAGCTTGAGTCGGATGAAAGATTTGCGGGAAAGTCGTCATATACTTTCAGCAAAAAAGTTAATCTTGCGATCAGCCTTATTACCGCGCAGTCCAACAAGCCGCTGTTTATGGCGGTTAAGTTGGGATTTGCACTTTCATGTGCGGCATTTATATTTTTGATCTATCTTGTTATCAGAAATTACGCTGTGAGAGATCTGGATATAGGCTGGCCTTCGGTCATTGCATCGATATATATGATGGGCGGACTTATGCTGAGCGCCTTGGGAATAGTCGGGATATACATCGGAAATATCTTTTCCGAGAGTAAAGGAAGACCTATTTATATTATTGACAAAATGCTTAACCGACACGAAGAGGAGTAGTATATGAAAAAACTGGCGATCATCGGCGCTTCATATCTTCAGAATCCGCTGATTTTAAAGGCAAAAGAAATGGGACTTGAAACTCATGTGTTCGCATGGGGCGTTGGAGATGTAGGCGAAGCTACGGCCGATTTCTTTTATCCGATAAGTATTGTTGAAAAAGAGGCTATCTGTGAGAAGTGCAAAGAGATAGGAATTGACGGAATATGCAGTATTGCATCCGATCTTGCGATGCTCACTGTAAACTATGTTGCAGATAAGATGGGGCTTTCGGGCAATTCGCTTTCATGCACGTACAAGTCGACCAATAAGTTTGCAATGAGAAATGCCCTTACGGAAAAGAATATTCCGTGCCCTAAATACGTTTTGGCTGATGACTCGGTCAATGTTGATGAGCTTGGATTTGAATATCCGATAATCGTAAAGCCCACGGACAGATCCGGAAGCAGAGCTGTTACAAAGCTTAAGTCAAAGTCTGGAATCATGGCTGCGATAGCATCTGCAAGAGATGTGAGCTTTGAGAAGACCGCGATCATCGAGGAATTCGTTGAGGGAAAAGAGTACAGTGTTGAGTGTATCTCATACAACGGGAAACATACACTTCTTGCCGTGACCGAGAAGTTCACAACGGGAAGCCCGAATTTCATCGAGACCGGACACTTTGAACCTGCACCTGTAGATGAAAAGACTTATGAGAACATCAGAAACGTCATATATGGCGCACTTGATGCGCTTGAGATAGAGAACGGCGCGTCACATTCCGAGATTCTTATCCGCGAAGACGGCGTTATAAAGATTGTCGAAATTGGCGGGAGAATGGGCGGCGACTGCATCGGAAGTTCACTTGTGCAGCTGACTACCGGCATTGATTTTGTCAAAGCAGTCATCGATGTGGCTCTTGGAAACGTGCCCGACCTCACTTCCGGTAAGAAGCACATCGCAGCGGGAATCAAGTTTGTTTTCTGCCGGGAAGATGCCGATTATTGTCAGGAGATTTGTTCAAAATATCAGGATCTTGTTATTGAGAGTAGTGTTGAAGAGATTACCGACAGAAAAGTTGTGGACAGCTCTTCCAGATTTGGATATTTCATTGTTGCGGGCGATGATGCGAAGCTGGTTCGGGATATTGTGGCGAAGTGAATATTGCGAACATGTGTTCAAGTTTTTATAGACGCGTGAATTCTGAAATGATATACTGTAACAGCGGTATATCATTTCTTTTTTGTTTGATAGAAGATACTTATCAAATTATCGAGGGGAACTGAGATATGGATTTCAAATTACACTCTGAGTTTAAGCCCACAGGAGACCAGCCCCAAGCAATAGAGGAGTTGGTTAAGGGGTTTAAGGAAGGCAATCAATTTCAGACTTTACTTGGTGTTACGGGATCGGGTAAGACGTTCACTATGGCAAATGTCATAGCGGCGCTAAATAAACCCACGCTGATCATCAGCCACAATAAAACTCTTGCAGGCCAGCTCTATGGCGAGATGAAGGAGTTTTTTCCCGAAAACGCAGTTGAGTATTTTGTATCCTACTACGATTACTATCAGCCTGAAGCGTATGTTCCTCAGACAGATACATATATTGCAAAAGACTCGTCGATAAATGATGAGATTGATAAGCTCAGGCTTTCGGCAACGGCGTCACTTTCGGAGAGGAAGGATGTTATCGTTGTTGCCAGCGTATCTTGTATATACGGACTTGGAAGCCCTGATGAATTTAAGGGAATGTCAATTTCACTTCGCCCGGGAATGCAGAAGGATAGAGACAAGACGATAGAAGAGCTTGTTGCGATACAGTATACGAGAAACGATCTTGAGCTCGGAAGATGCAATTTCAGGGTAAGAGGCGATACGATAGAGGTTTTTCCTGCTAATGCGGATGATTATCTGATAAGGATAGAGTTCTTTGGCGATGAGATAGACAGGATTACTGAGATTGAACCTGTCACAGCTAAGGTAAGAAGCGAGCTTTCGCACGTTATGATCTATCCTGCTTCACACTATGTTGTTCCTCAGGAGAAGATCAACATGGCGTGCGTTGAAATTGAGAAAGAGCTTGAGGAACAGATCAAGTTCTTTAAGGGAGAGGACAGACTTATTGAAGCCCAGAGAATCTCTGAGCGAACCAATTTTGATATAGAGATGCTTAAGGAGACGGGCTTTTGCTCGGGAATTGAGAACTATTCAAGACACCTTAACTTTATGGCACCTGGTGAACCGCCGCTTACTCTTTTGGACTTCTTTGACAGAGATTTCCTGATAATCGTTGATGAGTCGCATATGACGATTCCGCAGGTCGGTGCCATGTATCACGGAGACAGGAGCAGGAAACTTACGCTTGTTGATTATGGATTCAGGCTTCCGTCTGCGCTTGATAACAGACCGCTAAATTTTGAGGAGTTCGAATCGCACATTGACCAGATGCTCTTTTGCTCCGCTACTCCGGGAAAATATGAGGAAGAGCATGAACTTCTAAGAACCGAGCAGGTAATAAGGCCTACGGGACTTCTCGATCCCGAGATTTCCGTACGCCCTGTTGAGGGACAGATTGACGATCTCATAGGTGAGATTCGTACAGAGATAGATAAGAAGAATAAGGTTCTTGTGACTACGCTCACCAAGAGAATGGCTGAGGATCTGACGGAGTACCTTGCAGAGTCGGGAATAAGGGTAAAATACCTTCATTCCGATATCGATACGCTTGAAAGAGCTGAGATAATCAGAGATATGCGTCTTGATGTCTTTGATGTTCTTGTCGGAATCAACCTTTTGAGAGAGGGACTTGATATTCCTGAAATATCACTTGTTGCGATAATCGATGCGGACAAAGAGGGATTTCTTCGTTCGGAGACGTCGCTTATTCAGACAATCGGACGTGCTGCGCGTAATGCGGAAGGACACGTTATCATGTACGCCGATAATATGACGGAGTCGATGCAGAAAGCTATCGATGAAACGGCGAGAAGACGTAAGATACAGGAAGAATACAATAAGGAACACGGAATAACTCCGCAGACAATAAAGAAGGCGGTAAGAGAGCTTATCGCAGTTACCAAGGCTATCGCCAAGGAAGAAGTTAAGTTTGAAAAAGATCCTGAGGCAATGGATAAGGATGAACTTGAGAAACTTATCGGACAGGTTCAGAAGAAGATGAAACGTGCGGCCACAGAGCTTGACTTTGAAACGGCGGCGACACTCAGAGACCAAATGATTGAACTCAAGAAAATATATAATGATCTGACGGAAGGTAAATAACCTGAGATAGGTGACAGGAGATAAATATATGCCGGATAACAGTAGAATGACAAAAAAGAATACGACAGCAAAGAGAATTCTTCCCACGGATATTCATGATTACATCAGAGTCCGCGGTGCAGATGAACATAATCTTAAGCATGTGAGTGTTAAGATCCCGAGGGAGACTCTGACAGTTTTTACGGGACTGTCGGGATCGGGTAAGTCTTCACTTGCTTTTGATACTATTTTTGCGGAAGGTCAAAGAAGGTACATGGAGTCGCTTTCATCTTACGCAAGAATGTTTCTGGGACAGATGGATAAGCCTAATGTCGAGAGAATCGAAGGACTTTCTCCTACAATCTCGATTGACCAGAAGTCCACTAACAAGAATCCCAGATCGACTGTGGGAACGGTTACCGAGATATACGATCATTTCAGATTGTTGTATGCAAGAATAGGTATACCGCACTGTCCGAACTGCGGAAGAGAGATAAGAAGACAGACGGTTGATGAGATGTGCGACCAGATTATGGCTCTCGGTGACGGAACCAAGCTCCAGCTTCTTGCACCTGTTGTAAGAGGCAAAAAAGGTGAGCATGCCAAGACTCTGGACAGGGCAAAAAGAGCGGGTTATGTCAGAGTAAGAATTGACGGAAGTCAGTATGAGCTTTCTGAAGAAATCAAGCTTGATAAGAACATCAAGCATAACATAGAAGTAATAGTTGACAGAATTGTCATAAGAGATGACAACGAGAATCTAAGGAAGAGACTTGCCGATTCAATAGAGAGTGCCCTGCAGCTTGCGGAGGGACTTCTTACTGTTGATGTGGTGGATGGAAAAGAGCTTAATTTCAGCCAGAATTTTGCCTGCCCCGATTGCGGGATCAGTATTCCCGAGATTGAACCCAGAAGTTTTTCGTTCAATAATCCTTTCGGAGCCTGCCCTGACTGTGCGGGACTTGGATATAAGATGGAGTTTGACGAAGATCTCATGATCCCCGACAAGACTCTTTCAATAAATGACGGATGTATCGTTGTTATGGGATGGCAGTCTGCAAATAAGGAGGGAAGTTTTAGTAATGCGACTTTGAAAGCGCTTGCCAAAGCTTATAAATTCAGCCTTGATACTCCTTTCTGCGATCTTCCCGAGAAGGTAAGACATATGCTCATACACGGAGCTGACAAGACTGTCAATGTTCACTACAAGGGTTCAAGAGGTGAGGGTGATTACCCGATTCTTTTTGACGGACTTATCAAGAATGTTGAACAGAGATACAGAGAGACTTTTTCTGAGACGGCGAAGGCTGAATATCAGGAGTTTATGAGAATCACGCCCTGTCAGCTTTGCGGCGGACAGAGGCTTAAGAAGGAATCACTGGCGGTTACCATAGACGATAAGAATATCTATGAGATCACATCAATGTCGGTTGATGAACTTCAGAACTACCTTGAAAATCTCAAACTTAGTGAGCATCAGGAACTTGTCGGTGCACAGGTTCTGAAAGAAATCAGGGCGAGAGTGGGATTTCTTGTGGATGTAGGATTGGGTTACCTTTCGCTTTCGAGAGCCGCGGGAACACTTTCAGGCGGCGAGGCACAGAGAATAAGACTTGCTACACAGATCGGTTCGGGTCTTTGCGGAGTATGCTATATCCTTGATGAGCCGAGTATCGGACTTCATCAGAGGGATAACGATAAGCTTCTTAATACGCTTAAGAATCTCAGAGACCTTGGAAATACTCTTATTGTAGTAGAACATGATGAAGATACTATGAGAGAGGCTGATTATATCGTCGATGTGGGACCGGGAGCGGGCTCAAGAGGCGGTAAGATCGTTGCTACGGGAACTGCCGAAGATATCATGAAAGTTGAGGAGTCGATAACCGGCCAGTATCTGGCAGGCAAACTTAAGATCGACGTTCCGGAAGTCAGAAGAGAGCCGAAGGGATGGCTTAAGGTGCTAGGTGCGAGTGAGAATAACTTAAGAAATATAGATATTGATGTTCCGCTTGGCGTACTTACCATAGTTACGGGAGTTTCGGGCTCCGGAAAGAGCTCTTTTGTCAATGAGATACTCTACAAGCATCTTGCGAGAGATCTTAACAGGGCTAGATGTATACCCGGAAAACACAAGGGAATTGAAGGGCTTGAGCAGGTTGATAAGGTCATTGCTATAGATCAGTCGCCTATCGGAAGAACTCCGAGATCAAACCCTGCGACATATACGGGCGTGTTTGATATGATAAGGGATCTTTTTGCAGGTACCCCCGATGCGAAAGCAAGAGGATACAAGAAGGGAAGGTTCTCGTTTAACGTTAAAGGCGGAAGATGTGAAGCCTGCGGCGGTGACGGAATTATCAAGATTGAAATGCATTTCCTTCCGGATGTATATGTTCCGTGTGAGGTCTGCGGAGGAAAACGTTATAACCACGAAACTCTTGAAGTCAGATATAAAGGAAAGAATATTTATGATGTCCTTGATATGACGGTTGAAGAGGCGCTTACTTTCTTTGAGAATGTTAAGACGATTAAGAGAAAGATACAGACTCTTTACGATGTGGGACTTGGATATGTTAAGCTTGGACAGCCCAGTACAGAGCTTTCAGGTGGTGAGGCGCAGAGAATAAAGCTTGCGACGGAGCTTAGTAAGGTGGGAACGGGCAAGACAGTCTATATTCTTGATGAGCCTACGACGGGACTTCATTTTGCCGATGTTCAGAAGCTTGTGAAGATAATGCATGAGCTGGTAGAACAGGGAAATACGGTTGTTGTTATCGAGCATAATCTGGATGTCATCAAAACAGGAGATTACATCATAGATATGGGACCCGAGGGCGGTTCGGGCGGCGGAACGGTTGTTGCGTGCGGCACGCCGGAAGAAGTTGCTAAGTGTAAGAAGTCATATACCGGAGCATACATAAAAAAGATGTTGAAAAAATAATGATTAGTTTTAGTATGGTATTTCACGAAATGCGCGTAATTTAGGTGTTTTCAAAACTCTTTTTTGAGCACATGGCTAAAATACTTAAGATTTTAACAGGATACTTAAGTTTTGATAGGAAATGTCCGATATTAATAGAGGTAGCCCCTTTTAAATCTTTATAAGATGGTTTATAATGGCAATGTATTATTAACATTTTTTATTATCCGCACTTATGCGCTAAAATAAATGACACACAGTTTTGAAAGGGGTACCTTAAATTATGCAGTATGCAGACATCGGAATTGATTTAGGAACGGCATCTGTTCTCGTTTACATAAGAGGCAAGGGAGTAGTTCTTAAGGAACCTTCTGTAGTAGCTTATGACAGAGACACAGAGGAAATCAAGGCAATCGGTGAGGATGCGAGGCTTATGCTTGGCCGTACACCCGGTAATATTGTTGCCGTAAGACCTCTGAGACAGGGAGTTATCTCTAACTACAAAATCACTGAGCAGATGATGAGATACTTCATTAAGAAGGCTATCGGAAGGAAAATTCATAGAAAACCTTTTATCGCTGTATGTGTTCCCAGTGGAGCTACGGAAGTAGAGAAGAAAGCCGTAGAAGATGCTACAAGACTTTGCGGTGCGAGAGATGTTAAGACTATCGAGGAACCTATTGCAGCAGCGATCGGAGCAGGAATTGATATTACAAAGCCTTGCGGAAACATGATCGTTGATATAGGTGGAGGTACATCTGATATTGCAGTTATCTCACTCGGCGGAACGGTTGTAAGCACATCCGTTAAGGTCGCAGGAGATGATTTTGATGAGGCAATTGTTCGTTACATGAGAAAGAAGCACAATCTTCTTATCGGTGACAGAACTGCCGAAGATATAAAGATTAAAATTGGTTCAGCTTATCCGAGACCGGAAGATGATTTCCTGGATGTAAGAGGACGTAACCTTGTTACAGGTCTTCCCAAAACTGTAAGAGTATCTTCTGAAGAGACAGAAGAGGCACTCAGAGAGCCTACATCTCAGATCATCGAGGCTATTCACAGCGTTCTTGAGAATACACCTCCGGAACTTGCAGCGGATATTGCTGACAGAGGAATAGTTCTTACAGGTGGCGGAGCACTTCTTCGCGGACTTGAGGATCTTATCTATTCCAAGACCGGAATCAATACTATGACAGCAGAGGATCCTATGACAGCGGTTGCCATCGGAACCGGCCGTTATGTAGAGTTTATTGTAGGTTATCATCAGGATTGATGATCTGCGATAATATATATCAAGGATTGAACTATAAAGAATAACCAGGACGGTATGAGGGAAAGAGAATGGTAAAAGGTCTTTATACTGCTTACACAGGAATGATCAACGAGCAGCACAGAATGGATGTGCTGACCAACAATCTTGCCAATGCCAACACAAACGGTTTTAAGAAGGAAGGCACAACATCACAGTCTTTCAGTGATCAGCTTGCGCTTAAAATTAAAGATTATACTGATGCCCCGTTCACTGCGCGTGGACTGGGCATTATTAATCCCGGTGTAAAGATTGGCGAAGGCTATGTTGATTGGTCCGAAGGTCCCATGAAAGAGACCGGAAACAAATATGACATGGCTATCGGCGGATATGGTTTCTTTGGAATCGAATATACGAACAAGGCTAAGAATATTGAGAGAGATCTTCCGAATCAGACCAATATAATGTATACCAGAGACGGTAACTTTACGGTTACAGCTGAGGGAGAGCTTGTTACTCAGGACGGGGACTTTGTTCTTTCACAGGACGGAGGACATATTGAACTTGATCCGTCACTCCCCGTAGAAGTCAGCATGAACGGTAATATCGTGCAGGACGGTGAGGTTGTTGCCCAGATTGGAATATTTGATTTTGAGAAGACAACATATCCTGACGGACGTATCTCATATGACAATCTTGAGCACTACGGAGAAAATATGTATATTCCCGTAAACGGAGCCAATCCTATAGAGGGAACGGGACGTGTTTACTCGGGATTTTTGGAGCAGTCAAATGTTTCTGTTGTTGATGAGATGGTAAACATGATCGCGGTTCAGAGAAACTACGATACAAACCAGAGAATGATCACAACAATCGATGATACACTTGATATTGCTGCAAATCAGCTTGGCAGACTTTCATAATTTTTTGATCGATTAAAAAATTTATACTTTTTTTATAAAGTATCACGGCCTTTGTGTCGATACATACCAAAGAGAGGGAGGTATGTCTATGGTTAGAAGTTTATGGTCAGCGGCAACAGGAATGAATGCCCAGCAGACAAACGTAGATACTATATCGAACAACCTTGCAAACGTTAATACAGTCGGATATAAAGCTCAGGGAGCACAGTTTAAGTCTCTTTTGTATCAGGAGCTTCAGACAGTTACAACTACAGCAAACGGCGAGCCTAAGCCAACCAATTCACAGGTAGGTCTTGGTACCCGTACATCTTCAATAAATCAGTTCTTTAAACAGGGATCTTTGCAGAACAACGAAAATCCTGCAGCTCTTGCTATAAGCGGTGACGGTTTCTTCGCTTACACAGCAGCTGACGGAGAGACTGTTCAGTATACCAGAAACGGTAATTTCACATGGGCTCTTCAGGAGACGGGCGGAACAACTCTTGAGCTTACAACAGCTGAAGGTAATCCGGTTCTTGGAATTGACGGCAATCCTATCGTGGTTGACGGAAATGCCTTAGCGAGCAGAATTGAGATTGGCGGAGACGGTAAGATCTATTATCCCGATGATGAGAGCGTTCCTCAGGCAATCGGACCTCAGATTGGCCTTTGGCAGTTCCGTAACAGGGAAGGCCTTGAGAGAGTGGGCGGAGCAGCTTGGCAGGAGACTGTAGCAAGCGGAGAACCTATTCTTGAAGCTGAGGCAGCCGGAGAGGTTAAGCTTAGCACAATTGAACAGGGATATCTTGAAGGCTCCAACGTTAATGTTGCAACAGAGATGGTAAATCTTATCGTTGCACAGAGAGCTTACGAGATGAACTCAACAGCAATCCAGACGACAGACGAAATGATGCAGACTGCAAATGGTCTTAAGAGATAATTGATGGAGAATAGCCATGGCAGGATTTGATATCAGTGGTATAAATGCAACGGGCATAACTGAATATGCGATGCGTGAGAGTAAGAATGCCTCTACAGAAGCTCTTAAAAATAAGCTCGAGCAGACAAACGAGAAGTCTTCCGATGACGAACTTTGGGCTGCATGTAAAGGCTTCGAGTCGTATTTCTTAGAGCAGATATTTAAGGAGATGCAGAAGTCTGTAGATGCTCTTAAACCTGAAAAGTCAGATAATTCAACATCTACTCTGGTTGATTTTTTCAAAGATCAGACACTTCAGGACGTATGTGCTACATCTGTTGATAAGCAGAGCAACGGATTTGCTCAGATGCTCTATGAGAATCTCAAGAGAAATTATGACATTCCGGAGGCTACGACTGAGAATAATACAGAGGGATCCAATTCTTAAGAAATCTTAAGAATCGGATCCTTTTTCTTATGCTATACTATTCACTATGGAAAAAGAAAACGTTAAGGGATATATTGAGCATTTTATTTACAGAAATGCGGAAAATGGATATTCGGTGGCTAATATTGTCACGGAAGATGATGAAATCACCTGCATAGGGAATTTCAAGGATGCGGATGTCGGAGATACTTTGGAGATGGAGGGAGTGTATGTTGAACACCCTGTCTACGGCCATCAGCTCAAAGTGGATTCTTATAAGATAGTTGTACCTGACGACGCGGTCTCAATGCAGAGATATCTTGGATCCGGAGCGATAAAGGGAATAGGAGAAGCCCTTGCCGCAAGGATCGTCAAAAAATTCGGGTCGGATACATTCAGAATAATAGAAGATGAGCCTGAAAGACTTGCTGAGATCAAGGGAATCAGCGAGAAGAAGGCAATTGATATATCTATCCAGATGGCGGATAAAAGAGAGATGCGCGATGCAATGATCTTTTTGCAGCAGTATGGAATAACAAATGCTATGGCAGTTAAGATATACAACAGGTACGGAACTCAGATTTACGGGATTATTAAAGAAAATCCGTACAAGCTTGCGGATGACATAGCCGGAATTGGATTTAAAATAGCAGACGATATTGCTGAAAAAGTTGGCATTTGCGTAGATTCAGAGTATAGGATCAGGAGCGGTATCATGTACACTCTTTTACAGGGGACGATGGATGGAAATACTTATCTTCCTATGAAAGAGCTTGCATATAAGACATCGCTTCTTTTGCAGAATAGTCCGGAGGATGTAATTGATACGGATGACATAATGACGCAGATCCAAAACCTTATCATGGACCAAAAACTTGTGTGTAAGGGTGAAGACAATGTGTACGCATCGTCTTATTTCTATGAGGAACAGGGATGTGCGGCTATGCTGCACGGTCTTAATATATCGGAAAAGATCGGCCCTCAGGAAGAGGAGCTTTATAAAAAACGCATCTTGGAAATTGAGCACAAAAAGGGAATCGAGCTCGACGACCTTCAGAGAGATGCGGTCATAAAGAGTATTGCAAACGGAGTGGTAATAATAACCGGAGGACCCGGAACAGGTAAGACCACTACTATTAATACAATAATAAACTACTATGCTTCGGAAGGACTTGATATCATGCTTGCAGCACCCACAGGACGCGCAGCTAAGCGTATGACTGAGGCTACAGGGTACGAAGCAAAGACGATTCACAGGCTTCTCGAAGTTACAGGTCAGGTCGAGGATGATGACGAGAGGCGTCAGGGCGTAAAGTTTGAGAGGAACAGAGATAATCCGCTTGAAACGGATGCGCTTATAATCGATGAGATGTCCATGGTTGACACACATCTCTTTAACGCGCTTCTAAGGGCGCTTGTGCCCGGAGTTCACCTGATACTTGTTGGTGACAGTTCACAGCTTCCGAGCGTAGGACCGGGACAGGTTCTCGGGGATCTGATATCAAGCGGCAAGTTTCCTACGATCTTTCTTAAGAAGATATTCAGACAGGCGGAAGAAAGTGACATTGTAATGAACGCTCACAGAATCCACAGAGGAGAGAAGCCTGTTCTGGATAATAAGAGTAAGGATTTCTTTTTCTTGGAGAGAAATGACGCTGATGTCATATATAAGCATATGATCCAGCTCATAAGGGATAAACTTCCCGGATATGTCAAAGCTTCGCCATATGACATTCAGGTTCTTACGCCGATGAAAAAAGGTCCGCTCGGTGCGATACAGCTTAACCTCGTTCTTCAGAAATATCTGAATCCGCCTGATTCTTCCAAGAAAGAGCATGCATACGGTGACCTCATCATAAGAGAGGGCGACAAAGTAATGCAGATAAGGAATAATTATCAGGCTAAGTGGGAAGTTGTCGGCAAATATAATATTCCTGTCGATTCCGGAATGGGCGTGTACAACGGAGATATGGGAATTGTCAAAGAAATAAATGAATATTCTCAGGATATCGTAGTGGAATTTGACGAACACAGAAGAGTAAGGTATCCTTTTTCCGAGCTTGATGAAATAGAACTGTCTTATGCAATAACGATACACAAGTCCCAGGGCAGTGAGTATCCGGCGGTCATTTTGCCTATTCTCGGCGGACCCAGGATGCTTCTTAACAGGAACCTTCTCTATACGGCTGTTACAAGAGCCAGGAGCACGGTCTGCGTCCTCGGAAGCAGTAAGACGCTCTGCGAAATGACGGAAAATGAAGAGCAGCTTAAGAGATATACGGGACTTGCGGATAGGATAAAAGAAATATTTGATGCAGACAGTAACTAAAGAAATAAAAGACATATTTTGTGTGGTAAAAGAAATTGTATACCCCGGAAGATGTCCTGTATGCGACGGAATATTAAATACTTTTGAGATTAGAAACGGCAGGATAAAAAGAGGGCGTCTTATTCATGAAGACTGCATAAAAAAGATCAAGTTTGTAAAAGCTCCGACATGCATAAAATGCGGAAAAGGACTTACGGGTGCGGATGCTGACAGAGAGTATTGCGATGACTGCGCAAAAATGAAGCATGCGTACGACAGAGGCTTTTCTCTTTTTCAATATAGGAGTGTTTCCGGATCTGTTTACAGATTCAAGTATATGGGAAGGCAGGAATATGCGGATTTTTATGCAAGGGCAACCCAAAAGGCTCTTGGGAAGAAGCTTTCTGGTCTTGGCATAGATCTGATAGTGCCTGTTCCCATGTACGCGCGCAAAGAGGCAGAGAGAGGATACAACCAGGCTGAGGCCTATGCAAGGAAAGTGTCTGAAATGCTTGATATACCAATGAAAGCAGACCTCATACAAAGAACCAGAAACACTTTGCCCATGAAGAATCTGGATGTCCGCGGGCGGCGCAATAATTTGAAAAAGGCTTTTAATATACAACGAAATGATGTAAAATTTAAGTGCATACTTATTATCGATGACATCTACACAACGGGAAGTACCATTGATGAGATTGCCCGTTTGTTAAGATTGGCCGGAGCTGAAAAAGTTTATTTTTTAACACTCGCAATCGGGCAAACTACATAGTCTAGCGGAGGTTATGTATATGAACTTACGAAATTGTTCCAGATGTGGCAAAATGTTCAATCATATCGGTGGCCCTACGATATGCGATCAGTGTAAGAAGGCTATTGAAGAGGATTTCCAGAAGGTTAAGCAGTACATCCAGGATAATCCCAGCGCCAGTCTCAGGCAGATCGCAGACGATAATGAGGTTTCCTCTAAGCAGATTCAGCAGTGGATACGTGAAGAGAGGCTTATGTTTTCAGAACACTCACCAATTCAGCTTCAATGCGAGAATTGTGGAGCGTCAATTTTAACAGGAAGATTCTGTGCTAAATGTAAGACATCAATGGCAAACAATCTGGCGACCAGCTTCTCAAAGCCTAAACAGGTTATGCAGGAGCAGATTAAGAAAGACAACAAAGCCGGAATGCGTTTCCTGGATACTTAAGGAGCAAAGATGTTAAATGAAGAGAAAGTCATTTTGATGACCAAGATGGCTGCATTTATTGATCGTGAAGGAAAAAATAATGACGCGATAAACTCTTATTTTAAGAGTGATTACGTGGCTTTTAATGTTATAAAGTCGCTTATTAGTGCAACGATTGTTTTCGCAGTATTTATCGCTGCATATGTTTTATACGATTTTGAAAAAGTGTTATCTGATGTATATAATACGGAAAATCTTATTGCAACCGGCAGGAGGTGGCTAATATACTACCTCCTGCTTGTTGGCGTGTATTCGCTTGCTTCATATATAATATATTCTTATCGCTATTCCAGAATGCGAAGGAGTATGAGAGCATATTATGAAAATTTAAAGAAACTGGCAAGAATGTACGAAAAGGAACAGTGACATGACTTCATTATTGGAATTAAAGATTTATATCAAAAAATTTTATATTAAAAACGAGGTTTACATTAGCTACGCGTGGAAATTCCTTTTGGCACTTATCACAATCTGCATAATAAACAGCAAATTGGGATATATGGACAGCCTTAAGAATTTTGTGATAGTTCTGATGGCATCGCTGCTGTGTTCTATTCTCACGCCTAATTGCATAGTATTTATCGCGGCGTTATTTATCACGGGACATCTTTTTGAATTGTCTTCGGAATGTGCACTTTTCGCACTTATAGTGTTTGTGCTTATGTTCCTGTTGTATTTCAGGTTTTCGCCTAAAGATACACTTGCGGTTCTTTTGACCCCGCTGTTTTTCTTTATGCATATACCGTATGTGATGCCTTTGGCTATGGGACTTTTGGGTGGACCTACATCAATGGTATCCGTATCATTCGGACTTATCATTTCATATATGCTTGCGTTCTTCTCCAAGAACTCACAGTCTTTCGGAAGTGAGGGTGTGGAGGAAGCTGCAAATGCATTCCAGTCTGTAATAACAGGATTGTTGGGTGATAAAGCAATGCTCGTTTCGATAGTTGCATTTTCAATAACTATCGCTATTGTATACGCTATCCGCAGATCTTCTGTTGATAAATCATGGAAGATTGCAATTATTGCCGGAGCAGTTTCACTTATTATGTGTACTATGATCGGAGATCTTATCTATGATACACAGATGTCGCTCGGCGGAGTTGTTGTCGGAACAATTATTTCCGCACTTCTTATGTTTGTGGTTGAGTTTTTTGCATTCAATCTGGACTACAGCAGGACTGAGAAAGTTCAGTTTGAAGATGATGAATATTATTATTATGTAAAGGCGGTACCAAAGGTTACAGTTTCTACGCCGGAAAGGAAGGTTAAGAAGATCAACCGTGCAATGGATCAGCACAGGTGATTTTTAAAGGATTGATATGGAAACAGTTCAGCAGTTTTTTGATCTTGAAGCGTTTCGTATACCTTCCGTGAGACCTACTGATATTCTGGAGATACTTATTATCGCGTTTCTGGTTTATCATGTTTTGTTGTGGGCAAAAAACTCCAGACTTTGGTCAATGCTTAAAGGCGTAATAGTCATTATTGCATTCATCTTGTTTGCGGAATTTTTCCAGATGAATACAATATTGTGGATTGTTGGAAATTTCTTTAACGTTATCATCATAGTAGTAGTTATTATATTGCAACCTGAGCTTCGAAGAGCGTTGGAAGAACTTGGAAGAAAAAACTTCTTCTCCAATGCATTTTTCTTCGGAGATATGAAGTTTCAGGAGCGTTTTTCTGATAAGACACTTAATGAGATTGTAAGGGCCTGTGTCGAAATGTCAAAAGTTCGTACGGGAGCACTTATTGTTATTCAGCAGGATTTTTCACTTGCTGAATTTGAGAGAACGGGTATAGCTGTTGACGGAATTGTTACGAGTCAGCTTCTTATAAATATTTTTGAACATAACACACCTCTTCATGACGGTGCTGTAATAATACGCGGAGACAGAGTTGTATCCGCAACATGTTACCTTCCTTTGTCAGACAACATGGGAATTGGTAAAGAACTTGGAACCAGACACCGTGCTAGTATCGGTGTATCTGAAGTGACTGATTCACTTACTATCATTGTTTCTGAGGAAACAGGAAAGATAAGCGTTGCATATGAAGGCGAACTCGATAAATCTGTTGACAGTGACAGACTAAGAGACAGGCTTAAGGTTTTGCAGAACAAGCATGCGGAAGAAACGCATATTAAGCACTTTGCCAGAAAGGCCAGGGTGAAGAGATGAAGAAGATCATGTCAAATTTTGGGCTTAAGCTTGCTTCGCTGGTATTTGCTGGTGTTATATGGTTGTCTGTGACAAATAATCAGGACCCTCAGATTTCAAGGCAGATCAGAGATGTTCAGGTCAAGATTGTCGATAACAGTAACTATTTAAAGAATAATAATCTTGTCGGATGGGCAGTGGATTCATCAGATCTTAGCCAGAGCGTAAAGGTCAAAGGAAAGAAATCTATAGTTGATACATTGACCAACAATGATATAAAACTGGTAGCGGATTTAAAAAATTTGCCTGTTCAAGGTACCGACAGCACAGTAAGAGCAATACCTATTGAAGCGGTGGTAGAGAACAACAACGGTACTGATATCGTAGATATAGAATTAAGCAACGATAAGTTGGAGTACAACGTTGAAAAGAAGATAAGCAAGACGCTTGAACTCAAGCCTGTTCAGATCGGACATCCCGATGATAAATATATTGTCGGTGATAAAGCAATTGAGCTTGATCAGGTTAAGATAGAAGGCCCCGAATCGGTGGTCAACAATGTTACGAAAGCAACAGCGGAGATAGATGTAGCGGGACTTACACGTACAATGAACGTAACCGCCAATATCGTACTTCGTGATAAGAATGATGAAGTTGTCGAGACAAATGATGTTGATGCTTCACGTGTAAAGATCATAAATAATAATGGAAAACCCACTGTAAGGGCGGAAGTTGAGATACTTGAAGGTAAATTTGTGCCGATCAGGTGTGTTGTATCGGGAGAACCCGCAGACGGTTATGCGGTTACCGGAACAGTGAGCACGCCTGATAAGGTTCAGATAGCAGGTGATTCAAAAGTTATATCTAAGATAAAAGAGATCACGATAAACGACTCTGAGCTTGATATAGCGGGTAGGACACAGGATCTTAACTATACCGTGGAACTTGATAAATATCTTCCCGACGGCGTTCGTTTCGGAGAGGATTCAAAAGCAAAAGCAACGGTAGTGGTAAGTATCGGTAAGCTATCATCCAAAAACTTTGCGGTTGATATAAAGAATATTGGTGTTGAGAACCCTGTTCAGGGATATGATATTAAAGTTGATACCAATGAATATGATTCCGTAGCGCTTACTCTTCTTGGTTTGGATTCTGCGCTTGCGGCTGTTGATGAGAATGCTTTGAAAGGTTCCGTTGACGCTACGCAGTTAGTCAAAGAAAACGGCACAGAAACACTGAGAGACGGTGTTTACAGTGCAAAAGTTAAATGGAACAACCTTCCTGAAGGAGTTAAAGCATCGGACGACGTTGAAGTATACGTTCGTGTTAATAAAACTAATTAAATGAGGTTATTACGATGGGCAGATTATTTGGAACAGATGGTGTAAGAGGCGTAGCAAATGATGAGTTGACACCGCTTCTTGCAATGCAGCTTGGACAGGCAGGAGCCTATGTTCTTTCAAAAGAAGTTAACCACAGACCAACCATAATGGTGGGATGTGATACAAGATTATCGGGAGATATGCTTGCAAGTGCACTTATGGCAGGTGCATGTTCTGTAGGTGCAGATGTAGTAAATGTAGGAGTTATCCCTACTCCCGCCGTTGCATATCTTACAAGAAAATACAGAGTTGATGCCGGTGTAGTTATTTCGGCTTCACATAATCCGATGGAATTTAATGGGATAAAGTTTTTTGATGCAAATGGTTATAAGCTTCCTGATGAACTTGAGGATGAGATTGAGGCACTTATAAAGAACAATATGGAAGGCGTTAAGATGCCTACAGGTGCCGGAGTCGGCAAAATCAAGAACAGAAGTGATGCAAAAGAAGAATATATAAATCACAATCTTAGAGCAGTTGATATCAGCCTTGCAGGAATGAAAATCGTAATGGACTGCGCAGAGGGTGCTTCGTATTATACTTCTGTTGAGGCAATAAGACAGTTAGGCGCAGAAGTTGTAGTGATTCACAACAATCCCGACGGAACCAACATTAATGCGGGATGCGGTTCAACTCATATGGAAGAGCTTATGGGAAGAGTTGTTACCGAGAAGGCAAATATCGGACTTGCTTTCGACGGAGATGCTGACAGATTCCTCGCTGTTGATGAAAAAGGTAAGATGGTCGACGGTGACGAGATAATGGCTATTATCGGTAAGTTTATGAAGGATAACGGTAAACTTGCCAAGAATACAATCGTTGCCACTGTAATGAGTAACCTTGGATTCTTTAAGATGGCAGAGAGAGAAGGCATCCAGGTGGATAAGACTAAGGTCGGTGACCGCTATGTGCTTGAGCATATGAAAGAAATCGGTGCGAACCTTGGTGGAGAGCAGTCGGGACATATCATTTTCCTTGATGACAATACTACCGGAGACGGTCTGTTGTCGGCTTTGCATCTTCTTGAAGTTATGGTAGTTACAGGCAAACCGCTTTCAGAGCTTTCGCAGGTCATGGAAGTAATGCCTCAGGCATTGGTAAACGCGCATGTTCCTACACACAAGAAAGATGCGTTCATGGAATATCCGGAGATTGCAAGTGCTATAGCAGAACTTGAAAAAGAATTTGCGGGAGACGGAAGAGTGCTTATAAGACCTTCGGGAACAGAACCGCTTGTAAGAGTAATGATCGAAGGTAAGGAGCAGACTAAGATTGATGAAGAAGCTAAAAAGCTTGCGAAGTTGATCGAGGAGGTTATGTTATAAATGGTTAGTAAGAAGGTAGTCATTACAAACCCTACAGGTTTGCACTTGAGACCTGCGGGAAATCTTTGTAAAGTGGCTATGAATTTTAAATCACATATAACTTTTTCGTACGGTGACAATGTTGCCAATGCAAAAAGTGTTTTGAGTGTTCTCGGCGCTTGCGTTAAATGCGGCGACGAACTTGAGTTTAATTGTGAAGGCCCCGATGAAGAAGAAGCCATGAGTGCAATGGTTGAAGCAATCGAGGGAGGACTTGGCGAATAAGCCGTACATGTGATAATATATGTCACATGCGCAGATTGACAAGAATATAAGGCGGACGGCAGTTATGCCGTCCGTTTGCTAAGTTAACTACAAGATTAATATATACAGGAAGTAAAAGGGAGTAGCGATGGATAAGATAATTGTTACGGGATGTAATGGACAGCTTGGAAGAGCGATAAATAAGGAACTTGGAGCAACAGGAAAATATGAGATCGTAAATACCGATGTGTTTGAGGGAGAGGGAATTATTCCTTTGGACATTACAAATGTTGATTCCGTAATTAAGCTTGTTAAGGAAGTTAAGCCCAAGGCAGTGATAAATTGCGCTGCGTATACCGCAGTAGATAAGCAGGAGAGCGATGTTGACCTCTCATACAAGATTAATGCCATTGGACCAAGAAATCTGTCTATAGCATCAACAGAGGTTGGTGCAAAGCTTGTACATGTGTCTACCGACTATGTATTTGCGGGAAATGCAACAAAACCATACACAGAGTTTGATGCCACAGGCCCTGTGAGTGTTTATGGTAAGACAAAACTTGCCGGAGAAGAGTTTGTAAAGCAGTTTGCGAAAAACTACTTTATTATCAGAACCGCATGGCTTTACGGAGACGGCAAGAACTTTGTAAAGACAATGCTTAAACTGTCTGAGAATCACGACGAGATAAGCGTTGTAAACGATCAGCTTGGTAATCCTACAAGCACGACTGAGCTTGCAAAAGCTATTCATTATCTTATGAATACGGAGAACTACGGAATTTTCCACGGAACATGTGAAGGTGATACAAACTGGGCTGATTTCACAGAAGAAATTTTCAGAATTGCAGGAAAGAAAACTAAGGTCAATCATGTGACCACAGCGGAATATCAGGCAAAGAATCCTCAGTCCGCCCCCAGGCCGGCATACAGCATTTTGGAGAATTATATGTTGAAACTTACAACAGACTTCATGTTTGCAGACTGGCACGATGCAATTGAGCAGTACCTTAAGGAACTTTTGTAATAATAGTAAAATTAAGCAAAATAGAGGTTTGAATGCAGTTTTGGAATGACATACTGGGTAACAAAGTATTGGTTGCTGCTTGTAGCGGATGGTTTGTTGCACAGGTACTTAAAACAATATTATATGTGATTGTAAATAAGAGCTTTAATCCCGAGAGACTTATGGGTGATGGAGGAATGCCCAGTTCACATTCCGCGACGGTCATGGCAGTCGTTTCATCAACATGCGTGTTGTACGGAGCAAGTTCATTTGAATTTGCTATTTCGGCAGTTCTTGCGCTTATCGTAATGCATGATGCAATGGGAGTAAGATGGGAGACAGGCATTCAGGCTAAGGTGATTAACAATATGATGGATTGGTTCCTTCAGCTTGATAAGGATATACCTGTAGAAGAGAAGCTCAAGGAGTTTGTCGGACATACTCCTATGCAGGTTCTCTTTGGAGCTTTACTTGGAACATTGATAGGCTATTTGATGACTATTTGATTATCTAATGGATCGGGGGCTAGTTGCAGCATGTTATCAGTTGTTCTTATTTGGTTGTATGTCATTGTAACAACATACCTGATAGGATATGGTTTCATAAATATTATGCTGCCTTTTTCAAAGCGTGGTAAAGCTATGCAAAAAGGCGGTGAAAAAGCCTACCGATTTCATTCTCACACCGGCTACATAATGAGCGGTGTCTTGATTTCAACAGTTTATGCACAGATCTGGAGTATATTTGACAAAGTCGAGTTGAATTGTCATGTTTTTCTAATGTTCTTCGCTTGTATCTTTGGTGTTGTTTACAGGGATAAAATGAGTGAAGAACTCAGGATGCTTCTTCGAATTATCCGTTCATACAAAAGCAGAATACTTTACCTGGTCGTTTTCTTTTTGATGGCTTACGGAACTTCAAGCGGAATCATGCATTATGATTCCGACCTTTATCATGCGCAGGCTATTAAGTGGATAGAAGAGTACGGAGTGGTAAAAGGACTTGGAAATCTTCATGTAAGACTTGCATATAACAGTGCTGCGTTTCCGCTTTCTGCGCTCTTTAGCATGAAATTTCTGCAACTTGACCGGTCTTATCATGTTATGGCCGGATTCTTTGCTCTTGTCCTTGCGTGGGAATGTGTTGAGTTAAAGAGCATTATACGGAGAGGAAATATCATAATATCCGATTTTGCAAGACTTGCTGCGATCTATTATCTTTTTGGAATATTTGATGAGATGGTCGCGCCTGCATCAGACTACTTTGTTGCAACGCTGGTATTTTATATAGTGATCAAATGGCTTGACCTGTATGTGCGACACGAGCATTCATATGTGCCGTATATCTTCCTGACCTTTTTAAGCGTCTATGCAACAACTATAAAGCTGGTAGCGGCTCCGCTTATGCTGGTGGCTACCATTCCGATATACAGACTTTTGAGCAACAGGACAAAACACAAACTTCAGGTGTTCTATTCATCAATTCTGGGGGCATTTATCATTGCTGTTCCGTTTTTTGTGAGAAATGTGATCATATCGGGATGGCTGATGTATCCTGTGACTGCAATAGATCTATTTGACGTTGACTGGAAGATTCCAAAGGGCGTTGCGGAATATGACGCGCTTGAGATAAAGACATTCGGAAGAGGCTTTTCGGATGTGCCGAATCATGTGCATATGTCATTTACAGAGTGGTTTCCGAAGTGGTTTTCGGATCTTTCATCCTTTAATAAAATGGTCATTATTCTGGATGTTGTGGCTATTTTTATATATGTACTTCTTTCAGTCCACTATATTCTGGTGGATGCCAGGGAAGGAGCACTTGGTGATAAAAAAATCACCGGAAAAATATTTGATATCAAAATGCGAAGCATGCTTAGGACAGGTGACTTTTTCGCTATCGGCGGAACAATGATAACGTGCTTCCTTTTCTGGATGGCAAGTGCTCCGCTTATAAGATACGGTATTGTATTCGCGCTACTTACAGCTGTAGTCATTCTGGGAAGAGTAGTTATCCTTATCATAAATAAATTCGATAAGCGCAAAAAAGAAGTCTTTTTCAAGAGCTTCACCGCCGTAGTGCTTTTATGGATTACATTCAAAGGTGTTAATCTCGTCGCTGAAGCAGAAAAAAGATTTAATCCTTTGTATCTTTTAAAACAACAGGACTACGGAGTGTACGAAGTTAAACCCTACGAAGTAAACGGAGTCACATTCTATTATCCGACAGAAGGCGACCGCGTAGGCTACGAGCCATTCCCGTCCTCCCCTGAAAACCTCACAGGAAAGCTGGAATTCAGAGGAGACAGAATAGAAGACGGATTCAAAAAAGCAAATTAAGCATCGAGAAAAAATAAGAATTATGGTAAGCTGAATGCCCGGCTATAGAATAGCCACAGGTACATTTATCCGAATATGGGAGCATTCGGATAAATGTACCTGTGGCCTGTCACGGCGAGCATCAGCGCTCTGCGCGCATAGGATTTTCAAGGAAATCTTTGTAGGCAAGCTTGATACCGTCATCAAGCTCAGTTTTGTAGGTCCAGCCAAGTGCTTTTGCTTTTGATACGTCAAGGAGCTTTCTGGGAGTTCCGTTCGGCTTCGAAGGATCCCATCTGATCTCGCCTGTGTAGCCGATGATCGAAGCAACTTTCTCTGTGAGCTCTTTTATCGTGAGCTCTTTTCCTGTACCTGCATTGACAGTCTCATCGCCGCTGTAGTTATTCATAAGGAATACACAGAGGTTTGCAAGATCGTCTACGTATAAGAACTCTCTCAAAGGACTTCCGTCGCCCCAGCATGTAACGTAGGGGAGATTCTGTTCCTTTGCCTCATGGAATCTTCTGATAAGTGCCGGAAGAACATGAGAGTGAGTGGGATGGTAGTTGTCATTAGGTCCGTAAAGGTTTGTGGGCATTACGGAAATATAATCGGTTCCATACTGCTTGTTAAGGTACTCACAGTACTTAAGTCCGGATATCTTAGCAAGAGCATATGCTTCATTTGTTTTCTCAAGAGAAGATGTCAGAAGGCAATCCTCTTTCATCGGCTGAGGAGCCATTCTGGGATATATGCAGGATGATCCGAGGAATTCAAGCTTTCTACATCCGTTCTTCCATGCTGCGTGTATAACGTTCATCTCAAGGATCATGTTCTCATACATGAAATCAGCGAGAGCTTCGGAGTTACCCATGATTCCGCCAACTTTGGCAGCTGCAAGGAAAACGTAGTCGGGCTGTTCTTCTTCGAAAAATTTCTCAACAGCATCCTGTCTTGTAAGATCAAGCTCTTTGTGGGTTCTTGTAACTATATTGAAATAGCCCTGGTTTTTGAGCTCTCTGACAATTGCGGAACCAACCATTCCTCTGTGTCCCGCAACATATATTTTGTCATTTTTCTCCATCATGTTATTCGCCTCTTTCTTTGATTACTTATCAATACCTTTTTCAAGAAACTCTGCGAGATTAAATTCAACATGCTCGTTGGCTCTTTCAACCGCAACTTTGGCCATATCGTGTTCAACCATGATCTTAACGAGCTCTTCAAAAGATGTTGTCTGAGGATTCCAGTGGAGTTTTTCTTTTGCTTTAGTGGGATCGCCCCAGAGATTAACAACGTCTGTAGGTCTGTAGAAATCGGGTGATACTTCAACAAGTACCTTGCCTGTTGCTTTGTCATAACCCTTTTCTTCAGCGCCTTCGCCCTTAAATTCAAGCTCGATTCCTGCATAGTGGAAAGCAAGCTGTGCAAATTCACGGACTGAGTGCTGTACACCTGTTGCGATAACAAAATCTTCGGGTTTGTCATTCTGAAGAATGAGCCACATACATTCTACGTAATCTTTTGCGTAGCCCCAGTCACGAAGGCTTGAGAGATTACCGAGATAGAGCTTGTCCTGTTTACCCTGAGCGATACGTGATGCGGAAAGAGTGATCTTACGTGTAACGAAGGTCTCTCCGCGGCGCTCTGATTCGTGATTAAAGAGGATTCCCGAGCAGCAGAACATATTGTAAGCTTCTCTGTACTCTTTTACGATCCAGTAGCCGTAAAGCTTGGCAACAGCGTATGGACTGTATGGATGGAAAGGAGTGTTCTCATTCTGGGGAACTTCTTCAACCTTTCCGTATAATTCTGAAGTTGATGCCTGATATATTCTACATGTATCTGCAAGACCACACTGACGTACAGCTTCAAGAACTCTTAATACGCCGGTAGCGTCAACATCTGCCGTAAACTCAGGCGAATCAAAAGATACCTGCACATGTGACTGTGCTGCGAGATTGTATATCTCGTCAGGTTTTACTTTAGAAACAACGCCAAGGATACTCATTGAATCTCCGAGATCTCCGTAGTGAAGATGGAAGTGAGGCTTTCCTTCAAGATGCGCGATTCTTTCACGAAAATCTACAGAAGATCTTCTGATGACTCCGTGCACATCATATCCTTTCTCCAAAAGAAATTCTGCAAGGTAAGAACCGTCCTGTCCTGTTATACCTGTAATAAGTGCTGTTTTACCCATGTGTACTCCTAAATTTTATGATAAATTCTTCTTATTAAGTGTTTATTTTATCATAGTTTATCACTTTTTAACATGGGACATCAAATTTTTGTTCGTTGAAAGACAGGCGCTTTAAGTGTAGAATATTGAATAGGACTGCGCATTTATACATTTTTAAGACAGGACGATTTGGAGAAAAATTATGAAACTTTTGAGCGTTATAGTTCCTTGTTATAACGAGCAGGAAAACATACAGGATTTTTACGACGAACTAATGAAGAACGAAGCTTTTTTCAAAGAGCGGGATGTCGATATTGAGCTTGTCTATGTAAATGACGGTTCGACGGATAAGACTGTAGATATGGTAAAAGAGCTCAATAATAAGGACAAACGTGTTAAGCTTGTCAGCTTTTCAAGGAATTTTGGAAAAGAGGCGGCTATATATGCGGGACTTGAAAAGACGGCGGGAGACTACGTTGTTATAATGGACTGCGATCTTCAGGATCCGCCGGCGCTTCTGCCTGAAATGTATAAGGCTGTTGAGGAAGAAGGATATGACAGCGTGGCTACAAGGAGGGTAAACAGAAAAGGTGAGCCTCCAATCAGATCATTTTTTGCAAGGATGTTCTATAAGATGATAAACAGAATGTCCAAGACTGAGATTGTTGACGGTGCAAGAGATTATAGATTTATGACAAGGCAGTTTGTTGACGCGGTGCTGTCTGTTAAGGAATACAATCGTTTTTCCAAGGGAATATTCGGATGGGTAGGCTTTAAGAATAAGTGGATTGAGTTTGAAAATGTGGAGAGAAGAAAGGGTGAGACTAAGTGGTCTTTCTGGAAGCTCTTTATATATGCGGTTGACGGAATAATGGCGTTTTCAACGATACCGCTTTCGTTTGCGGCATTTACGGGATTGTTTTTCTGTTTGTTTTCTTTTGTCTTCATAATATTTACGATATGGAGAAAGTTGGCATTTGGCGATGAAACAAACGGATGGCCTTCGCTTGTGTGTATAATCTCACTTATAAGCGGAATACAGCTTTTTTGCATAGGAATTGTAGGTCAGTATCTTTCCAAGACCTATACCGAGGTGAAAAAGCGTCCTTTATATATAGTTAAAGAGGAAATTTAATGGTAAGTATAGTAGTACCCGTATACAATGCGGCGAGATATATCAGGAAAACTATCGACATGGTATGTGAGCAGACCTACAAAGACTGGGAACTCATCCTTGTCGATGACGCATCGTCGGACAAAAGCGCGGAGATCATATCCGATATAATAGAATCAAGCGGAAAGAGAATAAGACTTATCAGAAAAGAGAGAAACGCCGGAGCTGCAGAAGCCCGTAACACGGGAATTGATGCATCGGCGGGAAGATATATCGCATTCCTGGATGCGGATGATGTCTGGATGCCGGATAAGCTTGAAAAGCAGATAGCATTCATGGAGAAAACAGGAGCGGCATTTGCTTTTCATTCATATGAGTTTGGCGACGGACTTGCAAGACCTACGGGAAAAATAGTTCATGTTCCCGATACAATGAATTTCAGACAGGCACTTTCAAGAACGGTTATATTTACAACTACTGTCATGTTCGATACGGAAAAGATCGACATGGAGATCATACATATGCCGGATGTTCCGAGTGAGGACACAGCCACATGGTGGAGAATACTTAAGAGTGGAATAGTCGGTTACGGACTTGATGAGAATCTTGCAATATACAGAAGACCGCCGAAGTCACTTTCATCAAATAAGCTTGTTGCAATGGAGAGAATCTGGTTCCTTTACAGGAATATAGCTAATCTGTCGGTTTTGGAGTCATTATTTTATTTTGGAGGATGGGCGCTGCGAGCAACGCTGAGAAGGCTTTAAGTGTCTGTGGATTATATGAAACACATTGAATCTGTAAAAAGAATTATGGTTTTACTGTTGGGGGGTATAGGACTTGCCATGCAGACTGCTGTGTATGCGTGGTTTTGGTTTGCTACTTATTATCCGATTCTGAGCTCTAAAAGAGTGAGTAAAGATGGATGGGATTTTGGTCCCGGTATTAAATATGCTTTTTGGGGGCATGTTGTAACCCTGGCGCTTTATTTCATATTGCTTTTGTTCTTTTCTAATGCCTATGGCGGTCTTAAGATAGGCTATCTTAAGCCTATGGATGTTTTTTTGTCTCAGATTTTTGCATTATTCATAGTTAATTTTATTACATATTGTCAGTATTTGTTTGTAAGGAACTGGTTAATAGATCCGATTCCTTTGGTTGCGGTATTTTTAATACAGCTGTTTATTTCTTTTGCATGGGCACACATAACAAACTATATCTACATGTCGATATTCCCGCCGAGAAAACTCCTTCTCATAAATGGAGAATATGCGGCTGATGACATCATTGCGAAATTCAATACAAGAAAAGATAAATACAGGATCATCAAGAAGATGAACATTTCTGAGGGCATAGAAAAGATATATAAAGAATGCCTTGAAGATTATGACGGAGTTATTATCTGGGATGTTCCAAATCAGTATAGAAACGGGATTGTTAAATTCTGCTATGGGAATAACAAGAGAATCTATGTCATGCCAAAGATAACAGACGTTCTTCTTAAAGGCTCGACACAGCTTCATCTTTTTGACTCTCCGGTTTTCCTTTTAAGAGACTATTCAATTAAAGTGGAGCAGAGATTTATAAAGAGAATCATGGATATTGTGCTTGCTCTTGTACTTATAGTTCTCAGCTCACCTTTTATGCTTATCACCGCTATTGCTGTAAAAATGTATGACGGAGGCCCCGTTCTGTATAAGCAGGTTAGATGCACGATAAACAGACGTGAGTTTAAGATAATGAAATTCAGAAGTATGCGTGTCGATGCTGAGAAAGACGGTGTTGCAAGACTTGCTTCCAAGAATGACTCAAGAATAACTCCCGTTGGAAGTTTTATCAGAAAATGCAGATTGGATGAGCTTCCGCAGTTATTTAATATTTTAAAAGGTGACATGTCATTTATCGGCCCCAGACCTGAGAGACCTGAGATCATTAAGCAGTATCTTGAGGATATGCCTGAGTTTGCCTTTAGGACAAGGGTAAAAGCGGGACTTGCAGGTTATGCGCAGATTTACGGCAAATATAATACCACGCCTTATGACAAGCTTAAGCTTGATCTTACTTATATAGAGAATTATTCTATCTGGCTTGATATTAAGCTGCTTCTTCTTACCGCAAAGATCATGTTCACGCCGGACAGTACCGAAGGTATTGAGGATGATCAGACAACAGCTATGAAGAACTCATAATGCGCAGAGAAACTGCGGATTACAGGGCAGATTGTGTAACTGCATACGGAGACAAAAATACATGGACACAAAAAAAGTTAAGTATACAGATGAAAGCTTGAATCTTAGGAGTTTTTACCTGAGGTTACTAAAAAAAATATGGATTCTTCCCGTTGCCGCGCTTATCGGCGCGATCCTTGCCGGAGGAATCTATTATCTTGTGACGGTAACTTTCGGACCTGAGAGAAGATACGAGGCACAGGCAAGATTCTATCTGACTTACTCAGATGATGCGTATATTCGAAATGCTGAGGGTGAGAGAGTTCTTGACTGGTATAACGGAGCTACATGGACCAATTTTATTTTTAACGACCACGATTTCCTTCTTGAACTTGTTAAGACTATGAAAGAAGAGGGAGTGGATATATCGCAGGAAAGGATGAAAGTCCTTGAAGCCGCCGGCGGACCGGATATATCCAATCAGTTACGGGCTTTGGAAGAAGTCGGAGTTGATGTGATAAAGGATGAGTCCAAGATCAATGTAAAAGGAGACATAATCTCAAATGAGCGTTTTCTCCTTGTTACGATCAATGAGACCGATAAAGAACTCGTGGAAAAGCTGACGGATGCATTTATCAAAAGTCTTGAAAGCTATCCGACTTACAATGCGTCAAAGGCCTTTGAATCTATAGTATGTACATCAAAAAGTGATGTTTATCTTGAGAAGACTGATAACAGGATTGTGGTAGCGATTATATTTGGAGCAATTCTTGCGGCTGTTTTGGCTTTTTTGGCAATTCTTTTGATTGATGCCGTTGATGAAGCAATCTACGTACCCGAAGAATGCGAGAAAAGATACGGCATAAGAGTGCTTGGAACCGTATTTCGGGGAAATGAAGCATGTGACCTGTTAAGAGGAGAGCTTGCCAAACTTTACGATAAATATGTTGCAGATAAAGAGAATATAGTTTTGATCTCATCCGATGCGGCGAATGATGCATCTTTTTCCGAGAAAGACCTTGAATCGCTTAAGAAGACTCTCGGAAGTGATTATGATGATAAGTTATCCAAGATAAAAGCAATTTCGGCTTCGGATATAGGGGCAGCAGAAGGCGCAATACTCGCGGTTCCCTATGGAAAGAAAAATGCGGCAATGACTGAGCATTTGATTTCACAGCTAAAAAAGATTGAATGCCCGGTGCTCGGAATTGTATTTACACGTGCGGATCTTAAATTTATTAAGAGATACTACGGAATCAAATGATGAAGGTGGCAAAAAGTAAATTTTGACACCGTATGATATATGAATTAAGCGAAAGAGACTATGTCAGGAAGATTGCAGATATTGGTGTCATCCGTTAATAAGGATGTGCACGAGCTCCCGGATAAAATGAATATTGAGACGGATGCAGTAATAGTAAATCAGCTTGTTGGAACCAAAGGGGAATCAAAAGATGAGACCTTCGAAGCGGGAACAAAGATGATACGCGCATTTATAAGATGTGAAAAAGGTGTAGGACTTTCGAGAAATACCGCTTTATCCAAGGCTGACAGCGAACTGATCCATTTTGGCGATGATGATATTATCTATGACAAGGGCTATTCGGATAAGATCGTAAAAGAGTTCGACGATCACCCTGAGGCCGACATGATTCTTTTTAACGTAAAGGCTCAGGAGGGCAGAGAAACATATTGGAATGTCGATTTTGCTCCCGTTACATGGAAAAATTACGGTAGATATCCCGCGTACGCGATCGCTGCAAGGAGGGAGAAACTCTTTGATAGCGGGGTAAAGTATTCTCTTTTATTCGGAGGCGGAGCGCCTTACATGAACGGAGAGGACAGCCTTTTTTTACATGATTGTTTAAAAGCGGGACTTAAGATATACAGGACTACTGTGGTTCTCGGTCATGAAGAAGCGGGTGAGTCCACCTGGTTTAAGGGATATACGGATAAGTTTTTTTATGACAGAGGTGTCTTGTATGCGTTTTTGTACGGAAGCCTCGCTGATATTCTCGGTTTTAGATTTCTTTTCAAATATAGAAAAGAAATGTGTGCGGAGAAGGGATTGTTTAAGTGTTTCAGGCTTCTTTCCGACGGCATCGGAAAGGGAAGGGAACTTAAGAAGGCAAAATGATAGTATATTTTACATTGACGGTAGCTGTGCTTGCACTGCTTCTTTTGGTAAAAAAGAATACCGTATCCGAATGTGCGGGCTGCGGACGTATCGGATTTCACAGAGGTATGACAAGGCAGGATGCCATAAATGCCATCGTACTTGCGGCTATATTTCTGGGGCTGTCTGCGGTATCGGCGCTTCGTTTGAATGTCGGAAACGACTACGCAACGTATGTTGAGCACATGCATCTTATCAACTCAAAATCGGACGGATGGATTCCGAAAGTTCCGGAAGAAGAGGGGTTTAAAGCCTTAACATATGTTATTTATAAGCTCTGCGGATTTGAGAACTATGTTTTGGTATTTGCCATATTTGCTTTTCTTACAGTTCTTTTTTTTATGAAAGGGATATGGAGACAGAGCAAGTGGTTTGAATTGTCATTTGCAATGTTTATGCTCCTTGGCTTTTATTTTCAGTCATTAAGTACCGTTCGTTATTATTTTGGGCTGGGTATAGCCTTGCTTTCAATAGAATATCTGGTGAAAAAAGATTACCCGAGATTTGTTCTAATGATCCTTGTGGGAGCTCTTTTTCACAAATCACTTCTGATAATCTTGGTGCTATATCCGATCGCGGTGATAAACTGGAAGAAATGGATGTATGCTTTGGGAGCTGCTTTAGGAGCTTCGTGTTTCTTTTTAAGGCCTATCTATGCAAAGATTGCGGTTAAAATCTATTCGGACTATCAGGGAACGGCAACTTATGACAGGATGATAGCCGGCCCTATACATTACAGTTATATCAGCATTGCAAGGTGTGCACTTATCCTTGCGGCATCGATCTACTTGTACAAGGATGAGATAAAAGGTAACAGGGAGAACATTTTCTTTTTCCACTGCAACGTAATGTCACTTGCGCTTTATGTATTTGCGGCATTTTTGACGGATGAGGTGATCTCAAGAATATCTTATTATCTTACGATAACACATGTATTGTTTGTACCGGCGCTTCTGCTTGGTATCAAGGATCCTAAGAAAAGAAAAATCTGTACGTCGTTGGTACTTCTTGGATGCCTTATGTATTTTGTGATATTTATGAAGAGGATAGCGCCTGCGAACGGAACGAGAATACTTCCGTATACGACCATAATGTTTGATGATATGCCACCGATTCTTTCTGAGACAGGGTATTAAAGAGTATGAATGAAATGAAAAAAACTTTTTTTAATATAATAGTGGTTTCATATAACGCCGGAGACAAGCTCATCGATACGATCGAGAGCGTCAGAAGGCAGAGTTATACAGGGTATCGCATCCTTGTCAAGGATGGAATGTCCACGGACGGTTCGATAGAGAAATTAAAGGCTAAGTACGATATCGGCAAAGACCTGATTCTTGTCGAAAGCTGTGATTCCGGGATCTATCATGCGATGAATATTGCTGCATCTTATCTTGAGGAAAAGATAATAAACCAGCGCGCGATTGATCAGGATGCGGAGAATACCGACAAAGTTAAGCTTCTTAGAGCGGGTGAAGAACCTGCCTATATTTTCTTTTTGAACTGCGGAGATACGTTCAGGGACGAGAACGTTCTCAGGGATGTACATGATGCGATCGTAGACAGAAATTCCAAAGAGGGCACGACTCTTCCTGCGATTTACTATGGTGATATATTTGACTGCTCGACAGGTAACAGGATTCATTCAAACCCCAAGATTGACGATCATGCATGTTACAGGAATCTGCCTTCTCATCAGGCTTGTTTCTATGATGAGAGGCTTGTATATAACAATCCTTTTGAGCTCAGGTACAAGGTTAGAGCGGATTATGAGCAGTTCCTTAGGTGCTATTACAGAGACAAAGCAAGCACTTTCTACATTCCGCGCATAGTTGCCGATTATGAAGGCGGAGGTTTCTCAGATCAGAACAAGAAGCTTTCCGAAGAGGAGAGAAAAGAGATCATAAAGCTCTATCTCACAGGTGCGCAGATAAGGAAGTACGACCTTATAAGAGTGCTCACTCTTTCTAAGTTAAGGACTGCCATTGCGGAGAATAAAATTACAGCCGGTATATATAATAAGATAAAAAGTGCAGTATACAGGCTTAAGGAGAAATAAATTTGAAAATATTATGGGTCTGTAATATCATGCTCCCTGCCTATGCCAAGGCGCATGGAATTGAATACTCGGTCAGGGAAGGATGGCTTACAGGCTGCCTTGACAGGCTTCAAAAAGAAAAAAGCACGACAGCCGGGGGAAAGATAACTCTCGGTATTGCATTTCCTTCGGAAGGACCTGTGTCCGAGGGAAAAGAAATTGTTGATGAAATTACATATTACGGATTTAATGAGGATCTTACACATCCTGAAAACTATGATGAGAGTCTGGAAACAAGATTTAAGCAGATAATTGAAGATTTTGAGCCGGACATGATACATGTTTTCGGAACCGAGTTTCCGCATGCTCTTGCAGCGCTTAGAGCTTTTGGAAGACCGGAGAGAAGTCTTGTAGGGATACAGGGCGTATGTACGGAGATCGCCAAAGCTTATATGGCGGGGCTTCCAAAGAAAGTACAGGAGTCCACAACTTTCAGAGACAGACTGAAAGAGGATTCGCTTATTCAGCAGCAGGAGAAATTCAAGTTAAGAGCCGAAAATGAGAAGGAAATTCTTTTGCTCACAGGAAATGTGACGGGAAGAACAACGTTTGACAAAGAGGCTTCTTACAGTATCAATCCCGGTGCTGAGTATTTTGCTATGAATGAGACCATGAGACCTTGTTTTTATTCGGGTAAATGGGAAGAGAGGAAAGCTATTCCTCACAGCATTTTTCTTTCTCAGGGCGATTATCCGCTTAAGGGATTTCACTTTTTGCTTGAGGCAATGCCGCTCATACTGAAGAAATATCCCGATGCGCATGTGTATGTTGCGGGAAATAACATAATCGGCAGAGGTAAGAGCAAGTATCCGTACTTTATGCGTGCAAGCGCTTACGGCAAATATCTTAAGAGACTTATCGCGATGAACAGGCTCAGAAAGAAAGTTACGATGGTCGGTACATTGTCGGATGTCGAAATGAAGAACCGCTTTTTGAAGAGCAGCGTGTTTGTGTGTGCTTCTGTTGTTGAGAATTCGCCCAATTCCGTCGGAGAAGCGATGCTTCTGGGAGTTCCTGTCGTTGCGGCCAACGCCGGCGGTATTCCGGATATGATCACGGATGGAATGGACGGCGTTATATTTGATAATATGGACTACAAGAAACTTGCGGAAGCAATTTTGCAGATGTGGGATGAGCCGGTTATTGCAGCCGTTTACGGAGACAATGCAAGTAAGCGCGCCGCTAAGATCCACAACGCCGATACCAATTACAAGAGACTTCTTGAAATCTACGATGCAATTTGCAGAAAATAAGGGAGAGATCTGTGGTAATAACATTTGTATCAAACTACATAAATCATCATCAGATTCCCTTTTGCGATGCTATGAGCAGCCTGTTTGAGGATGTTGAGTTTCACTTTGTCCAGGCGATGCCCATGGAGGAAAAGAGAATCACCATGGGATGGGCTGTGAATCCAAAGGACTATCCGTATGTTTCCCTTTTCTACGAGGATAAAAAATACTGCGAAGATCTTATTCTTAACAGTGATGTGGTGATCTTTGGATGGACGGAAGGAATCACGTCAGAGCTTGAGAGAAGGAGACTTGCGTCAGGTAAGCTTTCTTTTCGTGTAAGTGAGAGAATCTACAGAGGAAGCAGGATAAAGTGGCTTACTCCGAGAGGTCTTTTGAAAAAGTATGACGAGCATATAAGATACCGTAAAAAGCCTGTGTACCTTTTGTGCGCAGGAGCTTATGTTTCTGCGGACTTTAAGCTTATTCATGCATATCCTCGTAAGATGCTGAAGTGGGGATATTATCCGGATGTAAAAGACAGAAGTTTCAAAGTGAGCGAGACTGACAATAAGATAAGGCTTTGCTGGGCGGGAAGATTTATAAAACTAAAACATCCCGAGTTTGCGATTGAACTATGCAAAGAGCTGGAGAAATTCGGATATGACTACGAGCTTAAAATGATAGGCGACGGATATATGAGAGCAGAGCTTGAAAAAGCCGTTTCAGATGCAGGGCTCTCAGCGAATGTCAGCTTTCAGGGAAATCTCAAACCTGAAGAAGTGACAACACATATGAAAGATTCGGATATTTTTCTTTTCACAAGTAACTATCTGGAAGGATGGGGAGCTGTTGTGAATGAAGCCATGCAATGCGGATGCGCCGTCGTTGCTTCAAAAGAGGCGGGATCCGTACCGTTTCTTATAAAGGACGGAGAAAACGGGCTTACTTACAAGAATGGCGATTGCGATGAGTTTAAGAAAAAGGTATTGTCTTTATTTCAAGAAAAGTATAAAATTTTGCAGTTCGCGAAAAATGGATATGATACTATAGAAAAGGTCTGGAATGCAAAAAATGCATCTATGGAATTTGTCAGATTTTGCAGAGAGTATATTGACGGAGCTGTTCCGCGACCTGCAGATATCGGACCTATGAGTAAAGCGGAAATTATAAAACCTGAGAGCATCCTTCGTGCAATGGCCGAAGGGGATTGCCTGGAATGAGGAAAACATGAGATTTATTGATGACTTTTTTACAACAGAAATAAAAATATTTAAGCATAAAATTCCCATCTTTGACATGCTGTTTTTTACCATACTGTCATGTTTGGGGGTTTATTTCAGATTGTCACTTTTTGGTATAAGGTCAGGTGACTATGTGAAGGCATTTGCGGACTGGATGAGAGAGTGCCACGCTGCCGGCGGATTTGCTTATCTTGGTATAAAGCCCGGTGTGTCTGAGGCAAGTACATTTGACTACAACTGTCTTTTTCAGTATGTAATAGTTATTCTTCACTATATCGGCGGCAGTATTCCTGATATATATCTTGTAAAGAGCGTTCCGGTGTTGTTTGACTTTATCTGCGCGATCACTGTTTTCAGGATTGTATATCATATTACCGACAAGAATCTCACTAAAGCAATGATGTCTTACGGTGTTATGATGTTTCTTCCGACAGCTGTACTTAACAGCGCTGCCTGGGCACAGAACGATTCAATCTATACAGCGTTTGTTCTTCTTTCACTCCTTCATTTTATGAAGAGAAATGATAACAGAGCCTTTATTTATATGGCATTTGCTTACAGTTTTAAACAACAGGCGATATTCTTTGTGCCTTTTATTGTCCTTATGTGGTTAAAAAATAAGGTCAAGATCAGATACGTTTTATGGATCCCCGTTGTACATGTACTTGCGATGGTTCCTGCTGCAATTGCGGGAAGAAGCTGGGGAGACCTTCTTGGTACATACGGAAGGCAGGTTCAGATGTTCTCAAGGCTTACAATGAACTATCCAAGCATCTATACGATTGTTTCAGGAGACTTAAGCAGTGCGGGAAGGAAAATTCTGATTTCCGCGGGAACTATGGCAACAGTAATAATCATGGGAGTACTTGCTTATTACGTTTACAAAAAGAACTTTGAAGTGACCGGAAAATACATGGTAACTCTTGTCGTGTTTACTGCAGAGATATGCTGCTTCTGCCTTCCTGCAATGCATGAGAGATACGGTTATATTCCTGAAGTTGTTGCGGTTATTTATGCAATCCTGAGTATTAAGCGTGTTCCTGTATGCGTGGCGCTGCAGGTGATAACAATGATTACTTATACAAGATATCTGTTTGGTTCGACAGTCCTTACACTTTGGCCGTTGTCGATCGCAATGCTTGTAGTGATCATGGTTGTAGGATACGATCTCTATCTTCAGATGAGAGAGCCGGAGGTTACCAGTGGCTGAGTCTTTACCAAAGATAACGGTTGTTATACCTGCATATAATATTGAAAAGCTTCTTGAGAAGTGTGTGGATTCCGTTGCGGAGCAGGATTATCCCAAGGATAAATTTGAGATAATAGTTGTGGATGACGGTTCAACGGATTCCACTGGTGCGCTTTGTGATGAACTTGCTTCAAAGTATGAGAACGTGACTGCTCTTCACAAGGAAAACGGCGGATCAAGCAGCGCAAGAAATCTGGGACTTAAGCATGCGAGCGGAGACTATATCGGTTTTGTCGACAGTGATGATTATGTCGATTCCAGCATGTACAGAGAACTTGCAGAGGCTGCAGTAAAATATGACGCAGATATGGTGCAGATTTCAAGAGATGAGATCTCGGAAGACGGTAAGAGACTTCCCGATGTTGTTATCCCACCTTCCGAAGTGACTGAGTTTTCACCTGAAGAACAGCTCAAAAAACTCTTGCTTCACACGGGTGATGCCTCTTTTTGCACCAAGATAACAAGGAGAAGTGTCTTTTCCGAAGGACTTAAATTTCCTGAAGGCGAGCTTAATGAAGACTTCAGGCTTATGATAGATGTGCTTCCAAAGGTGAACAAGCTTATCGTTCTTCCCGAGCAGTACTATCATGTGTTCTACAGACTCGGAAGTAATTCGAGAAAAAAAGCGGAAGACAAAGATTATTTTCCTTCCGTATTTACAGATATAGTGCGCAACGCAGACGTAGCACTTGATATTGTAAAAGAAAATTATAAGAATCTCATACCTATTGCTGAGAGATTCGGTTATTATCAAAGGCTTGATTATCTCTTGCATATTCCCGTAAGTAAGATGACAAGCGATAATTTATTCTATATTGGTGTTGTAAAAAATATCAGAAAGAATATACTTGGTATTATTACTAATAAGTATTTGACCGGAAAAAATAAGGCTTACCTGTGCATACTTGCACCTGCACCGCGTTTGGTGCGCAGCCTTCATGCAGCATTAAGAGGACTTTGAGGTTTATGAAAAAAAGCATAGTATATATAATTTTGATCGTATCTGTTCTTTTCAGTGTTTTTTATGGCTTTCAGAAGTCGGGCTTCCATGAAGATGAGTATTATACATATTTTTCATCGAACAGAAGTCAGGGACTTTATCAGCCGGACAGAGAGTGGCAGGACAAGCAGACTATCTTTGATGAGTTTAGTGTAAAGCCGGGGGAAGGCTTTAATTACGGACTCGTTAAACTTGTTCAGTCATGGGACGTTCATCCTCCGATATATTATTTCATTTTTCATACCGTGTGTTCAATGGTCCCTTCCACATTTACCAAGTGGACGGGACTTATTACCAATTTAATTGCGTTTGTTATTTCTTTCTTGGCGTTGTTTGCTCTGATGAAGAGGCTTCGCCTTCCATATTATGTGATGCTGTTCGTACTTGGCTTTTGGGGGCTCAACCCTCAGACTGTTTCGTGTAACATGCTTATCAGGATGTATGCATGGCTCACGGCGGCAGTATTCATCTGTGCATATCTGCATGTTAGATTCATTCAGGAATATGATTCGTATAAAGATGATCTGAAAAACTTCTGTGTTAAACTGTTGCTTCCTATCGCAGTGGTTTCATACATTGGAGTTCTGATTCAGTATTTCTATATATTCTTTTTTGGTTGCATAGGCTTTGCCCTTGCAGTGTGGATGTTCTTTAGGAAAAAAGATTTCAGAAATACCGTTGCGTATGTTGTGGGATGTGGTCTTAGTATGGTGCTTGCGGTTATCACATATCCCGCTATGCTTCATCACCTTCTTGGAGGTTACAGAGGGACAGGAGCAACGGGAAGTATGTTTGATGTAAAGAACACATTCATGCGTCTTTCGTTCTTTACAGGACTTTTGAACGACTTTGTTTTCGGCGGAGGGCTTACAGTTCTTGCGATAATGCTTGCGGTGGGAGTTGCGTATCTTGTTGCAACCCGCAAGGAACGTTTTGATAAAATACGTTTTGATATAAGTGCTGAAGTGGCTATTCTTACGGCCGGAACGGCAGGGTATTTCTTCCTTACGACTAAGGCGGCTCTTTTGGTGGGAAGTGCTTCAAACAGATACGAGATGCCTATATACGGACTTATAATCTTACTTGTGATGTGGGCTCTTTACTATGTTGCTGAGAAGATTGGTAAAGACAGGGTATGCGTTCCCATCGTAACGATTGTTATGCTTGCGTTTCTTATAAAAGGCCATGTTACGGGCAATAATGTTCTCTTTTTATACAAAGAGGACGTGGATAAAATAAATTATGCCCGGGCGAATAGCGGCGAAGTTGCGGTTGTAATGTTCAATCCCGCAACGCCTCACAATGTATGGCGGCTTACAGATGAACTTTTGCAGTATGACAGAGTTTTTTACATGAATGAGGAAAATCTTGATCCGCTTACAGAGCAGGGTGTCGTGAACGCAGACAAGATCGTACTCTATGTTGCGGATGATGATTTTAAGAATGATGCGATCTGCAATCTTGTTAATAGCTGCAAAAATCTTGATTCTATAAAAGAAGTTGATTCGGAAGATATGTGGACAACTTGTGAGATAAGCGGTGTAGAAGAGCATAGTTTTGATAAACCGAAAGAATAATATGAAAAAGTAAAATAAAGGTACCCTCAAAAGTTTGTTGAGGGTACCTTTTCTGCTATAGAGAAACGCTCTAATTATTGTTTGGTCACTGTACTGTATTCTTACAGTCCAAGTTCTGTAATTTTGGAAAGTATTGTGTCGTAGTCCATGCTACCTTCAAGCTTCTCCCAGTGTGTATCTGCCAATATTCTATTGGCATCTTCCTCTGTAAGTCCTGAATGTGACAGCGCCATATAATTATTCTTTCCGCTAGTTGATCTGCGAAAACTCTCGCCCATATTCGCTTCTCGACGCGGAGCATCTGCATCTCCTGAAGGTACTACTTCAGCTACTTTAGGCCAGAACGGTAAGAAGTTATACGAACAATCACAAATAATCGTTTCTTCTCCGGCATAGTGATCAATGTATGCAAGGCAGTTGTTGGTGTTCTCAAGGAATCTGTTTTCATAAGGTAAGTAGCAATATGATGTTGTTCCATATCCCTGAGAGCTTACACCATAACGCCAATCTGAAATCATGGTAATAAGTTTTCCGTTTTCAAAAGTATACAAAGAAACAGATTTTCCCGGATTGTCTACAACAAGTTCGGGTGTCTGATCTTTGGTTAAATAAAGAAGAGCATATTTGGCGTTGCTGTTTGCATCATGCGATTTTTTTGCAACTTCGGCAAATGCTTTTCCGCAGCTTCCAAACTTCTCCTCGTTGTGAGCTGTCTGCTTATTCTCTGTTGGTGCAGCAGGCTGGGGAGTTGCTGTAGTTGAAGCAGTAGTTGCAGCGGGCTGAGGAGTTGCCTCGGTTGAAGCAGCTGTTGCAGCCGCAGTCTCTGCAGATTTTGCCTTCTCAGCATTTTTTGATGCCTTATTTTTTGCTTCCACATTTGCTGTGTTATCAATTTCATACCATATTACGGTATTGCTTTTTGCGTTTAAATAGAAGCAGACAGAGAATTTATCAAACTGATATTTGTAGTAATACTCTTTACCTGTCTGACCTGTATAATTGTTCTTTTCAGAAGGCTTTCCGTATGCGGCTTCAATCTCGTCTTTTGTATTGCCAACTCCGATATTACGAGATGTTGTAACACCTTTCTTAGAAACATCAATTCCAAGAGGAAGTTCTTTTCCGTCGCAAAGGTAAGTTGAATATTCAATACCGGAAGCTTCATAAGTATAAAAAAATTCAATTGGCGAAGCGGTTATTTTTTTGTCATAAGCTCCAAGATCTGCAAGTGTCTTTGATGAATCATTGAATACAGAAAGAGCTTTGCCGTTATACAGAACCTCGTGATCGGCTTGTTTTACGGGAGTAGCCTCTGCAGATTTATCGGTTGAAGCAACTGCTGAAGCGGCAGTTTTGTTGTCAGAAGTTGCAGTTGTAGCAGCATCACTTGATGTAGCGGTAGTCGCAGCGGCCTGCGAGTCTGATGATGCAGATGTTGCAGCTTCGTCAACCGATGAAGCAACAGAAGATGCTTCTACAGCAGCGACCATTTCTGATTTCGCAATCTCTCTTTTTTCCTCCTCGGTCATTTCCATTTCACTGCTTCCTTCGGAAGCACTCGTTTCTGCTCCACTACAGCCTACAATCGAGAGTGCCATAGAAGATGCAATAAGTATTGCCAGAGCCTGTTTTTTCTTCATGTCATTTTCCTTTCTCTGTGAACTCTTAGAAATACATTGTTTACATGTACTAATACAATGGTAACACGAAAATTTGAATTTTCTGTGTATTCACAATTAATTATGTCCCGGCTTTTTATGTAGTGGATGTAGATAGCTCATTCGGAAGCGCTTCAAACAGAACCGGATATCATAAACGCAGACAAGATCATCCTGTACGTTGCCGACAGTGACCTCAAAGAAGCCGCCATCAACAACCTAACCGACAGCTGCACAAAGGTCCAAAACCTATGCCATTAACCTTTTGTTATCGCACCAGTACCAAACATACAATAGGATTGCCCTTAGAATATTATCTGAAATCATGCATATCCATGCGATCTCTATTCCATATCCAAGGATATGCACAAAAACAAATACTCCAAGCACTCTTACAAACCATTGTGTAAAGCCGGATACTAACAGCGGAATCTTGGTTTTCCCGATTCCGTTAAATACATTCTGCAATACTATAGAGATTCCAAACATAGGCTCATTGATCGCGACAATTCGTAATAGCCTCGGAGCTTTCGTCAATGCAATTTTATCTTCTGTGAAAAAGGCTATTATATCATCTGCACACAACAATAGAATTGAGGTTGCCATCAACATGATGATCACTATAATTCCACAAACAAGATGGGTCTGCTTGTTTAGCTTTTTTATATCACCTTCTCCTCGCACATTTCCCGAGAGAGAGGCTACTGCGCTTGCCATTCCCACCGCCGGAATGAAAAAAGCCGATTCTGCCGTAAATGCGATTGAATGAGCGGCGTATATCGCCGTTCCGAGCGGGACAATCATGGCGGTAAAGATTACTCTTCCAAAGCTTGTCACAACTGACGTCAAAAATGCCGGAAGACCCACAAAGACGTATTTTCTTACAATATCTTTTCCCTCAGTCTGCAAAAGACTTTCTAAGATTCCGGTCATTCCCTTTACCGAGGTATCCATATGACGTTCATTTAGAACAACCATCAGTATTCCGCCAATCAAGGTTGCAATGGCCGTGCCGTAAGCTGCACCTATAACGCCGAGATTACATCTTCTTATATTCACTTCAATTCCAAAGAGATTAAATGCTTTGTCCGGATATATCAAAAACCAGTTCAGTATCACGTTAAGAATATTCATAAATCCATTTACCAGAAGTGGTGTCTTCATGTCCTTATCAGCTTTTCTGATACTTCCTGCAGTTACATTGAAAGAGAAGAAAACTCCCATGGACGAACATATGGAAAAATACATAGAGGCAGGCTTTCTGATAATTTCATCCGCCCCTAGGAGAGTTGGCAGATACGGACTTATCAGAAGTGGAAATGCAGTTGTGCATACGCCCATAATAAGCGCCAAAAAATAAGCGTGTAACGTTGCATTTTTTAGATGCTTCCGATTACCCGCACCGATTTCTCTTGCCATATAGGCTAAAACACCCACGCCCAGTGCATTGACTCCTGCCTTAATAAGGAAGGTCACTTCATTGGTGATTCCAATAGTTGCCGACGCTTCTATTCCCAGTTTTCCAACCATTATAAAGTCAGCATAATTCACAAGAGCCTGAAATGAATATTCAATTATAGCCGGTATTATCAGAAGTATAATCTCTTTAATCAGTTTCCTGTTCCCTGTCATAAATAAGCCATTCTGTGTTTTTACTAAATATTAACATCCGGCTACCAAATGTAAATCAATAAAAACTTATAGCCTGATATAAAGAAATCCGATTGCAAGCGCATACCCCCTATGTATGTCACCTCACTTTTTTGACCTTTGCTCCGCCATATATTATAATCAATACGTCTAAATATGCGCGATTTAGCACCTTTTGAAGGAGGCGTAAACATATGACAGCAGCAGTTATAGGAGCAAGCTCCGAATCAATTTATGTGATAAATAAGGCAAAAGAGCTGGGCCTTAAAGTGATAGCTCTTGACGGAAACCCGGAAGCACCTGGTCTTAAAGCGGCCGATGCTTCCTTTGTTGTAGATATAAGAGATCCGCAGAAGGTCTTTGAGATATTGGATAGGGATGGAAATAAGCCTGACGTGGTTCTGCCTGTTCCAATCGGTAGATATCTGACTACGACAGGTGCCGTTAATGATAAATATAATCTTTGCGGTGTTTCTTATGATGCGGCAAATGTATGCACGGATAAGTACGAGTTTCATAAGATACTCGCGGAAGAAGGTCTTAGAAATGCAGAACTTTACCTGATTCCGGCAGGAGAAGAAAATACCGATATTGATGAGATCAACACGATTTATCCCGTGATAGTAAAACCCAGATTTGGATCGGGAAGCCGCGGAGTAGAGATGTTCAATACTCCACAGGAACTTAAAGAGAAATTCCTTTCAGGTCAGCCCTACGATGAAGATTATTGCGTTGAGACCTGTGTTCAAGGAACCGAGTACGGCGTGGACGGAGTTTTTGTGGACGGCGAGTTTAAACTCATTCTTCTTAGGGGAAAAAAGAATACCCCGCCCCCGTACAGGGAGTGCGTCGGATATTATTCCGTAATCGAAACCGATAAAAACGCAGAATTTTTCAGAAAGACAAAAGAGCTAATTGCAAAAGCGGGAGAAGCGATAGGCTTTAAGAGCAATATCATTCACGCGGACATAATCAAGGACAATGACGGAAATCCCTTTATAATTGAAATTTCTGCAAGACCTTCGGGACATAATCTTCATAACCTCTTCACTCCACTTGCAAGCGGCGTTGATGAAGTTACGGAGTTTATTAAATATGCAGTTCCCGCGCTTGATAAATCATATTCTTTTGAGCCTGATGTGGAAAAGAACATGCTTATCAGATATTTTGATTTTGAAAATGTGAGAGTGAATAAGGTTCCCGATGAGAAGGAACTTTTCAAAAAATATCCGTTAAAGGCTTGGAATTGCAATCTGAAGAAAGGCATGTACCTTGGAAAAGTGACAAACGGCGCTTCGGTTATGGGAAGAGGATATTTTTGCATTGAAGCGGATTCGCCATTTGAACTTGACGGATATGCAGATGCAATACTTAGTGAATTTGAGCTGGAGGATAACAGATGAGCTCTGTTGCGATAATTACCGCAAGAGGCGGAAGCAAAAGAATACCGGGCAAGAATATAAAGAATTTTTGCGGAAAGCCAATAATTGCTTATTCAATAAGCGCTGCGATAGAGAGTGGTGCATTTGATACGGTAATGGTGTCTACGGATGATGAGAAGATAGCTGAGATAGCGAAGGCAGCAGGTGCCGAGATTCCTTTTTTCAGATCTGACGAAACAGCAGGTGACTATGCGACAACCGATCAGGTTATAGCGGAAGTACTTAATACATATAAGGAAAACGGAAAGAACTTTGATAAGTTCTGTTGCATATATCCAACGGCTCCATTCATAACGGCTGATAGGCTAAAAGAAGCGATGGTTAAGCTTGATGAGCATGAGTCGGTAACGCCTGTTTGCCTGTTTTCATATCCTCCGCAGAGAGGTTTTGTTGTGGAAAACGGCAGACTTGTGCGGAGATATCCTGAATTTGCCACGGTGAGATCTCAGGATCTTGAGAAACTTTATCATGACAGCGGCCAGTTCTATGCTTGCAGAACTGATGCTTTTTTTAGAGACGGAACAACAGATGTGGACGATATGGTTCCGATCGTTCTTGATGAGGACGAAGTTCAGGATATAGATACTCCTAAGGATTGGGAGATAGCTGAGGAGAAGTTTAAGAGGCTTTGCGCCGAGGGAAAAAGAAGTCTGACGGCAAAGGATTCTTTTTCCAAATTTGATGATACGGCTCTCAAAACTCCGTATTACAGAGTTGACGAGAGTAAACTAGATGCGGATATTGAATTGCTGAAAGGCGCTTTGAAGAAGGGATGGAATAATTACATCTGTTCTTTTTCCGTAAAAACCAATTCACTTCCCTGGCTCCTTAAGCACTTTAAGGATAACGGCTTTTATGCGGAAGTGGTATCAAAGGAAGAGTATGAACTTTCAAAAAGGCTTGGATATAGACCAAATCAGGTGATATTTAACGGACCGATCAAGGATAGAAGCGCATTTGAAGAAGTGCTCCTGGGCGGCGGAATAGTTAATCTTGATTCAAACTATGAACCTGAGTGGGTAAAAGAGATCGCTGCGGCAAATAAGGACAAGAAGCTCAAAGTTGGGCTTAGAGTAAACTACGACCTTCAGAAGCTGATACCGGATGAGGTTTTGGCAGATGAAGAGGGCAGCAGGTTCGGATATTGCTACGAAAACGGCGCGCTTAAGAACGTGATAGAAAAGCTTAAGGAAAACGCAAATGTTGAGATAGTGGGGCTTCATCTTCATTCATCGACAAAGTCCAGAACAATCAATGCATTCAAAGCACTAGCAAGAGTGGCAGTGATAGTAGCAGATGAGTATAATCTCAATCTTGAATATGTCGATATGGGCGGCGGCTACTACGGCGGAGTAAAGGGAAAGCCTGACTTTAGAGACTATGTTCCGGCAATTGCGGAAGTTCTTTCGGAAAAATTTGATGTGAGCAAGACAAAGCTTATTATGGAGCCCGGAGTTTCTATGGTTTCATCGAGCTTTGATTTTGTGACAAGTGTTATTGATACTAAGAAAGTCAGAGAGCACACATATGTAGTGATCGACGGAAGCAGAGTAAACTTAAATCCTCAGGTCACAAGAAGGGTGTATCCTCACAGACTTGAATATAAGAATGATGAGAACAGAGAAGTTATCTCTACGCAGATGATATGCGGCGCTACCTGTATGGAATATGACAGATTGTTCCCCGCAGAGAATGAGCGTAAGCTTGAGCCGGGGGACAGGGTAGTCTTTACAAATGCAGGCGGATACACGATTTGCCTGACTCCTCTGTTCATACATTATTTTCCGGCTGTCTATGTAAAGAAAAAGGACGGAAGTCTTTTTGTTGCAAGAGAGCCTTGGACAAATGATGAGTACATGGCAAAAAACAGATTTGAGTAATTTTTGGAGGACATAGGATATGTCTATGTTTGAACTTAATCAGAGAATCAGTCTTGCAGGTCATTATATCGGTGCAAACGATCCTGTATATATTATTGCTGAGATGTCAGCCAATCATCTGCAGGATTTTAACAGGGCAATCGAGATAATCTATGCTGCAAAAGAGGCAGGTGTTGATGCCATAAAGCTGCAGACTTACACGGCTGATACGATAACAATCGATTCTGACAAGAGCTATTTTCAGATTACGGGCGGAACTATCTGGGACGGTACAACTCTTCATAAGCTTTATGAGGAAGCATACACCCCTTGGGACTGGCAGCCAAAGCTCTGCGAAGAGGCAAAAAAGCTGGGACTTGATTGCTTTTCATCCCCTTTTGACAGCACGGCTGTTGATTTCATGGAAGAGATGGATATGCCCGCATACAAGATCGCTTCTTATGAGATAACGGATATTCCGCTTATCAGGCAGTGCGCATCAAAGAAAAAGCCGATGATCATCGCTACTGGAGTGGCAAGGGAGAGCGACATAAGGCTTGCAATAGAGGCGTGTCTTGCAGAGGGAAATAAGGATGTAATTCTTTTGAAATGCACATCCGCTTATCCAACGCCATATGAAGATGTAAATCTTAATATGATACCGACGCTTGCACAGGAATACGGCTGTGTTATGGGACTTTCCGATCATACTATGGGAAGCGCGGTTGCGGTAGCTTCTGTTGCGCTCGGTGCAAGAATGATAGAAAAGCATCTCACACTAAAGAGAAGTGACGGAGGTCCTGACGGAGCTTTTTCAATGGAACCGCAGGAGTTTGCGGAGCTTGTAAAGAATGTGAGAATGGTTGAAAAAGCTCTTGGAAGCAAAGAATATAAGCTTACTCCCGTTCAGGAAACAGAGCGAGAGGGAGCAAGATCTCTTTTTGTTGTAGAAGATATCAAGCAGGGAGAAGTTCTCACTTCTAAGAATATAAGGTCGATACGTCCGGGCAACGGACTTCCTCCGATAGAATATGACAATATTGTCGGAAAGAGAGCTTCGCATGACCTGTACAGAGGCGAACCGCTTAAGTACGAAGATTTTAACTAAGGATATGAACTGTTTATGTTTAATGCCGGGAGGACAGAATGGGAAAAAAAGTCTGGATCAAGGCAAACGGTAACGGAATAATAGCGACAGGACATATACGCAGGTGTATGACAATCGCAAAAGAGCTGTCGGATCTTGGGGCAGATGTGGAGTTTATCTTATCTGACGAAAGCAGCGCGGATCTTTTAAAGACCTTGTCTGAGGAGGACGGAGTTTTCTACAATGCAACGATACTTCACTCTGTTTTTTCGGATCCACTAACGGATTTTCCTGTAATGGACGAGATGCTCAGAGATGAGAAGCCGGATTTTTTCCTGATAGATTCATATTTTATGACAGAAGAGTATTTTAATCTTCTGAACGAGTCTATAAAAGAGAACAGTCCAAGCACGAAGACCGGCTATATTGACGATCTTTGCAAGTTTGACTATCCGGTTGACATGGTTGTCAATTACGATCTGATCTTTGATGAGAACATGTACAGTGCACCTGTAAAACTTCTGGGTGGAGAATATGCACCCTTGAGAAAACAGTTTTCAGACATTGATTACAATGTAAAAGATATTGCGGGAAGAGCATTTCTTTCTACGGGAGGAACAGATCCTTATCGCGTTATCGGAACTATGCTTAAGAGTGTTTATGAAGAGCGGGAAGTTGGCAGTAATGTGCCGTGTTTTAAATCGGAGATTTCGTGTGATGTTATAGTGGGAGCTCTTTTTGAAGACGATTACAAAGAGGAATTAAAAGAACTTGCCGGTAAACATTCGGAGATTACGCTTCATGAATGTGTGACGGATATGTCGGAAATTATGGAAAAAGCTGATTTTGCTGTAACTGCAGGTGGGACAACGCTTTACGAGTTGTGTGCGATCGGCGTTCCGACAGTAGTGTTCAGTATGGCAGACAATCAGATGGAATTTGTAAAAGGCTTTGACAAAGTCGGAGCGGCCAAATACGCGGGAGATGTGCGTGAGGATGACAAGGTGCTGCGCAAGATTGTGACCTGGGGCGTTGCGTCAGTGGATAATAAAGCTTTTAGACAGAAGATGAGTGACTCGGCCCGAAGCATAGTCGGAAGAGACGGGGCCAAAAAGATAGCTGAGGCAATTTTGGAGCTTACATGAAAAAACTGAGTATAATAGTGCCTGTTTACAACATGGCAGCTGACGGAAAACTTGATTATTGTTTAAAGAGTCTTGTGGCACAGACGCTTGAGCCCAAGGACTTTGAAATTATAGCGGTCGATGACTGCTCGACGGATAATTCTTATGATATACTTCTTGATTACAGCAAGAAGTATCCGGAGAATTTCATTGCCATAAGGTCCGAAGTTAATCACCATCAGGGCGGAGCCAAGAATATCGGACTTGCCGTTGCAAAGGGCGAGTGGCTTGGATTTATAGATGCCGATGACTGGATTGTTCCCGATTACTACGAAAGGCTTATTAAGAAGGCCGAAGAGACGGGAGCTGACATGGTCGGATGCGACTATTGTTTTGTGGATAAACATACCTTCGAAGTCGGAAAGGTAGTCCACAACAACAATTTTTCCCAAACGGGCATTATGGATAAGCAGCGCTACAAGAATCTTCTCATAGAGACCGGAAGTCTTGTTGTGAAGGTTTATAAGAGAGAAATAATAGTCGGCGATTATGTTCCGGGAACAAAAGAAAAACTTGATATCTTCCCCGAAGATATTTTTTACGAGGACAATGCGGTAAGTAATACCTGGATGATAAGGTCCAAGCATTTCGAATATATTGAAGAGCCGCTTTATTTTTATTATCAGCATAATGCTTCAACGGTTCACAGCATTTCCGAGAAGAACCTCGAAGACCGAATGACCGCCGGAAGACAGATACTTACAGAAGCTAAGGAAAACGGCTACTTTGAAGACTATAAAGATGAGATTGAGTTTCAATATACTGTGTTATTTTATGTGAACACACTTTTTTCCGTAATGCCCAGGAAATCAGGGGTTAAGAACAGTTATGGATTTGCAAAGAAGCTTGCGAAAGAGATGAAAGAGACTTTCCCCGGTTTTCAGGATAATGCATATTATATTGAGAAAGTTCACGCGGAAGAAAAGAAGCTTATTAAAATGCAGATGAAGTCACACCTTCTGTTTTATATTTATTACAGATTGCTGTGGTTTTACAGAGATCTAAGGAAACACTGATCTAAACGGGGGGGCCGTTAAGAAACGGAAGATAAGAAGATGCACGATAGAATTTATGTCTGTCACACTTTTTACCATGTGTATGTGGCATGCTTAAAAGAATTGTATATTGCTGACGGCAAAAAGGCTTCGCTTGTTCTTTCAAAGATGTCGAATAAATTTGGCGGCATGATAGAGAGAGCGAAGAAAAGCGATATCTTTGAAGAGGTTTTTGAGTATGATGAGAAGGAAGATTCTTTTTTCCCTGAGCTCAAAGAGCTTAAGACCGATTCCGGAAATATCGTGTCAAACATGATAAAGAGAATAAAGTTTTGCAGAAAGTTCGGAAAACTTCAGGAACAGTACATTCCCGTTGATTTTAAGAAATATAAGGATATCTATGTATTCTGCGATTCCGATCCGATAGGATATTATCTTAACTACAAGAAGATACGATATCACGCCGTTGAGGACGGACTCGACTGCATCAGATATTATGATACGGCTCGTTATGATAACAGAGGTCATTTTAAGATCAAAGCATTTATCGCATCTCTGGGACTTATTCATATCCAGAACGGCTACGGAAGATATTGCATAGACATGGAAGTTAATAACATATCGGTGCTTCCTTACCCTTGTAAAAAATATGTCGAACTTCCGAGGAAGATGCTCACGGACAGACTTACTTCGCAGGAAAAAGAGAAGATGCTGGAACTCTTTGTCGATGATATTAAGGGACTTAGGGATAAGCTCTTTAAGGAAAAAGACGGAAAGACACTTCTTGTTTTGTCAGAGCCTCTGTGCGATCTGGAGACCAGAGAGCGTATATTCAGAGACATTATTGACGCCTATGGTAATATAGATGGAAGGGATGCTGTGGTAATGATAAAACAGCACCCGAGAGATTACCTAGATTATACAAAGGCATTTCCCGATGCAATCGTGCTTGACGGATCTTTCCCTATGGAGATGCTTAACTTTATAGAGGGGCTCTCATTCGACAGACTTGTGTCTGTATATACTGTTGTTGATTCGATTAATTTTGTAAAAGAAAAGCATTATCTCGGCGATGATTTTATGGACAAGTACGAAGAGCCCGAGATACACAGACAGAACGAAGCGATAACAGATTGAAACATGACTTTTTAGAAGTCTTTTGTTCAAAAAAGTCATAACGTAAATAAATCGGAAGGATTTAATTGATTTTATGCGTAAGATTTATAAGAAACTGATGCTCTTGCTCGATGCAAGACAGAAAAAGCAGATGGTCGGCATTGTTTTTATGATGCTTATCGGAGGAATACTTGAAGCATTAGGAATTGCTCTTATCGCTCCCATCATGGAAATTTTGATAAGGCCTGATCTTATAGATAAGAGTGAGAAACTCTCATATGTATATTATACGGTTTTTAATCTTGGCGGAGCTGAGGATGGCCCCAGAGTGTTTGTTGCAATCATAATGGTGATCATGATAATTGTTTTTGTTGTAAAGAACATTTTTCTTTTCTTTATGAACAAAGTTCAACTTAAGTTCGTATACACAAATCAGTTTGCAACTTCAAGAAGAATGATGATCAATTTTATGCAGCGTCCTTACGAGTACTATTTAAATGCAGATACCAGTGTTATCCAGAGAAACATAACGTCTGATGTAAATAATATGTACGGGCTTATTCTGAGTTCTTTGCAGCTTATAAGTGAGATTATTGTTTTTGCTTGTCTTGTTATTATGCTTTTGACTCAGGATGCTGTAATGACCGTTTCTATAGCATCGCTTCTTGTGGTTGTGCTTCTTGTTATCAAGTATGTTATCAAGCCTGTTATGACAAAAGCGGGAGAAGAAAATCAGGATTATTACAGCGGGCTGTATAAGTGGATTGATGAATCCGTCACAGGAATAAAAGAGATAAAGATTGCCAATAAAGAAAACTATTTTATTAACGGATATGCAAATTGTGGCGCAGGATATGTCAATGCGGTTCAGAAGTACAATCTTTACAATTCAACGCCCAGACTTTTGATTGAGACTATTGCTATTGCGGGAATGCTTGGATATATGTTGTTTGCAATGGCTTGCGGAACAAATGATGCAACATTGTTTGCTCAGTTTTCTGTTCTTGGTCTGGCCGCAGCTCGTCTCCTTCCAAGTGCCAACAGAATAAACAATTACCTCACAAGTATTGCTTACTTTGAGCCGTTCCTCATGAACGTAAGCGACAATCTTCAGGAGGAGATTAACGACAGCTCTATTTCATACAACAGCGAAGATTACAGGAAGAAGCTTGAGACCAAGAAGCTTCCCGTTAATAAGACCATTTCACTTAAGGATATCACTTATAAATATCCGGGTGCTGACAGATATGTGCTTAATCATGCGGACATGGAAGTTCCTGTAGGAAAGTCCGTAGGTATCGTTGGTACATCAGGTGCGGGCAAGACTACGATTGTAGACGTTATGCTCGGTCTTCTTAAGACAGAGAGCGGACATATCTATGCCGACGGTGTTGATGTAATGGAGAACTACAGCGGATGGCTCAAGAATATCGGCTATATTCCGCAGACAATCTTTATGATAGATTCAACAATAAGAAAGAATGTTGCTTTCGGCTATGCCGATGAAGATATTGACGATGCCAAAGTTTGGCAGGCGCTTAAAGAAGCGTCACTCGATGAATATGTTAAATCTCTTCCCGAAGGTCTTGATACCAAGATCGGTGAGAGAGGAATTCGTCTTTCAGGCGGACAGAGACAGAGAATTGGTATCGCGAGAGCTCTTTTCGAAGATCCGGAGGTACTTGTTCTTGATGAAGCAACTTCAGCTCTTGATAATGAGACTGAGGCAGCTATCATGGATTCAATAAACAAGCTCCATGGAAGAAAAACACTTGTTATTATCGCGCACAGACTTCAGACAATCGAGAAGTGCGATATGGTTTACAGCATTAAAGATGGCAAAGCTGTCGCAGACAGATAAAGGCAAATTAGCAATCGACAGGAGCAGTAATATGACCGGTTTGACTATGGAAATATAAACGGAGGTGCAATGGACAGTCAGAGTATTACGAAAAAAAAGAGGGATGCGAATATCGAACTTCTCAGAATCGTAGCAATGCTTATGATCATAACTCTCCATTTTAATAATCAGTCAAAAGCACTGCTTGAACTTGGAGAGCCTGCTTCTAGTGTGCAGATTTTTGCAACGATACTTGAAGCCATTGCCATCACGGGGGTTAATGTCTATGTGCTTATCAGTGGATACTATCTGTCTTCTTCGAAGGTGAAATTCAGTAAGATATTACTCCTTATTTTGCAGGTTTATTTCTATACACTTCTTATTTCAGGCGCAATGATGTTTGTCGGAGCATATTCTGTTAAGCCTGAAGATAAGCTTGACAGAGCTTTGAGATATCTTTTCCCGATATCTAGCGAGCATTACTGGTTTGTGACGGCGTATGTGATCATGTATGTGCTGGCGCCTGTTATGAATGCAGCGGTAAATACTCTTAAGAGAAAACAGCTTAAGACAGTCATAATAGGACTTCTTACGTGGTTCTGTTTTATCAAGAGCATTGTTCCCGCAAAGTTTGGCACTGACAGAATGGGATATGACTTCGGATGGTTCATTTGCCTGTACCTTATCGCGGCATATATCAGAAAATATAATGTTGTCCTTTTTCGCGATGCAAAGAGAAGTGCGCTCGTTTATCTTGTATCGGTTATTGTTATAGCTGCGATCGGCTTTATTTTTTATAAGATCAATTTTGATACGACTACAAGAATTTATTCTGAGGAAATAGGCGATTATATATATAAAGGCAAATTCCAATATTATGCGGGAGTTCCTTGCCACTACAATTTCTTTTTTGCCCTTACCGGAGCACTTGGACTGTTTTCAGTCTTTAGATTTATGCGGTTAAAAGAAAATCTTTTTGCCGAGGTGATCAGGATAATAGCGCCATATACTCTTGGCGTGTATCTTCTTCACATGCACTTTGAGATTGCGGACAGATGGGTTGAGTGGATAGAGCAGATTATCGGAGAGACTCCGCTTGATAATGTTCTTACATTCTTTATTCATCTGGTTATTTCTGTTCTTATGGTGTTCTTCGCGGGAATCTTTGTGGACTGGATCAGAAAATATATTTTCAATTTCATCGGAAGAGTGCTTGGTGATACAGGTTTATTCAGACTGATAAAACGTGTGGATGATGACTTATGTTAAATGATATCAGAAGCTATTTTATGAAATTAAAGGGATTTAGGCAGCCGCTGGAAAGATATTTCTTTCCGGTGGTATTGTTGTTATATCCCTTTTTTGGTATAACCAGGGGACTTGATATTGTTGATACCACGTACAACCTGGGAAATTATGAGTTTATGAGAAGTGTTGATCCGATGTGGCTCTTTTCAACATTTCTTTCAAATCTTGTCGGAAGTATCATCATGAAATTTCCGGGCGCCGGAACCATGCTTGGATTTTCTGTCTATTGCACTTTCATAATCAGTGCGATGGCGCTTGTGTCATACTATTTGCTTCAGAGGTGGATGCCGGGATGGATGATATTTGTCGGGGAACTCATCGCTGAAAGCCTTTGCTGGGCGCCGAGAGTGATCCTGTACCATTATCTCCCGTATCTTATGGTGACGCTGGGGACTCTTTTTCTTCTCCTTGGTATTTTTTCAAAAGAAAGACAGAACATTTTGCTGTTTGCGGCAGGAGCGTGTCTTGGTCTTAATATATTGATGCGCTTTCCGGCTATTCTTGACTGCATGCTCATTTTGATCCTGTGGTTCAACTCGTTTATTTCAAAAGAGAAGTTTGCTGATGCCGCGAAAAAGACAGGCGTTTGTATTGCGGGCTATGCTGCGGGTTTTGGAGTGCCGCTGCTTCTTATTTCGCTGATATACGGCTTTGATACATATCCAAATGCGATAGGTAAGCTTTTTGCCATGACCGGCGAAGCTACCGATTACTCGTCGGGTGGAATGCTTGCGGATATTTTTGAGGCATATACGCATACACTTGGAAACATGCTCATAATGATCCCGTGCCTTATCGCAGGCATCATCATGTTTCGTGTGGCAAAAGAGAAATATATATTACTTAAAAAAGCTTTATACGTGGCAGGGCTTCTTTTACTTGCTGTGTACTATGTAAAAAAAGATGTATTCTCAAGAAACTATTATTACTATGAATCAATGTTCCAGGCGGCAATGATGCTTTTGATAATAATCGTTATCGTTACGATCGCGGGAGCATGTGGATTTCTTAAGGGTGGGAATGAAGAAAGAACGCTTTCGTGTGCGGCTCTTATGTTGATAATTATTCTGCCGATCGGAAGTAATAATCGAACAATGCCGCTTGTAAACTGCCTTTTCCTCGTTGCGCCGATTGGATTGTGGATAATACAAAGATTTATGCAGAGGTTTGTGGATAATGAGTGGAATTTTGCATGGCAGGCGATGATAACGGGAGTTATTGTTGTGCTTCTGGTGCAGGGAGCGATTTTCCATGCAAGATTTTCTTTTGCAGATCATAATGAGGCTACACCCGAATTAAATCTGGACACTAAGGTTACTGATATTTCCAAAGCAAACGGACTTGTGACAACAAAGGATAATTACAATTCGCTTTCTGAACTAAAGACCTGTCTTGAAGATAATGGGCTTATACAGGGTAAGGCATTACTCTTTGGCAATGTTCCGGGGCTTTCGTATATTTTTGATATGGAACCTGCTATAGATACGACCTGGCCTGACCTTGACAGCTATTCAATCAACAGTTTCAGAGACTCGCTTGATAAGCTTATTGCGTCAGATGATCCGAAGCCTGCTGTGATAGTGGGAAAGCTTGACGATGTCATGCTTGATAATCCCAATATTAAAGCCAAAAACGAGATGTTATTGGACTATATCGAAAAACATGATTATAATATAATCTTCGAGAGTGAGAATTTCGTAGTATATTCTGCTCAGAATGAAAGTGAGGAATAAAATGGACGGTTTTAATGAATCTGCATTGGGAAAGTGGCTTGAGGGACATAAGCTTCTTTATCAGATATTCAAATTTGGAATAGTAGGAGTTGTGTGCTTTTTTATTGATTATCTTGTAGGGCTTATTGCAATGAACATTATTGTTGCAATATTCGGTAAGGACAGCTTCGAGGTGGCATCTCTTATCGGATCTGCACTTGGCTTTATAGTATCTGTTATTGCAAATTATGTTCTAAGCTTTAAGTTTGTATTTGAAAGAAAAGAAGATCTTGACAGAAAAGCAGAATTTGTAGCTTTTGTCATTCTTTCTCTTATCGGCATGGGAATAAACAGTGCTATCATCTATCTCGGAGTAAGCTACTTCTACAAAAATATTGCATGGCTGAACGCACATGTGGGACATAATCTTATGTATACCATATCAAAGATTTTTGCCACTGCAATTGTAATGGTTTATAATTTCATAACAAGAAAAATCTTTCTTGAAAAGAAGGATTAAGGACAAGGACTGGGGAAAGAAGGTTACATGCTATGCGTATAAATTTCAATGTGCCCCCTTATACGGGCAAAGAATTCGAATATATAAAAGAGTGCGTTGAAGCACAGAAGATCTGCGGAGACGGTAAGTACACAGAGCTCGATAATGAGTGGATTGAGAAAAAGACGGGCGTTTCAAAAGCACTTCTTACCACATCATGCACACATGCAACCGAGATGGCTGCAATTCTTGCGGGAATAAAAGAGGGCGATGAAGTTATCATGCCTTCTTACACATTTGTTTCAACTGCAAATGCATTTGTTCTTAGAGGAGCTAAGGTCGTATTCGTTGATATCAGGCCCGATACCATGAATATTGATGAGAAGCTTATCGAGCAGGCAATAACACCTAAGACAAGAGCCATCGTACCTGTGCATTACGCGGGTGTCGGATGTGAGATGGATACCATCATGGATATCGCTAAGAGACACAACCTTCTTGTTATTGAAGATGCTGCCCAGGGCGTAATGTCTACATACAAGGGAAAAGCACTTGGCGCAATCGGTGATTTCGGTAACTACAGTTTCCATGAGACTAAAAATTACAGCATGGGCGAAGGCGGAGCACTTCTTTTAAGAGATGAGAAGTATGTTGACGATGCCATCATCATCAGAGAGAAAGGAACAAACCGTACTCTCTACAAGCTTGGTAAAGTTGACAAATACAGCTGGATAATGCCCGGATCATCATTCCTTCCGAGTGACATGAACGCTGCATATCTTTATGCGCAGCTCAACATGGCGGATGAGATCAACAACGACAGATTAAAGAGCTGGAACAGATATTATGAGGAACTTACACCCCTTGCAGAAAAAGGGCTTATAGAGCTTCCTTATATTCCGGAAGAGTGTGTTCATAATGCGCACATGTTCTATATTAAGTGTAAAGATTTTGAAGAGAGAAAGGGACTTATCGGATATCTTATGTCCAACGATATACTTCCCGCTTCTCATTATGTTCCTCTTCATTCCTCAAAAGCAGGAGTTAAGTACAGTGTATTTAGTGGAGAGGACAAATATACAACCAAGGAGAGTGAGAGACTTCTCCGCCTTCCCATGTACTACAAATTATCAGAAAACGATCAGGAAGAAGTTATTGCAAGGGTTAAGGAGTATTACAAATTTAACTGATAAAAAACGGAGCCCGGTATGAAAAAAACTAAAAATACACCCAATTTTATAATTTCTTTGGTTTTGATACTTATTGCAGTTCTTTTCATGGGATTTATCGGAGATTACTATTTTGATCTAAATGATGATGTTCTGATGAAGGACATGCTTTCGGGAGCATATACGGGTGCTCCCGAAGCTCACAATATACAAATGCTGTATCCGATAAGCGCTTTTATCTCGATGTTCTACAGAGTGGTAAGAGGCTTTGACTGGTATGGCATTTTTTTGTGCATTTGTCAGTATATGTGCGTGTTTCTTATCTCCTACAAAGCGCTTCAGGTATGCCCGAAACTTAAGCATAAGATCCTGGTGACGTTGTTTGTGCTGTTTTTCTCAATTGGAGTGATAGGCGCACATTTTCTTTTTGTTCAATATACATTTACATGCGGCCTTTTGTCTGCGACTGCGGCATTTCTTATTTTTACGCATGAAAAAGAAGTTGATAAAAACTTTGGCATTGCTTTCTGGCTTATTCTGACAGCGTTTCTTTTAAGGTCTGAAATGCTTCTTTTAACGCTTCCCATGGTATGTGTGGCCATCTTTATAAGATGGATGCTGAATATGAACAAAGAAGAGTTTTTGGACTGCCTTAAGCTGTTTGGCGTTATCGTTGCGGCACTTGCGGTTGCAATGGGCATACATAAATTTGCGTTTTCGTTGCCCGAGTGGAAGGAATATAACGACATTTTTGATGCAAGAACGCAATTGTATGATTTTCAGTACGTTCCTGAATATGAGGCAAATAAGGAGTTTTACGACAGTATTGGCATTGATAAGAGTGAGTATGAGCTGATCACGTTTGAAAACTATAATATTGGTTTGGACGATGAGATAGATGCAAAGGTATTAAACGAAGTTGCGGAGTATGCAGATAAGTTAAGATCCGATGAGGAGCCTTTTGCTCAGCGATTGAAGGCTGCATTTTCCAAGTATATATACGGACTTCATAATTTCAGTATGCCGCAGAGCTATGAGATGGATTCGGAGAATTATTGTCCTTGGAATCTGATAGTGATAATACTTTACCTCGGAGTTCTTATTTCCTACATGTTTCCAAGACAGGACAGCAGCAAAAAGGAAACTCTCCGCGTGATCGGTGCGCTTGTGCTGTTGTTTATGTGCAGGACAACTCTGTGGATTTATATCATAATGGGACGCAGAGTGCCTATAAGGATCACACACCCGCTTTATCTTATAGAGATACTGGTGCTGTTTGCGATTCTCTTAAGACGTGCGGGTAAGAGCAGCGTTTTGCCGTACAAGATAGTATTCGTAATTATGATGATTTCTCTTTTATTTGTTCCCAATCAGAAAAAGGTGATCGATTCGGAACTTCATGCAAGGGAGCTTATGCGAAAGCACTATGATGCGCTTTATGACTACTTTGCCGAAAATAGTGACAATTTTTATTTTATTGATGTGTATACATCCATTTCATGCGAAAATGATATGGAAGAAGGCGAGGCTACATTTTCGGAGAAGCTTTTTGACAGAGTTAATAATGACTACGCAAACCATGATTTGATGGGAGGATGGGGAGTAAAGAGTCCTCTTACGGTGAAGAAGCTTTCAAGAGCCGGCTACAGCGATATGCAGTCGGGACTTTTGGCACAAAATGCATATATGGTCCAGACACAGTCGGATGAAGACGGAATTGACTGGATAATTGATTATTACAGAGATAAAGGCATAGAGGTTACGGTTGACCGCGAGACAATTATAGATGATGCTTTTGCAATATACTCGGTCAGGGAGAAATAATTATGGAAAGAGGAACACAGGGCTTTGTAATCCGCGGAGAAAAGGTATCTCTAAGAAAGATTACCTTGGAAGACACAGATCTTATCGTAAAGTGGAGAAATAACGAGAGAGTCAGGAATAATTTCGTTTTCAAAGAAGTGTTTACAAAAGAACTGCATGAAAACTGGTTTAAGACAAAGATTATGACGGGACTTGTTGAGCAGTTTATTATCTGTGAGAACGATAATGACAACAAACCCGTTGGAAGCGTGTACTTTAGGGATATCGACAAGGAAGAAAAATCTGCGGAATATGGCATATTTATCGGTGAGGATGACGCGATAAGCAAAGGCTACGGCAATGAGACCGCGGTTCTTGCGCTTACGTATGCCAAAGAGACCATAGGACTTAAAAAAGTTTTCCTTAAGGCATTTGCCTATAATGAAGTTGCAATAAAGAGCTATTCAAATGCGGGATTTGTAAAGACAAAAGATCTTGCGCAGGTTGAGTGCAGTGACGGTCAAAAAAGTGATATGATACTTATGGAAAAAATGTTATAAACAGCGTTTTCACACATAAGTCGAAAGGTTTTAGATAAGAATGCAGAAGAAATCAGTAAGTTTCATAATCCCTTGCTACAGATCTGAGAATACTCTTAGTGAGGTTGTGGATGAAATTGTAGATACAATGAAGGATTCCGACGAGTATATCTATGAGATCGTGCTTGTAAATGACGGATCTCCCGACAATACATGGGGAAAGATAGGTGAGATTGCAAAGAAGCATTCCGACATTGTTACGGGAATAAATTTTGCCAAGAATTTCGGACAGCATGCTGCTCTTATGGCGGGACTCAACGCTTCTCAGGGCGATTATGTAATATGCCTTGACGATGACGGTCAGACTCCCGCAAGTGAAGTATTTAAGCTCCTTAATGCGCTCAGAGACGGCGCTGATGCCGTATATGCGAGATATGCGCACAAACAGCACAACAGCTTCAGAAATTTCGGAACGGCAATGAATGAGTGGATGGCGGAAGTTATGCTTGGAAAGCCAAAGGATCTCTTTGTGTCCAGCTATTTCGGAGTAAGAAGATTTGTTGTTAATGAGATGATAAAGTATGACAGCTCTTTTCCCTATGTTATCGGACTTGTGCTTAGGACGACAAGCAATGTTGTAAACGTTGACGTTAATCACAGAAAAAGAGAAGTCGGACAGAGCGGATATAATCTGGGAAAGCTCTTTATGCTGTGGATAAACGGGTTCACGGCGTTTAGTATTAAACCTTTGAGACTTGCGACTATGGTTGGATTTATTTTGTCCGTACTTGGATTTTTGTTCGGTATTTATACGATTATTTTGAAATTTGTTTATCCGTATGCATCAAATTATAAAGGATACTATGCTCTTATGTCCGCGTTAGTGTTTATCGGTGGAATGATACTTTTCATGCTCGGCATGGTCGGAGAGTATGTCGGAAGGACATATATTGCACAGAACAAGAATCCTCAGTATGTAATTCGAGAGACAACACGTGATGATAAAGAGTAATATGGGGCCTGAAAATAATAATCAAAAACAGAACTTAACAGCCTGGCTTATGTCAGGCTTATTTGGCATTTTATCGGGTATTTTTCTGGTGTTCGGATATCAGCTTGAAAAATATGATAATGTGAACTTTAAAGATGCCGGAACTTATGCTCTTATTTTGTGTTTTGCGTTCATTCTTACAATAGATGTATATTACGTCTGGAACAATTATGACGGGGCAAGGCAGGGGAAAAAACTCTTTGGCTTTGTGACTATTAGTGGCAAAACAGAGCCGGATGAGGATAAGAATTTCATGTTTAAGAGCTGGGCAGCCATGGTAGCTCTTAATACTATCGTCATTCTTGCTGAGTTTCCGGGGTTTTTTGTCTATGATGCGCAGGATGAACTTAATGAAGTCCTTACCAGAACATTTTCGACGCATCATCCTCTTTTGCACGTGCTTCTTCTTGGTGGCACGATAGCGGTCTTTCATAAACTCACAGGCAGTTGGAACGGCGGAATATTTATTTATACATTTTTTCAGATGCTCGTGATCACGCTTATCCTTTCGTATGTCATGGATCATCTGAGGAAAAAAGGAATCGGAAAGCGTTCGCTTATAGCATGGACGCTGTACTACGGAGTGTTTCCGGTTATTGTTATGTACAATCTTTGCTCAAGTAAAGACGGGCTTTTTACTGCATTTTTGTTATATGTGACATTGTCACTTATAAAACTTGTTGAGAACAGGGAAGCCTTTTTAAAGAGCAGATTTTCTGTTATAAGCTTTGTCATCGCGGCTGTTCTCATGCCGCTCTTTAGGCACAACGGATTTTATGCTTATCTTGTGTTTTTACCTTTTGCATTTATATATTTCAGAAAAGAGCTTGCGAAGCGGTTGGCGCTTGTTCTGACCGTGCCGGTAGTGGCATATCTTGTGATAAATACTGCTCTCGGAGCAGCTTTTTCCTCAAAAGGAACCGATCATCAGGAGATGCTTACGGTACCTATAATGCAGATGGCAAGGGTGTATACCTATGAAAAAGATTCGATGTCACCTGAAGATATCGATACGCTCAAGGCCTATATACCGGAAGAAAATCTTGCAAATTATACGCCACGCGTGTCAGATCTTGTGAAGTATGGGTTTAACAACGAATTATATGAAAAAAACAGCGGAGATTTCTGGAAGCTCTGGGCAAAGCTTGGTGCGGGACATCCGGCTGCATATCTGAATTCATGGTTTCTGACTTCTTATGGATACTGGTATCCGCCGGCACTTATCAACGTATATAAGGGAACATCGGTATTTACTTTTACATACACCGACAGTTCGTACTTTGGCTACGAAGTTGAGCAGCCGGGAAAGCGGAACAGCTATATTCCTGCGATAGACAAGCTATACAGATATATATCCATCGGAACATTCCATAAGGATGCACCGGTATTGGCACTGCTGTTTTCACCCGGATTTTGCATGTTAATATACCTTTTTGTTATGTTGTATCGCTTATCAAAAGGAAAGTTTGGCAGAGTCCTTCCGTTTTTACCGTTAATACTGACATGGATGACGGTTCTTTTGGGACCTACATATCTTGTCAGGTACGTGGCAATATTGTGGTATGCATTGCCACTGTTATTTGCACCTTTAAATGATGTCTCACAGGCATAGTCTGTTTGATTAAGGGGGGCAGGTATGATAATATTTAACTTGGCTTAGTGCCTAACAAAAGAGGGAAAAACATACTTGTATGAGAAAGATAATAGATAGAAAAACAGCGTATAGAGCGGTAGTGCTTCTTATTGCCTTGGTAGCAGTTTTGAGTATCTGGCCGGGACGCCTTTGGACGGAGGTTATGGAGACTTCCGCCGGTGGAAACAGGATAGAAGAAGACAAGGCCGTAAATGTTGAATGTTTTTATTCACAGAAATTTGTCGCAAGATATAACAGATTAAGTTCTGTGGATATATACATCTCCAAAGTGGAGAAGGGAAGATACTTTGACGTTACCGTTTGTGACCTTGGCGGAAGGGAACTTATAAAGACTCTGGTAGATACCGGAGATAAGGTAATTCCGGGCTATGTCAGGGCGACACTTGAATATAATGTTGAAGTTGGAAAAGAGTATATCCTATATGTAAGGGGCTGCAGATCTAAGGTTGATATCAACTTTGAGACTGTACCTGATAATCCGGAATATGTAGGAAGCATGTACGAACACTGTTTTTTCAGCGAAGGAAGTAGTATCACAGAGGTTCCCGGAATGCACATTGCGGCGGGATATAACTACAGAATTCCAATGTCAAAGAAAAGTTCGCTTGCCGTTATTGCGGTTATAGCAGCGATCACTGCGCTTTTGTACGGGCTTATCGGACTGTATTTTTCAAAGCGCCCCGGAAGAAACAGTATCATAACTGTAGAGAGATGCGTAAAATTTGTAGCAAATCCAATTGCCACAGTGTTCTATCTTGCACTTATGATAATGGTCTTTCCGCTTAAGGTGTTTGACACCAGGGCAGTGGACATTGTCTTTTATGAAATAGGACTTATCGTGGCAGCGGGAATAACTTTCTATGCCATTAACCATAAAGTTGTAAAAAGTGAAGTGGGTATTTCATTTATTGACGGAATAGATGCCGGAAATAGGGTGAGATACTTTCTTGTGATGTTTTCTATGGCAATAGGAATGTGGTACTCATGTTGTTGCATGAACGACGATTATGACACATTCAGGCATCTTTCCGAGAGAAAAATGGCAATTTCGTTCATTGTAATGATGCTTCTTACATTGTCAGCCAAAGAGGCGTTTAATGCACTCAATCTTGTGTGGCTTATTGCTTCGGGGATAGGCGGAGTTTATTACTACAAACAGAATCTTTTCCCCGAAACGGAACCTGATTTTGTTGAAAAAAATACTGCTATAAAATACGCCGTGATAATCTTCATGTTAGGCGGCATATTGGCCATAAATCTTATTAAACTTTTTGCAGGTTACATTCATGAGAAGCTTAATAAGAATATTCGTGTCAGTGAAGAACGTGCAAGCATTTCACGTTTCGGCATTTTTGTATACGTTTTCTTTGTTGTACTCATAGTTATGAGAAACGGCAGCTGGTGGGGAGTTGCACTTGCGGCGACATTCTCATGCCTGTATTTAAGAGGACTTGTATGGAAGGGAAGAAAAGACTGGCTGAGCATACTTTCGGGCGGTCTTATGCTTAACTTTGGTATTTCTTTTGTTTACTGCCTTATGTTCAGATGCTTTGCGGGATATGTAAGCGGAAGATACGGCTTTTTGTTCCATACGCAGACGGTAACAGCCGAATATCTGACGGTTATGGGAGCGGTAGCGGCAGTTCTTTTGGCTGTAAAGATTGTTGCCCTTCCTAAGAACTATGGAGTGAAAGATTTTATAAAAACAGCGTGGAAAGAGCTTATACTGTTCGGACTGATCTCGGTTTACGCGATCTTCACCGTTTCAAGAACAGCTTATGTTTCTCTTTTCATTTGTGCTTTTTGCGTGCTTATGTGCTACAAAAAGAGATTTGGCAAAATATTGATCGCTATGATCGTTTCGGTAGTTGTTTGCTTTTCTCCGGTATTTACGCTTCAGAGGATTATTCCTGCAATGGTTGGAAATCCTGTGCTTATGATAAATGATGACACGGATCCTTTTGTCAGAGGCGGAGCTGCCTGGGGAAGTCCCAACTACATGTGCGTGGAGAGATTTGCCAACCTCTTTGCGAGCAAGATTCTTGGGCTTGATGTGGGTACATATGATTATCCGCATGATATATATAATTACGATCCCGAGACGGGCAAACCATATTTGGATGAATACGGAGATCCCGTTGATGACATTGAAGAGAATGAATCATTTGGAATGTCTGCACCTGAGACTGACAATATGCTTGCTTCGACGCAGTTTACAAATGCAGAGGCAATGATGCTTCTTACAGCGACAGACGGTGATGAGAATGAAGCGGAAGATGCGGAGTCCGAAGAAGTAAGCACTCTGCTTGATAAGCTTGATAGTATTTCCAATAACAGGATTACTATATATAGAACATATTTAAAAGAAATGAACCTGACGGGACATGCGGAACAGCCTATACTACCTGATGGTATGGTTGCATATCATGCGCACAATACATATCTTCAGGTTGCGTATGACAGGGGAGTTCCTGCAGGAATAATGTTTGTGATGTTTGTATTTGGAAGCATTGTTTTTGGATTTAAGTTCTTTAATAAAAATAAAGAAAAACAGCCCCTTGCACTTGTTCCTTTTGTAATTGCAATCGGATTCATGGTTGCCGGAATGAGTGAATCGGTATTTGAATTCAGCTATCCGATGACACCGGCACTTATGCTTTCAATCTTTCCTTTGATGCAGAATAACAAATGATATCTTAACAACAGAGAATGGCTATGGAAAAGAAGAAAAAAGAACCTTTTAATTATCAAAAATTGTATAGGCGTGCGGTACTTGTTATTTACGATGTGATAAGTATAATCCTGGTGAGCTTTATACCTGTACTTATGAGATACGATCTTGATCTCGATCAGGTTGAAGAACACTTCTTGACAACTACGATTACTTATTTGCCTATAAATATTATCGTAACCCTTATTGTGTTTTATGTTTTTAAGCTCTATGACAGCTTATGGGCATATGCCGGAGAAAGAGAACTGCAGAACCTTGTAATGGGATGTGCCGTTTCAAGCGGTATCACGGCAGTTGGACTTCAGTTTTTCAAAGTTCCGGGACATCAGGCTGAGCCAAAGACCTATTATTTCCTCTATCTGGTTTTGCTCATTGCACTGATCTTTGCAAGCAGATTTTCTTACAGATTTTTGCGAAGTGCCAAGCACCATGCGGAGAAGAACAAAAATGCCAAAGCAATAATGGTAATAGGAGCGGGTGAAGCTGCCAATATTATCATTAAAGATATTATCAAGAGCAATTACAACACAATGTCCATCAAATGTATCATCGATGATGATTCCGACAAGTGGGGCAGATATATTCAGGGAATCAGGGTTGTCGGCGGAAGAGACAGGATTGTAGAATGCGCGGATCTGTATGATATTGATGAGATCATTGTTGCCATTCCTTCTGTTTCAAGACAGGAACTTAAGAAGATACTTGATATCTGTAAAAATACACATTGTAAGATGCGTGCGCTTCCCGGAATGTACCAGCTTTTAAGCGGCGAGGTTAACGTATCGAGACTTCGCGATGTTGAAGTAGAAGACCTTCTGGGAAGAGATCCAATTGCGGTCGATATTGACTCCATCGCAGGTTATGTCAGCGGAAAGACCGTTATGGTAACAGGTGGCGGCGGATCTATCGGATCGGAGCTCTGTAGACAGGTTGCCGGACATAAGCCCAAGAGACTTATAATTGTAGATATTTACGAGAATAATGCCTATGACATTCAGCAGGAGCTCAAGACAAAATATCCCGATCTTGACCTTGTTGTTCTCATTGCGTCAGTAAGAAATACACTCAGGATCAATATGATATTCGAAAAGTATAAGCCTGAGATCGTATACCATGCAGCTGCACACAAGCACGTGCCTCTTATGGAGGACAGTCCGAATGAAGCTATCAAGAATAATGTATTCGGAACCTGGAAGACAGCTATGGCAGCAGCTATGAACGGCACCGAGAAGTTTGTTATGATCTCAACCGATAAGGCTGTAAATCCCACGAACGTAATGGGTGCAAGTAAGAGAATCTGCGAGATGATCGTTCAGACGATGAATAAGCACTACGATACGGAATTCGTGGCGGTCAGATTTGGTAATGTACTTGGTTCAAACGGTTCTGTTATCCCGCTCTTTAAGAAACAGATTGCGGCAGGCGGACCCGTTACGGTTACAGACCCTAATATCATCAGATACTTTATGACAATTTCAGAGGCGGTTTCCCTCGTGCTTCAGGCAGGAGCATTTGCAAAGGGCGGCGAGATATTCGTACTTGATATGGGTGAACCCGTAAAGATACTCGATCTTGCAGAGAACCTCATAAAACTTTCCGGATACAAGGTCGGAGAGGATATCAGAATTGAATTTACGGGACTTCGCCCGGGTGAGAAACTCTACGAAGAGATGCTCATGGATGAAGAAGGACTTCAGGATACAGAAAATAAGATGATCCATATCGGAAAGCCTATTGAGCTTGATGAGATGAAGTTTTTCTCGGGGCTCGAGCGACTTAATGTTGCGGCAAAAGAGGAATCACCTGAGATAAGAACTCTCGTAAAAGAGATAGTTACAACATACCATCCCGCCAATAACGAAGCGGACAGTACGGAAGAACACAAAGAAATGCTTAAAAAGCTAGCTGAAAAAATCAATACGGAGGAATGATCGTGGAAATTAGACCCTTTCAGAAAAAAATCTGGCTTTCATCCCCGACAATGCACGGTGATGAGATCAAGTACGTGCAGGAGGCATATGACACCAACTGGATGTCAACCGTCGGAGCGAATATAAACGAGGCTGAAAAACTTATATGTGAAAAGATCGGATGCAAGGAGGCTGTTGCACTTTCATCGGGAACAGCTGCGCTTCATCTTGCGATAAAACTTGCAGGTGAAAGACTTTACGGTCAGCCTAAGATCGGACACGGAACACTTGAGGGAAAGAAAGTATTTTGTTCCGATCTTACTTTCGATGCTACAGTAAATCCCATTGCTTATGAGGGCGGTGAAGCTGTATTTATCGATACGGAAGAAGATACATGGAATATGGATCCCGAATCACTGGAAAGAGCTTTTGAGACATATCCCGATGTAAGACTTGTAGTCGTTGCACATCTTTACGGAACACCCGGAAAGATAGACGGAATCCAGAGAATCTGCCGTGCGCACAATGCACTTATAGTTGAGGATGCGGCTGAATCTCTCGGCGCAACATACAAGGGAAAGCAGACGGGACTTTTTGGTGATTACAGCATTCTCTCTTTTAACGGAAACAAGATCATAACCGGTTCTGCGGGAGGGATGTTCCTTACAAACAGTACAGAAGATGCTCACAAGGTGCGTAAGTGGTCCACTCAGGCAAGAGAGGATGCACCCTGGTATCAGCATGAGGAACTTGGCTACAACTACAGAATGAGCAACGTTATTGCCGGAGTTGTAAGGGGACAGATTCCTTATCTTGAAGAGCATGTCGCTCAGAAAAAAGAAATCTATATGCGTTACAAAGAAGGCCTCAAGGGACTTCCCGTAAAGATGAATCCTTACGATAAGAAGAACAGTGAGCCGAATTTCTGGCTTTCATGCATGATTATAGATGAGGATGTAATGTGCAGACAGGTTCGCGGAGAAAAAGAAGTTCTCTACAATCCCGAGCCCGGAAAGACATGTCCCACAGAGATCCTTAGTGCTATCGCTGAGAATAACGCAGAGGGACGTCCTATCTGGAAGCCGATGCATATGCAGCCTATCTACAGGTCAAACGCATTTATCACAAAGCACGGAAACGGAAGAGCCCGCAGCAATGCTTACATTGAAGAGGAAGGCTTTAAGGATGTCGGAGCCGATATCTTTAACAGAGGCTTATGCCTTCCAAGTGACATCAAGATGACAAAAGAGCAGCAGGATATGATCATTGAGATCATAAGAAGATGCTTTGACTAATAATGCTTTGGACACGGCATATTTCGGAGTGACGAATGATTTATTCAAAATTTATTAAGAGATTGATAGATATAATACTGTCTTTACTGGTACTCATACCTTTTTGCTGGTTGTACCTTATACTTGCGATACTCGTAAGAGTTAAGCTCGGAAGTCCTGTTATTTTCAGACAGCCGAGGCCCGGCAAGGACGGAGAAGTTTTTAACCTTTACAAATTCAGGACAATGACTGATGCAAAGGATGAAAACGGAAATCTTCTTCCCGATGAAGACAGACTTCCCGAGTTTGGTAAAAAGCTCAGAGCGACCAGCCTTGATGAACTTCCTGAGTTTTTCAACATTTTAAAGGGTGACATGAGTTTCATAGGCCCCAGGCCCCTTCTTGTCAAATACCTTCCCCTCTATAACGAGGAACAGAGGCACAGACATGATGTAAGACCGGGACTTACGGGATGGGCACAGGTTAACGGAAGGAATCTTCTCAGCTGGGAAGACAGATTTGAGAAAGATGTATATTACGCAAGAAATATATCATTCCTTTTCGATCTCAAGATTTTTTTCATGACCATCGCTGTAGTATTTAAGCACGATGACATAAACAGTGCCACAGATGCCACAATGGAGGCATTTACAGGTACAAAACCAAAGGAGCAGTAAAATGAATATTTTATTTTGCAGTGTCGGAAGACGCTGTGAACTTTTAAAAGATTTTAGAAAAACGCTTGGGGACAAGGTTCATATGGTTGTTACGGATAACAGCGTATATGCGCCGGCTCCCGCTTTTGCGGATGTTTGCTATAGAGTTCCGCTTATAACGGCGCCTGAGTACATCCCGACAATTCTTGATATTTGCAAGAAAGAAAAGATTGATGCGGTAACGACACTTATCGACCCTGAGATCGCAATTCTTTCGGCTCACAGAAAAGAGTTTGAGGAACTCGGTGTTGAAGTGCTTGCTCCATATGAGGAAACTGCAAAGCTTTGCTTTGATAAATTTGAGATGTACAAGTACCTCATGGAAAAAGGAATCAACACGGTAAAGACTTACGGCTGTTTCGATGATTTCGACAAGGATTACAAAGAAGGCAAGATAAATCTTCCTGTCTTCGTTAAGCCGAGAACCGGAAGCGGAAGCGTAGGAGCACGCAAGGTTGATACATATGAACTTCTTAAGGAAGTTACCGAGAAAGATCCGGGGCTTATTATTCAGGAGCTTATGACGGGAAAAGATATGGATGCAGATATCTATGTCGATACAATAAGCCACAAGCCCGTTGCGGTTTTCTCCAAGAAAAAAATCTCTACTACGATCGGTGGAGCAAACAAGACAATATCATTCAAGGATGAGAAACTCTTTGAATTTGCACAGAAAGCGCTTGAGGTATTTAAGTTCAACGGACCTCTCGATATGGATCTCTTTTACCAGAACGGTGAGTATTATCTTTCTGAGATCAATCCGAGATTCGGAGGAGCTTATCTTCATGCCTACGGCGCGGGAGTTGATTTCCCGTCATTCATTTACAGAAATGTTGTTGAGAAAAAAGAAAACGCTCAGCAGATCGGGCAGTATGACGAGAACGTCGTTATGATGATGTATGACAGTGTTGTCATAGATACATTGGATAACCTTGAGGATCGAATGAGAGAAATCTGATAATGACAATTTTGATTTTGGCGAACTATGCAAACGGTCTTTATCTTTTTAGAAAAGAACTGCTTGAGTCCTTTAAAAATGCGGGACACAAGGTGATAGTTTCCGTTCCTTTCGATGAGAATGTGCACAAGCTTACGGATATGAACGTGGAACTTGTGGACACTCATCTTGAAAGACACGGGATGAATCCGCTAAAAGACCTCAAATTGTTTGCAAGTTACATGAAAATAATGAAGAAGACAAGACCTGACGCGGTTCTTACATATACGATAAAGCCCAATATTTACGGGGCATCCGCGGCAAAATTCTTGAGAATCCCTTATATCTGCAACGTTACCGGACTCGGTACTGCGATAGAAGGCGGCGGGATGCTCAGTAAGATTCTTGTGAAGATGTATTCTTTTTCAATGAACAGGGCGGTAAAGGTCTTTTTTCAGAATAAGAGAAACCTTGAATTCATGCAGAATAAAGGTGTTGCAAAAAAGAATGCGGCTCTTTTGCCCGGATCCGGAGTAAATCTTACGGATCATCCTTTCAGGGAATATCCTTCGGAGGAAGACGGTATACGTTTTCTTGCGGTCATAAGGATAATGAAAGATAAGGGAATTGAGGAGTATCTTAAGGCTGCGGAAGAGATAACTTCCGCAAATGATAAAGTCTTTTTTGATCTTGTCGGAGAATACGAAGAGGACGAGAGGGAAAAGTATGAGCCTATGATACGGGCGCTTGAAGAAAAAGGCGTGGTAAAGTATCATGGGCATCTGGACAGCGTAGAACCTGTAATGGCTAACAGCCATGTTATAGTACATCCTTCATACCATGAGGGACTTTCAAATGTGCTTCTCGAAGCGGGAGCGTGCGGAAGACCTGTTCTTGCAACCGATGTAAACGGATGTAAAGAAACATTTGAAGAAGGTGTGACGGGAATAGGCTTTAAGCCGGGAAATGCTTCGGCACTTTCGGATGCTATACATAAAATACTTGCATTTTCCGAGAATGACAGGAAAAGCATGGGGCAAAAAGCCAGATTGTTTATTGAGAAAAATTATGACAGAAAAATTGTCATTTCAACTTATGAGCAAACGCTTAAAGAACTGTAAAAATGTGATTTTTACAGATGTTTGACAGGCGTAGTATAATAAATGTGTTCTTGAATTTTTTATTTAAGAATCTATAATTATGTAAAAAACTTTAACATTGAAATGTTAATGATTTGGAGGATTCAAATGGGTTTGTATGAGAAACTTCTCGCCGGAGAAGAAAAACTGTCATTGGTTGGACTTGGTTATGTAGGTATGCCTATTGCTGTGGCATATGCTAAGAAGATAAAGGTAGTGGGATACGATTTTAACGCTGCCAAGGTTGAACTTTATAAGAAGGGAATCGACCCTACAAGAGAAGTCGGCGATGAAGCTATTAAGAATACAAGTGTTGAATTTACAGCAGATCCCGAGAAACTTCGTGAGTGTAAGTTCCATGTAGTTGCGGTTCCTACACCTGTAAATGACGATCACACACCCGATCTTTCACCTGTAGAGGGAGCAAGCCACACACTCGGTAAGTACCTCACAAAGGGAAGTATCGTAGTATATGAGTCAACAGTATATCCCGGAGTAACAGAGGATATCTGTGTTCCTATTCTTGAGCAGGAGTCCGGACTTAAGTGCGGTGTTGATTTCAAGGTAGGATATTCACCTGAGCGTATCAACCCCGGTGACAAGGTTCACAGACTTGATACCATTACAAAGATTGTTTCAGGTATGGATGAAGAGACTCTTGAGGAAGTTGCAAACGTATACAGTCTTGTTGCACTTGCCGGAGTTTATAAGGCACAGTCTATCAAAGTTGCCGAGGCTGCAAAGGTTATCGAGAACAGCCAGAGAGATATCAATATTGCATTTATGAACGAGCTTTCAATGATCTTCCACAAGATGGATATCGATACAAAGAGCGTTCTTGAGGCTGCCGGAACAAAGTGGAATTTCCTTAAATTCTTCCCCGGCCTTGTAGGTGGTCACTGCATCGGTGTAGACCCTTACTACCTCACATACAAAGCAGAAGAACTCGGTTATCATTCACAGATCATTCTTTCGGGAAGAAGAATCAATGATGACATGGGTAAATATATCGCAGAGTCTTGCGTAAAGAACCTTATCGCAAACGACATCGCGGTTAAGAATGCGAAGGTTGCCATTCTTGGATTTACTTTCAAGGAGAACTGCCCTGATACACGTAATACCAAGATCATCGACATTTACAACGAGCTTGGCGAGTACGGAATCACTCCGGTAGTGGTTGATCCCGAAGCTGATGCCGACGAGGCTAAGAGACTTTACGGTATCGATTTTGATTCATTGGATGCCGTTAAGGATATGGATGCGGTTATCGTTGCTGTTGCTCACAAGGAATTCGAGAGCTACAAGCCTGCAGATATCGCAAAATTCTTCAATGCAAAACATAAGACAAAGGTGTTCATGGATCTTAAGGGAATCTATGATATGAGCGAATATAAAGCTCCAGAGTATGATTATTGGAGACTTTGAGCACTTAGCGAGGTTCTTACGAGCTTAGTGCGAAAGTCGTTCCGACGAGCGAAGCGAGAGCGGAACCTCCTTATTATTTGAAAAGAGGACTTTTTTAAATGAGTTTTAAAGAGCTTAAATTTGACGACGACAGTTTATTTTTGGTAACCGGAGGCGCAGGCTTCATCGGTTCCAACATTTGCGAAGCACTTCTTGATATGGGTTACAAGGTAAGATGTCTTGATAATCTTTCAACAGGACATATTGAGAATATTCAGCCTTTAATGGAAAACAAGAATTTCACCTTCATCGAGGACGATATCAGAGACCTTGATGCATGTATGAAAGCAACTGAAGGTGTTACATATGTTTTGAACGAAGCTGCATGGGGAAGCGTTCCCAGAAGCATCGAGATGCCTCTTCTTTACGAGGAGATCAATATCAGAGGAACACTTAACATGATGGAAGCATCAAGACAGAACGGAGTTAAGAAGTTTGTATATGCTTCAAGCTCATCTGTTTACGGAGATTCAACAATTCTTCCCAAGAAAGAAGGACAGGAAGGAAATGTTCTTTCTCCTTATGCACTTACAAAGAAAGTAGATGAAGAGTACGGAAAACTCTATAAGAAGCTTTACGGACTTGATACATACGGACTTCGTTATTTCAACGTATTCGGAAGAAGACAGGATCCCAACGGCGCATATGCTGCAGTTATTCCCAAGTTCCTTAAGCAGCTTATGAACGGTGAGACTCCTACTATCAACGGCGACGGTAAGCAGTCACGTGACTTTACTTATGTTGATAATGTAATTGAAGGTAATTTAAGAGCTTGTCTTGCATCATCAGAGGCAGCAGGAGAGGCTTACAATATCGGAGCAGGCGGAAGAGAGTATCTTATCGATGTATATCATCACCTCACAGATGCGCTCGGTCTTGATGTAGAGCCTAACTACGGACCTGCAAGAAAAGGTGATATCAGAGATTCAAACGCTGATATTTCAAAAGCAAGACAGAACCTTGGCTACGATCCTTCTTACGATTTCAAGGCAGGAATTGAACTTGCCATCAACTGGTATAAAGAGAATCTATGAAAATAGTAATTCGAATGGACGACATAACTCCTGCAATGGATTGGGAGAAATTTGACAGATTTAAAGGAATACTCGATAAGCATGGAATCAAGCCGCTTATCGGGGTTATTCCCGATTGTAAAGATGAGAAGGTCAATGTTTTCGAACCCCAGGAAGATTTCTGGAAGATGGTAAAAGACCTTCAGGATTCGGGCTGGGCAGTTGCAATGCACGGCTTTAATCATGTCTACACCACCAAGGAAGCAGGAGTTTTTCCCATCGGAGGAAAGTCTGAGTTTGCAGGCCTTCCCTATTACAAGCAGGATGAAATGATCATGATGGGAAGTCGTATTCTGAGGGAAAATAAGATAATGACGGATGTTTTTATGGCACCCTCACATTCGTTTGACAGGAATACGATAAAAGCTCTTAAGAAAAATGGTTTTTTCAAGATTACGGACGGCTTTGGGAAAGCGCCGTATAAGCGGTCGGGACTTATTTTTTACCCGATTTCGATAAGCAGAGCGAAGACTCTTTCCGATAAGCGGGACGGAATAACCACTTTCGTATATCATACCAATACAATGGATGAAAAAGAGTTTGAAGAATTAGACAATCTGCTTAATACAGCACAGGTTGTGTCGTATTCCGAACTTATGGAAATGAAAGCTACAGAGCAGGGAATACTTAGGTTTATTCTAGAGTATATTTTAGCTAAGGCCAAATACACTGTTGTTAATCTGAAGAAAAGCAGAAACATAAAGTGAGGAGTTATGGAAGATAACTATGGACAGATAAGAGTCTTACATGTCTTAGGGGGACTTGGAGTAGGCGGAGCTGAATGTCGCATAATGGATTTATATCGTAATATGAATAGGGACAGGGTCCAGTTTGATTTCCTTGTCCATTATTCGCCTGATAAGACAGGGAAAAAGAGTCCGACTTCTGATGAACTGATGGCAGTTCGAGAGCCGGACTATTTTGATAATACGGTATATTCATTGGGCGGAAGAATATTCTGTCTTCCAAAATTTGTGGGAACCAATTTGCTTGATTACAAAGCTGCGATCAAGAAATTTTTTAATGAGCACCGCGATGAGTGGAAAGTTGTGCAGGGGCACATGACGAGTACCGCGGCTATCTACCTTCCGATCGCAAAGAAAGCCGGGATTCCCATCCTCGTTGCGCACGCAAGGAGTGCGGGAGTTGATAAGGGCGTGAAAGGCGTTGCTACAAACTTTTTGAGAACTCCGCTTCGCAAAGAAGGAATTACCGATTATAACTTTGCCTGTTCGAAAGAGGCAGGGATAGCGGTATTTGGGAATACACTTATGGAGAAGGGGAAAGTAAAGATCATCCCCAATGCCATTGACTTAAAGAACTTTGCCTACGATGAAGAAAAAAGAAATAAGATAAGAAAAGAACTCGGCGTGTCCAACGCTGTTGTTATAGGACACGTAGGTAGCTTTAGATATGCCAAGAACCACGAGTTTTTGCTTCAGGTCTTTTTCGGTATTTGTAAGATGCTTGAAAATGATGCGGATAACAAATACTGCATGCTTCACGGTATTCGCATGAAACTTCTGATGCTTGGCACGGGACCTTTAATGGATGATATGAAGAAGCTCGCGGACAGGCTTGGGATATATGACAAATGTATCTTTGCGGGAAATAAGAGTAATGCTGCAGATTATTATCAGGCGATGGATTATTTCTGCTTCCCTTCAAGATATGAGGGACTTCCCGGAAGTGTTATAGAGGCGCAGGCAGCGGGGCTTCAGTGCGTTGTGTCAGATTTCGTGACACCTGAAGTTGACGTGACGGAACTTGTTACCATGATGAGCATCAATGACGATCCAAAGAAATGGTCAAAGAAAATACTTGATGACCTTATCCTTGACGACAATGATTCCGACGATGAGGCAGATGCCGGATATGAGTCACTTGTAGCCACAGGTAACAGTGCAGGCGGCTGCTCATTGGGAGACCGAGAAGGAACATCCGATTATATTTTGAATAAATTAAGAGATGCCGGATTTGACGTGAAGTTACAGGCAAAACAGATGGCATATTTTTATGAAAGAGGAAATTTTTAATGGCAGATAAAAAGAAAAATCTAATGCTCATGGTGCCCATGCTTCATCAGGGCGGATTTGAGCGTGTTTGCATAAAGACTGCAAGATTGATGCAGGAGTATTACAACGTATACATACTTATATTCAGCTCCAAAGATATCAACTTTGACGTAACGGGACTTGAAGTGATCGATATTGATGTGCCGGCTAAGAAGGGCACGATAAATAAAGTATTCAATGTAATAAAGAGAGTCATCAAGACAAGAAAAATCAAGAAACAGCTTGGAATCGACATTGCCTACAGTTTCGGAAGTACAGCGAATTATGTAAATGTTCTTTCAAAGGGAAAAGAAAGAGTGCTTACCGGACTTCGTTGTCAGACTGATATGGAAAGTCCAAAGAAGATAAAGATGTTCTGCAACGGATCAGATCAGGTTCTTTCCTGTTCAAAAGAGATCGTAAGGCAGCTTCTTCGCGACTTTAATTATAATAAAAGTACTTACATCTACAACCCACTTGATGTTGAGGATGTAAAGGCAAAGGGCAGTGAAGAGATAGCGGATATGCCTTTTAAGGGAGAAGATGTAAAGACCATATCCTGTATGGTGAGAAACGATTACATAAAGGGTGTATGGCATCTTGTAAAAGCTTTTTCACTTGTTTATAAAAAGCATCCCGAGGCAAGACTTATAGTTCTTGGCGCGGGAAATTGGTCAGAGTACGAAAAGCTCTCTGAACAGCTTGGAGTTAAAGGGAAAGCTTGTTTCCCCGGAGTTAAAAAGAATCCTTTTTCTTACGTATCTTCTTCAGATATTTACGTGTGCAGTTCTAATCATGAGGGATTCCCCAATGCGGTACTTGAAGCAATGGCGCTCGGAAAACCTGTTATTTCTGCAGACTGTAAGACGGGACCCAGAGAGATTCTTTTAAGCGAAGATGAGTACGAGCAGCTTATTAAGGAGATACCAAACGGAGACAGCACAAAGGAAGCGATTGAAGGAACATACGGAATCCTTGTTCCCGATCTTGGCGAGAAGGTGGATATGGATCCTGCAAACATAACAGATGGTGAGAAACTCCTTGCGGAAAAGATAATAAGTCTTTTGGATGATGAGGACAAAGCTTCAAGGTATGCGGAAAAAGCCTATGAGAGAGCGATGTTCTACGCGCCCGAAAAGTACAAAGAAAGTATACATGAGATTTTCAAGAGGTATGAATAATGCATTATAAAGTTGTAGTCTTCGGTGTAAAAGATACATCCGAGAACATAATAGATTTCATAGAAAAAGAACTTTGCAAGGTTGACCTTGTAATGACCATTGCACCCAAGGTTCTTGAACATAATCAGGTTTCAGGATTCAAGGGACTCAGCTTCCTGACAGAGAAGTATGGAATTCCAGTTTTCGAAGCAGAGAGCTATTTCCTTAACGATGAAAAGACAAAGAAGTTCATTGAGGAAAATACTTTTGACCTCGGAATCGTAATGGGATGGCAGAGACTTATTCCCAAGGAAGTTCTTGATGCATTTAAGAGCGGAATATACGGTTTCCACGGAAATTGTGGATATCTTCCCTTCGGAAGAGGAAGATCACCCCTTAACTGGTCGGTTATTCTCGGAGATACAAGATTTAATCTCAATCTTTTCAGATATGATGAGCATGCGGACAGTCCGAATGTATTTGCAACGGAGATGTTCCAGATAAATGAGCACGACGATATCAGAACGGCTCAGTACAAGAATATGATCTGTTCCAAGAATCTTATCAGAAAGCTTGTCACAACATATATGGAAAAAGGTGAGATTCCCATTCACACCGATTCAAAAGACTATGATTCATGGTACAATAAACGTACGGCCAAAGACGGAAAGATAGATTTCAAAGACAGAACAAGAAATATCTATAATCTTATAAGGGGCGTTGCGGCACCTTTCCCCGGAGCATTCTGCTATGCGGGATCCGAGGATGAGAAGAATAAGGTTACTGTCTGGGAAGCACATCCTTTTGATGAGATGATAGATTTTTCCGGATTTGCTCCCGGTGAGATTGTGGATATGTTCGACGGAAAGCCGATTGTCCGCACAGTTGACGGATCCATAAGAATAGACAGATATGAATCTGAAGCAGAATTAAAAGTAGGAACGGTACTTTTGTAATTATGAAAACAATAGCATTTCACTTGAACTGCCTTGTACAGGGCGGTGCCGAGCGCGTGGTATCAAACCTCGCCAATCAATTTGCCAAGGAAGGCTATAAAGTGTATGTCGCCACTGAGTGGGTGGATGAAAATGAGTTTGCTCTTGATGAGAGAGTCACAAGAGTGCACGTAGGTCTTCGTGAAGGCGATGAGAAAAAGAACAGGATAACAAAGTTCTTTTTACGTGTGAAATATCTCAAAGAATTTGTGAAAAATTATCATCCGGATGTACTTATAGCATTTGCGCAGAGAGCCAATTACAGAGCGCTCATGGCAGCAGGCAAAAGTGACGTGCCTGTCGTAATATCCATAAGGACAGACCCGGTTGGACATTATGATGCGTTTTCTGATAAAGTACAGATAAAGTGGTTGTTCCCGAGGGCAGCAGGTTGTGTATTTCAGACAACCGGACAGAAAGAGTTTTTTAAGCCATACCTTCAGGATAATTCAGCCATTATATTAAATCCGATAAATCCCAAGTATTTTGGCCTTAAGAAGCCTGAGAGCAGAGATAAGTCCGTGGTCCACCACGCAAGGCTTGTAGACTTCAAAAATCAGCCTATGCTCTGTGAAGCTTTTATAAAGGTGCATGAAAAGCACCCAGATTATGTGCTTAAGATCTATGGTCCCGATTCTTTTGACGGGACAAAAGAGATCCTTGATAAGATTATTGCGGATAACCACGCGGAAGACTACATTCTTCTCATGGGCGGAAGCGATGAGCTCGAAAAGGAAATACCAAAGGGCGCGGTTTACGCCTTTTCATCGGATTGGGAAGGGCTTCCGAATTCGCTTCTTGAAGCAATGGCGATGGGAATGCCCTGTGTTGCAACGGATTGTCCGTGCGGCGGTCCAAGAACCGTTATAAGAGACGGTGAGAACGGACTTCTTGTTCCGATAAAGGATCCTGACGCGCTTGCCGAGGGTATATGTAAGCTTATCGAGGACAGAGAACTTGCGGAGCGCCTTGGAGATGAAGCTTCCAAGATAGAACAGATTGCTAATTCCGAAGCTGTATTTGTGCAGTGGAGAGATTATTTAGAGAAGATTATTAGAAAATAACAGGAGAATAAGGGTAATGTTTTCATTTGATGATTACAGAGAGATTGTCCGTGCCATTAAAGCTACGGGCCGTTATGCCACATATGAAGAAGCACTTGATAAAGACAGCTTTGTCATTATGAGACACGACGTTGAGTATTCGGTTGAGAGAGCGCATGCTCTTGCCAAGGTTGAAGAGAGTATGGACTTCAGGTCTACATTCTTTTTCCAGTGGACAAATAATTCATATAATATCCTGTCCAGAAAAAACAGGGATATTCTTTCCGATATGCATGAGAGAGGCCAGCATATAGGTCTTCACTTTGCATTAAACGGAATGACAGATATGAGAGTTATACGAGAGAGGATTAAGCAGGAAATCGATATGCTCAGCAATATGCTCGGCTTTGAGATCAACTCTTTTTCCATTCACAGACCGTCACCCGACGTTCTTGCGGAGAATATCAAGATTTCAGGAATTATCAACGCATATCAGGATGACTTTTTTACATTTGATCCCAAGGCAACACCCGAGTCGGAGCTTGATGTAAAGTATCTGTCGGATGCAAACCATGTTTGGAGATACGGCTATCCCGATGAAGAAACAATAAATAAATATGATAAGGTTCAGATTCTGACACATCCTTTTGCATGGACAAAGAAGGGATATGACAATCTTGAGAACTATAAGACACTTGTTAATGAGAAATATGTCGAGCTTATCGATTCTATTGATAATGAGTGCAAGGATTTCGGTGCTCTTCGCGATAACTTCGAAAAACTACCTGTGGAGCTGTAAATATAAATAATGTGCGGAATTTGCGGATATATTTCAAAAAAGAGAATAACTGAAGAACAACTGAGGATCATGAATGATACCATGTATCACAGAGGGCCCGATGACAGCGGTGTTGAGATCTATTCAGGAGCAGATGATTATGTCATAGGCTTTGCTCAGAGACGTCTTTCAATCCTGGATCTGTCTCCTTTGGGACATCAGCCGATGCACTCCGAGAACGGCAGAATATCTGTTGTCTATAACGGAGAGATATTCAACTACCGTGAACTCAAGGAAGAACTCTCTGACTATGAGTTTAAGTCGAATTGTGATACGGAAGTTATAATCGCTGCGTACCTCAAGTGGGGAATAGATATGGTGGATCACATCCACGGAATGTTTGCGATTGCAATATATGACAGAGAGACATCCGATGTTTATCTTATAAGAGACAGAATAGGTAAGAAGCCGCTTTTTTACTGGTTTGACGGAGAAAACATTGTTTTTGCTTCAGAGCTTAAGCCTATTATGAAGTGCCCCGGATTTAAGCCGGAGATAAGAAAACAGGTTATTTCAAGATTTCTTCTTCAGCAGTATATTGCTGCTCCCGATACTATCTTTACCGATGTGTATAAGCTTGAGGCAGGTTCATATCTTAAGTTTAGCGCAGGTAAGATCACCAAGAAGAAGTATTGGGATATAAAAGAAGTATATAAAGAGATGTCAAAAAATCCCGTAAGAAGCTATGCGGAAGCAAAGGAAGGACTGAAAGAGAGACTTAAGAAGTCCGTTGCATCCAGAATGATAGCCGATGTTCCTCTCGGAACTTTCTTGTCGGGCGGATATGATTCATCTCTTATAACGGCAATTGCCCAGGAACATTCAGACAGGCCCGTAAAGACATTCTGCATAGGTTTTGATGTTCCCAGATATAATGAAGCGGAGTATGCCAAGGAAATCGCAAAACACCTTGGAACCGATCACACAGAGCTCTATATTTCGGAAAAAGAGATGTTCGAGCTTGTAAGTAGTATTCCGCAGTACTACGACGAACCTTTTGCGGATAACTCAGAGATTCCTTCGATGCTTGTAAGTAAACTTGCAAAGCAGGATGTCACCGTAGCTCTTTCGGGTGACGGAGGAGATGAGTTTTTCTGCGGATATAATGTATATGATAACGTGAGAACAGCGCAGCTTCTTGATATTCCGGGAGCTATTGTACACAGTCTTTCGCGTATTAAGAGCGGAGACGGAACGCTCCTTGATAAGATGCCGTTCAGGGTTAAGGTTGTTGCAAACAACAGAGATCCCGAAACCAAGACACAGCTTGTATCAGAAGGATATGTAAGAGCTTCGCATGCCTTTATATCAGGCAATGAGGACATGGATATCCCGATGAGTGCGGCTCAGTATCTTGCGACGGATTACAATGTCGGAAGCAATATGCAGCCTGTTCTGTATCCTGTGGAGAGCCTTTACGGAGTAAATAATTTCCAGATAAGAAGAATGCTTCTTGATATGGATACATACCTTCCCGAGGATATTCTGGTTAAGATGGACAGGGCGTCCATGAAATATTCGCTTGAAGCAAGATGTCCTATCATGGATACGGAGGTTATGGAGTATTCGTTCAGGATACCTCACAGATTCAAGTATAATAGGGGCGATAAGAAGCATATCTTAAAAGATATTGCTTATGACTATATACCTAAAGAGCTTTTGGAAAGACCAAAGACAGGTTTCGGCGTGCCTATGGATGAATGGCTTCGCGGACCTTTAAGAGAGCAGCTTCTTGATTACAGCAGCACATCTTTCCTTAGCAAACAGGATATTTTTGATGTAAACTATGTTTCAAACTTTATAAACGATTATGTTGTAAAAGGAGACGGAGGCCCCGCAACGGGAGCTAACTACAGCAAGATTGCGTGGTCATTCTATATATTCCAGCAGTGGTATAATTTCCACATGATCTGACAGAAGTGAAAAGAGGAGAAATAAATGACAAGAGAAGAAGTATTTGAGAAATTAAACGAAGTGTTCAGAGATGTTTTCGAAGATGACGACATCACCGTTGAAGATGCTACAACGGCAGCAGACGTAGACGGATGGGATTCACTTGAGCACATCAATCTTATAAATGCCATTGAGCAGGAGTTTGATATCAAATTCAACATGGGACAGATCGTATCCATGAAAAATGTAGGTGAGATGGCAGACATTATCATCAGCAAATTACAGGGATAATAAGATGAAAATACATCATGTAGGATACCTTGCCAAGAGCATAGACAAGACGGAAAAGAAATTTTTTGAGCTTGGTTATGAAGTTGAACAGGCCACCAAGTACGATGAGATAAGGGATATTAAGATCGAGTTTCTGAAAAACGGAGATTACAGAGTTGAGCTCATTGAGCCCATGGGAGAGAATTCCCCGATGTATCCGCTTTTGAAGCGCTTTAAGAATACCCCTTATCATTTTTGCTATGAAGTGGAAGATATGGACAAGGCTGTAAAAGAGCTTGAGAGCAAACACTACACCGTCATACATGAGCCTACTATCGCGCCTTGTATAGACGGCAAGAAAGTTGCCTTTTTGAATAATATCAGTATGGGGATAATCGAACTTGTCGAATTCTGAGAATAAAAAACATATCGCCATGTATATAGGTTCGCTCGAAAAGGGCGGAGCGGAGAGAGTAATGTCTAATCTTGCCGATTATTTTTTTGAGCAGGGTTATAAAGTTACTCTCGTTACTACATATCTGGCGGCAAATGAATATGAAGTAAAACATGCAGCATGGAAGCGTGTTCCCGCGGGGGCACCCAATGCAGTCCATGTCGCAGATCTTGATGAAAACCCTGTGTGGGTTGACCTTGAAGGCGGAGAAAAGGGCGGTATCAGAAGAGTCTTTTCCGCACTTCTTAAAGAAGAACAGGCAGGCAGAGCGGCAAATCTAAAGAACAGATACGAGAAACTCCGTAATATCTGGAAAGACCTTAAACCCGATCTGGTACTGAGTTTCCTTGGAAAAAACAACATAATGGCTCTTTCAACCGCTACAAGAGAGGGAATAAAAGTTGTTGTATCTGTGCGTGCAGATCCCGATATGGAGTACGGCAGCAGAGGGCTAAAAGCGGGTATGCTTGCAACTTTCGGAAAAGCGGCAGGCGTTGTTGTCCAGTCTAAAGGCGCAAAAGTCAAATTTCCCAAATATATTCAAAAGAAATGTATAATACTTCCAAACTCGCTCAATCCTTCTTTTATCAGGAAACGCTATATCGGCGACCGTGAGAAGAAGATTGTGATGGTTGCAAGGATTAACAGTAATAAAAATCAGGAAATGGTAATGAGGGCGTTTAAAGACGCAGCAGGCGAAGCTTTTCCCGATTATTCACTTGTTTTTTACGGAGACGGTCCGGACAGCATTAAGCTTCAGAGGCTTGCATCCGAACTTGGGATAAGAAAAAGAGTTGAGTTTAAGGGAAATGTAAGCAATGTGGCGGAGCATATCGAGAAGGCTGCGCTTTTCATACTTGCATCCAATCATGAAGGTATGCCGAATTCTCTTATTGAGGCGATGTCACTGGGACTTCCCTGTATATCGACGGATTGTCCCTGCGGCGGACCGAGAGACCTAATTGATGACGGTGTAAACGGACTTCTTGTTCCCGTTGGAGACAAAGATGCTATGGCACGTGCCATTACAAAGGTACTGTCAGATAAGGAACTATCTGAGAAGCTCGGAGCAGAGGCTACCAAGATTCAGGAAATATGCAGTCCCGATGTTACCAATGCCAAGTGGAAAAAGTATTTTGATAAGATAATGGAAGGATAATAGAGGATAAGTTTTTTATGATGAAAGAACTGGAATATCCATTTGACAACAGTTACATAATGAAAAAGTCCAAGTCGATAAAGAAGGCTCTTCTTGCTGACGGTTCGGACAGGATAAAGAAAAAGATAGCGGTGCTCGGAGGCTCCACAACTCACGATATCATTAGGATTCTGGAGCTCTTTTTGCTTAACTATGATATAGAGCCTGTTTTCTATGAATCTGAGTACGGACAGTACTGGCAGGATGCCATGTTTCCTTCGGATGAGTTAAAAGAGTTTGCTCCTGACATTATCTTTATCCACACAAGTAACAGGAATATTATCGAATATCCTACTATGGATGACAGCGAGGCAGCGGTACAGGATAAGCTTGATAATACATTCAGGCACTTTGAGACGATGTGGCACAATCTGCATGAACTCTATCATTGTCCGATTATCCAGAATAATTTTGAGGCGCCTTTTTACAGGCTTATGGGAAACAGGGACGGATATGACATTCACGGAAGGCTTTCTTTTATCAACAGGCTTAATCTCATGTTTTCCGAGTATGCAGGAAAGGCTTCGGGAGATGAAGGAAGCTTTTTTATAAATGATATAAATTATCTTTCAACCTGCTACGGACTTGATGCGTGGTCAGATCCTCTTGCATGGCATATGTACAAGTATGCGCTCTGCATTCAGGCTATACCTACGCTCAGTTTTAATGTGGCAAATATAATCAAGTCGATTTACGGAAAGAACAAGAAGGGACTTGTTCTTGACCTCGACAATACACTGTGGGGCGGCGTTGTAGGCGACGACGGTCCGGACGGAATCGAGATAGGACAGGAGACCAGTTTAGGTCAGGTTTATCTTGAATTCCAGAATTATATCAAAGCTCAGAAGGAGCTTGGTATCGTTCTTGCGGTTGATTCCAAGAACGATGAAGAGAATGCACTTGCGGGGCTTAATCATCCCGACGGAGCGCTTAAACCCGATGATTTTGTATTCATAAAGGCAAACTGGGAACCCAAGAGTGAGAATATGAAGGCGATTGCTTCAGAGCTCAATGTGCTTCCGGAATCACTTGTCTTTGTGGATGACAATCCGGCTGAGAGAGCGATTGTTACGGGACAGATTCCTAAGGTGAATGCGCCTGAGATCGATACTCCCGAGCACTATATAAGAATTCTCGATCACTCGGGATTTTTTGAGACAACATCCATTTCTGAGGATGACAGGAAAAGAAATGAGATGTACATGGCAAACAGGAAGAGGACAGAGCTTCAGGAGAGCTTCAAGGATTACAGCGAGTACCTTAAGTCTCTTGAGATGAAGGCTGTCATAGCTCCTTTTGAAAAGATGTACATTCCAAGGATTGCCCAGCTTACAAACAAGAGCAATCAGTTTAATCTTACAACAAAGAGATATACTCCCGATGATATCGAGAAGACTGCAAATGACAGCAGCAACATCACACTTTACGGTCGTCTCGAGGATAAATTCGGAGATAACGGAATAGTTTCGCTTGTGATAGGCAAGCAGGATGGCGACGAACTTCATATCGATCTCTGGCTTATGAGCTGTAGAGTTTTAAAAAGAGATATGGAATTTGCCATGATGGATGAACTTGCAAAGAAAGCGGGTGAAAGGGGAATAAAGACCGTTTACGGATACTATTATCCCACAGCCAAGAATAAGATGGTCAAGGACTTCTATTCTTTACAGGGATTTGAACTTGTGAAAGAAGATGAAGAGGGGAATAAGACCTACAAGCTTGATCTTGATGGATATACAAATAAAAACAATGTTATAGACGTGGAGACAGTATGTGCGGAATAGCAGGACTTATCGGGTATAGAGGCGACCTTAAAGGAAACATCAAAAAGATGAATGACAGGATGCTTCACAGAGGTCCCGACGATGAAGGAATTTACATAAGTGATGATGAGAAAGTGGCGCTTGGACATAGGCGCCTTTCTATTGTGGACTTATCCAAAAAGGGCGCTCAGCCCATGATGTCACATTCCGGACGAAAAGTTATCGCATATAACGGCGAGATCTACAATGCATCCGTGGTAAAAGACAAGCTTATCGCGGAGGGGAAAGTTGCTGAATTTAACGGAACTTCCGATACTGAAATTCTTATAGAATCGATAGATGCTTACGGCATGGAAGAAACTTTGAAAATGTGCAAAGGAATGTTCGGAATTGCCGTCTATGATATGGACAAAAACACCGTCACTTTTGCAAGAGACAGAGTCGGAGAAAAGCCTTTGTACTACGGAAACGTTGGCGGAGCTTTTGCATTTGCTTCGGATATCGGCTGTCTTCGCGTGATAGAAGGCTTTGATAATGAGATAAACACAGAGGTTCTCGATATTTATTTTACAGAAGGATATATTCCTGCGCCCTATACGATTTACAAGGGCATCTATAAGCTAGAAGCGGGATGTATCATGACTGTAAATGTCGACGATCTTTCTTATGAGACAAAGAGCTATTTTTCAATGACGGAAACTGCCGTAAAAGGGCAGAGCAATCTTTTTAAAGGTAGCAAGGAAGAGGCGGCGGAAGAACTTGAGAGACTTCTTAAAGAGTCTATAAAAGGACAGATGGTTGCCGATGTTCCGCTTGGAGCTTTTTTGTCAGCGGGAATAGACAGCAGCACGATCGTTGCGCTCATGCAGTCCGTTGCTCCCGGCAAGGTAAGAACATTTACCGTCGGAATGGAAGATAAGAAGTTCAACGAGGCCGAGCAGGCAGGCGAGATAGCAAGGCATCTGGGAACAATCCATACCGAGGAATATATAACAGAGAAGGATGCAAAAGAAGTAATTCCGCAGCTTTCCTTTATGTTTGGTGAGCCTTTTGCGGATTCTTCACAGATTCCGACATATCTTGTTAGTAAGATGACAAGAAAGCACGTTACCGTATCGCTTTCGGGCGACGGCGGAGATGAGCTTTTTGCGGGATACAGATCCTATGAGTCTGTTGAAAGAGTGTGGGGGAAGGTTGGAAAACTTCCGTACTTTATAAGAAAACCCGCATCAATCCTTATGCTTAACAGCCCATATTCAAAGAGCGAAGCCGGAATGGCTAAGTCTATGTACATGGGAGCAAAAGGCCCCGGGGATGTTCACAGGCTTGAGCATGAGGGTGATCCTATTGTAAAAAAGATTGCGCTTAAGAACGGTGCAAAATCTCTTTCATACAAATATACCGAGATGGATACGAATCTTCTTGCAGATCCGTGTCACAATGCGATGCTTATGGATATGCTTGTTTATCATCCCGATGACATTCTTGTCAAAGTCGACAGGACGGCAATGGCGGTCTCTCTTGAAACGAGAGTTCCGATGCTTGACAGGGATATACTTGAATTTGCGTGGAGCCTTCCAAGGAATTACTTAAGGGAAGGGAATGTCGGAAAGCAGGTTCTTCGAAACGTGCTCTATAAGTACGTTCCCAAGGAGATGGTCAACAGGCCGAAAAAAGGTTTTTCGATTCCGATAGACAAATGGCTCCTTGATGATAAAATAAGGCAGTGGGCAGAAGCTCTTCTTGATAAAGATAAGATAAGGCAGCAGGGTATACTTGATCCCGATGTTGTAGAGAAAATCTGGACCGACTTCACACAGCGCGGAATTTACAGGATACAGATATGGTATATCCTTATGTTCCAGCAGTGGTATGAGAAAGAGTATATGATCAAGTAATAAAAGAATTATATTTAGTGGCAGGCGCCTGTTTTATAAGAAGGATGCGTGTTATATGAAAGATTTTTTATGGGTATAACTTCGTTTTATTTTCTGTGCTTTTTTGCACTTGTGTTAATTGCATATTATACGATTCCTCTTTTGTTCAAAAAAAGAGGTCAGTGGGTGGTGCTTTTATTTGCGAGCATCATCTTCTATTTGTTTTCCGTAAATGGGAACTATGTGCAGATTGTATTTCCGCTTGCAGCCTCGTTTACGACATGGGGGCTTTTAAAGCTTTTGGCCGGGACAGAAGAAAAAGAGCTTCTAAAAAGAAGGCTGATTCTTGTTGCGGAGCTTGTTGTTCTTCTTGGAATACTTATCGTGTTTAAGTTCTATAAGTTCATAACAGGTGGCGGTATTAAACCTCCTACGGGACTTTCATTCTATACTTTTATTCTTTTGGGATACTTTATTGAAGTTTATAACGGCATCGGAGTAAGAAGGGACAGCCTTCTTGAGACAACTCTCATCGGTGTGTTCTTTCCGCTTGTGGTTCAGGGACCTATTATAAAAACCCGTGAACACAGTGGGCAGTTGTTTGAATATCACAAAGCTGATTTTAAGAATCTTACATTCGGAGCGCAGAGAATGCTCTGGGGCTTCTTTAAGATGCTTGTTATCTCGCAGAGACTTCGCACTGTTGTTGATAAGATTTACGCCATTGATGCAGAGTACACGGGAGCATATATCTGGCTGGGTACTGTGTGTTTTGCTTTTGAGTTATATACGAATTTTTCGGGTGGAATAGATATTGTGATCGGTTTGTCCGAGATGCTTGGAATCATTCTTCCAGAAAACTTTACGACTCCTTTCTTTGCTAAGAACATAAGCGAGTATTGGAGAAGGTGGCACGCTACGCTCGGAATCTGGATGAAGGACAATGTCTTTTACCCGCTTCTTCGTACCAAGATGATAATGGGACTTGGAAAAACGCTTAAGAAAGTCTTTGGTAAAAAGAAAGGTAAGCAGCTCACTACTTACGTTGCAATGTTCATCTTATGGTTTTCTGTAGGTTTATGGCACGGAGGAGAGGCAACTTTTGTTATCGGTTCAGGTCTTTTGCACTGGGCATATATCGTGCTCGGAGAAGTGACACTTCCGTTCTTTACATGGATTTTTGAAAAGAAGATGCACATCAATCTGCAGAGTAAATTTGCAAACGGATTCAGGGTTGTGAGAACATTTTTCTTTGTATGCATCGGAGATCTGTTCTTTAGATCAAAGAGTATTCCGCATGCGCTTGGATTGCTTAAAAGAAGCGTGAGTACGTTTAATCCGCAGATCTTTGTTGATGGAAGTTTGCTTAATCTCGGACTAAGCATTTACGAGTGGGGAGTGCTGCTTGTATCACTTGCGGTGCTCATTACGGTTTCAACTATTCAGTACAGAATGGAGCTATCGCGTGACGGTAAGATCACAGGCAGCAGATTTGAAGGATATTCAAACTTAAGGGAGTATATTGCGTCCAAGAAGCTTGTGGTCAGATGGATTGTGTATTTTGCACTGTTTTTCACAGTACTTTTACTTGCCGAGTACGGACCGGGATTTAATCCTGCGGATTCGATATATGATGACTTCTAAGTTTTAATAGTGCGGTTTGCATGCAATTAAGGGAAGTATTATAGGTTGTTGGTTTATAAGGATTTCAGATAAAAAACTATGAGTAAGAAACAGATATTTAAGATAATAATTTTCATAGTGGCGGTTATGTGGCTTATCCCTCATATCACTTACTGTATCAGAACCCCCAGTGATGCGAAGGATAGGTTTGTCGGTTTTTATGCGGAAAAAAAGAATACGATAGATGCTGTTATTATCGGTTCAAGTCCTGTTCCTTATTGTATTGCTACACCAAGAATCTACGGGGATATGGGGATAACCATGTATCCGCTTTCTACAAATATGCAAAGACCTGTTGCAGCAAAGTATCTTGTGGAAGAGGCTCTTAAGACGCAGGATCCGGATCTTTTTATCTTTGAGATGAAGATGTGGCAGGCAGAGGATGAGCAACTTATAAATGCAGATAAAGATAAGCACATGGGTCACACAAGGGAAGTTACGGATAACATGAAGTATTCTCTTAACAGGATTCGCGCCATAAATGCGATGGTAGATGAAGATTATGCAGATGATGCAGAAGATTCTGAGAATGATGAAGATGATGCAGAGAATGCTGAGAGTGACGATGATGGCAAAGTTAATGAGGATATGAAACGCATTAACTTTTACTTTGATATTTTTAAGTATCATTCAAATTGGAAGACGCTTGTAATGTGGAGCCAGCTACGTACGTTTTTTTATGAGTATCCTGATGATCTGAAAGGTTTTACGTCTTCTGATGAGGTTGGACCTGCGGAAAAAGAGAATTGCCATAATGCTACGGATGTAGTGAAGATGCCTGCTGAGCAGGAAGAATATTTGGCGGATCTTATTTCATGTCTTAATAAGCATAATAAGGATGCGCTCTTTATTATCACTCCGTTTACCGTAAGCGAAGAGGAGCAAAAGAAAATCAATTACATCAGGGATTATGTGACAGAGAGAGGCTACAATTTCCTTGATATGAATCAGCATCTAGATGAGATTGGCTTTGATGAGGCTACCGATTACAAAGACGGCGGAACTCATACAAATATTGTCGGCGCCGATAAGGTGACCGTGTGGTTTGAAGATTACCTGTCAGAGAACTATGTTAAGACAGGCAAACTTGGCAAACATGACAGAAGACACGGCCGCAATTACAATTCCTGGAAGAAGTCTTATGACCTCTGGATGGAAGAACTCTCTCTCGGTGAAGATAAGATTCGTGAGAGAATTGCGAACGGAGATTATTGGAAATCGGAAGTAAATGACGAGAATGAAGAGGCAGAATGAAGGTAGGAAAAATATTTTTAGTAATGTTGTGTTTATTACTGACAGCATGCGGTGATAATAAAGAACCAGTTTCAGGTGATATTTGCAGTGACGTATCGATCGAGGAGGCAACAAATACATATAAGGCTGTACGAACGAACTTGGATAATCCAATTGCTCCGTCTTGCAGTGAAAAAGAAGATGACGAGAGGTATAGATCATTTTTTGAAAAAGAATTTGTAGATACGGCTTCAAATTTATGGGGGCGACTATGGATGCCGAGTTTTCTTTTTACTTATGTAGATTTTGATAAAAATGGTTCTGATGAGCTTGTTATTGGAGATGGTGAGGGAATCTATTTTGTTATTACCGAAGTTAATGGAAAATATAATAAATCAGGTTCCTACGGGTGGCTTCAAAATTATGGACCGTTGCCTTCCAAACATGTAGGAAACGGATATTTTATTACAATGGCCGATGGTGGAAGTTTCACAGAACTGACTCATTATGAGCCGGCAATAAATGATATGGGAATCATTGCATATCTTAATGGGAATTATAAATCGAACAGAGGTAGTTGTTGGGATCTTTATATTCTAAAAGAAGGCGGTGTTCCTAATATTCATAAAATTAATGATTACGAAGATTGTTATGGTAATCCAAATTATATGCATTCATCACTGGATTATAGCGATTATGATTATGACGTTGACTTTAACTTTAAATATTTTAAAGGAGAGGGCGGTCTGGTAATGAATGAGCTTGGACTTAAGTATGCGGATCTCGTAAAGTCACATGATGGAGAAAATTGGCTAGAGGAACTCACATGGCGATCTGTTGGTGAAATGGTATTTATGAACAGTAAAATTTATTCTACGAAGAATATCTCGTCGGAAATGTCACATCTTTTAAGTGATGTGACAATGACGGTTTGTATTTATATCAATGAAAATGAAAATATTGATACAATAGAGGATTATATTAATTCTTATGGTTATGATAGAGATGGCTTTATAGGAATGATTCAGGACAGAGTCATGTTTGAAGATAAATATGTCAGATATAACGGGAAAATATCGCATAATCAAATTATAACCGATGATGGTTCATCCATGCCCTGTGATGAATTCTATGAACTTGTGAGGGACGTGCTCAAAAACAGCTAAAAAGAAAATGGTATTAAATCAGTATTCACTTAGAGCAGTAATAAATTCTTCTTTGTTACAACCGTCGCAAAATGAAGATATAGCTGCTTTTTCGTCATATATTTTGTTCAGTTTTTCATAATATGTTTTTTCATCGACTTCTACATCGTCTATGGCATAGTGAAAATCAAGAAATTTTCCTGCTTCGTCATCCCAACTGCCAAAATCATGTGTATAGTTGCTGCCTGAAAAAATACATTTCCATTTTCCTTCCGAAAGGGAATAAACTATATCATAATATTGTCCTTGGCACCCATTCGAATTACATAGAAGTCCTTTTTTTTCAATATACGAAAAACCCAACCTAAGCGTATGAAGTATGTTTACTTCTCCATGATGAAATGAAACAATCAGACATCCTTCTGCTTCACAATAACCCTCAATAGCAAGTTCGGGAATATCATCGTCATCTACATAAATGAGACTATAACGCGGGAAATCTGGGGCGGTTTCAATGTATGCTTTATACCCTTCTTGCCATGAAGAAAACCCTTTTCCAAATATCCACTGATTCTCGAGGGAGCCATCGCCATCGCAATAATATTCTTCCGGATTCTCAAGAATCTCAGAATATGAATCCTCGTATGAATCAGTGACAACACTTACGTTTTTGACTGCATCATCGGAAGAAGAGGTGTTATCAGCGCCGGAAATACCAATGGATGCGATATCTTCATCGTGCGTAGAAGTAGAGCCGGCATCAGTGGATATGTCGTTTGCTATATCGGTTTTTGTATTTTGGCATCCTGCAAGCAAAGCTGTTATGCAGATCAGTATTATAAATGCTTTCTTCTTCATAAAAAAATCTCCTAAATGGGAATCAATTTAGTATCCGGCTTATGCATTGTTTACAGTCTTCCTGTCGGTGCGCGCGCCCCCATTAAATCGCATTATACAGTATAACTCATTTGTAGGACTTATTTTGATGATGCAGGGGTAAATCACAAAGAATTCACAATGGCCTTGCAGACTAAAATGTATAATAAAAGCCGTGAAGATTTGTACTATGAAGGATATTTGGAATCAAATGCAGAAAAAGAAAATAATAACAATAATTTCAATAATATTACTTGTGTTGGGATGCAGTTACATAGCATCAAGTAATATACTCTCGAAAAAAAGCGACAAAGAAATTACGTTGTCAAAGGCAGAGCTAAAGAGATTTACAGAAGCGTTTAATACAGATGAGTACAAGGGTTTCCTCGAGAAAACTTTTAACAAACAAGATGAAACTGATTCTTTTTATTCTGAACATTTAGCAAGTTTAAAAAACACATATACATGCACAGCGGGAAAGAGAAAAGGAGATCATTATGTACTGAGATTTCAGGTGAACTCTGATTCAGACAAGCATTATGGACTTTTTGCCGACAGAGTCATTTCTTTTACTAAATCGGATGAAGAGTTTCTCATGGAATCTAATGCTATTCAATGGGATGATCATTGTGATAAAGAGCATTGCTATGAGGTAAAATTGTCACGCGTTCAATTTAACGAGCCGATTAAACTTATCACGTATCCTGCGGAATTAGACGGCAGAGTATCTATTATTCTCACAAAAAATAACCGTTTTCTTACAGAACTGAAGATGAGCTGTGAAAAATCATCGTGGAAAGAAACTCATTTAATAAAAATTATTGACGTTGGTTTTTTTGATTTTGATGAGGATGGGGTAAAAGATATTATTATTATCGCGGACAGCGAATTCGGAAAACAGGTTCTTCTTTACAGTACAGGATCTCTTTCTACGTTCATACAGCGTAATGAAGATTCTTTTGAGCCTGAATGGATAATCGATGAAAATACAATGTCTAAAATTGGAGGAGACTTTACTGTTGAAAGCATGAAGAATATCTTTTCCGGTATAGATGGTGTATACAGTAGCTATGAAGAGTGCTACACGGCAATTGCCAAAAAGTATTATTTTGACATCGATTGGAATTATTGGAAATATAATCTTATATATGCTGACGATGATGATATTCCGGAACTGGTAGTTGATCATCCCGGCTTTTTTATGTCTCTTTATACGTATGAAAACGGTCATGCCAGGTGTTTAATGAATCATTGGGGATATGGTATGGGAGGGAATCCGGGATACCAATATGCCCCTGGGAAGGGTATATATCATGCAGAAGATGGCAGTATGTCAGGTTCATATGAGGAATATATGTCAAAACGAGCCAAGGGCGAATTGGTACCGGATTATGAAATTGAAGATGCGGAGAAGTATCATAATTGTACTGAGAAAGAAATGACCGATGAAGAGATTATCGCAGAAGTGAATAAAATCAAGAAATATAGATTTGAGCAAATTGAAGGAACTATGAGATTTGAAGAACTTATGGGTTCACTAAATGGAGCTGAAGATTGAGACGTATAAAGGAGCATTTGGAAGAAGCTTTTGATCGGTGATGCAAAACAGTGTGGTGGGATTTATAAGAGAATAGTCTTCTCCGCTTAAAATAGAATAGGCATTATGCCCTGTTGTCGGCATTGAATGGCTGTTGAAAAGCCGCCGACTGAATAATGATATCAGATAAATCTTAAGAAATACCGTCGAAATTTCTTAAGATTTTATGTATATGGTAGATTTTTGTGTGGGGTTAAACACGAAAATTCTATTTGACGCACGTCAAATAGAATTTTATAATATAGAAAAATATTTGACGCACGTCAAATAAAAACAAAGGATGTAATATGGCAAAGGTAATAAGAGAAACTCAGGATCTTACATATCTAAATTGGTCGCATGTGCGGAATTCTTCCGGAACAGCAGGGACTTATCTGAAATCGAGTTCGATCATAGGCGGTCACAAGAAGTATTATAAGCTTTCTAACTTTGATTTGGAAAAGGGGATAGTGGGACATGAGTGTATAAATGAAATAATAGTGGATAGACTTCTTGATATTCTTGGAGTGGAACATCTTGAGTATGAACTGATAAATGCTGATATTGAGATTGATGGAAATATATACAACACGTATCTTTGTGCATCATATGATTTCAAAGAGCGTGGAGAGAGTAAGGCTTCGCTTGATGATTTCTACAGACTTAATGCGCAGCCCGGAGAATCACATTATGATTTCTGCATTAGGATGGGATGGAGAGAGTATATCGAGAATATGCTGGTAATTGATTATCTTATCCTTAATCGAGACAGACATGGAGCTAACATCGAAGTGCTGAGAAATGCAAGAGCGCATACCGTTAGGGTTGCGCCTCTGTTCGATCATGGATTGTCTCTGTTATGTTCTTGTTCGTCGGATGACGATGCAAAAAAATTTGACATAATGGGAGATAAACAATGCAATAATTTCATAGGCAGCAGATCAACTTTTGAGAATCTGTCTCTTTTATCCACCAAAGGAAAAACGCTGAAAGGAATACTTGAGGCTAAGCATAAAGAAGAGATATTCAAGGATCTGGAGGGAGTGTTGTCAGACTTTTTTATTGATACTATTTGGAATATGATCTATGGAAGGTACAAGGTTTATGAAAATCTATGATATCTATGATGAAGATAATAGTCTTGATATAGGCGTTTTACTGTACCATGAAAAGAGCAAGTCGTTTATGATTGAGCTTAGAAGCGAACTTGATGAGTGGACAGCGCCGCTTCTTTTTGCGAGTTTTGTAAAAAAAGAAATCTATACAATTCCAAGGGAAGCGAGTTTGATGTGGGTGAGAGAACGTGTTATTCCCATAGGAAGGCAGAATATAGGCAATATACTGTCTACTCACAAGCTGAAAGAGTATGATGAAATGAAATTTTTGGAATTGGCGCAAGGACGGTGTTCACAGGATGGACTGTGCATACGGAAGATAGATGAGCTCCCTGAATTTGTTGCGGAGAGGGATGCGCATAATCTGGTTGATTGTACAGCGCTTGCAGGAGATTTTTTGCTGTGCTTTTTTAAAGATAAAACAGTAAAAAAAATATCCCTTTCAGACATTTCGGATTTACGGGGAGTAAATAAGGTGATCGCAAGCAGAGACCTTTATGAGTCATGTAGCCTCGGTTGGGGTGGTTATTATGTTACGTTCAACGATTCCATAGATATTCCTTCATGGCTTCTTTATGAGAAAGGGCGTATGATTGATATTTCCTATGAGGATTTTATTACCTTTATAGGAAAAAATATTGTCGATACGACCAAGGCATGTGAGCTGCTTGAGTGTACAAGGCAGAATCTTTCGTATCTGGTTAAGCAGCATAACATAGAGCCTGTTATGACCGGAGTTAATGGGAATCTCTATCTTAAAAGTCAAATCACCGGATGACCGCAAATGTCAGGACATTCATAGATGTTTGAGTATATATACATTCTGGGTTATAATGATGTAGTGTATGCGATAAAATAGATGCTATACGGGGAACTTCATTCGGAGGGTGTATGATTATCATTCAACTTAAGGGCGGTCTGGGTAACCAGATGTTCCAATATGCGCTGTATATAGCGCTGAAAAACAGAGGCAAGACCGTAAAGATTGATGATGAAACGGGATTTGTAAATGACAAGCTAAGGACTCCGGTTCTTGCCGGATATGGGATTGATTATGATAAGGCCACTAAGGAAGAAGTTGTTGCTCTTACGGATTCCAAGATGGATATCATAAGCCGTATCAGAAGGAAACTTACAGGCAGGAAAACATTCAGGATAGATGAAGTGTCCGGAAGATTCGATCCTAAGATACTTGAGCTTGAAAATGCCTATCTTGTCGGATATTGGCAGAGTGATAAATATTTCTCGCAGGAGAGTGATATCAGGGATATCAGACATGCTTTTGAGAAGAGACCTCAGGAACTTATGAGCGATGCTGTGAGCTGGTCAGTGCTTCAGCAGATAGAATGTTGTGAGTCTGTCAGCCTTCATGTGAGAAGAACCGATTATATAGATGCGCAGCATAAGCATGTTCACAATCTGTGTTCGGAAAAATATTACAAAGATGCGGTAAACAAGATACTGCAGGAGTATCCCGACGCTGTATTTTTTATCTTTACCGACGACAAAGAGTGGTGTAAAGAGCACTTCAAGGGACCCAATTTCAATGTTGTTGAACTTGAAGAGGGCGAAGGAACTGATATAGCCGAGATGATGCTTATGAGCAGATGCAAGCACCATATTATAGCGAACAGTTCATTCAGCTGGTGGGCTGCATGGCTTAATGATGCACCTGACAAGCTGGTACTTGCTCCTTCCAAGTGGATAAACAACAAAGATATGGATGATGTCTATACGGACAGAATGACAAAGATTGCGATCTGAGCAATGCGGAATTAAATGATACGGAGCAATCTACATATCATTCAGGAAAAATACAAAAGAGGGATATAAGAAAACGTACAGATTATGAGTAATACCGATAATAAAAAAGTCAGTTTATTTTCAAAACTCAGATATATATTTGATAGAAAGCAGAAGGGACAGTTGGTAATATTGGCTGTCCTTATACTCTTTGGTGGTATTTTTGAAACATTTAGTATTTCAATGATGATTCCTGTTATGGCAGGCATTATCAATCAGGATAAGCTCCAAAGTGCCATTAAGGATAACAAAGTTCTAAGAATTATTGCAGAAAGTCTTAATCTCGGTACGGGATCCGAACTGGCTGCTAAATTGACGGTTTGTCTGATTGTTTTGTTCCTGGTAAAAAATGCATATCAGATATTTCTTATCTACAGGCAGAATACCTTTATCACAAGAGCAAGAAACGACATGATAAGCAGAGTCATGAGGGAATTTTTGAACAGACCTTATGAGGATTATCTCGGTGCAGATATTCCGACTGTTTTTAGAATTACAGACAGTGATATACCAAGAACATTTACGCTTATGTTATCGCTTTTATCGCTTTCTACGGAATTGGTCGTTTCCATGGGACTTGGAATGGTGCTTATTATAACCGATCCGATCTTGACGGTTATATGCGTGTTTGTTTTTGTTGCATTAACTCTTTTTAATACCAAAGTTTTAAAGCCTAAGCTTAATAAGACGGGAAAAGAGAATCAGGAAACCCAGTCAAGGATTGCAAAGTGGAGACTGCAGGCAATATATGGTCTTAAAGATGTTAAAGTTCTGAACAGACAGGATTTCTTTATAAGAAATTATTATGAGTCCGGTAAAGTCGGTGCGGATCTGGCAAGGGATTACTCCGTACTTAATAATATGCCGAGAACTCTTATAGAGACCGTGTTTGTAGCTGTTGTCCTCTTGTATGTTCTCTTTTTTAAGTTGAATTCAAACGGTGTACAAAATGCAGGCGATGTTGATAAATTGATAATCGCGCTCGGACTTGTTGCTACAAGGCTTATGCCTGCTGTTAACAGGATAAATACTTATATTGCCGAGATTGCCTACAACCAGTACAGCCTTGATTTTGTATATAACAATCTTACCGATTCAATGAAGATGGATAAGGCCATGAGAGCGGAGAGAGCTGCAATCGCAGGTCCCGAGCTTCATTTGGAAAAAGAGATTGAGATAAAAGATATCACTTTTGCTTATCCGGACGCTGAGACAAATATATTTACCGGAGCAAATATGGTTATTCCTAAGGGAAAATCAGTCGGTATCATAGGACCTTCGGGTGCCGGTAAATCAACTGTTGTGGATATTATCCTCGGTCTTTTGCATGTGCAGAGCGGTGAGATTCTCTGCGACGGAAGCAATATATTCAGTAATTACGATTCATGGCTTGCGCAGATAGGTTATATTCCTCAGACAATCTACATGGTTGATGAGTCTATAAGAGAGAACATTGCATTCGGTATAGATGCAGACAAGATTGATGAGGACAGAATCTGGGAAGTTATGGAAGAAGCCCAGCTTGCTGACTTTGTTAAGAGCCTTCCGGAAGGACTTGACACGAAGATTGGTGACAGAGGTGTGAGACTTTCAGGCGGACAGAGACAGCGTATAGGAATTGCGAGAGCTCTATATCATAATCCCGAGATACTAGTGTTTGATGAGGCTACAAGTGCTCTTGATAATGAGACAGAGGCAGCAGTTATGGAGGCTGTCAACAGCTTCCACGGCAAGAAGACAATGATCATCATAGCTCACAGGCTCAATACTATTGAGAACTGTGACATAATCTATGAGGTCAAGGACGAGAAGATCACACAGACTACTCTCGAGGGCAGAAACGTTATTCACTGACGCTGTGCAGGGATGTGCGGTTTACAGAACGGCGAATATTCGCTTTGCAATACCGCCCTCGAAATGCTTTCTTCTCAGAAGGAAAAGATAATATGATCGGAACAGAATTTATAAAAGGATATGGACTTGGAAATCAGCTCTTTTTCTATGTTGTGACAAGGTGCATGGCTGAGGAAAAAGGTGTGGATTTCGGTTTCATTAATCCCGGACAGGTCGGAAACGTTTTTCACTCCAACAAGGGAATGTATTTTATGGACATTGACCTTGGAACTGAGATACCGCCTGAGGACAGGGATAAATACACAATCTTTAACGAGCAGGACGATCGCCTTTACATGGGCAATTCAAGGCACGACATGAGTAACGGGTGTTACATAAGCGGTGCGGACAAAAGACTTTTTGAGATTGAGGACAATACTCTTATCTACGGAAATCTCCAAGATGAGAGCTATTTTGAAAAATACAGAGACAAGATAAAGGACTGGCTTAAGGTTAAGCCCGAGGCTGAGTCATATGAATATACAAGCGACGATCTCTGCATCATCAACATAAGAGGCGGCGAGTATACAAATCATCCCGAGCTCTATCTTGACAGAAAATACTTTTTAAATGCGATAAAGCATATGAAGAAGATAAATCCAGATATGAAATTCATGGTGGTAACTGAGGATGAGGAAGCTGCAAGAAAGGTGCTTCCGGAGTACGAATGCCATCATTTCGATATGGGAAAAGATTATGTTACTTTGAAGAATGCGAGATATCTGATCTTGTCGAATTCATCTTTTTCCATAATGCCGGTGCTTTCAAGTACGGAACTTAAGTATGCTATAGCGCCAAAATATTGGGCTAGACATAATATCTCAGACGGCTTCTGGTCCTCTGAGCAGAATATATACAGTTTTCTTCATTATCAGGACAAAAAAGGCCGTATATTTGAGGCTGACGAGTGCCGAAGAGAACTTGAAGAATATAAAAAGAGATCGAGACTCTATGCGCGAAGAAATATAAGGCCCGGCAAGATAAGGCTCTTTTGCCAGATAATCAGAAGGAAGAGCCTGTACGGTGTCTTTTACCTGAAGAAAATCGTAAGGAGCTTAGAGAAAAGAGTCGGAATAATCAAGAGATTCAGTTATTGAATTAACCGGATCATAAATAACTTTGTTGCATCATTATATGTGTCAATAAGCAGGTTAAAAGAAATGATCGCGGTAAATAAACAGAGGAACAAAATGGGAAAAAAGATTAAGCTCCCTCAGGTTACGCTCTGCGCAATGACGAGTGTCAACGTCTATGAGACTGTGCAGGCGCTTAAATACAGCATGAGGGAAATCGAGTTTGGTGACGTTGTTCTGGTATCGGATAAAAAGCCTTTTTATCTGCCAAAGAATATCAGATTCAGCTATACTTCAAAGCTCGACAGTATCGATAAATTCAATTACAAAATGGTCTATGAACTTAAAGACCATATAAATACAGATTTTGTGCTGCTTGTTCATGCGGACGGATTTGTTATTCATCCCGAGAACTGGAATGATGAGTTTCTTGAGTACGACTACATCGGCTCTCCCTGGCCGCTTCCCAAGAATGATTACGCTTACAGGGACAGCAAGGGCACGATATGCAGAGTCGGAAACAGCGTGTCCATAAGGTCTAAGAGACTTTTGGAGTTTCCTTCCAAGTACAACCTTAAGTGGGAGAGGGTTGACGACGGATTTTACAACGAAGATATTTTTATCTGCTGTCATTCCAAGAATGCAATGGAAGAAAAGGGCTTTAAGTGGGCGCCTTTTGAACTTGCACTTACATTCGGAAGAGAGCATCCGCTATCTGAGAATAAGGGCATAGAGCCGTTTGTCTTCCACAAGTGGTGGGGAGAAAATGCGGATTATCCCAGATTTTACAGCCCGAAGAAGCGCTTTAAGATGGCTGTCAGACCGTTCCTGTTTTGGAGAAAGACCAAAAAGTGGAAAGAGGAGCATAACATTACATGATCTTTTCAATCATAGTTCCCGTGTGCAACGGTGAGAAGTATATCCGCGAGGCGGTTGATTCTGCGCTTGCACAAAAAGTAAATAGCGAGGATATGTTTGAGATCATTCTTTCCGAGAACGGTTCGAGTGACAAAACTCCTGCGATATGCGATGAATATGCCGCTGCGAGCGATAATGTTTCCGTCATCCACAAAGGAAAGATAGGGCTTTATCAGGCAAGGCAGGAGGGAATAAAGGTCAGCAAAGGCGACTATATTCTTGCACTCGATGCGGATGATAAGCTTGTTCCGGGAATGTTGTCAAAGCTCGCAGGTCTTATCAGGGATTATGAGAAAAAAGGAAATGCTCCCGAGCTGATTTTTTTCAATGCGACAGAGCTTGACGGCGATAATACAAGGCTTAAAGATTTTTCTTTTACAAGTGGAAAAATCTACAGCGGAGATGAGAAGCGTGCTTTTAAAGAGCTTGTACTAAAGGGTGATTACCTGAATGCCATGTGGATAAAGTGTATTCACAAGAGTATTGCGCTTATAGATGTTGAGAGAATCGGGCTTAACTACGGCGAAGATCTTCTGCAGACCGCGGAGTATGTCGACAGAGCCGACGGGATAGCCTACATAGATGAGATTCTTTATTATTACAGAAGAAACGAGCAGAGTCTGACTGCGAGTTATAACAAAGCTTTTCTTGATAACCAGAAGATCGTTTGGGGAGAAATCGACAGAATGGGCGATAAATGGGGGCTTACAGATCTCTTTGATGTTCTTGATAAGAGAAAATCCCTTACCTGTGCCATTGCGGTGGCAAAGATTGTTTACTCAGGATTGTCCTATGGGCAGAAGAAGAGAAAGCTTTCGGAATTGTTTTCAGATGATTTTTACAAAAAGTATTTTGAGACGGATCTTCCGTGCTTTGCGCCCGAAGAGGACATATACGTTCACGGTCTTATGACTGTAAACGGCGGAAAAAATCTGTACAGAGAAGCTTTTGTCAGTACTGTTAAGACTGCGATCAAGAGGATTGTAGGTAGGAGATAACAGATGGTTTATGATTTAATACCATTTTTCAACGAACTTGATATATTAAAGCTAAGGCTCGGAATTCTCGATAAGTACGTGGATAAATTCATTATTGAAGAAGCTACGGTGACTTTTTCGGGAGAGCCCAAGGAACTTTGTTTTGATAAGAACAGAGAGCTTTTTAAGGATTATCTTCACAAGATAGTTTATATAACGGTTGATGATACACCTATGGATATCTCAACGCATGAAAGAGATTATTATCAAAAGAACTGCTTAAAGCGCGGACTTGAAGAAGTGGGCGCGACGGCAGACGATGTGCTTATCTTCGGAGATGTCGATGAGATTCCGAATCCGTCCGTTCTTGAGAACATCATTGCTAATTTTGACAAGAACAAGGTTTATCATCTGGCTCAGAGAAACTTCTATGTATACATGAACATGGAAGAGAAGTCGGGAAAGCTTTTGTCCATAACGGGAGAGTTTCCTGAGATAGCTGAAAAAGACAGAAAGTGGCTAGGAACCAAGATCACGTCACTTGATAATATACCTAAAGAAGGCATTGTAAGGCTTCGTGATATCATTCCCGTAACGGACGAAAGGTCTGTGCGAGTTGCGAACGGCGGCTGGCATTTTGGATATATGGGCGGCTACAAAGAGACCAATCCCGCAAAGAGGATAGGAATCAAGGTTAAGGCTGCAGCACATCAGGAGCACAATGACAAAGAGGTTCTTGCGGAGACCATGGATCACTTGGTTCTCGGACAGGATATTTTCGGCAGAGCAGCGAAGTTTGAAAGAGGCGAGGTAGACGAGACTTATCCCGCATATCTTCTTGAGCATATGGATGAATACAGGCATCTTGTAATGCCTAAGATCACAGCCGTATCAAAGCTTTACCACTACTTGGATATTACGGCGGGAAGATTTATGAGAAAAGCTTTTCGCAAGATAAAAAGAATTCTTAGCAGGTAGATAACATGAACTTTTTAAGTGAAGAAAAAAGGGCTAAACTTAGTGAAGTTTTATTTTACGTTGCGCTCAGCATTGAGCTTGGTATAATGCTGTTGGAAAAGACTGTAATTCCTTTGCATGATTGCCAGAGTTATGTGTATCGTGTGACCTTTCTTTTGACGCTTATTGTTGTGCTTTTAATGAAGCATGACAAAAAAGAATGGATAGTAATAGGTGCGGTATGCTTGTTTACTTTTGTGAGTTACAGGATTTCAGGTAAGAATGACCTGCTTAGATATGCAGTATTTATGATGGCTGCAAGAGATATCGACCTTAAGAAGGCTATGAAGTATATTTTTTACGTATCGGTAGCAGGGTATGCATTGATAGCACTTTTATCCGTTGTCGGGAAACTGGGAGTTGTTGCACCACCTCCGAGAGATTACGGACGAGGCGACATAGAAGTGCGTTATGAGTTTGGATTTGGTCATGCCAATACATTCTATGGCAGTGTTTATGCATTTGTGTTACTTTGGATGTGGATTTACGGCGAAGCTGCTTCGTTAAGGGAGTGGCTGCTTGTATTTGCTCTCAACTTTATGGCAAGCGTGGTTTCGGCAACCAGGACAGGAATGCTTGTAAGCGTTTTGACATTCGGTGTGGGATTTTTGGCAAGATTTTATAAGAAGATCAAAGAGTGCAAGATTGTTTATGTACTTACGGCGCTTGTGACACCGGTCTTTTGTGTGGCTTTTTCTGTTTGGTCGGCTGTTGTAAGTAAGGTGCCAAGGTATGAGTTTGAGCACAAACATTATGATCTGATCGAATGGATTGACGATAAGCTTAATAACAGAATACACGATCTGTACAGGGAAACTGAGAAACATGCAGGTTCAATATGGACTTGGAAGCTCTTTTCCGATGGCAATAGCGAAGAGACCTTTGACATGGGCTGGGTAAGGATTTTTTACTGGTACGGGATAATCCCGGCTATTGTTATCTCGGCGCTTATTGTTCTGATCATATATATTTGTTATAAGAAAAAAGATGTTTGGACTTTGATCGTAATTTTATCGCTTTCAATCTATACGGTTGTGGAAGCGACATTTGTATCGGAGTATATAGGCAGGTTGTTCATACTCCCTGTAATAGGAGTTTATCTCGGGGAGTTTGTAAATAGAAAAAAGGATGGAGAATGTCTGAGAAGTTAAGAAAAAAGATTTTTTATATATTGATGGCTGTAGCTTTTTTGTCAGTGCTTATCTATGCGTTTCTGACTCCTAATATGTCGGATGATCTTGTTTATTGGGATCGCGACGATTACGGAACGAAACTGGCAAATAGTTTCTTTGATCTGTTTAAGCTTGAATACATGCATTATCTGGATCATAGCGGACGAAACGTTGCTCATTTTATACTCAGAATTTTTTTGTTCATGAGAACAAAGTGGGTGTTCAATGTAGTTTCTGCGCTTGTATTTATGATTCAGACACTTCTTATATATGCGAATGTTGATATGAAGAAGAAGTATGACATCAGAGTATATGCGCTTGTAATAAGCTTTTTGTGGATATTCGATCCTGCGATCAGTAACACGGTATTCTGGGAGGACGGAGCGTGTAATTACCTCTTCACAACGACGATAATCCTCGGTTTCATCACATATTTCAGGAAATGTATGAATCTTGAAAAAAAGAGTACGCCCGGAGTGATCGTCTCGGTTACTGTATTGGGAATTCTTGCCGGCTGGTGTAATGAGAATACATCGGGCGGAGCTATATTGTTTATATTGATGATTCTCTTTCTTAAGTGGAGAGAGAAGAGGAGCCTTTCCTTTGTTAAGCCGTGGATGATCTGCGGACTTGCCGGAAGCATTGCCTCATTTATGTTAATGTTTTTGAATCCCGCAAATTTCTCAAGAGCGGAAGACGGAGCTTCAAAAGAAGCACATACGGGTCTTTTGGGAATTATGGCAAGATTTCTTAAGATGATCGTGAATATAAAGGAACATTATATTGTTATTACACTTATGTTTGTGGCTTTGATCATCATCATTCGCAGTATATGTGCTTCTGAAGAAAAATATAAAGAAGTTACAGCGTATATGAGACTCATGGCTTTTATAGCGCTTGCTTCGGCAGTTGTTCTTATTCTGGTGCCTGATGAACCGCAGCTTAGAGCTTACTATGGTGCGAGCATCTTCTTTATGATTGCGGTGTTAAACGGTATTGCTGTTATGATGAATATGACCGATCTGACCGTATCTGCTGAGAATGATAAGCTTGAGAAACTACTTCAGGGATTATACACTTCAGTGATCGCTGCTGTCGGAATCTGGCTTTCGTTTACTTATATCACGCAGGGTGCGTTTGTTGCGCGAGTTTATAGGGAATATAGTGAGAGATATCTTTATCTTGAGGAGCAGGCGAAGGCAGGAGAAACTGATGTAGTAGTTCCGATACTCAGACCGCAGTGGAAATGCAAATATACCGAGATGGCATATGATTCCGACATTGCTCTCGGTGATGGCGTTATCGATCTTGAAACCGGTGAAAAGCGCGGTTACAATTCAAATTATTATACATATGCATGCCACTTTAGACTTGACAGCATTACAGGAGTTGAAAGGGATGGCTGGACGGATTATCCTGAATATTCTATGTGGGATTTAATATCGCACACCATAATGAAAAAGTAAAGATAGTTTTACCCGCAGTACCATGGAGAAAGTTTTGAACACAGAAATACTTGTTAGCATCATAATCCCCATATATCAGGCAGAAGGCACGCTCAGAGAGTGCGTCTTGTCTTGTGTTACCCAGAAAGGGATTGAAATTGGTGATTACGAGATTATTCTTGTGGATGACGGCTCCAAGGACGACAGCGCAAAGATTGCAGATGAACTTGCCGAAGAATACGGGCAGGATAAGATAAAGGTCAAGCACATAAAGAACAGAGGCGTTTCGGGAGCAAGAAATATCGGGCTTGAGATGGCAACGGGAAAATATGTGTATTTTGTTGACGCAGATGATACAATATCTGAGTATTGCATCGCAAATATGCTAAAATACGTTGATGAAAACACTGTTTTGGCGGATGGATGCAAGAACCTTGATTCGCCTTATGTGTTAAGCGGTTATCAGTACATTGAAAACTATACTCTTGAGAGTAACACTCATGTATGGGGAAAGCTCTTTTTACGTGAAAGACTTTCCGAGGCACACATTCATTTTAAAGATGGGCTCACTATCGGAGAAGACCTGCTTTTTTTACTTGATGTGGCACTTTCCGAAGGAAAGAAAAAAGGCGTAAAGGTCGTTCCTGTGGAAGCTGATGATTACAGATATACAGATAACGAGAACGGAGCCATGAAAACCGCTTTTAAAGAAAGTTTTCTGGATCAGCTTACATGTTGGGAAATTGCTGAGGATAAGCTTAAAGAAGTTCATGAGTATATTTCGGTTTATTCTTTTGTAAAAGTTGCTGTTTCGCAGATACTTACGGCACTTCTTGTTATCGGAAAGGTATCTGTCATTCCTGAGAATGAGAGGGATAATGACCTTGCAAGGGAAGCGGTTAATGCCGCGGGCGACAGAATCAGGTACGCTTTGAAGACAAGAGGTGCATTTGCCGCATTGTCTTTTGGCCACAAGATAAAAGTTATTTTGTTCAAGATTAGTCCTAAATTTTATTTGAGTCTATATGCAAAATATAAGGACAGGTGAATATATATGAATATTGATTTTAACAGACCGATAATTTTATATATGCACGCAGGTTCGGGGAACCATGGTTGTGAGGCGATAGCCAATACTACAGTTAAGTATATTGCCGAGCAGAGAGAGAAGACCGGGGCTGAGGAGGATCTTCCGCTTTTTGTTGTAACCAACAGCTGCGCGGAGGACAGAAAATATTCACTTGGAATTCTTGAAAAAAAGGGACTTTGTACTATTGTTGAAGAAAGACATATAGACAGACACTTTATTCCTCATGTAATCTACTATTTGTGGAGACTGGTCACAAGGGATAAGCAGTCTTTTTTGAGATACAGATATAAGGACGCGTTTAAAGAGTTTGACAACGCTGTCGGAAAAGCCAATAAAGGGAAAGGTGCAAAACCGCTTGCCATTTCTATAGGCGGAGATAATTATTGTTATAAGAGCCTGGTTCCCGATCTTATATTGGCGCACAAGGTTTTTATTAAAAGAGGATTTGAGACGATACTTTGGGGATGCTCTATTGAGCCAAAATCCCTTAAGGATAATAAGCTTGTTAAGGATCTGAAGGCTTATGACATGATCTATGCAAGAGAGTCCATTACTTACGATGCGCTTGTTAAAGCAGGTTTTGATAAGGATAAGCTTATTTTTGAAAAAGATCCGGCATTCAGGCTTGATACAGCGAAGGTTCCCGGAATCAACGGTTTTCTTCCGGGCAATACGGTCGGAATAAACTTAAGCCCGATGGTTCGTAATCTTGAAAAAACACCGGGTATTACTATGAAGAACTACAGTAATTTTATTGAGTTTATTCTTAGGAATACTCATCAGAACATCGCGCTTATTCCGCATGTTGTGTGGAAAAACAATGATGACAGGAAGCCGCTTAAAGAGCTTTACGATATACATAAGTACACGGGCAGAGTTGTTATGCTGGATGATATGCCCGCTGAGAAGCTGAAAGGCTATATATCAAAGTGCAGTTTTTTTGTCGGAGCAAGAACTCACAGTACAATTGCGGCTTACAGTAGTAATGTTCCCACACTTGTTATAGGATATTCGGTAAAGAGTAAGGGAATTGCAAAAGATCTTTTTGGAACATACAAGGACTATGTCCTTCCCGTTCAGAAACTGGCAAGCGAAAACGCGCTTGTTGACGCATATATGCGTATTATGGAAAAGCAAAATACAGAAGCAGAGGCACAAGGAGGAATACAATGATCATAATTCAGATTGCGGGCGGTTTGGGAAACCAAATGCAGCAATATGCGCTATATAGAAAACTCCTCAGTCTCGGAAAAGAAGTTAAGCTGGATATTTCCTGGTTCAGTGAAGAAGTACAGAAGAAGATGCTTGCTCCCAGAGAGTTTGAGCTTCCTCTTTTTAAAGATCTTCCTTTTGAAGTCTGCACCGATGAAGAGAGAGACAGATTTTTAAAGCAGAATCTTTTTTCAGCGATCAAAGGGAAAATAACCAAGAAACTTGGACTTACTGCATCTTCAAATCCAAATGTGTTTGTTGAGACTAAGATGTATCACCCCGAGATATTTGAGTTTGAAGATAAGTATATTACAGGTTATTTCTTATGTCAGAAATACTATGAAGATATTATGGATGAACTCAGGGAACTCTTTGTATTCCCTCCTCACAGAGATTCGGATCTCGCAATGAGAAACAGGATCATCTCTGAGAAGATGGAAAGATTTCCTTCTGTCAGTGTACATTTGAGAAGGGGAGATTATCTCGATCCGGCAAATGTAAATATTCTCGGAAATATTGCTTCTGATGATTACTACAAGAATGCGATGGATTATTTTTTGAAAAAAGATCCTGAGACGCATTTCTATATCTTTACAAGCGATCACGATTACGCGAGAGAGCACTATGGCGATATCTCCAGATATACGATCGTTGAATGGAACAACGGCAAAGACAGCATACAGGATCTCATGCTCATGAGCCACTGCAGAGGCAATATCTGCGCCAATTCCACATTCAGCTTCTGGGGCGCAAGACTCAACAAGAGACCGGATCACGAGGTCATCAGGACATACAAGATGAGGAACAATCAGCCGATAGATCCTGATACCATGCATGACTATTGGAAGGGCTGGATTCTCATGGACAATAAAGGAAACATAGTATAATGGGAAGAGTTCAGGCGGCGAAGAAGAATATTTTATTCGGGTACGTAGGGCAAGTTGTGTCTTTGATCATGACCTATGTTTTACGTACCATTTTCATCATGAAAATCGGCAAAGAGATGCTTGGTGTAAACAGTTTATATGCCAATGTTTTGCAGCTACTTAATATGGCTGATATGGGCATAGGAACTGCTCTTAATTTCAGTCTCTACGGACCTGTTGCCAGAGGTGAAAAAGAAAAGATCAAGTCCTACATGCAGTTATATAAAAAAGCATATAATTATATAGCTTTTGCTGTGTGTGCTATTGGACTTATTCTGGTCCCATTTCTCAAATATCTGATAAATCTTCCGGAAGATTTTGAAGTTGCACAGAGAGATCTTATACTTTATTATCTGATATTTCTTTTTAATACGGTGAGTACGTATTTTGTTGCATATAAGTATAGTCTTGCAAATGCAGAGCAAAAAAATTATGTTCAGACAAATGTAATTACGTTCACAAAAATAATAACTGTATTCTTTCAGATTATTGTGGTTCTTGTTACCGGCAATTTCTATCTTTATCTTATTACAGATGCGGTAATACAGTTGATACAAAAGATATTTGTCTCAAAGTATCTTGATAATATGTATCCATATCTTAAGGAAAAGAATATCGAGAAACTGTCTAAGGATGAAGAGGGCGAAGTTTGGACCAAAACAAAGGCACTTGTGTTTCACAGAGTCGGAGATGCGTTCAGACTTCAAACGGATCAGCTTATCATTTCACCATTGCTTGGAACAGTTATGTCGGGTGTGGTGGACAATTATAATCAGATAATTGTTCAGACTTCTAATTTTGTAAATATCATTTTCAATTCCGTAATATCCAGCTTTGGTAATTTGATAGCAACAGAAGATAAGTCAAAACAGTACAGTATGTTCAAGGTTTATAGATTTTTTGCTTCGTGGGTTTATGGATTTTCTGCTACCGGATTTATGCTTCTTATTTCTCCGCTTGTAAACATATGGCTTATCAAGGGGGGAAAAGTGGCTCCTGAAGAAATAGGCGAGTGGATTCTTCCCGGAGTTGCTGTTTTTCTGATTCTTACAGATTACTATTTTAAGGGTGAGAGAATAGTTCTTTCAAATTATAAGACGGCGGCAGGCGTATTTGAACAGGATAAGTATCTTGCTTTGATTCAGGGAATCGTCAACTTGATATTGTCGATTTGGCTTGTTCAGACGCCGCTTGGTATTTCGGGTATATACGTAGGAACAGTGGTGTCAGGTCTTATTGCCAATATGACTAAGCCTGTTATTATTTACAGAGCATGTTTTGGTATGAGCGCTGTTAACTATTATATTGATTCGTTTAAGTATCTGGCATCAATGGCAGTTGTAATGGGGATATGTTATTTTATCAGGCAACTTGTAATGCCTGAGCCTACGATACTTGGATTTGCAGCAATGGTAGTTATTATTACCGTTGTATTTAACGGAGTATATTTTCTTTTATACGGAAGAAGTGAAGAATTCAGATATCTTTGTGGAAAACTCAAGGCCAGAAAGGCGTAATTGTGGACAACTCTGCATATTATGAAGTGGTCGGAAAGACCGTAGAACAGCTTAATAATATTATGAATGTCAGCCTTTCGGACAGGGTGAAAGATGCTGTAAAAAAGGCACTTGGCAGAAGCGTGCGGACAAAAGATCCGTTCTTTTGGCATGCGGGGATGCTTATGGTAGGGCTTGTTTCGGCGCTTGAGTGTCTCGATAAAGATGAAGACGCTAAGGAAATTAGCGATAAGATCAAGGCTTCTCTTGAAAGCCATGTGGATCTGTGGCTTAGGAAGACGGGCGGTAAAGTAAGCTTTGTAGATGATGCGCTTGCGGGATTTGCGCTTATTAAGGCTTATGAGATAACAGGAAATGAGAAATATAAGAAAGCGGCAGACGCAGTCAGTTCGTATTTGAAGAATGCGGGAAGAGATGCGGAAGGCGCGATTCTTTATAACTCCGGAAGAAGCGGAAATATCTTTGCCGACGGAATCGGGCAGGTTTCCATGTTTATGGCGGCTTGTGGTGATAAGGCATTTGACAGCAACGAGCAGCTGAGACTTTTTTTAAAAAACGGAATGGACGAAGTGAGCGGACTTTGCTATCACGGCTATGAACTAAGGAAAGATGCCGACGTTAACGGAACTTCTAAGAATTGTTATGTTTCTGAGAAAAAAGGAATTCTTTGCTGGGGAAGAGCGTTTGGCTGGCTTATCATGGGTGCGAGTGTAAATGCTTCTTTGGGCAAAGCAAATGAAGAGTCCCTGAAATATTTTACAGATATGTGCGAGGCGGCACTAAAGTATCAGAGAAAAGACGGTGGCTGGAGCTGGCAGATGCAGGCTGTTGATGGACATATAGATCTGTCTGCAACAGGTATGATAGCATATGCACTTGGTTATGCGCTTAATAATGATGTTTTTGGTGAAGATGATATATCAGGCAGAATCAGTGAGGCGTTAAAGAAAGCAAAAGATTGTATATATGCCCACACCGAAAGCGGGATTGTGACTGATTCGCTGAGCTCGTGTGATGACTTTGCGGTGCATTATCAGACCTACGGAAATAATCCATGGGGACAGGGGGCGGCATTGGCAGCGCTTTCAGTAATACATTAAATAGAAAAAAATTAGAGGAAATGCCGGTTGATTCAGCATTTCTTCTTTTTTTGCATAAAATTTTGCTATTGTATTAAGAAAAATATGATGGTATACTTCATGTAGTAATCAAAACTACATCAGATGATTTTGTAATCGAGATACGTGGGAGGTATAATATGAATACCAAGGAATTAAAGAAGTTTTTTAAGGAGCATCTTGTTCCTTCGAAATTATATAAGGTTGGCGGACATCACAAGAATCGCGTTTGTCTTGCTAAGACAGAAAACGGATGGGAAGTTTTCTTTCAGGATAAAAAGGAGAGAATCGGGGTTATAAACTTCCCTGACGAGGCTTCAGCTTGTGACAAGATGAAGGAAGAGCTTCGCAAGATGATGGAGCAGCTTTATGGAGTGACATGGGCTCCGGCCAGATAATTAAAGTAATATGGATTAGTTCGTATATCGTTGGATGTCAAAATGTACTTTTGGCATCCATTTTTCATTTGATAGGAAATCCTTATCAAATAAAAATGTAAAAAGGGTGAAATGTTATGAAAAAGACTATGGTTTTATGGAGTGCGATTGCGATTTAGGCAATCATGCATGTTGTTTTGGGTTCATTTGGAATTATGTCATTAACGAATATGAAAAGTGGAGGATTCGTTATTGCCGCATATATAATCGCAACAGATCAGGTTATAAAGAACGTTGTGGATATGATACCCGGAGAGTCATTTATGGATATGTTCGCAGGGGGCTTAAGAAATAAATTATTTTTATATAAAATTACGAAATAAGCTTTTTTGAGATACAATCTCTATGTTAAAATACGATTACAGGTTGGATATGAGTATTTATACAAAAAAATGGAAAAGGAGATTAAAATATGGCAAATTTAGAACCCAGAACAAACGAACTTAAAGGAACAGAGACAGAAAAGAATTTGCTTGCTGCATTTGCAGGTGAGTCTCAGGCAAGGAATAAATATACATATTTTGCTTCAAAGGCAAAAAAAGACGGCTATGTTCAGATCAGTAAGATCTTTGAAGAGACAGCCAATAACGAGAAAGAGCATGCTAAGCTCTGGTACAAGATTCTTTCAGGAATCGGTTCAACTGTAGAAAATCTTAAAGAAGCAGCAGAAGGTGAATCTTACGAGTGGCAGGAGATGTATCCTTCTTTTGCAGCAAAAGCTCGTGAAGAAGGTTTCAACGATATTGCATACCTTTTTGACAGAGTTGCTGAAATTGAGAAAGAGCATGAGCAGAGATACAAAAAACTTCTTGAGAACATCGAGAAAGAGCTTGTATTCTCATCAGAAGGCGATTCTATCTGGATCTGCTCAAATTGCGGTCATATTGTAGTAGGACCTAAGGCTCCCGAGATGTGTCCTGTTTGCAATCATCCTAAGAGCTATTTTGAGAAGAAGGCAGAGAATTATTGATATAGAGCTGATTGGCTTATATTTATAATGACAGGTCAAAAGAGCTTTCGCAGAGATTTAGACAGTCTTTGTGAAGGCTCTTTTTCTGTTGTTGTTATGAATTAATAATTTTTTTATAAATAGGGTATTGATTTCTTGTTCTATTTGTTCTATAACATACTTGAAAAGAAAATTAGCAGCCAAGAGATGAGAGTGCTAATACATCGTCGCGAGGTTGCGCAAACTACTACAACAAAAAATTTATATAAAAAGGAGTGATGACTTATGTTGATGCCTATGTTATGGAGTAACAATAATTTGTTTGACGAGATGGATGACTTCTTTGGTGGCAGATTATTCGGTGACCTGTATGATTCCGGACTTATTGAGAAGAACTTCGAGCCGGCATCAGGTCTTATGAAGACTGACGTCATCGAGAAAGATAACAGTTATCAGCTTGAAGCCGAGCTTCCGGGATTTAACAAGGAAGATATCAATATCGACCTTAAGAACGAAGTGCTTACCATCAGTGCTACACATAATGAGAACAAGGATGAGAAGAATGAGAACGGCAAGTACATCCGTCGTGAGAGAAGAAGCTCTTCGTACCAGAGATCCTTCCGTACACCGGGACTTAAACCTGAAGATATCATAGCTCAGTACAAGAACGGTGTTCTTACGGTCAACATCCCCAAGAAGGAAGCTATTCCAGAGAAAGAGGAGGCTGTGAAGATCGAGGTTAAGGATTGATTATAAGAAGTAATAAATATCCCGGCATTCTATGATTCAAATAGAATGCCGGGATATTTTATGGAGTGCGAACAACTATTTTATTCGCCTGAATAAGTTCTTGTATAGTAAATTGAGCATGATTTCTTTGTGATAAAAAGAATAGTTAATGCAGCTAAAAATGCGATTGTAGCTTCGAAGCTTATGAAGCTTACAATAAGCGCAAGGATCAGAAGAACAATTGCGGTAAATTCAACTGCGGATTTGCCGGATAATGATTCAATCTGACATAAACGTTCATCGTTGAGCTCATTGTAGATTCTAATAAGCTTTTTTTCATCTTTAAGAGCATTTATATATTTAGAAATATGATAAACGCATACTATTTCTATGGCGATAACCATTCCGACCACAAAACCCTGCATAAAATCAGCATGCCCTGATTTTGCGTAAAGCGAAGCTATAGATGGTCTTTGGGAAATAATGAGTAAAGCGCTACTTAAAAATGCCACTAATGCATATGCAGTGATTTTTTTCTTTATTGATGCTTTGATTCTTTCTTTTCCGGTGTTAGTCATAAGTTTTCATCCTCCAAGCTGCTGAAATCAAATACTTCTTCAATTGTCATGTTAAAATGGTGCGCTATCTTATATGCCAGTCCCAATGAAGCAGTGTATTTGCCAACTTCAATGGAAGTAATTGTCTGTCTGGTTGTTCCGACAATGTCGGCAAGTTCTGATTGTGATAGCTTATTTGCTTTTCGCAATTCTTTTATTTTGTTCTTCATTGATACCTCATTACTTTTTGCCAAGCTCGCTTTGCATATTTAGCATAGTCTACTTTGCATAAAATGTCAAGCATACTTTGCAAAAAACTTTCTCATGAGTAAAATCGGTACTTATGACTTAATGAAGGCAAGCATGTTCGAAATCACGATTTTTCCATGATATTCTTTAAATTCGGCTATGAATGATTTACAATGCTTATAGTAATTTGCTAAGAAAAAAGAAAGAGACGAATAATAAATGGAAAAAGAATTTGAATATGAAGGATATACAGGTACCGTTAATTACGACAAAAACTGCGATTACTATACAGGTGAAGTTGTAATCGACGGAAAAACCTATACATATGAAGGTGACACTCTTGAAGAACTGCGAGAGGACTTTGAAGACATTATCGATTCTATGATCGCATTTGAGGAGATGGATGATGAAGATGCTTGAGTCTGTTTTAGAGTTTGTTGGGCAGGGGAAAGAAGACGAGTTTAAATGGGTGATGGAAATACTTGAATACGGTTCAAAGTATGTTTTGCCGATCCTATGCGCTTATGTCATAAATCTTTTACTCAATAAATATATCAGTAAGGAAAGACTTCGCGGTAAAATTCATCTTATTTTTTTGAGAGGTATTATAACTACGGTCATATGGGGACTTGCTCTAACAACTGTTATTGGAAATGTGCCGGCATTTTCCAAGATCTGGAGAGGTGTCGCTACATCATCCGCACTTATTGCCGCTGTCCTCGGTCTTGCAGCCCAGTCAACACTTGCCAATGTATTTGCAGGTATTGCGATTTCGGCATCGAGATCCAGACCCTTTGATGTCGGAGACAGAATCAAGATTGACTCTATCGATCCCGGTTATGTTGAGAACATCACGTTGAGACACACGGTTATCAAGACTTATCAGAACGAGATTATTTACATTCCCAATTCTACAGTTGGTTCGGCGACTATCATCAATTACACTCAGGAAGAATCGTTTTCTTTTCCGATAGTGATTTCTGTGGCGTATGGAACGGATATGCAGAAGGCTATGGATATCATGGCTGACGTTATTGTTGAGCATCCGGTGCATCATGGAGGAAGACCGACGGTTTTGTGTAAGAGCTGCGATGATAGCGGCGTCACATTAAGGGCACTCGTTGAGACGGAAGATTTCAAGGATAACCCGAAGGCATGCTCTGACTGTCTTGTAGAGATAATGAAGAGATTTGCAAAAGCGGGAATCGAGATTCCTTACAACAAACTTGTTCTTATCAACTCAAATGAGAAACAAAACTGATGTGCATAAAAGCTGAAAAAGCGTGATACAAAGGCATAGCGCAACTATACATAGACACGGGAGAAGGTATGGGAAAGTTATATTTCAGATACGGGGCAATGGGGAGCTCAAAGACAGCCAATGCGCTGATGGTGCAGTACAACTACATCGAGAAGGGGCAAAAATGTATTTTGCTAAAGCCTAAGACCGATGACAGGGACGGAGAAAAAATCGTCAAGTCCAGAATGGGGCTTAGCGCTGAGGCGACATTTGTAGAAGAATTCATTGATGAAGTAAAAAATGAGTGGTTTACGGGAAAGTCGGAAGGCTGGAAAGAGCTTGACTGTGTGATTGTGGATGAAGCCCAGTTCCTTACGGAAGAGCAGGTCGATATTCTTGCGGAAGTTGTGGACAGATATGATCTTCCTGTTATCTGCTACGGACTTCGTACCGATTTTACAAGTCATCTTTTCCCGGGCTCGAAGAGACTCATGGAAATAGCAAACTACATAGAGGAAGTTCCGACCGTGTGCTGGTGCGGACGTCGCGCACACTTCAATGCGAGAGTCAGTGACGGCAAGATCGTCCGAACAGGCGAGCAGGTTATGGTAGGAGGAAATGAATCCTACGTATCACTTTGCAGACGCCACTTCCTAAGCGGAGAAGTGGACGGAAAGAGAGAACGAGATGTGCACACTTCGGATAATGGTGCACTTCAATCGTGAGTAGGATTATAGAGAAGAAAATTATAAAAAATCCATGACCTAACCGGAAGAGATTTCGCAAATAGGTCATGGACTCTTTTTTCTCAAATTTTATGAAATGGAACGATTTTCTATGTCAGCATCGTGAGTCGCCATATCAATCTGCTGGACGACTCCCACGCCTCCGCTTTCTTTTAGGAATACACCGCTTGCGCGCAGCTTTGCAGCTGTGTTAAAAGAACTGTCCCGTAAGCTGTAGTCTGTTACGGCACTTCCAAGATAAATTGCACCGACATCGGCTTCTTTTAACGAAAGAAGCGTATCGGTACCGTCTTCGTTACGAATCCAGACTTTGAGAGCGTTGTATACATCGTCGTTTTCATCAATCCAACCGTTTCCGTCATGATCATATGCGGCCAGGTCTTTGAAGCCGTTTCCACTTTTTGTGCCGAAAAGTTCCGAGCCGTCGTTTATATGCCCGTCGCCATTTTTATCAAGGGCAAGGAAACCTGTACCTTTTGACAGATTCGAAATTTTATCCTCTTTTCCGTCGCAGTTAATGTCAAAGAAGAAGGTCTGATCGCTTATTGATGTTACTTCGCTGCCGACATTGATCGTAAGCGGATCCAGGAAGTTTTTGGGGCTTGCGATGCTTATGCCGGATTCGTGTACAAACCTTGATGACATGGAGAATTTAACTCCAAAATCAATACTTCGGCCGTCTTCTGTAAGAGCGGTTCCCGTGCCTTCAAAGGATACAGCCTCTTCTTCAAAATGGCTCTCGGTCACGGTCGTTACGGACATAAATCCGCCGGCTCCGATCATTCCCGACATATTATCTAATGATTGACCGAAGCTTTCACTCATATCATCGCCGCCAAGAATCCTCATGAAGCGGAGAATCCGTTCGAGAAGTGAAGTCCTTATGGCCATCAGCTGATCTTCAAGAGAGCCGGTTGTTGTGTTCAGGCTTCTCGTCATTGAAGGCTTCAGCGAGTTGTAGTTTTCACTTCCCAAGGCAAATTCGCCGGTGGATGTCGAGAAATCATCAGATGTAACTTTCTGTCTCTGAGATTCAAGGCTGTCGCTGAAACTTCCGCGTGGAACAGTGCTTATTGACACACTCACAGAATGCCCTTCGCTGTACGACGAACTCGACATCAGGTTTACGTTACTTTGTGCAATTTTCATGGTTCTTTCCCTCCGTTTGTTAGCCTGAAGGTTCATGCTTTTTGCGCAAAAAAAGTGAACCTCCAAAGCTGAAGATTAACAATCCTCCTTGAAGATCCATGCTTTCCGTAGCTCAATATGCCGCGTGCCGTTATTGCACCGGCGCGTGGATATTTCACAATATATATCGGTAAGGACGCAGGCTTATATTAGGGAATTCGTACAAATATATATTAAAATTAAGATAACAGGCAGATATCGGATGCGATAGTTTTGGTTCAAAATAATCGATTGACACATCAAACCAAAGAATATTAATATATAGGAAGTAAATGTGAACGGCAAGGGCGCCTTTAACACGAGCAGGAGAGCTCGCTGTTTGAGGTGCCCTTTTTATAATGGAGGACAATATGAGCAAATATACCAAAGAAGACATTTTCCGTATCGTTGAGGAAGAGGACGTAGCTTTTATAAGGCTTCAGTTCTGTGATATCTTCGGAATTCCCAAAAACATCGCCATTGCTGCAAGTCAGCTTGAATGCGCGCTTAATAACGAGTGCATGTTTGATGGCGTATCGGTTGAAGGATTTGTCAGAAGTGACGAGAGTGATATGTACTTATATCCCGATCTTGACAGCTTTGAGATATATCCATGGAGACCGCAGGCGGGCAAGGTTGCGAGGATGTTCTGCAATGTCTATACGGTTGACGGAAAACCTTTCATGGGAGATTCACGAAATGTTCTTCATGAAGTGGTAAAAAAAGCTGAGAAAATGGGGCTTAACTTTAAACTCAATCCTGAGCCGGAATTCTTCTTATTTGATTATGACGATGAGGGAAGACCGACCAACAAGACACATGAAAAAGGCGGATATTTCGACGTTGCTCCCGCAGATCAGGGTGAGAACGTAAGAAGAGACATCATCCTTAACCTGGAAGAACTTGGTTTTGATATCTCATCTTCGCATCATGAGATTGCGCCGGCACAGCATGAAATCGACTTTAGAGAAGAGGATGCAGAGCGAACAGCAGATATGATCATGACTTTCAGAATGGCAGTTAAGACAATCGCCAAGAAACATGGTCTTTATGCTACCTTTATGCCCAAGCCTACAGAGGGAATCAGCGGATCGGGCATGCATATAAATATCATTGCGAATGACAAGAACGGCAATAACATATTTGTAGATGACAACGGTGGGCTTTCGGATACAGCCAAATACTTTATTGCAGGAGTTCTCAGCCATGTTAAGGCAATGACACTTGTTACCAATCCTATCGTCAATTCATATAAGAGACTTGTTCCGGGATACGATGCTCCCGTCAATATCTCATGGTCTTCTTCGGGCGCCAACAGAAGCGCTCTTATCAGAATACCTTCAAAGCGCGGACAGGATACAAGAATCGAGCTCAGAAATCCCGATTCTACATGTAATCCTTACCTTGCGATCGCGCTTATTCTCGCAGCGGGTATGGATGGTATAGAAAAGAAGATGACTCCTCCCGAGGAACTTGGTGATAATCTCAAGAACGCGACCTATGACGATCTCAGAGAGAGCGGACTTGAGACACTTCCTATGACACTCGGTGAAGCCATTGACGCTTATCAGGATGATGAATTTGTAAAAGAAGTTCTCGGCAATTCCATATTTAATAAAATGCTTGATGCAAAACGCAAAGAGTGGAAAGATTTCCGCACATGCGTAACCCAGTGGGAGATTGGAAGATACCTCAACATCTTCTGATAATAGATTTTGGGTTCGTAAAAATATTAATTTATGGAAACTTGAGGCTTATTTGTGAATATTATTATTGTGTTTGCGAAATCGGAAGATGCGCAAAATTTCAAAAGCATATTAAGCCGTGGCGGATATGACGGAATGGTTACCTGCACTTCGGGAGCGCAGGCTCTTTCTGCTATGGAAGATTTGGGGAGCGGAGTCGTTATCAGTGGCTACCGCTTAAGTGACATGCTCTATTCGGAGCTTGCCGTTGATCTTCCCAAGTTCTTTCAGATGCTGATGATAGCATCGCCTGACAAGGCTCCACTTGATAATTGCGGAGATAAACTGGTATATCTGCCGACTCCGCTCAAGAAGTCGGATCTTTTTTCCACCCTTGAACTCATGCTTGAGGGCGTTACAAGAAGTAGAAAAAAGGCAAAAGAGAAGGCAAAGAAAGAGGGCAGGTCCGATGAGGACAAGAAGATAATAAATCAGGCAAAAGAGATTCTGATGGACAGGCACCATATGACAGAGCCGGAAGCGCACAGATACCTCCAGAAGTGCGCAATGGACTCGGGAACCAATCTAAAAGAGACGGCGGAGATGGTTATTTCGCTCTCGGCAATTTAATTGAAGTTTTTTGATCTTTTTTATAAAATTAATCTAAAGTTTTGTGTAATAATGTCCGATAAAGATAATGTAGGGTGAAAAAGGGTGCATACCTTGGGCGTTTGAGCCATAACTTACAAAAGTATCCGGGGGAGAATAATTTCGTACTCAGAACTAAAGTTATGGAAACTTCTTCCGATAAATGTAGTAAGAAGTACAAAATGCTCCAAGGAAGGAGGAAAAGATATGCGTATAGAAGCGTACAATCAAGTTCAGCAGATCTATTCAAACAACAAAGTTAACAAGACTCAGCAGGCTAAGAAGACAAATGATGTAAGAGATACAGTTTCGTTTTCTTCTATAGGAAAAGATATTCAGGTTGCTAAGCAGGCTGTTAAGGCTACTCCTGATGTCAGAGAAGATCTGGTTGCTTCGCTTAAGGCTGCTGTAAAGAATGGCACTTATGATGTAAGCGGAGAAGCATTTGCTGACAAATTACTCGCTAAATTTGAAGAAGCAAATGGCTTGTTATAATTAAATACAAATAATCCAGGAGGATGATTCCGGTGGCAAGCTTAATGGAGAATCTGGTCGACGTGCTCGACCGGGAGTGTACAATGTACGAAAATTTACTGGGGTTATCTAGCCAAAAGACTTCCGTCATAATAGAAGGAAATCTTGAGGCACTTGCGAAAATCACGGATGAGGAGCAGTGCGTAATAGGTAATATCCAGTCTCTTGAGAAAAAACGCGAAGAGGCAATGAAAGATATTGCAAACGTACTAAACAAGGATGTTAATTCATTGAAACTGACCGATCTGATCGAAGTATTGGAAAAAAGACCTGTCGATCAGAAAAACCTGGCAGTGCAACGCGATAGGCTCGTTGGTGTTGCAGGAGATGTCAGACGTGTAAACGGACAGAATCAGGAGCTGCTGCGCAGTTCACTTGAGATGGTCCAATTCGAGATGAATATCATCCAGGCCTCAAAAAGAGCTCCTGAAACAGCAAATTATTCAAGAGCTTTAGGCACTACAGGTGAATGTCTTGGTTACACATCGGGCGGGTTTGATGCAAAGCAGTAATGTATCACATGAGCATGAAAGTGGTACAGATGCATGTAGATAACCCCCTTTGGTAACTAAATGAAAAACTGTAGTGTCTTTTTTGTGCAAAAAAATGCATTAAAAGACCTATAAAGATCAGGAGGAAAGATATATGTCCCTCATGGCGAACTTATATGTCGGCACATCAGGGTTGCAGACATCGCAGAACGCACTTAATACAACTGCACACAATATGGCAAACCTTGATACCGAAGGATATACAAGACAGCAGATATCACAGGGAACAAGGGCATATCAGACTCTTGAGAAGAGAAATGAATGTATTGCCTGGAAGCAGATAGGAACAGGCGTTGAATATAATAATTGTAAGCAGGTAAGGGATGTTTTCCTTGACAAAGCTTACAGAAAAGAATCGGGAAGATACTCATATTACGATATTTCTCAGAAAGCTCTTGAAGAGATAGAAGATCAGCTTCAGGAGATGAACGGAACAGAGTTCAGTGAATCTTTAAATAATCTGTGGACATCCGTGCAGGAACTTGCCAAGGATCCTACATCAGCGGTTACGCAGAGTGCGCTTGTGACGAGGGCAAATGAGTTTCTGACAAAAGCAAAGAGCGTGTATGACGGCTTTGTTTCATATCAGGACAACCTGGATGCCTCTGTTTCCGACATAGTTAAAAATATAAATGATATTGGCGATAAGATTAGGGCTTTAAATGAAGAGATTGTAAATATTGAATCCGGAAGAGAAGAAAAGGCAAATGACCTTAGAGATACAAGAAACAATCTTCTCGATAAACTCGGTCAATATGGAAAAATAGATTATTCGGAAGACATTTTCGGTAATGTATCGGTTCTTTTTGAAGGATCGAGTTTCATAACCACCGATCATGTAAATCATATAGGAATCGATGTTAAGCTCGAGAGCAGCGTGGGATATGCCACACCTTATTGGGAGTATGCTGCGGTCAAGGAATATGACAGAGAGGGAAAAGAAATTGTTACTTCAATCGAGGGAGCACATCTTTTTGACCTGACTCAGCCGGTTTCTACAGCCACAGATACCGATATAGGTAAGCTCAAAGCGGTTCTTCTTGCAAGAGGAGACCACCATGCGTCTTATCACGACATTGTAGAGAGCACAGATTATTATAAAAGCAATATTTCACAGTCGGTCATTATGAATGTAGAAGCGGAATTCGATCAGCTGATACACAATGTTATGACTGCGATCAATAAAGTCATGGAAGATGCGGAGAGCAATCCTGCGACTATGGACAATTCACTCGGAAGAGCGTCGGATTACACGATGTTCATAGTATCAAACGAAGAAGATGCATTGGCCTACAAGATAGATGACAAGCATCCTGCAGGAAGTATAAAGACAGGATTTACTATAAAGAATGCACAGGTTAATCCGATTCTTTTGACGGATCCCACGACATTCACATACAGAACAGTTGAGGGAAACGAAGATACAGCAACTGTTACGGCTTTAAAAGAAGCTTTTACAAAATCGGATTATACTTTAAATCCAAATGTTTATACAAGAAATGACATCCTGTCGTATTACAACAGCCTTGTTTCACAGATAGCCAACACGGGAGATAAGCTTAAAAGCGTTGCGGAAGCTCAGGAGCAGACCGTTTCATCTATATCTGCCGCAAGAGAGCAGATCGTCGGCGTATCAAGTGATGAGGAACTTGAATTTATGATCCAGTTCCAGAACGCATACAACGCATCAAGCAGATACATAAACGTAGTAAGTGAGATGCTTGAACACCTGGTATCAACACTTGGATCGTGACTTTGACGGTAATTTTGGCACACATGGTAAATATGTCGGAGGGAAGAGATTATGACATCGACATTTTTTGGACTTAATATTGCAGCATCCGGACTAAGAGCCGCAAATGCAGCACTTAACACAACAGCAAACAACATATCTAATGTAAATACCGATGGATACAGCAGGCAGAAGGTTAAACAGGAAGCTTCAGATGCTATCAGGGTATTTGCAAAGTATGGCTGTGCCGGTGCAGGTGTTGATACTATAGCGATTGAAAGAATCCGCGACAGTTTCTATGACGTTAAGTTCAGAAATAACGAACAGCTCCTTGGAAATGTGAGCCAGAAGAACTATTACAACAAGCTTATCGAGCAGTACCTTGATGACAACGGAACGACCGGCTTCTCATCTCTTTTTACCAAGATGAGTGCTTCACTTCAGTCGGTAATGACTGCAGCGGGAACGACAGAGTCAAAGAGTACATTTATATCACAAATGCAGAGTATCACCGAGTACTTTAACAATGCATATAATAACCTTCAGGGTGCACAGGCTGACGTAAACGCTGAGATCAAACTCTGTGCTGACAGAATCACATCGATAGCTCAGGAAGTTGCTTCCATCAACAAGCAGATCAACGTAATCGAGATGACGGGAACGACCGCAAACGAACTCAGGGATAAAAGAGATGTTCTTATAGACGATCTTTCCAAATTGGTATCGGTAGAAGTAAAAGAAACAGCTATCGTCGATGATACACAGCCTGACAGAGAAACGGGCGCAACACGTTACCAGGTCTGGGTTGCCGGCGGATATGAACTCGTTGATACTTACGAATTCAGACAGATGGTCTGTGTTTCGAGACCGTCGGACGGATCTACGAACCAGAATGATATTGACGGACTTTATGATATTAAGTGGGGAAGTGCAAGCTATAAGGATGGAGACAACATAGCGGAACTTTCTGATTTTGCAATTGATTCAATGCTTATCGGCGGAGAGCTTCAGGGACTTCTTGCGGTAAGAGACGGAAATAACGGCCATTACTTCAACGGAGACTGCACGGTTGTTGACGGCGAGTCGCGTCCCGTCAAGGTGACCGTAAAAGTTACCGACAAGAACCTTATGGATATGACTAAGTGCACGCTTCCCATTGAGGGCGCGATTCATATCGGAGATCAGGATTACAGATACGACAGTTGGGAATATGACGGAAAAGATACATATACATTTACAATAGACGGTGACACGCTAAAGAGCATGCCTGAAGCGCACAGAAAAGTGTCTGTTGGCAAATTTAACGACTATCAGGGAATTCCTTATTATCTCTCTCAGATGAATGAGTGGATAAGACAGTTTTCATCGGCTGTAAATGGGATAATGACCACGGGTTATCCTTCAGATTCCGATGAGAAACCCGGACAATTCCTTCTTACCGGAGGAATCGATATGAATTCGGCAGCACAGTATTCATACGATCAGCTTACGGAAAAATCTGAGAATAAGGGATATTACATGCTTCGCGGAGGCAATTTTGAGGTGAATGGTGTTCTCCTTAAGGATGCAAACAGACTTGCGACAAGAGCCGACGTTACTGAGGGTGAATCAGAATTTGGAAACCTCACGAAATTAAGAGATATGTTCAACACGGCAAAGATATTCAGGGGAGCCACATCAGGAGAGTTCCTTACAAAAGTTCTTGCCGATGTAGCGCTCAACACCAGCAATTCGGGAACTCTTGAAAAAACCTACACTGCTCTCGAAACGACTATCGATAATCAGAGAAATTCCGATTCCGGAGTAGATGAAGACGAGGAAGCAGCAAACCTCGTTAAGTTCCAGAATGCCTACAATCTCTCGTCTAAGATGATACAGACGCTTACAGAGATCTATGACAGACTGATACTCCAGACAGGAGTTTAAGAATAATAAAAAAGCTAAAGCAGGCCGGCTTTAGCTTTTTTTCATTAATAGATATTAAGAAATGCGGTGTGCCTGCCGATATTCATAGTGAACTAATATACAAAGTGAGATGCTGCACGGATGCGCATTGTTTTTGACTAAGGATGGTCTTCATACGGAGGTCTTTTTTACCATGCGTATTACGAATAAGATAATGCAGAATAATTCACTTTATAATATCAATAACAACAAGATCACTGAGGATCAGCTCAACACCATGCTTGCAACCGAAAAGAAGATAACAAGACCCTCAGATGATCCTGTTATCGCTATAAGAGCATTGCGCCTTCGAAGCAATGTTACTCAGCTTTCACAATATTATGAGAAGAATGCAAAAGATGCCGAAAGCTGGCTCGATGTAACAGCAGATGCTTTGTCTACGGTTACTTCGGTACTTACCGATGCTGTTAAACAGGCAACAAAGGGAGCTAACAAGGATCTTACGGTAGACGATCTTGATACGATTGTTGCGCAGATGGAGGCTCTTTCAAAAGAATACTATGCAACAGGTAATGTGGACTATGCCGGAAGATATATCTTTACAGGGTATAGAACAGATACATCGCTTACTTTTTCTACAACTACAACTGCTGATTACACAGGCATAAATGATGAGTTTAACGCTACAGACGTTTCAACTTCAAGCAGAGTGGCGGGAATGAGCAAGCTTGAGTCCACAAATCTTTTGGCACAGAGTACAGAGGCTGTCGTAGAGGAGAGTAATATTGTTGAGTATAATGTCGGTAAGATAAGACTTTCCTACGATAACCTGAATTACAGAAGCGGTGACAATGATTTCTCGGCACCTTCACTTAAGTGGAGAGAGAATCTCAAGCAGCCCGCAACAAGTTCGGTAAACGGAAATGCAGAGCTTATAAAGCTTACATATACAACAGCACTTGGGGCAACTCATCATGTATCGCTTCCGACGCTTGACGGACTTGAAAAAGGTGAATCATATACGGTCACAAGTGAAGGTATTGTTTATAACGTCACAAGTAACGCCGATGGATCTCATAACATAAAGGCAACTGAAGGCGTCACTGAATATGAGTTTGTTGTAGACAAGAACGGAGTTTATGATACATCTCATCAGAGCTCCAATATCGAATCAGGTACTGCTTCGACAGAGACGGTTCAGAAGACAACACTTACATTTACAAATGAACAGGGTGAAAGAGTCAGCTTTAAGCTTCCTTTGGTTGATGCAATTGGCCAGACTTACAACATGAAACTTGAATATGACGGAAGGATTGCAACTGCGGTAATTAACAGTGACGGCACATATACTGTTACTGACGGAAGCGTCACAAATAATGTCGACAGAACAGTCACAAGAAACATAATCAATGTTACAGCAAACGGAAGTGTGTATTCGTCATATAAAGAGACAACACTTGAGATACCTTCATCAAACATAATCTACACAACTACAAGCGAAGAAGATATTGATGAGGTTTACAAGACAATCGACTCTACACCTACCGGTTCAGTGGCATATTTGAATGCGGCTACGGGAGAAGTTCTTTTGAATAAAGAGCTGTCCGATAAGCTTGCAACACTGCCCAAACTTATCAACGCCAATGCGATCAATGTTGTCTATGATAAAAAAGAGTGGGACAGCGGAGACATAAGACCTCAGAACCTCTTCAACTGTACATATACCGATGACAATGGTAAGAAAATACTTTATAATAAAGGATCGGCAGCCCATGACATCGCTTATGACGTGGGATTCGCACAGTCGGTTGTTGTCAATACCACAGCAGATGCGGTTTTCACAACAGGTGTAAAAAGAGATATCGACGATCTTTCAAATATGCTCGGAACACTCAAACAGATAAAGGCCACAATTAAGACACTTGAAGAAAAGTTGTCCGGTGCAGCCAAAGAATCTGCTGAATGGAATAAGATAGACGCAGAGCTTTCAGCAGCTCAAAAGGCATATAACTATCAGAGAGAGGGTATTCAGAAAGAGTTTGAGCACAAGATAACATCTCTCCAGGGAGCTCTCGATACCGCAAATATAGCCGTTACCGACAACGGAACAAGATCTAAGCGACTTGACCTTGTAAATTCAAGACTTATGACACAGACAACGACATTCCAGTCACTTCAGTCTGAGAACGAGGATATCGATCTTGCAACTACGGTCACACAGCTTACATCCGCACAGGTGACATATGAGGCGAGCCTTATGGCGACAGGTAAGATCAGCCAGACATCGCTTATGAATTATATTTGATGAAGAATTTCTTATATCATCAAGATTATAATAAGTATGGTAATTGTACGTTTTTACGTATATAATTAAATAGTGATAAATAACATTTTTTATCAGGATTATGGAGGTTACAGCATGAAATTAAACACTAGAATCTTTGGAGAGGTTGAGATTGAAGATAGTAAGATCATTTCTTTTCCAAATGGAATAATCGGTTTTCCTGATCTTAAGAGATTCACACTTATGCACGATGAGGAGCAGGGAACAAACACTATTAAGTGGTTGCAGTCAGTAGAGGAACCCGGATTTGCAATGCCCGTTATGGATCCGCTCTTTGTTTGCCCGGATTATCAGCCTATGGTAGATAAGGAAGCTGTAGCTGACATCGGAGATCTGCAGGATGAGGATATGCTCGTGCTTGTAACGGTTACTGTTCCGCATGATCTTAAGCAGATGACAGTAAACCTTAAGGGACCCTTTATCATCAATACAAAAGAGATGAAGGCTTCTCAGACAATCATTGATAATGAGGAATATCCTGTTAAGTTCCCTATTTATGAGATTTTGCAGAATAACAAAGCAGCTAAAGCTTAATCATACTATAGGGAGGGAAAGGATATGTTAGCATTATCAAGAAAAAAGAACGAAGCTATCGTTATTAATAACAATATAGAGATTACAGTACTTGATATCAGAGGAGACCAGATCAAGATCGGAATCGCGGCTCCCAAGGATATCCCGATTTATAGAAAAGAAGTATATATCCAGATTCAGAATGAGAATAAAGAAGCAACAGATGTATCCGGAATCGAGGAACTCAAGAAATTGCTTTGATCAAAGTGAATTTGCAGCGGCTGCTACCGGAAATGGGGCAGCCGTTAGTTTTTGCATAATACTTTTTATACATGGTACACAACGAGGGACGGAATGCGAATACTATACTACTACTGGGATGAATTTAACGGCGAAGACTGCATGGACGCCATGAAGAGACTGGGGCACGAGGTTGATGTGATAAAGTTCAAGCTAAGTGGCTATGAACTTACAGATGAAGATGATGCTAAATTCAGAGCTCTTTTGACCAAGGAAGAAGAGGGCAAAAGATATTACGACATAGTCTACAGCTTTTGCTATTATCCGAGCATTTCCGATGCCTGCCAGAAGTACGATACGCCGTACGTGTCGTGGGTATTTGACTGTCCGCATTATACGCTTGATTCACATACCATAAAAAATCCTGTGAACAGAGTCTGTGTTTTTGACAGGGGGACCTATGATGAGATGAGAGCCAAGGGAATAGAGACCGTTAAGTACTCGCCTCTTGGTGTTAATGAGAAGAGGCTTTTGGGGTTCTGTAAGGAGCTTGATGCTGAAACGGGCGGAAGTATAGTATATCTGCATGATGTATGTTTTTTGGGAAATCTCTACGACAATGAATTTAACTTTTACGATCAGGTGGAATATCTTCCGCCAAGTCTTAAAGTGTATATAGATACGGTCATAACTCTTCAGGAGAAGATATACGGACACGATCTTTTTACCGATGAAAAGGCAATAACGCCTGAGCACATAAAGAGGCTTCGCGAGTATATAAAGTTCGAAGATACGGGGAATTATGATCTTGACTATGACAGAATTGTTCGTGATATGTTGCGAAAAAAGGTCACGGTCAACGAAAGAAGACATATTCTCGAAAGAATGGGCGAGCAATTCGATACCGTTTTGTATACAATGCCTGATGCAAAGCCCATTGAAGGAGTCAGCAATCTGGGAGTTGCGGATTATTCAACCAAAATGCCGATGGTATTCAGGAGAAGCAAAGTTAACCTCAATATTACGCTGAGGTCCATCATCTCGGGGGTTCCGCTTCGTGTACTCGATGTTCTTGCGGCAGGGGGATTTCTTATCACAACTTACCAGAAAGAGATAGATGAGTTCTTTGAGAATGGAAAAGAGCTTGTGATCGCGCATACGCCTGAAGAGATGCTTGAACTTACTGCATATTATCTTGAACATGAGGATGAGAGGAAAGCTATCGCGGAAAACGGGCAGAAAAAGGTGTTTGAGGAATTTGCTTATACGAAATTACTGCCGAAGATACTGGAAATATGATCGTTACGGACCGAAAGTCTTAAAATTTTCTAAAATTTACGATTTTCTTTTCCATATTACTAAAGAATAAAGCACTTCGGCCGATATAATCAGTAAGAAAAACTATGTTTATAACGGAACGAGTTTGTGACGCACGTAAATGTTGATATATACAGGTGATTCCTGATTCTGACATGGAGGTATAGGATTATGGGAATGGATGGAATTAACGGATTTGGCCCGCTTATTCAGCAGGTACAGCCACAGGTAAAAACACAGGTAAATAATCAGAGCCAGGCTCAGAGCGAAGTTGCGGATTATGAAGCAAATGCGGCAGCTCAGAACATGGATCTTACGGTTGAGGCAGCAGACAATACTGCAGGCTCCAAAAACGAGTCATCTGCTCAAAATTTTGCAAGCAATCAGAGCAAGAGAGCTGAGACAGAGGAGCAGATACAGGCTGATAACGCCAAGATCAAGAAGGCAATCTCTGAGATGACCAAGAAGGTTCAGTCCAACGCTGAAGCTGTTTTTGGAATTCATGAGAAGACCAACAGAGTGACTATCAAGATGGTGGACAAGGAAACAAAGAAGGTTATAAAAGAGTTTCCGCCGGATGAGACACTTGATATGATCGCCAAGGTTTGGGAAATCGCGGGAATCTTGGTTGACGAGAAGAGGTAACATAGTAAGTCGTACAAAACGGCTCTATCAGGAAAAGGATTTCCGATTACATCTCACGGATTGAGAAAGGAGAAACATTATGCCTATCAGAATTACAGGAATGAACTCAGGTCTTGATACAGAGAGCATTATCACAGCTCTTACGCAGAAAAAGAAAGATAAGGTTGATACTTATACCGGAGAGCAGAAGAAGCTTACCTGGAAGCAGGATACTTTAAAAGCGCTTAATAAGAAGGTTACCGATTTTTATAACGGTACTTTGACCAGCATGAAGTTTTCGGCTGCTTACTCAAAGAAGGTTACAACTGCTTCAAATGCAAATGCTGTAACAATCGTAACAGGCGAAAGTGCAATGAACGCTACTCAGACACTTGATGTTACGAGTCTTGCAAAGGCTGCATATCTGACAGGCGAGAAGGTTCAGGTTGGCAATAAGAATGCGGCTAAGACAACTACTATGACTGAACTTGGTATTTTTTCCGAGGACAGTGATGAATCTGCAACTCAGACACTTAAGTTTAAAATAGGCGGAGATTCTGAGGATAATATTGAAGTTACAATCGGAAAGAATGATACTATAGAGAGTGTTCTCAGTAAGCTCAAAAGTGCAGATTCTTCCAAGACACATACAAAGCTTGACTTCAACTACGACGAAGGAAACGGAAGATTTTATGTAGCATCAAAAGAGATGGGCGAAGCTGCTTCTTTTAAAGTTACCGAAGGTGATGCGATGTCCAGGCTGGGCTTTGTTAATAACGGAAAGAATTATATCGAGGGAAGCAGGGCTCATATAGTTCTTAACGGAGAAGATTATTATTCCGATTCAAATACTTTTGAGATCAACGGACTTACAATTACCGTTAATGAGGAAGCTAAGGGAATAACTCTTTCGACAAAACAGGATACAAGCGGTATTTTCGACAACATCAAGAAGTTGCTCAAAGAGTACAACGATCTTATGAAGGAGTTTGCTACTCTTTATAATGCAGATAAAGCCAAGAAGTACAAAATGCTTACCGATGATCAGAAAGATGCAATGTCTGATAAAGAGGTTGAGGAATGGGAGAAGAAGATCAAAGACGGAATCCTCAGCGGCGATGAGACAATCGGTAATGTAAAAGATGCACTTAAAGATATTATGAGTAAGGCTTTTGAAGTAACATCAAAGGATGGAGTGACAAGTAAGATCACTCTTGCAACATTTGGTATTGCAACGGGAAGCTACTTTGCAACAGATGAGAATGAGAGAGATGTGCTTCACATAGACGGTGACAAAGATGACTCTGCAAGCAGCGGAAATCCGGACCTTCTAAGTGCAGCAATATCAACAGATCCCGACATGGTTCAGAGCTTTTTTATGCAGTTGTCGAATGCTCTTTCAGATAAGCTCTTTAATCTTATGAGGGGTACGGAATACAGCAGTGCGTTTACAATTTATGAAGATAAGCTGATGGCTTCACAGTACAGTGCTTATACGACCAAGATCTCAGATGCACAGAAAGCACTTGAGGCTGCACAGGATAAGTACTACAAGAAGTTCTCTACTATGGAGACGGCTCTTTCAAAGATAAACAGCAGCAGTTCTTCTCTGGCAGGCTTCTTTGGTGGAGGACAGTAATGGCATAAAATGAAGACTTATGATTATACGGATATTTTTTTACAGAATGCGAGGGAACACATATGCCGGTAATGACAACTCAACAGAAAGCTTATGCTCAGTATAAAAATAATAAGGTAATGGGTGCAAGCGGCCCGGAACTTACACTTATGCTCTATGACGGGGCAATAAAGTTTCTCAATATCGCGGATTATGCGATTGAGAATAACGATGTGCCAAAGGCACATGAAAACATTATGAAGACGGAACGCATCATAGATTATCTCAGAAGCACTCTTGATATGAAGTATGCTGTTGCACAGGACTTTGAAAATATGTATTCTTATATAGGAAGAAGACTTGTCGAAGCAAATATGAGCAAAGACAGAGAGATAGTCGCTGAGGTCAATAAGCATATGCATGCCATCAGGGACAACTGGGTAGAAGTCATGAAGGCGAACAACATCGCCGTTAAGGAGGCATAAAAGATGTTATCTTCAAGTATGGATATGCTGGAAGAAAGTCTTATTAAGAAGATCGACATTATGTCAAAGATTGAGGAAGAGAATGAGAAACAAAAAGAAATTCTCTCCGATCCCGATAATGTTGATGAAACCGCATTTGACGGTACTGTTGATAAAAAGGGTGAACTTATCGATAAACTTATTTCTCTTGATGATGGTTTCCAGACTCTTTTTGACAGGGTAAAAGAAGAAGTTAATGCCAATAAAGATGAGTTCGCAGACCAGATACGCCGCATGCAGGATCTTATTCGTGATATCACTGCAAGGAGCGCATCGATTGAAGCTGCGGAACATCGAAACAAAAGGCTTGCCGAGAAATATTTTGACGCGGCACGTCGCAAGATGAATACCAGTAAGCAGTCATCCGCTGCGGCATTTAATTACTACAGGACCATGAATAACTTCAAGGAGATTCCACCACAGTTTTTGGATAAGAAAAACTGATTTTTGTATAAGACCGTTACAAAGAGGTCGCTGCCATATATCGGCAAGCGATCTCTTTTACTTTAGCAAAAAATCGAAAAAAGTAGAAAAAAATTCATTATTGTATGTTTTTTTGAAAAAAATAAAAAAAAGGGTTAAGTAAACGAAATCACAGCCGATAATAATAGTGTAAAACAAAAAAACAAGCAGCCATGGAAGGGAGTCCGCGTAAGCTGCACAATATTAAAAGGATGAAAAAGGCAGCAGGGAAGCGGCCCCGTTCATGGAGGATTATAATATGGTAGTACAGCACAATGTCACAGCGATGAACTCAAACAGACAGCTTGGAATTACAACAGATGTACAGGCTAAGTCAAGTGAGAAACTCTCATCAGGTTACAGAATCAACAGAGCAGCAGATGATGCAGCAGGACTTGCAATTTCTGAGAAGATGAGACGTCAGGTAAGAGGTCTTACACAGGCTTCCGCAAATGCACAGGATGGTATCTCAGCAGTACAGACAGCTGAAGGTGCGCTCAACGAAGTACATGATATGCTTCAGAGAATGAACGAACTTGCAGTTAAGGCAGCTAACGATACTCTTCAGACATCAGATCGTGAGTACATTCAGCGAGAGGTTAATGCTCTCAGAGATGAGATTAACAGAACCGGAACAGCTACCGAATTCAATAATACTAAACTTTTGGACGGATCATTTAAGAATAAGAGTATTCAGGTTGGTTCAGAGGCTGATCCCGATAACCAGATTGCAATCAATATTGAAAAACTTACTGCTTCAGGTCTTAAGATCGACGGAGCAAAGATTAATGTTACAGGAACAAGCGGCGTAAACGCTAAGGACTCAATTCATAAGATTAAAGAAGCACTTGAGAAGATTTCAAGCCAGAGAGCTGACCTCGGTGCTATTCAGAACAGACTTGAGCACACAATCAGAAACCTTGATAACGTCGTTGAGAACACACAGGCAGCTGAGTCACAGATTCGTGATACGGATATGGCTGAGGAGATGGTTAGATATTCTAACAACAATATCCTTGCTCAGGCAGGTCAGTCAATGCTTGCTCAGGCTAACCAGACAAATCAGGGTGTTCTCTCACTCCTTCAGTAAGATAAATATTAGAAAACATAACCCACTAATATATAAGGTCGCTCCGGATGAAGAATCCGGGGCGATCTTTGCTTTTAATATTATTGTGTTTAAAAAGGTATGCTAAAATAATTATTACAGGTAGGCAGCACTGAATGTTTCTATTGGAAGAAAGGAGAATCTTCTATGAACACTAAGGCAATGTATAAGTTATCTTATGGCTTGTTTGTATGTACGGTGGTTAGCGGCGATAAAAAGAACGGTTGCGTCACTAACACCGCGGTCCAGGTTGCGTCGGATCCCAACAGGATTTCAATCGCGATCAACAAGGCAAATCTCACTCATGACATGCTGAAAGAAGCAGGAAAGTGCAATATCTCTGTTATCAGCAACGATGCGGGTTTTGAGCTTTTCAAACAATTTGGATTCCAGAGCGGAAGAGATGTGGATAAGTTTGCATCATTTAGTGATTATAAGCTTGCTGATAACGGTATTCCTTATATAACAAAAGGGACTAATGCATACTTTTCTCTGAATGTGGAAAAAGAAGTCGACCTTGGTTCACATACGCTGTTCATCTGTGAACCTGTATTTATGGACGTTCTTGCAGATACACCTTCCTGTACTTATGAATATTACCAGAATAATATCAAGCCAAAGCCTCAGCCGGTTGGAGAGACTCCGAAAGGTGAGACAATATGGAGATGCACAATATGCGGATTTGAGTATGTCGGCGAAGATATGCCCGATGACTATATCTGTCCGATCTGTAAGCATCCGAAGGATGATTTTGAGAAGATAATAAGATAAAAACAACAGCGCAATGTTTGTCGTGTTCAAACGTTGCGCTGTTATTATTTTATTTGACGCGCGTCAAATATAACATGCTCTTTTGGAAAGGAGATATATTTTTAATTATAATAATTAAAAATATATTTATTTCGGAAGGAATTATAATGTAGGGTTAGTGATGATAATTTGCGGCAATATGTCAATTTGTTTTGATATCTTGCCGCAAATTATATATAATAGTATCAGAAAAATATACGGAGATAGCATATGAAAACATGTAAAGAAATTGCAACTGAATGGAATATTGCTGAGCGTACCGTTGTGAACCTATGTAATTCAGGCAAGATTAGAGGAGCATATAAAGATGGAAAAAAATGGCTTATTCCCGATGATGCAGTACAACCTGCAGATGGACGCGTATCAACCGGTAAATATATAAAAAGCAATAATAACGCCATTAAAAAACCTCTTCCGATAGGTATATCCGATTATGTTCGAGCACAGTCGGAATATTACTATGTGGACAAGACACTGTTGATCAAAGAATTCTTAGATAACAAACCGCTTGTATCATTATTTACAAGACCAAGAAGATTTGGCAAGACGCTCAATATGGATATGCTAAGAGTATTTTTTGAAATCTCGAAAGAAGATACCTCTATTTATTTCAAAGATAAAGATATCTGGAAATGTGGTGCAGAGTATATTAAACACCAAGGTAAATATCCTGTCATATTTCTGACATTTAAAGATGTAAAATTTGATTCATGGAATGCGACACTATCAAAAATTTCCGGACTTCTTCAGGCAGAGTATAATCGCCACTCGGAACTTGAAAATAGCCTGAAATTAGCCGGATTTGAAAGAGAGTATTATAAAAGAATACTGAACGGCTCTTTAGACGAAGTCGAACTTTCGTCAGCACTTGAAAATCTTTCAAGAATGTTGTACCTGCACTATGGCATTAATCCAATAATAATAATTGATGAGTATGATACGCCTATTCAGGAAGGATATTCTAAAAACTTCTACGATGAGATTATTGGCTTTATGCGGAATTTCTTTTCCGGGGCCTTTAAGGATAATAAATATCTGTCATACGGCTTTTTGACGGGTATCTTGAGAATAGCTCAAGAGAGTATATTTAGTGGGCTTAATAACCTGACTGTTAATTCTGTACTGGATAAAGAATACGATGGATATTTTGGTTTTACTTATCCTGAAGTACACAAAATTATGACATACTATGGATGTACAGACAAAGAGTCCGAACTCAAATCCTGGTATGATGGTTATTATTTTGGAGAAAAAGAAATTTATAATCCGTGGTCTGTTATAAACTATATTGCCAAAGGTTGTACGCCTCAGGCTTATTGGGTTAATACCGGAAAAAACGAAATTCTGGAAGGTATTATGAATATTGCGTCAGAAGATATCAATGAACGGTTGTTTTCCCTTATTCAGGGTGAAACTGTTATCGCAAAGATTGATCAATCCACCGTTTACAGATTTCTTACCGACGATCCTTCTAATATATATAGCATTTTATTAGTTGCAGGTTATTTGAAAACAACTAACAAACATTTACAAGACGACGGAAGCTACCTTTGTGAAGTGTCGATTCCCAATAAAGAAATAGCTGCTGTGTATAAAAGTGAGATACTGACTTACCTGATTGGTACAGGAGCAATTCAAAAAACGACAGCAAACATGATTGCTGAGAGCTTGTATTCAAATGATATTGGGAAATTACAAAAAGCTGTCAGCAACTATATGACTAAGTCTGTAAGTTTCTATGATGCCGGTGCTGAAGGGTTCTATCACGGTTTGATTCTTGGACTTATAGCTTTGATGGACAATCAATATAAAATTAACTCCAACCGCGAATCGGGGGATGGAAGATATGATGTAAGTCTCTTCCCTAAAGACGGCAAGCACGCCGGAATAATTATAGAATTAAAATGGGGAAAAAACCTTGATGAAAAGGCACTTTCAAAGCTTGCCGACGAAGCTCTTGAACAGATTCAATCCAAGCGCTATGCTCATGAAATGCTTGAGGAGGGTGTGAAAGAAATTATTAGATTCGGCATGGCTTTTTCTGGGAAAAAGGTTGTTATAAAAACATCATAATTAAAGCTATGATGAAAAAGGTATATAACTGATATGACAATATTGTCACATATAACATGCGGAGAAAACATATGAGGGGACAGAAGCAAAAAAAGCGAAACATAAAACGCATAATCCATGCAAAGACCGGTGGTGTCTGCGCTAAGTGTGGCAAGATACTTCTGCTCGAAAAGACAACCATCGACCACCTCATTCCCAAGTACAGAGGAGGAACGGATGAGATTAGCAATTTGATTCCTATGTGCAAGCATTGTAACAAGCAGAAGGGATCGAGAATTGTAAAAAGAGATGAAGTGCCGTATCTTGATCCATTTTATAGTATAGGAAGATAGAAATAAAACTTGTTTGTACAATCTGAACAAACAAGTTAATATTTTCCTTTTTTCTTAATTATTTTTTTTAGCCGAAGATTGTTGTCAAAAATGCTATCATCTATTCCGTTAATATCTAACAAACTATTAATGCACCATTCCGGGGCTTGAGTGTGAAATGAGAAATATACATTGTTCATCTGCTTATACGTAAATATATCCAGGATGAATTTTGTGGATATTTCTCTTGTATATGATATATATCGATACATATACCCAATCCAGAATAATGCACTTTTTGAATATTTTATTTTTCCATAATCAGTATCACCAAATTGCTCAATAATACTTGTAATTCCTTCGCTTACATCCAATGACAGTAATGCGGGATTATTGGAATCTTAAAAACATATATGTTCAAGATGTACAAACAAGTTTGTGATTATTAGGCAAGATCAATTGACAGAGGGAAGTCCATATAGTAACTACACAGAGAATGGAAAGATAAGAAGCCAGGAACGTGACATTTACATGCAGAAAGCCTAGTGAATGGTATGCGATAGATGCTTTGACAGAAAGCGGACAACTTATAAAAGCATTTAATTCAATGGATAAAGCTCAGCAATCTAGATTGCTTGGGTATGCAGAGGCGTTGACTAAAAAGGAATAGAAAAAGGCATTGAATGGATATGTATCTTTTGAATAATTCTTAATAAATAATAAAAAGTAAAGAAAAACGATTGCAAATTTCTTTATCATGATATAATTTAGGTATAGATATAGTGAAAGGGGTGATATAATTGGCACAGGCAGTGAATGTTAATTTTAAATTGGACCCGGATGTAAAAAAGAGTATGGAAAGAGCTTGCGCAGATATGGGATTGTCTATGAGCGCAGCATTTACCATTTTTGCAAAAAAAGTTGGACGAGAAAGAAGGATACCGTTCGAAGTATCTGCTGATCCATTTTACAGTAGTGAGAATATGGCAGAATTAAAAAAGCGTATAGATGATATAGAGGCAGGCCGTAATATCCATGAACATGATTTGATTGAGGTGGATTAATGCGGAAAATATGGCATGATAGAGCATGGGAGGAATATATTGAGTGGCAGAGTAAGGATAAGAAGACACTCAAGAGAATTAACCGCCTTTTACAAGAAATAGACCGTAATGGCTATCTTTGCATTGGCAAACCGGAGCCACTGTCCGGCGATTGGGCAGGATTTTGGAGCGTTAGGATCGATGAAAAAAATCGAATCGTTTTTCGAATAGTTGACGACATAATTGAGATAGTTCAATGTGGAACACATTACGGCGATAAATAATGTAGAACAGATATCATAATATAACTGAATATACGTAAATTGTTTCCCGCGGAACCCGCATATTTGCCAGCTCTGCGGGTTTTTTGCCTCCAACCGCGAAGGAATCTAACCTCCCAATCAAATATAAAATAATTATAAATTCAAACGCAATACTACAAATATCTCTAACACTTTTTCCGATATGTAAATTAGTAAGTCCTCTACTGGCGTGAAAGAGAAGACCTATCACAGGGGATGTTACGAAAAACATTGTATAATCAGAATACTTTATATGACGAAATATGTTAGCCATATTGACATATTTTTCTTTTATGATTAAAATCCGTATAGTAGTATTTATATATAAAGGCGGTTTTGAAAGAAATGGGTACAAAAGATATTACAGAGAAAGCACTTGAGGACTATAATGATGTGTTTGCAGACATTGTAAATGTCCTACTTTTTAATGGAGAGGAGGTTGTTAGGCAAGATCAATTGACAGAGGGAAGTCCATATAGTAACTACACAGAGAATGGAAAGATAAGAAGCCAGGAACGTGATATTTACAAGTATTGGAAGCATAATCGATTAAGATTGGCAGCAATCGGCTTTGAAAATGAAACTAAGGAAGAAGAGGACATGCCGCTTAGGGTTATGAACTATGATGCAGCAGGTTACAGAGCTCAGATAAACAATGGAAATGATGGACGTTACCCTGTTGTATCACTTGTGCTATACTATGGTTACAAAAAGAAATGGAGTAAGGCAAAAACTCTATATGACAGATTGGAAGTGCCGGATAAGTTAAAAGAATATGTTTTTGATTATGGCATGAATTTATTTGAGATAGCATATCTTGAGGATTCAGTTGTAGATAAATTTCAGAGTGATTTTAAGTTCGTGGCAGATTATTTTGTTCAGATGCGTAAGACAGGAAAGTATATTGCGCCGAATGAGAAGATAGTTCATGTTCAGGAGATGCTCAGTTTAATGAGCGCATTGACAGATGATAGCAGATTTACAGATGTTTATGATGATATAAAAGGAAAGGAGCGGGTTAGTATGTGTACTGTTCTTGATGAGATTGAAACACGAGGAATAGAGAAAGGAATAGAGAAAGGAATAGAGAAAGGCAGGGATAATACTCTGATAGCTTTGGTACATGACGGTTTGTTGAGTGTCGAAATTGCGGCCGATAGGGCAGGGGTATCAATTGATGATTTTAAAGCTATGATGAAAAAGGTATATAATTGATATGACAATAAGAGATCGCATATTTGATAAGCTGCAGGAAATGAAGATAACACAGAAAGAATTTGCTAAGCGTACGGGAATAGCGGAGAGCACGATAAGCGACTGGCGTAAGAAGAATACCAATCCTACAGCAGAGAAAATTATGATCATATGCAAAGTGCTGGATGTTACACCCGAGTGGCTTTTGTCCGGAATTGAAACGCATGGTGATAGGGGAAAGCCCAGTGAATGGTATGCGATTGATGCTTTGACAGAAAGCGGACAACTTATAAAAGCATTCAATTCAATGGATAAAGCTCAGCAATCGAGATTGCTTGGGTATGCAGAGGCATTGGTTAAAATGCGTGATTGATGATGATAATTTACGGCAAGATATCAATTCGTTTTGATATCTTGCCGTAAAATGTATAATATTGGCACATATAACATATGGAGAAAACATATGAGGGGACAGAAGCAAAAAAAGCGAAACATAAAACATATAATCTTTGAAAAGACCGGTGGTGTCTGCGCGAAATGTGGCAAGCCGCTTCCGCTCGAAAAGACTACCATCGACCACCTCATCCCCAAGTACAGAGGAGGAACGGATGAGATTAGCAATTTGATTCCTATGTGCAAGCATTGTAACAAGCAGAAGGGATCGAGAATTGTAAAAAGAGA
>NZ_KE384194.1:0-14824 GCF_000424465.1 Butyrivibrio hungatei NK4A153 | reverse complement strand
TATATATCGATACATATACCCAATCCAGAATAATGCACTTTTTGAATATTTTATTTTCCCATAATCAGTATCACCAAATTGCTCAATAATACTTGCAATTCCTTCGTTTACATCCAATGACAGTAATGCGGGATTATTGGAATCTAACTTATTCAACAATTCGGAATGTAAAAATCTTCTTATAAAAATCCCGGTGGAACAATTTAAATCACTTGATTTTTCAAAAAGCTTTCCCTGGTATTCTGCAAGTAGCAAGCCATTATGGTCAAAGTTTCTCATCAAAAATCTCCTCTATGTATGAGCCGGTTTTAAATTCTCTTTTTGCAAGTTTTAATTTTGTGTCAATTTCAAAGCTGCGTTCAATCAATTGTTTTTTACATTCGTCGCGTTCAGGTGCGCAAAGGTAATATTTTTCTATCGGAATCAGCTTGTTTAAGGCTTTTTCAGTTTTGAAAATATACTGAAATCCAAGCTTTGACGCTGATAATGAATGAAGAGCAACATCAGCGTTTATTTCACCATCAGTAAACTGTGCCATAACGTAGAACATCTTATTATCAGCGATTGGAGCAATAATTACGTCAGCAGTATTTATTTTATCTACGATATGCTTTATCTTTTCGCTATTCGAATAAGGACCAAGTGTTCCGCGATGATAGCAAATGGCGAGCATCCATTCCATAGAACAATCAAATTTGCAAATATCTAGTCCATCAAGGGAACATCTAAATGAATATACAGAGGACTTATCATTTTCAAAAACGAATGACAAAGCTTGATTATAGGTTTCTCCTAAATAGAATCCGTTTCCAAAATCACAATTGTTTCTGGATCCGGTTACAAGGATTTTAGATAATCCTTTTTTGGATCCGTGAAAAAGAACTTTATCATATTTTTCTTTTAGCAATTCCTCTTTTACAGTGTTTATTCTGTAATTATTATTGAATACATATGAATAGAATTTTTCGCAGACACTATCTGTGGTAGTACCATTCTTAACGATTCCGTCAAGCGTTACTCGGGAAATGCCCGTTCTTTTTGATAATTCAATCTTATTGATTTTTTCTGTCTCAATAATAAATGATATGTCTTCTTTTATTTTGTATTCACAATCAATGTTAATCACGTTAATACTCCTTATTTATAACTATGTATATTGTAATCTTAAAAACATATATGTTCAAGATGTACAAACAAGTTTGTGATTATGATGGAATCGTACTTTTCAACCAAATAATTAAAAAACTATAAATTCATACGCAATCATATAAATATCTCCATCACTTTTTCCGATATGTAAATTAGTAAATCCTTTACTGGTGCGAAGAATGAGATGCGACATGGAGGATGTTACAAAAAAAGTAGTATTCTGAGCATTTATTGACGCTTAGACGTTTAGTTTTGTATAATCAGAATACTTTATATGACGAAAAAAGTAAGGACAAAAAGTTCTTTTATGGCCCCGGATTATGAAATAGGAATCCATGACTTGATGGTGATGGCTTGATTAGCAACTTGTCAACGTGAACTATATAGGTTCATAAGATTCAGACTGTTAAGAAGTCAGAAAGTGCGGGTGGTGGCAGAAATAGACTCGCAGAAGAGTATTGAGATTATACATCTCAAATCGTGGGGAAGAGAGCCTCCCTACGTATGATGTAAATGTGGCAAAGCAGAAATGTAAATATTACATTCGGAGGGCTACTAAGGTGGCAAAAGAAGAAAAGATTATGGGTAAAGGAACGAAGGTAGCATTCATCAGTGGCGGCGTGGTGATAGTCGCATTGCTGGTGACTGTAATAATTCTCCTGGTCAAGGGGAACGGCGCAGTAAGAGATGAAGTGAAGCGTAATGTTGTGGTAAACAGTAATAACGCTGAACAGGTCGCAGAACAGCTTATTAATGAGCAGTATGTTGCGCCCGGATATTATAGCACGCAGATGAGCACGACATGGCATTTTGCGACAGGAGATGCTGTATCGGAAGATGCTTATGTAAAAAACGATGCGGGGAATACCAATGATGTATTCTTTGATGTATTTCTTGCAAGCGACGAAAATGAGCCCATTCTGCAATCTCCGGTAATACCGAGAGGATCGGAGATGACTGATATATCCTTAGAAAAAAAATTAGATGCAGGTACATATGATTGCGTTATGGTTTATCACCTTATCGACGAAAATCAGAACACTGTAAGTACGTTGAGAGTAGCCTTTACGATAATCATAGAACAATGATCATGGTAACATATCGTGTCAGGAAGATGCGGTAAAAGTAATAAGCATAACCAGAAAGATATCAAGGAGGTACGAGTTATGTTGAACACAAAGAAAATTTTAGCAGCTGCTCTTGCAGTAACAATGGTATTTGGAAGTAGCATTTCTGCATTTGCGGATGGTCCGGTAACTAGTGGTAATACTGATGGTGCAGGTACATCAGAAGGACATTTGGAAAAGAAAGTTATAAATGTTGATCTTCCTACAATAGCAGAAGGAGCAACTCCGTTTAGTTACACAATGGATCCTGAAAGACTTATTAGTGCGACTAGTGGTGCAAAACATTCAGGTGCAACGTTCCCTGCTGCAGAGGGAGATACAGGCGTATATTTCCTCACTGCTGCCAATACTTATGCTAATAAAAGCAATACACTTACAGTAACTAATAAAAGTAGCTGTGATGTAACACTTTCAGTTAAGGTAAAAACAACAGCATCAGCCGGTGGAAAAGACATTGCACTTGCTGAAAGTAGTACAGTTGCAACAACAGGCGATCCTAATCTTTATCTTGGACTTAAAGTTGGAGATGAGACAACAGTAGTTTCAGCTACAGAACAGACTATTACAGCGAATATAGCAGGTATTCCTGGTAATTTTGAAACGAAGGTTGATAATGGTGCGTATGCTTATGCAGCAAAATCTGATGCAACCGGCTGGAAGACCATTGATATTAGCATGGAAGGCGCAGTAAGTAATCTTCCAATTGCAGCTGATGCTACAGCTCCTACTGTTAATGTAACATGGTCATATGCAGAAGCACCTACAGATGCAGCACCTAGCATTTCTTCAACTGCTGCTACCCAGGCAGCTGCTGGTCAGGATGTGACATTTGCAGTTAATCTTGGTGCTGGTACTTTAGCAGCAACAAGTATTTCGGGAATAACATTTGTAAAGAATGGCGAGACAAGGACGCTTGATGCAGCTAATTATACATTTGCATCTGGAACTTTAACATTCAAGGCAACACATGTAGATGCACTTACAGCTGCCCGTGAGTATACTGTTAAGTTTAATGATTCAGCAAACACGACAGTGAAAGTAACTGTAACGCCTGCTTCATAAGTATTATTTACATATCTGATTAATTTTTAGGGAATATAGCTTAAGCCTATATTCCCTAAAATTATGCTATAGAACCGATAAAAAATATACTATAATTTAGTTGTGGGATTTGGCGAGGAGAGCAGGTGAATATGGAATTAAGCAAAGAGTTTAATGGCAAGAAAATTATATGGTTTATTGAATCTAAGTATAATATATTGATTGGGATGGATGTTGAACAAAAAAGAGTTGTATATATCATAAAGGTTCCAAAAGCGCTTCGGAATAGAGTGGATTCATATGGTATTACTATCAATGATAAAATTCTTTTTTGGTCTGAATATTTTAGTGGTATGGTTATATTTGATATATGTAAGGCTGATTTTAAAATGACTTCATCGAAAGAAAAAAGATGCAATAGGTTAAGGCGTAATTCAGTGTATATCGATGGAAATCTATATATTTTCCCATTGAAAAGAAATGAAAATGTGATTTTATATGATATAGCAAATAATGAATTCAGGCTGGTTAATAAGTCTAAATTGCCAAAATGTATTATGGCGGTATATAGATTTGATGATAATAGTGTGCTCTTAGTCGATGGGAATGAAAGCAGATTAGTTATTTTTAATCCTGTGGCAGATACATGTGTTTACCTGAAGGTTCAAGGGTATGATGGCGGAATGAGAGATGTATGTTTCGATGAACACTATATTTATTGCCTTTCTCTTTTAGGAACATTGATATTTGTTTTTGATAGATATAGTTATGAGTATATTAAGACTATTGCTATAAGCACTGATAATACTAGGGCTTTTCAATGTATAATTGATTGCAATGATTATTTGTTGCTGTTAAAGAGAGACTCAAAGAAATCTTTAATAGTAGACAAGACTACAACAAAATGTGAAGAATTAAGAGATGATATAGTGAATGATGAGTTTGTAAGTGCTGTTAGGATAGACGAAAAGATTTTGTGGATTAGAAAAGATCAATGTATAGATGGAGTAATTGATATGTTCGATATTTCACATAAGATTGGTGAGGAGATTTCGTATTACTGCGATAAAGTCGTGAATATAGTGGTTAATGATGGACAAATTATTGAGGAAAATAGATTATTAACATTAGAAAAATATTTAGAACATATCAGATTATAAAGGGGGACTAATGAACAATAATAATGAAAATGAGTATTATCAAAGAAGAAAAAACCATAAGTATTACAAATATATAAGGTTTTTACTTTCAATGTTGGCGAGAGAAACAGATTCAATTTGTGATGTAGGATCTAATGGAGTTGATGTTATTTCTTTTTTACCATGTAGAGAGATGACAAGTATAGATATTGCCAATCCGTTTTCAAGTGAGAAGGTAAAAGGCATAGTGGGAGATTTTTTGTCATATCCATTGCCCCAATATAATATTATTACTTGTTTTCAAGTACTGGAACATATCAGTGATGAAAAAGTACATGTTTTTGCTGACAGGCTTTTAGAACTTGGCGATATTGCAGTGATATCAGTTCCATTTATGTGGGAAAAAGGATATTGCCTTGAACATGTACAGGATCCGATTGATATAAAAAAGTTTTTGGGGTGGTTCAGCGTACCTCCTGTTTTTACGCATAAGATAATAGAAGAAAATGGGCGTGCGCGTTTAGTAGCAGTTTTTATCAACGCTAATATGACTGAGAAACTGTATGCATTAAGTGATATTGAACCAAGGGATATCTTTTGCATATGATTTTTAATATTGAACTATAGCAGTTGGATTGATTTAGAATGAAACTGTGCTGAGATGGTGATTCATGGGAGAGGAAATATAATGATGAATGCGAGCGGGTATGAAAATGATAAGGCTAAAACATTTATAAAGAATAAAAGAGAGAGGGTTAAAACGAAAGCAGAGTGTTTCCTTAAGGATGATGATTTGTTTCACAATATTACAGAAGTAGCTATAGAGCTTTCGAATTTGTGCAACTATGCATTGATTCATACAAAGTGCCCTGCTAGTAAAGTAAAAGAAAAAGTGATAATGTCTTCACAACTATTTTATAAAATAATAGACGAACTTGCAGAAAGTGGGTTTCAAGGAACTATAGCATTTCATATGTATAATGAGCCTACCATGGATCCTAGGTTGTTTATGCTTATAAAGTATGTAAAGTATAAACTTCCCACCTCTTGCCCCAAGGTATACAGTAATGGCTTTTATTTAAATCAAACAATGGTTGATGAATTATGTGAAATTGGTGTCGGCTTTTTACAAGTAACTGCTTACGGGGATGAAGAATATGAGCGTTTACTTGGGTTAGATGTTAATATCCCTTACAAAATAATTTATGGAGCTTTGGATGATAGACTGGATGGCTATAAATCAAAATGCAATGCAATATTAGAAGAGAGAGTTTGTCATAATTTTTTAACTCAAGTTGCGATAGCATGCAATGGAGATTTGGCAGCATGTTGTTTGGATTATAAACATAGTTATGGATTTGGAAACCTTAGTGAACTGTCTTTGAAAGAGTGCCTGAATAGTAAAAGGGTAAAAGATTTTCAAAAACAGTTACTAAAGGGAGACAGGAATATGTTTGCAATATGTCATAATTGCAAATGGAGCCATAGATAGTAACGATGCATAGATATTTTGGGAGTTGTTAGCGTTTAGTAAATTGGATGAAGGATAGTCGATATGCCTAGTATTAGTGTTATTATTCCGATTTATAATATGGAGAAGTATTTGGCGGAATGCTTGGAGAGTGTATTAAGCCAAAATTTGTCGGATATTGAGATTATTTGTGTAGATGATGGATCCACAGATAACTCTTTATCTATTTTAAGAGAGTATTCTCAAAAGGATAATCGAGTAATAGTTATTTGCCAAAGTAATAAAGGCTCTGGCACTGCAAGAAATGTTGCAATTGAAAAAGCTTGCGGTGAATATTTGGCAATGATGGATCCAGATGATTATTATCCTACTGATAATTGTTTAAGGATGTTGTATGAAGCGGCTATAGAAAATAATGCAGATATTGCTGGTGGAAATAGAGTAGACGTCTATAATGGAAAAAAAGTTCTTTTTAATATAGAACCATTTACAACAAGAGGTTTTTTGTATTATAAGGATGTTCAATTAATGTACGGACATCAAAGGTTTATCTATAAAACATCATTGATTAAAGATAATGGGATAAGATATGCTGACTCAAGAAGATTTCAGGATCAAATATTTATATTAAAGGCAATGACATGTGCTCAGAGATTTTATGCTATACCTAAGAGTGTTTATGAACTAAGAGTTATTAAAAAGGGAAAGAGTTATTTTCCAGAGAAAACGATTGAAGAAATGTTTTCTGCGTTAAAAGAGTGTGTTCAATACGCATATGAAAACAATTATCGGAAATTGTTTGAAAAATATCTTTGGCGTGAACCTGAAGAGTTTTTATCAAGGTATCGGGCATATCCATATAGCGAAAATATAGATACTAAGATATGGGAAATAATTTATAGTATATACGAGATTGAAAAGGCTTGGCTTGGAAAGGTATATGGTGAGGAGTGGACACCAGAACGCGTTGATTTAAAGATAGAGGATGCACAAAATGAGATTCGATTTATTTGTGATACATGTCGGAATGCAAGTGAAGTTGTTATATATGGGGCAGGTAAAGCGGCTGAGATAGCTATAAAAATTCTTGATGAAAGAGCAACTATTTCAAATTTGAAGGGACTGGCTCAAACTATTTGTAATAATGATGAGAAAATCTACGGATTACAACTTAGATCTATTGATTGGTATGCCGAGAATATTCCAGAAGCAACGATTATTATTATGGTTTCTGACAAAAAATCTCAAAAAGAAATGTATAGTAAAGCGTTAAAACTCGGTTTTGATGATGTTGTGATTGTAGCAGCAGACAAGATGCTGTTTTTGAATAAGATGGGATATTGTTGATATGGATGGTTCATTATGAATATTGCAATCATGAGTGAAACATTTGGCCTTGGCGGGGCACAAAGAGCTGCATTATTGCTGGGAGAAAATCTGATGAATGAAGGGCATCGGGTTATATTCTTTGAGATAGTTACGCGGCATAAAGATTTTTTTGAGCCTAAGGCGGAAGTAGTAAAGATAAGGATAGATAAATTTGGAAGTGATGATTTTGTTCCTTATTTGCAGTATTTTAGGCAGGCAATTCGAATAAGAAAAGAAAAATCAAAGCATAAGATTGATGTTTGCATTTCTTTTATGGAATTATGCAATCTTCTTAATGTTATGTCTAGGTATAATGAGAAAGTTATTGTAAGCTGCAGAACGGTTCTTTCGATTAGAAAAGAGCTGAAAGGATTTGAATTTGAAAAAAAGGTAATTCGACACTTTTATAATAAGGCATATATGGTTGTTTCTGTATGTGAAGCAACTAAATCTGATCTTATATCTAATTATGATGTATTAGAAAGGAAAATAAAGGTCATCCCTAATCCTGCTGTGATAAGGAATGCTACTGATATAGATGAGTGGGAGTATGGACAGAAAGCTATTGTCTGTGTAGGCAGACATACGCCGGTCAAGCAATTTGATAGGGTTATTAAAGCATTTAAGTATGTTGCTGAGAGAAGTGATGATGCAAGACTTCTTTTTGTTGGCGACGGAGAAATAAGAGGGTATCTTGAATTTGTTGCTCGTAAGATGGGAGTGGATCAGAAAGTTATTTTTATAGGAGCATCAAATCATGTTGGATATTATCTTTCAAATGCAAGAGCGTTTGTTGCATCTTCATATGTAGAAGGTTTTCCTAATGCAATGGTCGAAGCAATGGCTTACGGTGTACCTGTTATAACTACAGATTCTCCAGGAGGATGTAGGGAAATTGTTGGTCGAAAGAAGGAAAGTGCTACAATTCAATATTGTGAATATGGGATAGTTGTTCCGTATATGGTAGGAAAAGCTAGTAGAAGAATTTTACTTGATGAACATGAAGAAGAACTTGGAAAAGCAATGCTTGGGATATTAGAGGATGATTCTTTATATTTTCATTACAGAAAGAAATCATTTGAAAGAGCCCTGTATTACAGTACGGATAGATTGATGAAAATTTGGAATAGCATTATAGAAAGCGAGTAAAATGATAGGTTTATATAAGTCTTGGAAAAGAGCAAAGTATAAAAATAATAAGATGCAGGATTTTTATTATTTACTTCTTGATTGGTTAAAATTATATCAATCTGGTAAAAGTTTGGAATCATATTTGCTCGGAAGAGGGTATGTAACAGTTGCAATCTATGGAATGAAGGAGTTGGGGATAGCATTATTAGATGAACTAAAAATGAGTAAAATTGAAGTTAAGTATGCAATAGATAGGGATGCAGATAATACTTATGCGGCATTGGAGATATATAAACCAAATGAAAAATTGGAAAATGTAGATGCTATAATTGTTACTGCAGTAAGCTATTTTGACGAAATTAAAATGGCGTTATCCGATAAAATTTCATGTGACATATTATCATTGGATTATATATTGAAAGATGCTTTGAATAATAAGACATGATGAAGGATTGAGGGGGAGTATGGTTTCTGTAATAATGCCTGTTTTTAATACAGCAGACTATCTTGAAGAGGCAATACAAGATATCCTGAATCAGACATATGAGGATTTTGAACTGATATGTGTTGATGATGGATCTACGGATAATTCTATGCAAGTATTGGAAAAGTATGCTTCTTTAGATGATAGAGTTATTGTGCTTAAACAGGAAAATAAAGGGGCGGCGGAAGCAAGGAACAGAGGACTTAGAAGTGCATCCGGCGAATATGTTATTTTTTTGGACTCAGATGACAGATTTGACATGAACCTATTGAAGATTGCATATGAGAATGCTGTTTTGGGCGAAGCAGATGTTTGTGTTTGTAATGCATCATTTTTGACTGGAAAAGGAATAGAGCCATGGGATCAACCGGTAGGAATTCCTAATGGCGCTTTTTGTTTTTTTTCTCTTGGAGATGATGCTTTTTTTAAATGCAGAAAAGTTGCATGGAATAAGCTGATTAAAAGAAAGCTTTTGACAGATAATAATATTTGGTTTCAAAATCTCTCTTCATCAAACGATGTATATTTTAGTTGCAGAGTTTTATGTGCATCTAAAAGGATTATTTATCCCAATACATACGGACTTATTTTGTATAGACAGGATAGAAATGGACAGATAAGTAAGCATGCGAAGCCTCAGAATATATTGAGAGTTGTTGAGAAGTTGATGGCAGACATTGATGAAAGAGATGCGAATATCAATAGGAAAATAATAGAATTAGTGCTACGTGGAAGCTTGGATGAATTGCGTAGAACAAATGAAGCTCATGTAAGAAAAAAGTTTTATTCGGATGTAGTTTCTTTTATTGGGATTAACCAAGAATTGTTCAGCGATTGCAGTAAAATGCAGACGTATTTGAAAGACAAATATCTTTCTTTGCCATTTGAATCAGATTGGTGGGGAACGGATGGGATTCTGAAAATTCAATTAAGTGAAAAAAGAAAAGAACTTGTTGAAGAAATTTCTCAAGGAGAAAGACTTGTTTTGTGGGGGTGTGGCAAGAGAGGAAATGCATTTATTGATTTTTGTTCCGAGCACAAAATAAGAGTATTTGGAGTTACGGATAGAGATATTGAAAAAGCGAAAGAAGCTTTAAAAAATAAAGCGAAAGAAATTGTTGTATTGGATAATGAAGCGGCAATAGATCAAGGTGATTTAATAGTGGCAGGTAATTCAGTGGTTTATAAAATGCTGAATCAAAAATATCCGCAAGTTAGAAGTGTTAATCTTGAAGAGTTTTGCCCGATAATATAGTTTGATGATGCATTTTGCTAGGAGCTTTTAATGATGAACAGTCCGATAGATATAGTCATTCCATGGGTAGATGAAAAAGATCCCGTTTGGCAAAAGAAAAAAAGCGAATATGATCATTCTTGTAATTTTGAAGCATCTAATATGCGTTTTCAAAGTTGGGATAATCTACATCTATGGTTTCGTTCGATAGAGAAATGTATGCCATGGTTTAATCGGATTTTCCTGATTACTTGTGGACAGGTTCCTGATTTTTTGAAAACTGACAATCCGAGGCTTAGGCTTATCAATCATAGAGATTATATTCCGGAAGAATACCTTCCGACTTTCAATTCGAATACAATTGAAATGAATGTTCATAGGATAGAAGAGCTTTCGGAGAATTTTATATTATTTAGTGATGATGTATTTCCACTTGAATTAATTGATGAAGAATACTATTTCAAGAATGACGTGGTATGTGATGAGGCAGTCGAAAATATAATCACAACGACAGCTTTTGGTGCAGTTTCAAGAGCAACAAGATATGCTCAAGTGAATAATATGTTTATCATAAATAAGTATTTTAGGAAACGTGAAGTACAAGAAAAGTATAAAGATAAATGGTTTTGCGAAGATTATGGTGACAGGCTTGAAAGAACCAGAGCTTGCGAATATTGGTATGATTTCCCCGGATTTTACGATCCACACATGGCAAATGCTTTGAAGAAATCTACGCTTGCAAAATTGTGGGAATTAGAATCACAAGTTTTGGATGAAGGTTCGAAAGATAGATTTCGTGGAGCGGCAGATGTTACGCAATATCTAATACGATATTGGCAAATTTGTAGTGGGGATTTTATACCTCGCAGAACGCAAGGAAAAGTCTTTTTTCCTACATTTGACACATATAGAGATGTTATTAAAGCAATTAATGACAGAGCTTATCAGATGATAAGTTTTAATGAAAACTGTACATCTGAAGAATTTGTGATTATGAAAAAAGAAATAAATACAGCATTAGAAAAATTATTTCCGGATAAATGTTCTTTTGAGAAATAGTATGAGGGAATATGGCTGATATTATTGAGAAATATAAAAATAAAAAAATAGCTCTTTATGGTCTTGGTACAGAAACAGAGCGTTTCCTTTCTGAGTATGGAGATTCTCTTTGCATAGTCGGCCTCCTTGATGGCTTCAGAGAAGATGGTGAAATCTACGGCTATCCCATAATCCCAATCTCAGAAGCAGTAGAAAGTGGAGTATCACTTATAATTGTTGTGGCTCGCCCCGGATCGTGCAAGGCGATTGCCAAGAGGGTAGGAACATTCTGCATTGAAAATAATATAGCTCTTTTTGATGTTCGGGGTAAGGATCTTCTTGCGTCAAACGAAGTGTCATATACTTTTTCCGAACTCGAAGAATATAGCAGACAGAGCGTGATGGAAAAGATAGAGAAATCAGACGTGATTAGCTTTGACTTTTTTGAAACTCTGATTGCAAGAATCGAGATGTGCTACACGGATCTTTTTGAATTGATAGATCTGAATCTTAAGGAAAAGGGCATTATCATTCCTGATTTTGCAAGGCTCCGTCTGCATGCCGAAAAGGAGCTGTCAAAAAGTCGTGCGCCGAGATTGGAAGAGATATACGGATTTCTTCTTGAGGCAGCAGGCGTACATTCTGTATCCGCGGGTGAATTGGCGGATTTTGAGTGGATGTTGGATCAAAAAACAATCATTGAGAGAAAAGATGTATGCGGGATTTGCAGAAGTGCGATTTCTGCAGGGAAGACAGTTTGCATTACCTCGGATACTTACTATTCAAAAGAGCAGATAGAGAGTATTATTGGCCGATTTGGACTGAGCGATGTTAGTGAGGTTTTTGCTTCCTGCGAGTATGGAGTGTCGAAGACGCAGGGGCTGTATTCTTTTCTCAAAGAAAGATATCCGGGGAAGAAAATCTTGCATATCGGTGATGATGAAACGACGGATATCGAAAAGGCTTCAGAGTATGGAATAGATACTCTGCGTATATATAATGGTGCTGATCTGTATGATCATTTGGGCGGCTTTGGTTTGGATAATGAGATAAAGAGCTATTCTGACAGAGTTAAAGTCGGAATGCTGATCGCATCGGTTTTTAATAGTCAGTTTTGGTTTGAAGAAGCTTCGCAAAAAGTATCTGTAAAGGATTCGTTCGGGATAGGATATTCCTTCTGTGCGCCGATGATCACTGATTTTGTTTTGTGGATGAAGCGAAGCGCTGAGGAACAGGGCTATAAGCAGCTTTTGTTCTGTGCCAGAGACGGATATCTGCCGGTAAAGCTTTATGAGAAGGTTGCGACGAGTGCTAAGTCTTTTTATTTTCTTTCGTCCAGAACTGCTGCAATCCGCGCGGGGATGGAGAATCCGGAAGATATAGAATATGTGGACAGCATGAAGTATTCCGGATCCGCGGATGAAGCGTTAAAGAGACGATTTGGTATAGATGCTGCGAATGTTTCGTGTGCTGAACGTGAAGAAGAGATACTCAGAAAGTCCAAGATACAGCGCGAGAATTACAAAAAATATATTGAAAAGCTGGATATAGACGAGGGTGCGAGCGGAATGTTTGATTTTGTTGCAAAGGGCACTACTCAGATGTATCTTCAGAAGTTGTTCGCTCAGCATATCAAGGGCTTTTACTTTTTGCAGCTGGAGCCTGAATTTATGGCGGGTAAAGATTTGGATATAGAACCTTTTTATTCTGATGAAGAGAAAAACAGCAGTGCAATATTCGACAATTATTATATTCTGGAAACTATTCTTACGGCGCCGTTTCCGCAGCTTGAGGAATTTGATGAAAGCGGTGAACCTGTATTTGCTAAGGAGACCAGAAGCAAGACAGATATAGAGGTCTTTGAGAAAGCACAGAAGGGAATAATTGAGTATTTTGAGAAGTATATTGAACTTGTGCCTGAGGCTGCAAGAATAGAAAATAAGACGCTTGATGAGAAAATTCTGGCTCTTGTAAATAAAGTTCAGATTGAGGATGAAGATTTTTTGAAGCTCAAGGTGGAAGATCCGTTTTTTGGGAGGATGACGGATATAAGGGATGTGATTGGGTGATGTACGAATAGACGGGAGTAAAAATGATAAAATAAGGGGCTAAATTGAAAAATCAATTCAGCCCTGATGTAACTCACGTATTCCTGTTTTTGTATTTCTCAAGCTCGGCTCGTAGTTGAGCGATTTCTGAGTCCTTGTTAGCAATAGTGGCATCCTTTTCAGAAAGCTTAGCTTTCTGCTCTTTAACCTCTTCTTCAAGTTGATCTATCATATATTTAACTGTATTATCATCCAGAATCTTCAGTTCTTCAGAAAAAAACATAGTCATCATCCTTTCTGTGTTCCGGCATATGCCATAAAGGTCATGGTACATAGACTTGAAATCGGGATGTGTTTCTAACAGTTTTGAGATATATTTAGGTTCGTCACAGCCAAGGAAAGTCAGCCACGCATCCATATCACTTCTAATACCATTATTATGTAGATTTTCAAGGAAAATATCAACGGGAATAAATATAAAGTTTTGGAGCATATTCATCTTTAGGCCTGTATCCGATACAGTAGAAAATTTGTGAACAAAAACATCTTTGTATTCTTTGAATGCAGAAGGAGAGTTTTCAAGAAATACGATGGTGTATACAGGAGCGATATCCTTATATGAGAATTCTTTTTTACGTAGATCCCTGATGCGCTTGTATTGACGCAGCAGAAGATCTGCGGAGTAGCATGAAGCTCTTTCTCCTGTGAAGGCATAGCCAAGTTTTTGCACTTCGATGTTTGCGAGAGTTCCGTCTTCGAGCTCTACTACGATGTCTGTTATTACAAGGGATGATTCATCTCCGATGCGGGTGTTGTCGTTAGTCAGCTGATATTTCACTGTGACTTTTCTTCCAAGTATTGTGCTTAGAAGCGAGGACAGACGCTCAGGAGCATACTCGGGATTGAGAATCTCTTTGAAGTAGCAATCATAAAGCATTTTTACGCCTTTGGAACCTGTGCAGATTGACAGAAACTCATTTTGATGTTTTTCCGGCCAATTGTTGAAGATTGCACGAAGCGTATCATTTGCATTGATTTCTTCAAGTATCTGCTCTTTGGTCTTGATCATTGGAAAAAATTTTGAAAGATTTGTTTGGTTACTTTTCATTTGATACCTCACTTATAGAACTTTTATAGATTTGGCGAATCGCCATAGCGTCGACATAGAATTGTCATTGAAAGACCGCCGACTTGTTCTATGATAGCAGATAAATCTTAAGAAATACCGTCGAAATTTCTTAAGATTTTATGTAGTGTAAACGCTATTATAAAAGTTGACCAGTTTCATCCATATCGCTAGTGAAAAAGTTTACCACCTTGAGTTAAGTCCTTTATGATTTTTAGTGTATGAAAAAATCATGAAGGGAGAAAGGTGATGATAGTCGAAATGGATCTCTACTACCAAATCCGCAGCCGCTATAACGACGGCGAATCCATACGGTCCATTGCCAGAAAGCTGGGTATATCCCGGCAGACCGTTAAAAAGTATTGCAGAGGCGATACGCATCCTGATGAACGGAAACCATATCATCGGGACTCTGAGGTGGTTACTCAGGAAGTGATTGATTTTGCCCGTGCCTGTCTTGAAGAAGAT
>NZ_AUJY01000002.1 GCF_000424465.1 Butyrivibrio hungatei NK4A153 | reverse complement strand
TATGCGGTATTAACAGTCGTTTCCAGCTGTTATCCCCCAGTATGAGGCAGGTTGCCCACGCGTTACTCACCCGTCCGCCACTAAGATTTAACAAGAATCTGCCGAAGCTTCATCAGCGTTAAATCTCCGTTCGACTTGCATGTGTTAGGCACGCCGCCAGCGTTCATCCTGAGCCAGGATCGAACTCTCACGTTTAAAAGTTTAATCCGGCTAAGAACTTAAGCTTGGCTTTTCGTTCTGTCCGTTAATTTACATTTTTCTGAATTATTCTCTTGGAATCTTTCAGGGTTGCATTACTGTTTATTTGTCAAGGTACTTCTAATTATGATCCTTACTGATTGCGTAAGGCAACGCAGAAGGAGGGATTTGAACCCTCGCGCCGCTATTAACGACCTGCACCCTTTCCAGGGGTGTCTCTTCAACCACTTGAGTACTTCTGCAAAATAGTTGATTAACAACAAGTATGTTATTAACAGCGTGTTCATAATTAAAGCGGAGCGAAAGGGATTCGAACCCTTGTGGCGTTGCCGCCAAACGGTTTTCAAGACCGCCTCGTTATGACCGCTTCGATATCGCTCCGAGTAAAAACTTTATTACCTCAGATGAGATAACGCTCTGTTTGAGTTGCTGTCGCATCTCGCGCAGCGCAAGAATTATATTAACAAAGGGTACTTCTTATGTCAACCCTATTTTTCAATTTTTTTTCTAATTTTTTTCACTTTACGTCAAATCGAGTTTTTGTATTGCATAAAATTGTCTGAAATCTTCGTACAATTCCCATTTTTACTGGATTTTACGTCTGTCAATATGATTCACATTTTTTATACTACTCAGCACAAATTTCTATATATTTCGACCAGTTTTTGCAGATTTTTTTCCAAAGAAAATTTTTCTTTGGCGGTTTTTATTCCGCCTCTCGATAATCTTTCCGCAAATTCTTTGTCGCCCGCAACACTCTCGATTGCATCTTTGAGCCCCTTAACATCCTTCGGTTTTATCAGAATTCCCGAGACTCCGTCCTCGATTGCCTCCGGAATACCGCCGACATCAGTTGAGATAACGGCGCATCCGTGGAGCATTCCCTCAATTACGGAAATCGGAAATCCCTCAAAATATGACGGAAGCACCATGATCCCGCACTTATCAAGCCATTCATCCTTAAGTGTTCCCATTACCCAGCCAAGTGTCTTCACGTATGAAGATCTCTTTTCCACTTCGCTTCTGTATTCGTCATCCTCATAGATGCCGCCCAGATACAGCGTGATCTCAGGCCTCTTTTCGTGAATTTCGTCCATCGCCGCAAAAAGTTCGCTCATTCCCTTGTTTCTGCATATTCTTCCGAGGAAAAGAATCTTTGTATAGTCCTTTTCCGTCACATCAACATCCACATCCTGCGTGCTCACGCCGTTTGGAAGAATCCGGATCTTCGCCTTATCCACAATTGTTCCAAAAAAGTCGTTCAGCTTATCCGTCAGTACCAGCAATACATCTGCCATTCCAAAGATACTTTTGACGCTCTCTTTTCCTTTTTCATCCAGCTTTTTATAGTATTCTTCTATGTTTCCGCCGTGCTGATGTATTACAATCTTCTTCCCACGGCGCTTTGCACATTTGATAAAAAGAGCTTTCCGCCAAAAACTGTTATCCGACGCGACATTCACATGAACAACATCGTATCTTCCCACGCACAGAAAAAAACGTGCATAAGCGAAACAAGCCACCAACAGCTTCTTAAGCTTGGTGCCTTCCTTCATTGTCCCTATATATTTCAGATTAACCTTTTCATCCAGTCCTACGTGATAATAACCGTTTACAAGTCCCGAAATACCGCCGTGAACGCTGCGGTCGGGACCGATCATCAATACTTTTATCTTATCTTTTTCCACTTCACTTTTTCCCCAGAATTGCCTCCGCCGCAGGAATATCCTCCGGTGTCGTGATCTTGATATTGTTGTATGAACCCTCAACAAGCTTGACCTTGCGGTCGGTAAAATACTCGACAACCATGGCATCATCGGTAATATTGACGCCCTTTGCGATGAGCTCTTCCTCCTCGCGGTCGAGCCTCATGTACAGATCTTTTATGAGTTTAAAAGAAAAAGTCTGCGGCGTCTGTATCATCCATGTCCTGTCTCTGTTTGGCGTGGAAACCGCAAATCCGTCCTCATCACAGATCTTAATGGTATCTTTTACAGGCATTCCGACAACGCACGCGCCGTAGTTTCTTGCTCCGTCGAGTGCTCTTAAGATAATATCCTTGGTCAAAAAAGGTCTTGCCCCATCGTGAATAAAAGCATAATCATAGTCATCCTCTGCTGCCATAAGCCCCAGACGAACACTGTGATAACGGTAAAGTCCGCCCTCAACGATAGCCTTAACCTTATCAAATCCAAATTTTTCAACAATCTCACTGCGGACAAATTCAACATCTCCGCGTGATACAACAAGCACAATATCATCCACAGGGCTCTCTTCAAAAGCCTTCAATGAATAGTAAATAAGCGGCTTTCCGCCTATATCAAGATACTGCTTTTTAACATCACTTTTCATCCTGCTACCGCTACCGGCAGCAAGCACAACAGCCACAGTTTTCATGGCATCTCCAATCTTTATCTGTTCTTATCCGCGTGATACCTTCTCTCCCTGTCTCCAAGCGGAAGATTCGGTACAGCATTAAGGTCAAGCCCGAAAGTCTTGCCCTGTATGAATTCATAGTACCCCGCAGCTCCGATCATCGCCGCATTGTCCGTGCAAAGCACCGGTGAAGGCCTGCAGAATCTTATATTATTGGCCGCACATTCTTTTTCCAAGAGCTCCCTGAGCGCGGTATTTGATGCAACACCTCCCGCAATCGCAAGACAGTCCATGCCGTATTCCTTGCACGCTCTTATCGCATGCTCTGCGAGCACCTGTACAACGGCTTTCTGAAAAGAAGCCGCAACATCATTGGGATTAAGCTCCTGTCCCTGCATCTTGGCCTGATTAATATAATTAAGCACTGATGACTTAAGTCCGCTAAAAGAAAAATCGTAGTCTGCGCCCGCGATCTTGGCCTGAGGGAATGTAAACGCATCCGGATTTCCCTCTTTTGCCGCCTTATCGATCTTGGGACCGCCGGGATATCCGAGTCCTATCGCCCTGGCAACCTTGTCAAAAGCTTCTCCGGCCGCATCATCCCTGGTCTGTCCGATTATCTCGTACTTGCCGTAATCTCTTACGATAACAAGGTGCGAGTGCCCTCCCGATACCACGAGACACGCAAATGGCGGCTTTAAATCCTTGTTTTCGATATAGTTCGCACAAATATGTCCTTCGATATGATGAACGCCTATAAGAGGCTTTTTCGTTGCATATGCGATAGCCTTTGCTTCAGAAACTCCTACCAAAAGAGCTCCCACAAGCCCGGGCCCGTAGGTAACGGCAACAGCATCTATATCGTTAAGCGACAGCCCCGCCTCGGAAAGCGCAGCACGAACACAACCGTTGATTTTCTCAACATGCTTTCTCGAAGCAATCTCGGGCACAACTCCGCCATAGACCGTATGAAGCGCGATCTGGGAAGAAATGATATTCGACAGTACCTCTCTTCCGTTCCTTACAACAGCAGCCGCAGTCTCATCGCATGAGCTCTCAATCGCAAGGATGGTAACATCCCCCGCACCTCCGACAGCTTCCGCGTCGCCATCACCATTCTCTTTTATTGACATAAAGATGACACCGTCATCCTCTACATTCTTGTTAATTTCCATAACTTACCTTTTCGCAGATCATCTGCTAAGATTACTTCCAAATTTTTTAAGCGCTTCCGCCTCTTTCATCCTGTTCGGACTTGTGAGGAAATCATAATCATCCCTACTCGTAAGCCTCTCCACATCTGCAGGCACGGTTACATCACCCGGATGGAAAAGAATCTCCATCTCATCATTCCCTCTTTTCTCCAGGATATCCGCAGCGCTCTTAATACATGCCCTGACGTTGTCATAGAACATATGCCCCGAAAGCATTACGCCCATGAACAGCTTGTTTTCCAAGCCCAGTCCTTTCAAAAAAGTCTTGTATTTCATCTTGTTCCTTACAACAAGCGCGTTCAGGATCATCACTTTAACAAGATTTACAAGCCTAAGCCCCTTGAGTTTCAGTATATTTCCGGAATAAACGGACACTTCCTCATACGGAAATCTTATGTATGAAACCTTAAATTTATTGCTCTTAACAACATCCATAAGCGCATCAAAGATAACGGGAATCATATGATAATGCACATGTCCGTCAATCCTGTACACGCCACCGTTCATATACTCACCGCATGCGCGAAGCTGCGTCTCAACTTCTCTTCTGATCTGCCTGTAATACGCCTTTCTCAAAAAAGGAATATAGCTCACCAAAAGAAGTTTGATAAAACCGCAGTCAAAATTTCCCCTCTCATTCACAAGCAGATCCGCCCTGTTTCCGCTGATAGGCCTGCCCTCAACAAAATTAAGGTGTACGGTGACAAAAAGCTTCTCTCTTATATCCGAGATCGCATCCATACACTCTTTTAAATACGGGCTGTTGGGCATGATACTTATGCCATTGAGCGCCCCCTTGTGATAACAATCCATAATATGACGACTCTGTTCGGGAAAAAGCCCGTAGTCGTCCGCATGATACTCTATCAAAAACCATCCTCCAAGTTATTGCTTTGTTTGTACATCCCAGCCAAGGATCTTCCATCTCTTCTCATCATCCTGGCGAAGAATAAACTGGTAGTAAGTGGCAACCGTAGACGTTCCTTTTCTAAGTGAAAAAAGACACTGCACATTGCACATCTTCTTTCCGGATACGGTAACAACATCAGGCTCCGTATTCTGCACCAGATAATTTGAAATCGAATAATCCCCTTCTTTTCTCTCCGCTATCTCATTTTTCATGGACTTGGAAAAATTCACCTGCTGCCCAAGAAGCTCATCATCCATGATTCCCTTAAGAACATAAAGCATCTTGTCCTGCTGCCCTTCAGTGTATTCCTCCTTATAAAGAACCTGCATGGTCTTTGCATACAGCTCAACCACCATCCTCGGGTTCGCCGGATAGTTCTTTTCAAGATTGGTAGTAGTGATCTCATCAACCGCTGTCAGATTGTACTGCTCTTCCTCAGGACTCTTTTTGCTTCCCACGAACATAAAATACAATCCCACTACGACGACCGCTCCGAGCGCCAATAATACGATTGATTTCAGAATTGCTGACTTTACACTGTTGTTTTCCATGTCCCCTCCGTTTTGAAAAAAAGATTCAGTCTGCAGATTATTCTTCGAACCTAAGCGTCAGACTTCTGCCGTCCTTCGCCGCAACTGTATTTGCAAATATTTTTCTCGCTTCTCCTATGAACTCCTGCGGATTAACAAGTGACGGACTGTAATGTGTAAGCCACATTTCTTTTACCTCCGCATTCTTGGCAAGTCTCGCAGCCTCATAGAACGTCATGTGTTTGTGCTCTTTCGCCTTTACAAGCTTATCGGGCTCTCCGTACATACCCTCGCATATAAAAAGATCTGAATCCTTAGCGTTGTTAACGATGCTGTCCGTAGGCCTTGTATCCGTGACGTAAGTAAGCTTAATACCTTTTCTCGCCTCACCAAGCACCATATCAGGCGTATAGACCGTTCCGTCTTCAAGCTCTATCGTCTCGCCCTTCTGAAGACCGTTCCAGTAACGCCTGTCAATTCCTGCAGCCACAGCCGCATCAACATTAAACTTTCCCTGTCTTCTGAGATTCATGGTATATCCGTAGCAGGGAATATTGTGATTAACCTTAAACGCAGAAAGAGTAAATCCGGGCATTCCCTCGGGTTCAAAAGACATCTCACCTTCCGTTATCTCTTTAAACTTAATCTCAAACGGAAGCTCAGGCGCTATCACTCTGAGCGCATTCACAACCCTCTCAAGCCCCTTAGGTCCAACCATAAGTAGCGGCTCTGTCCTCTCAGCATTTCCCATCGTAAGAAGAAGTCCCGGAAGACCACTAATGTGATCCGCATGATAATGAGTAAAGCAGATAATATCTATCGGTTTGGAACTAAGTCCCTTTTTCTTAAGTGCGATCTGAGTCGCCTCACCCGAATCTATAAGTATACATTTTCCGTTATATCTCACGTACAAAGAAGTGAGCAAACGGTTGGGAAGCGGCATCATTCCGCCCGTTCCCAGCAAACAAACATCTATCATAAAACCTGTTTCCTTTTCCAGTAAATAACCGCATCATCCTTGGGCTCATCGTAAAATCCGGGTCTTACGCCCTCGCTCACAAAGCCAAGTCTCTCATAAAGCCCTATCGCAGGCGCATTTCCCGCACGAACTTCAAGAGTGTAGTCACTTATCCCTATTCCGTGGCCTCTCTCAAGGAGCTGCTTAAGCATCTTGTAAGCAACGCCCTCTCTCCTGCAATCGCCCGAAACAGACACATTCGTGATCTCGCCGTCGCCCGAAATATTCTGAACACCGCACAGACCTACGACTCTTTCTGCCTTCTCGGCAACAAGATAGATCGTGTCGTCTCTTGTAAGTGCATCAAGAAGCTGTTTCTGCGTCCAAGCCTCTTTTCCCAGATTCGTCTTCTCAAGATTATAAGCATCCTCGATATCCTCAGCGCTCATCTCCCTGATCCTGATAATCCCGGGATTATTCCTGCTCGCAGCCTTCTTTTCGGTAAGCTTACCTTTAGACTCACCCCCGCTTTTATCCTTCTCAAGAGCTTCGCGCTCAGCCTGGGAGAGTCTCAGATAATCGGGAGCAAAATCATCGGCATTGACAATCCTTCCCTCAGCCGCATAAACTCCCGCAAGTGCCGCAACAGCCGCCGCATTCTGCCTGTTCTGGAAAAAAGGCGCTATCGAATACGGAACCTTCAAAAGCTCCTCCAGCTTGTCATGATAGACCGGAACACCGTCGCCCAAAAGCACAACCGGCTTTCCAATCTCGTTTATCCTGTTCGCTATATCCTCAACAGATGTCGCAAACTGCTCATGTATAACCTGCATGTCAAAAGACCTCTCAAGACTTTTTCCCTCGTAGGTCTTTGGCACAAACGTATAAAGTCCCGTGTACACCTGATTTCTTCTGGCATCCATCATAGGACAAATTATCTTTTCAACTCCGTAGAGATTATAAGCAATCCCGTCAACGGTGGGTACCGGTATTATCGGCTTATTAAGAGCAAGCGCAAGTCCTTTTGCCGTTGCGCTTCCGATACGAAGTCCCGTAAAAGAGCCGGGTCCCTCAGCCACCGCTATGGCATCGATCGTAGACAGATCGAGATTTATCTTTTTGCATATGTCATCAAGCATAGGCATCAAGATCTCAGAATGTGTAGTTTTATATTGCACCGAGAACTGGGAAACAAGCATATCTCCGTCAGAAACCGCAACGGTTCCCACAAGTCCCGATGTATCGATAGAAAGTATTTTCATATAACTCACTTTTTATATCATTTATTTTTTTGTCATTGTAATAAGTCGATAATCAAAGCCTTTTTCAAGGTTCTTTTCTATGACTATCTCCGTATAATGCTCAGGCAATATCTCTTCTATGAGGTTCGCCCATTCAATAAAGCAGATGCCGTCTCCGTAGAAATAATCCTCATACCCGATCTCATCCATCTCGCTGACATCACCGATGCGATATACATCAAAGTGGTAAAAAGGAATCCTTCCCTCGTCGTAAACCTGCAGGATAGTAAAAGTCGGGCTGCTCACAGGTCCCGTAATCCCAAGTCCCGCGGCAACTCCCTGCGTAAGAACGGTCTTTCCCACGCCAAGATCACCAACAAGAGTATACACCATTCCCGGCGTCGCGCTCTCGCCAATCCTTTTGCCAATCTCAAACGTCTCCTCGGCACTATTCGTCTCGTGTCTGGTAACTATATCCATACAAACCTCGCATATTTCAAACTTTGCCTCTTTAACTATATCACAAAAAGATAACCGCAAAAAGCGAATTGTCTTTTTACGGTTATCCCTGATCAGTGCTCGGCACTGCTTTTATTTCTGTAATTTTTTGCGATAAAGATTACTTTATTGCATCTGGTAATAAACGTCCATGATAAAAAAATCGCTGTCCGCATTACCGTCTTGTAACTTGCTGTATACCTTTACATCATAATGTCCTATTCTGTTCTTATTGATCTCTTTGAGCAGATCCTCATATTCGCTAAAACTCCCCTCAAAGCGGACTCTCGCAGCCGGATCAATCTCAAGAACATACGGTGCATCCTGTTCCTGCTCCCGATCTGAGACACTAACCAACTTGGAATATAGCTGGTACGTCCCTTTATCAGGCTCAATAATCGCACCCTTTTTCAGATTCTTGATCCTTTTGCAGAATTCCTCACGATCTACGGTAACCCTATCCATGCACTCTTCCCTAAACTCTGTGTAAAGCTCGGTGTTATTCATACTTTCCTCCTGTTCTCAACAATAATGCTGTTTGACACTATATCTGTTAACAGTTAAAAAGCCTTATATAACCAATCATGCCTGTTCAGTGTTAGCCTGTTCATTATCTGTCTTTTTTGTCTTTACCATCTTAGTATAATAGTAAGCATAAAACAGCTCAGATAAGCATTGAGTTCCAACAAGAAACATTATAACATATCCAACTCTGCCTATCGAAAAAACTGCATCTTCTCCAAATATATATGGCGCAAATCCTTCCCAGCATATAAACCAAAACCACAAAGTCCATGATGAACCCGCCTGCGCTTTTGTCATAGCTTCAAGAGCTTTTTCATCTCCCTTATGCTTTATAGAGTATACAGCCCTCCAGATTAAAGTTCCCATCATAGCTAAACCTGCACACACGATCACAATTAACATTCTTTTCTGTTCAAACATTCTTAAATCCTCCTTGTTTTATAAAAAAATTTATTGTTCCCTCTTTTATTTCTGAATCTGCAAAGCCTTGAACTTAAGCGTTATCATGGCAAAAAAAGCTACTATGGTTCCGCCGCATACCGCCATCGCAAGTGTTCGGTCAATCGCCACCATACTTACAAATGCCTTAAGGTAGTACATCACTTCATATTTCGCTATCTGCGGGCATGCAGAACTCAAAATGCATCCTATTACCAGAACAATTACCGCTACGCCTACCATTGAGCCGCTGTTTTTCACAAACAGTGAAACAAACAACACAACCATTGACCAGCCTGCAAGCGCAAAATAAGTTTCCGCATATATAACCGCATTTTGGAAAAGAGCCTCAACCACCGTATCACTTCCCCAGAACGCGACAGCTACGATATTTGACGTAACATACGTAACCGCAATAAGGGCCATCGCACCGATAAGAACCACTACCGCCTTAGCCGCTATCAGCTTTTCACGCGACTGCCCACACAGAAGCGGAAGCTTCAAACTGCCACTGTCTGCCTCATCGGTAACAAGAAAAGTCACGAAAAGAGTGGCAAATACCGGCAACACTATATCTGCTATCATGCCAAGAACCTGTGTGGGAAAATTGCCGCCTGTCATTGAATCAATCACGTCTTTTTCAAGAAGTCCCTTCATCTGAATCGAGCTGACAAGCACACCCATGGCTATACATGTAACAAACAGAATCAAAAGAAATATTCCAAGCCTTCTGCCTTTCCAGAGCTTATACAGTTCATTCTTTACATTCTTCATCACGCCTGCCTCCTATACATGCTGTAGTAACTGTCCTCAAGGCCTTCTCCCAGTTCACTGATATCACCGCTGAAAAGAATCTTTCCCGCATCGATCATGACCACCTTATTGCATATTTTTTCTATATCATGCAAAAGATGCGACGAGATAAGGATTGCTACGTTATCCACCCTTGCAAGCTTCTCAAGCATTTCATAAATATCTTTCATTCCATACGGATCCAGTCCGTTTGTAGGTTCATCAAGGATAAGAAGCTCAGGATCGTTAAGGAGCGCCCTTCCAAGCCCCAGTCTCTGGCGCATACCTGTCGAATACGATTTTACTTTTTTGCCGATATGTTCCGACAATCCCACAAAATCAACTATTTCTCTGACCTTTTCTTCAGATACATTGTCATATAACTTTGCAATAAGCATCAGATTGTCGTACCCCGACAGATACTCATAAAACGCCGATGATTCAGTTGCAAAGCCGATCTTCTCAACAAAGTTTGTTCCTTCACCGATCACTATCTCGCCGGAATCCTTGCTGATGAGATTCATTATCATCTTCATAGTTGTTGACTTACCGGCGCCATTTGGTCCGATCAATCCGACAATATCTCCCTTTTCCACATCAAGCGAGATATTATCAACAACTTTTCTGCCGTTGTAGCTTTTATTAAGGCCCGCGATATGTAACACATTGCTCATAAGCATCCCCCTTTTCCCATTCTTTATCCTGTCTAATCTTATCAGCCAATGTGCTTAGAATTTGCTTTTGGGAACCAACTATACAAAAAAGGGAACCAAATGCACTTTTGTACATTTGATTCCTTTTATAGGTCGTTAACAGAAATACCAATCTGATTTGTATTTTCACAAATATTAGGTTCCTAAATCCAATCAATGTCACGCCATAAGCATCAGCGTCGCTCTGGCTGTAAACACACGGTTTTCGCAACTAAGTTTCAGATTGCCGCCGTATTTCTTAGCCACACGTTCAATGTTTGAGATTCCAAAACCGTGCGATTCCTTCTCTTCTTTTGTGGTCTCAATTCTGTTTTCTCTGATAACCACATCCTGTACGCATGAATTCTTTACCGATAAAATCCAGATATTCTTCTTAAGTATCGACTGTATCTCAATCTTTTTCTCACCTTCGACCTGCATTGCTGCTTCTATGGCATTATCGACAAGGTTAGAAATCAGAATTACAAGATTCACATTCTCAATCCTGTTCGCGGGGATGTTGCCTTCAACAGTCATAATAATATCATTTTGTGCAGCGGTCTTTGCCTTGGATTCAAGAAGTGCATCCGCAATGAAATTTCCGGTATCGAAAGCTTTACCCTTGTTTGCTTCTATTTCCTCCTGCATCTTTTCAATATATTCCGATGCCTGCTCATATTTTTTATCCGAAATAAGCGATGAAAGTGCAAAAAGCAGATTCTTCGTATCATGCCTGAAACGTCTAAGCTCAGTATTTTTCTCATTCATCTCGATATAAGAATCTGTAATCTGCTTCATAGGTTCTTTCAGATTACCTATCATGTCATTCATGGATGTGTTTTGTTCGCGAACCATTATGATATGTATGATAAGCGATATAAGCAGTATAAAAGTAATAGCACTTAGCACTCTAACCGAAGCAGTAACCTTATATAACTCAAAAATCCTCACTTCCATAAGTGAAAATGACATATTCACCATAAACAGAAGAATATATTCATAAGTAGTCAGTTTTGTAAAATAAACTCTTAAGATATTTGCTCGTTTTAACAACACCAACACTATGAGAACGCATAACACCAATATTTCTGTCAGCATCACAAAAATATCTGCTTCAAAAGCATAATAAAAGCCACCACTAATATTTTCCATGAACACAATTTGTATATTTTGAGAAATGCAATCTATCCAATTCCCATAGAACAACGCAAGTGCCATGTATGTCCAGTCAAACCCATATCCCGCCCATAAAAAAGTCACTATGCGCACAAGGTACAGCACCAAAACAACATAATACAGTGACAATGGCCCATAATGTATCATAGGTTCGTATAGATAATTAATTACAAAATAAACTCCAATTCCGATCCATTTAGCTTTCTTCTGTTTTAAACTTGGAAAAACAAAGAATTTTTCAAACGCCAGCCAATAATTTGCGAGTCCAACCACTCCCCGCACTGTATATATTGCCAGCATAATGCATATATTTTGAATCAAATCCCCATCCCCCCATTTATGCAAAAGACATATTTTTTACATCAAAGACATGATAGCAGTCATAAAAACTGTCTTTAGCCATTTGCCCTGTGCAGGTCTCCTGAAACCAATCCAATAAAAAAATGTTTCTTTTTTCCGCGCCGTTATAAACCAAATAATCACCGGTATAAGTGCAAATATAACCACTTGTATCACAGCCCCAATCAGTTCATTTAGCATATTCCCCTCCCATAAGTCAAAAAATAAGTCAGCACGATATTTTTATGCCATAAGCATAAGCGTCGCTCTGGCTGTAAACACACGATTCTCACAGCTAAGTTTCAAATTTCCGCCGTATTTCTTAGCCACTCGTTCAATGTTTGAGATTCCAAATCCATGAGATTCTTTCTCTTCTTTTGTAGTTTCAATTCTGTTTTCTCTGATAACCACATCCTGCACACATGAATTCTTTACGGAAAGAATCCAAATGTTTTTCTTGAGTATCGACTGTATCTCAATCTTTTTCTCGCCTTCTACCTGCTTCGCAGCTTCTAAAGCATTGTCGACAAGGTTAGAGATAAGTATTACAAGATTCACATCCTCAATCCTGTTCGCGGGGATGTTGCCTTCAACAGTCATAATAATATCATTTTGTGCAGCGGTCTTTGCCTTGGATTCAAGAAGTGCATCCGCGATAAAATTACCGGTATCGAATGCTTTTACTCTGCTTGCATCCACCACATCCTGCATCTCATCGATGTAATTGACTACCTGCTCAGTCTTCCCCTCCATGGCAAGAGATCTTAATGCCAATAAAAGATTCTTTGTATCATGCCTGAATCTTCTAAGCTCAGTATTCTTCTCATTCATCTCAATATATGAATCTGTAATCTGCTTCATAGGCCCACTCAGGTTACCTATCATATCATTCATGGATGTGTTTTGTTCTCGGACCATTATGACATGCATAATAAGAATCATAAGTAATGCATAGGTAATATATGACAATGTTCTCATTCCGCTAACCACCATCTTTTCTTTAAGGATAGCGCTTTGTAATATTCCTCCAAAAAAACAATTTAAGAACAAAATAATATATTCCGGTATAGTAAGCTCAGTAAAATACACCTTTAGGATATTTGCTTTTTTGAGTGCCACTAATAGTAACAAGAACAGCAAGACAACTACTTCTGTTAAAGCTATAGCGAAATCACTCTCTATCCCTTTATAGCCCTCAATGTTACTCTTGACCACGAATAAATACTCAACATTCAGTGCCAAGCAGTCTATCATATTTTCATAAAACAGCACCATTACCAGAAATTTCAGATCAAATCCATATTTTGCCCACAAAAAGGGAATAATCCTAATTAAGTGTATAATCAGCATTATCCTGCTAATCAGAAGTATCTCTGAGTTTAAAGCAAACCTATATAACAGCGAAATTGCTATATAGAAAATAATCCCAAACCAACTACCTATATCCCATTTTCTGCTACGATACGAAAAAAAGCGCTCAAAAATAATCCAAAAGCATGCAATGACAGTAATCCCACGCAAAACGCTTATTCCCAGAATAATCAAGATATTTTGAATCAAATCCCCCATCTCCCTGTATTTTGCATTTTTATTGGCACACCCCCATCACGCCATAAGCATGAGCGTCGCTCTGGCTGTAAACACACGATTCTCACAGCTAAGTTTCAAATTTCCGCCGTATTTCTTAGCCACTCGTTCAATGTTTGAGATCCCAAAGCCATGCGATTCCTTCTCTTCTTTTGTGGTCTCAATTCTGTTTTCTCTGATAACCACATCCTGTACGCATGAATTCTTTACATAAAGAATCCAAATATTCTTCTTAAGTATCGACTGAATCTCAATCTTCTTCTCGCCTTCTACCTGCTTCGCAGCTTCTAAGGCATTGTCAACAAGGTTAGAAATCAGTATTACGAGGTTCACATCCTCAATCCTGTTCGCAGGGATGTTGCCTTCAACCGTCATAGTAATATCATTTTGTGCAGCGGTCTTTGCCTTGGATTCAAGAAGTGCATCCGCAATGAAATTTCCGGTATCGAAAGCTTTACCCTTGTTTGCTTCTATTTCCTCCTGCATCTTGTCGATATATTCAATTGCCTGATCATTTTCTTTTTCCGCAACCAGGAATCGTAACGCCAGCAGAAGATTCTTCGTATCATGCCTAAATCTTCTAAGCTCAGTATTCTTCTCATTCATCTCGATATAAGAATCTGTGATCTGCTTCATAGGTTCTTTCAGATTACCTATCATGTCATTCATGGATGTGTTTTGTTCGCGAACCATTATGATATGTATGATAAGCGATATAAAAACTATAAATATAAAAACACTTAATCCTTTCATTGAATCTGTGTACGCCTCTGATCTAAATGTATTAGCTTGAAGTATTCCCAAAGACATCTCCAATAGAAAAAGTAAAATATACTCTGTAATCGCAAGCTCCGTAAAATGGACTTTTATAAAGCCCACTTTCTTAAGCAATAGCAATACCGACAAAAAGATAAGCACTAATACCTCTGTTATCATTATTGAAACATCGGCATTTAATGCAGCATATATATTACTTCTGGCATAGCCCCAAAATATATAATCTATATTTACAGATATAGAATCAATAATGCCTCCATAAAATAACGAGATAACCAAATATGACAATTTACATCCATACCTAGACCATAAAAACGGCACAATACGAAATAAATACAATAAAAGAAAAATCAAACGAAATGATCTTGGTCCATAATTTAATATTGGTCTATATAAGTAATTAATAGCGAGATATAATCCAAGCCATATCCAGTCCTTTTTCTTTCGCTCATTACTTTGAAAATAAAAAAAATGCTTAAAAGCAATCCTAAAATTGGCAAATACAACCACTCCCCGCACTGTATATATTGCCAGCATAATGCATATATTTTGAATCAAATCCCCATCCCCCCATTTATGCAAAAGACATCTTTTTTACATCAAAGACATGATAGCAGTCATAAAATTCATGCATCCGTGTAATATCCAACTTGGAATAATCGAACCGCCAAACTTCTTCTCATTCATCCATCCCATATACGCTCCAAAAAGCCCGGGTAACATTGTAAGTAATAAAAAAGCCCATACGCTCCCTGTTGCCAGCCCAAACGGAACTCCGTGCATAAGACCAAACAAAAATGCCTGCACCGTATTTCCCATAGCAAAGCCAAACTTTCGCTCAACACATTTCAAAATAAATCCTCTAAAAAGAATCTCTTCCGATAACGCCGTTCGAACAAACGCATAAATAAAAACCGCAGGAAGAGCTGAAGCCCCCATCCCTGCAAACTGAGCCCCGGCTGTTGTAACTCCATCAGGCAATATCCTCACACTCAAATTAGTAAGCATAATATATATGGCTGCCAAAACAACAGTAATAAAAACTGTCTTTAGCCATTTGCCCTGTGCAGGTCTCCTGAAACCAATCCAATAAAAAAATGTTTCTTTTTTCCGCGCCGTTATAAACCAAATAATCACCGGTATAAGTGCAAATATAACCACTTGTATCACAGCCCCAATCAGTTCATTTAGCATATTCCCCTCCCGTAAGTCAAAAAATAAGTCAGCACGATATTTTTATGCCATAAGCATAAGCGTCGCTCTGGCTGTAAATACTTGGTTCTCACAGCTAAGTTTCAAATTTCCGCCGTACTTCTTAGCCACACGCTCAATGTTTGAGATTCCAAACCCATGCGACTCTTTCTCTTCTTTTGTAGTTTCAATTCTGTTTTCTCTGATAACCACATCCTGCACACATGAATTCTTTACAGAAAGAATCCAGATATTCTTCTTAAGTATCGACTGAATCTCAATCTTTTTCTCGCCTTCTACCTTCTTCGCAGCTTCTAAAGCATTGTCGACAAGGTTAGAAATCAGAATTACAAGATTTACATCTTCAATTCTGTTTGCGGGGATGTTGCCTTCAACCGTCATAGTAATTTCATTTTGTGCCGCAGTCTTTGCTTTAGATTCCAGGAGCGCATCCGCAATAAAATTACCGGTATCGAAAGCTTTACCCTTGTTTGTTTCTATTTCCTCCTGCATTTTTTCAATATATTCCGATGCCTGCTCATATTTTTTATTCGAAATAAGCGATGAAAGTGCAAAAAGCAGATTCTTCGTATCATGCCTGAACCGTCTAAGCTCAGTATTCTTCTCATTCATCTCGATATATGAATCAGTAATCTGTTTCATAGGTTCTTTCAGATTACCTATCATAGCATTCATTGATATATTCTCATCACGAACCATAATAACATGCATTATGACAATCATAAGGAACAAAAACATAATAACAGTTATCAATCTCATTACTTCAATAATCGTGTTCTCGCGAAGAATTGACGCTTGTAACACAGAATAGACCAAACTTGTCAAAAATAAGATTATATATTCCAGAATTGTCAATTCAGTAAAATAGATTTTCATAATATTCACACGTTTAAGAAGTATTAAGACCATCAAAAAAGCAAACACTATTATTTCTGTTATTGCTTCTGAAATATCAGCAGTAATCTTGGGATAGCCAATAATCTGGAGTTTTCCAACAAATAAGTATTCCACATTCTGAGCAAAACAATCTACTATATTTTCATAGAATAAAACCATTATGATAAACTTTGGCTTTATCCCATACTTTGCCCATAAAAAAGGAATCGCTCTAACAAGATATACCCACCAAACAAATTCAGATAATATTCTTGGTCCATAATCAGCTAATCTGTAGGATAACGAAAAGGCTATATAAAAAGCTATCCAAATCAAATTGGTCTTTTTCCATTCTCTGCTTTGATACGAAAAAAACTTATCAAAAACAATCCAGAAACATGCAAATCCAAAAAAAGCACGAATAGCACATATAACAAGAATAATCCCCATATTTTGCATCATACCATCCATCTCCTCACACTCCCGCTTTCACAAGGTAATCCGCATAAATATCATTGAACTCTTTATACTTAAGTCTGCTGATAAGTAGCTTATCCCCTGTGCTCATGGTCACTTCGCTGTGATTATAGGAATCAACCTGAGCGAGATTGATCAGAAATGATTTATAACATCTGTAGAACTTTTTTGAGGAAAGACGTCCTTCGATGGCACCAAGAGTCTCATGGCACTCCATATTATCGCGGCCGTCGCAGAAATGTAAGATACAGTATTTACCCATACCTTCAACATATGAGATTATGCTCTCTTTGAAAAAATGATTTTCGCCGTCCAGACGTATCTTGAGAACATTGTCCTCTTTAAGCGTCTGCATGAAGGCATCAAGAACTTCACAGAATTTTTTATCATCAACAGGCTTTGTCAAAAACCTGAATGTACCTACTTCAAAAGTATCAAAAACAATAGACGGATAACTGCTTACAAACACAATAGTCGAATTCTTATCGGACTCGCGGATCTTCCTCGCGATATCAAGTCCGTTCGCTCCGTTATCTTCAAATTCATAGTCCATAAATATCAGGTCGTACTTTACGCCTGACTCCACAAGCTTTTCCCCCACATCATAGGTATCCAGAGAATACTCAAAATCTTTTTTCACTGAATAATCGAGTATCTTATTCCCTATTTCACTACGCATAAATTTCGAATCATCACAAACTGCTATCCTGATCATGCCCGTTCTCCTCGCCTTAAAGTTTGTAACTCTTATAAAATCAGCGTCCCCCAACTGCTTCTTTCTATTATGCCAAAAGAAGCTGTCTCTATCAAATAAAAAGGAGCATTCCGTTACGAACGCTCCTCTTTGTTTGATGTTTTATTTTGTTCTGTTGCTGTTTCCCTTAAGTATCGGGCTTATGTGCTTATATAGCGCAAATGTTATCACGCTGTCCACAATACCCTTTACGAGGTTGAACGGTGCGACCGCAAGCAAGCAAAAAGTTGTTATGTTCGTGATCGCGGGATTTATAGCTGCTCCCATCTCCACGAATGAACTTATATCGCAGCCGTAGATAACTGCATATGCAGGGAGAAGGAAAAATGCGTTAAGAAGTGAACCTACCAGTGTAATGAAGGCTGTTCCGACAATGCAGCTTATAAGCGCAACCTTTCTTGACTTATGAAGTCTGTAGATGATCGTTGCGGGAAGTACAAAAGAAGTACCGACAACGAAATTTGCTATCTCACCGACAAATCCCGAGCTTGTTCCCTTGATAACAAGCTTTAATAATATCTTGATGAACTCAACCATTACACCTGCAAAAGGACCTGCTGCGAAGCCTCCTACAAGTGCGGGCATATCACTAAAATCAAACTTATAAAAAGAAGGTGCGAACGGAAGCGGAAACTCCAGAAGCATGAGTACAAAAGAAACAGCGGAAAAGACTCCGATAATAGCCATCTTGCGGACACTCAAAAGCTTCTGATCCTGTTTACCCTCTTTTCTTACCGCAACCTTTTCAACCGCAAGTGTAATAACAAATGCAAACGCAACCAATATTACAAGCGCAGCAAAATACTGCCAGCTCTGCGCAATAGTTTCAAAAATACTCTGTTTCTCGTTCATTCGTACTGTTCCTTCCCAACTAACCTATAAAAATAGCGTATTTTGTATAAAAAAATTGTAAAAAATTCAAAATTATGGTATTCTCAATGCTCTTTCTTGTCAAGAATGTTTGACAAAAAAACAATTGCGTAACTATAATAAATTATCATTATTTTGATGTATTTTGTTTTTAATGAGGGGATAATGAAAAGAATTCTTACACGCAAGCTCGTACCCGGTATGGTGCTTGCAAATGATGTACACACTTATAATTCAAGTTTGAAGCTTCTTGACAAAGGTACAGTCCTGGAGGACAAAGACATTGCCAGGTTAGCTTTCTATTCAATCATCGATGTTCTTATCGAAGATGAACTCGTCGAACTCGAAAATGAGTTTGTCGACATAACCAACGATGAAGGACTCACTTATTCTGAGCGTATCAAACAATCACCTGAGTTTAAAGAATTTAAGCACAGTTTCGAGGAATGCGCCGAGAAATTCGAGCACACCATAAAGGACATCATCGAAAACAACAGAGATCTTGTATTCGATGATATGATGGCTCCCATTTATGGTCTTCTTGAAAAAGGAAGATCGTCAGCCAATATCTTCGATATGCTTCATAATCTGAGATCCTACGATGATGCCACATTTACGCACAGTATCAACGTTGCTCTTATATCAAACATCCTTGCCCAGTGGCTTAAATGGGATGAATCCGAAGTTGAGATTGCCACTCAGTCAGGTCTTTTCCATGATATAGGAAAGCTCCTTATTCCGGATGAGATCATCAGAAAGCCCGATAAGCTCACAGAAGACGAATATACGCTTATGCAGACTCATCCTCAGCGTGGATATGAGATAATAAAGAATCTTAACATCAGTCAGCATATCAAGAATGCAACGCTTATGCATCACGAGAGATGTGACGGCTCGGGATATCCGCTTAAAATCCGCGGACCTCAGATTGATAAATTCGGTAAGCTTGTCGCCATTGCGGACGTATATGATGCGATGACAAGTGCCCGCTACTACCGCGGACCTCTGTGTCCTTTCATCGCTATATCGATGTTCGAAGAGGAAGGATACCAGAAATACGATCCCGAGATGATAATTGCGTTCTTACAGAACATAGTTAATACATACCTTCTTAACACTGTTCGTCTCAGCACTGGTGAGATAGGTGAGATCATCTTCATAAACAAGATGCATCTCTCACGCCCCACAGTTAAAGTCGGTAATGATTATATCGACCTGACCAAGTGTCCGGACGTTTATATCAAGGAAATCATCTGACAACGTTTAATCCGATATGTTTAAAAAGTTTAAAAAGACGGTCAATCACACGATTGACCGTCTTAATTATTTTCAAAAAGAATTGTTTTCTTTATGCATTTCTAAGCCTAAATTTCTGCATATCTCTGTCGCTCTCGACTTTCTCGATGTGAGCTCCGAGTTCGCGAAGTTTCTGGTCGAAATCTTCATATCCTCGCTCGATATACTTAATATCTTCTATCGTAGAGATACCGTCTGCAGTAAGTGCCGCTATTACAAGCGCCGCACCTGCTCTTAAGTCAGGAGCCGAAACTGTTGCTCCCGTATATTTGCTGACTCCCTCTACTATTGCTGAGCTGCCTTCAACTTTAATGCTGGCGCCCATTCTTGTGAGTTCGTCTACATACTTGAATCTGTTCTCAAAAATGCTCTCCGTAACAACACTGATTCCACTTGCAAGTCCAAGTGCAACTGTCATCTGAGGTTGCATATCCGTAGGAAATCCCGGATAAGGAAGAGTCTTAACATGTGTATTCTGAAGTCTCTTTGTTGCAACTACTCTTACCGCATCATCTGATTCATGAACCTGGCATCCCATCTCAATAAGCTTGGCACTTATTGACTCAAGATGTTTGGGAATTACATTCTTTATAGTAATGTCGCCTCTTGTTGCGGCAGCGGCAAGCATGAATGTTCCCGCTTCAATCTGATCGGGAATAATAGCATACTCAGTGCCATGAAGCTTCTCAACGCCCTGAATTCTGATAACATCTGTACCGGCACCTTTTATATTAGCACCCATACTGTTAAGGAAGTTTGCAAAATCAACTACATGAGGTTCCTTGGCTGCATTTTCGACAACAGTCTGTCCCTCTGCCATAACAGCCGCCATCATGATGTTAATGGTAGCGCCTACGCTGACAACATCGAGATAAATATGATTTCCCACAAGTTTATCAGCATGTGCAGCGATGATCCCATGTTCAATATTTACTGATGCTCCGAGAGCGTTAAATCCTTTTATATGCTGGTCTATAGGTCTGAGACCAATATTACAACCTCCGGGAAGTGCAACTCCTGCCTGATTGTATTTACCTAGAAGGGCTCCCAAAAGGTAATATGATGCTCTTATTTTTTTGATGTAATCGTTCTCTATAACATAGTCATGAATCTGCGAAGCACATATCTTAACTGAATGTCTTCCGGTTCTCTTAACAATTGCTCCAATGCTCTCAATAGCCTGCAACATCACATTGGTATCCGACTCATCAGGCATATTCTCTATATGAACAACTTCATCCGTCATAGTTGAAGCTGCCAAAATCGCAAGCGCAGCGTTTTTGGCTCCTCCAATCTCCACCTCACCTACAAGCGGATTTCCGCCTTTTATAATATACTTTTCCATATATAACCTTTCCCTGCCGGGCAATCTCACCACATATGTAGCACCAACCTAATTACACTCGGCATCTAATATTAATAGCACAATACCAACACTGTGTCAAAACAAGCAGAGCCCCCATGGTACCGTGTTTTTTCTACAAAATGAGCAGGTTTTACATACATTTTGCTAATATTTTATTAATGATTATATCATTTTAATTAATATATTCCAATGGGTTAACCGGATTATCATTGACACGAATTTCAAAATGTACGTGAGGTCCCGATGAAACACCGGTATTTCCTGATAATGCGATCTTATCTCCCTGATTTACTTTCTGCCCTACCTGACACGTGATCTTGGAAAGATGTCCGTATCTCGTCTCTCTTCCGTCATTATGCTTAATGTATACGCAGTAACCGTATCCACTACCCCAACCGGCTCTTGTTACGGTTCCGGCTGAAGATGCCACAACAGTAGTTCCTACAGGAGTAGCCCAGTCAACACCCTTATGGAATGTACTTGCTCCTTTGGTAGGTCTTGCTCTCTTACCGAATCCAGAGGACAATCTTCCTCCGGATATAGGTTTGATATATGAAGGCGGCTCGATTGTTCCTTGTTCTATAACCATAGGAACAGCCTCTTTTATTTTATCAACCTTTTCGACCTTCGGAACGCCTTCCATTCGATTATCAACATAAGTAGTAAGAAGAACCGCATCACGTACTCCCGGAACCGCTTCCTGAATAACCTGAGACTCAGTTGTAAACCATTTTTTATTATCAATTTTTTGTGTGGGAGCTTGATAGCTCTCATGTTTACGGAACTCTCTCATGTCATATTTCACAGAAAGCTCATGTCTTGGAATCACAACCGTTAAGTTATCGTGATCTCTTATGGTAGAAGCTGCATCCTGAAGCTTATCACGGTTCATCTCAACAAGCTGATCGACAGTCAGATTATGATGAACAGCTATACTGTATAAGCTATCACCTGTCTGAACTTCATATGTTTCTTCTTTATTTTTATCTCCTGTAAGATCAGTAAAAGCCGTATCCGGATTTGCCAATTTGTTGGCAGGAAGATAACTTTCAACAATTTCAATCTTATCTTTGAAATCAATGCTAACCAGTCCGTATCTGAACTCATCAAACTCTTTATAATTGCCCTTTAAGTCCGCAGCATCCGCTGCATCTCTTATAGTCTTATTAACACCGATATTTGAAAGAAGAGGCTTAAGCGTTCCTTCTTCTTCCTGAATTTCTTCCTTACTCTGAACCTTTGGCATAAGTACGTTTACTTCTCTGGTAGGATCAAGTTCGAGGCTTACATCAAACATATCCTTTTCATCGTACATTGAAATAACTCGTTCCAAAAGATTCTGTACTTCATCAATACTTGCCAGATTTAAGGAAAACTTATTTATTTTTAATGAATATGTCTTCTGAACCGTATCAAACTTACTCTGATTGAGAACACTTGCCATCTTGGCAGCTATTCTCTCAGGGGATTCTACGACACCCCACATCCTGTTCTCACCTTCGATAGAAAGATCAGCCATTGTAAGAGTCAGTCCCTCATTACCCTTGGCTATTGCTCTTCTGGCATATCTGTAAGCTTCGTAAGCTTCATTTCGAGAACCCACGTTACCCACAACATTGCCATTTATCTTTATCGTAAAGTAGTTATTCTCATTCTTTTCGTAATTGGTCATGTTTGGCATGAACAATATCCACAAAAAGATAATTACCACAGCCGATTCCAAAAACCATATTTTAATCTTCTTTTTAAATACCGTATCTCTTAAATTCATCGCATTAAAGTCTTTCTATAAGCTGGTTAAAGTACTTCGAATATCTTTAGAACATTAAATAAAAGATCTGCAAAAACCATAAGCACTATAATTATCAACAACGGTCCAACCGCATTATTCTTATATTCAACAATATCAAGTACCGTTTCCATCTTCTTATTGATCTCTGCCATCTCTTCCTCGATCTTCTCACGGTTTTTATCAACAATCGCCTGAACATTTCTGTATATCTGTACACCGACATCATGAGTCTTTGAATCACTCTCATGTATCCTATTGATAACTTTTTCAAACTCTTCAGTATAGTCCCTTGAAGCTTCCATCAATTCCTCAAGCTGTTCAAGTTGCTGGCTGTACTCTGCAGCATGCTTGCGCAATTCTTCGATTTCTCTTCTGTAATGCTCGGCTTCCTTCTTGATTCTCTGGGCTTCAGCCATCTCCGCTTGGGAATTGGCTTTTATTATGTCCTGTGGGCTAAACTTTTCAGCAAGTTTGTCCATAAAGTTTTCCATAACTTTCCCTCCTCATATATGCATTACTCCCCTAATCTGCATACAATATAGCTTATCATCCATTATGCAAATTAGACAAGATTGTAATATCAAAAAGTTTATTATTGTGTACTTTTACTATTTGTTCATGGGTCGTTCATATTTTATTCATATTTAACTTGTATAGTATTTTCAGAGCAAAAAAACGACGAACTTAATTTAAAATTTAGATAGATTTTTTCATAATAGGCCGGGCGCAGCGATGTGTCTGGCCACTCCTCATTAATACGGCTTTTTAAGGCATTTTCCCCAAAAATACCTGTTACTGCATCAATTATTGGCAGTATTCTCAATCGCCTGTATTTCATCATTAAGAGACAACATTCTCGCATCCAGATCTGCTACCATCTTGGCGCATTCATAGAGCTCGGTATTGATATGTACCGGTGCCTTCCCCTCAAATTTATATTGAATCTTGTGCTCCAGTGAAGCCCAAAAATCCATTGCAACAGTTCTTATCTGAATCTCAACTTTGACATTTACTATTCTGTCCGAAAGATAAACAGGAAGCGAAACAATCATATGATAGCTCCTGTATCCGCTATCCTTGGGATTCATGATATAGTCTTTGATAGTCAGCACCTGGATATCCTTCTGGCTGCTGATCATCTCGGCTATTCTGTATATATCTGATGTAAAAGAGCATATTATACGAATTCCGGCAATATCATTAACATAGCGCACCATGTTCTCGATTGTGGACTCGTATCCGTTTCTCTTAAGCTTTTTTACGATACTTTCAGGGCCTTTAACTCTGGCCTTGACGTGCTCAATAGGATTATATCTGTGAACCTCCTGAAATTCCTCGTTAAGGATTTCAATTTTGGTCTGTATCTGTTTGAGCGCAGCATTATAAAGGAGGTTTACTTCCTCCCATGTGTGTATGTCATCGGATATTTTTATATTGCTTCCTGAAAGATCTAATTCCATTATTTACACCCAATATTCCTTGTTCATCGAAAAAGCCGTTACCAAACTCTGTGGCAGTTTTTTGTAATTTCTGCCAAGCTTGTAACCCAGCCATCTGAAGCCGCACATAATTATATAATGCGGTATAAGGTAACCCTTTCCTATATGTCTGAAATGCTTAACGGTCTGTCCGACCATCTTCTTTCCCTCTGACTCGGAACTTATACTACCGAATATCTCAGGATGATCTGTCTGTGATACTCCAAGGTCAAAATTTCTGTGGAACTGCTGCATGCAGGTGTAGTTATGTGAATGAACCACTCCCGCCTCCGGAACATAGCATATAGCATACCCCTTCTGGCATGCATTTCCCGCATATACCATATCTTCATTGAAGATCGTCTTATGCGTGAATCCACCTATTTTATCGTATATATCGCGCCTGTACATGGCACATACATTTGAACAAAAATAAGTTTTTATTCCCAATCTGCTAACATCCGCCTGAGTCTTTCTGATAAACTCATTAGGATAGTTGAATTTTCTCGAATATCTCTCCGCAAGATTGCAATCAGGCTTCGGATACTGCCTTGCATATGCAGCGGCAACATCTTCATCAAGTGCCTTCGCAAGAGAAGCTATAAGCACCTTGTCTCTCGGAAAAGCATCCTGTGTCATCATAAGGAAAAAATCTGCGGAAGAAAGCTTCACCCCACGGTTTCTGGTCTCTCCGTGATCAAATTCTTTTTTGCTGACATGTTCAACGATAATATTGTCGTATTTATCCGCCGGATTCGCACCTGCTTTATCTATAAAATCATTCCAATACTTTTCTTCCGTATTCATGATGATAATATGCTCAGGTCTTATCGATTGCTTTTCAAGATCATCGATCAGTTCGAAAAGAGATTTATCCGGCTTATACGTTGGTATTATCACATCAACTTTATACATCTCTACCTCAATTATATTAAATAATCAGTCCCAATCATAGAGTTACTGATATTTCTAATGAACAAAAAGGGCTGAGCTCATACAGAACCCGGCCCTTCTATTATATTCTGCTAAAAATCGCCTTACTTTCCTGTAACTGCGCTAGTCTTCTTACTTTACTATATTTCTTAATACCCGTAGGTTAATTATTTACCCGCACCGGTATCTGTACTGATCTTCTGACTGTACTTCTTAACATCATCAGATACAGCATACTCAGTATCATTAAAGAGGAATCCGTGAAGCCACTTAACGTTGCTCTCAAGATCCACTGGTGCTACAACACTCTTCTTTCCAACTCTGGCATTAGGATTTATCATGCCTTCGCTGGGGAATCCGGCCTGATCCACAATCTCATACTTAGGAACCTTCTTGAGGAGTTTGACTATCTCATCAAAATGAAGTGTTGTATATGATTCCTTAAATACTTTTTCTGCAATTTCTTCAAGTTCAGCAGGGCTCTTCTTCTTTGCCTCTTCAAGACATGCCTGAATAACTTCTCTCTGTCTTGCCGCACGGTCGATATCACCATTTGCCGTATATCTTACTCGGCAGTAAGCTGTAGCCTGAAGACCTGTAAGTCTCTGAAGTCCCGCTTTCTCTACAGGCTTATATTCCATCTTAAGTTCCTGAGCCATTGTATTCTCGTAGTTATTAAGATGCTTAACAACGTTATCGGGAACATCAATCTCTACACCACCCAAAGCATCAACAACATCTGACAATCCTCTGAAACCGATTGTATAACAGTGCTTAATATCCATATCAAGGTTCATATTGAGCATCTTGATTGCCTGCTCAGGACCACCGTATACATATGCAGCATTACACTTATCATAAGAGTCATCACTAAGATTAAGCCATGTATCACGATATACGGAACAAAGTCTGATCTCACCGTTATCATTGTTGATAGAACAGATTATGATCGAGTCTGTTCTTGTCTTCTTATCAAGCTGTCCCTTTCTTGAGTCAACACCAAAAAGAGCAATATTTGTATATCCCTTCATGTGTTCACTGTCTGCAGCTGCTTCACTGATACTATCATTGATCTCGGACTCATCAAGATTAACTCTTCCGACCTTTGTAGCTCCCATCTTAAAGAATATGTTATAAGCAGCAACCAAAAGCAACAACGCAACTGCGATCTCACTTATAAGTAGTATTAATGCTTTATTATTTTTCTTACCATTTCTGGGTGCACCGGGTCTTGATGACTGACCGCCTCTTCTGGGGTCATCGTATCTGGAGCCTCTTCCGTCAGGTTCTCTTCTTCTGACAGGACGCTCATCATAATCATCATAATCACGTCTAGATCTAGAGTCTCTTCCTCTTCCTGAGGATCTCATATCGTCTCTGTATCTATCATCTCTCTGAGAAGGTCTGCGACCGCCTCTGTCATAATATTCATCATCACGATTAGCCATATTACCTCTCCAATTCTCCATGTTGTCCCAACAAACTGGTCATAGATTATTAAAACTTCTGTGCAACACTTTTTAACATTTGCGTAAAAAAGTTAGCGTATACCCAATACATTTTGCCACAAAAGTGAAAAATATACAAGTCTATACGCTCAATATGCATTTTTATTGACAATTCCGTATCTTATGGTTCCGATTATTATTCTGAAATCAAACATCATCGACCAGTTTTCGATGTAATAGAGGTCATATTCAATTCTTTTTCTTATAGAAGTATCTCCTCTGTAGCCGTTTATCTGAGCCCAGCCTGTGAGCCCGGGTCTTACCTGATGCTTAACCATATATCTGGGAATTTCTTCCTTGAACTTCTCAACAAACTGAGGTCTCTCGGGTCTTGGTCCGACAATACTCATCTGTCCGATCAATATATTGAAAAGCTGCGGAAGTTCATCAATACTTGTCTTTCTGATAAACTTACCTATCGTTGTAACTCTCGGATCGTCCTTTGTGGTCCAGCCCTTTTTCTCTTCAGATTCGGTCTGAACTCTCATGCTTCTGAATTTATACATATTGAATGTTTTGCCGTTAAGTCCCACTCTTTCCTGCTTAAAGAGTATAGGCCCGTTGTCCGTACTCTTTATAAGGAAAGCCACAACAAACATCACCGGCGAACACAAAATAATTCCGATCAAAGAACCGATTATATCCACCATCCTCTTTGCAAGCCTGTTAAATGAATTTGTAAGAGGTACGTATCTGATATTGATAACAGGTATTCCCTGCACATCTTCCGTATACGGATTACTTGGAAAAAGAGATGAATAATCGGGAATGAACTTTGTGTGAACTCCCGATTTTTCACACTGTGCAACAAATTCCTCAAGTCTGTCATAATCATTCAAAGGAAGCGTGATAGTAATCTCATCAAATTGATTATTTTCCAGATAACTTGCAAGCTTATCGGTATTTCCGATAACCTCAATTCCGTGATAGCTTGTTCCGATCGGCACAAAATCATCCAAAACACCCGCGATCACGTAGCCCCACTGAGGATTGTCGAGGATTCTGCTGATATAACCTTCTGCTGCCCTCGAATATCCGACAAGCAAAATGTGCTTTATGTTATAGCCTTTTTTCCTGATAAATTGCAGGAACTTTCTAAGAATCCCATGCGCAATCGTTGTAGCAGCAACATTTATCGCAAAAAAGATAACAGTAAGCCTTCTGGAATATTCAACCTTACTTATCCAGAACAAAAGTACATACAATCCCAACACACCGAGAACATTCGCCTCGAATATATCAACAAATTCATCCCAGAGTTTCAGTGCACGCCTTGATGTATACAGCTGCATCAAGTAATAAAGAAACAAATACGCGGGCACAACATAGTACAGATATCTAAAATATTCTTCCTGCGAATACTGTCCGATAGTGGGATCCTTGATTATAAAATAAGACGCAATATATGAACCGGCTATAATAAGCCCGTCCACAATGACATGCGCTCTATTTAAATGTACCTGATTGTCCTTGATCATACTCTTGTTGCCCCAAATCTTCTTGCAATATTAATCCACAGTTCCAGCTGAAGGCCTGCGCATGCAAGAAACTCCTTCTTTCCAAACTTCTGTCTTCTGTCCGCATTTTTCAAGATTTTGGAAAAACCGGCCATGATTCCCCTTACATGGCTCATTCCCAATCCTTTACGCACATAGAAGACATGCTTAATAATAATCCCCGCGATAATAAAAGGTAAATTTATAATTATCTGCAAAACCGGCATATTCTTATAAATAAAGTATAAGTTATTACCTGCTGTTAATTCAACCTTAAAAGAGTTGTATCTTGAGCCCGAAGTTCCGCTTCCCGCATGATAAACAAGAGCATCCGGGTCGCAGGCATTGATATATCCCTTGACTCTGGCCCTATATCCTATATCAACGTCCTCAAGATAGCAAAAATGTTTCTCGTCAAAATATCCGATTTCATCAAACAAAGCACGCCTGTATATCGCAGCACCTGCGCAAGCAGATGTTACGGCTGTCTGTTTCGTAAGAAAGCTGCTCTTTTTATCTCTTCCCGGTGAAAAAGCCCATCCAAGAGCGCAATAATAATCCCCGCTGTCATCAATAAGCTCGGGATTCTTAAGCTGAAGAAGCTTAGCCTGAACACTGAAGAGTTTTTTTCCCCTGTTCATGGTTCTGACCAAAGACTCGACCGCCCTTTCATCGCATACCGTATCATCGTTGAGCAAAAAAACATACTCGGAATCTGCTGCCTTTATACCAACGTTCACGGCATTTGCAAATCCGGTATTCTCGTTAAGAGCAATAACTTCGACATCGGGGTACTTACCCATGATATATTCAGCGCTTCCGTCCGTTGAACCGTTATCGACAATGATAACGCGAAAGTCGCTATACGTCTGCTTTTTAAGACTTCTAAGGCAGTCATCAAGATATTTTTTTCCGTTATAATTGGGTATTACCACCGTAACTTTTTCCATCTGGGTCATATCCTCTTAACAACCTGCGGATCCCACATGATCCTAAGGCCACGTTTTCTGACTTCATCGCACACACGTAAACTGAGCTCTATGATTTCTTCCTCAGATAACCCTGCAAATCTGTCATCTGCAGCATTGTCATTAAATGTATCTATATATTTCCGGCCCGTAATCTCTTCATAGGCGCCGATAAACTCAGGTCTTATCGCCATGCATCTTATATCAACCGCATAGCAATCCTGCTGAACTACAGCTCTGTGCTGAAGTCCTCCGCTATATCCGATCAAAAGCCCTTTATAAAGAGCTGTTTTGTCCTTTTCATATATTCCGCCCGCAATCTTCTTTTTATCATCTACGAGCTTTCCGCCCACACATCCTATATCTTTTCTGCATGTCAGGATATCGGGCTTGTAATCTACCCTGTAGAAGCCAAGATGCGGAAGATTGGAAACTTCTGCTTCTATCTTTGCATCGTTAAGTGCCGACTCAATCGCATGAAGACCTGCTTCGTAAGCGTACATCTTACTTGCCGGATTGGCCGCGGTAGATTCGCTGTGGCATCTCCAGTGATATAGAACCTTTCCTATGTGTGCCATCTGTCCCGAAGCCATGTCTATTGAAAGAGCCGCTTCGCAACTTGTTCTCAAAAATAAGTCAAAATCCTGCGCACCGTCAAACTTTGACCTTAGTTTCAATCTCTTTATTATATCCCCTCTCACAACCGTAAAGTGACAGATATAATTATTCGAAAAAAGATAGTCCATATTAAAAGAGGGCTTTGCATGATGCTCGTAAAAGCGCCTCTTACCATTATCGTCCTCAAACTTATCCTCATCTGAATATATAAGCCTTATAGGACAGTTTTTATATCCGGACAGATGATTTTGCTTCATGCTCTTTTTAATGACTCTAAAGACCTCATAAAGAGCATCGGGAGTAAGAAGATCGTCGTGGTCCAAAAGACCTATATAATCTCCTCTTGCAAATTCAATTGCCCTGTTTGTATTCTCGGAAATCCCTGCATTTTCCTCAAGACGGTGATACTTGATCCTCGGATCGTTCTTCGCATATTCTTCCGCAAGAGTCAGAGCTTCAGGCGAAGCATCTGCGAGCACGAGCTCCCAATTTGCATAGCTCTGCGCTATAACAGATTCGATCATCTCCTTAAGGTAGTCCGAAGGAGTGTTGTATATGGGCACAACAATGCTGAAGTTCACCGTTTCCCCTTCCTCGGCGAACCTTCTGTACTCAAGGTTCTGTTCCTTAAGAACATCTTCGGAAAGAGAATGAAATTCGTAATTTTCGGAAGCACGTAATGAAGATTTTTCAAGGGCAGCAAAAAATGCGGCCTCAACACCATTGCGCTTAGCATATGTTATTGTTTTTATGACCGCATTTTTGATTCCCATAATTATTTATATCCTAACTATATATTATTTCAGCAAGTTTTCTCAGCTTAGCCTACCGCATTCTTAACAGCTTCGGTAAGTTCATTCTGAAGCTTTTCGGCATCTTCCAGGTTCTTACCTTTTACGCCCATGTAGAACTTGATCTTGGGCTCTGTTCCTGAAGGTCTTGCACAGCACCATGAATCATCGTTAAGTGCAAAATACAGAACGTTTGAAGAAGGAAGTCCTGTCTTGGACTCTTCACCTGTCTCCATGTTTATAACTTTATCTGTCTTATAATCTCTGAACTCTTCAACTTTCCAGTTTCCGAATGTCTTGGGAGGATTATTCCTGAGTTTCTCCATGATAGCTGCGATCTGCTCAGCACCTTCCTTACCCTTCATTGTGATAGAATACTGACCTTCTTTGTAATAGCCGTACTCTTCATACATATCGATCATTGCATCCCAAACGCTCTTGCCCTGCTTCTTATAGAAAGCTGCAAGCTCGCAAAGGCACATAACGGCAACGATAGCGTCCTTATCTCTTGCATGAGTTCCGGCAAGACATCCGTAAGACTCCTCAAGACCGAATACATAGTTATGAGACTGATTGTTCTCTTCATAGATCTTGATCTGCTCACCGATATATTTAAATCCTGTAAGAACCTCAGTATAATAAAGTCCGTACTTTTCAGCAACACGTTTTGCCATATTTGTGGTAACGATTGTTGTTACAAAAGCAGGGTTAGCAGGCATAGTCTTTGTACTTGTACGCTCTCTCAAGATATACTCACCGATAAGCATACCTGACATATTTCCTGTAAATCCGACATATTCACCTGTCTTAAGATCCTTAGCGTAGATTCCGAGACGGTCTGCATCGGGATCGGTTGCAAGAACGATGTCCGCATCCTTTTCTTTTGCAAGTTCAAGCGCAAGCTTAAATGCCTTGGGATCCTCGGGATTGGGATATTCCAAAGTTGTGAAATCGGGGTCGGGAGCTTCCTGCTCGGGAACCACATACACATTCTTAAATCCAAGTTCTTTCAAAACCCTTCTTACAGGAAGGTTACCTGTTCCGTGGAAAGGTGTATATACAATTGTGAACTTATCAGCCATCTCATCGATAACATCCTGATGGATGATCTGCTTCTTAAGCTCAACCATGTATTTGTCATCTATCTCTGTTCCAAAAGAAACATAAAGTCCCTGTGCGATGGCATCCTCTTTGGACATTGTCTTAACTTCATGATAGTCCTTGATAGCCATAACCTCTGCGATAATTCCGTTGTCATGAGGAGGTGTGATCTGCGCGCCGTCTTCCCAATATACCTTGTATCCGTTGTATTCCGGAGGATTGTGAGAAGCTGTTACCATTACACCTGCGATACATCCAAACTCTCTGAGTGCAAAAGAAAGCTCGGGAGTGGGACGTAAGATATCACTTACATAAGCCTTGATTCCGTTTGCAGCAAGGCAAAGAGCCGTCTCATCGGCAAACTCGGGTGAAAATCTTCTGCAGTCAAAAGAGATAGCAACCCCTTTCTTAGCTGCGTCGGGTCCGCCGTTTTTCTTGATATAATTTGCAAGTCCCTGTGTTGCTTTTCTTACAACGTACTTGTTCATTCTGTTTGTTCCGGCACCGATAACGCCTCTAAGTCCGCCGGTACCGAATTCAAGCTCTCTGTAAAATCTATCTTCAACTTCGGCCTCATCGTTTCTGATAGCCATCAATTCTTTTTTTGTCTCATCATCAAAATATGAATCATTAAGCCAATATTCAAGCTGTTTTGATGCTTCACTCATTTTTCTTTCCTCCTTAGGATAAAACTACTGGTTTATTATAGCATGATTTATGATATATCACGCCTTATTGATCCCTTAAACTCGAATAACCCTCTACATTCAGACTGTAATCACTTCTGTCCAGAGAAAAATTCGGGTTGTAATAAGGATCTCCCTTATCAAGGATTTCCTTCCACTTTGTTCTAAAGTGTTCCGACTCATCTTCGTAACGCTTCGCATTTTCTCCCTCAAGGTCAAGTCCCCGTGAAAGAGATTCGTAATGGAACATCTCAGCAAAAGGAGTAAACACGTTAAGATACCCTTTTTCTCTGAGTTTAAGGCAAAAATCAACGTCGTTTAGGCTCACTTCAAAAGTTTCATCAAGTCCACCAACCTCATCGTACTTCTTTCGTGAAACCATAAGACACGCACCCGTAACGGCACTTACATCCTGAGCATAGCAAAGTCTGCCCATATATCCCAGGTTCATACCTGCCTGTCCGTAATGGGAATGCCCTGCTGTTCTGTGGGCGCCGAGCTTAAGAACAACACCTGCGTGCTGAATCTTTCTGTCGGGGAAATAAAGCTTTGCTCCAACCGCTCCCACATCCGATCTCTGAGCGTACATCAAAAGTTCCTCTATCCAGTTTACGGTTATGACCTTGGTGTCGTTGTTAAGAAGGATGATGTACTCGCCATCAGATGCCTTCACACCGTAATTCACAACCTTGGAATAATTAAACTTAGGTTTTGAACCGTCAGGATTAAGATTACTCTTATCTTCGTAGAAATCTACGACCTTCACAATATCTTTAAGCGATCCAGACTTAAGTTCATCGTAATAGCCCTTTATCTCAGAGCCCTTACTTCCGTTCTCGACAACAATGATCTCATAGTTGTCGTAAACAGATTTCTCATATATCGAATCTATGCACCTTCTAAGATCCTCTGCGTGTTCGCAGTTGGGAATAATAATGCTTACCTTCGGTGTTCCGACAACCTCATAACTAATCTTAAAGATTGTCTCAAAAGCTCTGGTGCTCGTAATCTTAAAGTGGTCGTATCCGTGGCGTCTTAAGTGGTCTGCCACAGCTCCTTTTGCAGCCTCAATCGCATAGGGCTTAGCGCTTATATCCGACGCAACACTTCCCGCATGAGATCTCCAGTAATATAAAAGCTTTGGAATATGCACAATATGCTCAGCTTTATCCGTGAGCCTCAATATCATGTCATGATCCTGGCTTCCGTCAAATTTAGTTCTAAAGAGCTCAGTTCCCTCGAGAAGAGTTCTTTTAAACACACTGAAATGACAAATATAATTGTTTGCCCTTAAGTTATCAATAGCATAGTCAGGCTTAAAATGCATTGTTATCATCTTGTTGATATCATCGCCCTTAAAGGTCGTCTCATCGCAATAGATGTAATCCGCATTCTCCTCATTTATAGCCTTGACATACCAGTAAAGAACTTCCGGATGAAGAATATCATCGTGATCGAAAAGACCGACATACTCACCCTTTGCAAGTTCAAGACAGTGATTTGTATTTCCCGAGATACCCTCGTTCTTCTCAAGCTTTTCGTAGGAAATCTTGCAATTTCCCTCTTTGTCCAAAGCCCTGTCTTCCTTCATATATTCGCTTACAATCTGCGATACAAGTCCAACATGCTCATCATCGGAACCGTCCGCAAGGCAAAGCTGCCAGTTTGAATATGTCTGTACAAGAACAGACTCAATCATGTCTCGAAGAAACTTTTCAGGAGTGTTATAAAGAGGCACCAGTATAGAGATCAAAGGCGCTTTCTCGAAAACAGTCTCTTCCTGCTCTTTTCTTACTTCGGGAGTTGGAAAGCTCTCCGTTCCGTAATGAGTCATGGCCTTTTTTTCTACCTGCTTGTACTTTATCTTGGCGATAACTCCCTTTACAGAGCCCTGATTTCTCACCCTGTCGATCTGCCTTATCGTAAAGTGCATGGCATTTCTCGCAGGCGTACTTGCCTTCCAGATAGGATTGTTCTTGATCCTTGAGAGCTTAAACTCAAGCTCGCTGTTCTTATCTTCAAGTTCCGCAATCCTTGACGCAAGATCTGCGCTCTTTAACTTTTCTTTTTCATATGCTGCTTTAAAATCAAAATCTTTTTCTGACATAAAAAACTTCCAATCAATTCCTTACATTCAATTCTTAACATGTAATATGTTCGGTACCCAGTTAATGAGCTTAAGCCTGCTCGTTCTGTCTATCGCAAGCATTCCGATCTGATAGAATCCGGGTTTTAATTCACCCTTTTTAATCTTTAGCTTATATCCCGTAAGGTCCACATTGACCTGATCCTGGAGTCTTACCCGGATGTCCGGTCTGTACCAGATATAGGGCGTAAAACTGTAAACTTCAGGCCCAACAGGTCCTGCACCATCCTCATACCTCTCTACAAGCCTCAAAAGAAGCTTTTTGTCATAGAGTGCATTGTCAGATCCTATAACAAAACTGTATCCCTTAAGGAAATATCCCTCAATATTATCTGCGGTATTAACGCCATACAGCCAGTTGTCCATAGAAGCGTTGTACTCGCATCCGACTCTCAGGCACTGATCTTCTCTCGCCCCCTTAATTCCCTTCTCATGAAGAACAGGCGACATATAAGGTATGTCTTCAACAGGCGTGTAGTCTTCTCTCGGAATGATCGCCGATATCGTCTCATCTTCCGTAAGATGCGGGCTGTAAAAAGGATCCTTGTTATACAGGTGCGCGTGCCTCTTCATAAGCACCTCGCCTTCTGCCGCAAGTCTGTCCATCTTCTTCGGATCAAGGTTATCAAGTCCCCTTGTAAGAGACTCATGATGCAAAAGATAAGTATGATTGCAGCAAACGTTGTAATAGCCCTTTTCAAAAACGCTGTAGCAGAAATCCACATCATTGAAAGCAACCTTAAGTTCCTCGGGGAAACCTCCCACGTCGTTGAACTTGCGTCTGCTTATGAGAAGGCAGGCCGCTGTCACGCCTATCATGTTGTGTATTCCTCTGTTGTAGCCAAAATAATGGCTCTTATTGTCATGCATCTTCTGAAGCTTGTGAACGGGGCCTCTTCTCACATTTGCAATTCCCGCATGCTGTATAAGGTCGGTCTTTGGATAGATAAGCTTTGCTCCGACAGCTCCCACATGCTTAAGCTGGGCCTGTGAAATAAGCTCCGTCAGCCACCCGTCTTTAACCGCCTCGATATCGTCATTGAGGAAAAGAAGATACTCTCCCGTGCAACTTCTCGCGCCCTGATTGCACATAGCCGAGAAATTAAAGTCCTGAAGCTTGTATATATAATTTATCTTGGTAAGTCCGTTTTTTCTGGGCGCTCTCGATGCATACACACCGTACTTAACCCTGTTTGACGCAGAACTTCCGTTGTCTATGACAACAATGTCATATGTTATTCCGGCATCCTTAGTTGTCTCGATTATCGAATTAAGACACTGCTGGAAAACCTCGGGATGATCCTTTGACGGTATGATAATGCTCACCGTCACGGGCTTAAGCAGCATATGTCTTGAGTTATGGAAACTTCTTCCGTAAAAGACATCCTGTCCTGCGTTTCTGTGAAACAGAACCTCTCTTATATGACCGATCGGAAGCTCTGTTCCCGTCCTCTTTGCAAACGCCCTCTCATGAATAGCCAGCATGCAAAAGAGAACATCGGCTGAAAGAAGCGACGCTTCAAGTCCGATCTGCTCGGGCGAATTTTTCTTGTTCGCTGTTCCGCCAAGCATCTTGACAGCATTGTCATATTCAGGAATCGCATCATGTACAGTCTTGGATCTGCAAGCAAAAAGACTGCCTATATAAAAAGCATTTAAGTATGAATCCGGTGACCAGTCAGGCTTAAAGAAAGGATGAATAAACTTTCCGCCTCTTCCAATCTCATCCTCGTCCGCATAGACAACGTTATGCTCCGGATGCGCTATAAAATACTGTTTTATTACTTCTCCGGCTCTTTTCGTAAGTTTTCCCTTGGGACTTACAAAAATGTATACCGTGTTTTCATCATCTTTGGCGTCAGTCATCTCCCATACTTTTGCATACGGAACAACCTTTACCTTAGGTTCCGGAAGCTTATGCGGTATGAGTTCTCCGTTCTCTCCCGTCTCATACTGAACGGGTGCTTCCGCCTGGATAACAGGGCTCTTCTCGATGTTCTTTTGCCATTTGTCATAAGCTGATGCCTTGGCATTGACCATCCTGTTGTATTTAGCTGTTCTTTTTGTTGCAAGAGTACTTTTAACTAACCCCTTAAGCATTCCCCGTTTTTACTCCTCGTCTCTGTAATAACGTGCCTCACGCTTTTCAACAATCTTTCTTCCGATTTTCTTTATTATCCCCACTTTTTCCTTTTGCTCAACACCAGGCTGAAGATCAACGGAATTGATAATAGCATCTGCGGCGTTTTTAGGAACCATCGTAGTAAGAAGTCTCACCGTGAGATGATTATTCTCCTTTACACTGAGTCCGCTTGCCGTAAGATCGAACTCAATATTCGGATCGTCTGTATTAAACATGAAGGAATCATCTGTGATCCACTCGCCGTTTACAGGCTTAAGTGTAATATCCGCCGAGCCGTCCTCGATAGACAATCCGTTCCATGCAGCCTCTATCACGGTAACCATGCAGGGAGCAAATGCAGGATCGAGCCTTAGCACCTTGCACCTTGAATCTACCGGAATATCGAGACTTATCTCATTCTTGTCATCATACTGCTCCTCGGGGAATATCGAATCATCCTCCGAATATCCAAATCCCTCGTCAAAATAAACCTGAACGCAGTCTGCAGCTCTTGCCGCATCCGCAGACTTTGAGAGTTCCTTTGGAACAATAACTTTTCTTCCTATATCTTTCCAGATCTCAACGAGAGACTTTCTGTTTCCCGTAACATATTTCTGGAATGCATATTCTTCATCAAGAAGAACCTTCATTTCTTTTTCTTTTAACCCAAGTCTCTCATAGACAGGCTTCGGATCAAACTTCTCTCTCTTCCTGTCTTCGAGTCTGTAGCAGTAGAGTGCTCTCCACACCTGCTCCTTGGGCGGAATACATTTTCCGTAAGTCCACTCATAATCAATTATAGTCCAGATAGGTCCGTTTACCATTATGTTGGAAAAGATAAGGTCGTAATCGGACACAGGATAATCCGGCTTATAATTAAGTCTCTTAATATACTCATTTATAAGTGCATCGAAGGCTTCCATATCATCCCTGTCTATGCACTGATCAAGAAGCGACGCGAGAGGAACACCGTTTACAAAAGAAAAAACAGCACAGCCTTCCGTCTCGTCTATCTGGCAATCATTTATCTCAAAATCGCCGCCCCTGAACTTCTCCTGAAGTCCGAGATAAGCATCCCTTAGACCGAAAACATGCTCTCGTGCAGCCTCACTCAGCGGAAATTTCTTAATAACTTTTCTTCCCGTTCTGCTTATGGCGATATCTGTTCTTATCTTGAATTCATCAACTCTGTCGTTGCTGTACTTACTGTATACTGTATCAAATCCGGGTCCCAGTATTACTTCAAAAGAATTGGCAAAATCCGGATACATTCCGTCTTTGACAAGATCCTCATATGCATGTTTCTCGTTAAAGAGGATCATTCTGTCCCTGTCAAAGTTCCTTACATTGTCCTGAAGCTCTCCGAACTTAGGGAAATAAGAATCGGAGTGGATCATTGTCATGAGCTTGTAATCAGGGTACGGATAGTAGAAATGATAATCATTCATTCCACACTTTTTAAATATATTGATAAGTCCGTTCCTTGTAAAAGTCTTGGCAACGCTGTCAGCCGTATAACCTTCGATTCCCTTAAAGTATGTTCCGAGATGATCTTCTGAACATCCTGCAAAATACTTAAGTCCAAGACGATTCTCGATGGCAATTACAATTCTTCCGCCCTTTTTAAGGTGTCTGTTAAGCATTCTGAGGAACTTCTCGTACGGGTTGTCCGTTCCGATATATCCCTGTCCGTACTCAAACACGCCAATTAGAAAAATATAATCAAAATCTCTGTCAAGATCAGGCTCAATGTCCCTGAAGTTTCCCACGTGAATGGTCACATTTCCACATTCTTTGTTTCTGTAGGCATTGATCTCGGATCTTCTTCTGGAAAGATCGCACGAAACAACACTCGCTGCTTTCTTTGAAAGCATTCCCGTTATCGCTCCGCATCCTGATCCGACCTCAAGAACCTTTGCGTTTGGATCCATGGGAATCCACTCGACAATATTCGCTCTCTGTTCAGAAAGATGGTAGAGAATAGGCCAGCTTGCTTTTTTCTCAATGATCTCCTGAAACTCTTCTTTTTTATGATTTTTTACAATCTCAAGAAGATCGTTCTCTACAGCACCGTCACTGTACAGATCGACCCCGGAATAATGTTTGAAATTAAGTGTGACATTGCCAATCTTAATCTGTTCCTGCATCTATATCTCTCACTTTACATGTTGTGTTCATATCATAATATCCAACCGTATTCTTATCTGATACGACCGTGATATTAAGGGCATCATACAGCCTGTGGTATACAGTAAAATCATTCTGCTCAAATCCTGTAACCCCAAAGCTTAAAAGATATTCTCCGCCCTGTAAAGACATATTCTGTGTGAAGGTTATCTCCTTCTCATCACCTGCTTTTACAGGTTCCAAAAAGGCTTTCTCAACCATGGAATTGGTACCTGTGATCTCAATTCCCATGATATTCTTGAAGGTAAGTGCAAAAATAGGTGCCGCAACATCCTTTTCGAACCTGACCTTCATGTGCACCGTAAATTCAGTGCCCTTAATTATTGAGTTCGACCTCACTCCGTTTGAATCGGTAGCAAAGTACTCATAAATCTTAGCCGATCCGTCGCCGTACTCAAGAGTATCGGGATTTGCACCCGCATCTTCCTCGGAAGCCCATTCACTAAAGGTTTCCTTTCCGTCTTTTCTTTTTCCTTTTTTACCGGCATTTGCGGAGCCTTCGGAACTACTCTTCTTTATCTTGGAATCAGCTTTTTTGTCTGCTTTGGCGGCAGCTTCCCTGATATCATCATCATAGAGAAGATTCTCGCCTTCGCTGCTCGGAAGAGGATATTGTCCCACAAGAACCTGCTTGTAGATATCAATCATCTTCTTAGGTGTTCCCTCTCCGATGAGCACGCCCTGATTCAAAAGAACCGCTCTGTCACAATACTTACTTATACTTGAAAGATCGTGTGACACAAAGAGGATCGTCTTACCTTTTTTCTTAAATTCCTCAAACTTATGATAGCACTTTGCCTGGAAAAATACGTCTCCTACAGAAAGTGCCTCATCTACTATAAGAATTTCGGGATCGATGTTTATCGCAACCGCAAAGGCAAGTCTTACAAACATACCGCTTGAATAAGTCTTAACCGGCTGATATACATAATCTCCGATGTCCGCGAACTCAAGGATTGCGTCCATTCTCTTTTTTATCTCATCTTCGGAAAAGCCGATCATCATACCGTTTAAGTAGATGTTGTCGATTCCGTTATATTCCATGTTAAATCCGGCTCCAAGCTCCAAAAGAGCTGAAATATGGCCGTTTACGTTTACCTCACCCGATGTCGGAGTAAGAACTCCAGTTATTATCTTAAGGATTGTAGACTTTCCGGAACCGTTTGTTCCGATGATACCAACAGTCTCACCCCTTTTCACCGTAAGATTTACGTTATTCAGGGCAATCTTTTCCTTAAACTTTTTCTTCTTGGCAAGGCCGAGTGAATCTTTAATCCTGTCCCCCGGCTTTTCGTAAAGCGTATATGATTTAGTGAGGTTTTTTACCTCAATAGCTATATCATTCTTCATGTAAATTTCTCCATGATCTATGGATTGTTTCAAAATTATGTATCAAAGTACATCCGCAAAGTGCGGCTTAAGGCGCTTAAATAAAACTGTTCCTATACAGAAGAGCATTACAACACACAGCCAGAAATACGTTGATGAATAAAAATGCTCAAAAAACCAGGTCTCTCCGTAGATTGAACTTCTATATCCTTCCACGATATATGCCATAGGATTAAGCTTAACAAAGATTTTTATCAGATCCTCATACATTCTTATTTGCTCTATCGGCATATGCTGATCAACAAACTTTTTTCTTAAAGGATCAAGAATATTGCTGTATAAATCCCAAAGAATAGGTGTATACCACTGCAGAAGCTGAATTATAATACTTATGATCTGAAGGAGGTCTCTAAAAAAGACAACAAGCGCGCAGGTTGCGTAACTGATTGACAACACCAGTATAAATTCACATCCGATGTAATAAATGAGCTGGATCCAATAAATACTCGGCTCATATCCCATAATCCATGCCATTGCAAGGAGCACACCCAAAAAGAATATATGAATAAACATTGCAGCAATTATTTTGATAATAGGAAGAATGCTTATTTTAAAAAGAACTTTTTTTACAAGATAGTTATATTCAAGAAGTGCTGTTGTTCCGTTATTAAGCGCTTCTACAAAAAAGAACCACGGAACAAGACCTGCTGTGAGGAAAAGCAAATGAGGAACTTTCCTTCCGTCAGGAAGAATATGATCGCCTGCTGGAAAGAGTTTACCAAAAATAATACTGTACAGAATAACCGTAACAACCGGCTGAATGGCGGCCCATACAGCTCCCATAGCCGATCCCGCATACCTTTTTTTGAAATCATTTACGGAAAGTCTTGCGATAAGTTTTCTGCTGTTCCAGAGTTCAACCGGCAGAACCGTAAGTTTGTCATACCAAAAATAGACCAGAATACATCCGACACCTAACAAAATGCATCCGCATATTTTTTTTAGCATCTCTGTATGTTGGTCTGCAAGAGGATTACTATGCAAAACAATTATCAGCGCAACTACAAACGCCAATACATAGAAAACGCCCAAGAATTTTTTCTTGGGGGGTTTTCCGATTTTCATTCTTTTGTTCAAAACTCTTTAATTCCTCCCCATTTTTTGTCCTTATCGGAAAGGTTGAGTTCTACACCATCTATAAGCGGCCATTCTACTCCAATATCGGGGTCGTTCCACTTAAGTCCGCCCTCATCATTGGGATGATAGAAATCAGAGCATTTATAAGCAAATTCAGCATACTCGGAAAGAACATAGAATCCATGCGCAAATCCCTTTGGAATAAAGAACTGCTTCTTGTTCTCGGCAGATAAAACAACACCGAACCACTTTCCAAATGTAGCAGAATTTCTTCTAAGATCAACCGCAACATCAAATACTTCTCCGTTAATGCAACGAACAAGCTTATCCTGAGGATAATTCTTCTGGAAGTGAAGGCCTCTTAAAACGCCCTGTTTACTTGCAGACTGATTGTCCTGAACGAATTCAACATCAATACCGGCTTCAACAAAATCATTTTTGTTATAAGTCTCAACAAAATAGCCTCTGGCATCTCCGAATACAGTGGGAGTTATAACCTTAAGCCCCTCTATTTCACATGTTTCAACGCTAATCTTACCCATTTCTTGTCTCCAATTTAGTTAGAGCCCACAACTGCTGCGGGTTCTATGTAATCATTATATTCTTCATCATCTGTAATATCAGTAGACGCTTCAGAAGCAGCAGTGCCCGCCTCGTCCTTTTTTGTAACCACTACTGAAGGTATTTCCTCATTTGCATCAAAAAAACCTTCTTCAAACAAAAAGGCTTGCGTATTATCACCTATCTGCTCTCCGTACATACCGATATCACTGCTTGAAGAGGTCGCGGCAGAAGCTCCTTCACCGGAAGCTCCTCCCTTACCGAAAATCTCATTAATTTTGTCGGCATTTGTAGCATAGACTATGACCAGCACCAAAATTAGCGCACTGACAATAGCAAGCACCGCCGTCCTGAATACCTTATAGTCCATCTGCAACCTCAGATTCTTATATTAAAGCCCGATCAAAGTCCGTTAGCAACCTCAACCAGATATTTACCGTAGTCGGTCTTCATAAGAGGCTCAGCAAGCTTAAGAAGCTGCTCCTTGTCAATGAAGCCGCGCTTATAGGCAATCTCTTCGATACATGAAACATAAAGTCCCTGTCTCTTCTGGAATGCGCATACGAAATCAGCGGCATCAAGAAGTGAATCGTGATTGCCTGTATCAAGCCATGCAAATCCTCTTCCCATTGTCTCAACGTGAAGAGTTCCTCTTCTCAAATACTCATTGTTTATGCTCGTGATCTCAATCTCACCACGGGCTGAAGGCTTAACATTTCTTGCTATATCAACAACATCGTTGTCATAGAAGTAAAGTCCCGGAACCGCATAGTTACTCTTGGGATTCTCAGGCTTCTCTTCAATGCTGATAGCCTTTCCGTTCTCATCAAACTCAACTACTCCGTAAGCTCTGGGATCTCTTACATAGTATCCGAAGATTGTGGCACCCTTTTCTCTTGCCGCAACATCACGAAGAAGCTTTGAAAAGCTCTGTCCGTAGAAAATATTATCTCCAAGAACAAGTGCAACAGAGTCACTGCCGATAAAGTCCGCACCGATGATAAACGCATCGGCAAGTCCCCTTGGCTGATCCTGAACAGCATAGCTGAAATTCATTCCAAGCTGTTCGCCTGTTCCAAAAAGATCCTCGAATATAGGAAGGTCTCTCGGAGTTGAAATTATAAGTACATCTCTTATACCTGCAAGCATAAGAGTTGAAAGCGGATAGTAGATCATCGGCTTGTCATATACCGGCATTATCTGCTTTGAAATAGCTCTTGTAAGCGGATAAAGTCTGGTTCCCGAACCCCCCGCTAAAATTATACCTTTCATTATATTCCTCCGTATTTATCTAAAATAATCGGCTCAAAGCAATTACCGCCAATTATCTCTTGTCATACATCTTTGCATAATACTTTTCGTAATCGCCGCTTGTCACATGCTCCATCCAGTCATTGTGATCAAAGTACCATTTAATGGTCTTTCTGATGCCTTCTTTGAACATGGTCTCAGGCTCCCATCCGATTTCCTTTTTGATCTTATCGGGAGCGATGGCATATCTTCTGTCATGTCCCTTTCTGTCTGTTACATACTTAATAAGATCGTAGCTGAGCTTAGCCTTTCTGGGATCGCTGTCATCAAGCTCTTCTCTGAGAACATCGATGATTGTCTTAACGATCTCAATATTCTGCTTCTCATTGTGTCCGCCGACATTGTATGTCTCAAAGAGCTTGCCCTTCTCCTGTACCATGTCGATTGCCTTTGCATGATCCTCAACAAAGAGCCAGTCACGAACGTTCTTACCGTCTCCGTATACGGGAAGATCCTTACCTGCAAGTGCATTGTTGATCACAAGAGGAATGAGCTTCTCAGGGAACTGATAAGGTCCGTAGTTATTTGAACAATTAGTGATATTTGCAGGGAACTTATATGTATCCATATAAGCTTTTACGAGCATATCCGAACTTGCCTTACTTGCTGAATAAGGGCTGTGCGGATCGTATGGAGTTGTCTCATAGAAATAAGCATTCGGATCGTCATCGAGTGAACCGTATACTTCATCGGTTGAAACATGAAGGAATTTCTTACCCTCTTTGAATGTTCCGTCAGAAAGTTCCCATGCTTTCTTAGCTGCGTTAAGCATAGTAGCCGTTCCGAGAACGTTAGTCTCAACGAAGATCTCAGGATTTACAATAGATCTGTCAACGTGACTTTCTGCCGCGAAATGAACGACTCTGTCTATGTCATTCTCTTCAAAGATCTTGTTGATGGCGTCTCTGTCGCAAATATTTGCCTTGACAAAAGTATAATTGTCACGATCCTCGACGTCCTTAAGATTCTCCAGATTTCCCGCATATGTAAGTGCATCAACATTTATGATACGGATATCGTCACCATATTTTTTGAACATATAGTGAATATAGTTAGAACCGATAAATCCGGCCCCTCCGGTTACAAGATAGGTTTTCATCAAAGTATACCTTTCCTTTTCATTTTTTCGTGGCTATTATATCACAAGTCAGTGCCAAGTAGAAGAGTCCCATACCGTAGCACATATATCTGGGCTGCGGGAATATCATGGATCCCGTAACCACAGAGTTTATTGCAATTCCCGAAAGCGCAAGAAACGCAAACAGCAAAAAATCAACCTTCACATCCTTTTCATTTCCACGATTTCCAAAAACGCTGCTCAGGAACAAGAGCACAAACGAAGTCAAAAACAGCAGATACATAAAGAATGATATCGGAATAAGAATCTTCGGACTGATATTTGCAACAGATATTACAAACGCTTTAAGTACATTTGCGGTAAATACATATATTATTGCCTTGCCGTCGCCTTTTTTTATTCTCTCAAAGGCGTGTTTTAAAAGAGTTTTAAAAAGAATTCCCTCTATCTCATCTTCTTTTAGCTGAGCATCACACAGCTCAAGTCCCGGAAAATGACTTGCAACATATTCATCACACTTAACCTGCACGATATCGAAACCTATGACATCATAGCTCTCCGCATAATGAGATGCCATCGCTGCCCAGTCCGAATTAAATACATTTGCCTGATCTCTCTTTTCATAACCCGGAGCATATTCTATGTTAAGTTGCTGCTCATTACAGGCATTAAAAATATCCGTATATAACGCATCGAGATCCGGATAGCCCTCATAATCTTTAAAAAGGTCCGCATCCTCGCTTCTTGCCGTATATAAAACCGTATCAAGTCCGCCCTTGTTGTTTCCGATATGTTCAACAAACCTTCCGCGAAGAGCCGAATTATACATTCTGTCAATTCCTTTTATACTTGCAATAGCCGCAACTATCATAAGCATGGTTATAAAAAACTTATGTATGCCTTCCTGCCTGTTTATAAAAAGATAAATTACAAATGCCGAAAAGCCCCATAAAATAAGACAGATAAGCATCTGTTTTCTGATACTTGCAATAAGAATCGCGAGGACGAATACTCTCACGAGATTTCTCTGAAGATACACTCTGTGCAAATTCCACAGCTCTATTGTGAAAACAACAAAGAGAGGAATTGCAAGTGATTCGGTCATAATGCTCTCAGAATACATCGAGCCTCTTTTGGCTGCAAATCTGTTAAGCGATGCAACCGCCATCTGCGAAAAGACACCCGCGTATCCAAGAAACAAAGCACCACCTGTCTTCAGATAATGGCTTGCAACATTGCAGACTTTATTTCCCAGCCGCCACGACGCATATACCCACAATAGGCTTTGAATTATCACGGCACAGAAAAGATATGAAGGTTGCCCCTTATATTCGCCTGAGAATTTAAAGGTTTCAAATATCTTTCTGATAAGCGCCAAAAAAAGCGGGTAAACAGGCTCTCTTGAGAAATCCATGCTTACATAGCTCCGGGAATCAACGCACCATACAGGGCCGTCCAAAACCGCAATTCCGATATAAAAAATTAAAGGCAAAACAAAGGACAGAACCTTAAAAGATTCCAATCCTTTGTCCTTGTTGATGTTACTCATATATTGTACCTATATTCACATTTATTATCTGTACAAAATGTTAAGGTCAACATTTCCGGAAATACCGGACACTTTACCCTTTGATGTATGCTGCCACATATCAAATCTTGTAGCGTTATATGTAGGATTTGCAGCATACTGCGCAAGCCAGATCTTGTAGTTTGTAATCTGATTGGTCTTGATCTTGCTTGTAAACCATGTCTTGTTTGCGTATACGCCGGCCTTGTATCCCGCATTCTGGATTGTTCCGCAAAATGCCTTGATGTTGGCAGTTCTCTGCTCAGCACTGATAGTATCGCCTCGGCCGTTACTTCCCTCTACGTCAAGATACACAGGGAATGAAAGTCCATATCCCTTACAAAGCTCTATTACCATTGAAGCTTCTTCAACAGCTTCCGCTTCGTTTACAGCCTGTGTAAAGAAATAAACACCAACCTTAAGTCCCGCTGCCTGAGCGCCCTTAATATTAGTTCTGAAAGTAGGATCCTCGATAAGTGCACCCTGAGATGAACCTCTGTAACCGCATCTGATGATAGCGAATTCGATTCCTTCGTTTCTTACAGCCTTCCAGTCTATAGAACCGTTCCACTTACTTACATCGATTCCTCTTGCTCCCGCAGAAGTTGTAAGGACACCGTCGCTTCCAAATACGTACTCAACACCCTGAATAACCTGCTTACCTGTTACGTACTCACAGTTCTTGTTGTAGTAATAAGTCTTTCCGTTTATTGTCTGCCAGCCTTTGTATTTGAAGTTGCCCTCTCCCTTGTCCTTAAGGAAGAAATTCTCTTTGTTATAGTAATCGGCATATGTTGCCTCTCTGAAGCCACCTTCTGAGCTCTTTACATAAACCTGCTCACCATCGCGAGTCTTAAGAAGTGCCTTCTTATCTACTACCGTTACCTCAACATCAAATGCATTGTATCCGGTTGCAGTATATGTGACCGTTGTCTTTCCGGCTTTCTTACCCTGAAGTTCTGTTCCTGAAACGCCTACGATAGAAGCATCTTTCGCTTTTCCTGAGAATCCCGGATAATCATTTGCATTTATTCCGATATTTGTCTTCTCATCCTGTACGAGTGTGATCTTCTTGAAATTGATAGGAAGATCTCCGGCTTTCTTGGCATTAACAGTTACAGTGATATATTCAGTTTGATAATTCTCTGCTGTAACAGTCAGTTTTGCTGTTCCCTTAGCCACGGCAGTAATTGTATTTCCACTACATGATACGCATCCTGTATTGTCAGAAGTAATCTGAATCACCAATCCGGATACTTTTGTTTCTATAGCCTTTTTATCACCTTCAGTAAGTGTTATTGCTGTCTCTTTTACAGGAACCTTGCCGTTTTTCTCAAGAAGTGCCTTCTTGTCAGCTTCCTGCTTAAGTCTTGAAGCCTCTGCCGCAGCAGCATCGTCTTTCGCTTTTTTATCTGCAGCTTCTTGGGCTAATCTGGAAGCTTCTGCCGCTGCTTCCTGCCTCTCTTTTTCTTCTTTTTCTTTCTTAATTCTTGAAGCCTCCGCCTCTGCTGCTTCCCGCTTTTCTTTTTCTTCTTTCTCTTTAGCTAATTTGGCTGCATCTTCATCTTCAGATGAAGTCTTGTTACTTCCTCCGCCATTCAATCCTGTACTTGCTGCATCCTTATTAGCATTTTTGCTGTCATCACTTGAATCGTCGCCGCTTCTATTATCCGAGTCGGCATCCGGTAAAGTAGAACTATCAGTAGTAAACAACGCAACAGTCCTAAAGTTAGTGAAGTCAATTATCGATGACTGTGACATAGGATCAGCAATACTGTTTTTATCAATTTCCTTATATGTACCGTTTTTATCGGCAGCCGATCCGTCTGCAGGAATCTTCTCACTCTCAACATATTCAACAGTATCTTTAAGTGTTGATTCCACAACGTTCTTTACCGCTGTATCTTCTTTTGCAACGTTGATCTGTGATTCTTTCTTAACCTCGTTGCTGACATCAACCGGCTTCATCTCTACCTTGTCTTTTACGGTTACAGACTTTGTAGATGTATCAAGGATGTACTGTGAAAACTCGGCAGGAAGCGCATTTGGTGTAACCTTATATGTGCCGGGTTTCATATCCTTTTTATAGATGATACCGTCTTTATCGTCATCCTCGTAATCAACTTTAGATCCGTCGGGAGTTTCAACAGTCACCTTAAAAGGAACTTTTGCAACGAGCTTCTTGTTACTTCCGATAAACTTTATCTTAAGGTCGCTCTTGATAGAAGAAACACTAAAGCTTACCTTTCCGCCGGTAACTTCTTCCTCTACCTTCTCTTCTACTACTTCTTCAACCTTTTCTTCTTTTGCTTCATCAATGATATTAGCGGTCATCTGCTTTGCTTTTTGAGCATCGGCAACCGCAACAAGTCCGCTCTGTCCAACAATCTGAACATCGCTCATAGTCGATCCGACATCTGCAAAAGCACTGATCTCATGACTTCTGCCAAGCGCTTTTGTATAGAAAACTCCTGTCGCGATCGCACCACCAAGAATCACAACAGCAACAACTGCTGCAGTTCTTTCTACCGCACTCAGACTCTTTCTTGTCTTTCCGGATCTGCGTGCACCCTTCTTAGATGCCTTATGTCCACGGCCGAATTCTTCATTATCATATCTGTCATCATATCCGCCGTCATACTCATAATCACTGTCGCAATATCTTGTATCATACTCATTATCGCCATTAAATGCGCTTGCAAGATCGGTACTCTTAAATTGCCTGTCATCTTCCGCATAGTCGCGATCGTCATCCGCATAATCTCTGTCATAATTAGAATCATCATACTTTTCATCAATCATGCGCTCATACCCGCGAACTTCATCGTCATAACCGCGGGCATTATTTGAATAATAGCGATCATCATCCGCATATCCGTGACCGTAATCATCTCCGTTTTCGTAGTCACGATCATCATCGGCATAATCCCTATCATAATCTTCTTTTTCATATCTTCTGTCGTAGTCATAGCCTGCATCACTGTATTTGCGGCTATCTACGTAATCTTTATTGTCTTCATAATCGCGGTCGCAATCGTAATCATCATAATCGCTCTCAACTTTGTAATCGCGATTATCATCAAAAACCTCATACTCCCTGTCATAGCGACGATCATCATATCCACGATCATCTACATAATCATCATATCCGTTGTACTCACGATCGTCACGAACATCTCTGTCGTATTCTTCCCTATATTCCCTGTTGTCTCGTCTTTTTCTGTCTTTAGAAGTTTTGCGGCCGACAAATAATCCGCGCTTAGTTATCTTTTTCATATACACTCCTCGTACGATTGATCAATTTACGTAACTAAATATATCCTCCCTCGATAACCCCCTATACCATATATAGCATTTTAACATTTTCGAAATACAATAACAACTTTTTGTTATCATTCGGATTTTTTATTTCTATATATCGTATATCGCAGATTCACGCCCCCAATCTGCATTTTCTTTTTTACATTGGTTTATTTAGGAAAAAGACTGCAATCCCACATATAATGAGACTCATCCCCACAATCTTTCTCTTCGATATCTTTTCCTTAAAAACAATCCTCGACAGGATCAATACAAAAACATAGCTTATGGGCTCCATTACTACCGTTCCCATATATCCAAGTTTTTCTTTATTATAGCCAAAGACCACCGTAATGACCATTGACACCATAAGCAGCGAATACCCACCTATAACAAGGCAGTTAAGATACTCCCTTATGGCCGATGGATAGCTCTTTTTCGAACTCATCTTCAAAAAGATCTGAGAAGAGGATGCTATAAGCTCAGCCAAAAGCATCATTAAAAAATACTTATACACTTTCCGCTTCCTCCTCCGATGAACTGTTCATAACTATAACTCCGGCGATAACAATAAGAACGCCGATCACCATTCCGGGTGTAATGCTCTCCGAGAAAATAACAAAATTCCAGAGCATTGACCACATCAATGTTACTGCCTTATTGGAATAAGCTATAGAGAGCTGGAATTTCTTAATAACCTGCTGCCATATAACGGCATAAATTGCCAAAACAACAAATTCAAGTGCAAAAAAGCCAATCCATCCGAGAGATAATGTCGGATATTCGGAAGCGCATTTAGCAGCAACAGTCGAAAGAGAATAGACAATAACTGCTCCCTGCAACTGAAAAATACCGGCTATACTGTTCTTTTTCATTCTTCCGATTCCCCTTCTTCTCCCGTTCCTTTTTCTGTATCTACAATATTCTTAAAGACTTCCGCAAAATGCTCCGCTATATTCTTATTACATTCGGCATTTACATGAATATTGTCAACAAGAAGATCCTTACTGTTTTCTTCAGAAATATCTCCGTTATAATTGTCAACAACACTTACGCCGGGATTCTCAGCCTCTGAGCAAACCGTCATCATTCCAAGGTAATACTGGAAAAGATCACCGTTTCCAAGTTCAAGCTTATCTCCCGCAACTACATTTCCGTCCTTGTCAAAGCCGTAACAGAAAGTAACGGTCATACCTATAATCCTCATATAAGGATACTTTTCCTGAATCTTTTTAATTCCGGTAGCAAGCGCTCCGTTATATGTCACTTCGTCAAACTGGTTGTCAGGGTTTCTACCGATTCTTCCCTTAAGAAGATCCTGCGCATTGTAGTAGATAACCAGAGTATCAACCTTATCCATATCGACATCTTCAAGTGTTTTTATACTGTCTTCAAACATTGAAGAATTATCAACAGAACTTGTAGCCTCGTGAAGTTTGGAATAATCTCCGCTTGTGATTGCATCTATTACGCTCGGGAAACAGAAAGCATCAAGAGGATCGTTGCCGTTTGCTGAACGCGCAACGGTAGTCTCGGGAAATCCCGCAGCTATACATTTCGCACCTGAAGCCTTTTCAATCTGAGCGGCAATTCCCGTATCTCCCAGATCATGGGTAATAGCGTCATTTCCGACCATAAGTATCGTCTCTTCACCGTCATCCTTATGTCCTGCCTTCTGCTCGTCAGATCTATAGGTGATAAAATCCTGAAGCTCTGCAGAAATATTTTTTTCATCGGACTCTTTCAGCTCAATACTGCTGTGATCCCATTTCACGATCTGCAAAACAAAATATAAGACAATAGCTACAATTACACCTAATACAACAAAGTGAGCCCAACGCGGAATCTTACCTTTTTTCTCGTAGTCTCCGTCGTCATCATCCTCGGAGTATCCTCTCTTCCCGCTTCTCCTTACGCTCCTGCTATCCTCATAATACTCTTCATCGTCATAATCATCTCTGTAACGTTTCGACCGACTATCCTTACGTCTGCTGCCTTTGTAATCTCTCATATACTCGTCCTCCTGCCCGTCATCCTCGTAGTCTTCAAAAAGCTCATCATCATGATCTTCATCTTCGTAGTCTGCAGGATAATCGTCTTCATATTCTTCATAATCGTCGGAACGGCCTCTTTTTCCCGACGATCTTACATTCTCTTTATCAAAATCATAGAAGTCATCCTTGAAGTCATCTTCATAGCCTTCTTCAAAGCCCTCTGCGTAATCATCCTCATAGTCATCCCTATAGCCGTCGTTTTCATAATCATCTCTGTAATCGCCGTCATATCCGGCTTCATCTTCATAATCGTCGGCGTCTCTGAAGTCATCATCGTTTTCGAATTCTTCCATACTGTCTCCTGCGAAGATATCAAAATCATCATCGCTGTATATATCAAAATCTTCTCTTTTATTTCTCTTATTTCTCATTACTGCATCATTCCTCTCTTATATTGGATATAGAGCTCAATCCGTATACCTTTGCCACATCACTGTTGATCCTGCTGTCCGGATCGTCAAGCAAAAAGAAGGAATAAAAATCCCCGATAGTTTCAGGATTTGTCGGGACATCAACTTTAACATCCTTATCTTTCATATTTGCAAAGCTGTCTGTAAGTTTCTTTGTCTCAACATAATTTTTTTGAAGTTCACCACTATAAAGCTTCTTGTTAAGCATAACAACGCTATACTTTCCGGGTGAAAAAGGTGTCGCTATAAAGCACACGAAAATAATTGCATAAAGAACCGCAAGAACGGACATCTTCTTATGTCCTTTCAAAGCTCTTCCCATTAACCATCCGATAAACAATGCCAGATTATCAAATGCGGCAGTCGTAGCCATCACTGTGATAAAAAAGCATCCGTTCGGAATCTGCTCCATGCCATATCCCATTACCTGCGCAAAAGCCGTTACCATCGGAGAAGCAAAAAGCATAGCTCCGACCACTATCCAAGCTGTCTTGCAAAGCTTTATCCTGTCATAGATAAGATATCCGACAACCATAAGGCTGATAACAAGAACAAGATAATTCCTGTTAAAAAAAAGCCACCTTACCACATACTTATAATGCTCTGCCGCATAACCGATTCCGGCTTTTACATCAACTGCGCCGCTGTTTTCAATTCCATGTCCCGTCAAATTCCCCGGCGCGATCATATTGATAACCGCCCCTGCAAGACATGTAATAAATACTATCATATTATCTTTTTCAAGTCTTCTTCTCTTAATCGCAAAATAGATAATAGTACACAAAAGAAAATACACAAATATCCCCGTTATTGCAAGGGATGCTCCGACCGTCGCCGCTCCGAGTATTGCCGCAAGAACCAACGGTTCTCTTCCTGTCAGCGCAACTTCCTTGTTAAGGTTATAAATGATAAAAAGACCGATCGACGTAAGTCCAAATGAAATGGGAACCCCATACGCACAGGCTCCGGAAAACCAGTAAAACACTTCCCTGAACGAATCATACGCCGTAAGCGGAAACACTGCGATCACGATCACAAATAATACAACATGCACGCCAACATCCGCAGTTTTCTTCATTATGACACCGGTCAAGAATATAACCGCCGCAAAGACAAGCACCGCATTGATCACCATAGTGACCTTCATTGCAGAAAAGCCGCCGTATATTATGGGATTAAAAAACGAACCTATAAATGAAGTGAAATATGCGCCCTGTTCATGCCTGTACGCCTCATGTGCAAACTTACATGCAGAAACAATTCGATCAAAGAATCCATCGACTCCGATTCCCGATACCGCGTACCAATAATCATCCGATACCGGCACAACAAACATGGCTGCCCTTACGATCGTCCCTATCAAAAACGCGATAATCGGAACCGACACGATCACCATTCCCCAATTCAATACTCTTTGCGTTCTCTCGTATTTCATATACCCGCAATCTTTCTTACCATTTCCTCGAAAAAAGGTCTGCATAATCAAAATCTGCCACCATTTTTCTGACAGTTAACAACCCCTTATCCATTTCCTCAACGGATTTAATTTCATATTTTCCATCCTTAAAGCATTCTACCATAAATTTGTTAATTGCGGGTTTATAATGTGAATAATCCGCATAATTACTAAGGTCCAGGGTTTCCTCCATAGTCTGGAAATAAAACACCCTCGCATTTTTATACCCAAGAAGCCTCTCGGCGACATATCTGTATTGTTTCATCGTCGCCTCAAATGTATTCTCGCGCTTCACATTGTTCCAATACAGGATACTGTAAGGAGGGAAAAAGAAATAAAACTCCGTATCCGGATTTGACTCCACAAAAGGAAGAATATTCCTTGAAAGATTTAATTCCGTTCTCTCAATCAGCCCATCTTTTTCAGTTTCCACAGGATTTATCTCAGGCTGCTCGTAATTGTGCATAACCCATTGAATATTGTAATACTCAGGTGTCCACCAGCTAAAATAGATTTCCGAAAGATCCGAACCTTTTCCTCTGATAACGGGACGAAAAATATACTCAAATAATACATCCTTGTTTATGAGATATTTTACATCATTAATGACACTCTTGTCATATAAATACATCGGAAGCGGATACTTTGTTTCATCCGGATCTGCCGTCATAGTCGGGATATCTACAGCAAAGTACACCTGCTTTACAGGCTTCTGTTTCCTCGCATAGGTATTTTTATCAAACACGAAAGAAAGAATATTGTAGTCATCCCTGGGATATGCCCCGCTGTAACTAAGTTTTACGGTATCCGTTCCAAGAATATCTTTAAAATCGTCCGTGTCAAAATTAACCGTCATGGACGATCCTATGATACATCCGTCATATGCCATATTCCTCGCCATTCCGGGATTCTGACTGAGCTGATTGTCTACAATATACGGAAATCCCGCAACAGGAGTATGGAAATGAAAAAAAGGATCCACATACACCACGATTCCCCCACAGATGATAAACACCGCAAGAACCATGCTTATTAAGATGAAAAAGTACTTTTTATAGCTTTTCATAATTTTCTCCGCCCCATGCCGTCCGTTCTTCCGACCGGCACAAATGTATTATCAACTTGAAAATACATTAAAAATTCATATAAAGAAATGTACTTACGCCCGAAAAGCTGATTATGCTCCAAACTAAAAGCACCGCAGTAAGTACAGTCGTGCCAAGATTTATCTTGCACTCCTTAGAATACATAACAGCATTTTTTCCCAAAAAGATTATCACACCGCCCGCAATAAGAAAAAGCCATAGACAAAAATCCCACGCAAAGCTAAACTTCATAAGCGGTGTCATCTTTATCACATACCATATCTCATCGAGATTAAAGCCATCGGCAAACGTGCTGTAAAAAGGTCTTATTCCGCCGACAAACATTCTCTTAAAAAGAAGAAGCGCATCGGAAATGCTGCTCGCCCTAAAGAACACCCATGCAGCAGTTACATAGACAAAGGTAAAAAAAGTTCCGCAAATCTTTTTACCCTCTGCGACAATCTGGTTTTCCTCACTCTTTTTCGCTCTTTTCAACATTCTTGTGATGATACTCAGAACGCCATGCATGATTCCCCAGACAACAAACGTACTTCCGTTGCCATGCCAGATTCCGCTGAGCAAAAATATGAAAAAGATATTCAGATACGTCCTAAGCTGCCCTTTTCTGCTACCTCCGAGAGGTATATATACGTATTTGGTAAAAAACTTAGTGAGTGTGATATGCCATCTGTCCCAGAAATCACCTATATCAACAGCCTTATAAGGTGAATTGAAATTAAGCGAAAGCTCAAATCCCATCATCATACAGACAGATGCCGCAATATCGCAGTAACCGCTGAAATCAAAATACAACTGGAAAGAATAGAACACAGCGGTAAGTATCGCCTCCATCCTTCCAAGATTGGGAATCGCAGAAAATCCGTACTCGACAGCCTTTGCAAAAGTATCCGCAAGGATTACCTTCTTAAACAATCCCATGGATAAAAGAAGCAATCCACGCATCAGTTTTTCCCAATCCATATCATCTTTATAAGCTTTTTTAAGCCCATCGTTAAATGCCGCAAAGCCCATCAAAGGCCCTTGCAGAATCTTTGGAAAAAACAAAATATAGATGAGATAGTCCATCAGATCATATTCTTTTATCTCACCCCGATATAAATCAACAATATAGGAAATCTGGTTGAATGTGTAGAAACTGATTGCAACAGGAAAGAACATTCCCGCATAAACAACGCTGTACTTAAAGAAAAACAATATCGCAATGTTTACCGCTACGCCCGCGATCATCCAGATCTTCGTGTTCTTCTTTAACCTGATGCAATTTATGACATTTATGTTGAGGAAGATACTCATACATAAAATAACTGTGTTTTTAATCTCAAAAAGACTATAGAAAATAAGAGAGCCCAGAATCATCAATATATTCAAAAGGCTTTCTTTTTTCTTATAATCTTTGATCTTTGTCCTTATCAGAAGATACGCCGCAAGAAATATCGGCAGAAATAAAAGCATGAACTCATATGAATTAAAAAGCATTTTACTTCAACCATTCACTCCTTTTGCTCATGAGGAGCGCCTTAAAGATGTCAATATCGTCTACTGTCGTGAGTTTTATATTCTTCTCAGAGCCCTGTGAAAAATATACTTTCCTGCCAAGTTCTGTCATAAGCGTACAAGATGCGACAGAATTTGTTATTCCTTTTGAAAGAGCCTCTCTGTGAAGATCACAGATCTCTCCGAGTCTGAATCCCTGCGGAGTCTGAGTTCTCTTAAGATTATCTCTGGGGTATGTCTTATCAGACATTTCGCCGTCCGTTGTGGTAAGCATAGCCTCTGCACAAGGAATAGCCGTGATGGCATTTCCGTACTGCTTGGTCTTCATGATGCAATCGGATATGATCTCCGCAGAAACCATCGGTCTTATCGCGTCATGGATAAGCACTATCGAATCGGCATCAAAATTCTTCTCAAGTTCATACACACCGTTTCGTATGGAACCCTGCCCGTTCTCACCGCCCGGAACGACGTACTCAAGTTTTGAAATATTGAACTGGCGGGCATAAGCCATAAGCATCTGTTCCCAACCTTCAACACACACTACGGCGATAGAATCAATCTCGGGATGATTCTGAAACGCTTCAAGCGTATATACAATAACAGGCTTCTCATTTACCGTAAGAAACTGCTTGGGAATGTCCTGCTTCATTCTGGCTCCCGTACCGCCGGCAATTATAAGTGCTATTGTTTTCATAATTATAGGTCCTCGTTTTTCTTTATAACATTCACGTGCATGGGAACTCTTTTATCCTCAGGCGGAAGACTCATATAATCCCTGTAAGTCTTCTTAAGCCACTTGTCGTGGTTCTTCGGAATAGGGAATTCCTTGCCCCTTATCATGGCTGTGTCAGGTCCGTATATGAGGTGATCCGCATCAAAATCAAGTCCCCAGTACCTTGGATCGGGCTGCTCATTTGAGATGAAAAGAGTTGTCTCATCTCCCGAGCCTTTCTCGTTACCCGGTGCTCTCTTTGCAAGTCCTCCGAGTGTCTGAAGCTTAATATATTTATATGCTATAACCTTGAAAGGTATGCACCTTCCGACAGTTGTAAGAAAGAAAGATACAATCTTCATCACGCCCTTAAACTTCGAATAATCAACGTACGGTCTGTGGCCCATGGCAAGCGCATAGAGAAGCTTCATCCTGATAAGCTGCCACTTGTGATTATCCGCCTCTTTATCAAATACAAAAAGATCGAGCGTAGGATGAGAATACCTGTGATCGTAGAAATCTTCCGCTCCAAAAGAGGTCTCTTCATAAGTAAGATCGTAATCCGCGATCTTTGTTATAAAATCAAAAAACTGAGGATATCTCTCAAATCTAAGAAGTTTAAATCTCTTATCCGCCTCTTTCTCATATACGTCAATAAACCTCTCGTAATCTTCACGCAAAAAAAGAATATCCACATCATCATCCCACGGAATAAAATCCTGATGCCTTACAGCACCAAGGAACGTACCTCCGTGAAGATAATACTGTATATTATGTTTTTTACATATTCTGTCTACCTCCGAGAGCATGGCAAAATCCGACTCATGCACCCTGTCGAGGTATTGTTGCACTTCTTTATCCATTTAACTTATTTCCTTAACTCTTCTCTGCCGCTTTCTTTTCCTCAAGCTTCTCAACTACAACAGGATCTTCATAGACATAAAACTTATCGACTTTATCAACAATCTTAAGACCGAATGTCGTAAGATCCTTACTCAGCTTCCTTTTCTCTGTATCCTCGGGCATGATGACATATCGACACTCTTCTTCTCTTGTCGCATCAACAAGCGCATTGGCATCCACTATTTCAACGCCTTCTGATGTGACCTCAACATTTTTCATTGCATCATACACAGGATCCCAGTACATTCCCTTAGCTTCACCCTCAATAATATCTGCTCCGTAAGGCATAAGGATATGAGTATCATACTGCCTTACATACCATGTCAGTTCTTCGGGAAAAGCCGCCCTCGGATTATCTTCTCCTTCTGCAGGCTTTATAAGCTCACATATATCAATAACATCCTGGCGAATATGATAAATGTTCTCTGCCTTATACATGTATCTGTTGGTATATACAAGTTTGCCTGTAAGCATGATTGCAAGAACCGCAGCAACCATTACCACTCTTCTTATCGCATCGCTTTTCATTTTCATCATTATCAGACATGCAGCGTATGCAATAACAATATACATGGGTATCAACCACAATATTCTATAATACGTTTCCGGGCTGTCTTTATCAACATGACCGACATATATTATCCTTGTTATCGGCAAAAGAAATCCCACAATTATCACAAGTGGCATTATTCCAAAAAGTATCTTTTTTACTCTGTCTTTTTCCTTGATCATGATAAATATCGCCGAAGCAATAAAAACGATCATGTTAAGATATGCCCTGATATCTCCGGCCGATTCGCCTCCAAAATACTGTCTGAGCGCCACATAACATTCCATAAAAATTCCGTACATATTATGCTCCACCCCCCAGAATTAAATAAAAGGCAACATAAGCCAGATTGGGAATAACCGCCAAAAAAGCTCCTACAAGCACAGTCCATCTCTTTGATGCATATAATAAAACAATCGTAAGGATTGCAACAAGTCCGCATCCAAGCGCAACACCAAGCTCAGTACAGATACATGAAAGTACATTTACAAGCGCAAGCATTATCCAGCAGGGTGCGGTGATCTTAAGTTTTTCTTTAGTTCCGGCCGCCTCGTTCACTGCGGATACATCTTCAAACATAAGCAAAAAGAGCCAAAAGATCATCGGAAGTGCAAGATTTGAAAAAAGAGCCTTCCCCTGCCAACTTCTCATTAGCAGGAATGTCGCAGGCGTACTCAGCGAAACATTTCCAAACATATACAGCATATTTATAAAGATCATAAATACGGGAACGATTTCTTTTTTCTCCTTAAAAAGACTCTTCCCTATCTGATAATACACATAATAAACAAGCGGTAAAACAAAGAGTGGCATTACTACATGCGAAACTATAGTGGCATGTACAGATGAGCTCTTGGCTATAAAGGCAATCCACATTGTAACAGCTGCAAGCACATTTCTCGTTTTAAGGTCAATTGGTCCTCCAACATTAGGGTCGATCCTGTTCATAGATCCCCACTGCTGCGCTATAAGTGAATTTGTCACATATTCGGCATCATCACCGTTGAACGGTGCATATATAAAGTTCATTACCACTTGAAAAAGAACAAGTGCTATAAAGATTCCATAATAAATTTTGGTCTCTATATTAAGGTCACAGACAATCTCCCTCTTAAAGATCGACTTACTGAACCTAAAAGATCCGCCGATTGCCAAAAGCGATACGATCACCACATAAATCTGTCTGCAATGCGTAAACGACTCGTAAACATAATTGATTATGCAGGGAATCGCGACCATTTCAAATATAGCAATGTAAATAAGAAATCCAAGAATAAAAGTGATTCCTACCGTCTTTTTTCCCTCAGGTAATATAAAGTTGAAAAGCTGTCCGATAAGATATGGCACTATTAACATCCAATAGATCAGGCGCACTACGGACCATGCAACCATTAACATATGTCATTCTCCTAAAGCAATTTTCTTATACTTACAACCGCATCACGGCAAACCATGCTTATCATATAACAAGCATGCTCTTTATGTGCTGCTGTAAAATGTTGATTCCCGTAAGATTTTCGCCGCCTCTGGGAATAATAATATCTGCATATTTTTTACTGGGTTCAATGAACTGCTCATGCATAGGCTTAACCGTATCCGCGTACTGATTAAGGATCGACTCTATACTCCTTGCACGCTCCGCCATATCGCGGCGGATTCTTCGCATAAGTCTCTCATCCGCATCCGTATCAACGAAAACCTTGATATCCATAAGATCTCTTAATTCTTTATTTTCAAGAACAAGGATTCCCTCAAGGATTATAACATTCTTAGGAACAATGTGAACCGTTGCATCAGCTCTGTTATGAACCGAAAAATCATAAACGGGAATATCGACTTCCTCGTTGTTCTTAAGCTTTTTTACATCCTCTATCATCATCTGAGTGTCAAATGAATCCGGATGATCGTAGTTAAGCTTGGACCTGTCCTCATATGAAAGGTCGTTGTGAGCTTTATAATATGAATCATGGTTGATGACAACAATATCATCACCAAAATTCTCTTTTATCTTTCTTACTATTGTCGTTTTGCCCGAAGCGGTACCACCTGCAATTCCGACAATACAGATCTTACCTTGCATATCTTCCTCCTTTTGAAGTGTAATACTCATGTTCCACCACTTCTCCGGTTTCTTTATCATATATTATTATCTGAATATCGGCACTCGCATGAGCGTCGTCATACAGATAGTTTGTATCCTGATCGTCCGCCTCATAAAAAAGCCTGAAATTCTGTTCAACAGGCTGATAATACATATGTCCCATCGCTGTCTCAACATTCTCAAGATTTCCGTCGCCGGAAGCTTCATATGTCTTGCCCGTCTTTGGATCCTTAATAAGTATATACGGCCCAGACGTAGTTTTGATCATATTTGAATCCGCTATTCCACTTATGACATGTTCCATTGATTTATCCGTAAAAACCTGAGAACCTTCATTGCAGTATAAAACAAAGCCATACTCTCCAAGAGACAAAAGACTCAATTTGGAAATAAGGTTGTCCTCATCGGTCGTATCATCTCTTATCGAATCATAGAAATTATCGCTCTTTTCATCCCAGTATGCATAAGCCTCGTCGCCTCTGTGATCAACAAGCTTTGAATTACTCTTAAGCCACTTTCCTATCGCCTTGGTTGTCTTTGTAGATCCGACAGCATTCAGATGTCCGTGATCGTTTAAGTCTGAATATATATCAATAACATCCGAGTTGAGCATATTAAGATACGGCACTTTGCAGGCTTTTGCTATCGCACCCGCTGAATTTGCCGCAATAATATCTTTTGACTCGGGATTAAAAGGATCGAATGTCACAAGCACTCCGATTTTTCTCTTCTTACACTCTTCAATGATAGCCTTAAGATAGCGTTCTCCAACCGTTTCCTCCGGAAGAACCTCTCCCTTTTCAGGTTCCTTACAGAAAGTAAAAGAAGTCTCAACGTCATATCTCATCTCTGCGCCGAACAATTCGTTCTTTGATTCATCTCCGAATACCGATTTAAAATCATCCTCGGAAATGTATTCCCACCTGTTGTGATAAACAAGGAAATTAAAAAGGAATTCTCTTCGGATCGATTTATCCTGTATAAGATCGTTTACCGCCTCAACTTTGAGGTCGTTAAACGGCCACACATCCATATTAAGGTGAAGCTGCTCAACAGAAGTATTTACCTCATCCTCATCGGGATTTGCATCTCTGTCATCGAGGTAACGATAGTTCTTCTCAAGCATATAGGCATCAACAACAACCCACTTCGGAGTCGTGTACTGAAGCGCCTCCCTTAGTTCCCAATATGTTGATTGAAGGAGCGAACCGTGTCCTCCCATATTGTAAGAAGTATATCCGTACTCATTATAAAGAACCGTAGGGTTTATCGCATTTATTACGTGAGAAGATCCGATAAAAAGAACGTCAATCTGATCTTTTTTTGCAAGTTCAAAGAAATCGGCATACTTATACAAGCTGTCTTTTCTCTCCAAAACTATCGTCGTTGCATATAAAATAATGCCCACGGTTATAGTAAAAAATATGCACTTTAAAGCTATGTTTATCTTTCTTTTCATAAATTCATGCCCTTGTCAGTGCCTTCAGCACTACGCTTAATATGTAACTTCACCGTCATGCTTAAGAAGTGATACGCTGTTTACTCCGTCAAGTCCCGAAAGGCTGCTGCAAAGCTTTCTTCCGTCTGATGTTCTGATCTCGAAAGCCAGACTTATCTGTCCGTTTGTTATTGTTCTGCTCTTCTCACTGTAATAGCTCTTGCTCTCTGTAAGAATCTTCTCAACACCGTCATTGGTCTCATCACTGTCTCTGAAGCTTATCAAAAGAATCTGAGGAGCCTTCGCCTGAGGAACCAGCTCAAGAACAAGAATGAGTATTGTGATCGATGCGGAAAGCACCAGTGCTATTCCAAACAATCCCGCGCCGCAGATGATTCCGACAGCAATTGACCAGAACAGGAACACAAGGTCCATGGGATCTTTTATTGCGGTACGAAATCTTACGATAGAAAGCGCACCCACCATACCAAGAGAAACCACAACGCTTGACTGGATAGTCAGAATAATTGCCGCAGTTATGATCGCAATCGATGCAAGAGAGATATTAAAGCTCTTTGAATAAAAGCTCTTTTTTGTAACAACTCTGTAAAAAAGATAAATATATACCGCAAATACACATGTAAGCGCGATCGCAATTACTATTGTCCTGATGCTCATTTCCGTCTGAGCGTAATTCTCCAAAAAAGATTTCTTTAAAATATCCTTAAAACTCATTTCTCATCCTCCGTTATAATGCTATGCTTCGTATGCCATCCGTTCAAAATGCCTGCATTGGCATTCGACGGCACAATTCGTATTTAGAAAAAGAAGTATATCTCATATTATCAAGAATCATCACTTGTCTTAAGTGATCGGGCAAAAGCGTATCATACTTCACCTCCAGAAGATCAAGATCCCTCGCCATAATAGGCCTTACCGGCAGATCTTCATCAAAAAATCGGTCAAACATCTCGCTCGAAGAAAGACATCTGTCAATCGTGACACGCACATTTGAAGGCCTCCAGATATACGGGATTCTCTCATATTGAACAATAGTCGCCGGTCTGAAGCCTTTTGTCATGACCTGCAATGCAAAATCATTCCATAAAGGTTCTCTGTTCTTATCCGGCTCAATATTTCCCGCCATTGCCGCTTCAACATCCGCTCTTGAAACAGTGATGCTGTCTTTATGTGTCATATTGCCCAGTTTTTCTTTACATTCAAGATGTATCACCTTGTCGCTGCAATTATATATTCTGATTCTCCACTTTCTTCGGAAAAAAACTCCGTCTTCTTTCTCATGAAGACAGGAATTATTCGGATCGTCAAAATACACACTGCGGATCAGATAAGACGTGCCGTCACGCACATGCGGATCTTTTTCCATCATGGCATCAAGCCTCATCTTAAGGATAGCGACGTCAGATTTATTCAGAAGATACTTCTGTTCGTTTCTGTATCTGTTACCCATAAAATTCTGCTCTGTCCTTCCTAATGCTGTTTCTGCGTAAGTACCATGTCCTTTGTGACCACGGTTTCGGGAGTAAATAACTCTTTGCCATAGTACCAATCATTACTGTCCTTGTAAATCGGAAGCGAATCTTCGCCTATCGTCCCATTCTTTTTTACGGGAACCATAAGATCAATTCTGGCTTCATCCAAAACAAAAGTCACAATATAATAAGCATCTTCATTCTTATAATATGCATCAAGGAACTTAGTCCTGTCAGCAAAGACTCCGGTAATTTTCTTTACCGAATTTGCAAAAGAATCTGCCGGATCATTCGGATTATCAATATCTTCGACGGACCACCTGTAAGTATCTGCAATTGCCGATTTCTCAATTTCTTTTTCCCATACAGGCACATCTTCCGAAAGAATCTTTTTAAGTTGCGGCTCAGCCTTTTCAAAGAAAAATTTCTTCATTCCGTCATGGAAATCTTTGTGCGAATCAAACTGCCTAAGCCACATTACTCCCGAATTGTCTTTATCCTTTACTACTATTGAATTATTGTGAATCGATCTGATCATATAATTCAATCTTTCATTCTGAATAAAGGAAACATAATCGTTTATTGACTTATCAAAGTCCCAGGCCGGACCGCCGTATAACTTCCTATCGTTTTCTTTAATATGGAAAAACTCGCTGTTATACTCCGTATCATAATTTATCGATATCTCCTGAAACACATACTGGCGCATCCATGATTCGGGATCATAATAGTCAGACCATGTTTTCCCCGATTCGGTCTTTTCACCGTCAGAAAGATAAAGAGCCTGTTCCGCCTCATTAACAAGATCTGTCAAATACTTGTGCTGATCTTCTGTAAGATTGGACGGCGACTTTACTTCCATCCATCTGTTAGGTGTCTCTACAATAAGATTTTCAGGAGTATCCTGAAAAGCATCGGCCGCTCCAAGCTCAACGAGATATCCTCCGGTATTATTTTGGTTCATCTTCCTATCGCCGGCAACATTATTAACAACCTCAAGATTATTGAGATCAATATTTCCGCCATCGATATCAACCTTCTGCAAAAGCAGATAAAGTCCCTCATACTGCCCGTTCAGATAGACATTCACATAGCGAAACTCAGGAGAATACTTATCTCCAGTATTCTTAGAAAGCCTGTACATTATGGCATCTTTCATAAATGATCCATCAATAAACTCCGATATAAGGACCCACTTTCGCTGCGCCGGCATCCCAAGTATTCCCACATCAGATTCAAGATTGAACTGATACGAACTCTTATCGAAGAAAAAGGATGAATTTCCGTGAACACGAATATTGCAGTTTCCGCTATAATCTTTGGAATCATCTCCATTTAAAACTGTGCAAAAACCTGCAGCGGTATTTCCCTTTACTTCCTTCAAAAAATCTTTTGTATCATTATATGTTCCCAGATATACTGAAGGAATCCCACTTGCCGCTATAAATCTAAAATCAGCCGTTTCGGTGCCCACTCCGGGAACATTTATCTCACCGTTCAATCTTTCAAATAAAGGTACATTTAAAACATCTCCACCTGTATAAGTTTCATTACCGACAGTAACTTCAATACCTTCATCACAAACAAGTTCGATTTCTTCTCCCTCATCCACAGGAAGATATACGTCATAGCACAGCTTACCGTCACTGTCAAAATGCGCATTTATTCCGCTCGCCGTTTCAACAGGATTGCCGTAAGCCACAAATCCCACGCTCTCCCATATTGCGAAATCGGAATCTATGTACTTCTCTGCACTTCTTTCTTTATCCTTTATAAGAAAAACCGTTACCGACAATGCCGCAACAAGCATAGCCAGTATGAGCCATATGCTCTTTACTTTTCTTCCTCCGATCAACCGAAAACTACTCCTCTTTTCAAAATAGATCAAAACTGCTTATAGATGAAATCCGACACATCGTAACCCGGGCCCCAGATTCCGCACACTACGGTAACTACGATTCCCAATATCATAATGATCCATCTAAGCCACAATCCCTGGCACAGTATCTTTTCCCTTATAACAATTCCCCTGCTGTTCACAAGATCAACGATGATCATAAGCAATATGCCAAATACACCAAGGAGGAAGTTTCCTCTTGTAAGCCCGAACTGGTACATGCTTCCGTCAACATATTTCCACGGAGTGAATACAAAAGAATATCTGATGATCCTTACAGCCTGCATTATATCGTCCGCTCTAAAGAACACCCACGCATAAGCTACAAGAATAAAAGTTCCCACCGTCTTTACAACTCTGTGTGAAAAACTTGCTCTTCCAATGTTAAATGTCTTTGTGATTTTGTCCCTGACAGGAGTAACTATACTTCCTATCACCTGATATACACCGTGAAGAAGTCCCCATACAAGGAAAGTAAAATCTGCGCCGTGCCAAAGGCCGCTCACAGTAAATACAATAAGTATATTGATAAACTTTCTGATTGTTCCTTTTCTGTTTCCACCAAGCGGAATATACAGATAATCTCTAAACCATGACGAAAGTGAAACGTGCCACCTTCTCCAGAACTCCGCGATCGACCTTGCAAGATAAGGGCACTCAAAGTTATTCATTACATCAATTCCAAGAATCCTTGCTATTCCGATCGAAATATGTGAATAGCCCGCAAAATCCGCGTAAATCTCAAATGTATAGAACAGGATCGCAACAAAAGATATCGTTCCCCTTATACCGTCTTCGGCATCAAATACAGCTTTTACAAAAATAGCAAGTCTGTCCGCAACAACAAGCTTAAGGAAATATCCCCAAAGCACCTGAAGAAAACCGTTTCTGAATCTGTCAAAATCAATGGGCTTGGGATTATCGAACTGTTCCAGCATATTCCCCGCTCTCTCGATAGGTCCGGCAAGAATCTGCGGGAAAAATGAAACAAAAAGAGCAAATTTAAGATAATTCTTTTCAGGGACAATATCTCCCCTGTAAACGTCAATCAGATATCCTACGGACTTAAGTATGTAAAAAGACAGTCCGAGAGGAATGATCATATTATTCAGCTGAATATTTCCATAGGCTCCTTCTGTGGCAATACCCAGAATCTGCATGAAGAAATTAAAATATTTGAACACAAAAAGAATTCCGAGATTAAAGAGCAGGCACAAAACAAATACAAGCTTTGCCTTCTTCTTTTTTCCCAGGTAAATACCTGTTGCATACACCGACAGCATAGAAAGTACGAGGACAACCATCGCCCCTATGCCTGCAGTTGAATAAAATATCATACTTGCTATAAGAAGCCAGATATAGCGATACTTTATCGGAACTATGAAGTTGATCAAAACGGCGCATGGCAAAAATACCATGAATGCAAATGATATAAAGGTCATTGTTTCTCCCTGTGGTCTGTAAATCAGTGTAATGTCACATTATTTATCATTTTCAAAATTGATGCGCTTTTCCTCAACAACTATGGGACGGCCGATAACTCTGGTGTTGATGTTAAGGATATACTCTCCGGTAAGCCCTATGAAAAAGAGCTGTATTGCACCGATAAGGAACATTCCGATGATCATCGGCGCGTAACCTGCATGGAAGCTGTACCAGTGAGTAAGCTTAAGTACAAGATATACAAATGCAACGATCATATCTATAATTGCACAAGCAAATCCCGCTATAGTACAAAGACGTAATCCCACCTTTGTATATGATGTAATACTGAGCATTGCCGCATCATATAAGGTATAGAAATTATTGTGTGTCTTGCCTGCTCTTCTCTTAGGCTGCTCATACTCAACCGTTGTCATATTGAAACCGGCTCCGTACTCAGCAACGATTCCTCTTATGAACGGAATCGGATCGTTAAGCTGTCTGAGAAGTGTTATAAAGGTCTTGTCATAAAGACCAAAACCTGTAAAGTGCTCTATCATCTGAACACTTGAAATGTTCTTTATAGTCTTATAGTAGACAGTTCTGAGGAAATAAATTAATCCGTTTTCTTTACTTGAAGATTTTACCCCGCTGACGATCTTGTGGCCCTCTTCCCACTTTTTTACAAATACGGGAATAAGCTCAACCGGATCCTGGAAATCGGCACACACGGGAATGACGCAGTCTCCGTCCAGAGAGCACATGCCATGAAAAGGCGAATTGAACTGTCCGAAATTTGTGACATTAAATATCGCCTTTATCTTATTATTTCCCTCGCAGATTTTCTCAATCTTATCTCTTGTTCCGTCTGTAGACGCATTGTCTATGAAAACGATCTCATAATCATAGTTTGAAAGATCTTTTTTCATGACATTTTCAATTGCGGAGGAAATACCCTCCACGTTCTCCACCTCATTAAAACAGGGGATCAAAACACTTATTTTTTTCATAATACTCCTAAAAAATGCGGTGCTGTATCATCATAAAGCACCGCATTAAAATTTAATGTATCGTCAATCTATTTCCACCTCATCTGCTTCATCTTCGGAAGTAGATGTTTCATGGTATTCCTCCTCAGTGTTAACGTTCCATATGTTGCTGCGGTCTGTCTCTCCACTTATGATATTCTTAACAGCCTCAAAGGATGTACACATTGAATGATCGATATTGTTATATCTATGCTGACCATTTCTGCCTACGCAATAGAGATTGTCGATAGTATCAAGATACTCGATGAGCTTGTCCATCTCATCATATGTATCAAAGTAAGCAGGATAAGCCTTTTTAACTTTCTCCATGTGATAGTCGATAACTTCATCTGCCTTGTCGATAAGTTTAAGCTTGACCATCTCATCAATTGCCATCTTGGCAAACTCATCCTCGGTCATATTCCACATGTTATCGCCTTCAAAGCAGAAATACTCAAGTCCGACCCATACTGTATTCTCAAGATCTTTTACCAGATAAGGAGACCAGTTGTTGTAAATCTGGAATCTTCCCATCTTAACATTTCTATCCTGAACATATACCCAGTTATCAGGCACGATATTTCCGATAGTCTTGATCTTGGTCTTATTCTCAAGATTAAGCTTGGGAACAAGTACACCGAGAGTCATATAATCACGGTAAGGAAGTCCTGCGGCAATTCTTGCGGGATCAGCGGGAACATCATTCATTCCTGCAACGAGATCCTTTATCGGCATTGAGCTGATAACTACATCGCCGTCAATCTCGATCTCTTTTCCATCAACAAGATAAGATACGCCTTTGATATGATTGCCGTCTTTCCTGATTCCGGTAACCTTTGCATTTACAATAATTGTACCACCGAGTTTCTTGATCTCCTCAGCAGTTACGTCCCAGAGCTGACCGGGGCCGAGCTTGGGATACTTGAACTCTTCTATGAGTGAAGTGTTAACCTTACGGTTCTTAACTTTAAAAAGTCTTCCAAGATAGTCCTTGATTATTCCGAAAATAGATAAGCCCTTGGTTCTCTGCTTGCCCCATGAAGCATCAATCTCGCTTGGATGTCTGCCCCAAAGGTTCTCGGTATAATACTCGAAGAACATTGAATAAAGCTTCTTGCCAAAGTTATTGATATAGAGATTCTCAAGATTGTCCTCAGGTCTCTTGTGGAAAACAGAAGCCATATATGAGAATCCAACCTGCATTGTAGTCAAAAAGCCAAAGTTCTTAAAAGTCTCACCCTTAAGTGAAATCGGGTAATCGTAAAACTTTGAATCAAAAAGAATACGTGAGACACGATGTCTCTTAAGCATTACTCTGTCTGTTTTCTCAGGATCAGGACCGCCCTCTGTCATCTTCATCGGTCTGTCGAGAACTATATCATCATAAGTGGGTTTTCCCTGTCCGGGAAGCATCTTATCCCACCATGCATTAACTTCGGGAACCTTGGTAAAAAATCTGTGACCGCCCATATCCATGCGGTTACCTTTATACTCTACAGTTCTTGATATTCCTCCAAACTGGTCGGTTTCCTCAAAGATTACTACCTGATAATCCTTTGACTTGGTCAAAAGCTCATAAGCAGCAGTAAGCCCCGCAGGACCCGCACCAATAATTAAGGCCTTCTTCATCACATTTACCCTCATTTTCTAAATAATCGTCCGTTCATTATCTTGGAGACGAACAATAATAGTAGTATACCCTACCCCATAACATTCTTCAAGATAGCACTCCATGCCACTCCATGTGCGACATTTGGGGGATATTGGCGATATGCGTTCCATAAGTCAGGTTTTCACAGGGGTTATGTTCGTTGACATTCAAGGCATAAGCAAGCGGTAATCTTTATTCTTCGCTCCTAAACTCGCCCATAAATGGGCTCAAACAAACGGAGCGAGAACAGAATAAAGATTTCCGCTTGCTTATGCTCTTGAATGTTACAACTCACATAAATACTGTGAAAACCTGACTTATGGAACTGCGTAGTGGCGAATAGCCCACCTGTACGCCTTCATAAGTATACGCTACATTAACAAAGTATTAACATTTTATCACAATATTTGCTTTATAGCAATTACATTATTTAAGAATCTATAGCGCAAGTAACACCTTAGTAAACGCCGTGCGGTACATAATAAACAACAGACCTATATAGCCATTTATAACAGTCTTTTCGCGTGTTGTCACATTCAAGAACACAAAAAAGAAGAGCTGCTTATTCTGTTCTCGCTCCAACTGTTTGAGCCCATCTATGGGCGAGTTTTGGAGCGAAGAATAAGTAGCTCTGAATTTTTATGTCTTGAATGTCAACACACGAAACGACTGTTATAAATGGCTATATAGGTCGTCCGTTTACATATACCCCCGGCGTTACTCAGCTCCTGCGCCGTGCTCTCTGGCGAGCGGATATGCTCCGGATTTGAGCTTCTCATAAGCCTCGGGATAATTATCTCTGAGCTTGTCATCCGAGATCATGAAATACTCATCGGGATCGAATTGGCCAATTTTGATAGTGTCATTCTCAAGGTATGCGAATGGCTCATTTTCCTCATAGTAGTTGGGGATATGAGCAAGAAGCCTTGAAAATACCTGTCTTCCCTTTAATGTGAGGTGCGTTCCGTCCAAAAGATACTCTTCCGCCGTATCAAGGTAGAGATCGCACTTCTTGTCGTCGTTCATCGCATCAAAATCGATAAGATCAAGATCTTCCGCTACATTAAGTGCTTTTCTTGCATAATTTGCAAGAGTATCTATTCCGTAACTTACTACATAAGAATCGCCAAGGAACTTTCCATTGGTATCCTTATAAATTCCGTAGAAAGGAGTCATAAGGACAATTCTTGCATTGGGACTGATCTCCTTAAGAGTTCTCACGCCTTCTTCAAGAGCTTCATAATATGAATGAAGCGGATTGCCTTCAAACTGTGTTTTATCAAGCGGCATTTTATCAAAAAAATCGTTTGCACCATATTCTATAAAGTAATAATCAACCTTCTCAGGATTTATATTATTCATATTACTCAGAACGTGGGGATAATTCTGAAAAACTCTGTCTCTGTCAATCTTTCCCGCAAGACCGTAGGTTATTCCGTTAAAAGAAATAGAATCCCACTTAGACAATGATGAATCTGTAGTTGAATGCTCAAGTGCAGCGGTTGTTCCACCGATTCCGAGATTATATGCGACAGAATTCGGAACTCTTTCAGATACAAGAGAAGCAAGATCGTTGCCGCTGTCTCTTCCGTTCTCAATCTGGCTGTCGCCGATAAATACCATTACTACTTTGTCTTCATCTACCTGCTCCTGAGGTTCTTCCTCTTTAGTTTCCTCCACTGAAGCTGCGGCTGCTGCTTCATCAAGTGTAGGCTTATAAATATCTTCTGCCAAAACCAATGTGCCTGCCTCTGAAGCCTCATCGCTTTTACCTGTCATGCTTGTTGCAAGATCGTCGTTTATAAATTCCAGTGCAGTGTCTGCATCGTTATTGATCGCAGTACATCCACAAGTTAGCATTGCTACTGTCGTCACACCCACAATTAAACTTATTATTCTCTTCTTCATTTTTCCTCCTCGCTGATACTTCACCAAAAGATATTTTAACACCAATCCGTCAAAACATTCCTATAAGAGCAATAAAATTAATGAAATCTACAATCAATCTTAAGAAAGTCTTAAGAACTTAACTGTTTGAAGAAAATATACATTCACAATACCAAAACGAGTTTTTATATACCATCCGTCGATTGACAGCTAAATCGCTCCAATCAGTTTTTCCTTAATTTCCCGATTCCAAGAATTATCACAGTCACAAATCTTATAGTATTAACCGCAACAAGACCATAAGCAATTCCTGTTATTCCCCACATATAAGTGACAGGAATCACTATTACGGCAAAAGATATTCCGTAAACAAGATTAATAATAAACTGAAGCTTCTCTTCGGTAAATGCTAGCAGCACCACCATCAAAGACCCTGAAACAAAGTAAAGCAGCTGCCCGAGATTTGCCAAAAAGAAATAATTTGAAGCCTCTGCATAAACATCGGCAGGATAACAGAGCTTTACAAATATCATTGAAACAAAGCAGCATGCTGCGGCGCCGATGACGGTAATCCCCATAAATGCAGCACCGATGCCTGCAAATCTCTTTTTATTCATTACGATCTTATAATTGGTCAGATAACTTATAACTATACCGTTAAGCGGCGTTGTTATCATCGCAACGATCTTTCCGACAAGGCTTGCGGTGTAAAATACGGTAACCTCGCTCCCTCCCTTAAAAACCCTAAGGAGGATCCTATCGGAGTGTAGTATCAGCGCGGCCAAAAGATTGCTGAGCGAAATGTACCACACGGATACCATATTTTCTTTAAAAGCCCCGGAAATTTTAAAAAACGGAGGTCTGAAAATCTCACCAGTAGCGACAGTAAATATAATGCCAAAGATCTCGCCGAGAAACAGCACGAATACCCAGCTTCCCGTCACAGGAAATAGCATCAATCCCAAAACATATCCGAGTGAAGTTGCCGCAAAGAAAAAGAAGTATTCCTTAAATCTTATGGTCATTCTGTACTGAACATCCGCATAATACCTGAAAACAGTAACTATCATAAGTACAAGTACGGGTAAAAAAAGCCCAAGCGATGCCCCTTTTGCAACATGCAAAGCTATCAAAGTCACAGGAACCGAAATTGCCGCGATAATAAGGAGAAAAATGTTATAATCTCCGTTTGCTTCCTCTCTGTTCTTTTTGGCCATCATTCTTGAATAACTTGCCGATGTTCCAAATCCCGCACCCATTATGGACACTGCAGAGATTAAATAAAGAACGGTGCCAAACGCTTCTTTTCCCATCCTGTTTGTTATTTGAGGATAGATTAGAAGCTGCAAAACACCGTTATAGATAATCAGCGCCAAAACACTGAATATAAAGTCTTTGGAGGCTTTTTTTACAAGCCCCGACTTATTTTTTGTATTACTATCTTCCATTTGATCGCTAATCCTTATTTCATCATGTCTGTTTCTTTGTGACGCTGAAGCATGTTAAGCTGCATCTCAAATTCACGTCTGTTATTAACCGCAAGTGTGGACAGTATAACTCCCGCAAAAAAGCTCTGAACCGCAGAAAGCATGATAAAGCAGCAAACTATCAATGTAGGAAATCTGGGTACAAGCCCCGTACGCCAATACTCTGTGACGATCGGCACCAAAAAGAATATCGATATAAGTGCAAGTACCATCGAAAATATGAGAAAGAATCCAAAAGGCTTATAGTTCCTGTAAAGCTTTGCAATAGTCTTAAGAACCTTCATTCCGTCTTCATAAGTATTGAGCTTACTCTCAGATCCTTCCGGTCTGTCTCTGTATTCGATAACAACATTGTCGATCTGCATGTTGTTGTAAACAGCATGAATGGTCATCTCTGTCTCTATCTCAAATCCCTTTGAAAGAACGGGGAATGTCTTTACAAACTCATAGCTGAAAGCTCTGAATCCTGTCATGATATCTCTGATATTGCATCCGAACAACTTGTTGATACTTCCTCTTACGAGGTTATTTCCAAAGTTATGGAAAGGTCTTTTGTTCTCCTGATAATATGTTGATGAAAGTCTGTCTCCGACTACCATATCCGAATTATGATTAAGAACAAGGTCAACCATCTCGGGAGCCGAATCCATGGGATATGTATCGTCTCCATCAACCATTACATATACAAGCGCGTCAATCTCGCGGAACATGCGTCTTATAACATTGCCTTTTCCCTGCATAAATTCATTGCGAACAACAGCGCCTTCAGCTGCTGCGATCTCTGCAGTGCGGTCTTTCGAATTATTGTTATATACATAAATAACTGCCTCGGGAAGCGCCGCCTTGGCATCTCTTATAACCTTCGCTATAGTCTTTTCTTCATTGTAACAAGGTATCAGTACTGCAATCTTATCCATAAATATCCTCTTCAAGTAAATAATTTCAGTAATGTATCAATATGTCTTTCCTTTTGCATAGGCGCTTACAGCGCTGTTAAACATTTTCTTTTTTCCGTTGATCCAGGCATTGGTCTGAGCCTTAACCGTTATTCTGACATCATATTCGCCCTGTCCGGTATATGTATAATTGGGCGCATTGGTATAAGTAACCTCTTTAAGATCATACTCAGATTCAGCCTTCTTCTTGTGCTCGACCACCACTTCATAGTGCTCGGCGCCGTCAACGGGCTCCCAAGCAAAATAAACTTCCGTGCCGGTTGCACCTTTGCGGGTAACTCCGTCTTTTACTTTTGGAGCTGTAAGAGCGTCTTCGCAGGTATTTCCGTATGCAAATTCACTAAAGTCGCCGCAGATGGCTTTCTTCGCATCGCCTTTATATGCCCTTACTTTAATCCTGATGTCATAATTGATCTTATCTTTGTATGTATAACTCGGCTCATCAGAATACACATCCTCAATATGAGAATATGATGTGCTTTCATGAGGTTTTCCTTCGACAGAAATTTCATACCTGTCTACGTTCTCATCAGGTTCCCATTTGAAAGTTACTTCCACTCCTCTGTCACCTATCTTGGTAACTCCGTCCTCAATCTCCGGTATTATAATTCCGTTCTTGGATTTCTTCTTTTCCTTTGGCTTTTCATCGGAATTCTTTCCGTCTGCTTTCTTGTCGTCCGCAGACTTTCCTTTAGAAGCGCTGTCACTTGCAGACTTACTCACCGACGAACCTGTTGATGCGCTACCAGCCGCCGCGCTGCTTTCCGAGCCTTTCTTCACATCCTTACTTACATCACTGATCTTTGAAGTAACATCATCCGAAGATAACTTTGATGCCGCCGTCGCTGCCTCAACCGACGCATCGGATGACTCCTTTGATGACGCTTCCGATGAGCCTATAGATGCTCCGTCTGAAAACCCTTCGATAGCGGCAGAAGAGCCCTCACTATAAGAAGTGCAACCGCTCATAAGACCGATTGTCATGCACAATGCTGCAACAAATTCTATTTTTTTTGACATTGTATAAATCTCCCTTTGTCAAAACACCCAAAAGGTAAACCACTTAACAATTAATAAATCCATAGCATTATAACATAATTCAAATCATTATTCAGCATTTCCTTTGTTTCGAACCTATCTTCACCATAATAAGTAAAATCCACCCTGCGGAATTTACTTCTACAAGGTGGAATTTAGTCTTAAAAAACAGAATTAACTTTTACAATTGACCGGTTCTCTTTTACAGCCATCTTTCCACATATACTAAAATCAAGCTCCGATAATCTTGTTATATCTCTCTGAAACCTTACTCCAGTCGAGGATCTCGAAGAATGCCTTGATATAATCGGGTCTCAAATTCTTGTACTTAAGGTAATATGCATGTTCCCAGACATCGAGTGCCACAATGGGGATTAGTCCTTTGCCTTCGCTGATAGGATTGTCCTGATTGGGAGATGCTGAAACTGTAAGCTTTCCGCTCTTGTCTGTTGAAATCCATGCCCAGCCTGAACCGAACTGACCTGCTGCCGCCTTGGAAAGCTGTTCTTTGAGCGCATCAAGACTGCCGAAAGTCTTGTCAATCTCTTCTGCAAGTTTTCCTGACGGAGCTTTGGCAGGGCTTGGTGAAAACATCTCAAAATAAAGGTTGTGGTTATAATATCCGCCGCCTTGATTTCTGAGGCCTTTTCTCAAAGTTTCATCAGAAACTTTATCGAGTGATGCAAGGAGCTCCTCCGCACTGAGATTACTCATGCCTGCTTTTTCCGCAAGTTCATTAAAAGTCTTGGTATAAGTAGCGTGGTGCTTACCGTGATGAGTCTCAACGGTAAGTTGGTCAATGTGAGGTTCAAGAGCATTTGTAGCATAGGGTAATTTAATCTGTTCGTACATGGTGGTTCTCCTTTCTGCTTATATCATCTAATATATCTTAGTGATCTACAGCCTCAGGAAGTCTTCTAATCTCGTCAACAGACATCCACTCTGTGTTATTTCCCGAGCTGTAGTAGAAACCGTCCGCAACTTTCTTTCCGGAAAGGTCGGGTACCTGTCTTTCGTTAAATACAACCTGAGGATATACGATAAAGTGCTTGTCGTATTCATAGGTAAAAGGCGCATTCTCTGTTGTAACCATTATCTCATCAAGCTTCTCGCCGGGTCTGATTCCGACTTCAACAGTCTTGATTCCGGGACACATAGCCTCAGCAAGGTCTTTTACGTTAAATGAAGGGATCTTACTGATGAATGTCTCGCCGCCCTTAGCCTCTGCAAGTGCCTTGAGAATAAGCTCAACGCCCTCCGGAAGACTGATCCAGAAACGTGTCATTCTGTAATCCGTGATAGGAAGCTCTTTTTCTCCCTTTGCAATGAGCTCTTTGAAGAAAGGAATGATAGAACCTCTGCTTCCTGCAACATTACCGTATCTTACGATTGAGAAGTTAACATCCTTGGCTCCGGAATATGCATTTGCTGCAATAAAGAGCTTATCGGATACCATCTTGGTAGCACCATAGAGATTAACAGGATTAACAGCCTTGTCTGTAGAAAGAGCTACAACTCTCTTTACTCCTGTATTAAGTGCTGCATTTATAACGCTCTGTGCACCCGCGATATTTGTCTTGATAGCTTCGTCGGGGTTGTACTCACAAGCGGGAACCTGATTAAGAGCTGCCGCATGGATAACATAGTCAACGTTCTCGCATGCTCTCTCAAATCTTGCTCCGTCTCTGATATCACCGATGAAAATCTCATCTAGTCGGCGTTCTCTTTGCACACGCGCTCGTTTGCCATTGTGAACTGCTTGTACTCATCGCGTGAATAGATGATGATCTTCTTGGGATTGTAGTTCTCAAGAAGGTACTGTGTGAAGCAGTGTCCAAAAGAACCTGTTCCTCTGGTAACCCATATTGTCTTATTATCTAATATAGAACTTTTCATAAACTTCTCCGTTTATCACTTGTTTTTTTATAATTATAGATATCAAAATTTCTTTTAACAACTACCTCATTTTAATTCATTATATAAAAGCTTGTCCACATTTTGCATTACTTTCTTAATGCAGATATTTCCAAATATTATATCTTATATCCTTCAACGACTTTTTTTACCGCGGTGATAACATCATCAACGTCGCTGTCAGTCATAAGCGGATAAAGAGGTATACTCATCATTCCATTGTAGAGCTTTTCAGCCTCGGGACAAAGGCCTTTCTTGTAGCCCCTCTTCTCATAAAACGGGAAGAAATAAACCGGTACGTAATGAACCTGAGGCTGAACGTTCTCAGCAGAAAGAGCATCAAAAAACTCTCTTCTTGTGCACTTAAGCTTATCAAGATCAAGCTGTATCACATAAAGATGTCTTGTGGTATCGGATTCGGGAATTTCCTTCTGCACGATTATCTCGGGAACATCCTTAAATGCTTCGTTGTACTTATTTACTATCTCTTTTCGTCTATCAGAAAATTTTTGCAATTTACTGAGCTGGCTCATAAGAAGAGCCGCCTGAATATCCGTAAGCCTGTAGTTAAATCCAAGCTCCTGCATCTCATAGTACCAAATACCGTCGGATTCATGCACAAGTTCGTCCGGATTTCTCACAATTCCGTGCTGTGAAGCAAGTCTGAGTTTCCTATATAATTCAGGATCGTTCGTTGTAATCGCTCCTCCCTCGCCCGATGTTACCGTCTTAACGGGATGGAAACTAAAGCAAGTCATATCGCCTATAGAGCCAACAGGTTGTCCTTTATACTTGGTTCCGATTGCGTGTGCCGCATCGGTTATAAGAATAAGTCCATGCTTATCGCAGATTTCCTGTATTCTGTCATACTCTACCGACTGTCCCGTGTAGGCAACCGCAACCACAGCCTTGGTCTTATCTGTTATATGAGCTTCTATACTGTTGGGGTCTATGTTATAAGTCTCGGGATCAATATCCGCAAACACAGGTGTTGCGCCCACATATACCGCGCAATTTGCAGATGCCGCAAATGTTATGGGTGATGTTATAACTTCATCGCCCACGCCGATACCCGCCGCAATACATGCGCAGTGAAGTGCCGCAGTACCGTTACTTACTGCCACCGCATATTTTGCGCCCGTAACTTCGCAGAGTTTTTTTTCAAGCGCCGCTACGCGAGGTCCACATGTTATCAAGTCATCCGTAAGTGCTTCGGCAACTGCTTTCACATCGTCTTCATCTATCCACTGTCTTCCGTAATATAATTTTTCTTTTCTAACCGGAGTTCCTCCGTTTATCGCAAGTTTCTCCATTATGTTCCTTCTTTCTTTATAAGCGCACATCTAAGCACGTTATTTCTATATATTCAGTCCTCTGTAAACCTTTATGGTCTCATCGACTATTTTATCCCAATTATAATGTTCGCAGACATATTCCGACGCTTCAATGCGATATTTCTTAACCATATCCTCATTATCAATAAGCATCTTTAACTTATCCCTAAGATCCTTTATATCGCTTTTTCTAAAAGAAACAGCCTTATCGCCGCACACTTCAATACATTCCGGAATATCTGATGTAAGGCAGCAATTTCCATAGCTCATAGCCTCAAGGAGCGTAAGCGGCATTCCCTCAAGATCAGACGGAATTACATAAACATAGCTGTTACTAAAAAGCTCGGATAACACTCTACCCTGAACAAATCCGGTAAATATTATCCTATCATCTTTGCTCGCAAGTTCATGTATTCTGTCAACAAATTCCTGCGTATCACTGCTGCTTCCGGCAACTACAAGTTTTTTGTCCGTATCAAGCTTCATAAATGCTTTTATCAGATACTCTATTCCCTTCTCAGGAACCAAACGTCCCAAAAAGAGGATATATTCATCTTTACTTATGCCAAACTTTTTCTTTATATTATTAGGTTCGGTAATAACAGACCTGTTCACTCCATTAGGAATGTATAAAGTATTTCTGCCATATCTGTCAAGAAAATACTTCTGCACATTTCTGCTGAGGACTATTATCTCATCTGCATATTTCACAGCATTCTTTTCCCCCATCATTATATAAGCACTGGCAAATCTGCTCCACTTCTGTCTTTGATGGTCAAGTCCGTGAACGGTTGCCACACACCTTTTCCCCATAAGCTTCGGAATCCACATTGTTGCACACGGCCCCTCTGCATGGAAATGAATTACATCATACTTTCCAAAAGCTACTTTAATAGCGCCAAATAGCGAAGACGTCGCCGCGGCAAGTCCTTTTCTGTTGATTGTAGGGACATTGATAAGCCTTACTCCCTCATATGTATCGCCTGTAAAAGAGTCATATTCTTCACCTGCGACGTGATGTCCCAGTCTGTTGTAGCAAGTCACTTTATGCCCCAGCTTTGCCATCCTCGTAGAAAGTTCGGTTACAACAACTTCTACTCCACCTTCTCTTGAAGGGACTCTCTTATGCCCTAACATGGCAATATTAAGTTTCTGCTTATCTGAAATATTTTTTTTGCCCAAATGTTTGTCCTTCCAAGATTACACTTTAACCCTATTATAATACCATGTTTTGCACAAAAGAAAACAGACGAAAAACCGTAGCTTCCCGTCTGCGATCAATTATCTGTTATACTTGTTACTTCGCCTTACTATCAGAGGTCGAAACATCCGTTGTCACTTCCGTTTACAACAAAATATCCCATCTTCTCCTCGGGCTTAACGTAAATGTTGAGGTCCTTAATGTCTTTTTTTCCATAGGCCTTCTTAGCCTTTGAAACAAGCTGATCATCGGTAATCGTCAGATCTGAGTACTGAATTTCTACCTTAGTTTTGATACTTGTAGCCGCCATCTTATTCCCTCCCTCAATATAAAGTGTTCTTAATTACGTATTATTTTACACCCAATATAACAAAAAAGAAATACGAAAGGCTACATACTTTTACATAATATGGCACATACAATCGCGATGAGCGCTAATATCGCCCCGAATACCCTCATCCACTTATAGGTCTCGGGCTCATCCTCACTGTTCTTATTGAGCTCGCCGTGAGTAAAAACGATAACGCCGGCGATAAAGGTAAGCGCCGCAAAAACCGCAAATAGCTTGTTCATTACAACCTCCGGAAGATTTATTTATTATTCGCAAGATGCTCCGCAATCTTTTCTTTTATGATCTTTTCAACCATGGCCGCAATCTCGTGACTGCGCATGTCCTTGTACTCGTCATAATAGATTGGATCAAGGTAATAGACATATGTTGTGACAGGCCCAACGTGATCGCTGTTGTACACTTTATAAGAATCAACAAGCGCCACGGGCACAATCGGAACTTTCGCCATCAGCGCGACCTTAAAGCTTCCCGCCTTGAATGGCTCCACTACATTGCCGTTGTTTTCCTTGTATCCTCCTTCCGGAAAAAGAATGAACTTCCTGCCCTGCTTAAGTTCTTCCGCCATCTCGTTAAAAACTGTTATTGTGTGTCTCGGATCGTTAAGCTCAATCGTCTTACCTTCAACAAGCCTTAGAAACTCCGAGACCAATATCAGATGCGATCTCTTTTCATCCATCACAAATGAGACCGGTCTCTTATGAGTATTAAAAATTCCAAGTACGTCGTACTTCCCCTGATGATTCGGATAGAGCATGTACCCGCCTTCTTTCGGAAGATTCTCGTATCCGTAAGCAATCGTCTTATACCCCGATGACTTATTCGACCAAGCGACCATCTCATTCGCAAGAGCATATCGCTCTTCTGCTGAATGTCTCTCGATATGCCTAAGCCATATATTTGACTTAATAAGATAAAAAATAATTCTGTGAATATTGATTATGATTGTGTGATAAAAATTCCGCATCAGTGTGTTCTTTTCCTGTAAATTTTTAAGACTAGATCTTTTACCAAATTCCATGAATTACTGCGCTGTATCTTATATCATGATATTCATTGTATCATATAATCTTATCTATTAACGACTTAAACCCATACTTTTCAAACTCATTCTTCGCTTTGTCTGCATCTATATTTATCTTGAAATCATCAAGAGACTTTCCAAACTCATAGTCTCTTCTGATTGTAGCCAGATCCTTGGACAAAAGAGCCATCTCTTTGTACTGGATCATTGCTTTCAGAGGGCTCCTTGTGATTCCAAGCTCTTCTTTCCACATTGCGTTAAGCGCCTTCTGTTCCTTGGCATCCTTGCACTCCTCGATCGCTTCATAGATTTTTTCCATCGTTCCGTATCTTGCAAGGAGCGGCATTGCCGCGCTGCTGACGCCCTTAACTCCCGGGATGTTGTCACTTGTATCACCCTGAATGCCCTTAAGATCGGGAATCTGCTCAGGACGAACTCCATATTCCGAAAGGCAAAGAGGCGGTGTCACTTCAAACGCCTTATCGGGGATTGACACCATCTTACTGTTAAATCCGTATTCCGCACCATACTTATTAAGGAGCTCATCAGCTGTTTCCTGCTTGGTCTGAATAAGCCACACTCTTGTGTAGTCATTTACAAGCTGAAGATAATCGTGATCCTTGGTGATGATATATGAAGGTATCTCCTTCTCAAACTTTGCGGCAACGCTACCGACAATGTCATCGGCCTCATACTGCATGTCATACATAACCTGGAATCCCATATCTTCAAGCAGCTTTTCCATATTCACAAACTGCTCCTTAAGTGGCTCCGGCGTCTCACTGCGATTTCCTTTATAATCCGGGTACTTTTCCCTTCTGAACGTATCCCTCGTCATATCAAAGGCAAACATCATATGCGTCGGTTTCTGCTCCTTGATTATCTTAAGGATTGCACGCATCATTCCGTACATAGCGTTTGTGTACTGCCCTGCGTCATTATGCATTATCTGTGAAAAGAGCTTTTCCTTTTTCACAGGATCTTTTTCAAATAAAAGAGCCTTCGGAAGGTTGCCGTAATAGTTTGTAACCAGCATGGAACTTCCGTCTATAAGAATAAATTTTTGGTTATCACTCATACTATCTTTTCCCCGCTTAATCCTTTTTAGTCTTCATATATTCTCGCACGATAAAGACTAATGTTGCAAGTGTGATGAGTTCCGATAATCTCCACAAAAGCGGTTCCCTGAACCATATCTTTACTTTTCCGCTGTATCCTGCAGGAATTTCTACCCAAAGCTTCTTGTTATCTCCCATAAATGCTTTGAGCTTTTTTCCGCCCGCTTTAGCGGCATAGTGTCTGTATCCCCAGAGAGGTGCTTCCGTCACAACCGCATTTTCCGTAGGATTATCCACCTGCGCATAAATGGTCGTTCCGTTTTTCTTAAGTATCTGTGCAGTCGCGCCAACGTCTCCCCTTATTATCATATCTTTGTCAGTGTACGGAATAGATTTTTCTACGTCTGGAATACTGAACTCAGCAGTTGTAACTCTGTCCAGCTCAGCTTCATCATACATTGTGATGGGATGCGCCGTCTTCACAACATCCTCCAGAAGTGTGTTGCCCTGAATAACGCAGGCAAAGCATATGACTGTCATCGCAACATATGTCGCATTCTTTATATTAGGTTTGCATACCGCATTCTTCGCAGTTACCGCAAACCAGAAAACAACCATACCACAGGAAACATCCAAAAAGTGCCATGGAAACTGCATATTTGCGAGGAGTTTGTAAAGAATCGGAACATCCTGATAAAGCGCAAAATAAAACATCGAGTTGGTACTAAGAAGCACAAAAACAATGCTCAAAGCAAATACTCTTGCATATATCAGGCTTTTCCCTTCAAACTTTCCTGCAATAATAAAACCAAATGCAATTGTAAGTACTGCTATCGAAAAAATTCCAAGCCCCAAAAACCCGCTCGTGTCAAGGTCTTTTGCCTGCGAATAGCCAAAGAACGTAACAAGATCTCTGCCTCTTGCCCAGATCATATCCGTTATACTGTTTCCACTCACATTTTTAGATACCATATAATCTACGAGCGGAACCACAAAATGCAGATTTAAAAGTATAATAGCTGCAACTGCCTTTAACAGCGGAATCAGGATATCTTTTTGTAATGTCTTTTCCACAAGAACCAGACAAAAAACCGGTATCACAAGTGCAAGTATAAATGTCGAAAGCACATGACACGACAATGTAAGCGTAACTCCTAATGCAAGATAGATATAAGCGTTCTTACTCTTTTTTGAATATATTTCCCACAGGCCAAGTATAACAAGCGGCAAGAAAGTAAACGCCCCAAACTCACCAACCGTTGCCCCTGTGTAAACGCTGTGAAGTCTAAATCCAATAAGCGTGAAAAGAACCGATGAAGCAAATCCCACATTCTTATCATCGGCTATTTTTCCAAACGAATAATATGAAACAAGTGTAGTCAACACGTTTGTCAAAAAAATATAGAACTTATATCCCGCCTGCAACGTAAAACCAAGATTCACCAATATCGCCGAAGGATAAAGAAGCAGATCCCCGTAGCCAACACCTGCAGCATAACCGTAGCCCCTATCCCATCCGGGATATATGTGCACAGGGAACTGACCACACTTAAGTCCTTCACCAAGATATACGATTCGCCTAAGATGGTAAAAAATGTCATCACCAAAATAAAGCTTATCGCTAAGAAGCGGATAGCTTGCAAAAAGAACAGTAAAAAGAAGCACTCCGACAATAAAAGCTTTGTCCTCAAAGAAACGCTTTGTCTCTTCTTTTTTTGTCAAAATAAGGTAAAGCACAATATCAAGAGCCATGAACAATAATATGAGCTTAGCCGTCTCATATATTATTGTTCTCCCCCTTAAATACGTGATGCGTACTTCATTTGCAAGGACAAAGAAACCGTCTCCGGTTTCATCTCTCTCGGGTCCCATTCTCACTTCAAAATCTGTTCCGTATCTGACCCATGAATCATAGCTGACTTCAGTCATTTCCATAGGTAGTGCTATATGATCGCAATAAGCAAGATGTGCAGCCTTATCCTTTGATACATCAAGACATGCCTGAAGCGTTGTATAACATAAATGCCAGTTATCATCAGCATTCGAACTATAACTCACATAGATGTTATATATACCCTTTCCCAGGCGCAGCGGCTTAGTTACAACATATGACTGCTCCTTGTCGGTGTGATCCGCATAAGCTCCGCTTTCACGTTCATATTCATTTGTTTCGCGATTCAAATAATCAACCAGAAAATCATCCTGCGTAAAAGAATAACTCTCACTTCTGTTGAATCTGAAAGCATTTAAAACAAGTAAGATAAGTTCTGCAAGGACTATAGTTATTACAATGTTCTTCTTATTAACAAAAAATTTCTTCATAAACACTACCTGAAAATATATTTACTCATCCTTTCCTTGCACCTTTTCTCTCGCTCCGGTCACCGGAACGCTCAATAAGGCAAAAACAGTTATTCCCCAGTTTCTATAAACCAATCTGGGATGTATGTAACTGTGATTGGCAGTAAACATGAACCAAACTATTGGCATAATAGAAATCGCCAGTAATGCGATTGTTGCCGGATTCAATTTAAATTTTTTATAGTTTTTGATAAAAAGATATACTACAACTCCAAGTAACATCAAGACATACGTCCACTTAAAAAATGCTGCATCGGTGAGCCTTATAACCGCACCAATTCTGGTGATATTCTCGCCATCAACAGCTATTGACGTTCTTGATTCAATATTGGAAAACGCATCAGAAATGATATTTTCATGACTAATGGTTGTACCTATTATCCATTTTGAAGCCCACATGCCAACATATCCGATAGCCCAATGTACTCCGTTAACCAAAATTCTCTCAATCGGTTTTTCAAGATTCTCAGCTTTTTTTATTATCAGGAATATCATCGGAATGCCAAATGTCACTATAGGATATGTCAAAAAATCCAAATATGAAGTAGCAACTCCCAGCCCAAAAAATAGCAACCAGTCCTTCTTTGTTTCCCTGCAAAGCACAATTATGCTTCCAATCATCGAAACATAAAAACATGCTGCATACTGAAGACTAACTCCCATTGTGGCAGGATTCCATATAACGAGCATGGGTAAAAATGCAACAATATATTTTTCCAGCCCCTTTTTCATCATCAAAACCAACACTGTTGAAATAATCGTCAATTGTATAGCCTGATTTATGATCTTAAAATCCGAATAATCAAACATGCAAAACAACGGCTTTAATATCGTCAAATATCCATGCCAGTATCTTGGATAATTTAGTATTGTCACATCTGACAAATCATCATGATTAAGGAAAGCCATCAGTGAAAAAACCTGAGACTCCTTATCAGCATAAACATAATGAGGAACCAATGCCGCGCCTTCCACGCATGACTCACTTGGAAACAGCGCTTCACTTAACATAATAGCATCTGTCTCATTATCCAAAATGCTCTCGGTATAATCCTCTGCATAATTGTATTCTGCACCTTGATGAACCAGCGATTCAGCACCTCTCCCAATATTAAGAGCAATAACTTCTGTCGGAAGACAGTACGCCATTATAAGCAACAACTGGCCAATAACTCCGCACGCTACCAACATTGAAAAAAGAATAAGAGTTCTTTTTATAATTATCTGTATCCGTTCCATAAAGCATCCCCAAATCTTTTCATTTTGACATCATCAGACATTATACTACATTCCCCAAAAAACGCACAAAAACTCCACATATTTCGTGGAGTTTTTATCATCTGTAAAACTATATTATATTTCCCCAAATCTTACTTTGGCATAAGCCTTTATAGCCTCAACGCATTTCTCAAAGCCAAGCTTACTACTGTCAAGACAAAGATCGTAGTTCATGGCATCTGTCCACTTACATCCCGTGTGATGTTCGTAGTAGTCAGCCCTGTACTTATCTTCTCTGGCAATGAACTTCTCAAGTTCTTCGCCTTCAAGGCTCTGCACCTTTCCTGCCTGCTCCATAAGGAAATCCTGCGGAGCATGGACGAATACGCTTATTACATTATCATAATCTTTGAGCACAAAATTGGCAGCTCTTCCGATTATTACACCGCCTGTAGTTGCAGCAATCTTCTTGATAGTCGCTGCCTGAAAGTTAAAGAGATTATCAAACGAAGTAAAATCCTTGCTGTCAGGCCCAAGTATTTCGCCCGTATAAACATTTGCAGGCATCTTAAAAAAGCCTATAGTTCTGCAACGTTCATCGGCATCCAAAAAGAGATCCTCATTTATTCCGCTCTCTTCGGAAGCAAGACGCAAAAGTTCTTTGTTATAGTAATTGATTCCAAGCTCTTTTGCCAGCATCTTGCCGACTGTCCTTCCGCCGCTTCCATACTGTCTTGCAATAGTGATAGTAATGTTCTTCATACGATACCCCCCTACACTAAGCTGAATGAAGTCATGCTCTCGCTTCGCTCGCCATGACACGTTCGCACTAGACTCGATAAAATCTCGCCAAGTGCTCTACTCTTGGGATATACACTAAACTCGTTAAAAACCTCGTTAAGTGTATCCCCATGGTTCGCACTAGGCTCGGAAAAACCTCGCCAAGTGCTCTACTCACCAAGGTAAGCCTTCTTTATCGATTCATCATTTAAAAGATCGGCTGCATTTCCTTCTTTTACGATCTTGCCTGTCTCAAGGACATATGCCCTGTTCGCGATTGAAAGAGCTTTCTTTGCATTCTGCTCAACCAAAAGAACTGTCACGCCGTCTTTGTTTACGTCTCTGATGATATTAAAAATCTCATTTACAAATATGGGAGAAAGTCCCATTGAAGGCTCATCCATAAGGATAATGTCGGGATGAGACATAAGTGCTCTTCCCATAGCAAGCATCTGCTGCTCACCACCTGAAAGTGTTCCGGCAAGCTGACCGGATCTCTCTTTAAGTCTTGGGAAACGTGTGTAGATTTTCTCAAGTGTTTCCTGAAACTCTGCGCTGTTATCCCTGGTATAAGCTCCCATCTTAAGGTTCTGTAGAACCGTCATCTCAGCAAATACTCGTCTTCCCTCGGGAACCTGAGCCATTCCCATAGACACGATCTTATGTCCGGGAACTTTGGTTATCTCCTCTCCCTTATATTTTATCAGACCTGCATCCGCTTTGATAAGCCCTGACAACGTATGAAGTATTGTAGTTTTTCCCGCACCGTTTGCACCGATAAGTGCTACAACTTCACCCTTATTTACTTTGAAGGAGATACCCTTGAGAGCCTGGATAACTCCGTAATATACGCTTAGATCGTTTACTTCTAAAATTGATTCCATATAATACCTCTAATTTTTTATGGTAAATGCTCTACTCTTGGATATACACTAAGCTCGAAAAAACCTCGCTAAGTGTATCCCCATGGTTCGCACTAGCCTCGATAATACCTCGGCAAGTGCTCTACTCACCTAAATAAGCTTTAATTACTTCCGGATTGGAAAGAACCTCTTTTGTCTCGCCCTGGCAGAGAACCTTACCGAAGTTCAGAACCGTAAGCTTCTCACAGATTCCTGAAACAAGCTTCATATCATGCTCGATAAGAAGAATCGTCATCTCAAATTCTTTTCTGACAAGCGCGATAGTTTCCATGAGTTCTTTTGTCTCGTTGGGATTCATTCCCGCAGCGGGTTCATCGAGAAGAAGGAGCTTTGGATCTGTAGCCATTGCTCTTACAATCTCAAGTTTTCTCTGCTTTCCGTAAGGAAGATTTGATGCAAGAGTATCTCTTTCCCCGTCAAGATCAAATACCTTAAGAAGTCTCATAGCTTCATCATCTATCTGCTTCTCCACTTTTTTATATCTTCCTACATGAAGTATTCCTTCAAGAGTGCTGTATTTGAATCTCTCGGAAAGGCCAACCTTAACGTTATCAATAACAGACATCTGCTTGAAAAGTCTGATATTCTGGAACGTTCTGGCTATTCCCGCATGATTTATCTCTATCGTATTTTTTCTTGTTATATCTTCGCCATCAAGTTTTATCTTGCCTTCGTTTGGCTTATACACGCCTGTCAGAAGATTGAACACCGTAGTTTTACCGGCACCGTTTGGTCCGATAAGTCCGTAAAGCTCGCCCTTTTCAATCGTCATATTAAAATCGTCAACCGCGCGAAGTCCACCGAAGGAAATGCTCAGATTGGTTACATCTAAAAGTGCCATTATTTCACCACCTTAAACCTTTTTCTTAATCCCAAAATTTGCAAATGTTTTCTTTCTCCACTCTATTACCTTCGGTGACCAGTTCACGATCATCATTACAATGAGAACGATTGAATAAATAAGCATTCTGTACTTGTTAAGGCCTCTGAGCAGCTCGGGAAGAAGGTACAATATGCAGGCAGCAACAACGCTTCCTCTGATGTTTCCTATTCCTCCGAGAACCACATATACAAGGATCATAATAGATGCATTGTATCCGAAGTACTGTGATGAAGCAGTAAGTGTCGTAATGTTATGTGAATAAAGAACTCCTGCAGCACCTGCGATCGCAGCTGAAATGGTAAATGCGAGCATCTTATATCTTGTCACATTAATACCCGATGCCTCTGCAGCAATGTAATTATCCCTGATTGCCATGATCGCACGGCCGTCTCTTGAATTGATGAGATTAAGCACTACCACAAGTGAAACAAGAAGCATTACTATTCCTATGGTAAAACTTGCATCATGTGGAGTTCCCGTAATTCCCATCGCTCCGTTTACAACCATCAGCCCATCCGGCTCAAGTCCGAGAGCCATCTGGTTTTCCATGGAAAAATGCATTCCCTTGCTGTCTATTCCGATATAAAAAGCATTGATCACGTTCTTAATAATCTCACCGAAAGCAAGTGTAACAATTGCAAGATAGTCGCCTTTAAGTCTGAGTACAGGAATACCGATAAGGAATCCGAACAATGCCGCAAATGCTATTCCTATAACAAATGCGATAAGAAATCTCGGACCTGAAGGTATCTTCTCCGCAGTAATCTTGGAAAAAGCGGCACTTGTAAAAGCACCGATGCACATAAATCCACAGTGTCCGATACTGAGCTCTCCGAGAATTCCAACGCAGAGATTAAGCGCAACTGCGATTATCGCATAATATGTCATCGGAACAAGAAGTCCCTTGATATGATTTGTAAGATGTCCCGTTGAAGCAAGTGCCTGTACGATAAGGAAAGTTGCAACAACGATTCCGTAAGTTATCAGATTGTCTTTTGTCTTTTTGTCTATACGCATAGTCGTCACCTCTTTAAACCTTTTCCTGAATGACTTTACCGAGAATTCCTGTTGGCTTAACAATAAGCACGATTACAAGTATTCCGAAAACTATGGCATCAGACAGCTGTGAAGAAATATATGTCTTACTGAGAATCTCTACGATTCCGAGTACAATTCCGCCGATCATCGCTCCGGGAATAGAACCTATTCCTCCAAGAACTGCCGCAACGAATGCCTTAATACCGGGCATAGCTCCGACATAAGGAGACAGATTCGGATAAGCCGAACACAAAAGCGCACCGGCTACAGCTGCAAGAGCAGAACCAATCGCAAATGTAAGCATGATAGTCTTATTTACATTTATTCCCATTAAAGTTGCAGCGCCCTTATCCTCTGCAACAGCAAGCATTGCCTGTCCCTGCTTTGTCTTATTGATAAAAAGCTGAAGGCATACAAGAATAATGATACTAACCGCAATAGTAACGATGGTAACACCCTGGATCTTGAGTTCTCCGTTTGCAAAAGAAATTCCTTTCCATGTTATTACAGATGAAAAAGACTTAACGTCAGCACCAAAAATAATAAGCGCAAGATTCTCAAGGAAATAGCTGACACCTATAGCGGTAATAAGAACTGCCAGCGGAGATGCTGCTCCTCTGAGCGGTCTGTACGCGATAAATTCAGTTGTGATTCCGAGAAGAGAACACAAAATTATGGAAACCACCACAGCAATGATAACTCCCGTTGTAGAATTGCCGCCCATTGCTCCGATCACAGAGAATATCACGTAACATCCTACCATGATGAAATCACCGTGAGCAAAATTGAGCATCTTGGCTATTCCGTAAACCATGGTATATCCAAGTGCAATGATGGCATAAATACTACCAAGACTAAGTCCGTTGATGAGATAAGTAAGAAAGCTCATCGTATACCTCCAAAAATAATTCCTAATATTTCTTATGTTATAAATAATACCACACAAACAGGACTTTTATCCTATTCCGTGATATGAAAACGCAGGACACCTTTTGAGGGTATCCTGCGTAGCACTTCACTGTGCAGTTACGCGGATTACGCGTTAAACACTTTAATAAGCGTTGATTAGCCGATTACTCTGCTGAAACGTAAGCACCTTCCTTGATAACAACAGCCTTAGGCTCTTTGTTAGGCTCACCTGAAGCATCCCAAGTCATCTTCGCAGATGTAAGGCCGGATGCCTCGATCTCTGTCATAGCTGCCTTAACAGCTTCGCAGATATCTGATGTACTCATATCGGGAGTTGCGCTCTTAGCTTCAAGTGCCTGCTTAATGATATATACTGCATCATAAGCATCAGCTGCAAACTGGTTAGGAACTTCACCATATTTCTCCTGATACTTCTTAACGAAGTTCACTGTAAGATCATCCTTAGCATCAGCTGCGAAAGGTGTAAGAAGCATTACGCCCTCAGCAAGCTTTGTATCGAAGTTCTCAACAGAAAGAATTCCGTCCATACCGTCAACACCGAAGAATACAGGTGAATATCCCATTGTGTTAGCCTGTGTAAGGATAAGTGATGCTGCCTGATAGTAGATAGGAAGGAATACAAGGTCTGCGCCTGCATCCTTTGCCTTCTGAAGCTGAACTGAGAAATCAGTTGCATTGTCCGCTGTGAAAGCCTCTTCTGAAACAATCTCAAAGTTCTTTCCTGCTGCCTCTTCCTTGAACTTCTGATAAATACCGTTTGAATATACGTCTGAGTTGTCGTAGATTATACCAACCTTAGTTGCAAGATTGTGATCTGCAATGTACTGCGCTGAAGCAATACCCTGGTTAGGATCTGAGAAGCATACGCGGAATACGTTGTCATACTTAACGCATTCTTCAGCCGATCCTGAAGGTGTAAGCTGGAACATATTGTCAGCTTTTGTATTTTCTGAAACTGCGATTGAACATGCACTTGTTGTTGATCCTACAAGAATCTGCATGCCCCAGTCTTTAAGAGTATTGTACGCATTTACTGACTTCTCTGCATTGAGCTCGTCATCTTCCTTGCTATACTCTACCTGATATCCGTTGATACCGCCTGCCTCGTTGATCTCCTCAACTGCAAGCTCCGCTGCGTTACATACAGCATTACCATATACTGCTGCTGCACCTGTAAGAGGTCCTATAGCACCAATCTTGAATGTAGCTCCGCCATTTGCCGAGCTCTCTGTTCCCTGTGCCTGCGCCTGAGTGTCAGGTGTCTCTGTGCTTGCTGCATCTGTGCAGCCTGCAAGCATTGATGCTGCCATTACGGAAGCCATAAGCGCACTAACTGCTTTGCTAAACTTCTTCATAATTTTTTCCTCCTAATCACAATACCAAAATCAAAATGTATATTTGTATACAATCTTGTTTTTATTTTAAAAGGTTAAATTATCATAGGAAAAAAGTCAACACTTTGTTTAATTAAAATCTATTCTGTATTCTCTCTTAAGATTCATCTTTTCTCCGAATCCTTCATAAAACAGCGAAACAATAAACGGCTCCTTATCATCGGTATAAGCATCATAGCAAGCCACTCCGTCAAGATACACGGTATATCCCGCGTCTTCATCCAGGTAATCGCGCTCGGCTCCTTGCTTTAGTACAAGCTTATGACCTTCGACAGTTGTCTCGACCGGCTTCTCACAAGGAGAAGTTTCTTCTGCAAAATCTTCGAGATATATAACATCTTCTCCGGGAATCTTGATCACATACTTTACATCTTCGTCTATCTTTTCAACATCTATACCGCCGATTCTGTTCAAAAGTGCCACATAAGCGCTGTTGCCGAGAAACTCTCTGTCATTTATCTCAATAACAAAGCTTGAATCATCAAAATACTTATACTGCGCCGCTCTTCTGATAAAGATATCCTCTGCGGCAAGCGTCTTTAATCGGGCATAATATTCATCGGCCTCCGAAAGTCTCTGAGCCACATATTTCCTGAATCTGTCAAAATTATCGGGCTCATCGTCAGCTCTGTAGCTTCCGCCGCTCCAACGCTCTTTATCTCTGATATATGCACCGGAAAAGCATACATCCTTTTCATATTCATCGAGCATACTTTGGATTGTATCATCGGACCAGGCATTTTTCCTGAGTTCCGCAAATCTGTCACAACTCTTTTCCACAATGTCACTACTGTTTCCCGCCATTATCTGCCCCAAATAAAGGTCCTCGAAAAGAAGATTGTAATAAGGTTTGTGACCATACTGCAGATAGCCGTTCTCAGCATTCGGAACCCACATATTTCCCCATGTAACATCAAGATCCCACGGGCAAAAATATGAATAATATCCGCCCGGTGTTTCTTTTACACAAAGATAAAAATTCTTCAAAAGATTATCATCACCCTGAACCAGATTGGTAAAAAGCGTATAATCAATCGCATTATCTATATCAATACTCTTTTTAAGTTCCTCCACATTCTCTGAATTAGCCTGAAGATTTTCAAGATAATCCCTCAGAAGTTTCCATCTTTTTTCCGCATAGCTTTCAGCACCGGCGCCTGCAGGCACATTTTCGGCGCGCCATCCGAATATCCCGCCGTATTGGTCATATATTATATTTGATGAATCAATACCTACAACTTTTTTAAAAAACCCCGTATGCTCATCATCTTTGGAAATACCGACCATCTTCTCATCCGGAGTGTATCCGAGTGCATAAAGTCCACTGTACTCCCCGTTTATAAAAAGCTCTAAAAATCTGTATTCCACTCCTGTCGTGATTCCGTAGCGATTATTCTTTCTGCAGCTGTTGTACCAAAGATTCTGGCTGAAAACATTTCTCACTTTCTCGGCATCGTTATATGCAGGATAAAGAATATAATCGTCATCCTTGCGCATCCCAAGAAGCGACATGTTATTCTTCTGATAATTGTTGCCTTCCTTCCTGTGTATCAATGTTATTTTCAAAGGCATTTTGGGAAAAGATCTCGTATTGCCGCCTCGAATCCTGATCATACCGTCAGATGAGACATCCCTTGTCTCACACTGCTCCCCATTATCATAAAGTTGCATGCTCATCTCTGTATCGAATTCTGTTATCTTACCATCGAAATCTATATTCATAATTGGCAAAAAGGTACAGAAAATCTTGCGGACACAATAACTGTTATTGTCATAAAAAATACATGTAAGAGGAATACTATTCGCGATCGCATCATCTGTGATCCCAAAGTTAAGAAAGGCGAATCGCACATTTGAATCGCCCGCTACATCAACAGACGGGTTATAAGCCGTTTTATCATCATCTATAAGAGAATAGAAAAAAGCTCCTGCTGCCCTATCATAGAAAAGTTTCTGTTCATCAAAGACCGGCTGAATGTTCATATCATCCGAAAGAGTCCTTGATTTCTTTATTTTTTCGAACTTGTTGCTGTCAATTATATGATCAGAGAGGTAATCTTCACTTCCTATGCACAAAAAGACCAGTGCTACCAGAAATACAAAATTAACCGCAAATAAAATGGCTTTTATTCTAGTCATCACGTGTACCGAACCCCCAAAACAATACATATAAAGTACATCAAACTAATTAATAATGCAATATTAGCTCTATTTACGTTGCATTAATCACTTATGCTTGCTACAATTAGCTAAAGGGGGAATAAAATTATGCTTCAGTTGTCTTACTTGGGGATTGCTTTTGCATTTGTCTTCTACTTAATCTTCGGTATTACCGTTAAATTTATGACTCTGACTGTCTATGAACAGAACAAAGCAAGGCTTGGGATTGTACTCACATCACTGCTTGTTTTCGCAGTGTCCGGCTTTTCTTCGGGATTCATACATATTCAATCAGCCAAATATATCTATGGCATTTTATTCTTTCTTTTTTCGGGAATATCAATGTTTATATTTGTTTCGATTGTAGTTGAGCTACATCAGATAAGTACACGGGCAAAAATGCGCCGTTTCATGCTTCTCTTTGATATAGTCGATCATTATTTGAGCGAGGGCAAGACGAACGAGGAAATCCTCGATTATCTTATAGGTATACAGAATCTCTCGGTAAAAGAAGCAACCGATTTTCTCACCTTCATCACAGATCCCACAAATCACGAGTTTTTATCGGACGTAAATGAACAGATCCGTGAAGCACAGTTACTAAAGACTTGATTAATTTAATCTCTATATAAAGTAAAAATAAAGACCTAAGCCTCTTAGTGCTTAGGTCTTTTGTTTTGTCTTATTTATCAGGTCGATATGATTCTAAACTCATCAAACTGTGGGTCTTCCACAAAATCCATAATGAGATTCAAAGGTGTAAGCCCTATTGCCTCATGATGAATCTGCTCTCTTATGACCATCTTCTCATATGCAGAAAGATCATGAAACTCCGGATGACTCTTCTCATACTTCTCATTGAGCTGGTCAAAAAGATTATACTCCGGATCGCCCCACGCAAATACTTCGGCTGTCTTCAAATTCGGTTTGAACGGAGAATATTGAAGCCGGCTGTTTTCCATAGGAAGTCGCTCCTTTCTCGTCAAAAAACACGGTTGAATACGCTAAGTACATCTTCTACTAAATAATATCATATTTTAGACAAAATTTCATAAATTATTAGATTTTTTTTATTTTTCACTTAAAGTTATTACTTAAAAGCAATCTGTGCAAAATTGTAGAATCCAAGGTACCAGATATTGAAATCATGTGAACCGTTGAGTTCCTGCCATGTAAAGTTCTTTCCTGCCGCAAACTGATTGCATGCTGCCGGAAGATTCTTTGCAGCAGCAGATGCACTTTGATAAGCTGTTCCGTCCTGAAGTCCACAGATATTGTAGAAATAGTGGATCGGATACTTGTTATCCTTCAAAAGAGATGCTGTCTTATCCGCAGTATTACTCGTAGGTGCAGCTGAGAATGCTCCGAAATATCCAAATAAGTCAACACACTCTCCAAGACCAATGTTAATAGTCTGCATTCCGCCCATTGAAAGGCCGGCGATAGCTCTGTGATCTCTGTCAGCGTATGTGCTGTAGTTAGAATCAATATACGGAATCAGATCGTTTCTAAGCTCTTTTCCGAAAGAATAGAAAGAATCTGTCGATCCGCTCTGTGAAGCTTTTCCGTTAGGAGTTACCACGATGAATGAATCAATGTCACCATAGTATGAAAGGTTATCCATAATAGCCTTTACCTGGGAATTATTTCCTGTCATTCCCCACTCATTTTCATTTCCGCCGATTCCGTGAAGAAGATAAAGTACACTATACTTCTTGTCAGAGCTGTAATTAGCGGGAAGGTAGATATTTGCCTTCTTTGTATATGTATGTCCGTTCGAAGCATCATGGGCTGTATAAGAAATGTTCTTAACAGTTCCCGAACCTTCACCGTTTCTTATTGCCGAATACTTTGAAGGAATGCTGTTTGCTATCGTTGCAGTAGGATTGGCATGTGAGTTACCTGTCTGGTTGTTCTGCTTGTTATCTGCCTGTTTCTGATTATCTGACTGCTTATTGTTGTCGGCCTGTTTATTATTATCATTCTGCTTCTGATCGTTTGTCTGCTTATTATTGTCAGCCTGCTTTCTGTTATCCTGCTGACCTGAAGAATTGACAGGCTCAAATTTCCACTGCTGGTTCTTCTTTCCGTTAGCTTTCCATTGGCATACATTCGCGCCGTCATTGGTCTTATGCTGATACACATCAAGCACTTTTGTACCGCCTGATGACTTTGTTCCTACCGTATAAACACCACTTGTCTTTGTAGGCTTTATAATAAACTGCTGAGCGTCGTGACCTACCGCATCATAAATCTGAACATTTGTGCCATCCTTATTTTCTCCGTAAGCTACATCGAGCATGAACTCTCCGAGTGCAGACTTAAGAGTTACATAACCGTCGCCCTTGTTCTGAACATACCACTTCTGTCCCTTTACGCCTGTACCCTTGCTGACAATAACATTTGTAACCTTCTTTGCATTATCATCCTTTACAGTAAGGTATTTCTGTGAATTAATATCCTTCAGATAATACCATCCATCCTGAACCTCTCCCGTTACAGTATTGTTCTTTGACTGATCGTTGCTCGGCTGAGGCTGAGGAGTCGGCTGTGGCTGTGGCTGAGGTGTAGGCTGAGGATTATTCTGTCCGTTGTTATTCTTGTTATCCTTATTGTCTTTATTATCCTTCTTGCCGTTATCTCCGTTCACAGGCTGTGGCTGAGGATTGGTATTTCCACCGGCATTTCCGTTATTTGCCTTCCAACGGTCAAAAGAGAATGAGCCTTTAAATACAAGACAGATATCTTTTGAACCTGATACGCTCTTCACATCACCTGTGAAATCCTTAAACGATCCGCCTGTACCCGAAACATTGATTGTTCCAAGCAGATTGCCCGAAGGAGATCCTTCTCTTACTTCAATACTTCCGTTTCCGTTACTCTGAACAGTTGCTGTAATTGAAGATACACCATTAGAGAAGTTTACACCTTTGATCTTTGTATAATCGCCGTTATCTATATTAGAAACAAAAGCTGTTCCGTTTGAATTACCCTTTACGGAAATTCCTGCCTGAGTGAACATTGTCTCTGCTTCAACCCAGTTATACGGATCAACATTTGGCTTCATCTGAACGCCGTTAAGTGACTGCTGAACAGCGTTGATCCTGCCGTTTGATACATTAACCTTATCAATGTGAGTTGTTCTGTATCCGAGGTTATTGCCTACTACTTTGGATTCTACCGTATGAGTATGATATGCCATATAGTAGTTGCCTCTGAACTCAAAAATCTGATGATGGTTATTTCCGTCAGATCCTCTGAATGTTGATGCAGGATTTGCCATGATCTCGCCCTGATGGTTAAAAGGTCCCATAGGGTTATTACTTGTCATAACCTGAATTGTCGCATTTCTGAATCCGTTTCCGCAATTCCAGTTAGAGCAATATGAATAATAATATGTATTACCGATCTTGTTGATACCTGAATCTTCGAAAAGATAAGGAGCATCAATTGTAGCTGCAGTTCCGGATGTACTTACCATATCTGCGCCGAGTTTGATTACTCTTGCAGTCTTTGGATGAGCGTCCTGTCCCTGAGGTACTCCGCCACCAAAATACAGATATCCTGTTCCGTCGCTGTCTACAAGTACAGCGGGATCGAATAACCACTCCACGTTACAGTTGGGAGTTGATTTAGTTATAAGAGCGTGTCCGATAGGATCTTTCCAGGGGCCTGTAGGGCTGTCCGCTGTAAGAACACCGATTCCGCTTGCATTATTTGCAAAATATAAAAAGAACTTATCTTTTCCGTTGATCTTCTTTGAACAGATCGTCGGTGCCCATGAATTGCTTGCCCATCTGGCTGCACCGTTTCCTCCTGCGATGTTAAATGCTCCGTGATCTGTCCAGTTTACGAGATCCTTAGAAGAATAGCAGTTGAGCTGATTTATCTTCTGATATGTATTCTTATTGTTTCCCGCAAACTCCTGTGAGTCATTGGTTGTATATATATATACCGTATCGTTATAAACGAGTACGCCGGGATCCGCACCGTAACTCTGTGTTACAAGCGGGTTATTTTCATTATCGCCTTTGACATAGCTTCCTTTCTCAACACCTGCAGCTTCTGTCGTCACAACAGAGCCTGCAACCAGCGTGCACGCCATTGCTACGCCAAGCATTCTTTTAATTGACTTAACCATAAAACCTCTCAATACCTTTTTGAAAAAATCTATAATCATTACTGTGCAGGTTCAAAAGCCCACTGCTGATTTGCATTGCCGTTATGCTTCCACTGGCATACATTTGTGCCATCGGATGTCTTATGCTGATATACATCAAGATTCTTTGTTCCCTTTGATGCTTTTGTAGCGACTATATAAACGCCACTCTTCTTTGTAGGCTTAAGCATAAACTGCTGCGCATCATGTCCTACCGCATCATAAATCTGAACATTTGTACCGTTCTTATCTTCTCCGTATACAACATCAAGCATGAACTCACCAAGTCCTGACTTAAGTGTGATATAACCGTCACCCTTATTCTGAACGTACCACTTCTGGCCCTTGGCTCCTGTACCCTTTTCAATCTGTACATTAGTAGTCTTCTTTGCCTTGTCATTCTTTACCGTGAGATACTTCTGAGAATTAACATCCTTCAGATAATACCATCCATCCTGAACACCTGATGCCGCATTGTTGTTTGTCTGATTGCCGCTCGGCTGAGGTGTGGGCTGCGGCTGCGGCTGAGGTGTGGGCTGTGGCTGCGGATTTGTCTGTCCGTTATTGTTGTTATTGCCATTATTGTTTTTGTTATCCGGCTGAGGCTGTGGCTGTGGTTGAGGCTGTGGCTGTGGATTGATCTGTCCGCTGCCGGGCTGACCGATAACATCCGTATATGCCTGAATAACCTTGTTGTAAGCCTGCTTAGGCTGTCCGGGTGAAGAGAACAACAAAGGCTTTGAGTTGTTGATCCATGTTGTCTGATCTGACAATCCCCACCATGTAATACCTGTAACGTTTCCGCCGTTCTTCTTTATCTGGTTGATCTTCTTGAAGAGATCGTAAGAGTAGTTGGCCATATCGCCATCACCCTTATTTGTAATATCAAGCTCTGTTACCTGTACTTCAAATCCTGACTTAAGGAATGAATTCATAGCATTGATATATGTATCAACCGAAGGGTAATTTGTTCCGAGGTGAGACTGCATACCAACACCTGCGCAAACCTTTTTGCCCTGATTTATATAATTAACAAGAGTAGTAACCTTCTGTACTTCCTGATAAGTGTTGAAATCATTGTAGAAAAGCTTAACTGAATTTGTAAGCTTATATTTTTCAAGAGTTTCATAAGCATAGTTAAATGCCTTCTTTACATAAGAAGCATTGGTTCTGTTATTTCCATAAACAGCTTCCCAACCTGAGTTGTTCGCATGAATTACTTCATTTGCAACGTCCCAAGCGTAAACGCATCCGCCATACTGGCTTGAATATACGTGATTCATAACTGTCTTTACATACATCTCAAGACGGGCATCCATTGTCTGCTGATTTACGAATCCGCTATTTCCTGAGTAATTGCTTCTGAAGAACCATGACGGTGTCTGAGAATGCCATACAAGCGTGTGCGCTCTCATGCCAAGACCGTTCTGGCTACAGATCTTCATTACTTCATCTACTGTTCCGAAATTAATCTGGGGTACATTTGATTCACGATAACCGTCGGGGATATAGTATCCTCTGTTCTTTGCCTCTGATACTGAGATCAGTTTAGGTGAACCTCCAAGCAAAGCATCCGGCTTCATCTCGTTTTCAAGTGTGATAGAATTATAATGTTTCTTTAGAATGTTTAACTGATTTGAATCTCTTAACTGATACAAATTAATACATGTTCCTGAACGTCCATATGTACTGCCATATGTATTCAGAAGTGTTGCATCTGCAGCCTGTGCATCTACTGTTGATGCAGATACACACATTGAAAATGCACACATAAACGCCATAACTTTGGCAACTACGCCATTAATACTTTTTACCTTCATAGCATCCTCCCGTTAATAATATGTTAAACCCATTCCCCATTGGGTAAAAATATTGTAACATATTATTTTACAAAGAGGTATCCAAAAATTGCTAATTATTTATCACTAAGTGCTGTTAATTGTGCACAACTCGCTATTTCGACTTTAATTCAACTCATAAAACATAAATACTGATGTAACATTTTATTTTCTATTCAATTCGTTTATTTCCTGTTCCAGATTTTCAATCACATCTACCGAATTTTCCTTGGTAACAAGGTGCCCAAACTCCACTAGGCTCATATCATTCTTTGCTTTTTCAACTGCCATATTCCTTACATCCTCGTCGCCAAACATGACCTTTTCCATCTCAAGGCCGACAACGGGTCTGAAATGAGAAGCATCAAAATAATATTCAGGACCTACTGTGTATGTATTTATTCCCGAAAACAGATAATAATCCGTAACCTGTGCCACATCATAAAGAAAATCCAGATATCCGTTTGAGATCGCCATTTCATATGTAGACTCCAAAATCGGGGATGTTACCACAATAAGCCTAATGTTCTGCTCTTTGCACAACTCAGAAAGGTCTTTGATTGCCCCAACTGCTCCCGAACCACCATCGTATTCAAGAGAATTCTCAGGTTCAGGCATATCTCCTGCACTTCCGATCTCCATATTTGTATTGTTAACATCCACGCCATAGCTGTAAAAAAGCTTTTTTCCCTCGTTGTTCTCTCCTAGCCTGTACTCAAAAAATATCTGCGGTACAATTCTCCATACAGGTTTTAGCTTAAGATACGAATAGTAAAACCTTATCGGTGACTCTTCATACGTCTGATATGTTGTAAAGATCGGATTGTCTAAGCCTTTGGTAACTCCCTTCCACATAGATACATCGTCGATAAGAATGATCAATTCATCGAGTTTCACTCCGCCGTCAATCAGCGTTTTAACAGTATCATAGTTTTCTGAAGAGCTCCCCATGGCATAAGTCATGTTGTACCAGTTAAGCTCCCTGCCATCATCCGTCTTTTCCGGAAGTCCTTCTTTCGGAAGATTTGCCACTCTTGATGAGCCAAGCAAAAGCGCATTAAATTTCCCTTTATTTTGCAAAAGATACTTTGTCTTAATAAAATTCTGGTTCGGCGTAATATCTGTCAGTCTCACATTATCCACATGAAAGACATTGTACGCATCGACAAATACACATGCGCCGGCATATATCATCACCGGAATTATAAAAAAGCAAAGACGAATCACCAACTTTTTCATTCTCATCACCTAAAACCTGTTATATACAAACTCTTCTACACCTGCCTGCCCAAGGAAAAGAATTATCAGGATCAGGGCAAAATATGCACTCCACCTCACCACGGATTTCTTTTCCCTGAGAATGTCTATTCCCGGTCTCTTATATGTGATCACGCTTATAACCATATATATAACGATTCCGGCAAGCATAACCGACATACTAAAACTCGCGGGAACCATTAACAGTTCTCTTAACGCCATGCTTATCGTAAGTCCGCTTCCCAAGAGCTTTGGCATAACACCGAACAGCTCATTGGGAATACGCGAAAATGATGCAATAATACTTACAGCCTCACCAAGCGTATCGACGGAAAAAATAATCCATCCGAAAGTCACAAGTATAAATGTCGTAACTACAGAAAATGCAGACTTTTCTTTGTTTTTACTTCCAAATGCCCTCTCGAAGCATAGACATATTCCATGAAACAATCCCCACAAGATCCATGTAATTCCAGCTCCGTGCCAAATTCCGCTTATCGCAAAAGTTATAATGAGATTTCTGTAAATCTTCCACTCCTGTGTTCTGCTGCCTCCAAGCGGTATGTAAACATAGTCTCTTAGCCAACTGCTAAGTGATATATGCCATCTTCGCCAAAACTCTCCAACAGAATGCGAAAGATAAGGATGATCGAAGTTTTTGCCAAGATCGTATCCAATAGCCTTTGCACAACCTGTAACAATATCTGAGTATCCCGAAAAATCAAAGTAAAGTCTGAATGAATATAGAACTACCGTAAGTAAAAGAGCCGTTCCATATTTTTCGCCCTCGGCTCCCCTCACGGAATCGATATACAATGCCAGATTATCCGCAAGCACCAGCTTTTTCATAAAGCCCCAGGCCATCAATATCAGACCTCTAACCGCTCTTTCATAATCAAAAGCTTTTTCTTTTTTTATCTGAGGAATAAGATTCTCTGCCCTTTGAATCGGGCCGCTGGAAACACATGGAAAAAAACAGACAAACAAGAGAATATTCAAAATATCTTTTTCTGCGGGAATTTTCTTTTTATAAACTCCCACCGTATAAGTCACGATCTGTAGAGAAAAAAATGAAAGGCCAAGAGGAATCAGCATTTCTTTGTGATTTGAATATCTAAATATTAACCCAAACACTCTTACAATGCAGATAGGTAACAGTTCAACAGCCACAAAGACAATCATGACCGCTTTTCTTATAGAATCATATTTTGAATCCGCTCCAAGTTTTTCTATTATAAAACCTGAAGCGTATGTCACAAGCCCAAAGCCTATTATCACAGGAACAAATACAACTCCGCTCCACGCATAAAAAATAAGACTTGCCAATAATAACAATACATTGGAAAGCCTTATCGATAAGTGTTTTATATAATTAATAAAGAATATTGCCAGAAAAAAAGCGACAAATAATTTTGTATAAACAGGCATTTGTGTTATCACCTTTTCAAGTTATTAATAACATTATAATGATAACACATATTTTTTGCCATACTTTTTTTAAAACAGACCATCAAGTCCCTGAGTCTTGTATATTTCCTTATAATACTTGACTTCATCCTTAATTATCGAGTCAATCTGCCTCATTCCTAGAAGCTCCACAGGCGCCTTGTCATCTGTCATTATGTTGTTGCCCGCATCGTAAGGAACACAGTTTGCTTCAACAATATCCATCATCTCACGAAGCTTTTCATCGCCTTCACGCTTACTGTTTTCGGCAAATCTATTCATAAACTCCGCATTATCCGTAGCAAAGAGCTCTTTATTTGTAGAATTCTGAACCTTTACCGTAACAACATTGTCAAACACAGATGAAATGGTATCTGCGAGATATCTGTTAATTGTAGACTCGTTATCATCGCTGTACATATTCATATTAACTACCATAACTCCGCCCGGATTAAGGTGCTCTTTTACCATGTTAAAAAACTCAGTCGATGACATCTGAAAAGGAATAGTAATATCCTGATATGCATCAACCATAATGACATCGTATTTCTTGTCGATTGCCGCAAGATAAGCTCTTCCGTCATATGTCGTAACTTTGGCTTTTTCAGGAAGTTCAAAATATTTATACGCAAGATCCGTGATCTTATCATCAATCTCAACGCCTTCAACATTCACGTTATCAAAGTATTTAAGTACCTGAGTCGCATATGTTCCCGTTCCCATTCCGAGAATCAGAACTTCAGCATTTTCTCCCGCTTCGGCTTTTTCTTTTATACCGCTCATATATGGCGCAGCCATCGCATAATCATAGTACATTCCGGTAAGCTCGCCGCTCTTGATGCGGATAGACTGAACTCCGAACAGAACGTTTGTCGACAAGATCACGCTGTACGGATCTTCTTTTACCTGAAGATAGTTATAAACAGACTCACCCTCATAAGTCAGGTCATTTTCCCAAAAAGCAAATGAGGTGCTGTGCCCGAAAAAACAGCATACTATAAAAATGATAAGTCCCGACACCGCTTTTACAGTCACTTTTTTACCCGTACTGACAAAAAAAGCGATGCAAAGCGCAATCAATATTCCCGCAAAGATAAGAAATGTTATGGTCGTTCCTACCGCAGGGATCGTAACGAATGTCGGTACAAAAGTGCCTATAATGCTTCCGACTGTGTTAAATGCCCCGAGAGTTCCGATTATCTTGCCGTTGTCATCAAGTGACTCCGTCGTATACTTGGCAAGTGAAGGTGTTACTGTTCCCAGAAGAAAAAGAGGGAACACGAACACGATCATACATGTCGCGAATGCCGCTATTACAAGGAAATTACTGTTAACCGCAAATATAACCGCCGCAGAAATTGCAATTATTATGTATTTACCGAGAACGGGAATCGCAGCGATCCAGATAGCTGCAATAAGAATTCTCTTATAAAGTTTTCCCGGATCGGGGTCTTTGTCTGCTGCCTTGCCGCCGTAGATATTTCCAAGCGCCATGGCTATCATTATGGTTCCGATTATGATCGTCCACACAATCTGTGAAGAACTAAAATAAGGAGCAAGAAGTCTGCTGGCTCCAAGCTCAACTGCCATAACAGACATTCCCGCAAAAAACTCTGTCATGTACAAAAACATTTTGTTGTTTAAGATTGATTTTTTATCCATTTTCTTACATCCATTTTTCTGTTTTGTATAAAATACGTCATTTTCGTAAATTATCATCCGTATTGGAGTATACCATTATCGCAGCTTCACGAAAATATATATGACAAAATAAATTATCACAAAAAGAGCTGTCGTCATATTCATAAGAAGTATGCTGCGTTTTATGTCTTCAGACTCAATCGGTCTGTGCTCATCTCCTATAAACTTCTTGTCATGAAGTTTACCGAAATAACTCGCAGGTCCCGCAAGTTTAAGCCCAAGAGCACCCGCGCATACGCTCTCACACTGCGCCGAATTGGGACTGGCATGATTATACCTGTCTCTTACAAAAATCCCGGCTGCATTCTTTGTACTGTAATTAAATGAATTATTTTTTCCAAACAATGCTCCGCACACTTCCAAAAGAGCCGTTCCCGCAATCATAAAGACAGCGCTGAGTCTTGCAGGTACATAAGCAAACACGTCATCTGTCTTAGCCGCAGCTCTTCCGAAATACATATATCTGTCATTCTTGTACCCAATCATTGAATCCATCGTACTTACCGCTTTATACACATAAGAAAGTACAGGTCCTCCAAGCATCTGGTAAAAAAGAGGACAGATAACGCCGTCATTCGTATTCTCCGCAACAGTCTCAACCGCAGCCTTTGCAATCCCTTTATCATCAAGGCTCTGCGTATCTCTTCCGACAATCATCGATACCGCTTTTCTTGCGCCTTCGACATCCCCCTTTGAAAGCGGAACATATACCGCAATTGCCGCATCGCGAAGACTCCTTGCCGCGATGCACTGCCAGCACATCACACTCATTACCGCAAGCAAAAGATATGTATGTATCCTGTATGCAAGATAGCAGATTCCAAAAGAAACACCGCCCGTAACCGCTACAACAACCATAACCTCTATCACGCCAAGCACAAAATCTTTTAAACCGCTACCTACTTTACCGCTTTCCCCGGCATCTTCGCCTGTTTCGGTCACTTTTTTCCCGCGCAAAAGTTTCTCCAAGATTTCTATCAGCTTTCCAATAATCTGCACAGGATGCAGCAAAAAAGCAGGGTCTCCGACAATAATATCGATTATGACCCCTGCTAAAATTGCAACAGATATGTACTTACAATACTCCGCCCAAAATTCCATCATATCTGCATCATATCATCTTCTTTTCACTCAGCATAGCCTCAAATTCATTAAGCGGCACAGGTTTTGAGAAATAATACCCTTGGAAAAGATTGCACCCAAGATTGTTCAGCTGATTAAATACTTCCTTAGTTTCCACGCCTTCGGCAAGTGAAACAATACTAAGATCTTCCGAAAGTCTGATAACATTCTTTATAACTATATCCGCACGTTGTTCATCGCTTGATTTTCCAAGGAACTTCATATCAATCTTAAGCACATCCACAGGCATATCCTTGAGCATATTAAGTGATGAATAACCGCTTCCGAAATCATCCATCTCAACAATGAATCCCTGTTTTCTGAATTCTTCAAGAGTCCTCATCCTGTCGTCAGTATCTCTCATCATACTGCTCTCTGTGACCTCAATACGAAGACTCTTGGGCTCTATCTCATATTCCTTGACGAAACCTACTATATCCGAAAGAACATCCGTCAGATAGAAGTCTTTCGGAGATACATTAACGGAAATAAAAAGATCGGGATATTTTTCTTTCCATCCCTTCAATATCCGACAAGCCAATTTCCAGATATGTTTGTCCAGATCCACGATGATACCGTTTTCTTCGAACAGAGGAATAAAATCTGCAGGGGACATAAATCCATGAAGCGGATGGATCCATCTGGCAAGCGCTTCCGCTCCGACAATTTTGCCTGTATTGTCTGCTATAGGCTGCAGATAAGGAACTATCTGTTCCTGCGCTATGGCATCATCAAGCTGGGCTGATATTTCCTGATTCCAGACCATCCTATCCCTGATCTTCCTGTCAAAAAATACAACATGTTTTTTATAATCATCCTTTATTGAATCAAGAGCCACACTTGCTCTGTCAAACAAAACAGATACATCCTGATCGTCATCGCCTATCTCGCAAAATCCCAGATGTACCATAAGATTCTGTTCAATATCCCCAAGACGTACGGTAAAACGCGCCAGATCACTCTCAAGCACTTCCTCTATAAACTCACTCTTTGGAAGACAAGATCCAAAGCTGTCTCCACTTATACGACCGTATATACATCTTTCATCCGAATACTTCCTTATCCAGTCAGCAACCTGCTTAAGAGCCGCATCACCGAATGCTTTTCCAAAAACATCATTGAACACCTTAAAATCGCACACATTAATTCGTACAATATAGTAATCATTAAGTGCATGTTGTTTAAGCTGATCTGAAATCTTCTTGTATGTATATTCCTTGTTGTACAGGCCGGTAAGCTCATCATGATTGGAAGCGAACATCTCTGCCTCGATGCGTTGTTTCTCTTCCGTTATATCTCTGACCCTCACATATGATCCCAGTTTTTTCCCACTTCCGTCAAAAAAGCTGTTTCTGGCTATCATAAAACTCAACTCGTCTTCATTTATTTGCCGGATTATCTCAGTCTCAGTCTCATTCATCTCCAAAATATTGGCCGTTTCACCAATAAGATCTCTTAGCGCCATTGATGCACCTTCAAGATCATTACCTTTTATACCTGTAAGCTTTTTCGCAGACTCATTTATCCAGATACATTTTCCCTCAGGTTCATACAAAAAAACCGCTACCGTCGTATCATTTACAATATCCGCAAGCATGCTGTCCAGCAAGCGAAGCGGTCTGTAGTGGATTGAAAAATAGAATATCAGAAATCCTAATACAGCAAATCCTATCATAGATCTGTCGATCGGAGTCCGGGAAAAGATATAGTATGTCTGCCAAAAAGTTCCGATCATCATGCTGATGAGTATAACAATATAGCGCTCTCTGTGGAGCCTTGAAGCCTGTATGCTCCTGATGATAAAAACTATCATTATCATAGCCATAGCGCCGTAGCAAACAACTCTATGAACAATCTGACCGGGTAATGCCTCCATAATAAAATAAGGCTTTCCGTACGCTTCAATTTCCTGCAAGACAAAAGCGTGTTTAAACACTATGTTCATAAAGACCTGTACCGCATCTATTACAAGTATGTATTTAATCCAATCAGGCACAATTCCGGCTTTTTTGTCCGTATCATTTTGCCTGATACAATATTTATTTGTGAAATTTATCAAAGTGTACATCACAAGATTCATGCCGATGTAGTAAATATAGCAACCGACAGAAGCCATATTTTCAGTGGTTGCACCGACAATTATCATGTTTCCGAGAACCGGAGGAATAAGAGAAAAACAGAACAAACCTACAGATCTGCCTATAGTCTTTTCAGAGCGCCATGAAGCAATACCACATAGCATTAATATGGCAATAAGTAAGACAAATATAACGATAAATACGCTTCTTATCATTCTGCCTCACTCCTCCAAAGTCCTCTTCAAAGGCTTTCATTTCCACAACTTACAAAAACGACGCATATATTCGGTGTATGCCTATATTATAAGCAATTATTCTGCTGTTTTATATAAAAAAAGATTAAATATTTTCACAAAATTACGTTTATCAAATACAAATATCACTCTATACTCCCAAAAATCCTCCCAAAAGCACGTATGCACATATCGCTACCGCAATTGCAGTTTCGGCAAGACACAAAAACCATCCCGCCGCATCACCGGTAATTCCGCCAAGTTCTCTGCCGGTCTTATATTTGTAATACGCAAATACCAAAAGCGCCGCGCAGACCGCGCAAACTCCGCAAATACCCCCTACCAGTATCATCGCTATCGAAACCACCAGCGCTTCTTTTACCAATATGGAAAGACATCTCTTCTTGTCTGCACCTTCAGCAAAGCTGTAGAGAGTTCCTTCACTCTTTGCACATGGAAAACTCACAACAGATATTCCGCTTAGCGCCCTCGATAAGATAAATCCAAACCCAAGGATAATCGAAGCTTCTCCCGAAAAAAACAATGACACATCCGAAAGAATCTCTTTATCCAGAATAATAGCAATGCTTGCAAGATAAACCGCCGAAAGCGCAAGCACTCTGATAACCGCAAACGCACCTATATGAGGATCCTTTAAGATCTCAAGTTTTTTCTCCCTGTCTGCATAGGAAGAGAAAGCATCGCTGCAATCCATGTACCCGTCAACGTGAATTCCGCCTGTGACAAGAACAATTGCCGCCATCATAAAAAGCCCCGTGGGAATACTTCCCATGTCAAGAATCGCCCCAAGACACCTTATCCCGCCTATAACCGCAAACAAAACAGCGCCGATAAACGGAAAGAAGACAATGCTGTACTTCATATCCTCTTTTTCCCAAGTAAACTGAGGCATCGGAATCTTGGAGTACATTGAAAACGCTATGGCAAAAGACCTGAATAAACTTTTCATCCTATTTTTTCCCCTATTCCACAGATTACTCTGTAAACATCCCTGTTCTTCGCAAGCGCCTGCATAAATCTTCCCGCATCTTCGCGCCATTTCCTGTCTGTGTCATCCACAGGAACAATCCCGCAGGTGATATCTTCACATATAACTATCGCATCTTTGGAAAAAAGCTCCGAAAGCTCCTCTATGCTTATATCCGTTCCGCGCACAAGACGCTCTGCATGGTAATAGATCTTGCAGCCACCGGGAACAACCTCGGCTATATCATCAAGGCTCTTATTCATGCCACATTCTTTATGTTCAAAGGTATAAATATCTTTATCGCTGATATCTTCACTTTCTCTGATAAGCAGCTTTGCAAATTCAAGCTTTCCCTGACCTGCACCGCCCACTACAAGAATTCCGCGATTATCCTTGTTGCTCATTTCAACAATTCCCTTCTTATGCAAAAACTTATGCAAAACAGCTTCTCCCGCGCACATCTCAATAACTTCATCCGCATATCCCGCAACTTCTCTCTCAATAAGAGCCAGTCCCTCACGATATGCCTCTGTGCTCATATCGTAAACCGCAGCATCGCTGTAAATTCCGTCACTTACAAAGATAAGATTATAATCCTTCTCCCTGCATAAGATACTGAGATCATCGCAAACCCTCTTTGCCGAAAAGGGATCCTCCGTGAAATTTCCGTCTTTGTCCACACGAAACATCTCATTTGCAAGAAGCGCTGTCAGGCTGTCCACAAGAAATGTATTTGTTTTGCATTCATCCGCCATTTTAAGAAACTTCTCTTTTTCCGTGCTGAGTCTCTTAATATCCCTTGCGATCTCTATAGTCTCAAAGCCAAGCCCTGCTCTGTTTTCCACATGCTTTCTGATACGCTCATCGTCCTCTATACCTGTGGATTCCATAGTCGCAACGTAGTAAAGCCCTCCACCGGTCTTTTTCCTAAGACCGCAGGCAATGTCCTGAGCAGTATTCGATTTGCCGTTTTTACAGCCTCCCGTCAAGAGAACTATCATCTTTACCTGATTCCTTCCAGATACGAATCGTCAATTCCGCCGCCTTCAAATGTGGCCATATCATTCATCATTGCGCACGCGCCTTCGATAACACCAAACGCAAGAACGCATCCGCTTCCCTCGCCGAGCCCCATATTAAGGTCAAGGTACGGCCTAAGTCCCAGCTCTTTAATCGCAAGCATATAACCAGGTTCCGTAGATACATGTGAGGGAAAAAGATAATCCGACACCGCAGGACACAGCTTTACCGCAAGAAGAGCCGCCACTGCCGAAATATATCCGTCTATCACGGCTCCTTTTCCCGAGTACGCTGCTCCGATAAACGCTCCGCACATAGCCGCGATATCAAGTCCTCCTACTTTGGACAAAATATCCGTAACCGCCCCAAAATCATCGACATACTTATCGACCGCATCCGTAAGCCCATGCAAAGAAAGAGCCTTGTTTATAACTTTCTTTTTATTGTCATATGCCTCATCGGAGATTCCCGCTCCTCGCCCCGTAAGACCGTCGCTGCAAACTCCCGTGATCGCAGAAAGAACTGCTGCCGAAGTTGTGGTATTTCCTATTCCCATCTCACCGATTCCGACAAGATCGATATAGCCCGGCTCCGCGCCATCATCATTCCCAACCGCGATCTCAATTCCCGTCAATATGGCGCACAAACACTCGTCCATGCTCATAGCAGGCTCGCATACGATATTTCCGGTACCTTTTCTGATCTTTTTATCTATTATAGGTGCCTTTTTCCCATCAAATGTAAGCGGAAACTCAGTCGCAACCCCAACGTCAACAACCACAACTTCCGCGCCGAAATTCTTTGCAAGCGCAGACATTCCCGTTATTCCCGAAGTCATGTTGACAGCCTGGCTTGCCGTTACGGAAACGGGCGCAGAAGCGACTCCTTCAGCCGTTACACCGTTGTCGGCACAAAAAACCAGAATCTTTTTGCATCCGATCCTGTTCTTAACATGTCCTGTTATTCCTGCGAGCTTAACCGCAATATCTTCAAGCTTTCCCAAGCTGCGAGGCGGCTTTATCAGCGCATCGTCATACTCTTTTGCCCTGATCTTCGCATCAGCGTCAGCTCTTCCGACACCTTCTATGTATTTTTTTATTATTTTCTCAGTATTCCCTGTCATACGTTTATTTTACACACATAAGTAATGTTGTAAAAGTATCAAAAGAACCTTTATACTTAATCTTGGAGGAATGAAAATGACCTACACCACATATGAACACGGCGGAATTTATGATAAGAGCTATAAGATAAAATATGATTTCAGCGTGAACGTCAATCCACTCGGAATGCCTGAGAAAGTCAGACGCGACATCGCTGAAAACATATCCCTTTTGGAAAAATATCCCAACATGAATGACTGCGCACTTCTTGCCAAGTTGTCCGCATATCACAACCTTCCGGAAGAATACTTTGTCCTTGGAAACGGTGCTTCTGAGATAATAACGCTTCTTACACAGGCTATCATTCCGCGTGGTGCTATGATTCCCGCTCCAACTTTTTCAGGGTATAAAAAAGCTCTCACAGCAAGAAACTGCCGCGTAACCGAACACATTCTAAGAAGCGATAACGATTTCAGACTCACGGAAGATTTTTTTACAGATGTAAAAAGAGCAAGTACCGTAGATGCAATCTTTATCTGCAATCCGAACAATCCCACCGGAGCACTCATCTCCCGCGATTTTGTAAAAAAGATCGCCGATTTCTGTGAAAGCTTCGGCATCTACCTTGTTATTGACGAATGCTTTATGGGCTTTGTTCCCGATGAAAAAAAGACAAGCGCGGTCTCGCTTATAAAAGACCACCCTCATCTTATAATAATAGATGCTTTCACCAAGCTTTATTGCCTCCCGGGACTTAGGCTTGGTTACTGCATATGCTCAAACCAGCGCGTATTATCGGAGCTGAACGCACTTAAACCGGAATGGAATATATCAAGCCTTGCACTTCTTGCAGGGGAAGAGTCCATACCGGAAAAAAAATACGTACAAGAAACAATAGAACTAGTTGCAAAAGAAAGAGCTTTTCTCACAAAAGAGCTCCGTTCTCTTGGCTTTACCGTTTTCGGCAGCGATACAAACTTCATCCTAGCAAGACTCCCGCTAACATTGCTCACCACATCGAAATCACATCTTGTCGGAAGTTCTCTTACAGACCGCCTTGCCAAAGAGCACGGAATCCTTTTACGTAACTGTGCAAACTTCAGCGGCCTCGACAACTCCTATTTCCGCATCGCAGTAAGAAATCATGCCGAAAACATTGCGCTTATTGACGCGCTGAAAAAAGTGCCATAACCTTTATCAGGGCTATGGCACTGCATCTTATTATATTATCATTCGGCAATCTGTTCTTTCACCTTGGGAAAAACAGTCTCTCCGACAACCCAGAGGTTATCGCCTTTTCTCTTTTTTCCAAGCAAAACGATCACAACTATTCCGACAGCGAGAACAACCGATGAAAGAACTGTTCCCTCAATTCCGAATCCAACATTATATGCAAAGCTGTTTGTTGCGGAAGCTACGTCCAGCTTAAAGATTGAAAAATCAAAGACAAGTCCGCTGTTGGGAAGCCCCAAAACTATACTCTGCATGTAGTTCCATCCGGTATGAACCGCAATCGCCATCCACATACTCTCGTAATAATAGATCATAAGAGCCATGAATACACCGAACAAAACAATATTCAAAAATCCAAGGAACGATACGTCCGGATTAAGAAGATGCAGAGCACCGAAAACCAGCGCATTTCCTATAATGGCAACCCAAGGTAATCTAAACGACCTTCGAAGCCTCTGATACAGAAATCCTCTGCACAGAATTTCTTCGCTTCCTGATTGGAAAAAAACCATCACAAACACAACAAATACTTTGAAAAACTGAAATCTGTTGAAATAAACGGCTATATCTTTGTTGAGCATAGCTACTATCGCACAAAAGACATTCATTCCGCCGCCTACAAGAAGTCCCAGTAGAAAAAACAGTACCGTATTTCCTTTATATTTTTTCCAAAATGTTTTAAGAACAGGTCTGTCGGGTTTTATTATCAAAAGAAAAACAATAAGTACGATCCATGATCCGATAGTCTGACCATATCTCGTAACCGCTGTATTAAACGCCAGATCGTCAAGTCCCATATTGGGAATGATCAATAAGTTGAATAATAATTGTCCTGCAATCTCGCCCGCAAGCAAAAGAACAAAGAATACCACCGGCAGAATAAGCAGAAAATCATACCATCTGTAGTAATCATTGTGAATCTTATAGAATAACGCCTTAAACTTCTCCATGTTGCCCCTCCATTTTTTGTTTTCTTCATCCAAATAAACATAATATGATAGCAGAGGCACGTCAACAATAACATTTTACCTTATAACGTTTATATCCATATCCGAGTATTCGGGGCTCAGAGAAAAGATTGTATTTACGCCTTCTGTGACATATACTTTTCTGTCATCCGTAACCATGATAAGGTCAAATGCCGCTATGCCCTTATCGCCTGTCGAATACTCCTTATAAAATTTCTCGGCTCTTTCTTCTCCCATTACAAAAAGAGCTGTTGAAAGGCCGTCGCATACAGTTCCGTTCCTTCCCACAACAGTAACCGAAGCAAGACCGCTCTTTGCAGGCTTTCCTGTCTTGGGATCAAGAATATGCCAGTATTTCTCTCCGTTTTCTTCAAAAAATCTCTCATATCCTCCGGAAGTTATAACGGCCATATTGCTTGTCTCTATAACACCAAGCACTCCGCTCTTGCTGTCTTCAAACGGGCTCTTGATCGCAACACGCCACAGCCCTCCGTCAGGCTTTGTTCCAATGCACTCAACATTGCCTCCAAGATTTATAAGCCCCGATGTCACTCCTTTTTCCCTGAAAAATTCCGCAAGATATGATCCCGTATAGCCCTTAACCACACTTCCAAGATCAATCTGCATGTTGTCTTCTAATTTTACATTGCACTCTTTATCGCCTGCGTATTCCACATCAATCCTGTCATAACCTACATTTGAAACAAGGGCTTTCAGTTCATCATCCGAAGGCACCCTGAACTCGCCCGTAGTAAATCCCCATGTCTTAAGAACCGGATAAACCGATATATCAAGACTTCCTTCTGTAGCTTCACATATCTTAAGCGCTTCCTGAAGGATCTTAGTTCCGTCTTCAGACAGCTTTCCGTTTTTATCACTGTTGATCTTCCCTATTTCACTGTCCTCATCCGTCACGGAAAGTGTACCTTCTATATCTCTGATTTTTTTCTCCGCTTCCGCAAGGAGCTTGTCGTCTCCCTCTATCTCAAGCTGCATCACGGTATCCATCGCAAAGATCGTTGATGTATTTTCTTTATTCTTTGCGCCGCACCCCACAATAAAAAGCGAAGCCGCACAGACTGTCGCTACAGTTTTTACGATCATTTTCTTTGTTGTATTCAATCTCATCCTTCCGACCATTCTTATGATTATTCTTGCTTAGTGTTAACATCATAAATAATCTTGTCATCTCAGTCAAATTCAAATACCGTAGCGATAACTTTCAATCAACATTATCCGCAAAATAAACTGTCATTGTGCGCGGTAGCGGAAACCTTGCCAAACGCCTTCCATGGATTTTATGGCCTAAAGCTGAAAAAACTTTTGTTTAGGTCATACTCTTACCCTCTGTTCGCTACTTCTATTCACGGATTGTATGACCTAAAACAGCATAATCCTTCATTTAGGTCATACTCTTACTCTCTGTTCGCTACTTTTCTTCACGGATTGTATGACCTAAAACAGCATAATTCTTCATTTAGGTCATACTCTTACTCTCTGTTCGCTACTTTTCTTCACGAATTGTATGACCTAAAACAGCATAATTCTTCATTTAGGTCATACTCTTACCCTCTGTTCGCTACTTTTCTTCACGAATTGTATGACCTAAAACAGCATAATTCTTCATTTAGGTCATACAATCAACATCTTACCTGCACGTAAAGCTAAATTTTAACCATATTACCCGCAGCACATATGAAGCAATAAAGGCAATAATCCTCATATAATTTTCCCTTTTCACTGCTGATAAATTTTATTTATTTCCCAAATCGAGTTTTAATCTTGTATAATGCATTCATACCGCTCAAGGAAATTGCTGCAGACTTGAATCTTGATCATACAGCACACTGTATAGCGTACTAGTATCTTGCAGCATCGGTATGAATTAAGCCATTGTTTACAATGGTATCGAGGAGGAAATGAAGCATTATGAAAAAGAGAGTAATTACAAGTTTGGTCTTAACAGCAGCACTTGCTTTCGGAGCACTTACAGGCTGCGGATCAAAAGCAGAGTCACAGACTACAGAGGCTCCTGCAACAGAAGAAGCTACACAGGCTGAAGCTGATTCAGCATCTGACACAGACAAGAAGATCACTGTAGGAGCAACACCCGTTCCTCACGCTGAGATTCTTGATAATATCGTAAAGGAAGTTCTTGCAAAAGACGGATGGACACTTGAGACAGTTGTCTTCCAGGATTATGTACTTCCCAACACATCACTTGAAGCAGGTGAGATTGATGCCAACTACTTCCAGACACTTGGTTATCTTGACCAGCAGAACAAAGACGCAGGTCTTCACCTTACAGCAGTAGCAGGAATTCACATTGAGCCCATGGGTATCTATTCAGAAAAATATACTAAGCTTGAAGAGATTCCCGACGGTGCAGAGATCGGTATTCCAAACGATCCCGACAACGGTGCAAGAGCACTTGACCTTCTTGTTCAGAAGGGACTTCTTACATCAAAAGGTTCTTTCGGAGAAGATGCAAGCTACACAGAGGATTCTCTTTCAAAAGATAAGGACGCTAACCCTCACGGATATAAGATCACACCTCTTGAGGCAGCTAACCTTCCTCTTTCACTTCCCGATCTTGATGCAGCAGCGATCAACGGAAACTATGCACTTGAAGCAGACCTTCCGGCTAAGCATCCCGCACTTGATATCGAGGAATTTGACGATGAGACAACAGTAAAGAGAACTAACTTCCTTGTAGTTAAGGACGGAAATCAGGAGTCAGAGAAGATTAAAGCTCTTGTTGCAGCACTTAAGTCCGACGAAGTTAAATCATATATTGAAGAGACATACAAGGGAGCAGTAATTCCTTCATTTATTGATCCACAGTAAACCATTTTAAAAGCCAATAACGTATATGATATACGAAGTGCTCCGTTTCTTCGAAACTCTCGCACTTCTACAAGCATTCGGAAAACGCTAATTTACTACGTAAATTGCTAATTCCTCATGTTTGTTAGGGCCGTTAGGTCAAAAAGCTTAACATGCAAGCATGTACGCTTTTTGACTTTCCGCCCCCATATCATACAAATCCTACCTTTCATATTACATACTACAAAAAATATGACACGTCTCCTTGCCAGTGACGTGTCATATTTGATATTTAAAAGCAGTAATGTAATAATAGATTAGCGTCGGGAACGCTTATATAATTTTCCTAATATAATAAGACAGGTGGTCTTACTATCTATGATACAAATTAAAAATGTCAAAAAAACTTTCAACAAAACCGAGGTACTTAAAGGAGTAAATATCGACATCGAAAAAGGTGAGATATTCGGAATCATCGGACAAAGCGGTGCCGGTAAATCCACTCTTCTTCGTTGCATAAACGGCCTTGAATCTTATGATGAAGGCGCGATCGTTGTTGACGATGTAACCGTCGACATCAAGAACAAAAAAGTTCTTCGAAATCTTCAAAAGAGAATGGGCATGATATTTCAGGGCTTTAACCTCCTTGAAAGACTCGACGTATATCAAAACGTTGCTCTTCCCATGAAATTCTGGGGAATTCCTACAAACACTCCGGAAGCAAAAGAAAAAATCCTTAATCTTATAAAGCTCGTCGGCCTTGAAGAAAAAGTACATTCAAAGCCAAAGGAACTCTCAGGCGGTCAGAAGCAGCGTGTCGCAATTGCAAGGGCACTTGCACTCGATCCCGATTTTCTTTTGTGCGACGAAGCAACAAGCGCACTCGATCCCGAGATTACAAAGGGCATCTTGGCTCTTTTACAAAAGATAAATAGAGAAATGGGCATTACCATCATAATCGTCACTCATCAGATGGAAGTCGTTAAGCAGATCTGCCAGAAGGTTGCATTTCTTAGCGGCGGCAAAGTGCTTGCAATAGGTAAACCTGAACAGCTCTTTGTATGGCCCAAGGAACAAGAAATGCGTGAGTTCCTCCGCGAAGAAAGTGACAAGCTTCCCTCAACGGGAGTCAATTTGAAGCTCTTTTTCTTCGGCGAAGGCAATCAGCGCCCTATCGTAACCGAGATGGCAAGGGAGCTTCAAACAAACTTCAACATTTGTTGGGCCAAGCTTGAAGACTTCAGAGAGGACGTCTACGGAAGCCTCGTCCTTAATATGGATGAAAAAGATCTTGAGAAAGCATGCGCTTTTCTTGACAGCAAAAACGTAACCTGGGAGGTAATCAAATAATGTCGGGAATTTTATCTGATGCAGGCATGAGCTCTGTTATAATGACTGCCTTTAAACAAACTTTATACATGGTATTCTGGTCAACACTTTTTTCAGTGATAATAGGATTTATTCCCGCCATAATACTGACGCTTACAGCTCCTGACGGACTTAAGCCAAACAAAATCGTTTATGAGATTCTTAGCTTTCTGGTAAACGTATTCAGAAGCTTTCCGTTCATCATCCTTCTTGTAATACTTATCCCTTTTACAAGAGCGGTTGTCGGAAAATCTATCGGAACAACAGCTTCTATCGTGCCTCTTACGGTATCGGCAATTCCCTATATCGCAAGAGTGTTTGAGACAAGCCTTCGTGAGACCAATCCCGGAGTCATTGAAGCCGCAAGATCTTTCGGAGCTTCAAACTTCCAGATTCTGATGCGTGTCTATGTAAAAGAATCTATTCCGAGAATGCTAAACGGTGTGATACTTCTTGTCATCTCACTTATCGGCTACTCCGCAATGGCAGGAACTGTCGGAGGCGGCGGTATCGGCGACATCGCAATCCGCTACGGCTACCAGCAGTACAAGACAGAATATCTTGTCGTTTGTTCAGTTGTACTTATAGCATTTGTTCAGTTCATTCAGATGCTTGGTAATTACATGTACAAAAAAATGAGCTAAATCACAGATTAAATTCAGCTAAAGATATTGATGGGTTAAATACGCTTCTTATTCGAGAAAAAGGCGACACATGATGAATCATCAACATGTACCGCCTTCTCTTGTTTTAATTATATTGTTTAAGTTTCTCAATAAAGGTCTGAGCCATATCGCTGAGGTCACTGCCTTTTCGAATGATATAGCCAAGCGTTAATGTCTCTTCTTCCTTGAGTTTGATGTTATGAATCTCGGAAGTGCTAAGACTCTCACCGAGCATTGCCGCACCTACAGCGTAGCCGTTAAGGCCAAGCATAAGCTCTACGGATGTTGCTCTTTCGTTTGTGCTTATGACCTTTTTATAATCATAGGTTGCAAGCGCTTCCTCTCTGTAATAGAAGGATGTGTTGTCGCCCTGATCGAATACCATGCACGGATAATCCTGCAGATCTTTAAGCGAAATTTCTTCTCTGTCTGCAAGAGGGTGATCCTTTCTAAGATATACGTAAGTCTCTCTTGTAAAGAGCTCATGGAACTCAAGAGAAGCGTCCGCAAAAATCTTTTTGAACATGTTCCTGTTAAACTCGCTAAGAGCAATAACTCCGACTTCACTTCTAAGGCTCTTAAGGTCGTCTATTACTTCACTTGTCTGAGTCTCTCTGATAGAGAACTGGTACTCTTCAAGGTCGTATTCCTTGACTGTTTCTATAAAAGCATTTACAGCTACTGTATAATGTTGCATCGATACTGAGAAAGTTGGCTTGTCAGTCTTGGCATTGATATATTTGTCCTCAATCTTCTCAAACTGCTCAACCGCGCTTCTTGCATAAGCGATAAAAGCGCCGCCTGCAACTGTTGTCACAACGCCGTTATGTACACGCTGGAATATCTGGATTCCAAGCTCATTCTCAAGATCTCTGACCGCACTCGAAAGCCCGGGCTGTGACACGTAAAGCCTGTCAGCCGCCTTTCTCATTGAGCATTCCTCGTCAATGGCTATTACATATTTAAGCTGCAAAATTGTCATATGTATAATCTCCAAATAAATTTTTATACATAATAACACATTGCCATATATTTAGTACATATTTTATACTCTGTCCCTGTCAGATCACATATGCATCCTGAGGGATGATCCTTGAAAGGAACTGCCTTGTACGCTCTTCCTTTGGTTTATAGAATATTTCTCCGGGCTTTCCTTCTTCCACTACAACTCCGCCATCCATAAAGATAACCCTGTCAGCCACATCCTCGGCAAAAGACATCTCATGGGTCACTACGATCATGGTTATTCCCGTCTTTGCAACCTTCTTTATTACTTCCAAGGTTTCTCCCACAAGCTCAGGATCAAGGGCAGATGTGGGCTCATCAAAAAGGATCACTTCAGGCTTTAGAGCCACAGCCCTTGCTATTCCTACTCTCTGCTGCTGTCCGCCGGATAGCTGTGATGGATAAGAATCTTTCTTTTCAAGCATCCCAACATTTTGAAGGACTTCCTCTGCAATCTGCTGTGCTTCGTGCTTACTCTTTTTCTGAACCTGAACAAGTCCTTCCATTACATTCTGAAGAACCGTCTTGTGAGCAAACAGTCCGTAGTTCTGGAACACAAAGCCTGTATGTCTTCTCATGTACAGAATATCTTTTTTCTTGGGGTTCTTAAAATTTATGATCTTATCGGAAAACTTCATGGTTCCGCTGTCGGCCTTCTCAAGAAAATTTATACTCCGAAGAAGCGTAGTCTTTCCGGAGCCGCTTGGCCCCAGTATTACTACCACTTCTCCGTCATCTACTTTTATCGAAACATCCTTAAGAACTTCCAGTTTCCCAAAGGATTTTTTTACACCTGTAAGTTCTATCATCGCCGCACCTCCTCTGTTCCAAACACAATGTCATTGTGTGCATTAATATGCTCATATTTCCTATGTTTTCAGCCTGTCGCCACTTGCTTTAAATATTTTCCGCTGTTTTTCTCAGCCAGGTATCCTATCACCTCTATACCGATTCCTATAAGCCAGTATACAAGCGCTGCTGCCACATATCCTTCAAGATAACTGTAGTACAAAAGGCTTGGCAAAAGAGCTCCTGTCATGATCTCAATGACTGAGATAGCGCTCACAAGATTGGATGCCTTCAATAGTCCTATCAGAGAATTCTGTAAACCCGGAAGTAATATTGGCACCATTTGAGGATAGATAACTCTTGTAAGTGTCTTGAACTTGCCAAGACCTATACTGTAGCCCGCTTCAAATTGCACCTTGTCTATTCCTCTGAAAGCACCTCTTACGCTCTCACTTACAGAACAGCTTGTCCCAAGGATAAGTACAAAATAACCTATTATGATCGGATCAACTTCGCTGATGGGCACTGTAATGTGAAGTACATTTGCCACATCTGCATAGCATGTCATAAATATGATGTTATACAAAAGAATTGCCACCATAGTGGGTAGTCCCAGATATGCAGTCACAAACACCGCAAAGATCTGTGAAAGAACAGGTATCTTGTAATACCTTATCGTCGCTATGATTGTTCCAAGAACCAGACTTACAACAAAGGTGATCGCAGTAAGTTTGATGGTTACCGGAGCATAGGCTAGTGCTGACACAAGAGACTCCCAAAAACTTGATACACTAAAACTCATATCCCAACTCCTTAAACAAGTTTAACCTCTCCACCGCTCAGTTTCTTTTCTATGAGAAGAAAAGTTCCTTTTAACAGTAAGCTAAACGCAATATATATAAGTGCTGCCGCAACATACCCTTCAATAGTGTGGCCGGACGCCGCACCAATTGTCTTAGCTCTTCCCAAAAGATCTACGACTCCAAGCATAAATACAAGTGATGTATTCTGAAAAACTCCTATGAGGTCAACGCCATAATGCGGAATTGCCACCTTAAAAGCTTGCGGGAGCACAATCCTTACAAAGGTTTGTGCCCCCGTCATTCCTATAGAATATCCTGCTTCCGACTGAACCGCAGGTACAGATGTTATGGCTCCTCTAAATATCTCTCCAAGGAAAGCCCCCTCATTCAGAATAATCGCTATTTCTACAAATATCACGGGTTCAAGTCTGTTTAGATTGATCCCGAAAAGATTTAAAAATACTGTGCCGAGTACTATTGGGATTCCGTAAAACGCGATCATCATCTGCACCAGGAGCGGCGTACCCCTCATAAAGGATATATACAATCCCAGTAAACCGCTTACCACAGGTACTCTATGTAATCTAAGCACTGCTACAAATACGGCCAGTAAAGTGCCAAGAAGCATTGACCAAAAAACAATGTGAAGATTAACAGGTAAACTTGAAATCACTTTAGGAAAGACATGTATAAATCTTTCAATACTAAAATAATTTTCCATATCTATTTATTCCTCTTCTGTAACGTCGTATCCAACCCACTTAATTGCAAGCTCAGAAAGCTTTCCGTTTACCTTAAGTGTCTTAAGAGCTCCGTCTACCGCATCTCTAAGTTCTGTCTCATCCTTGCGATACAGATAATAAGTCTTTGAATTGTTGATGGGTTCGCCTACAGACTTAAGCCATTCTTTTCCGTCATCGCTGAAGTTAGTATTCATCTTGATAACATCGCTCTTCTTAAGTACGGATGCTCTTGCTGCTCCTGACTTAAGTGCAGCAGCTGCTTCTTCATCTGAGCTACCCTCTGAGGTTACAAGAACAACTTCCTGCCCCGGATGCTCCTCGTTCCACTTTGTAAGGATCTGAGTTGTGGCACTTGTTGAACCACCGGTTCTGATCTTCTCACCTGTAAGGTCTTCAAGGCTTTTAGCGTTATCATCTATAAGAACTGCAAGGTAAGTGATATATGATGTGTAAGACTCTCCTGAGAAAAGATATTTCTCTTCCCTCTCAGGTGTGTACTCATACTGATGTGCTGCAAGATCAATCTTTCCTGATTCAAGTGAAAGAACCAGCTGATCGAATGCCATTGACTGATACTCAAATTCATACTGAGGAAGTAGCTCGTCGATTTCCTTTAGTACGTCATACTCATAACCAACAGCATCTCCGTTTTCATCTATATAGCAGTAAGGATTGTAATTGGTTCCCGATCCTATAACTATCTTCTGCACCTGCCCGCTTCCTTCGCTCTGTGCTTCGCCTTCTATATTATCTTCTGCTGCCTTTACTTCAGTATCAGCTCCCTGTGATGCCTTTCCGCATCCTACTGCAGATAACATCATTGCGCCAACAAGCACTCCCGATAACAGAATATTTTTAATTGTTCTTTTTTTCATAATCGTCTCCTCTAGCTAACCTGAAATCAAAAGTTCACATGAGAAAACCGGAGATTACTGGTCCGCCTAATGGTGACGAACCACTAACCTCCGGTTGTCCGGTCAGTAAACAAATGAGTTTGCTTTATGTATTCGCTTTTGTTGAACTTAATATACAATAGCCTCCCTATTAGCACAATTACGCTAAACTTTAGGGAGGCTATAACTAAAAGTTATTATCGGAATGTTACTTCTTTATTTATCCCAACCAAGGGCGGCTCTCTTATCTTTCATATCCTGCACAATCTGTTTTGCAAGTGCGACGGGATCTGTGTTTACATTCATTGTTGAACCGAGAAGTTCTTTTGTGCCGTGTTTAAGGAACTCGATTACATTCTTTGAACCAAAGATAGGAGCTTCAACACAGTGGTAAGAACTTATACCGTTAAGTCTGAAACCTAACGCTGCGTCGATTCCCTTTTCATTGCCCCACTCGGGAGATGAGAATGCAAACGGAAGCTCATAGAGGTTCTTTCCAAGCACACCTGCAATTCCCGCAAATATACCTGTAGAACGTGTATTATCGATACACTCTCCGACATGCCATACGGGCGGAAGGTCGGGTTCAAGGAATTCTCTTAAGGATTCTCCTGCCTTTTCTTTTCCCGAAACCGCACAATATCCTAGTTTCATAAGAGGGAACGATGCGCATCCGTTGGTGATAATAAGAACGTTGTTCTTAAGAAGTTCATCGGCCACATCAATAATGCACTTCTCATAAAGGACCTTAGGATTATTACATCCGACCATATTTACAACACCGAGAATCTGTCCCGATTTAATTGCTTCAGCAAGAGGCTTCATGCTTCCGAATCTCTTGTGAACATACTCGACAGAAAATCCGACTTCTGCCTCAACCTCATACGGAGGAATGTAGACAGGCATTCCCTTTCTGATCTCAAAACTCTCGATCGCACGTCTTACTATCTTCTCTGCAAGTTCTTTGGTCTGACCTATATTGCTGTGATGATGATCGTATTCATATCTCTCGGCACCGGGAAGGCGCGCAGAATCGCTCGTTGTAACCACAACAGTCTTAAAGCACTTTGCAACATCCATGATTGAAGGAAATACATCCTGAACATCCGCAACCCACAGATCAAGCGCTCCGGTAGCAAGTACAAGTTCCGCGGATACCGCATTTGAAAGCGGAATAACACCGCTGTCTCTGTACATCGCAGAAAGTCCCGAACAGCAGATACCGTAGAAACGAATACCCTTTGCGCCTTTGGATTTGGCAAGTTCTATCAAATCTTCTCTTTTTCCTGCCGCAACAATCTGGCTTACAAGTGTTGGCAGATGTCCGTGTACCGCAACATTCACATAGCCTTTCTCAAGCGCACCGATATTGACCTTGGACGTAACTCTGTCGCCGACACCAAACAGTGCGTCGGTCGCAATTCCCGCTCCGACAACGCCGGAAAAAGTAAATGCAAGACCGCAGCGAAGGAACTGCTGCATGATGCTCTTCCAGTCGCCGTCCGTTGCGCATCCCGACTTATGGTATGCTTCAAAGACCTCGTGATATGCACTGATAGGAAGAATATCTAACTCTTCCCATACCTTTTGCCTCTCGGGAAGCGCACAGGCTTTGATTGTCTTATAATCATCGGGGACACTTCTGGACATATCTTCAAGCAAAGCATCCGCAAGATCTTTTGCAACATTCTTAAGCTGTCTGTTCTTTTGCTTTATTCCAAAAGCTTCCGCCGTGCTCCTTATCTTTTGCTCGCCAAGGATAGGGATATCAAGTTCGCCCTCAGCCACTTTCTTGAGTGTAAGCATTACCTCACGAGCATGCATACCGTGCTGAGCCGCACCTGAAGCTGCCGAACGCAAAAGATTTCTTGCAACTATCAGATCCGCATCCGCACCGCAGACACCTCTCTGCGCCTTCGCTGTAATATGACAAGGTCCCATGTTGCAGATCTTACAACATGTTCCGCTAAGTCCGAACGCACACTGAGGCTTCTGAGCATCAAACCTGTCAAAAGCCGTATCTATTCCAATCTGCTCCATTCTAAGGATCATCTCTCTTACGGCCGGATCGGGTGTATTATCGATTACGTCCTGCTTTGACGGAAATGTCTTTCTGTATTCCGCAACAGCGTTCATATAATCTTTAGTAAAGTCCTCGGGACTGCTCTCTCCGCCGTGGTCGCTTGCCTTAAGTGTAACTGTCGGAATACCGTGCTCATCAAAACCGATCAGATTTCTGTGTGAATGAATATTCTCTAATCCGTTTTTGCCATGATGGTGATGATGTTCATGTGAATGTGTGTGACTCATTTTTCCCCTACCTTAAATCGTATATTCAATATCTTCCTCTATCTTCATCTGAAGCAGATCGAAGATCTTGTCTCTTATAAGCAAAAAGTCTCCGCTTGTCCTATCTCTGAAATGGTGAATCGGAACTGTTATAACACCTTTTACTTTGCCGGGGTTGGGTGTCATTACAACAATCCTGTCCGCCAGATAAACAGCTTCTTCTATGTCATGAGTTACAAAGATTATTGTTTTCTTTTGCTTTTTGCAGATATCCAAAATATCATCCTGAAGCTTCATTCTGGTAATCGCATCAAGTGCTCCGAAAGGCTCATCCATAAAGATGATATCGGGCTCCACCGCAAGTGCCCTGGCTATCGCAACTCTCTGTTTCATTCCACCGGAGAGCTGCCTTGGAAAACTATCTGCAAAATTCTCAAGCTTAACCAGTTTAAGATACTCTTTTGCAATCTCTTTTCTCTTATCTTTCTCAATACCTTTTGATTCGAGGCCAAGCTCTACGTTCTTGATAACAGTGCGCCACGGAAGAAGACCATAGTTCTGGAAGATAGTTACATTCTTTGTGCTTGGCGCCTTTACCTCGTTTCCGTCAATCTTAACGCTTCCTAGATTTACCGGATCAAAGCCTGCAATAGCATTTAAAAGAGTACTTTTTCCGCATCCCGAAGGTCCCAGGAGGCAGATAAACTCACCTTTTTCAATATCGAGATTTACATCCGACAAAGCTGTGAACTGCGTGCCATTTTGTATGAAGGTTTTTCCTGCATTTTCTATATGAATATATGACATTACTGCTCTCCTCCCCAGGCCTTAAGAATTCTTTTTTCCAACAATCCGATAAGGAAATCAAGCAATAGTCCTATAAGTCCGATCACAAGTATTGTTGCCAAAAGAATATCCGCTCTGATATTGTTTCTCGCATCAATAATCTGGAAGCCAAGTCCCGACTGTGCTCCTACCATCTCACCCGCAACAAGGAATATCCATGCGCTTCCGAGAGCAAGATGAACGGCATTGGCGATCTGAGGGAACGCCGCAGGAAGGATAACTTTCCACATAAGCTGAGGCTGTCTGATTCCAAAATTATCTGCAACTCTGAAATACATATCATCAATCTTACTTACCGCTGATACTGTAGACAGCAGTACGGGGAAAAAAGCTGCTATAAAAATTATGACAATGGCAGGAAGATCCCCAATTCCAAACAGGAGCACCACAAAAGGCATCCACGCTGTCGGTGATATCGGTCTTAGCAGCTGCAGTGAAGGATTCACATATTTAAACACCTTTGGAAGACTTCCGAGGATAAGCCCCAGAAAGACTGCTATCAGAACCGATAATCCGTATCCAATTACAAATCTGTACATACTTGCGCCTATTGATGCAAATAGCGTGCCGTCTGCAATCATCTCAAAAAGAGCTTCGATTGCCATTAAAGGAGACGGAAACAACGCCGGGCTATAGTCGCTTATCATAAATGCCAACTGCCAGATTCCAAGTAAGATAAGTATTGATACGATAACGTATTTAAGAGAGAGTATTTTTTTCATCATGTCCCCTTAATTTATTACTGTCATCAAATATAGAAAGTAATAAGTAATTATATTAAAAATCAGTCTTTACAAAATCAGCATATGCGGGTGGATTGTCTGAAAGCCCGTATTCTTTAACCTTCTCGGTCAGCTTGTTATATTGCTCCTCTGTGATATCCAGATCATCATAAGAAATCCATTTCAAAGATGTTTCAAGTACATCATCTTTCTGCTTCAGGTACTTTTCTGCAACAGTTTGGGCTGTTTCAGCATCAAGATTATTTCCCGCTGTTTTGTATCCCTCGACAAATGCCTTGGCTGTGTCCGCATGCTTGTCTATAAAATCATCTGTCAAAACAAGTGCGCAGCAAACCGAATCCTCCCACAATTCTTCGGAGGTATACAGAACTTTTCCTTTTCCCGTAGAAACACCTACCGCACCGAAAGGCTCCGCAACGCAATAACCGTCTATTGTTCCTGTGACAAGTGCCGAAGGCATCTCTGTAGGTGCGAGTTCCACGACATTTATGTCATCGATCGTAAGTCCATTCTTTGCAAGTGCATCATTTACCAGGATGTTATGCGATGACTGACGATGAGGAATAGCTATTGTCTTTCCTTTAAGATCGGCGCCGTCTTTAACATCATTTGAAACGATGAGAACATTTCCGTCCTTATGTCCCAGTGCAACAGCTTTTATTCCTACGCCCTCAGCTTTTGACTTCATTGCAAGCTCTATAAGAACCGATGCTCCGTCTACATTTCCCGAATTAAGAGCATCCAGCAGTTCCGGCCAGGAACCGTACTTAACAAGCTCAACATTCACTTTTTCATTATTTGCAAGCTCCTCAGCCTCCTCCAATACAGCGAGTGAATGTGTTATGGGAAGATATGCTATCTTCACGGTTTCTCCGGCATTGGCACTGCCTGCTGCTTTGGCACTTGCGCCATTGGAACTTCCGCATCCTGCCAGCGTCAGCACTGCTCCAATCAGTATTGTCAGTAATAATTGTTTTTTCATAATAACTATCCTCCACTATAATGTCTTTTCACCCACTAGGTCAATAGGTAATTTTATTATATTGAATAATATCACACGCAAATATAAGTGAAAATTAAGAAACACTTATAGTGGAGTATAAACTTTGCTTATTCCCAAGCACTGCTGTCCCATAGGTTCTTTATTATATGAATTTTCCAATACGGAAAAAATATAGTGTCCGGATTGTGCAAATGATATATTATAATTCTTTTGGATTCCCAATAAAATATAACCAATGCAGATAAAAAGCATTTTTAAAATAATCGATTATTGGGAGAACAAAGCATGAAAGCAACGCTAAAAACAGCAAAAAAAATTTTGATAGTTCTGGCAACAATGATAATAATCTTAGCTGTTATCAGATCTGTCGGAATGGGAATAAATAAGAGAACACCGAAAGGCGGGATAAATGAATCTTTTTACGTTGATATAAACGGAAGCAGGCAATGGATAAACATTTATGGACAAGACATAAACAATCCCGTTCTTTTGTATCTGCACGGAGGGCCGGGATCTGCGACAAGTCCCGTAGATTATTCTTTTACCCGAAAGTGGAGTGACGTATATACTGTCGTTACGTGGGATCAGAGGAATGTCGGAAAGAGCTTTGATAAGAAAAACATTTCGGATAAGATAACCAAGGATATTATGATGGCTGATGGCAAGGCAATGACTGAGTTTCTTTTATCCTATATGGGAAAAGAAAAAATAACTTTGCTTGGGCATTCATGGGGATCTATGTTCGGCGCAAATCTGTCATTGGAATATCCGCAGTACTACGACGCTTTTATCGGAACAGGACAATGTATAGACATTTATGAGAATGAATTAAGACTCTATGCGGCAGCAAAAGAGTGGACGAATGGTGATGCGCAAGGAGAGGCACTTCTTGAAAAATGGTCGCCTGATAACGCTGATAGCCTTGAAGCCATGGCCGCCAGAAGTAAAATAATGGACAGGTACGGTTATGGGATGATGAAAGATGGTCGAGATTACAATATAGTTGCGACGATTCTTTTTAATCCAAATTACATGGTAAAAGACTATATCGGCTATGTAAAAAATATTGCAATCTCGATGGATCCATATATACCTTTTTTTGCACATGGTCTTTATGAGTGCTCGCTTAGCGGAAAATATGACTACAAAGTGCCGTATTACAATATAAACGGCGACATGGATTACCAGACTAATTACGATATGGCATGTGAGTATTTTGAAAAGGTAAATGCTCCCGATAAGAAAATGTACGTTATGAAAAATGCCACACACGGACTTCTTGAATCAAGATCCGAGGAATTTTCTGAATATGTTCACGATATCGCAAATCGAATGGGAAAGAAGTAATCTTCACTTTCGGAAAGCGACTCCTAAACTCACTTATCCGTCAATCATCCTCTTCTAAGGCTCACGTGATTATCGATCTTATCAAAATAAGTTGCGATCTTGGTGAGAGCTTCATCGACACTGCACTCTACATCAAAACCTGCGATAGCTTTCTTTTCAAGTTGCTTCTGAGCCTGAAAACCGATTTTCTTGCAGACAAGGCTTCGGCAATCTGCGATGAGATTGACTTTTCTGAGAGCTCCGTCGCTTCCGCCGCAGCCACTCTGTGAACCGGCGCCGCAGCCGCCGTGACCACCGGTTCCGCCGCAGCCGTCTTGTGAGCCATCGCCGCAACCTCCACTCGGACTTCCACAATTGTTCGTGTCACCGCATCCGGAAGTCTGTCCGCCACAACCGCTTTGCACATCGGAACTTATCTCTTCTTCCGCAAACTCTCTGTATTCTTTTTCTTTATATTCGGTTCCTTCCACCTCGTAGATATGGAACCCCTTAGCAGCACCAAAGCCAAGGTCAACGACCTTGGCATCTGATGTTGCGACAGCAATCAAATATGACATCGCTTTTTTCCTCTTATTATTTATAAACACGAACTTTAGGCAGATTAGTTAGATCAAAAGCTGTGTTGTCGCTGTGATTATTTATTGGAGAAACACTGACCGGATCAATATTTCTTTAGTTGAATCTCTGTGAAGCTACCGTGTAGATATCCTCAATAAGTCTGATACCGCCCTCGTATCCAACAATTGCATCATTAAGAACAATCTTGTCCTTAACGGGCCATGAGATATTGAGGAAGTTACCCTTTAAGTCTTCCGTCACTTCTTTGTCATAGTAACCACCGAGAACCAGCGGATATCCATGATAGTCATGACTCTTTATCTGCTCATGAACCTTGTAGCTGTCTGTCTCAAATACAACTTCAGCTTCAAGTCCGTAGTTGAGCTTCTTGAATTCTTCGGTAATCGCCTCCCTATATTCCTTTGGCGTATCATCGGTAATGAACTGCTTTGCGGGAACAAGTCCGAGATCGTTTGTAAGGAACTTGGTAATTCCGAGAGCGTACTGAGCATCCGCCACAACAGAGAACTGCTTGTTGATTACACGGTTCTCAAGGAAAAGATCCGCAAATCTCTCGATAAGGTAGTAGTAATAATTTTCATGCTCTGTTATTACGTCCTCGACCTTCTTTTCATCCACTCCCGCGAACTTTCCGACTTCCCTTAAGAACTTACTTGTCTCGAAAGCTCCTATAGGAAGTGTACTGTAGTGAAGATAAGGAATACCGAGCTTTTTCTCCATCTTCTTTACGTTCTTAACTGAAACCCAAGGAGAAATAAGAAGGTTAAACTCAGCCGAAGCAATCTTGTCTATATTCTTGATTCCTCTTTGATATCCGAAGATAGTGTTGGGTGTAAGCCCGATCTCTTTTAACAGCTTCTCAAGCTCTCTTAAATTTCCGAGCCAGTAAAGATCCTGATAAGGAACGTCGGCCCAGATATTTACAAGCCCCTTCTCCTTCTTGTCAGTCTTTTTTACATACTGATCTATGATCGCATCAATTATCTGCTCATGACCTCTATAGTTGTTTCCCTTAAATCCCGCTGTAGGAGCGTAGATTACAGGCTTCTCCGCATCTGCAAATTCAGATACGACTTCACCCGAATCATCACCTACGATTTCAGGAATACAACCTGTAAGAACCACATAGAGGTCAGCGTCGATGACCTTGAGCGAATTCTCGATTGTTGAATGAAGCTTTTTTACACCGCCGAATACAACGTCCTTTTCATTGATACTGGTACAGGGAAAAATATTTGGTGAAAAATATCCGCTGCTTCCGTTTCCGTCGGAAAGCTTCTGCGCACATCCCGGACCCGAATGAAGGATCGGAATGGCTCTCTCTATTGCCTGCACTGTCTGCATCGCGCCAAGTGCACACTTATATCTTTGTTTATCAAGTAACTTTGCCATTTATATCAGCCTCCGTGAATCATTTTTTGTCCTTTTCCTGCACAAGGAAAGCTCCTACGTTCTGCTTGTACCACCAATCCGTGTAAGGAAGCTTTGTTCTCTTTGCGAGGTTTTTTTCAAAGCTTCTGTTCCTGATGCTATCGAGTATGGAATATGCAAATTCCAATGTGTGCTTGTAACCGAAAATCATATACTCATCGGCAACATACACTGAAGGTGTTCCGTTCTTGATAGCCCATACGGTTGAACCCGGATGTCTTGAAAGATACAGATCGGGCTGATATTTGTTGAGGATATTCATAACCTCGAAATTCTGCTGATCGGCAACACTGGCCTCGAAATCAATATTGTTATCCAAAAGATATTTCATTGAAGGCGGAACGTCTCCGTTCTCATACTTCTTGTCATAGTGCCATGCAAGTGCCCATACAACCTCAATTCCAAGTTCATTAAGAACACGGGATACTTCGAAAGTATAACCGGGTCCCATGCCGAGTACTGCTCTGAGTCCTTTGAGCTCTTTTTTAACTTCTTCAATCTTCGGAAGGTAGATTGCACGCTGCTCTTCAATATACTTCTCAATCTTGTCGCTTCTTCCCGTAACCTTACCAATCTCGCGAAGCCATGCCTCAAAACCGACGATGCCACACTGGTTGATACTTCTTACGTAAGGAACGCCATACTTTTCTTCAAGAACGTTTCCTAAGTAGTTTCCGAGTGTTCCGCAGATACATGTTGTGGCAACAGCTTCCGAAATATGTGAAAGCTCTTCAACAGTTGAGTTACAGTAAAGGAATGTAGGCTCGAGATCAAAGTTCTTGAACATCTCGATGATCTCAGGTCTTGCACTCTCATAGAAATTCTTGAAGTTGATCTTGTTGCTCTTTACGCCTTCTCTCGGAGGCTGAACGATTGACTGAAGTACCGCGTGATCTGCGATATCAAAACCTGTTGCCCAGATTCTTGACTTGAATCCTTCGCAGTGAACCGCAACGATAGGCACATCAATCTCTTCTTTTAACTCATCGACGATGCTGTCGATATCTTCACCGATGATACCCGTTGCACAGGAACTTGAAACAAAAATTGCCTTTGGGCTATATCTTTTGTTTACTTCAACGATGATGTTTCGAAGCGTAGATGTAGAGCCAAATATCGTATCATTCTCGTTCATATCGGTTCCGACATAAACAGTGTTATTCGTTACACCACGTTTTTTGGCCATAACCTTATCAAGGTAATATGTGCCTGCTGCCGCAACGGAACATCCCGCAGGGCCGTGGTGAATAATAGCAATATCTCTTATAGCAGAGAGCTGACCGAGTGCACAGCTTGAAAGGCATGAACTTGACTGTGAAAAACATCTTGAACAGCCTTTCAAAGTACCGCACTCACTCTGGCTTGCAAGATCTTTGAGAGAACCGATGTAGCCGGTGATAGATCCAATTCGGTTCTCTCTTGTAGCTACATTGGAGTTATTTAAATTTGTTGCCATATTATCTTTTATCTCCTACTTTTTTCTTATTCTTGTGTTGCAAAAAGATTGGTTGAAAGATATCTGAGTCCTGTATCAGGGAATATAGCAACTATCTTCTTTCCTGCATTCTCAGGTCTCTGCGCAAGCTTCTTTGCTGCATAAAGAGCCGCTCCCGATGATGTACCGATAAGGATACCGTCGTTTGCCGCAACCTCTCTTGCTGCCTCAAATGCTTCAAGAGCCTCAACTTCGATATATTCGTCATAAATCTTTCTGTCGAGTGTTGAAGGAATGAGATTTTCAGCAACACCTTCAAAAGGATGTACTCCAGTGATCTCTTCTTCAGGCTGATTCTTATCCTTGTCAGGAAGTGAATTAGGTCCCGGCTGAACACCGACTACCTTTACGTTAGGATTCTTTTCCTTGAGATAAGCACCTGTTCCTGAGATTGTTCCGCCTGTTCCTACGCAGGCAACAAGAATATCTACCTCACCGTCTGTATCCTCCCAGATCTCGGGGCCTGTTGTTCTCTTGTGTACCGCAGGGTTTGCGGGATTCGAACACTGATCGAGGAATACGACATTCTCTTCCTTATCAAGAACATCTTCCTTAAGCGCCTTGATCGCAGCAACGAAGTCGCCGCCTGTCTCATCAAGAACTTTTGCGATAACAGGTTCATCTCCAAGTTTAATTGTCTTTCCTCCAAATGCCTGGATTACCTGGAATCTCTCCTTACTAACCTGATCCTGAATATAAACTCTGAAAGGATATCCCTTTGCAGCCGCTATTGCTGCAAGTCCGATACCTGTATTTCCGCTTGTTGTCTCAACAACAGTGTCGCCGGGCTTAAGTTTTCCGCTCTTCTCAGCATCTTCTATCATTGAAAGGGCAATTCTGTCCTTTACGCTCTGATTAGGGTTAAAATACTCAAGTTTTCCGATAACGGTTGCCTTGAGATCGTGATGCTTCTCAAATCCCGAAAGCTCAAGAAGCGGTGTTTTTCCTACCAATTCTGTAATTGATTTATATACGTTTGACATACGTTTTCCTCCTTAGTCATGCATCTTCTTAATACAATCAGATCTTGTAATCGTCTGAAAGTTCCATCATTCCGTACTCCATGAGGATTTCCTCAAGTCTTTCCTGAGTCATGGGTGTGGGAATTACGAAATCTTTATTCTCAATAACTGCCTGTGCCAGGTTTCTGTACTCCTGAGCCTGGTTTGAATCGGGCTTGTACTCGATAACCGTCTTCTTGTTGATCTCAGCGTGCTGAACTACGTTATCTCTGGGGACGAAGTAAAGAAGCTTAGTTCCGAGCTCTTTTGAAAATGCTCTTAAGAGGTCAAGCTCTCTGTCAACGTTTCTTGAGTTACAGATGATACCGCCAAGTCTTACTCCACCTGTTCTTGCATATCTCTGAATACCCTTTGAGATGTTGTTTGCGGCATAAAGAGCCATCATCTCACCACTTGCTACGATATAGATTTCTTTTGCCTTACCTTCACGGATGGGCATCGCGAAACCACCGCAGACAACGTCGCCGAGTACGTCATAGAATACATAGTCAAGATCCTCTGTATATGCCCCGAGATTCTCGAGCATGTTGATCGAAGTGATGATACCTCTTCCCGCACATCCTACACCGGGCTCAGGTCCGCCTGACTCAACGCACTTTGTACCGCCAAAGCCTTCCTTCATGATACGATCAAGTGAGATGTCCTCACCTTCTTCTCTGATAGTGTCAAGAACCGTCTTCTGAGCAAGTCCGCCAAGAAGAAGTCTTGTTGAATCCGCCTTGGGATCGCAACCAACAACCATTACTTTCTTGCCGTGTTCAACAAGTCCTGCCGTAAGGTTCTGGGTTGTTGTTGACTTTCCGATTCCTCCCTTTCCGTAAATTGCAATCTGCCTAAGTTCTGCCATTTTTTCTTTCTCCTCTTAACTATTGATTTATTTTTTAAAATTTCGCTTGCGCAAAAAAGCGCAAATAAAAAAGGCATGCGAAAAATGATCCAAACGATCAAATTCACAAAACCTCCGGTTGTCCGGTCAGCTTCATTACTGTCCATTTGCACTATTCATTTCCTGAAGTAGTTTCAGATATCCGTCAAGTTTCCTTATCGCCTCCGAAACAGGCCCCGGCATCTCAAATGCCGCTATACCGCGTTCTTCAAGCTCTCCTCTTGCTCCATCGCCTATTCTGGCTGCCAGAACAAAGTTGCAATCGGAAACTCCGTCTACTCCTCTTTTTAATTTAGCAGCGTCATGATGCCCTCCGTTACACACAGGGTCAACAAATCGCTGTTCAATCTCTTCGTATTCGCCGTTATCATCCACATCCACTATAAGGAAGCTCTCAGCTCTTCCAAAGTGCTGATCCACAAACCTGTTGTCCGTAGATGCGAGCGCGACTCTGTAAACTGCTTTATCCATGTGAAAAAGTATTCCTTACATTTAATCTGCTCTGATATACGAGCTTACTGTACTCCGAAACACCCGGTACTCCTACTGCGTCGGCTCTGCAGTGTGCGCAGTGTCTGAATACCTTGATATACTGTTCCGCATCGCTCCTTGCCTTTTCTATCTGCTCGCAAGTGGGCTTTGGTATATCTTTAAGCTGATGCTGCGGTATGAGCGGAATTATGTTGTAGATTATCGCTCCCAATTCTCTTACCGTCTTCGCGATGGTAGCTATATGCTCATCGTTTATACCGGGTACGAGAACCGTATTTATCTTGACCGTAACACCTGCATCGGCAACCTTCTTGATTCCCTTAAGCTGGTTTTCGATAAGGATCTTAGCTCCCTCTTCTCCGTATATCTTCTCGCCGTGCCAGATAACATACTCATTGAGTTTTGCTTCAATCTCAGGATCTACCGCATTAACAGTAACTGTAAGAGTGTCTATTCCAATGTTTATAAGCTCATCGGCCCTCTCGTAAAGAAGAAGTCCGTTAGTGCTCATGCACTTAAGAAGCTCAGGATGACTCTCGCCGATCTTTTTGAAAGTCTCAAACGCGTAGTCCGTTGCCAAAGTATCTCCGGGTCCTGCTATTCCCGCGACCTTGATATTTGGAACAAAACCAAGTGCTTTATCAATAAATGTATTCGCTTCATCCGGGGTTATTATCTTAGACGTTACTCCGGGGCGCTGTTCAACGTCGTTTATCGTTCTGTCACAGAATCTGCACGCAATGTTGCATCCGGGGCTTACCGGAAGATGAATCCTGCCTGCGTTGAACTTGCAACCACCAAAGCACGGATGGTTTTTCTCAAGTTCTTCATACGTTCTAGCCATTCTCTTTTTCTCCTACAAAAATATAAAACGCGAAACTTCCGCTATCACCTCGTTCGCCAAAAGACATTCAAACCGACCTCGACAAAACTGCAGTAGTTTCTCTTAACTGAATCTCTGTTTACGACTGGTCTCAATCTGAGTTACTTTGCCATCATGAACCGTGATCGTGACCGTGCCATATTGTAAACTTTTGATGCTATCAATTATCCCTTCCAAAACAGCAGCATCAACTTCTTTTGTCAGGGGTACTTCTACCTTTGCCATAAGTTTATCTCCTCGCCGTGTTTCTGTGTTTTTTGCCTTACACATCTGTGTTACTAGCATTATGCTTTAGCATAGCGTCGTTGTAAAACACTAAAAATTTATAGCAGGGTATAAAAAATTCTTAACCCTCTATTTTTGAGTATTCTTTTCTGACACTTCAAATACTCTTTCAAATTCACTTATAAGATCTTCCGTTCCTTCTATTCCTACAGAAAGCCTGAGAATTCGATTGTTGATGCCGTTTTTTTCAAGTACGTCTGCGGGAACATCCGCATGTGTCTGCGTGATGGGATACGTTATAAGTGTCTCCGTTCCGCCAAGACTCTCCGCAAAATAGATAAGATCTACATTTGCAAGGATCTCTTTTGCAAACTCGGCAGAATCAACTTCAAAAGTAAGCATCGCGCCAAAGCCTCTTGCCTGCTTCTTCATGATCTCATACCCCGGATGCTCTTTAAGCCCCGGATAGATTACTTTCGTTACATGCTTGTTTTTCTTAAGATACTCCGCGATTGCAAAAGCATTCTCCTGAGCCTTGTTAAGTCTTACCGACAACGTCCTGATTCCTCTTAGGATAAGCCAGCTGTCAAAAGGGCTTAGTCCCGCGCCTGTCGTCTTGTAAATGAAACGAAGCCTCTCATCGATCTCATCATCCTTGACGATTGCGAAACCGCCTATGGTATCGTGGTGCCCTCCGAGGAACTTTGTTCCCGAATGAAGCACTATGTCCGCGCCCAGGTCGAGCGGGTTCTGATAATAAGGTGACAAAAAAGTATTATCCACAATGAGGATGAGTCCTCTCTCATGGACTTTTTTCGCCAGCTCCTCTATATCCGTGACATTCATCATAGGATTGGTCGGTGTCTCAAGATACACAGCCTTCGTGTTCTCTTTTATAAGAGGGATCACATCTTCGCTGCTTAAATCAGCCGTCGTGTATGTCAGACCGTTCTTTTTGCTGATCTCATTAAATAGTCTTACGCTTCCTCCGTAGAGATCCGAATCGATTATGAAATGATCTCCCGGTGAAAAGAGCTCCATCACAGCCGCAACCGCAGCCATTCCGCTTGCAAAAGCTATCGCATCTTTTCCGTTTTCCAAAAGAGCTACAACAGCTTCAAGCTGCTGCCTTGTGGGATTCTGCATTCTCGTATAATCAAATCCCGTGCTCTCACCAAGTCCCTTATGCGCAAATGTAGCCGTCTGATAAATCGGATAACTGACAGCTCCCCATACATCCTTAAGGCTCTGATCATTCAGCTGGCACTTTGTATCCACGCTGTACTTTTCTTGTTGTCTACAGTCAATCTCCGTACTCAAATTCACTCCTCCTTAATTGCCAAATCTTTTTATGTATGCAGCGTATAATTGCTCCATTGCCTGTTCAATGATGCTTCGGGGGCTAGCTATATTGATTCTTTCAAAAAGAGCCGTTTCTCTTCCGAAGATAACTCCGCCGTCAAGCCAGAGCTTAGCCTCATCTTCTATAAACTTCCTAAGTTCCCGATAATTATCAAAAGCGTCCGCAAAATCAAGCCAGATAAGATATGTTCCTTCCGGTTCTATAAGTTTTATCTTGGGAAGTTTTTCTTTTATAAAAGACCTGATGTAATCAAGATTTCCTTCAAGATATGTGAGTAGCTCATCAACCCATTGACCGCCTTTTTCGTAGCAGGCTTTGGTAGCCGTAAGGCCAATTGCATTGCACTGGCTATAGCCTCCTGCGTCGTTCTCTGTCTTAAATCTGTGTCTTACAGATTCATTCGGAATGATTATGTTTGCAATCTGAAGTCCCGCAATATTAAAGGTCTTGCTCGGTGAAGTTCCGAGAATAAGATTCTCCGTATATTTTTCTCCGAGTGTAATGAACGAAGTGTGCTTATATCCCTTGAACACAAAATCTGAGTGTATCTCATCCGCAAATATCGTAACGTTATGCTTTACGCAGATATCTCCAAGCTTTATAAGTTCCTCTTTTGTCCACACACGTCCCGCAGGATTATGAGGGCTGCAGAGAAGAAACAGTTTTACATTTTCTTCTTCAATTTTTTTCTCAAAATCTTCAAAATCTATCTCGTAATGCCCGTCTTTATATACGAGCTGATTGTTTACGACTTTTCTTTTGTTAAGTTCTATTGTCTCCCTGAACGGATAATAAACAGGCTCCTGAATAATGACGCTCTCGCCGGGCTTAGTAAAAGCTCTTACAGCAACCGCGATTGCATAAACTATTCCGGGTACAACAGTATTCCAGTCTTTTTCTATTTCAAAGCCATGCCTTTGGCCATACCAGTTTGCGACAGCTTGTTGATAGTCTTCCTTGGGATCTGTATATCCGAAAATGCCGTGATCCACTCTTGATCTTATGTCATCAAGTATCTCTTCAGGGAGCCTGAAGTCCATGTCCGCAACCCAGAGCGGAAGCAGATCGTCGCGCCTCCTTCTTTCCATTCCAAAATCATATTTAAGGCTGCTTGTTCCATGCCTGTCTGTCACTTTATCAAAATCGTATTTACTCACGATAATTACCTCTTTTTAAATTGAGACCGCTCATCATGTATGATGACAAGCGGTCTCATATTAGTCAGTTCAATAATATAATTGTATGTTGATCGCTTTGTGGAAATGACCACCGGCGGTCTGCTAGTGTAGTTGTTTTTATAATGTGAATGATATACGAAGTCAATGAATGCTTAACATGCAAGCATGTACGCATTATTGACTTATGACGCCTATATCATTCAGTTCGCAAAAAGAGGTGTTGAAAGGTATCTGTCACCTGAATCGGGAAGAAGTACAACAATGTTCTTTCCCTTGTTCTCTTCTCTTGCCGCAACGATTGTAGCTGCCTTAAGAGCTGCACCTGATGAGATACCTACAAGGATACCCTCTGATACTGCGAAGTTCTTGCCTTCTGCAAATGCATCATCGTTCTCAATTGCGATAACTTCATCATAAACTTTTGTATTAAGTGTCTCAGGAACGAAACCTGCACCGATTCCCTGAATCTTGTGAGGTCCTGCTTCACCCTTTGAAAGAACGGGGCTTGTAGCGGGCTCAACTGCAATAACCTTAACGTTAGGATTCTGCTCTTTGAGATACTCGCCTACACCTGTAATTGTTCCGCCTGTACCGATACCTGCGATGAAGATGTCAACCTTTCCGTCTGTCTGATCCCAGATCTCAGGACCTGTTGTTGCTTTGTGGATTGCAGGGTTTGCAGGGTTAACGAACTGTCCGAGAATTACTGAACCTTCAATCTCTTTTTCAAGTTCTTCTGCCTTGGCAATCGCTCCCTTCATACCCTTTGCGCCTTCTGTAAGAACGATCTCAGCGCCGTATGCCTTAAGAAGATTTCTTCTCTCAACACTCATCGTGTCGGGAAGTGTAAGGATTGCTTTATATCCCTTAGCTGCTGCTACTGCTGCAAGTCCGATACCTGTATTTCCGCTTGTAGGCTCGATGATTGTTGCTCCGGGCTTGATCTTTCCGCTCTTCTCAGCATCTTCGATCATGCTAAGTGCTACTCTGTCTTTTACAGATCCTGCGGGATTCAAGTACTCAAGCTTTGCAAGGATATTTGCATTTGTTGCTCCAACCTTCTTGCTATATCCGTTAAGTTTAAGAAGAGGTGTTCCTCCGATAAGTTCCAATGCGCTTTCTTTGATGTCTGCCATGATTCATTTCTCCTTTATATTTCATTTTTATTTTGGTTCGTGTTTGTTTTGATGATTGAATCATAGCATAAGGGTACTTAGGTGAAAATTAAGGAATACTTATAGCGGAATATAAACTTTGCTTATTACAATACATAATCTAATTGAAAAACAGCCAAGATGCGCATGGATACTGATGTGAGCATTTTGTCTATTTGTATACATGTTTATTTTTTCATTAACATATCTTGGCTTAATGGTTTAAACCCCAGTATTTATGCCGTTTCTCGTTATAAAAAAATTGACAACGCCCGCCAATTGTATTATTATTCCTTAGTCACGACGTTTCTTAAGTGATTTTAGTGATGGAAAAAGCATTAAGGAGGTTCAAAAGTATGAACAGAGAAGAACTTATTGAGGCAATCTCTACGGAGGCCGATCTTACAAAAGTAGCATCAGAAAAGGCAGTTAAAGCTTTTATCGAAGTAGTTTCAAATGAGCTTGCAAACAAAGGTAAAGTTCAGATCGTTGGATTTGGAACATTTGAGACAACAGAAAGAGCTGCAAGAGTTGGACAGAACCCCCAGACAGGTGAAAAGATTGATATCCCTGCTTCTACAGCACCTAAATTCAAAGCAGGTAAAGCTCTGAAGGATATTGTAAACGAATAATAAGTAATGCTTATAAAGCCGGAAATCATCGCGATTTCCGGCTTTAATCTTATTCCCTTACTTTCTTTATTGTATATATACCGCAGCCTGTGAGCGTTGAAAGTATGCCGACGCATGCCACAATAAACGTACCCACTCCGGGCTTAGACTTAGATTCATTCATAGTTTCTACAATAGAATCTTCACTGCAGTTCCATTCTACTTCTCTGCCATTATATGCGTATGATGAGGCGTATGATGAGTGTGTGATTTATTATTGCTACTATAATGTCAATTTATTGAGATTTTCGCTATAAAATGCTATAATAATAGCAAAAAAGTGTGGTCATATAAAACGAGGATACCATTATGGATTATACAAATTATTTATGGGATACGCCGTCTGATGTTGCCCTTAGATTGGCAAATAAGATCAAAAGCGTTAGAAAAAGGAAAAAGATTACACAAAAACAACTTGCCGGAAGAAGCAATGTAAGTTATGCCACTTTGCGCAAGTTTGAGAAAACCGGACAGATTTCGCTTGAATCTTTTATAAAACTGACTATGGAGCTTGGACTGATACAAGAAATAAACAATTTATTTTCCGAACCTGTTTACACCAGCATTGAGGAGGTAATAAATGCAAGTAAATAAGACTCTGGATGTTTATTATCATAGTCAACATGTTGGCACTCTTGCCGAAACTCCCGATAAAAGAATTGCATTCCAGTATGACAGCGAATGGCAAAAAAATGGCTTTTCCATCAGTCCTTTTTCGCTTCCGCTTCGAAATGATGTCTTTGTACCCAATGAAAGATCACTGGATCGTTTTGGTGGACTGTTCGGTGTCTTTGCTGACAGTCTCCCCGATAGTTGGGGGCACTTACTTTTAGATAGGTACCTGGAATCAATTGGCATAAAAAGAGGCGAAATAACCACGTTGGAAAGACTTGCATATGTCGGAAAAAGTGGTATGGGCGCCCTTGAATATATGCCGTCAAAAGAGGCCGATTTTGATTACAAGAATGCAGGTTTAGACTTCGATACAATAGCAAAGGAATGTGCAAATATTCTATCGTCCAAAAATTCCGACCAATTAGATATTCTGTATAAAATGGGGGGATCAAGCGGAGGAACCCGCCCAAAAATACTTCTTTCCGAAGACAACAGGGAATGGATAGTGAAATTTCCTTCAAAAAACGATCCCGACACAAGCGGCAAATGTGAATATGATTACTCTCTATGTGCAAAAGATTGCGGAATATCTATGACTGAAACGGATCTTATTCCTTCCTCGGTATGTGATGGATATTTTAAAACAGAAAGATTTGATAGAAAAGATAACGAAAAAGTATTCATCATAACATTTGCAGCCCTCTTGGAAGCGGATTTCCGTGCTCCATCTTGCGATTATGAAACCTATTTCAAATTAGCAAGAGCACTTACAAAAGATGCTGAACTTGATAAAGAACAACTATATAGAATTATGTGCTTTAATGTTGCCACACATAATAGAGATGACCACACAAAAAACTTTTCATTTATACATACAGATTTACAAGGCTGGAATTTAGCCCCAGCATATGACCTTATATACAGCGATACTTATTGGGGTGAGCATACGACATCTGTAAACGGAAAAGGACGAGATATATCCAAAAAAGATATCGTAAAAATCGGATCAGATGCCGGATTACCCGCGAGATTTTGCACCGCTTGTTATGATGAAATCAATCTTAAAGCAAAAGCATTGGCTAAATACCTTACTCCAAGTCAGAGCGATACAGAACATATACCTTTTCGCGAACATATCTATGAAATATCTGTTCCCAAAACCAATTAAAGCCGGAAATCATCACGATTTCCGGCTTTAACTATCTTAAATTTATTTCAAATTTTCCAACATATCAATGAAGGTTCTGCTCTCTTCAGACTCGCTGTCCAAAAATAACCATTCAGGCTTTGATATCTGCCCTTCTCTCTCCGGCATTTTGGAAAAGATCATCTTGTAAACATAGGCGTCACGTGCTGAAAAAGTCTCATCTCCTCTTTCCTTCCAGCGACGCAAAAACCAGCCTTTTCCGGCATCTCCGTTATTCCACTCTATCACCTGATTCTGTCCATCGATGTCCACAAAAAAGTAAACATTTAGCTGTTCAATAAATCCGCTTGTCTTTGTCCAGAAATAATTGCCGTTAAACGTTATCTTATTTCCACTGTCTGTCTGAATCTCCTTCCCTTCAATCCTTGTGTCGTGAATAATTTCCTTGCTCTTTTCTGCCATGCCCATAGTGCCTAATTATACCTCTCATCATCTTAATAATTTTCTTTTCCAAACATTCGATAGTCCCTTAAAATGACGGAAAAACAAGAATATATTAACTTAATGATAGGCGCACGTTATTTGTACTGACAAGGAAAAAACTATACTGTTTCTTTATCATATTGCTCAATTTCTTTTTCACAAATATGGGAGGATAACACATCACATCTGTTATTACATTTTTATTAACAAATACCATGCTATAAATATCCGATAACCGTTGACCCACTTAACGATTAAAGTAAGATGTTTTATATACAATGTCTGTAATGGCATTTAGAAAGGAAGACAGACTATGCCGGAAAATTTAGGCAAAATTTTTTATATGGATTGGGAATTGGAATTCCTGCACCATTTACAAACTATCCACACACCTGAATTGGACAAAAAAATGCTTTTTTTCACCGGTTTGGGTGATAAAGCCATACTTATCGCATTATTTTTACTTGCTCTTATCATTATTCCAAAGACCAGAAAATATGGCATTCCAATGGCAATTGCCGTAGTTATATCTGTACTGATAGTAAATGTAGCAATAAAGCCATCTGTTATGAGATGCAGACCTTGTTGGTTAGATCAAAGCGTACCACTGCTCATACCTGTTCCACATGACTATTCTTTTCCGTCCGGTCATACAAATGCTTTTTTTGCAATGGCAACGGCAGTTCACTTAAAGAATAAGAAACTCGGAGCTCCGGCTCTTGTAATAGCTGCACTGGTAGCTTTCAGCCGCTTATACCTGTTCGTTCACTGGCCGACAGATGTCATCGGCGGAATGATCACAGGTGTTCTCAGCGCTAAGATAGGCTATAAGATCACTAATCCTTTCGCAGGATTATTTAAAAAGAAAAAAAGAAGATAATTTGTAATTTCCATTTTCTCAAAGAAAGCAAAGGCTGCAACCATGCTCCTTTGCTTTTTTTATATCAAATTGCTTTCCTATGATATAAAAACGCTCCGCTATGGATGCGACTGATTAAAATAGCTGTTGACATACTCCGACTGTCATAGTATATTGTTATCTGAACCAAAACTACGACTAACATAGTACGTTTATAATAGTATGATAGTCATAGTATATAGAGAGGAGACCTAATATGCCACAAGATCTGGGTACAATTTTTTATTTTGATTGGGAACTTAAGTTCCTACACTTTTTGCAAAGCATTCATAATCCGATATTAGATTCAATTATGCTATTTTTCACTAATTCAGGCAACATAATTATGATTTTGATACTTATATCGATTGTCTATCCAAAAACAAGACGAATCGGAATTCAACTGATTCTTGCTTATTTACTTTCACAAATACTCATAAACCATGAATTAAAGCATCTTATCACAAGATGCAGGCCATGCTGGCTGGAACCGGGCGTGAAATTATTAGTTGACAGCCCAAACAGTTATTCTTTTCCGTCAGGACATACAACCGGGTTCTTTACATTAGCGACAACAGTATTCTTAAGTAATAAGAAATTGGGAATTCCGGCTCTTGTCTTTGCTTCTCTCGGTGCTTTCAGCCGTATGTATCTTTTTGTTCACTGGCCGACGGATATTCTGGGTGGAATTCTTTCAGGTGCTCTATGCGGTGTTCTGAGCTATTTGATAATCGAAGCATTCATTAGATTTTTAAAAAAGAAAATACTAACGGAGAAATAATAATATGAAAACAAGTTTAAGATTGATAAAGTATTTAGGTGGTATTGTACTGGCTTTTGCATTGATGCTGACTCTTCCGGCGATGATCGTTCAATATGCAAATCTTTCCAATCTGCCGTTTGTGGACGCAATTTATCTACTATTGATCATTGCTATTCTTGCAGCAGTTATAATTGGTTTCGGAGAAAAAAAGGTTTTTTATTTTTCATTTAAAAGCTTTAAAGATACTTTTATAATTGGCAGCGTCATGTCAGCCGTTACTGCTTTCTATTTGATAACAAATATGTATAAGGCAATCAAAGACTACGGCACACCGGCCATGGACACAAAATCTGTTGTACTGTTTTTAATCTCAGTCTTTTTAGGCGCCGGTATTCGTGAAGAATTACTTACCAGAGGATTGTTGCTCTCATTCTTTAAAAAAGCATTTGGTAACAGCAAAGCATCATGCCTGGCTGCAATGTCATTGTCATCACTTGTCTTCGGCGCAATTCATATTTCAAACCTTGACGGCGCAACAAATCCGACACCTATATACGCTCAGATCATTTATGCTGTAGGAATCGGTTTCTATTTAGCGGCACTTTATTTAAGAACAGGAAATCTATGGGGAAATATAGTATTGCACTACCTCTTCGACATCAGTTTAATGGTATACCCTATGATCTACGCTAACAGAGAAGATATGGATGTGCTCATCGGAGAATGGCTTGGTAACGGAATCATCCTTAAGTCAATTCTGATTCTGATCGTATCGGTATTGCTTGGACTTTACCTCATCAGAGACAGTAAAATGAAAGATGTTTATCAGACAGTAGAAAACTAAGTTTCCCAAAAACAAAGAGTACTTCTTGAATATATCGCATAATCAAGAAGTACTCTCTTTTTTCAATTATTTCTTATCTTTCGAATGTCTCTCACCGATCTGGAAGTCATCACTGTGAGCGAACATGAAATCTACGGTGATGGGATCGTCCCCTGTAAGTTTCTTGAAGTCATCGGTATGAACGGCCATCTTGCCTTCTCTTATCGCCTGTGCGAAAGTTACCATACCGTCACTTGAGAACGGCGCTTCGCTTCCTTTTTTGAAAAGACCGTCTGTAGTTCTCGGAACTCCCATAGCATCAAAAATCTTGTAATTCTCTTCATCGGTAACCGCCTTGTAGCTTATATTGTTGCCGGTCTCTTTGTTACCGATCTCGACAAACTTGGTAATAGTCATAAGCTCTTTTCCGTTGATGTTAAGAGTTGCGTGGTCATATTCGGATGCACGATGAAGTGCGTATGCAACGGCTTTAGCACAGTCTTTTCTTGAAATGTATGCCATAAGTCCGTCGCCCTGGCTGTTTGTAAGAGGTGCATTCGCATGCACATATGTAAAGTAATTGGTGATCATAGCCTCTGCGTACTGGGAATTACGAAGGAAGATATAATCAAGGCCTTCGCCCTTAATGTAGTTCTCAGTGTAGATATGATCAAGCTTTTCAATCGAAGGATTGGTCTCATCACCGGCATTTACAAGGGATGTGTAGATAATCTTTTTTACACCCGCTTTTTTCGCCGCATCGACAGCATTTTTATGAGCGCTCTGCCTCTTCTCACCGACAAAAGGCATAGAGATAAGAGCAAGAACATCGGCACCCTTAAATGCTTCCGCAAGCCCGTCCGGATAGTTAAAGTCCGTCACATGTGTCTCAACTCCCTGAGCTGCAAATCCCTTAAGTGAATCTTCACTGTAGCCGCAGAATATAAGATTACTCTTATCTTCCAATGTCAGCAGCACTCTCGCTGCCTCAGCGCCAAGATTTCCATCAACACCTGTAAGTAACAGTTTACCCATGAAAATACCTCCTTCTATGAAATTGTTATGATATAGGCGTTTTGAATTTTTGCCTTTATATACCCTTATATTATATCACTTAAACTTTCTAAGTTCCGAATATGCAAACGGAACCGCAATAAGCGTAGAAAGTACATCGGCACATGGCTGCGCAATCTCTACTCCTGTGATTCCAAAGAACCTTGGAAGAAGCAGTATCATTGGAAGGAAACAGATACCGTTTCTCGCAGATGCCGTAATTGAAGCCTTAACTCCCTTTCCTATAGACTGAAGCATCATATTACTCATTACAATAGGGCCTGATAAGAACAGCGTCGCGCACTGGAATCTGAGCGCCTTTACACCAACCTCCACGGCAGCTGCGTCCTTGGAGAAAAGAGCTATCAGATTCGGTGCAAAATAGAAACATACCGCTCCGAGTCCCAAAAGGAAGATTGATGCATATTTAAGGCAGAAAAAGAATCCCTCTTTTACCCTTGCCGTAAGTCCTGCGCCGTAGTTAAACGAGCATACGGGCTGATATCCCTGGCCAAATCCTATAAGTGCCGAAACCATAAGCATGAGGATTCTTGTTGCAACAGACATTCCGGCAATTGCCGCATCAGCACCTATGCTTCCCGCAGTTCTGTTAAGAACGAGAGTTGCTATAGCCGCAAGTCCCTGTCTTGCAAGTGAAGGTCCGCCTCCGTTTGCTATCTCAAAGAGGTAATGCCCGTTAAGTCTGACCTTCTTAATATTAAGCTTTATATTTTCACCCTTGGTCGTTCCGATTAGAAGGACAAAAAAGCTTGTAATCTGTCCCATAACCGTTGCGATCGCAGCTCCCGTAACTTCCATGTGAAATACCATGATAAGAAGCGGATCGAGTATCATATTCATCGCAGCACCGCTCATAAGACCGATCATTGCGTAATATGCGCTTCCCTGGAATCTGAGCTGATTGTTTATAACAAACTGCGCCATCATAAACGGAGCGCCAAGCAATATGATCCTCATATACTGCTTTGTAAATGTCAAAGTCTGCGCACTCTTTGCACCAAGCGCACCGGCAATATCGGTCAGAAAAATATTTCCGATAAGAGCAAAAGCAATTCCGAGAATGATCGACAGTGCAAAACCTGTAGATGCCATCTCATCTGCTTCTTCATACTTCTCGGCGCCAAGCATTCTTGACAGATAGTTTCCCGATCCGTGTCCGCAAAAGAATCCTGCTGCCTGAATAATCGCCATAACGGTAAAAACAAGTCCTACAGACGCGGTAGCTGCGGTATTTACTTCCGGATTACTTGAAACTCTCGATACAAAGAACGTATCAGCCGTGTTATAAATTCCCGTAACCAGCATGCTTATTATGGTTGGAAAAGATAATGTCATAATAAGCTTCGGTATAGGTGTTGTGGTAAAGTATTCTCTTCTGTTTTGAGTAGACATTTAAATTAGCTCCGATATAAATTATTTCCTGCAATAAGTGCAGCAAAAAACATTATAGCACACCTTTTGCTTCTTCGAACTTCGCCTTCATGGTCGGATTGCCTCGCGTAAGCTTCTTTACGCTGACATCATCAACCTTGCTGTTTGCAATCCTGAGCTGATTGTCGGAACCGAGCAGTTCTTTTTTCACCTTCTCAAGGTGCTGAATAGTCTTGTCTATCTCATCGATAGCCTTGTCAAAGTGATTGTGCGCTATCTCATAATTCCTTGAAAAATCATTCTTGAACTTCATCAGACTGTCTTCAAAGTTTGAGATATCAATATCCTGATTGCGTACAAGCTGCAGTTCCTGCTTGTATTCAAGCGCTGTAAATGCAGCATTTCTAAGAAGCGTGATGATGGGAATAAAGCACTGCGGCCTCACAACATACATCTTGTCAAACTTATAGGAAACATCGACAATTCCTGCATTGTAGAGTTCACTGTCGCTCTCAAGAAGTGAGACAAGCACGGCATATTCACAGTTTTTCTCCTTGCGGTCTTTATCAAGTTCCTTAAAAAAGTCCTCGTTCTTATGCTTAGTCGCGGTCTCATCCATCTCGTTCTTCATCTCAAACATTATAGAGATTATCTCAACGCCGTTCTCATCACACTCTCTGTAGATATAATCGCCCTTACTTCCGCTTCTTGCATCATTATCTTTTTCAAAATATGCATTTCTGAAAGCAGTCGCACGAAGCTGGTTAAACTGTATCTCGCAGTGCTGCTCGAGCGTCTCGCCGACCATCTTTGTTGACATCTTGGTCTTTAAATCTTTATAGAACTCAACTTCTTTCTCTTTCTGCTCAAGAAGGATCTTGCCCTTTTCTTTTTCCTGATTGAGGGCATTTTCAAGTTCATGTTTCTCATCGTTAAGAGCATTGGCAAGCTCGTTCTTCTCTGTTTCCACTTTTCTTACGGCTTCAAGAACGGCAAGTTTTGTCTTGTCCTCAGCGCCTTTTACTTCCATGGAAAGAAGACTCTTCTCTTCAAGAGCCTTATTAAGCTGCGCTCTAAGGTCATCAAGTTCCTTTTGATGATCCTCTTTTTCCTTCTCATACTGAGCTTTGCTCTTTAAGATGATCTCGTTCTCTTTTGCCGCAAGCTCAAGCTCATGCTTTTCTCTATAGTGTCTTTCAAGCTCGGAAACTCGGCTCGAAAGATCTTTTTCAAATTCTTTATCTCTTATCTGCTTCATAATGGAACCAAGTTCCGTATCGTCAACCGTAAAAGCCTGTCCGCAATGCGGGCACTTAAGTTCTGCCATTTATGCTCCTCTCCGGAAGATGCACCTGTAGAATGCTCTTCCCCCAAAAACGTATATATCAATAATAAAATGCGAAATTAAAAAGGTCAAAGTTATTAAGGAAATGTGCTATTATAGAGGCATTAGAAAAAAAGTGAGGTTTCTATGCGAAGATTAAGAATTACATTTAATTCCCCGGTAGTTTTGGGATTTATGTTGCTAAGTTTTGGCGTATTGGAGCTGAGCGCCTTTACAAACGGCTTTTCTGACCAGCTCCTGTTTATGACCTACAGGTCACCACTTACCGATCCGCTTACTTACATCAGATTTTTTACACACGTACTTGGACACAGCGGTTGGGAACATTACATCAGTAACGCCTCCTATCTATTATTGCTCGGTCCCTTGCTTGAGGAAAAATACGGATCTAAGCCAATACTTCAGATAATTGTAATAACCGCACTCTTTACAGGAATAGTAAACTACATCCTATTTGAAAATGTAGCTTTGTGCGGCGCCAGCGGAGTTGTATTTGCCTTTATCCTCCTTACGTCATTTACAAATTTCAGACAAGGAGACATTCCGCTGACATTTATACTGGTTACTGTCGTTTTCCTCGGGCAACAGATTCATGACGGATTGTTTCTTCAGGACGATATATCAAACCTGTCACATATCATAGGTGGTGTCATCGGTGCCATCATCGGATATCATCTTAACAGAGACGATTATTATTAAAAAAAGGCTCAATACTGTAAAAAGGGAAACGCCGTTTTGAAACGTTTCCCTTTTTATTATCCACTTTTTTTCTTTGAATGCTTCACGGAATTGTTATCCTGAAATTCCGAATTGCCTTCTTTTTTCCCCCCGCTATGAGTTCCCATAGCGCTGACATCAATTTCAGAACCGTCGATAAGTGCAGCTGAATCTTGCTTCTGCTCTTCATCGGTAGACGGTATCGTTCCGTCAAGCTGTCCATTGATACTTTCAGCTCTTAGCTTCACCGCTTTATACAATGTTTCACATGCCGTCTTATACTCATCATAGCTGTAAAACGCTGTCGGATCTTCTTTAACAAGTGCATCTATTTGGCTTCCTATCCTGTTATAGGTTTCTTCGAATCTTCCTCCGTCAACATATTCTTCTGTTAGTTTTCTCAGATACTCGTGATACTTTTCAAGATATTCCTCATTTTCCAATAATGTATCAAAAAAGTCGGTTCCCGAAAATGGAGTATCTATCGCATCATTTACCATCTCAGTTCCTTTATCGCTGTCTTCTCCGTATCTTCCCATGGATGACATACCGCCAAATGATAGATTATAATCCCACGGGAAAAGATTAAGCTTTCCGTCAAGCTCATAAAGATAATAGTTATGCGCCATATTTCCTGACAGACTGTCCATATTTACCACAAAAGTGTGCACAGCCATATATTTAAGGATATTGTCTACATCAAGATATTTCTCTATGTCATTTCCTTCGCTTATATTCTTAAGTGCCTTAACCACTCTTCTGTGATCGTTGTCTGCCGTATCTGTTATCTCGCCGTCCCATATTGTTGAATAACTGTCAAGATTGTCATCAATGTAATTCAGATTAGCGCCGCCATTGCCCATCATAGGACCGCCACCTTCCATACCGTCAGGTGGTGTTGGATGATTGTCGGAATCATCACCTTCCATCCCTTCCGGAGAGGATGGCATATTAGCAGGATCAAAGCCTTCCATGTCAGGCATTTGTGGAGGTGCTCCGGGGGTATCACCCTCCATGTCAGGCTTATCCTGCGGATTAAAATCGCCATGATCCGGCTTGCCGTCTACACCAAACGGTGGCTTTCCGCCTCCCGAACCTTGCTGCGATTTTGCTCCCTGTTCAGATTTGGGTTTATTATCGCTTCCGCCGCCCATTCCCATACTTTCGGGCTTATATAGCTCTCCGTTACGTGTTCCGTAGTTTCTTAGCAAAAAGCTCTCTTCAACTGCTTCCAATGCAAGATATACGCCCTTGTACTCACCGTTTAGTGATATCGATGCGTAATTGTACAGCGGTGATGCCGCTCCGATAAAGTTGAACATGTCATATACGATCGCCTCTTTCATATTGGTGGCGTCAGCGTAGTTATTATTGAGAATAAGCTTATCAAGTCCAAAGCATGTCTGCCCTTCCATAAAATGACCAAATTCCAGCTTAAAACTGTATCTATCGGTATCAGGATCCCTTGCTACCGATGAAAGAGATGTATTTCCTTTTGGACGTATAGCAACATTCTTAAATGTCGTTCCGCATATCTCGACATCACAGGAGTAATATTCCTCGGACATTGCATTTTCCAACATCTCATTCCATTCTTCTTCGTCCATCTTGATGTTTACGCTTATAACTTCATTTGTATCAAAAAGCTTGCTTGGGTATTCCATTAAAATGTTTGCATTTGCAGTATATTTATCACTTCGTCCCATGACTATTCCGGCAAGCACACATATCATTACAGCCATGGCCATGATGATTACCACAATCTTATTAATATGCTTGTTTGTAACCATATCAAGATCCTCCTATTAAACCTTAGCTCATGTACTCGCCGTTAAATGCAACAAGTGTAGCACTTGAAACACCATCAACATCATTTATATGATTAACAAAACCTGTTGCCGCATTTTTGGTACGTATCTCCACCGTAAACTCGATTCCATCATCAGTAACAGTCTTGGATTTAACGATATACTTTTCAACTTCTTTTTTTATAATGCCGCATGCCGTCTCCTCTGCTCTCTCATCGTAACAATCAACAATAAGAATATATGGCACGTTTGAAACTTTCTTATTTGCAAACAAAACAAGGATTATCCCGATTATCGCGGATCCGATCACTGCAAGAGGGATCATTCCCGCTCCGACTACGATACCTGCCGCAAGCGCCCAGAACAAAAATACTATCTCCATAGGCTCTTTTATCGCTGTACGGAAACGCACGATTGAAAGTGCTCCGACCATGCCGAGTGAAAGAACAACATTTGATGTAACCGCCATGATCACAAGGTTGGTCACAAGCGCAAGTCCTACAAGAGTCATTGCAAAGCCCGTGGAATACATAACTCCGCTAAATGTCTTTTTATAGATTAAAAAGATAAACAATCCAATCGCCAGTGCAAAGGCCATTCCCATCAATGTATCTACAACGGAAAACTGTGTTACGCTCTCCAAAAAGTTTGATTTAAAAATATCGTTAAATGACATTATTTCTTCCTCCTTCAAATGAACAGATTATTGTATCTCAATTTTTTATCCGAATCTCCGGCATACGCCGTATTTTGAAAATGCCTGTCTGGTCATGTTATTAACCTGTATCAGGTCTTGTATCACCGACGGCAAGAACGCATCGTATTTTACTTCCAGTATCATATCCTCCGGGTTATCCGCCGCACTTATGTCTTTGACATCCTTTATAAGAAATTCTCGATTATATAGAGATGTTCTTATCTTCGAATCAAATGTAACCCTGACATTTCCTGCCTTGTATATATACGGTTCACGTACATATGACACCAGAACCCTCGGAACGAGCCTTTGATATCGCATCTTTGCATATAGTTCTTTTACCAGCTCATGTGGGCTGTCTTTCATAAATTCAAGGTCACCTTCAAGTATCTTTCTGCACTCGCTCTCAGCAATCCTCGCGTCATATTTAAGGCACAGGTCATTAATCTTCATTTTCTTTTCAAGTGTTATAAAAGAAAAATCATCATTGTAATACCTGATACGAAATTTCTCACGTTTCTGTATGCCGTCTATCTTCTCCCGCAGCGCTTTGTCATCGCTGTTATCAAAATAAATGCTCCTTATCTGATAAAGGCCTGTTGAATCCGTATGCGGATCGGAGATCATTATATTTCTGAGACGGTTTCGCATCGCTATGTACTCAGAATAAGAAATACTGTACTTGAGCTCATGTCTGTAATGCTTTTCCACTATCCTTTTTCTCCCTTCCTTATCGTATTGAAGCCATAATAAATTCCCAACCTGAAATGAACCTGAAAAACAATAAAAAAAGAGAAGTCCTTTTCGACTTCTCTTTTTCAAGTAGATCAGATTATAACTTTTATTGTCATTGTTTTGCCGCTCGGACACTCTGCACTTATTGTGCCGCCATGAACTTCTGCCGCCGCCTTAGCAATCGCAAGTCCGACACCTGTACCTCCCGTCTCAGTACTTCTTGACGAGTCGGGTCTGTAAAAACGGTCAAACAGTTTTTCAGTATCCGGTATCGTACTAAGTTCACAGGTGTTAAAAACCTCGATCACCGCTCTGTTTTTCTTTTTGTAAACACTTAACCTAATATCTCCGTTTGCATCGGAATACCTTATCGCGTTATCTAAAAGCACCGACAGCATCTGATGAATCGCCGACTTATCTCCGTAAATATTCACATCATCCTGAATATCCACAGAAAAATTCTTTTCACTTGCCTTGGCCTGAACTTCAAACACCTCAGCTATCTCCCATGCGGCCGAACTTAAGGACAGATGTTCCTTGTCGGGAAGCGGAATATCTTCATCAAGCCTGGAGAGCTGTACAAGTTCGCTCACAAGCTTACTCATTCTCCCCGTCTGCTTCCTTATATTATCTATCCACTCATCTCCTTCATGTTCCATGCTAAGGACATCCAGACTTGTACTTATGGACGTAAGCGGAGTTTTCAGTTCATGGCTTGCATCCGTAATAAACTGCTTCTGCCTTCTGATATTGTTTGCAATAGGGCGTATCGCCCTGTTTGAGAAAAGAACTACCAATATAAATACAAGTAAGAGACTTACACCGGAAACCGCAATCGTCAGTGTCATTAAAGTATGCATAAATTGCAGCTCTCGCGTGGAATTAAGAAAAACGATTACTGTAGAATCTCTATACTTTACTTTTCCAAATCTGAATTCATTTTTATATCCACGTTCTTTTTTATCCAAATAGACTTGTTCTGCAAGCTGCTTTGCTCCCGAAGCATCGACTGAAGCGACAAAATCAAGCGATGTGGACATGACATTGCCGTTACCGTCAAGTCGCGCAATAAAAAAACGCGTCATATAACCGGCTTCCGCATCGGGTGAACCTCTAAAAGGGCCATCCGGCGGCGGTCCCGGTGGATTCCCATCAGGGCTTGGTGGATTTCCGTCAGGCACCGGTTGCCCGTTATTCATTCCGGAATCCGGTACCGGCGGCTTTCCGGCCTCAAATTCATGAATGGCCAAAATTGTTTCATCAAGCCTTTTTGTAACAACAGTGTAATTGATCAGATTAACAAGAAAGGCAACCATAAGTATTACTGCAAAAAAAGCAGCCATTGCTGCAATTATCACGCGGTAACGCATTCTTTTCAGCATGAGGTCACCTCCAGTGCATATCCGATGCCACGCATTGTCTTTATTTCCACATTTGCCTTGATCTGCCTTAACTTCTTTCGAACATATCCTATGGTAGTCCATACCACATCTACGTCAGATTCCGTATCATAGCCCCATATCTTTTCCATCAAATGCTCCGTTGAAAAGACCTGTCCCGGATGAAGAATAAAAAGTTCAATAAGTTGAAACTCCTTGTTTGTAAGCTTGATACTCTTTTTGCCTACACTTATTTCGTACTTATTACTGTCAAGAATTATGTTTCCTATACTCTGAACAGAATCGTTGTAGTTCTCACTGCGGCGCCCCAGCGCCTTAACCCTTGCAATCAGTTCACTCGTAGCAAATGGTTTAGGCAGGTAATCATCGGCTCCCGCTTCAAGCCCTGCCACTCTGTCTTCAATCTCAGCCTTTGATGTAAGGAGCAGGACAGGCGTCCTGATTCCGTTCTGCCTTATGAGCGACAGAACTTCAAGCCCGCTTTTTCCCGGCATCATAATATCAAGCACGATCACTTCATACGAACCATCTTGTATGTAATCCCATGCAGCATCTCCGTTATGCACAATATCCACGGAGTACATCGCTTTCTCCATCAGGAGTTTAAGCGCTTTCGCCGTTGCAACCTCATCCTCAGCAATCAAGATTCTCATATACGCCCTCATTAAACGTTTTTACATCTTTAAAACATCTATAAATTAATAATATGATGCAAATGGAAAAAGGTCAAAGATACGAGCCATCACTCACTAACCGTTTCAGGTACATCTTCTCCGGTATATGCGGAATCGTTTGTATATAGCTTGTCGCAAGTGCCATAGACCTTAAGCTTCAAATATATCTTTCCGTTATCCATAAGCACAGCAGTATACTCCGTACCATAGGTCGGAACAAGGCAATCTACAAATCTGCATTTCTCACCGGATTTAGTCTCGGTATCCTTATAACCGACCGCCCCGATTTCCGTTCCAAACTTAAAGTAATCCTCATACAACTCGTCGTCTCCAATAAGCTTTTTGATCTCAGATAATTGCGACTCTGTATAAGCTTTATTCAGTATGTCATCATTTATAAATGCTTTCTTATCTCGTGTATAATCTCTGCCGGCCCACACGTTCATCCCCAAACCGAGTAATCCTACCTGCTTGACATGCACGGTATCACCGTCCATTTCAAAGCTCAGATATTCATCTTCCGCTTCGGTATACTTGTAGACCGCAACATTATCTTTTACAAAAAGCGCGTCTCCTTCTATCTCCCCTGTGTGAAGGTAATAATAAAAGAAACCCGAAAAGTGAAATCCTTTTTCGCTCTGATCTGTTATTGTAATCTCCCCGCTATAAGACGAGTGCTCTCCGCCATACCATTTTCCTTCAAAATTAGCGGCATTAGGGCATTCTTTTGCCTCACTGTAAAGCTTGGACCAATAATCTTCTGAACTATCCAAAACGCTTGCACTGTCCTCTTCTGCCGAATCGACAGAAGCACCGGATACAACTTCCACCGAGGCTTCTGAACTTGTGCTTTCCTCACCGGACTCGATATTTACCTCATCCTTTCCACACCCGGTTGCAGAAGCCATGAGCAAAACAATCATCAGCGCCAAAATTCTTCTCTTATTCATCAGTACTCCAATCTCTAGCTCGTTAAACATCTATAAACAATAATATGGCGTATTGCAGAAATGGTCAAAATGATTCAGAACGGTCGTATCCCCCTGGCATACTTCTCAACTACAAATTTCACGGCTTCACAAAATCAAAGAAGCCTTCTGTACCATGAAAGAAAAGCCGTGAGGCCTCGTTAAACCGGTTGTGTATATTGAAGAATAAGCTAATACTATGATATAAATAGGAATAAAAAAATGACCTATCAGAAGTTATGGGATGGATCTGATAGGTCTGCTTTATTAATGATATTTATCCTTTGCTCTTTTTCAAGTTATTCTCAGAAATATTATTTCATTCCAATCAGCAAATTGTCCAAAAAGAAATCACAAATCCCATTAACTAATTAGTTCATTTGTGGAAAAATTGAAAGTTTTATTAATTCGATTTCTTTATGATTAATCGTGTGATATAAATATATCGATTGGTTTTTTTGTTTTAAATTTGAGAAAAGAGGGATTGGAATGGCAGAAGTAAGTAATAGTTCTACTATGTTATCACAAGAAGAAATAGATAAGCTTATTAAAAAACTCGAAGAAGAAAAAGAGAATAACGCATAATATAAGGGGCTGTTTCAGCCCCTTTTGTGTTATATAGAGTTATCATAGCCAGCCCGAAATCAAAGTCATATGTTCGGAAAGTTTTACAGCTTTAGGCTTCATCGTATGGCTATAAGGCGGATTTTCTTGTTGTTGCATATGTTGATATTCAAGGCAAAAAAAACTAAGTTTTTCATTCTTCGCTCCAAAACTCGCCCAAGAATGGGCTCAAACAGTTGGAGCGAAAACAGAATGAAAAGCTTAGTCTTTTTATTGCTCTTGAATATAGCAACATACGCAAATACTGCGAAAATCCGCCTTATAGCCATACGATGAAATTAAACCTAGAACTTTCCGAACATATGACTTTGATTCCGAGCGTTATAAAAGGCTGCAACACATAGTGCTACAGCCAGTTTTATTACAGCGTTGAATATCCAAATCCGTTGCAGATGGCATCGACGGGAACTCCGTTTTTGCACAACGGGCATGAATCCTGCGAAGCAGTTGAATAATCCGGAAGATCGCGCACCGTGAACAACGCACGGATCGGAATGTTTTCAATCTGAGTAGCTAAAGAGAAGATCGCGGATATTCCAACAATTTCCCCTTTATAAAATCTAATAGACTCAAGCGCACTCTTTAACGTCTTTCCGGTCGTTGCTGAATCGATAAGGATAAGCACCTTCTTTTCATTTATCATGTGCTGATTATTCTCACGAAACATCATCTGACCGTTGACATTATATTCGGGTGCCGTAATGTACATGGATTTATGAGAATTCATGGATAATATTCCTGCCTCGGTAAGCTTATTGGCCATGTATGAGCCAACCACTTCCATTCCGTCAAGACACAGGATCGTATCGATAACATCGGAAGACATGTACATCTCAGCAAGCGATTCACCGGCCGCACGAGCCTCTTTCATTCTTGCTTTGGTATCACACAGATCAATATAGTAATTAACATGGGAATTAGGGGTTATGAAATGCCCCTTTGTATAACGAAGAATTACGTCAGTATTTCCGGTGTATTCAAGTTTTTTGTATCCTTGCATGCGTACCCTCCTATGAGCCCATCGGCAAACAACAAAACAACCTAAATCTTATTACCATATTTACTTACAATACCATTATAATTTATATCTTATATCAGATGCAATTATAGCCTCTATTAATAAGGATGTTTTCAACCTGTGCCGTATCATCTGTATGAATTACCATGATGGGAAGACCTGATTCACGGTTGAAAGAAAGATATGTGTAATTTACATTTATATTGCTGTCAAACAATGTCTTCAAAATCTTGTCCAAAGATCCGACTTCATCCTGACACTCAACGGCAAGAACAGGAGTTGTCTTGCAAATGTAGCCTGCGCTGCTGAGTACTTCGATGCTCTTTTCGGGATCTGAAACAACCATTCTTATTATTCCATATTCTGCAGAATCATTGGTTACCGATCCAAGAATATTGATTCCGTTTCTGCAAAGAATACCTGTAACATTCTGTAAGCATCCTTTTTTATTTTCTGCATAGATAGATATTTGCTTTAACATATAATTGCTCCTCTTCTGCTTGATTATGCATGTATTCTAACATTGCACTTTATTATTGTCCAGTGTAAAAGAACTCCTTCACTCCTCGTATTCACTGAAAAAACATTTCGCTATCATATAATAAGAAAAGCGAGGCTACAAGCATTATATAGCCTCGCTTATCGTAAATTTATTAACCTTCGCCCTCTTCAAAAGCTTTGTTCACCGCTCTCAAAACATCCGAAGTATTAAACGGCTTAACGATAAAGTCTTTTGCTCCCTTTTTTATTGCCAGGACTATCATTCCTTCATATTTCTGGTCGGAACACATGATAACACGTGCTTTTGGATCGTATTCCCTCACAGCGACCAATGCATCTATCCCGTTCATCTTAGGCATGTTTATGTCAAGAACCATAAGATCGGGATTCTTTTCTTTATACATATCGACTGCTTCGTCCCCGGTAACGGCTTCGCCTACAATATGATATTCTTCGGAGCTAAGCGCATTCTTTATCATCTCTCTGAATAATGCTGTATCATCTGCTATCAATACCTTCTTCATAACGTGGTCTCCTTATTTGAAACATCAACGAATTGGCACGATTTGACTTTTGACACCTATATCATATATATATTATGTCTACAAAAACGTATATATTTCAAATAAAATATTGATAAATATAGCACGATTTTTCAGCTTATTTTTTGTTGAGTCTGGCTAAATCCGCCTGTCTTATACGGGCTCTACTAATCTTTCCGCTACTTGTTCTCGGTAATTCGTCTACGAATTTGATTATCCTGGGATACTTGTATATCGCAACACGCTTTTTTACGAATTCCTGAATCTCAGTTCCGAGCTTGCCTGTATCTTCAACGCCATCTTTGAGGATAATGCTCGCTTTTACAACGGCGCCTCTGTTCTTTGAAGGAAATCCCGTAACAGCGCACTCAAATACCGCAGGGTGGCACATTATAACGTCCTCTACTTCGGAAGGTCCTATACGGTAGCCGCTTGATTTAATGACATCGTCATTTCTTCCCAGGAAAAAGAAATGTCCGCTTTCATCCATGATAGCTTTATCCTTTGTATGATAAACGCCACCGTGCCAAACTTCCTTATATAATGCCTCCTCACCGAGGTATCCCTTAAAAATGCCTATAGGTCTTTTGTCCCCTTCGGGAATTATGACTATCTCGCCCTCTTCACCTGCAGCAACAGGTTTATTATCCTCATCGACCAAAGTCACCTTATATAAAGGAGACGATACACCGATGGAGCCCTTTATCTGCTCTTTGCCTACAGGTGTGCATATCTGTAGCGCGGTTTCAGTCTGGCCGAACCCTTCGCGAATGCGGATTCCCGTCATGTCAAAAAACTTTTCCGCTACTTCTTCAGGCATCGGCTCGCCGGCAGTTGTCGCATTTTTTAAATTGCTAAGATCGTACCTGGAAATATCTTCCAGAATAAGATACTTATAAATAGTAGGCGGAGCACAGAACGTGCATATCTTTTCCTCAGCGATAAGCTTCAGCAGATCTGCGGCATAGAACTGCTCATAGTCATAGACCATTATGGCTGTTCCTATAAACCACTGGCCATACAGCTTGCCCCATGCAGACTTAGCCCACCCTGAATCGGCAACCGTAAGGTGCAGTCCGTCATATTCCACACCGTGCCAGCATTTAGCCGTGTAGATATGTGCTATCGGATATGAAAAGTCATGTATTACCGCCTTTGGCGCACCGCTTGTACCTGACGTAAAATAGTAAAGCATATTGTCATTTACATCGGTACTTATTCTGTCAAGTTCCTCAGAAGCTTCTTCCATGATTCCCGCAAAAGAGATTGTATCCTTATATCTGTCTCCGACTACGATCTGAATGACATCATGCCCTGAAACGGCGCGTTCCACTTTATCACAGATCTGCTCTGAATTAACACAGATCACGGCCTTTGCTCCAGAGATATTAATTCTCTCTTTAATATCCTCGGAAGATACCATATGTGACGTAGGTATAGCTATTGCTCCAAGCTTATGAATCGCAAGAATGCTGATCCAGAACTCATATCTTCTTTTTAGAAGGAGCATTACAGGATCCCCTCGCTTTATTCCAAGCGATTTAAGAGCATTTGCAGCTTTATTGGTAAGTCTTTTAAGATCACCGAAAGTAAATCTCGTATCCCTGCCATCCATGCTTCTGTGCACCATAGCAAGTTTATCCGGACATTCTTCGGCAAATTTGTCTATCACATCATAAGCGAAATTGAAATTGTCATCAAAACTTGTTTCAATACTTACTATATTTCCGTCTTTATCGCATTTTTCCTTATAGTATTTTTGATATATGTTAATCATCTTTGCCTCTAATATCCGACTCTTCTGAATTTTTCATATCTTTCATCGGTAAGTGTATCAATATCCGTAGCCAACAATTTCTTAAGCTCCGAATATATATCGTTTTCTAAGTTCTCAAAAGAATCATTGCTACAAATCTTATCTATAAGTCCCAGTTTGTACAGCTTCTCGGCCGTAAGATAAAGCGCATCCGCGACCACATCTGCTTTTTCCGTACTTTTCCATAAGATATTCGCGCAACTCTCAGGTGATACCACGCTAAAATACGCATCCTCCAGCATCCATATTCTGTCCGCATGTGAAAGAGCAAGTGCGCCTCCGCTTCCACCTTCTCCGATAACTACCGATAAGATTGGTGTACGCAGGTCAGACATTTCATACAGATTCTCGGCAATTGCTCTTCCCTGGCCGCGTTCTTCCGCATCTACGCCACAAAAAGCACCGGCAGTATCTATAAAGCACACTATCGGTCTGTGAAACTTTTCCGCCTGCTTCATGAGTCTCAAGGCTTTTCTGTAGCCTTCGGGATGAGCGCTTCCAAAGTTATGAGCTATCCTGTCTTCGGTATTCTTACCTTTTTCAATTCCGATAACTGTCACAGGCATGTCTTTTATCATTCCTATACCTGCGATAACGGCTCCGTCATCACCAAAGTATCTGTCACCGTGAAATTCAATAAAATCACCGATAACGGCGTTCATATAATCAACCGCCGTATACCGGTTGTCACTTCGTGCACCGAGCACGATATCATAATCTCTCATATCTGCCCTCTTGTATTCTTCTTTAGCAGTTGTGAATCTTAAGTATCTTTTCAAGGTAATCCCTTTGCTTATCTCTTGTTACAATGTCATCTATAAATCCGCATTCCAGAACTCTTTCTGCTTTCTGGAAGCCCTTGGGAAGCGCTCTGTTAAGAGTCTTCTCAATAACACGGGGGCCCGCAAATCCTATCCTTGCTCCGGGCTCTGCAAGCGTTATGTCCGCAAGCATCGCAAAGCTCGCATCCACGCCTCCCGTCGTAGGATTGGTCAAAAGATTTATATACAGATTTCCCGCATTGTTATGTCTTTTAACCGCCGCGGAAACCTTAGACATCTGCATAAGAGAAAGCATTCCTTCCTGCATTCTTGCTCCGCCGGAGACTGTAACTCCGATAACGGGAAGGCTCTTTTCGGTAGCATATTCAAAAAGACTTGTAATGCGCTCTCCGACAACCGCTCCCATTGACCCCATCATGAAGTTTGCATCCATTGCAAAAATGCATGTTCTGTAGCCGCCAATCGTTGCAACACCGCAGATAACGCCTTCATTTTCACGGCTCTTTTCCCTGGCTGCCTGCAACTTACTGTCATACTCGGGGAAATCAAGAATATTCTTTGACTCAAGATCTCCGAATAATTCCACAAAACTTCTTTTATCCGCGAGCATCAGTATTCTGCGCCTTGCTCTTACGGGAAAGTAGTGTCCGCAGTTCGGACATACGAAATTGTTTTTTCTAATCTTGGCTACGGCTGTCTCTTTCTGGCATCTCTTACAGGTTACTTTTCTGCTTTTCGGCTTAACATCGCCATATTCAAGCTCATTATTTGCTTTTAAAAAAAGACTTTTTAATTCCATAGTTTACAAAACCTTCTGACATATCCCCGTGTCGTAATTGCCGATCACAAATTTGTTGTTGTCCATGAACTTCATATGCATCTCTCTGTTGTTATCAACACCGACAAGCACAAACTCTGAGAGTGCACTTTTCATCTTACGGATCGCACCGTCCCTTGTATCCGCACAAACTATGAGTTTACCAAGCATGGAATCATAGAACGGAGTCACCTCATAGCTCTGATAGAGCGCCGAATCAAATCTCACGTCTACTCCTCCGGGTATATGCAAAAGCTCAACCTTTCCGGTAGACGGCCTAAAGTCTACTGAATTTTCCGCACAGATCCTACATTCAATTGCATGCTTATTGTGCGCGATATCTTCCTGATTAAAAGGAATATCTATTCCTGCCGCAGTCCTTATCTGCCACTCAACTATGTCTATGCCGCATACCATCTCAGTCACGGAGTGCTCAACCTGAAGACGGGTATTCATTTCCATAAAATAGAAGGAATCCCCTTTAACAAGAAACTCCACGGTTCCAACGGTTACATAGCCAACCGTTTTGGCAAGATCTGAAGCAGCTTTGTACATCTTTTTACGTGTTTCATCAGATAAAACAGGAGCAGGGCACTCCTCTATAAGTTTCTGGTTTTTGCGCTGAACGGAGCAGTCTCTGTCGCCAAGGACAATTACTTTTCCTCTCTGGTCCGCAAGAATCTGAACCTCAACATGCTTTACGTTCTCGAGATACTTCTCCATAAAGATGGCATCATCTGCAAAAGAGCTCTTTGCTTCCTTTTTTACCTGCTCAAAAGCCGGTATTAATTCGCTTTCCTCTCTTACAACACGGATTCCCTTTCCGCCACCGCCGGCTCTCGCCTTGAGTATTACCGGATATCCTATCTCTTTTGCCCATCTGATCGCAGCCTTGTTGCTCTCTAAGATGTCGCTTCCGGGTGTGACGGGAACTCCGGTACTGACAGCAATCTGTCTCGCAATCTCTTTTTGTCCCATCTTCTCCATGACTTCGGAGCCCGGGCCTATAAGCGCAATGTCGTTTTCTTCACACTTCCTTGCAAACTCAGGATTCTCGGAAAGCATACCGTATCCGGGGTGGATTGCTTCAGCTCCGACAGCCTGAGCCAACGTAATTATGACGTTAATATTCAAATAGCTGTCGTTTACTAAAGGTCCGCCGATGCAGTAGCTCTCATCAGCCATCTCTACATGAAGTGCGTCCTTATCTGCATCGGAATAAACCGCAACGGTCTCTATTCCCATTTCCTTGCATGCTCTGATAACACGTACGGCAACTTCACCACGGTTTGCTATAAGAATCTTAGAAAACATGTCACGCTTCCTCTCTTTCTCCAACTTCCGTAATGGCAAAAGAAAAATCTCCGCTCATACATTTTTTCCCATCTACAGTCAGTTCCCCATGAAGTACATACATGGGGTGAAAAGACCTTATGACCTTAGTGTCGACTCTGATCCTGTCTCCGGGCTTAACCATGTTTCTGAAACGAACTTTATCAAGTCCCGTATAAACAGGAATAACTCCGCCATTCGCCATCTTATCCGCAAAAAGAACGCAGGCTGACTGTGCCATTATCTCGCACTGTATTACTCCGGGCACGATGGGATTACCGGGGAAATGTCCCTGTAAAAAATACTCATCGCCGCGCACGTTGTAATAACCTGTTGCCGTTCCGTCCTCATTAAGATACGCCTCATCAACAAGAAGCATCGGCTCTCTGTGCGGAAGTATCTTTTTCAATTCTTCTCTATTCATAAATTCCTCTTACTCAATAACAAAAAGTGTCTGTTTATACTCAACAAGCGCGCCGTCTGTAACACAGACTTTCTTGACAACCCCGCTCACGGGAGCTTTTACTTCATTCATCATTTTCATTGCCTCGATGGTGCAAAGTACGTCTCCTTCGGATACTTTGTCGCCTTCCTTGAGAGCTTTCTTTTCACCGACAGATGCATAGAAGATTCCAAGAAGCGGTGCGTTTACCGCAGTTCCGGAAATGTTTTCTTCCGCTCCCTGCGCGCTTTGAACGTCCGGAGCACTCTCCTTTTGTACCGGCGTAGCTTCTACTACCTTTACGCTCTCGGTCTTACAGGAGTTCTCTCTTTTCATTTGAATCTTAAAGTCTCCTTCTTCGACAGAAAGCTCTGTTAAATTCAATCTTAAAAAAAGATCACCGTACTCTTTTAATGAACTCATAATTGCCCTTTCTTAATTAACTTTCTTAAAAGCTATACATGCATTGTGGCCACCAAATCCGAGTGATGTGCTGATAGCATAGTCAACAGCTACTTTCTCAGCTTTGTTTACCGTATAGTTAAGATCGCACTCTTCATCTTTTTCTTTGTAATTGATTGTCGGAGGTATGATTCCGTCATTAAGTGCAAGAACGGAAGCAATCGCTTCAACCGCACCTGTTGCCCCCATCATGTGTCCTGTCATAGACTTTGTTGAACTGATGTGGATGTCATATGCTTTCTTACCAAAGACTTTCTTTATTGCCTTTGTTTCCATCGCATCGTTAAGATGTGTTCCTGTTCCGTGTGCATTGAAATAAATCTCGTCGCTGTCGCTTACTTTTGCTTCATTTACAGCAGCCTGGATTGCTCTTACTGCGCCGTCTCCTTCCGGATCGGGAGCTGTGATGTGATAAGCGTCAGATGTGTTTCCGTATCCTACAACCTCAGCGTAGATCTTTGCTCCGCGCTTCTTTGCATGTTCATATTCTTCAAGGATAAGGATTCCTGCGCCCTCACCCATCACGAAGCCGCCTCTTCTCTTATCAAAAGGAATACTTCCCTCTGAAGGATCTTCTGAAAGATTGAGCGCCTGACAGTTGATGAATCCTGCCATGGCAAGTTCATTGATGGAAGCTTCACTTCCGCCTGCGATGATAGCATCTGCATAGCCATGCTTGATAACTCTGTAAGCTTCACCTATTGTATGTGTTGAAGTTGCACATGCTGTAACAATAGGAAGTGTAGGACCTTTGGCACCAAACTTGATCGATACGGCACCTGCTGCCATATTGCTGATCATCATGGGAACGAAGAAAGGTGAAACCATCTCAGGTCCCTTTTCATCAAGCTTTCTTGTCTCACGGATTGTTGTATTTATTCCGCCGATTCCGGATCCTATATATACTCCGAAGCGCTCTTTATCAAGTTCACTCTCAAGAATTCCGCTCTGCTCAACGGCCTGTCTTGCAGCTGCCATTGCATACTGCATGAAAAGATCCGACTTACGGATTTCCTGAACGGTGTCATAATATTTCTTTGGCTCAAACTCTTTTACTTCTGCATCGAGACTAACCTTAAGTCCTGAAGCATCAAATCTCTTTATCTTGTCAACGCCACATTTTCCAGCCTTTAAGCTCTCCCAAAAAGTATCAATATCATTTCCAACAGGGGAGATTACTCCCATTCCTGTAACAACTACTCTACACATACATTCCTCCATCTACTTTAATAACTTCACCTGTGATATAAGAAGATCTGTCACTTGCAAGGAAAAGTGCAAGTTCAGCGATATCTTCCGGCTTTCCGAGTCTTGCAAGCGGAAGCTGCTTCTTAAGCTCCTCCGTCTGAGCTTCGGATAGCTGAGCTGTCATCTCGGTAGCTATATATCCGGGCGCGATGGCATTGCATCTTATATTCTTTCTGCCATATTCTTTAGCTACAGTCTTTGTAAAACCTACTATTCCTGCTTTTGATGCAGCATAGTTTGCCTGGCCTTTATTTCCCATCAGCCCTACAACAGAACTGATATTTATGATGTTTCCACCTTTTCTCTTTATAAAATTACGGATAAAAGAGCGTGTTACATACATTGTTCCTTTTAAGTTAATGTCAATAACATCGTCTATATCCGCAATACTCAGTCCCGGAAGCAAGTTGTCTCTTGTTATTCCGGCATTATTTACTACTATGTCCACTCCGCCGAAGTCTGCCAGGATTTCCTCTGATACAGAAGTTACCTGATCGGCGTTCTTTATATCACACAGATATAACTTTACATCTGTACCGTTCTTCTTAAGTTCTTCGATAGCGGCCTGCGCCTTCTCATTATCTTTTGTTGCGATTATCGCAAGGTTCGCACCGTTCTCTGCGTATTTCTTCGCAATTGCGTTGCCTATTCCTCTTGTTCCGCCTGTGATTACAGCAACTTTTCCCTTTAACATTATTTTTTCAGCTCCTCCACAACTTTATTCAATGAATCAATATCGCTCACGTTATAAATGTTTGCTCCGGGAACAGTTCTTTTTACAAATCCGGAAAGAGTTTTTCCGGGGCCACACTCTATGAATGTGTCAATTCCTGCTGCCGCCATATTGTTAAGTGTCTCTTCCCACTTAACACTGTTTGATATCTGATTCGAAATCGTATCGATTATGCCTTCTTTATCATCGGGATACGGCTTTGCAGTCATATTCGCATATACCGGAGTCTTGGGATCGTTTATGGAATACAGATTTTCGTTTCCTATCTCTTCCTGTAGTCCCAAAGACGCTTCCTTCATATACGGTGTATGGAAAGGACCGCCCACCGCGAGTGCCACGAATCTCACTCCTTTTTCGGAAAGAGCTTCTTTTAACTTCTCAATCCTGTCTTCCTCCCCGGAAACAACAATCTGTCCCGGGCAGTTATAATTGACAGGATATACTCCGAATTCATCGCATAATGATTCAAGCTCACTCTTATCCATTCGCATAACAGCTATCATGCTGCCTTTCTGCGCATCTGCAGCTGCCTGCATAAGCTTTCCTCTTTTACATACCAGTCTGAACGCATCATCTTTGGCGAGCGTTCCGGACATTCCCATAGCAACGACTTCTCCAAGTGAAAAGCCGGCGATCGCATCAGGTTCAACCCCACTGTTTACCAATGCTATCGCACTTGCAATATCAGCCAGAAAAAGACACGGCTGCGTGTTCTCTGTTCTTTTCAGCTCCTCTTCCGTTCCCGAAAACATCTGATCGAGCGTTCCGGGCCTTACAGTTTCGGCAGTGTCAAAAAACTCCTTCACTTCAGTTACATTCTCATATAGGTCTTTTCCCATTCCGGCGTACTGACTCCCCTGACCGGCAAATAAAAATGCGATTTTATTCATATCTTCTCCACTTTTCTACCACTTTTCAGGCACCCATAAGTGCCATCGCCTCATTGTATATGCTCTTGATGATCTCCTCACAGGTTCCTTCGCTCTTAACGAGTCCGGCAATCTGTCCGCACATACATGAACCGTACTTTACGTCTCCGTCTATAGCTGCTTTTCTAAGTGCGCCTGCGCCCATTGCTTCAAGCTCTTCACTTGTAGTATTGGGATCAAGCTCTTTTGCCTGAAAATCTCTTGTCATTCTGTTCTTCAAAGCTCTTACGGGATGACCGAGAGACTTTCCTGTTACTATCGTGTCTCTGTCTTTTGCACTAAGGACTTTCTCCTTATAGTTTTCATGCACACCACACTCTTTTGCTGTAAGGAATCTTGTTCCCATCTGTACAGCCTTTGCTCCAAGCATATATGCTGCAGCCATTCCTCTTCCGTCGGCAATTCCGCCTGCAGCGATAACAGGGATGTTTACCGCATCTACAACCTGAGGTACAAGTGCCATGGTCGTTGTCTCTCCGACGTGTCCGCCTGATTCGCATCCTTCCGCGATAACAGCGCTTGCGCCCATACGTTCAACCATTACGGCAAGTGCAACACTGGCAACAACACAGATGACCTTTATATTTGCGCCTTTAAGCTTTTCCATGTATTTCGAAGGATTTCCTGCTCCTGTGGTAACAACTGAAATACCTTCTTCACATACAACATCCACAGCCTCTTCAATAAATGGGCTCATCAGCATCAGATTTACTCCAAAGGGCTTATCTGTAAGCTTTTTGGCCTCTTTTATCTGAGCCCTTAACTGTTCGCCGTTTGAGTTCATCGCAGCGATAAGTCCAAGCCCACCGGCATTCGAAACTGCTGCGGCAAGCTTTGCATCGGCAATCCAAGCCATTCCACCTTGTATTACTGGGTATTCAATCCCAAGCATTTCGCAAACAGGATTTTTTTCCATCTTCTTAGTCCTCCAAGCGGATCACTGCTTTTCAATAAGCTCCGCAAGCTTGTCAATTGTTGTGATTTCCTGAGAAAGTTCGATCTTGCAATCAAGTTCTTCCTGCATCTGCATTACAAGTTCCATGATGTCGAGTGAATCAAGTCCGATTTCTGTAAAAGTATCAGTTGTCTTGATCTCTGACTCCTCCTTATCAAGGTACTCTGCGATTATACGTACAATTGTTGCTTTTACATCTTTCATGTTTTTTTTCTCCCTTTTCCTAATTATTTTTCCTATTTTCTGAAAATAGGATTGTGAAAACTTAATTCTCTGTTACAATAAACTTGGGTGTTACCCCCAGGTCAAGTGTCTTTTTGATATTTTTTTATCATTTTTAAGGAGGTTTCTGTGACAAGATTTAGTGACTTCAAAGAAGAAGACTTAGAGTATTCACTGAGCGTAAGCTCGTTTGCAAAACTATGTGGTACCACAAGAGATACCCTCAGATATTATTACGAACAAAATATTTTGACTCCGCGAGTTGATCCAAACAATGGCTATCACTACTATTCGGCATCACAGATCAGTTCATTCTTTTTTATAAATACAATGCGAAAAGCCGGTTGTTCGATAAAAGAAATAAGCACTACCATTCACAATTCCAGTAAAGAAAGTATCTCAAAATTGGTAAATTCAAAAATACTGGATATGCAACGTGAGTTATTTCTTATCAATAAAAAGATAAGTTCTCTTCACCTTGGACTTTGGATCTTGGAAAAATATGACGGTTGCAAACCCGGTGTTCCGTTCCTTGACACTATTCCTGATATGAGTTTTTCATCGACAAAAGTAAAAGATAAATCTTCTTCCTATCACGCCGCCGATGTTGCCAAGGATATCTCCGCCCATTTGGCAAAAGCCAGTTCAGACTCTTCTTTTGCCGCATTTCCTTCGGGAGTAACTATCGATTATAAAGATCTTTTAAAAGGGGATTACGTATATAACAATATAATAACTTTGTCTTTTTTGCCTGCGGATAATGTTGATTCGTTCCCTCTTCCGAGCAGAAGAGTGATAAGTTGTTATCACGATCACAACACTTCCGGAATAGACAAGACATATAAGAAAATGGTTACATTCATAAAAAGGAACAAGCTGACCGCCTGCTCCGATCTTTTTTCCGTGAGTCTTATAAATATATATAATAAAGAAGCAGACCACACGTATTTTAAGTATTTGTTCATCTGCGTCGAGTAATCTTACCTAAATAATGCAACTTTTAGACACATCATTATTTTATTTCGTTAATTACTCTGACATTAAGGCCTCACCCTCATTTTAAACCATTTAATCATGCGTCTTTTCAGAATTATGCACTAAAAAACACTATAATTTTTGGCGTTTTTTCGATTCAAAACTCTTGTAAGGCGCATAAAAACATTGTAAAATCTTGATTAGTAGTTAAAATACTCATTTTGAGGGAGGTATTATCATGAATAAGACAGAACTCGTTGATGCTATTGCAAAAGAGACCGGTCTTTCTAAGAAGGATTCTGAGAAGGCTGTAAAGGCTTTCACAGAGGCAGTTTCTAAGGAACTCAAGAAAAAGGGCAAAGTTCAGCTTGTTGGATTTGGTACTTTCGAGACAGCTAAGAGAGCTGCCAGAACAGGTAAGAATCCTCAGACTGGCGCAGCTATTAAGATTCCTGCAGCTACTGTTCCTAAGTTCAAGGCTGGTAAGGCTCTTAAGGATGCTGTTAACGGTAAGAAGAAATAATAATTTCAATTCCCCTGCTTATCAGTGTTGATTTGCAGGGGATTGTTTTTGCTTAATTAATCGTAATATCAATATTCATATCTTCTGATCTCGCAATTATTTATCCCAAATCTTGAGAATTCTTCGTTATCCATTTCCCTGAAATAAGATTCTACGATCCTTACGATTCCGTTATGTGCAACAAGTATATACTCTTTATCGTCTTTCTTAATATCATCAAGAAGGTTATATATTCTCTGAGCCAGTTGCATCATTGATTCACCGGTTTTGAAACGGCTTGCCATGTGCTTTTTAGCTTCATGAAACTCAAGTCCGTCTCTGGCCGTCGATTCGTATATTCCAAAATTCTGTTCTATAAGCCTCTGCTCAACTCTTACCGGAATACCGGTGACTTCCGAGATATGTTTTGCCGTATCGTATGCTCGCATCAATGGGGAAGTAAGTATCTCATCCGCCTTGATATTCTTTTCCTTGATCATGCGTCCAACCTCGATTGCCTGTTCATGCCCTCTTTCGGTCAGTGCGATGTCAGTTGCTCCACAAATCTTGTTTTCAACGTTCCAGATGGTTTCCCCATGTCGTACAAAATAAAAATGATCCATTTGTAATTATCCTTCCAAAAATAAATGTGATATTTTATTATTTTCGTTTTTTCGAAAACTTAAATTAAGTTTCACCTTTAATTATATTCACATAATGAACACAACTTTTTCACATAAATAACACACGAAAAAGCGAAAATAGCTATTGCGATTTGCAGGAATCGACAATCCGGTTTTCGATTATATATTTTAAGAAAGAATATATTCTACACTAAACATCTTTCAGTTTCGGCTACAAATTCCAATGTGTTTTTTTATTTCTTTCTAGCTAAAAAATCTTATTCGCTATTTTAGGAATAAGCGTCTTTAATTGAAATGATTTTTCTTTTCTGTTATCTTTGGCTCCTTCGAGACTTGTCCGTCATGATCCTGCAGTCACCGGCACTATGTCACGAAGGAGTATCCTTATTATATCAAAAGACAACCGTTCGGGGCACCGCCATTTGCGCACTTTTACGATATGCCTTATTTATACTTGACTTGTCAGGACGATACTGCAATAATATGTTAGATACATACCAAAATACTTGTATACAATTTGCAGGGGATTGATTTATGAAAAAATACAGTGAACTGTCACAAGATGAATTAATTAAAGAGAAAGAAGTTCTTTCAAACGAGTACAAAAAGTGGCAAGCCAAAGGCCTCAAGCTCGATATGAGCCGCGGAAAGCCTTCTGTTGAGCAGCTCAATCTTTCTATGCCTATTTTTGATATCTTAGACGGTAAGTCTTTAATGAGATGCATGAATGGTGTTGAAACAAGAAACTATGGTTGTTTGGAAGGTATCGTTGAGGCTCAGCATCTGATGGCCGAAATAATGGACTGTCAGCCCGAGCAGGTTATCGTTTGCGGTAACTCTTCCTTAAATATAATGTTTGATACCGTTGCGCGCGGATATATGTTTGGTTTTGGCGGCTGCACACCTTGGTGCAAGCTTGATAAAGTTAAGTGGCTCTGCCCTGTACCGGGATATGACAGACACTTTGCCATAACACAGCATTTCGGATTTGAGATGATAAACATCCCCATGAACGAAGACGGTCCTGATATGGATATGATCGAAGATCTCGTATCAAAGGATGACTCGATCAAGGGAATCTGGTGCGTTCCGAAATATTCAAACCCTCAGGGAATTGTTTATTCGGATGAAGTTGTTCGTCGCATGGCTAACCTTAAGCCTGCAGCAAAAGATTTCAGAATCTTCTGGGACAACGCTTACGCAGTACATCACTTATATAAAGAAAAATGCAAGATCTTAAATATCCTTCATGAATGTGAAGAAGCAGATAATCCAAGCCTTGCCTTTGAATTCGCTTCAACTTCAAAAATCACATTTGCAGGTGGCGGAATCGCTGCCATTGCCTGCAACAACGCAAACAGACAGGAACTTAAGAAAACTCTCACTGTTCAGACTATTGGATTCGATAAGATCAACATGCTTCGTCATGCAAGATACTTCATGGATGTTGAATCCGTAGATGAGCACATGAAAAAGCATGCCAAGATCTTAAGACCTAAATTCGAGATGGTCATCAAGACTATGGAACGAGATCTCGGTGATACAGGTTGCGGAACATGGACTTCTCCAAAGGGTGGTTATTTTATCACTTATGAAGCTCCAAAGGGTACTGCTTCACGTATCGTTGAGCTTGCAAAAGAAGCAGGTGTCATCTTAACTCCTGCAGGAGCACCTTTCCCTTATCACATGGATCCTATGGATTCCGTAATAAGATTTGCTCCTTCACTTCCGCCTCTTGAAGAACTTGAGCAGGCTGCAGACATCTTTACAGTATGTGCAAGGATCGCATACTTAGAAAAACTGATATTAGCCAAAGCATAATTTCACACCATACGAAAAAGCTCGGACATTTACCATAAAATGTCCGAGTTTTTTTTATTTTCTTTTATTCACGATACTTTTTAATTTAGTAAGATACTCCATCTTCTTTGCAATATCAAAAAAATTACTCATACCAAGAATTCCGGTAATGACATATATCGGAGCAAAAACAATCAGATACCTCGGCTGCGCCTCAAACAACATAACAAAGGCAGATAAGCCTATAATACTCAGCATAATAAAACGATAATTCCATTCATTTTTTATAAACAGACTAAAGAAAAGAATTCCAAGCCACATAAGCTGCGTAAGATTCAGATAAACCGGAAAGCCTTTATGATCCGGTCTGTAAAAAAATCTGATTCCTGAATTCGCCGGTGTATCCTCCGAAAACTTATCGGTAATAAATCCTTCTCCGTCAAGGCCGTTTCCGAAAGAACCGTCATTGTAATTTAAAATAAGTTTATGGATCATCAATTCACAAAATCCGCCGGGACCCATTTCTTTCAAACGTTTCTTTATAACCTTTTTATTTTGTGACACACGCTCTTCTCTATCGGAAATATAATGTGAAAAGTTATCATCCTCGCCGTTAAACGTACCGTCAGAATCAACATTCATACCGATCATCAGCCAGTGAAACATTGAAAAGCTCTTTTCCCGATCATGTTCCATTCCCGTTTCACTTTCAAAAGTCTTGATCACGGAATAACTTCCCAGTTTAAATGCAGGCACCAGAAGTACCAATATAAGTATTATCGGAACAAGCTTTTTAACAATTTCCACTCCCTTATTTTCAACAAGCACATAAACGGAATGTGCTATAACAATTGCAATCAGCATTATCAGCGATTCCGCTTTGATATGAAAACCGATTATCGAGACAAGAAGCAGCACTATCCACTTTATGATTGTTTTTTTTACAGAGTTCTCATTAATAGATAGGTATATCCACAACACAAACACCGGGAAGATAATCCCCAATGAGTCCGTATATAATACAAAATTCCAAGGTGAGATACATACGAATACATAACATACCAAGAATCCCAACGACCGCATTTTCTTATCGCCCGTCAGCTTGTATATACTATCGGCAAGAAGCAGTCCCACACAGTAATAAACAATGCAATTAAATACCACACAAAATCCGTAAGCGGATATATAAGAAGATAATCCGATATGCGTAGCTAATGAAAACAGTTTGGCATATATAACCAGTGAAAGCATGTTATTGGTGTAATGCGAGTAATATCCCGGCTCAAAAGAATTTCCAACCGCCAGATTATATGCATCTTCGGTAAGCGTTCCCGCATCCCATCCGGTTCCATACATCGAACATAGAGCGATTATCACCTGAACAACAAAAAGAACTATAAGAATGACGCCGCTTTTAATTTTGAATCTTTGAAAATCAAAACGCTCAAAGCACCAATACAATAAAGAAAACAATATGATTCCAAATAGCATCAAAATGGCGTTCCCCAAAACAAGATTTCTTTTAAAATATTCATTGTAAGGGATAAACGTTGATATCAGGATAAAAAACAATGCTACTATAATAAGAATTCGAAAAAGTACAGAAATACTGCTGTTTAATATTTTTTTTAACTGCAACATAAGGGCCGCTCTTTTCTCTTAAGATATTATTCCTTCAAATTTTCGCTTAATTCTAACATTGCCAAAATAAGCGGTCAACCTACGCAGAACATAATTTGAATATCGTATAATCTTTTGTTATCATACGTATATCAAATACTTTTTTTATATAATTGGAGCGTTATTATGAATAATACATTTATTGAAGCAATCGGATATTTAGGATCGACATTGGTTCTTGTTTCTTTCCTTATGGCCTCTGTGGCAAAATTAAGAATCGTAAATTCGATAGGTAGTGCGATCTTCACATTATATGCGTTTATCATTCACTCTTATCCCACTGCGATAATGAATATATGCCTTGTTTTGATAAACATATATTATCTTGTAAAGCTGAATAATACATCTGTTGAATACACTTGTATAAAAATATCAAAGGATGATTCTGTAATAAAGCATTTCCTTGATCACTACAAGGAAGATATTTCCAAGTGTTTTCCGGGCATAAATACCGACTTTGAATCGGCAAATGTCGGATATGCGATTCTACACGAAGGAACTCCTGCCGGAGTATTTCTTGGAAAAAGACAAGCCGATGACAATGTAGACATTCTTTTAGACTATTCTATTCCTCAATTCAGAGACTTCTCTATAGGTAAGTTCTTGTATTCAAAGCTTCCCGCTGACGGAATAAAAACCCTTACCTATAGCGGTCCCGATAAGCATCACATGAAATATCTTGCAAAGCTTGGTTTTGAGAAATATGAAAGCTGTTACAAAAAAAGATTTTGATTACCTGTTTTTGGCGATATCCATTATCTGCTGAAAAGTTGTTATATCATTGGCGGTTATCTTAATGTTTGACTCAATCTCTTTTCCGTCAGGTGTAGTCACTTTCACGGCAATAATTGTTCCTTCTTTCATTGAATCATTTCCGATTGCTTTGAAAAAAGCGATGATCTTGGGATGTTCCTGTTGGAATATCTGAAAGCGCTGTTGTAATTGCATTAAACTCATTGGATTCATATTTTTAAAATTTCTCCTGTTTTTCTTTTTATACTAATGTAAAACTTGAGCGAAATCAAATTATTTTCCCGACAATAGGTCTAGAATATGTATGCGCTTACATATTAAAGAAATACCTGATATATAAAAGGAGGATAATAAATGTACGGATTTGGTGATATGATACAGAAGCTTAAGGCAAACCCTAAGACCATCGTTTTTCCCGAAGGATCAGATCCCAGAATCTTGGAGGCTGCTTCACGTCTTCTTGCCGGAAACTTTTTGAAACCTATATTGCTTGGAAATGTTGACGAGATCAATCGTTCTGCCGAAGATGCCGGATATAACATCAGAGGCGCTCAGATAATCGATCCCGAGAACTATGATAGATTTGATGAAATGGTAGAGACTTTCTGCGAACTTCGTAAGAGCAAGGGAATGACTCCCGAGAAAGCTATACCGATTCTCAAGCAGACAAACTATTTTGGAACAATGCTTGTAAAGATGGGACTTGGTGACTGTCTTCTCGGTGGTGCAACATACTCAACAGCAGATACAGTAAGACCTGCACTCCAGATCATTAAGACAAAACCTGAAAACACTATTGTTTCATCATGCTTTATTCTTGTTCGTCCTTCAGCTACAGGGGAGAACGAAGTGATAGCAATGGCAGATTGCGGTATCAACATCAACCCCAACGAAGACGAGCTTGTTGAGATCTGCGGTGAGACTGTAAACTGCGCTCAGAGATTTGGTGTTAATCCCAAAGTTGCTTTCCTTTCATTCTCTACAAAGGGCTCTGCAAAAGATGAGACAGTTACAAAGATGCAGAACGCAACAAAGAAAGCTCAGGCAAAATATCCTGATGTTCCGATTGACGGAGAGCTTCAGTTTGACGCTGCGGTAGCTCCCAATGTTGCAAAGCAGAAGGCTCCCGGTTCACCTGTTGCAGGATATGCAAACACATTCATATTCCCTGACATCAACGCAGGAAACCTTGGATACAAGATTGCTCAGCGTATGGGCAACTTCGAAGCATACGGACCTATTCTTCTTGGTCTTAACGCTCCGATCAACGACCTTTCTCGTGGCTGTAATGCAATCGAAGTTTACTCAATGTCTATCATTACAGCTTCTCTTGCATAAAGCGGTTTCTTTGTAAAATATAAACGAACATAAAACACCCCATAGAAATCAGATATCCTGACTTTTATGGGGTTATTTTTTACTCATCTTTATTTAGTTCGTGCTTTCCTCTGCGTTCGTGTTCTTTATCTTTGTAATAAGCAGCCTTATCTTCATACATACGCTCATCTGCTTTTTTAACAGCTTTATTGATTTCCCTTGAATCTTCAAGCCATATATAGCCTGTCGCAGCAGATACTTTTTCCAGTTTTGTGCGAAGTTTTTTCACAAGCTCTGTAAACTTCTCTTCGGTTATCTCGGGGATGATGGCTATAAACTCATCTCCGCCTATCCTGTAACAATACTTCCTCTTAAATACCGAAGCAACGATTGACGATGTCTCTCTTATCTTTTCATCTCCGGCATCATGTCCTTCAGTTGCATTGATTGCTTTAAGTCCGTTTATATCTATGTAGCACACGCCTACTACAGAAGACATTCCTGACAAAACAAGCAGCGCCTGATTCAGAGAGTTTCTGTTTCCAAGCCCCGTCAGCGCATCGTGGCTTCCAAGATACATCATCTCTTTTGTCAGAGCTCTGTTTCTCATATCGTAGGAAATAAAGATTGCTACCGACTCCATTACTTCTGCGACATTTATCGGCAACGAATTTTCATAATTATCGGCAACAAGGTATCCGATGATCTCATCGTTATCATGAAGCGTTGTCACTATATATCTCGAAACACTTCCCGCAAGAAGTCCGTTATAAACCTCTTCTTCATACTGCTGGATAATAGAAGTGTCATTTATAACTATAGTGTTCTTTCCCTTAAGCTGTCTGTCCCACATATCAACTATGTTCATCCGCTCAAAATCTTTTCGACTCGGAAGATTAGAAGCATGTGCATCATTAAGCCACTCTCTTACATCTACAACCTTTTTGTCTTTTACCTCAACGATTCCTACACGGTCAGCTTTTATCGCCTGTCCGAGTAGCTTCAGTACTTTACGTATTCCTTTGCCAAACTCTGCGGATGACAAGGCTGTAGCGCAATCAATAACAAGCTTACTGGTATTGGAAGCAAGCTCGCGATTATCCTCACTCTTTTTTGCAATTGTTATGTCATGGATTATAAATGCACAAAAGCCCTTCTGATAAACAGGAACAGCGCAGTATTCAAGCCACTTGTCATGTTGTGTGTTATAAGTCCTTATTGTCGAAGACTGTCTTAATATCGCAGCCTGATAACTATATTTGATCCAGTCCTCATCTCTGTTCATAACAGTCTTTAAATATGTATTGCCAACAAGCTCAGCCGAAGGCTTTCCGACAAGCTGAGAATACTTCTCATTTGCGAACAAAAAAAGCATATCCTTCACTGTTCCGAAAGGATCTGTCATAACTTTAAAAATACAATATGCATCCGGCAGATCTTTTAGCATATACAAAATATCACTCGGCGCAAAATTAGAAGATGATGAGTATCCAATTTTTCCGTCATTCTGATTGTCCGGCATCTGCATTCTCCTTAATTAAGTATATTCTTTTACTTCCTTTCGTAAATTATACTATAAAACAGTACACTTTGCACCTATACCAATGGCTCCCCTACATATTTTACCAATTCCGCGCGGTCAAGATTTTCTCCGATTATTATAAGTACCGCCCTGTCTGTGTTTACGCGCTTTGTATCATACCTTTTCCTTGTAACATTAAGTTCAATCTTTTCGGTATCGCCTACTTGGATAAATCCCTTTATCCTGTGCACATTCCCGCATTTCTCATCCTCAAATATCTTAGTTACCGTTTCATGCAACAGTTCTTCATCTATTGTAAAATCAAAATAAAACAGCGTTTGATATCCGGAATCTCCTACGTGCATTCGCTTGGGATAATCAGCTTTTTTATATCCCGAACCGATCATCTTGTTATAATCCGCATCTGAAAATTCATCCCAGTTTTTCGCGATTATATCTTCAGGTCTTATTACTCTCGAGCACTCAAATTCATCCATGACTGACTCGATATGCGAAAGAATCTCATCTCTTTTTTTCTCATTTTCTTCGTCCAACTTACTTACGACAACCACTCCTGCCGACGCAATCTCAGACATCAGCATATAACGGGACTCCTGTGACAGATCCGCCACGTGCTCCGCATCGTATATACATATGACGCTTCCCATCTCATACCACATATCTATCGGCGACTCATACAATATGTCAAATAACTCATCCGGATCAAAAACGCCTGACGGCTCGATTATTACCCTGTCATATCCAAGCATTCCCATCGCTATAAGCTTTGTCTTTAGCCTTCGCTGATGCGCCACCTCTCCGTCTCCGCCGACTATCATCTCAATATTACAGTTTTCACCGAGCAGCTCCTGCAAAAGAACCATATCTACATTTATGGCTCCGAAATCATTTTCGATGATGCATATTTTTTCACCTTTTTCCATGAGCTTTTTTGCATATTTTTTTAAAAAAGTGGTCTTTCCCGATCCGAGAAATCCTGTTATAAGATCGACTTTGGTCATTCTTTCTCCATCCCAAAAAAGAGGCCCATAAGACCTCTCTTTTCTTAATCTTCAACTGTTATACTCTCTATCACTATGTCCTTGCCCTCTATTATCTTTGCCTTTTTCCCGCCGCAATTAGGGCATAAATATCTGTTGCTCTTATCGGGAAAATACTCTTTTCCGCACTCCTCGCACAGCGCTTTAACAGGAACCTCTTCGCATATCAGCTCAGCTCCGTCAAGCGGTGTGCCTTCCACGACTTTTGTAAAATACTTATTTAAGTAATATGGCAACACTCCGCTCGTCTTACCGACAAGAACATGAATACTCTTTATCTTGCTGTCTTTTGCCGAGTCCATCGCCATCGCCACTATTTTCGTAACGTAACTCATTTCATGCATAACATTCACCATACATCATATTTTAATTATCATTTTATAGCATTTTAATTGAATAAATCCTGCGTTAAAAAGATAATATTAATACCTAAAGGAGGGTTTACCATGTCACATAATACCACAAAAATCTGCATAGGCTGCGGTCGTACATTTAATGCCCGCAACAGTAACATGCCCTTTTGCTGTAAATTCTGTAAAAAGAGATACTCCTATCACTACACTTTCAAATGCAGTGATTGCAGAAACGCAGCATGTGAAGTAAGAAACAACTATTTAAGCGGCTGTGCAATAGGCTGTCCCAATCTTAAATGGGTTCCGTAAGTCTCTTGTTATCACATGCCAAGCAAATGGTTAATAAACTGCTGCGCAACACGACCGGAGATGCCGCCGTGGTTCATTTCCCATCTGTCTGCCTCTCTAAACAATTCTTCTTCCTTCATATCTATTTTATTCCTGATTGCCAATTTTTTGACAATATCGTAATATTCCTGTCTTGAAGGCTTATAATAGCCGATCGTCACACCAAATCTGTTTGCAAGCGAAAGCTTCTCTTCCATTGTATCCGAGTGATGAATATCAGCATTCTGTTCAACATCATGCCTGTCTCTCCAAGTCTCGCGGATGAGATGCCTTCTGTTTGACGTCGCATAAATAAGGATATTATCGGGTCTTGTCTCAACGCCACCTTCGATAACCGCTTTGAGGAACTTATAATCGGATTCATCTTCTTCAAAAGAAAGATCGTCCATATAAATAATAAACTTATAGTTTCTGTTCTTGATCTGCGAAATAAGTCCGGATAACAGCCTGAACTGATACTTATATATCTCGATCATTCTAAGTCCGTCGCTGTAAAACTCATTTACTATAGCTTTTATACTTGTCGATTTCCCCGTACCGCTGTCACCAAAAAGAAGTACGTTGTTCGCTTTCTTTCCCTCAACAAATGCCTTGGTATTTTCAACAAGTTTCTTCTTCTGGATTTCATATCCCACAAGGTCGTCAAGCACAACACTGTCCATGTTGTTTATTGATGAGAAAAGAATCTTTCCGTCGTTTCCCTCATTTAATCTGAACGCCTTATTAAGACCGAATGCGCCAACACCGATTTCCTTGTAAAAATTCGTTACGGTATCAAAAAAAGCATTTTCATCCTTAGCATTTTCAAGCTTTTCAGAAAGGCTTCTCACCTTTTCGCTTACGTTGTGATTGTACATAAGCTCAGGCTTCTCAATTGCCTTATAATCCGTTATGTATGAAAAACAATCTATCTCAAGCGCATCTTCTATTTCTGAGAAATCATATTCAAAAAGTTTTTTGAAAACGCCAAAATCACTCTTTGCAAAATGATTTACGCTTCCGTCCTTGCTTCCGACTTTTTCACATGTCAAAGAAAAAGGATTTTCCTGCATGATCAGAAGATATGTCAGATAGTTATGCCATAAGTTTTTATCAAAAGCATAATCTGTTCCCAACTCAAGAATTCTTTTTATCTGTTTATATATTCTTGTCGTCAGGTCTGTCTTATCATAATCATTTGAGTGAAAATCCTTAAAAACAGACGCAAGCTGCATTAATATTGAGTTTTGAGGCTGATCGCCGTAAATCAGCAAATTTGATACCAATTGTTCCATAATATTCTCCGATAATAATTTCTATGATGATATACAAATTCTTTTTTGTACCTACATCATGTATGATAGGTAAATTATATATCAGTTATCTGAACTTGGCACCATTTTGCATTTATTTTATTCGGTATTTCCTTAGATCTGCATAGCTTTGATCTTACTTGATATAGCGGTAGCAAGCGCCTCATGACCTTTTTCATCAAGGTGCTCATCGTCGCGCTTACTGGGTGAAGCATATGAAGAAGCCGCAAGGAAAGTGTTTCCTCTTTTTTCCGCAATCTTCTTGTAAGTTTTTGCGAGTTCTTTACTGCGGTTCACAGAATCCGTGTCAAACTCCGGATCCTTTGTGGGCTGCCACACATCGTCGCCGAGGTGAATGGGCGATACGACCAAAACTTTCTCAGGCGATACATATTTTTCAATCTCCTCTATGCAACGCTCGAGGCCTTTTCCTATCACATGTGGGTTGGCATGGTAGTATGTTTTGCAGTCATTTGTTCCGAGCATGATTATTACTCCGTCTAAAGGAGAAGCACTCTCAAGAATAAGGGGAAGTGTATCGACACCTTTTCTGAAAGGTCTTATCTCATCTTCAAATACGGTTGTTCTTCCGCAAAGTCCCTCTTCTATTATTTTTGTATCATTAAGTTTGTTCTGAACAAGTCCCGTCCATCTAATCTCATCGGGATATCTTTCCTTTGTTCCGGGGATAAGCCCCCATGTATTCGAATCACCAAACGCAAGTATGTTTTTCATAGTTTTTTGTACTCCTTTGATAATTCCATTATGCTATTCAAACTTTATTTTGTATAATATTGACATCTTATAGGCAGACATAAGCATTTCATATTACAATATTTAAAAGTCATTACTTATGAAAGGAAAGATATTTATGAGAGACAAGCAGAAACTTATTCAAGAGTGCATGGACAGAGCCGTTGAGAATCAGGAAGTAGCAGGCGTTATCGCACTTGAGATAAAGGATGGAAAAGAAATCTTTTTTGCAAAAAGCGGCTATGCCGATATAAAAAACAATATTCCGATCGGTCGCGACAATATCTTCAGATTATATTCACAGTCAAAGCCGATAACAGCGACTGCCGCCATGATGCTCATAGAAGACGGAATCCTTGACCTTGGCGAGCCCGTCGGCAACTACATTGAAAGCTATAACAAGCAGACTTATCTTTCCAAAGACAAGGTTCATAAAGTACCGGAAGAAAATAAAATGAGAATACGCGAGCTCCTTAACATGACTTCAGGGCTCGTATATCCAGGACTCAATACCGCTTCCGAAGTTGAAGTCGGCCGTCTCATGAACAAGATGGAGAAAAAACTCGGATCGGATAAGATGATGACTACAATGGAATTTGCGGAAGAACTTGGAAAGATCCCTCTTAATTTCATACCCGGAAGTCATTTCCAATATGGCACAAGTGCGGACGTTCTCGGTGCCGTTATAGAGAAAGCTTCGGGAATGAGCTTTGGAGACTTTGTAAGATCAAGAATCCTTGAGCCACTTGATATGAAAGACACTGATTTCTATGTTCCCGATAGCAAGAAGGACCGCCTTGTAAAAGCATACAGATTCACAAAAGGAAAGCTTTGCAAGTACTCCGGTGACCATCTTGCCATTAGAAACAACGGTGATCCCAATCCGTTTGAATCAGGCGGAGCAGGTCTTTTCTCAACAATAGATGATTACGCACATTTCGGACAGATGCTCCTAAACGGCGGAACATATGAAGGCAAGCAGCTCCTTACCCCTAACAGTGTAAAGTATCTGACTTCCGGAAAACTAAACGGGACTCAGCAACTCGACCTTCAGAAATGGCAGGGACTCGAGGGCTACACCTACGGAAATCTCATGCGCGTTTTGGATGATCCGAGGCAGGCTTCTCTCATTGCCAACAAAGGGGAATACGGATGGGACGGATGGCTTGGTGCACACTTCTCAAACGATCCCGAGACCAACACTACCTTCCTCATGATGGTCCAACGCTACGATTACGGTACAGGCCCGCTCACAAGGAAGATTAAAAATATTATCTTTTCATAAATAAAAAACTTATTATAAGTAGGAGCATTTCATGCCGTTTAGTGAAAAGATCTGCTCCAAAGCTGCCGGCGCAACAACTCCGCTTATTTAAGAACCTTCTTAAATGCGGGTATTATCTGGGCTGCCACGACTGCTTTGACAAGGTCGAGAACTATAAATGGTGCAAATCCCATTGTGAAGCCTGTCAGCAAATCATAATGCGACATTGCCATAAGATAGATCATTCCGATAATATCTATGACCACAACGCCAATGACCGCGCTTACGGTATATCTGATTCGATTGTAGGCTTTTCCGCGGATAAGTGGAATAAGTACCGCTACAACAATAAACGCCCATGTATAAGCTCCCCATGGCTGAATGAGATAGCCTATGCCACCCTTTCCTCCTATGAATACCGGAATGCCTACAACTCCAAGAAGCATCCATACCGTAACGATCAAAAATGACTCTCCGACGCTAAATAACAAAGCGATAAGCAAAAGCACAAAGTTTATCATAGTTATATGCGGTGCTCCGGGAATCGGAAGCGGAACACTGATATATGCGCCTATACATAAAAGTGCTGCAAAAAGCGCACTTACTACAAGTCTTTTGGTCTTATTACTCTGCTCGTTCATGATTTGTCCTTCTTTCATTCTGTCTGATATTGTTTTTTCCTATGATTTATCTTTTTCAAAAAATACATTTATAAACACGTACCTTAGGAAGTATATATTCCTGTATTCTCATTGTCAACCTCTTTAAATTAATTGGTTGACAATATCTTTTTATCGCTTATACTAAAATTCAATTGGTAAGCATAACCACAATGGCATAATGCTTTCATGACATTTGCAATTATTCGCAACACTAACGGGAGAGATAAACTATGACTGTAAATGAATTAAAAGAGAAAGTATTAAACGATAAAAGTATTACAAAAGAAGAAGCTCTTTTTCTTGTAGACGCAAACCTCGAAGAACTCGCTTCTGCCGCAGATGAGATAAGAAAAAAGAATAACGGAAACAATTTTGATATGTGCGCCATCATGAGTGTAAAAGGCGGACGTTGTCCAGAGAACTGTAAATTCTGCGCTCAGTCGAGCTGTTCAAATGCAGATATCCCCGAATATAAAGTCAGGAATACAGATTACGTTGTCGCTGACGCAAAGAAGCGTAACAAAACCGGAATAACACACTACTGCCAGGTTTCATCGGGAAGAAAAGTAAGCCGTGAAGAACTTGCGCAAATATGTGAAAACGTAAGAGGAATAGTATCGGAGACAAACCTTATCCCCTGCGTATCTCTGGGGCTTTTATCAAAAGAAGATTTGGAAGAATTAAAGAAAGCCGGCGTTAAACGCGTGCATAACAATATTGAAACAAGCCCCTCATACTTTGGAAAGTTATGTACTACGCATACTACCGATGAAAAAATAAAAGTAATGAAACTTGTCCATGAAGCAGGACTTGAACTTTGCAGCGGAGGAATCTTCGGCGTCGGAGAAAGCTGGGAAGACAGGATTGACATGGCACTTGCTTTAAGAGAAGTAAATCCCGAATCCGTGCCTATCAACATGTTAAAGCCCATCAAAGGAACTCCGCTGGAATCCTATCCTTATCTGTCCGAAGATGAACTAAGAAGAATCATAGCCGTCTTCAAATTCATCCTTCCACACTCCGAGATCCGCTTTGCGGCAGGAAGAGACATAATTGAAGATGCGGGAATATCATTTTTCAGATCAGGCTCCAATGCCACAATCTCAGGGGACATGCTGACCGTAAAGGGTGTCTCTTTGGAAAAAGACCTTGAGAACATCCGCGCGCTCGGATATGAAATCGCAGAATAAAACATAGATTTTTTTTGATTGTATACATCTAAAATCCTTGCATCATGACTTTTTTGAACAAAACGCTTCTAAAAAGTCATATGATTTTCAATCAGTCTGTTGTTAAACTCCATCTTGATTTCATCCGTATTCGCGTTCGCAAGCGCAAACAGATTATAAATAATCCTCGCGATGAGCCCGTTCTTTGTCACCGTAGATTTTCCGGGCTCAAAAAGCGCTCCCGCTATGCTTTGCAAGTCTTTTGGAAATTGACTCATATCGGAATCAAAGTTTATACCGATCCCGATAACGATCCACTGCACCGTTCCCGTATCAAACTCGGCTCCCGACTCTGTAAGGATTCCGCAGATTTTTTTACCATCGACGAATAGATCGTTCACAGGCTTTATCTTCGCCATAATCCCGCATAAATCCTGCACCGCTTTGCAAACAGAAACACCCGCAAGCGCTGTAATAACGTCGGGTTCAAGACTTGGAAGCATTTCGGGAGTCAGAATGATACTCATATAAATTCCGCCCTCGGGAGAAAAGAACTCGTGCTCTCTCCTTCCTTTTCCCAAGGTCTGACTCTTGGCAATGACCACCGTTCCGCCAGGCGCTCCCGCTATCGCCAGCTCCTTTGCGGTTCTGTTGGTTGAATCAAGCGTTTCATGTATATGTATCATGCCGTGTGATGAAACGATCGTGCTATAAATCTTTTCTTTTTTCCCTATAGGAACTTTTTCAGAATATGCCGAAAGCTCAGCAATAATCCCCGACTCAGAGATTATATCGTTCGATGTTCCCAGAATATATCCTTTTTTGCTGGACGCCTCAATCACGTATCCCTGATTTCTAAGCTCCTTTATTGCCTTCCACACAGCGGTTCTGGACAGTCCGAGGCTCTCCGCCATGAATTCTCCCGAGATAAAATCCTCTTTATTTTTTTCCAAAAAATCCAGCACTCTGTCTTTCGAACTCATGCATATTCTCCTTCAGCCAGTCTAAATCAAATAAACTATGTACATATTAACATACTTTTTACCTTTCTTTTGAATCCTGACAAAAAAGTGATATAATACCCAAAACGAAATACCAAGAGGAAATGAAATGATAAATATTGGAATTGTGTTCGGATGTTTCATACCGATGCACAAAGGGCACGAGTCCCTGATAAAAAGAGCTCTTGATGAAAATGACAAGATCATTCTCGCCGTCTGCGGTTATCAGACTGACAGAGGCCGCGACTTTATCGACTTCGAGACAAGAATACGCCTTGTTGAAAAGATGTATGAAAATGAGAAAGACCGCGTCATTGTAATTAAGATTGATGACAAAAAACTCGGTCTCGACGGAACTTTTACCCATGAAAACTGGGTGCTCTGGGGCGACGAACTTTTTACCAATGCAGGCATAAGTCCTGACAGCGCACACTTTACCTGGTATACGGGCGAGCCTTCATACGTCGACAAATTGGGAGAAATATATCCCAATCACACTTTTACTCTTGTTGACAGGCAGGTGATAAAGACCTCCGGAACAGAGATAAGAAACAATCCAAACGTACATGAAAGCGAAATAAACAGCGTTTTTCTCGAATACCTAAGATCAGCGGGAAAACTCAAATAATGTATTAGAATACAAAAAAGGAGCCAATTATGGAAAATATTATTCAAAGCCTTCTGGAAACAGACCTTTACAAGTTTTCAATGGGCCAGGCAATTTATCACAACTTCCCTGACTACACTACAACATGGACATTCAAGTGTAGGAACAAGGATGTAAAATTCACCAAGGAGATGGTGGATGAGGTCAAGAATCAGATTCTTGCTTACTGTAATCTCACATTCAAGGAAGACGAACTCAATTACCTTTCCAAAGTCACATGGATAAAAAAATCTTACGTAGACTTCCTTCGTCTCTGGCACCCCAGATATGAAGACTTCACAATAGGCACCGATGCAGAATGCGGACTTACCATCGAAACAAACGGCACATGGCTTAACACATCCATGTACGAGATTCCAACTCTTGCCATCGTAAACGAAGTTTATTTCAGAATGGCTTATGATTACAAGGAGCTCATGGCTTCTTTCGAAGAGAAACTTGATGAAAAGATTAAGCTTCTTTCGGATAACACATACAATATCGGCGCTTTCAGCGAATTCGGATTAAGAAGAAGACTTTCAGCCGAAGCACAGGAGCTTGCTGTTAAAAAGCTTAAAGATTCCAAACTCGGCAATTCAATATTTGTCGGTTCTTCAAATGTCTTTTTAGCAAAAAAACTCGACGTAAATCCCGTAGGAACAATGGCTCACGAGTGGATCATGTGCGTAGGCCAGGGCAATCACAAACACAATCCCGCATACTCCAACTGGTATGCTCTCGACTACTGGGTAAAAGAATACGGAATCCTCAACGGAACAGCTCTTACCGATGCGATCACAACAGACTGCTTCCTTCGCGACTTCCAGCTAACTTATTCAACTCTTTTCTCAGGTGTTCGTCACGACAGCGGAGACCCGATCGAATGGGGTGAAAAGATGATAAATCACTACAAGAGTCTCGGAATCGATCCTGCAACAAAGACTCTCCTGTTCAGTGACAGCCTTGATTTCAAGCGTGCAAACGACATCAACGCTCACTTCAAAGGAAAAGCAAAAGTTGCTTTCGGCATCGGAACATACATCGCAAACGACACAAAGGTTCCCGCGCTCAACATCGTTATGAAGACAACCGCATGTAACGGACAGGATGTTGCAAAGATCTCTGACGTTGAAGGTAAAGGAATGTGCAAGAACCCCGATTATGTTGATTATCTTCAGAGATGTATCGACTGGAGAATGACTCACGAGAAGGTATGAATTATGGAAAACTTAGTTAAGATAGATCCGAACGAACAGATTGAAAAGATCACAAAATGGATATGCGAATGGTTTGACAAAAACGGAAAGACCGCAAGTGCCGTTATCGGCCTCTCAGGCGGTAAAGACTCTACAATCGTTGCCGCACTCCTTGTTAAAGCCCTCGGCAAAGACAGAGTTGTAGGCGTTATGATGCCAAACGGTGAACAGAAAGATATCGCCGATTCCCGTAAAATCGCCGAGCTTCTCGATATCAAGACATACACGGTAAACATCGCTCCCGCTGTCGACGGAGAGAAAAAAGCTCTCGAAGAAGCCGGAATAACCCTGTCAAATGATGCAAACATCAACACACCTCCGAGAATCCGTATGACAACACTGTATGCTATCGCACAGTCACTTCCAAACGGTGGCCGCGTTGCAAATACATGCAATAAGTCTGAGGACTACGTCGGATATTCAACAAAGTACGGTGATGCCGCAGGTGATTTCAGCCCCTGCTCAGATTTTCTTGTATCAGAAATGCGCATGATCGGAGATGCATTGGGACTTCCAAAGGAACTCATTCACAAGACTCCTTCGGACGGATTATGCGGACTCTCTGATGAAGACAAGCTTGGATTTACTTATGATACTCTTGATAAATACATAATTACGGGAGTTTGCGAAGACGACGCAGTCAGAGAAAAGATTGACCGTCTCCACAACATAAACCTTCACAAGCTTAAGACTATTCCTATGTACAAAAAATAAAATGAAATAATATAAAAAGTAAGGACATTTCATTCTTCTCTAATCGTCTGTACAGACTTTGAAAAAAGAATGAAATGTCCTTATTATTATTCTTCAGAATCTTCAGAATCGTCGTACTCTGCAACGATTGTTGACTCAGCCTCAGAAGCTTTTGAATTGTCACGCTCTTTTACCAAAACAATAAGTCTTTTCGGCTTTTCAGGTGCTTTTCTTTCTGAAACAAGGCTGATCCTGCCGCATCCGGTCAGGCATAATGAAAGTACTATTACTAATGGTAAAACTCTTTTAATCATATTCGTATCCCTGTCAAATCTGAAATCGTGAATTTGTCCCCTTGTGTGCTGTCTTGTTGATTTTTAATGATAAATCAATAAAAATTCTAAATCCCAACAAGACAGCACACTTAAAAAACCGCATGTACACTGGCTTCGTACAATAATATGGTACCATAATCGCATGGTTGCTTCAATTTTAAAGATATTTTCACATAATTTACAAACTGGTTTCATGTGGTTTAATCGCAAACACGACTTTATTGTGGTAATATATATGGTGATTTTATTTTGAACATTTTCAGGAGGATATTATGGACCAGCAAAAGATCGGAACCAGATGCGTACAGGCAGGCTATACCCCGGGCAACGGAGAGCCCCGTCAGATACCTATTATTCAGTCTACAACCTTTAAATATGATACAAGTGAGGACATGGGTAAGCTCTTTGACCTTGAAGCTTCGGGCTACTTCTATACAAGACTCCAGAACCCCACAAATGACCATGTTGCGGCAAAAATCGCAGCTCTTGAAGGCGGATGTGCCGCAATGCTCACATCTTCAGGCCAGGCCGCTAACTTCTTTGCGTTATTTAATATATGTGAATGTGGAAGTCACATTGTTGCCTCATCTTCCATCTACGGCGGAACATTTAATCTCATCGCCGTGACTATGGCTAAAATGGGAATCGAAGTTACTTTCGTATCTCCCGATGCAAGCGATGAAGAACTTGATGCAGCATTTAAGGACAACACAAGAGCCGTATTTGGCGAAACAATCGCTAACCCCGCTCTTACCGTTCTTGATATTGAGAAATTTGCAAACGCAGCACACAGACACGGTGTTCCTCTTGTTGTAGACAATACATTCCCGACTCCTGTTAATTGCAGACCCATTGAGTGGGGTGCAGATATCGTAACTCATTCAACAACAAAATATATGGATGGACACGGAGCAGCCGTTGGTGGTGCTATCGTTGATTCAGGTAAGTTCGACTGGATGGCTCATGCCGACAAATTCCCCGGACTTACACAGCCCGATGATTCATATCACGGAATTGTATATGCTGAGAAATTCGGACAGGAAGGTGCTTTCATAACAAAGTGTACAGCACAACTCATGCGTGACTTTGGTTGCATCCAGTCACCTCAGAATGCATTCATTCTTAACCTCGGACTTGAATCACTTCACGTTCGTATGCCTAAGCACGTAGAGAACGGACTTGCTGTTGCAAAATTCCTTCAGGAGCAGCCTCAGGTAGAAAAAGTAAGCTATCCCGGACTTGAAACTGACAAGTACTACGAACTCGCAAAGAAATATCTTCCAAACGGCGGATGCGGTGTCGTATCATTCGAGCTCAAAGGCGGAAGAGCCGCTGCTGAGAGCTTCATGAAAAAACTTAAACTTGCAGCTATCGAGACTCACGTTGCCGATGCACGCACTTGTTGCCTCAATCCCGCAACCTCAACACACAGACAGCTCACAGACGAGCAGCTTGAAGCAGCAGGAATCCCTGCAGGTCTCGTACGTATGTCTTGCGGTCTTGAAGATAAAGAAGATCTTATCGCCGACATCAAGAATGCACTTGCGTAAGTAAAACTAACCAGCCCGGTACATTGTCTCAACATGATTCATAAGAATCGAAAAACCCTGCCCGAAAATCGGACAGGGTTCATTAAATATTAAAATGCTAAAAAATACTTTGTATTACTTTGATGTAGATACGTTTGGTTTATATGCACCTTTCATATTAGGCTTATATGCACCCTTCACATTAGGCTTTGAAGCGCCCTTAACCTCGGGTGTGTCATTGACAGGCTGAGGCTGTGGCTGTGGTGTTACAACCGGTGCGGGTGTAGGCTCCGGTGTAGAATCTGAATCATTATCATGATTATCATTGTCTTCATGATGTTCAGGTTCAGGTGTTGGCTCCGGTGCAGGCGCTGGTGTAGGTTCACAAACCGGCGCAGGAGCTGGTGTAGGTGCAGGTGTAGGCTCGCATACCGGTGCGGGTGTAGGCTCCGGTGTAGGTGTGGGCGTACAAACTGGTGTGGGTGTGCACTCAGGCTTTGGTGTGCACTCAGGCTTCGGTGTACATTCCGGCTTAGGCGTACACTCAGGCTTTGGTGTACATTCCGGCTTAGGTGTGCACTCAGGCTTCGGTGTACATTCCGGTTTAGGTGTGCACTCAGGCTTCGGTGTACATTCCGGCTTTACCGGTGGCTGGAAATTCCACCAATCAAATCCTCCACAATATGATGACTCCATTTTAACAGAATCCGAATACTCTGATACCACTTCAAGGTCATCAGTGTTTTTGTCGGTTTTATCTACGAAATAAGAACCGAAACAATAAACTAACGGAACTGTCACTAAAGCAGTGATGGCCATCGCACCTGTAGATAATAATCTTTTCTTCATGTTTTTATACCCCCATGAGCAGTATGATAATGCATTTTTAATATTTTTGTCGCATTAATTACTTTATCATTAACCTTTAGGGTATTCAATACATATACAAAATATATCGCATCTAATGCAATACATATAAAAAGATTCAGCAACCGGCTGAATCTTCTCAATATTAGTCACCATAAAAAAACATTACAATTCTTCTACATTAGATTAATCTATATTTCACTTCAACCCGATAAACAGGCCGTATCACACAGCACTACATCAGGAAGTTCGGTCATATCCTTAATCGGATAAGTCACCTGTGGATGAGTTGATGCCTCACCTATTCCGATACATTTAAAACCTCCCGCAAGTGCCGCATCTATGCCCGAAAGAGCGTCTTCCACAACTATCGCATCCGAAGGTTCTACTCCGAGCATCTCTGCCGCCTTTAAAAAGACTTCCGGATCGGGCTTTGATTTTGTTATATTTGTTCCGTCGGAAACAGCGTCAAAATAGTCTTTAAGCCCAAGCTTCTCAAGTATTTTCTTGGTATTCTTACTGCTTGAACCTATTGCAAGAAGCGTCCCTCTCGACCTTAATGTATCAAGCGCATTCTTGACCGAGACATCAAGATCTTTTTCACTCATGGTATCAAGAAGTGACACATAGATATTATTCTTCTCTTCTGCAATTTTTTCTTTTTCAATAGCAGAATACGTTCTGCCTGCCTTCTCCAAGATAATATCAAGCGAAGCCATTCTGCTGACTCCGCGTAATCTGTCATTTATCTTCTCATCAAAATATATCCCCTGCTCATCGGCAACGGTTTTCCACGCCTTGTAGTGGAGCTTATCGGTAAAACAGATTACTCCGTCAAGGTCAAAGATTACTGCTTTCATTTTTCATACCTCATTTCTTTTACGCCTTTTACCTCGATCTTTTCTCCCCTTAATACTTCGCAGACTGCTCCGCTCTTGGTGACGGTAAATTTCAAAAGGCTCTTTCTGTACTTAATCTTGAAGCTGTACTTCTTCCAGCCCGTCGGCAAGAACGGATCGACCGAAATCCCTTCCGCGTTTATCCGTAGCCCCGCAAAGCCGTTTACTATCGCCATGTAGCTTCCGCCCATATTTGCCGTATGAACGCCGTCTCCGGAGTTGTTGTGCGTATTCAACAGATCGAGTTTTATCGAGTCTCCGAAATAATCCACAGCTTTTTTGTGCATGCCAAGTCTTGACGCAACAATACTGAACACACAAGTTGAAAGAGAAGAATCATGAGTCGTGATCTTCTCATAATATTCAAAGCTCTTTTTCATAACCTCCTTAGGCTGCCTATCCTCAAACAGAAAGTAAGAAAGTACGGTGTCAGCCTGCTTGCAGACCTGATATCTGTACAAATGAAGAGGATGATAGTGAAGAAGTAACGGAAATTCCTCTTTAGGCGTGTTCTTAAGATCCCACACAGGCTTTTGCAAAAATGAATCATCCTGAGGATTAATGCCAAGTTCCTCATCATAAGGAAAGTACATCTTTTCCGCTGCTGCCTTTATCTCCTTAAGCTCCTTGGTTGTCACACCGAGTTTATTAAGAAGCTCTTTTAACCTCTTACTTGACGCGTGCTTCTCGGCAAAAGAAACCGCCATACTCATGTTGTAAGCCGCGCAACAATTGGTGTAATAATTGTTGTCAGTCATACACGTATATTCATCGGGCCCCGTCACTTCATTGATCACAAAGCGCCCCTGTCTGTCATAATTTCCGACATCAAGCCAGAGCCTTGCCGTCTCAAGAAGCATCTCTTCGCCCTGATCAAGCATGAAATCAAGGTCTCCAGTCGTGAGATAATACTGCACGATCGTATAAGCTATCGCACCGTTAATGTGATACGCAGCGGTTCCTGACGGAAAATATCCCGAGCACTCTTCTCCCGTGATCGTTCTCCAGGGATAAAGAGCTCCCTTCTTATGTCCCAAAAGAGCCGCATTTTCCCTTGCTTTATCAAGAATTCCGTACCTATACTGCAATATATTTTTGGCAAGTTCAGGATTGGTCAGTATGAAAAAAGGTGCTACATACATCTCTGTATCCCAGAAATAATGACCTTCGTAGCCTTCACCCGAAAGCCCCTTCGCCGCTATACTGCAATGTTTGTCACGCGTCGCCGACTGAAAAAGCTCATACATATTGAAATTTACGGCCTGTCCAAGCTCTTCATCTCCGTCAATTTCCATTTCAGAATTGTCAAAGAACTCTGTGACATACTCTTTTTGCCTCTCATAAATATCCGCAAGATTTCCTCTCATTGCTTCCTTAAGAGTTTCCCTTGCAAACTCCTCAGGATCGTCTTCGCGGACAGAATCCGAGAACGTTGAATATTTTATAAGCGAAAGTTCCTCTCCCTGCTTAACTTCAGCCTTAACATGGTAAAGAGTCCTTCCCTCTTCTTTGCCGTAACTAATCTCCGCTTTGCCGGGAAGCCTTAACCTGTGCGAAACTGCTGACGCCACTGTTATTCCGCTGACATCTGTCGTGCTTACCGCAACGCTCATATCCTCGCGCCACTTCACAACCTCAACATTAAGAAGTGCTCCGCTGTCATCGGCAAGCCTCGGATCGTCAGGGTTTGAGTAGTTCCTTACATCCGCAATATGATATGACTCTATCTCTATTTCCCCGTCAAAATTTAACGCCTTCACGTTGTACTCAATTGTGAAAAGAGAAGGAATCAGAAATGATGTCATCCTTGTAACCGAAAGTTCTATTTCTTTTCCGTCAGGGGAAATCCAGATTACATGGCGCCTCGTGACGCCCTGCTCCATATCAAGGATTCTCTCGTTCGTACGTACTTTTCCTGTAGTTAAGTCGAACCTGTCACCGTCCGCTATAAGGCATATTGTCTGAGTGTCTGCAACATTTAGCATCGTCTGTTTCTTCTCTATAAGGTTGCACAGACTCTCTGCCTGTTTCATCGGGATAATCTCGTACACACCGTTTATGTACGTTCCGCGCATGGTATTCCAGCCACAAGGAACACCTTCTTCGACATTACCCCTCACGCCTATATATCCGTTTGCATTGGAAAAAAGAGCCTCATGAAGATTGACTTCTTTTTCCTCAAAATTTTCCTGTCTTGTAATGATACGCTTCATATACTTTTCCCTGCTTTTTATCCCTTTACAGCTCCTGCTGCCACGCCTTTTACAATATATTTCTGTGCCGCAAGATAGAAAATCGCAACAGGAATAATTGTTATAACAAGAGCCGCCATAGCTTCATTCCAGCTGATCGTATACTGCCCGAAAAACTTTGCAGTTGAGATCGGTATTGTTCTGTTTGCCGTAGACTTAAGAGTAAGCGAAGGCAAAAGATAATCATTCCATATCCAGATAACATCAAGAATAATAAGTGTCATCGTAGTAGGTTTGAGAATCGGGAAAACAATCCTCCAGAACAATGTCCAAACGCTGCATCCGTCAATAATTGCCGCCTCTTCCAAAGATACGGGAATCGACGATATAAAACCGTGATAAAGAAATACGCCCATTCCTGCGCCAAAACCGATATACATAAATATCAGTCCGCCGACGGAGTCTGTCATCTGAAGGCCTGTAACCTTACTAATCTTGTTCATCTCCTGCATAAGAGGCATCATTATAGTCTGGAAGGGAATCAGCATAGTTGCCACAAGAATTGAGAAAAGTGCTATACTCAGCTTGTTTGCACTTCTCACAAACATCCATGCAGTCATCGCAGACAAAACAACAATGATAGTTATCGAAACAATCGTAATGACGATCGAATTAAACAAAGATATTGTGAAATTCATCTTTCCGATTGCGGAAGTATAGTACTTAAACGAGAACTTCCCCGGAAGCGCCACCATGTTTTTGTACATCTCGGCTCTGCTCTTAAATGAATTCGTAAGTATCAGATAAATCGGGAACAGGTACAGTAAACACATAAGTGCAACAAGTACGTTCGGAATAATCTTTTTTACACTTTTAGCCATTTACATTGCCACCTCCCTTTTCTTTGTTATCGATACCTGAACAAAGGTAACTATCGCAATGATCAGGAAAAAGATAATTGCCTTAGCCTGACCGTATCCGAAATTACTGAGACTGAAAATCTCGTTGTAGATATTAAGCGAGAACATCTCAGACTGGAAATTTGCTCCTTCGCCCGTAAGAGATACGTTGACATCGTAGATCTTGAAACAGTTTGAAAGGGCAAGGAACAGGCATATCGTAAATGACGGCATAAGAAGCGGGAACTTGATTGAGAACAGAGTCTGAAAATAGTTCGCTCCGTCAATTGCCGCAGCCTCCATAACATCATCCGGAATTGCCATGATTCCCGTTATGTACACGATCATCACGTAACCTGCAAGCTGCCATGTTGTTACAACGATCATCGCGATTATTGATTTTGTTGAATCCGTAAGCCAGTTACCAAAACCCACGCTAAGGAAGAACTCACTGAACACGCTCTTCCAGATATATCCCAAGATAAGTCCACCGATAAGATATGGTAAAAAAAGCATGGTTCTGGCAAAGTTCTTTACCTTGAGCCCCGTAGTTACGAGAAGGGCAAAAAACAATCCCAGGACATTTACGGTTATTACACTTATGACTGTAAAAATCGTTGTCCTTGCTGCTGCGTTTATAAACTGTCTGTCTCCGAATACCGCTTTATAGTTACTCATCCCTACAAAGTTTGCGGCGTGTTTGGCAAATCCGTCCCATTCCACAAATGAATATCCGATTCCTATAAAAAACGGAATGATCACAACCACAAAGAATGTGAACATAAGCGGCGCCGTAAACAATGCGTACCATCTTTTTTTAATCTTCATACCTTTATCTCCATAATAGGTGCTGCAACATATGCTGTTACAGCACCCTCATACCGTTAAAAACCTTATTTTGCATTTACAAATGCTTCGTTAAGCTTGTCGATAAGTTCCTCACCCGTCATTGAAGGATTTGTAAAGAATTCCTGTGTGATAGGTGAAAGACTTGTTGTAATGATTCCTGCAGGCCAGTTGCTCATCACCCACGGAATGCTGTCCTTTGATGCCTCTGAGATTGACTTTGAAAGAGGATCGAGTTTGTCTGAAGTCATTCCGTCTACAACAGGAACGAACCCAAACTGATTCATAAGATAATCTGTTCCTTTATCGCTTGTGTAAAGCCACTCAAGAAAATCTTTTGCCATAGTCTTCTCTTCATCCGAAGCATCAACATTGATGTACCACGCTGCGGGAACAGAAACTGCTACTTTCTTATTGCCCTTGATCGGCACGGGAGCGATACCCATGTCAAAATCCACATCGTAATCTTTGAACATTCCGTATGCCCAGTTACCCTGGTGAATCATTGCAGCCTTACCTGTTGCGAAATCACCGCAGTTGTTGTCGTATGTAACATCTACAGGGTTTGTGCAATTCTCACGGATTGCTTCCATAAGTTTTGCAAACTCTTTGAATGCATCGTTGTCTTTCATTTTTACTTCGCCGTTTAATACCTGCTGAAGGTATGCATCAGGATCGTCCTGAACCGCAAACGGTGTATTCAATATATGTGCTATAAGGAAATAATCTTCCTGTGAAAGTCCAAGTCCGTTTATTCCCTTACCCTTTGCTTCTTTAAGAAAATCAATAAGTGCGTCGGTTGAACCTATCTTTGATGTATCTACAAGATTGCCGTCATATACAAGTCCAAATCCCTCGATCGTATAAGGAACCCCCACAACTTTTCCGTCTACAGAATCTTTGAGATTATCGCTTATCTTGCTCATAAAAGAGAGGTCGCTTACATCTTCGAGATAATCTTTCATCTCAACAGACTCAGAACCGGGTGCAAGTGAAAACAGTACAGGGCCTGACTCTGTAGAAATACCTGTTTTAAGATCCTTGTAGTAGTTGTCACCACTTGTCTCCCATACCTCGATCTCAACACCGGTTTCATCCTTGTAATCTTTGGCAAGCTGATTAAGCTGATCCATAATCTCAGTCTTTGACTGGAAAATTGTAAATTTACCCCCTGCGCCGGCACTTTTTGTTCCTGCACCGCCGGCAGAATCTCCACCTGCTGCCTGTGAAGACGATGCTCCACAACCGGTAAGTACGGAACCTGCAAGCATAGCCGTTGCCAAAAGTGCTGCAAACAATCTGTTATTCCTCATAGTTAATTACTACTCCTTTCCCATAACTCCCCTTAAATAAGGTAAAAAGGTTATCTTCTTAACTACATAATCCTATTTTTTACTAAAAAAAGACAATACCCCATCTGTTTTTTAGAGGTATTGTCAGTTTGAACCTTGTATTATTATGTAAAATCAATATAAAAAGAGGCGATTTTAGTAAAATCCACCTCTTTTTTAGTAAAACATTATTGATTTAACTTGTTTTAACTAAAGCGGAATTCCTCCACTTTATCCTCGCACCGATCTTGAGAGATTCGTAGCTTCCCGTCCCTTCAATAAGCTCAACAAGAGACTGGGCTGCAAGGAAACCTCTCTCGTAATTCGGAACCTCTACGGTAGTAAGTCCCATGTACTTGGAAACAAAAGCATCGTCAAAGCCACAGACCGCTATGTCTTCAGGAACGCGCAGTCCCGCTTCCTTAAACTTTCTCATAGCGCCAATAGCCATCATATCGTTTGCACACACAAGAACCTGTGGCATGTGCTCCGAAAGCATCAACAATCTTGCCGCCTGCGTTCCGCTCTTTTCCCTCCAGTTTCCCTCGTAATAATCTCTTCTGTGAAAAGTTATCCCGTAGGCCGAAAGAGCATCACGAAATGCACGGTATCTCTCCTTGTTATCATCCGTATCCATACCGGATAAATAAGCAAAGCGCTCATATCCCGACTTGATAAGTGTCTCAACCATCTCTTTTTCTGCATCATAGTTATTTACTATCACGCTCTTTATTCCCGAATGATTTATCTCCCTATCAAGAACTATTATCGGATAGTTGTTCTCCGCTGCCTTTATCAGCATGGAATCCTCACATCTGTAATCGATGTTGATGCATCCCGCGGAGTACGCATCGGACATATATTTTTCGGCATTTCTGCTTGTGCACACCATAATGTCATAATCCTTGGAATATGCATAATCGCTTATACCATGGAGTATATTCAGATAAAAATTGGTATCGAAGTCACTGAAATTAACTACTATAGTTTTGTTTTCGCTACTTTTTTCCTTTATTCGGATTTTTGGCAGTTCGTAGCCCAGTTCCTTGGCAATTGCAAGAATCTTCTCCCTTGTCTTATCACTCATGTTCCGCTTACCATGCAGAACATTTGAGACAGTTGCTATGGATACTCCGGCTTCTCTAGCTATGTCCTTAATTCCTACCATACCTTATGTCTTTCTGTGCAAAGTAAACAATCTGTCTTACAGTAAGTGTGCTCTAAGCTCCTCACCGCTCTTATCTGATAAATAAGAAGGAGCAATATCAAGCATAGTCTTGCATCCCTTCTGTCCTTCATTGTACATACGGAAAGCAGCACGTGCAACCGCTGTAAGAACGCTGGTTGTAAATTCAGGGTTTGAATCAAGCTTTAAGCTGTACTCAATAACATGGTTGTGCTCTTTGTCTGCACCTGTCTTGCCGCTTCTGAATACGAATCCGCCGTGAGCCATTCCGCTGTGATTCTTTAAAAGTTCCTCTTCACTGATGAAGTGAACTGTTGTGTCATAATCAGCAAAGTAGTTGGGCATTTCCTTGATCTCTTTTTCTACAGCTGCTGCGTCAGCCCCCTCTTCAAGTACAACAAAGCATTCTCTTGTATGCTTCTGACGTGTTGTAAGCTTAGGATTCTGACCGCTTCTTACTGCCTCAAGTGCGCTCTCAACAGGGATTGTATACTGTTTTGCATTCTTAACGCCTTTTACGCGACGGATAGCATCCGAATGTCCCTGAGAAACACCCTTGCCCCAGAATGTGTAATCATTTCCTTCGGGAAGGATCGCATTTGAATAAACTCTTGCAAGAGAGAACATTCCGGGATCCCATCCGCATGAAATAACGGCAACTTTTCCTGACTCTTTTGCGGCAGCATCAACGTTTGCAAAATGCTCGGGAATTCTTGCATGTGTATCAAAACTATCAACAACGTTGAACATCTTTGCATACTGAGGAGTCTGCACGGGAAGATCTGTTGCACTTCCTCCGCAAAGGATCATAACGTCAACTTTATCTTTCCAGCTCTCTATATCATTTGTAGAAACAACAGGAACGCCCTGTGTTTTAATCTGAAGTGTCTTGGGATCTCTTCTTGTGAACACTGCCACGAGTTCCATATCGGGAGCTGCCTTAACTGCAAGTTCAACTCCTTTTCCGAGATTTCCATATCCTAAAATTCCTATTCTTATGCTCATAAATAATGCCTCCTTTACTCTCGTAAAGTATATCATATAAACGATAACTTTTAGCATTTTTCTTTCCTTCTAGGACTTTTTTAACTTTTCCGTAACATTCTATTGACCCAAGACTATCCTAGTAGTATAAGTGTATTAGAACCAATAATACACTCGATGCTTATTTTAGGAGACACGATATGAACAGAAAAAGTATCGCCGCTATTACATCTGTGCTGATACTCATACTTATAGGATGCAGCGGAAAAGAATCCAATGACGCTGATCCCCAAAGCAACGAGGTCTCAAAAACAAATGTTAATATAGATAGCTCAGATGCAAAGGCAGAAGATGATGATGCAAAAACAGACAATGTACTACAGATTTCATCCGAAAAAAATACTTCATCAAAGAATCCCGATTCTTTGGTTAAATACAATGGAAAAGACTTATCAGTTTTAAATGATGCAGAGGCAGTTCTTGCAGAACTAGGTGATTACGACCCAAAACTTTCTTGTATAGATGATGAATATAAAAATTACGTCTTTTCTACCGCAAAAATACAGTTCGATACAGCAATTATCGACGGAAAGGAGGCTTCAGTACTTCTCTACATCTACAACCCCGATATAAAGACATCCAAAAATGTCGGTCTTGGAAATTCAGAGCAAGATGTGCTTGATGCATACGGATTTCCGGACGCCACGGACTCAAACGACCCTTCCTATTCTTTTGAATATCATTTTCCTTCATTCGATCTGATATTTGATTTTGAGACCGATAGCCAGACTGTAGAGATGATACGCTACAAAAATACCAATAACCACTCAAAGGCCGCACCATGAAAATCCGAAGCACTTGCTTACCGATACGGAAGTTGCTAATATATAACGCATCAATGCTAATGAAAGGACAATTTTTATATGGATAAAAAACAGAAACTTTTGGATCTTATAGATAAAGCCGGCCGCGGAAGTATAGAAGCAGCAGAAGCAATTGCAGAAGGTTATTTTAAAGGAGATTTCGGAGAACCCAATCCGGAAAAAGCAAAAAAATGGGCATCCTACGCCGCAAAGCACGGCAGTGAAAATGCCCAAAAGTTATTAAATCAATTATGAAAAAACCTATTTTGAAAAAATCTATCTAATTAAGTGTTTATGAAATCCTCCACGTTTTTCATTATACATGCTAAATTGCCAATGTCAGTCTGCACTGAATCAGTTTCAAGTGAATGATTGGCGTTGGCAATTTTTATGCAATCAATACCAAGTTCTTTGCACTTCTCATCTGCAAATGGCGTATCGCACCACGGATCGCTCGTTCCGTGAACAACAACTCCGCATTCTTTTCTAAGATATTTAAAGGTCTGTGCCACCGGTGTAAAGACAATATGCTCGGCATTCACATTCTCCTGCCTGTCATACTCGGCCGCTATCGCTGTTCCGATACTCTTTCCCGCAAAAATAATTCTGTCATATGCAGAATATTCAATATCCTTAAGCTGCTCTTTTGCCTGTGAAAGAGCGATGTTAAACGCCTCAAGCATCTTTTCCGGATTTCCCTTTACAGCAGATGCTTTCTCGGGAAGTTCAAAACTTACTTCGCGTATCTCATAACCGTACTTTTGCGCCAGTTTCCTCGTATAGTAGAGAATAGGCCTTGATGAGTTGTAACCCATTCCCGGGAATATTACCATTAAATTCTTTTTACTCATTACAACAAACTCTTTTCTTAGTATTTATTTTGCTGCATCTCATTCAGCAGATTCTTCCTCTTCCAACTCATCATTTTAAAATGCCCAAGGGAATTCATATTTATCCCCAACATTTGCAGGACCGTCTGCACTTTCTGTCACTTCGAAACATGCTCCCTCATTGCTATATGTAATCTTACCTTTCACGCGACCTTCTTGATCTTCAAAATCATAACCATCCGAAGTTTTAGTAACATCACCGTGAAAAGTTGTAAGTTTGTAAATTCCAATATCGGCAAATGCTGAACCGGACTCCTGTCCTTCGTAAATATAAAGCTCACTGTAAGCATCACCTGTACCCTGATTGTCTATATAAGCCCCATATTCTTTACGAGCAGGGATCTTAACGCTCTGACCTAATTTCTTTGCATAAATGGATGCTAACACGTAGCATCTGTTTTTGTTAATATTTGCAAGTTCTTGTGCGTAAATCATCGGCTGAATCGATCCGCCTTCATACATTGTAGTCATTCCCTTAGCTGCCTTTTCTTTTATCTCATTCCATTCACGTTGTTCTTTCAGTACCTTTTCTTTTGTTGTGGCATCAAGTTCATTGCTCATTCTCTTCCAAAGACCATTAAGCTCAGCATCCCAAACCTCAGTACCATAAGAAGCCACCATGTTCATCTCCATCTGCGTTTCAGCCGCAATATCTGTATATGCAGCTTCAAGTGACTCAACTTGTTCTAACTCCTCCTGAAGCGTACAACCTGAAGCTTGAATACCTTCTACTTTTGCCTTAATCTCACTCGAAAGATCACCTATAGTGCTTTCGTTTGCATTTTCATCATCACCATCACCCGTAATATCCTCGGAGCCATCTGCAACAGCATCCTCCGATAATTCCATGTCAGCATCAGAACCATCATCATCAGTGATTTCTATACTATTTGAATCAGCATTGTCTGTAGTTTCTAAATTTTCAGAGCCACATGCTGTCATTACAATTGAAATTGCCATTGTGATTAATAATAATTTTTTCTTCATAATTCAAACTCCTCTTACATTATAACTTTTCAAAAAAACGGACAACCGCGCTAAGGTCATCACATACCACTTCCGAAAGATCACGCATCTCATCATCGGGGCCAATTATATCCGGTACCATTATGGGGCGCATTCCTGCTGCCTCTGCTGCTCTTATCCCGTTATAGGAATCTTCTATCGCAAAGGTCTCACTTGGATTCACTCCGAGTTCTCTGCATGCGATTGTATATATCTCAGGATTAGGTTTACTTATCTTTACGGCATCTCCTCCGACAACCATATCGAAATAGCCTATGAATCCCGCATCTGTAAGTTCGCTTATGACAAGCGCTTTCCTTGTGGATGAAGCAACACCTACCTTAACGCCTTTATCTTTAAGATATTCCAGTATCTCTTTTACTCCATTCTTAACGGGAAGCCTTCCACCGTCGAATTTCTCATGGAACAGTTTTGAGCTCTCCGCAAGCAGCTTATCCGCTATGCCCGCTCCTAACTTGTCCGCATATGCATTCTCAACAATATCGTGTGTCTGTGCGTTATTGGTACCTATGCACCTCTTAAAGACAGGCTCCACATCTCCGAGCCCGAATCTTTCCCCAAGCTCATACCAGCATGAAAGGCAGGCTCTCTCGGAATCAAATATAACTCCGTCCATATCAAATATCACGTTGTAAGAACATGCCATTTGTCTTTCCTCCGAACTAATAATATAGGCGAAAGTATATCATAAGATACAGAAAAGAACAAAAAAGCACCCCGTTTTACCAGGGTGCCGATCTTACAGTATCAAGCCTTTCCGGATTGTTCAAATATTCGCAGTCCGGCGGCGAATTTACAAGTGAATTGTTTCGTACTTTGCATGAAGCATTCCTACATTCTTTGCATCTGAAACTAATGTGATTGTTATATAGTCTCTTACAACCGACCGAGCAAAAAGCCCAATTACCGTTACGTGCCACAAATGTCCTTCCGCAATTCAGACATATCCTCTTTACATTATGTGCCATAATCCTATACTTCCCAAGAAAAAAAATAAAAAAAATATTACTACTATTTTGTAAAAATAAATTTGCTATAAAGTTATTATAAACTAAAGTGCACGTCCTTAAAAGAGGGACGTGCACAAGTTCAAACATTGTTCACAGTAAGTTCAATCTTTCTGAATTCACTATACTGTTTATTCAATTACACATATTATTTAATTCAATCATCAGCGATATATTATATATATCAAAAAATATCTGAAAACTTTTTTACGCTGCTGCCTTCTTGTCATCATGAGCATAGATTGCTTTCAAAATAACAGGCGTCAATATAGAACTGATAACGATAAGCAGGATTACCGCAGTAAAATACCTGCTGTCGATGATCCCCGCCTTAAGTCCTCTTTGCGCAACGATAAGCGCAACCTCTCCTCTTGTCATCATTCCGACACCGATCTTAAGACTGTCGGAGCCGTTATATCCAAGGACTTTGGCCATAAGTCCGCAACCCACTATCTTACCGAGAAGGCCGACTATAACAAATGCAAGAGAAAATACAATAACCGTTGTATCAACGGATCTTAAATTAGTCTGAAGTCCTACACTTGCAAAGAAAACAGGTCCGAATATCATATATGAGTTTATATCCATTTTTCTGTCGATATACTCGGAATCATCAAGCGAGCTTAAGATAATTCCCGCAACAAATGCACCTGTGATGTCCGCAACTCCAAAATACTTATCCGCAATATAGGAAAATACAAGAGCGAGCGCAAGTCCCATAATGGGAATACGTCTTGTATGACGCCACTTTGTATCAAGCTTCTGCATTATCTTAAAGATAATAATTCCCACAACCAAAGAGAACGCAAAGAAAAGAACAGTCTTAACGCACACCATTCCGATATTTGCACTTGGATCTTTCATACCGATAACGGCTGTAAGCACAACGATACCGATAACGTCATCTATTATCGCAGCACTCATTATTGTAGTTCCTACCTCAGTTGAGATCTTTCCAAGCTCTCTGAGTGCCTGAACGGTTATACTTACAGAAGTTGCCGTAAGAATTGTTCCGATGAAAAGAGCTCTCATAAACTCGACACTTCCCGGAGCCGCAAATCCGTAGAAGCACATATAAAGAACAGTTCCGAAAGCAAGCGGAATTCCAACTCCCGCGCACGCAAGTATTGTAGCTTTTATACCTGACTTTTTGAGATTATCGATATTAGTCTCAAGTCCGGCACTGAACATAAGAAGAATAACGCCGATTTCCGCCATCTGTGAAAAGAAATCACTCTCAGATACGATATTAAGTATTGTAGGTCCTATGATAAGGCCCGCAATAATCTCTCCCGCCACCTGAGGCGCCTTGAGTTTCCTTGCTCCAAGTCCGCAAAACTTAGCCGCAATAACTATGATCGCAAGATTACGCAAAATTTCTAAACTGTCCACTTTTCATCCCTCATTTCTGTTATAAAAAACCTGATTACATCGGCCATATTTTTACCCGAATGCAATCATATTATAATACAACTTAGATTTTTCGCAATCCAATAAACAAAAGTTCGGACAGCGACTCTATATCTGCTATCCGAACTATTTTTTTAATTCACTAATTGTTTATTGGCGCCTGCATCATACTATATTCTTAATACCTTCGCAGATTCTCCTTGCCACTACGGGATTGTTCATCGTATACAGATGTATTCCGTCGATGTCACTCACAAGAAGGTCTATGATCTGACTGAGCGCATATGACATTCCCGCATCAAAAAGAGCTTCCTTGTTGTTCTCGTACCTTTCCGTGATCTTCTTAAATCTCTCGGGGAAAGTAGCGTTGCACATCGTGAGCATTCTCTTTATCTGTGCGGCGTTGATAACAGGCATAACTCCCGGGATCATCGGAACCTCTATGCCCTTAGCCTTACTCTTTTCCCTGAAGTTCATGAACTTGTCATTGTCGAAAAAGAGCTGCGAAAGAAGCACCTCCGCTCCGCTGTCCACCTTAGTCTTGAGATTCTTAAGCTCATCCTCTTCAGTTGCAGTCTCCGGATGCATTTCGGGATAGCATGCGCCGAGTACACAAAAATCATACTTATCCTTCATATATGAAATTACATCCGAAGCATAATGAAAATCATCTTTCTCTGGAATATTCGCATTTCTGTCGCCTCTAAGTGCAAGGATGTTTTCAATCCCTTCATTCTTAAGAGCCGCCGCAAACTCATCAATCTCATTCTTGTCATAGTGAAGACTCGTTAAATGAACCACAGGTTCAACGCCATATTTATGCTTTATCTTCTTTGCAATCTCAATCGTATTGTTTGAACCTACGCTTCCGCCCGCTCCGAAAGTCACGCTTATAAAATCCGGTTTAAGTTCACAGAGAACATCAAGTGTCTCATCTATCGCCTCAAGCACCTTATCTTTTTTCGGAGGAAAAATCTCAAATGAAAGAGTTTTTCTGCCTTCTTTATATAAATCCGATACTTTCAACTTCTTACTTATCCTCTCACTGTCTTTGCTGCCTTAACAAGATTTATAAGGCTCTCTTTGGTCTCGGGAATTCCCCTTGTCTTAAGTCCGCAGTCGGGATTTACCCAGAGCTTGCTGTCATCGATCCTGCCACGCATCTTACCAAGTGCATCCACAATCTCCTGAACGGAAGGAACACGGGGACTGTGAATGTCATAGACACCGGGACCTACTTCCGTCTTGAAGTTATTTGCCTTTAACGAATCAAGAATCTGAAGATCGGATCTTGAAGCCTCAAAAGTAATAACGTCCGCATCCATAGCATCGATCACAGGAATGATATCCGTAAACTCGCTGTAGCACATATGAGTGTGAATCTGTGTTTCCGGCTTTACCCCGCTGTGCACAAGTCTGAATGCGGGAATCGCAAAATCAAGATACTCGCTGTACCAGTCTGACTTTCTAAGAGGGAGCTTTTCCCTGAGCGCCGCCTCATCGATCTGGATGATCTCAATTCCCGCCTTTTCAAGGTCAAGAACCTCATCTCTTATCGCAAGCGCAAGCTGCAAAATGCTCTCCTTAATGGAAATGTCTTCTCTCGGGAAAGACCAGTTAAGGATAGTAACAGGTCCTGTGAGCATTCCCTTCATAGGCTTATTTGAGCAGCTCTTTGCGTATTTTGACCATTCTACGGTAATAGGGCTCTTTCTTGATACGTCGCCCCAGATGATCGGAGGCTTAACGCATCTTGTACCGTAGGACTGAACCCACGCCTTCTCAGTGAACACATATCCCGAGAGGTGTTCTCCAAAATACTCGACCATGTCATTTCTTTCGTATTCACCGTGAACAAGTACGTCGAGCCCTATCTCCTCCTGAAACTCTATGCACTTTTTAATCTTCTCTTTGTTAAAGGCAACATACTGTTCTTTGCTGATATTTCCTTTTCTGTAGTCCTGTCTGTTCCTTCTTACATCCGTAGTCTGAGGGAACGAACCTATTGTAGTTGTGGGGAAAAGAGGGAGTCCCAATTTATCTTTTTGAATCTTTTCTCTCTCATTAAACTCAGGACTTCTCTCGTAGTCGCTCTCTTTTATATTTGAAACTCTCTCTCTTACCGCCTCATCTACGCTATCAACTCTGTTCTTAAAAAGCTCTGCGTTTGCCGCAAACTTTACAGAGGCTGATACCTTCTTTACATCCTTCTCATCCGCAAGCTCCGCTATATCCTTAAGCTCTGACAATTTCTCTTTTGCGAACGCGAAATGCTTCTTGTACTCATCGGAAATCTTGTGCTCACTCTCAAGTGTGTACGGCACATGAAGAAGCGAACAGGATGTATTTACAACAATGTTGTCCGCACCTGTAACACCTTGAAGCTTTCTTATTATTTCAAGAGACTTACCGTAATTATTCTTCCAGATATTTTTGCCGTTAACCACTCCCGCAAAAAGGAGCTTATCTGCAGGGAAGCCGTTCTTTTTGACAAGCTCAAGAGATTCTTTCCCCTCAATGAAATCCAGACCAACCGCATCAAAATCAAGCTGTGTAAGTAAGTTGTAAATATCTCGCACATCTCCGAAGTATGTCTGAAGAAGAACCTTGGTGTTTCCCTTTCCGGCAAGAATACTACGATACAGTCTCTCGAAAAGCTTAATGTCATCAAGCGAAAGATCTCTCACAAGATAAGGCTCGTCAAACTCAGCCCACTTTGCGCCGATCTCTCCAAGCTTTGAAAGATATGTCACATACTCTTTTGCAAGAACCTGCTCAAAATCTGAAATGTTCTTTTTTCCTGTAAATCTTGCAAGCTTCAAAAATGTAAAAGGTCCGATAATGCTGACCTTAAGATTATCTGCATACTCAGATGCCTCCTTGAACTCGTCAAAAGGCTTTGTTCCGACGAGCTTGATCTGCGTGTTGTCGTCAATCTCAGGAACAAGGTAGTGATAGTTTGTGTTAAACCACTTCTTCATTGCAAATGCTTTGACGTTTCCCTTTTCTCCCTGATAGCCCCTGGCCATGGCAAAAAAAGTATCTATATCAGAAAGTCCGAGCTCTCTGTATCTGTCCGGTATGATATTGAAAAGCACAGCAACATCAAGCATATTGTCATAAAAAGAAAAATCGTTTACAGAAATAAAATCTATTCCGCTTGCTTTCTGAAGCTCCAAGTTCTCTTTTCTTAATTTTAGTGCTGTAGTTTTGAGCTCTTTTTCGTCTATTTCATTCTTAAAGTATTTCTCAGATGCAAATTTAAGTTCTCTGTCTTTTCCCACTCTTGGGTATCCGATAACCGCTGTTCTCATACGCTTTCCTCTCTTATAAATGTGTATTTATGCAACGCCAATAAGCATTGTTCTTTATCTCTTGTTCTTCGGCACACTGCGCCTGTTTCACTGTGGTAAATAGAAGTATAACCAGTTTTTATCCATAGGTAAAATATGTTTTTTATACCTTATATCATAGATTTAACCTATAATAGATGATATACTTACTTCATGACACTAAAACAATTAAATTACGTGGTAACCGTGGCTGAAACAGGCAACATCACAGAAGCTGCCAAAAAGCTCTTTATCGCCCAGCCAAGTCTTACCAGCGCTATTCAGGAAATTGAAAAAGAATATAAAATAACAATCTTCAACAGAACAAAGAGGGGAATCAGTATAACCACCGAAGGAACCGAGTTTCTTGGCTATGCACGCCAGCTCCTTGAACAGGCAAATCTTATCGAAGAACGATACACGGGAAAGCCTGTCGGAAAGACAAAGTTCTACATCTCTTCCCAGCACTACTCTTTTGTCGTTGAAGCATTTGTCGAGCTGTTAAAAAAACACGGCGGTGAAAAGTATGAGTTTCACATGAGGGAAACCCAGACCTACGACATCATCGAGGACGTCGCGCGCCTTAGAAGCGAGATTGGCGTGTTGTATATGAATAAATTTAACGAGACGGTCATAAAAAAGGAGCTTCGCGATAATGACTTGTCTTTTACTCCGTTATTCAAGGCAAAGCCTCATGTGTTCATCGGAAAGAACTCTCCTCTTGCCAAGAAAAAAAGTCTTACGCTTGATGATTTAAAACCTTACCCAAGGCTATCTTACGAGCAGGGAACGCACAACTCTTTTTACTTCTCAGAAGAGATACTCAGTACTCAGGACTCCGACAAAGATCTTGTTGTCTGCGACAGAGCGACTCTTTTTAACCTGCTGATAGGGCTAAACGGCTACACAATCTGTAGCGGTGTGATCAATGAAAATCTGAACGGAGCAAATATAGTCGCGCGCCCGCTTAAAGTTGATGATTACATGGAAGTCGGATATATCCTCAAAAATTCTGTGGGGGTATCGCCGCTGACTCAGAGCTATATCGAGATAATAAAGAAACTTGTGAAAAAGAAATAAAAAACATGACACAAAAATAAGTGATAACTTGGGCAAATGAGCTCTTGTTATCACTTGTTTTATCTGTGCGAATGGGCACTATATATTTATTAAGTTTGTTATGAAGAAGCTTCGTATGCACAGAAATTTGCATAGGAAGGCACTTCGTGCCGCAAATTTCGCGCGTGTTCTATATTACTTTGCAGCAGCAAATCCTTTCTCAAGGTCCTCGATGATATCATCGATATGCTCTGTACCTATTGAGAGTCTGATTGTGCTCTGTGAGATTCCCTGATCCTTGAGCTCATCATCGTTAAGCTGAGAATGAGTTGTTGTTGCGGGATGGATAACAAGGCTCTTTACATCGGCAACGTTTGCAAGAAGTGAGAAAATCTCAAGGTTATCGATAAACTTCCAAGCAGCCTCTTTTCCGCCCTTGATCTCAAATGTGAAGATTGAAGCTCCGCCATTGGGGAAGTACTTCTCATAGAGAGCGTGATTGGGATGATCTGCAAGTGAAGGATGGTTAACCTTCTCAACCTGAGGATGCTTTGAAAGGAACTCAACTACCTTTTTGGTGTTCTCCGCATGTCTCTCGAGACGAAGTGAAAGTGTCTCAAGTCCCTGAAGAAGCAGGAATGCGTTGAACGGAGAAATTGTTGCTCCTGTATCTCTGAGAAGGATAGCTCTTATAAATGTAACGAATGCAGCAGGTCCTACGGCATCATAGAATGATACGCCGTGGTAGCTGGGATTGGGAGCTGCGATGTTAGGATACTTGCCGCTCTTTTTCCAATCGAACTTACCTGACTCAACGATCACACCGCCAAGAGTTGTTCCGTGACCACCGATGAACTTTGTTGCTGAATGTACAACAATGTCAGCACCGTGCTCGATAGGTCTGATAAGGTAAGGTGTTCCGAATGTATTGTCGATAACAAGAGGAAGTCCGTGCTTGTGTGCTATCTCTGCAACTGCGTCGATATCAGGAATATCACTGTTGGGATTTCCAAGTGTCTCAAGGTAGATTGCTCTTGTATCTTCCTCGATCGCACCCTCGATCTCTGCAAGGTTATGTGCGTCAACAAATGTTGTTCTTACTCCGTACTGAGGAAGTGTATGTGCAAGGAGGTTGTAACTTCCACCATAGATTGTCTTCTGTGCTACGATGTGTCCTCCGTTAGCTGCAAGTGCCTGGATTGTATATGTTATTGCTGCTGCGCCGGATGCAACTGCAAGTGCTGCGCTTCCGCCTTCCAAAGCTGCGATTCTTTTTTCAAATACATCCTGTGTGGAATTTGTAAGTCTTCCGTAGATGTTACCTGCATCAGCAAGTCCAAATCTGTCAGCAGCGTGCTGGCTGTTTCTAAATACATATGATGTAGTCTGATAAATCGGAACCGCTCTTGCGTCTGTAGCGGGATCAGGCTGTTCCTGTCCAACGTGTAACTGTAATGTTTCAAATCTGTAATTACTCATAATCTATCTCCTTCATTTGCATTTATTTATCGTGTGTGTTATGTTGTGTTAATGTTATTCCTATTTACCTATTACGTCAATAGGTTTTATGATAACTAAATCAGCATGCCACTAATAAGTTTTTGTTATATCTCATTAATATGGGGTACAATGTCAGTATAAATAGGAGGTTCACATGTTTACTACCAAAGGACGCTATGCCCTGCGCGTTATGATCGATCTTGCGCAGCACACAGAAAATGAATACATCCCTCTCAAGGATATCGCCACAAGGCAGGACATCTCCAAGAAGTATCTTGAGATTATTGCAAAAGAACTTGTAAAAGGCGGTCTTATCGAAGGCGCCAGCGGAAAGCACGGCGGCTACAAACTCTTAAGAAGTCCCGAAGAATACAGTGTCGGAGAAATAATAGAACTTATGGAAGGCACGATTGCGCCCGTAGCCTGTCTCGAAACAGGAGCTCCCGAATGCACACGTGCCTGCAAGTGTAACACCATATCCATGTGGACAGAATTCTACGAACTTGAACGCAACTTCTTTTTCGGCAAGAAACTGAGCGATCTGTGCAATTAGTGTGTTGCCTTTCCGTACGCGCGGCCACAAGGTAACTGTTTAGAAATGCGTTGCGTACGTCTGCGCAGTAATTTTCATAATTTTACCAAAAACGGGAATGCCTCCTTTCGACGTTGCTCAGAGAAGTCGGCATTCCCGTTTTTGATAAAATTTGAAAATTATCTTGCTCGTCCGAAAGCAGCGCATTTCTAAACAGTTACCTTGTGGCCGGGCTGTCTATGAAAAGGTTAGTAAACATAAAAAACGAGCTTCGAAAAGCACTGACAATGTTCTTTATTCCATATCTTTTGATTTGATATACTTCTTTAGAGTTGAAACATGCATAGGATAGAAAGACTCTTCATCTCTCAACATATCCCTCAGATCATTCAGTGAAACCCACCTAAGATTTCTCGATTCATTAGTTTCTTCTACCTCTTTTCCGCTGGCTCTGCAAATGAAGACTTGAACCATTATCGGGTAGTCCCCTTCAACATTCTGGGAACATGAAAAAGGTGTATAGTTTAAGACTTTATAACCATTATTTTCAACTATTACTGACTCTTCTTCTCCTTGAATATATGTGACCTCAAGACCGGTCTCTTCAGATATTTCCCTTCTCAGGCAATCATAAATATTCTCAAATTCTCTGATTTTACCTGCGGGAATTTCTACCAATCCATTTTCACGATCATTACCTTTATATCTCTCTTGCAGAAGGATAAATACTTCTCCGTCAATAATTCTTTCTATTATTCCTCCTGCAGCGGGTTTAGAAAATAATTCTGTCATATTGCTTACTCCTCCATAGATGAATTTCCATTTTGGCAGTTGTAACTGCCAAATAGATTCCATCAATATCTCTATATATCCTTTTATACACATTGACTTGATACTTATCCCAAATACTTCTTCTCCAATTCATCAAAAGCTGTCTTTGCGTCTATCGCCTCACCTGTTAATTCAAACTCAGCCTCTGCTTCGGTTATTGCCTGATCAATACGATTATTCGCTGCAAATTGATCGTATAATTCAGCACTCATAACAACACCTCCTTTATACAAATACGGTGTAACATAATTATGCTACACCGTAAATATAAAACTATTCCTATATCAATCATGCAAGAACTCTATCGACAAGAGACTACTGTTTCCTGTACCTGTATATCTAAGATACAATGCATGCGTTCCGGAAACCGCACCGAATCTGCATTCATCGGCAGTCCAGATATTGGAGCCTATAGCATGAATCTTACCAAGAGGCTCACCGTCTAGATCTGTGAGGATCTCAAAGTCTCCGTTGAAGTAAGCTCTTGTCTTAATTCTAAGTCCCGTAAGCTTTTCGAAGTCAAAGTACTTGAAACCGATTGTCGTTCCGTCAACAATATCTTTGATATAACTTTCTCCGTATGATTCGTCGCCACCGACCTGAACAACTCTGGGAGCGCCCGGCTCAACATACATCTTGTGCTCTTTTGTAAAGATGTTGCAGGCAATGTATGCGGGATATTCTCCCTTGTCGGAAAGAGGTCCGCCGTTCAGACCGCATGATGTAATCTCAGCCTGAGGAATACTTCCGTCGTGGGCAAAAGAGATTTTTTCCGCGCATCCCTGTCTGCTAAACCACGTTCCGTTGGTATGTCTGTGATAGAAGATGTACCAGTCGTCGCCAATCTCGATTATACTTCCGTGGTTGTTGGCGCCGTAAGCTGTCGGCTCATCCGCTTTCTTGTATGTATCAATGTGCATATCGCAGTTACTTACGATAACTCCGCCGTACTCAAAAGGTCCTTCGGGGCTCTTTGATGTAGCATAGCAAAGCTCGTGCATAACTTCGGATGAATATACAAAGTAATAAATATCTCCGCGCTTTCTTATAGATGAAGCCTCAAAGAATGCATGTCCTTCAAAGGATGTTCCCTTGCTGTATTCAGAGCCGGGTGCGATTATCTTCGGAGCTTTTTTGACCGTAAGCATATCCTTATCAAGGACTGTAAACATCGCTCCGCTCCTTGACTTATCGCCCTGCCCGCAAAAGCCCGTGTACATGTAGACTTCATCGCCTTCCGTCATGACTCCGGGATCGAACTGAGGCTCATCGCCCTCTTTGTCACCGAGCTTAACTCCGTCTTCATAGTGAACATACCCGTAGAACTCGTAAGGGCCTGCAGGTCTGTCACTTACCGCAACAGAAACAACGCTCACCTTATCAAGCACATAGTAAAGATAATATCTACCGTCGGGACCAACCGTAACATCAGGCGCATAGAGGCACATGTGTCCGTCGGGATTGAGAGGATCCTGTGTCTTTTTGAAAATTACGCCCTCATACTTCCAGTTTCCAAGGTCATCTACAGGTGCTGACCAGCAAACGTAATCGCCGAGGCAGAATGTCTCGCCGCCGTATATATCATGCGATCCGTATACATATACTCTGTCTCCGAACACATAGGGCTCGCCATCGGGAATGTACTCCCAGTTCGGAAGATAGGGATTGATTCCCTGCCGCCTTGTGTTCTGCCTTATGCCGCCTTCCTTCTTAGGAACTGCTCCGCGGGATGTGAATTCCATCTCGTTTGGATTTTCGGAAGTGTATGTTCCCCAGGTCGGGAGCTCTTTTCCACCCTTACCTGTTCCGTTAGGATTGCCTGTCTTAACAAAGTTAGCAAAATAATCGCACATCTGCGCCGCAAGATCGTAATGTCTTCCCTCATAAGCTCTGTGGCTCTTTCCCAGAGTCTCAAAGAAAAACCACAGATCAACAGAGTGAAAACATCCCGGATATGCCTCATCTCCTGCACCGTCTCCCGGAATATCGGGACAGAATCTGTAGTAATAGAAATCTCTGTCGGGGTTATTTTTCTTAGCTCCGGCCAAAACCTCTTTTACAGATTTCTCGACCATGTTTATATTGTCTTCTATAAATTCATCCGTTGTATTTCCCGTAAGAACCGGTACATCGGGATACTTTCCTTCTACAAAGGCATCTGTGGTATTCTGCTTGCAGAACACTCCATCCATTATCGGAACCATCATTGGATTATTCAAAAGATATTTATTATAACCCTCAAGAATAGTTTTTGAATTAAGTCTTCTTGCTCCCTCAATTCCATCCACGCCAAGCGTCTCCATAAACTTTGCGCCAAGTTCTTCCGCCTCTGAAAGCGGCTTTGGTGTAAAGAGCTTATCCTCGGGTTTATCAAGCTTTATAATTCCGCTAAATATAACGGCGCCTTTTATTATCTTGCTGTTGTCTTCGCAAACAAGCTGATTCATTACCGACGCTCCGCCTGCAGACTGGCCGGCGATCTTGATATTATCCGGATCTCCGCCAAATGCCGCAATATTTCTATATACCCAGTGAAGTCCCGCCTTCTGATCGAGAAGACTGAAATTACCGGGCGCATCGGGTGATTCCTCAGTAAGTTCCTTATGCGCAAGATTTCCAAAACAGCCAAGTCTGTATGCTACAGAGACAACGACAATACCCCTTTTTGCCAGTGCCTCTCCGTCAAGCTCCATCTCTGCCGTATACCCCCACTGGAAAGAGCCTCCGTAGTACCACACAAGTACGGGAAGCTTTTCATCCTTGCTTTTCGCAGGGGTCCAAATATTAAGATAAAGGCAGTCTTCACTCATCGGTATTTCAGGATCGACATGCCATTCTCTGCAATAAATATCAGTACCTAACCCCGGTGTGTCCTGATAAGGAATTGGTGCAAACTGGTTCGCCTCATATATTCCATCCCAGTCATTGCAAGGCTTTGGTGCCTTCCATCTATTAATTCCGACAGGCGGTGCCGCATAAGGTACTCCCTTAAATACCGTTACACGCGGATCATCTCCCGCAACACCTCTGATCCTGCCGTTTTCTACTTCAGTTAATCTAAGCAACCTCCTTTTACCTCCTCTAAAAACATTAAACGATTAAGAATTGCATAATAACTTTTATCACCTATATCATTATTATATTTAAGTTATACCATAATATTTTAGATTTTGGTAAAATATTTATTTCACAATCTAGTGTCTTGGCAAGATGACTTTTGAACAATTACGAAGTGAAATAATTCAAGTATAAGGCGGAGGATTGAGTCGATGCAAGTTACTCAGATTCGATTACAAAATTTATGCCCGTATAATCGGTTCGGATTTCACTTACTTCTACGTGTATATATCAATTTTCGGATTCTATGCCCGTATAATCGGTTCGGATTTCGCTTACTTCTACGTGTATATATCAATTTTCGGATTCTATGCCCGTATAATCGGTCCGGAATTTGCTTACTTCTACGTGCAATATATCAATTTCCGGATTCTATGCCCGTATAATTGGTCCGGAATTTGCTTACTTCTACGTGCAATATATCAATTTCCGGATTCTATGCCCGTATAATTGGTCCGGAATTTGCTTACTTCTACGTGCAATATATCAATTTCCGGATTCTATGCCCGTATAATTGGTCCGGAATTCGCTTACTTCTACGTGTATATATCAATTTCCGGATTCTATACCCGTAAAATCGGTCACTCATTGCTCTATAGTTTTATGCATTTTGGGGCAAAACAATTTTCATTACGTTCCATACGCAATCTTAATAATATCATCAATCCCCGCTTCCTCTATGGAAACATCCTTGATATTCTTCTGTTTTGAGAGGTCAGCGATGATCTCTGCTGCCGTCGTTTCCTTTTTCATAAATTTGTACTTGGCGATATTGTCGGTATGCTCAACAAGCTCGCAGCGCTCATGCGACGGCGCTTCTTCATCATAATACTCAACAACAAGTGTCTTGTACGGCGCGATTCTGTCGATGATCTGCGAAAGGTTCCCGTCCTCCATCATAACGCCGTGGTTAATGATTATCAGTCGCTCGCAAAGTTCCTGAATGTCGCCCAGATCGTGCGTTGTAAGTATAATTGTTGTCTTTTTGATCTTATTGATTTCTTTTATAAATGTGCGAAGCGCAAACTTGGAAGATACGTCAAGCCCTATTGTCGGCTCATCAAGGAAAAGAACTTTCGGAGAGTGGAGCATTGCCGCAACTAGGTCGCCCTTCACGCGCTGTCCGAGGGACATCTGGCGCACAGGCTTATCCACAAGCTCTTTTATCCCAAGAATAGAATCCATAACATCCAGCGTCTTATCGTAATCTGCTTGGTCGATCCGATAAATATGCTTAAGAAGCTCAAAACTCTCCCCGAGGCGAAGATCCCAATTAAGCTGCGATCTCTGCCCGAAAACAACACCGATGTTTTTCACAACTTCTTTTCTGTGCTTGGTAATATCTTCGCCGCCGATATAAACGCTTCCCTTCGTCGGTGTAAGAATACCTGACATCATCTTGATCGTAGTACTCTTGCCCGCGCCGTTGGGGCCGATGAAACCGACAATCTCTCCCTCTCCTATGTTAAAAGAAAGATTGTCAACCGCATGTATGGTCTTGTACTCAGTTTTTATAAGTCCTTTCAACGCTCCGGAAAGTCCCGGTTCTTTTTTCTTTAGTAAATAATCCTTACTCAAATTTTCAACTTTTATCATGATCAGTTACCTGCACTTTCGTATTTTTTTAGTCCCCTTGTGAAAAAAGCTCCTGAAATCAGCATCATCACAAGCCCAATAAGTAATGTAACAAAAGGAACGATCAGTCCGTCGCAAATTCCGCTTGAAATCCCAAGCAGCGACGACACCGGATAAAAGGACACCCATCCGATCGGGATAAGATATGTCAGGATAAACTGCATGCTTTCCGGATACATCGATATCGGATACATGGTCGTCTTATCCATGATTTCCTGTGTGTACTGCCCAAAATCAACCACACTTCTTGTATAAAAAGATGTGCTTCCGAGAAAGATGTACAATCCGCCTCTGATCAGCGTTGCGCCTATCAGCATGACGATAACCTGTATGCAAAAGAGTAACGTGATCTTAATCTCACATTTCGCACAACCATAGATAAATACAAGAATTCCCGGAATCAGGTCCGTAACGCCAAACACATTTATATTTGTAAAAAAGAACTGATACAATACCCCAAGCGGTCTTGTAAGATATCTGTCAAAATCGCCGTAGATAACGTAATAGCCCATGAACCAGCCTTGTACAAAAAAGATCATCGAAAGTGCATGGGATATGACGGAGATTCCGTACAGAAAAGCAAGTTGTCCATAGTTCCAGCCGTTTATCTCTCCAAAAGATTCAACTACAAATTTAATGATCGCAAATCCCATAATGAACTGAAGCGGGTTAGATATCAGCCATCCCGCTATGTTTGAGGGATATTCAATTATCGTCATCATTGCCATCTTGATAACATGCCAAGTAACGTCGATATAGTGCCCCAGTTCGTCAAAAGCTTTTTTCATACTGCCTCCTCCATGTTGTCTTCTAAAATAAAGCATTTCCCACGTACAAATACCGATGCGAACGTGATCTTCCTCATTTAACCGCCTTGTACCATGACTTTTCGCGTCACTTTTTTCCGGATGAAAAAGAAAAAAGCCGCAAGCGCTACAAGCCACAAAAACTGAATCTGCATGCCTGCGATATACTCTGCTCTTTCACCTTTTCCAATGTAGATACTAAGCGGAAGCTGGTAGATATACACAAAGGGAAGCGAAGAAACCACCTTTGATACTCCCGCAGGAAAGAACCATATCGGTATAATGCTTCCCGACAGCAACCTTACGAGATGTTTTTTCACCTGAATAAGCGCATCGATGCTACCCGTTTTAAATGCTATCATCCCAAACAAAGCAGCGATGAGCCAGTTGATCATAAACGATTCCAAAACCGCGATCACAAAAAGCGGAAGTGCGCTTACATCCGCCATCACAGGAACTTTTATCAGAAGTGTCCCAATGATCAGAATCGGAAGCATATTCTGAAACACAAGTGCAAAGACTCCTCCCAGGTCTTCCGCAAAGTACATTCCGAAAATATTGACGGGTCTCATCATATCCGTTGCAACCGTTCCTTTCATCACGCTCATCTCAATTCTTTTTTCCACATTCGTGATCAGCAAAACCGACAGCATCGACGATACGATTATATATGTCAGCATGCTTTCGGCATCGACTCCGCCGACACTTCCGCGGTCTTTATACAACGCTTTCCAGAAATATGCCGATGTTATCATGATGATCGTCTGCATGATAATATTTCCATATACACTAAACTCATAGGTCATACTCTTTATTATCTGTGTCTTTAATATGTATAGGTATTTTCTCACGTTTATCTCCCCGTTGTTTTTCTTATTTTTCTCCATTCAGCAACAAGCCTCTCCTGATTCCATGCTGCATTTGCAGGACTGGTCGACGGAAGGCAGATTGCCTCTCTTCCAACAAGTTTCTCCGTATATTTCTTGTAATACTTTTGCGCCGTCTTTCCGTTGACGTAAATATCTCTTATGTCCGCTACTTTCAATATCTCATTAAGGTCATTCACCGTCACATTCCTAATGCTCGAGTCTGAAGAGCCCTCAATCTCACATGAATGTATCACGTCCCATACCGCTATATGATTGCGAAGTAGAAACTCTCTTTTCTCTTCTATCGTTTCAGGCGTCCCTTCTCCAAAGACAGCCGCAACTACCTTCCAAAAACGATTCTGTTTATGGCCGTAGAAAAAGCCCTCTTCTCTTGATTTCACAGACGGAAAGCTCCCAAGTATAAGAATTTCTGAGTTCTTGTCATATACGGGAGAAATCGGATGAATTATCATAAAGTTCATTTCTCTTTTCCCTAATATTTTTTAATCTCTGCCTCAATCGAAAAGGCATTCCGCGAGCTGCGCATCGGTCGCATCCTTAGCGGAGCGTTTTTTTATTTGATAGGAATTCCTATCAAATAAAAAAAGAGCCTAACTGCGTACGCAAAATAGACTCATACAATCAGACCCACTATTACAAATAGACTTGTAGCGTGATGCAACACACTTGAAATGCATGATAATCCGGATAAAGCGTGCACAAAAAGAACTGCCGTAAAGCAACTTTCCAAAAAACTGTGTTCACTAAAGCCAAATTATCTCATTCGCATTTCATCACCTATACGCAAAGCGTTCTTTCTTTATTTCTTATTTTTCATAATAATACTACAAAAATTGTATTTTGTATAACTATTCTTCAAATTATTTGACACTTCTTATGATCGCTACTTCATCACTGATTCGCAACATCCTGAACTCCTATATTGCCATCCCTCACCCCCTGCAAAAACGCCCTCTCCAGGGATATTCTTTCCAAAAAAAGTACCGTCATAAATTGTATTTGCTCCACACGAAGAACTCCTTGATCGCAGTATAACAAGCTATCTTCCTTCATCAATTATAGTGGCTTATATTTCCGCAGACTCTCTTGAAATAGGCAGCTCTCCTACGTTACTCAGATTCAATTACATTGTTTATACCCGTAAAGTCATTCTCACATTTGCTCATTTCTACGTGTATGAGTCGATTTCAGGGATTCTATGCCCGTATAATCGGTCCGAAATTCGCTTACTTCTACGTGTATATATCAATTTTCAGATTCTATGTCCGTAAATCCTATCACGCATCTGCTCTTTTCTACGTGTAGCAAATCATTTTCCGGATTCTATACCCGTAGAGCCATTCCCACTTTCACTTATTTCTATGTATACAAATCGATCATCAGATTCCATGCCAGCAGAATCATTATTCCCTCATTTTGAGTCATGTATTTCAGCTTAATTCCTCAATTCCTTGCCTCAATTCCTTGACGCAGCGTAACAAATGCCAATTTTGACAGGTAATAAAGCGACATATTGGGTGTATTCAACTCTAGTGTGGTGTCTCCGTTGATATTCAAGGCAAAAAAATAAAGACTTTTCGTTTTTCGCTCCATAAATAGCCACAAACAGATGAAACAAAAACATAACGAAAAGTCCTTACTTTTACTCTTAAATATAACAAAACCTTCTAAATAACATGAGATACAGCCTTATGCACCTGTACTCTCTGTGAACCTCTCTCATAAAATATTCAATACACTCTTTCTCTGTAAAGTTCTCTCATAAAATGTACAATGCACATTTTCTCTATGTCCTTACCCTTAAGCTTCTATTGCCCTGTCAGTGTCGCCAAGGAGTTTATTCCACTGCTCATCGGTAAGGTCTGACAGCCCTTTATTTTTTCCTTTGGTCGCGAGTAAAAGAGCTGTCTCCTTGAGCATCTTTATAAGGACGGAGGCATCGAGTACTTCGCCGGTCATCTTTTTGGTGAGAGTTGTACTTGAAGAGGAGATAGTGCTTTCCCAATTGCTCTTTTTATTTATGGCCTCCTCCATCGAGGAATACTCTTTTCCACCCAGAGGATCCGTGACTCCCTTAAGTGCGTTGAAACTTCCAAAGGTACTACCGGTTCCTGTGCCATGTGCATCTGCGTACTGGCAATATGCGAACATCTCGATAATGGTGGCATTCTTTGGATCGACTTCCGAGATATTTACGTCGATGTCACGCCCGCCCATATGCACTCTCACAATCGGATTGCCGCAGCCTTCCCTTGTCACTTCGGAAGCCATCACCATATGGCTTGTATTGTTTCCCACAGGAATAGAGCCTATACCACGTAGCGGAGTTACGTGTTCTCTTGGTTTGTCGGCGTTATCACTTACTTCCGCCGGCTTACATTCATCAACGGATTCTTGCGGAATTACAGGCCTCATATCAATAAAATTTGTCTTCAATTCACTTGCTGAAATAATGCGGGTAAACTCTCTCTGAACAGAAACGTTCTGCTTTTTAGTACAAGTTGCATCATCTGATTTCTGTTCGCCACTCTCGGATAGAGCACTCAAAAAATCCGCTTCTCCGAGACTTTGATCTGCGCTACGATAAGAACTCTGTACAAATGTGCTCTGTCTAAAACAATAACTTCCGGTAGTAATCATATTTGACATATATGTTCCTTTCTGCGACTCTTCAGTCATTCACAGTCGCTCCACTCTCCTGAAAGGACCGAGTGGATAAGTGCACGGTCAACAGTTACGCATAACTTCGTCTCAGTATCACCCCCTTCTGGCAAAATAAAAAGCATCTTCTTCAGCCATTCCTTTGAACGTTGAAAAAGATGCTATCCATAGCAAAAATATTAAACTTACTGCTTTCTGTATATATCGGCAGACTATGCTATCGACTTTAGCATTCCAGATACTTTTTTTATATTAAATCCAATAACAAAGAGTTGCTTTGCAACTCTTTGCGCGCCGATGCGCGCAAGCTTTAGCTTGCATAATACTTCTGCGCATCGGTCGCATCCTTATCGGAGCGTTTTTTTATTTGATAGGAATTCCTATCAAATAAAAAAAGAGCCTAACTGCGTACGCAAAATAGACTCATACAATCAGACCCACTATTACAAACAGGCTTGTAGCGTGATGCAACACACTTGAAATGCATGATAATCCGGATTAAGCGCACACAAAAAAACTGCAATAGCCGCTTCAAAAAACTGCGTTCTTTCCATTTCATCACAATTGTTTAATCATTTAATTTTTTCATCATCCAAAGTGCATCGGCATAAGTCCCATCGGAATATTTCATATTGTCAGGGAAACGGCCGTATTCCTTGAATCCAAGTTTCTCATAAAGAGCTATTGCGCCCTCATTGGTTGCGATAACTTCAAGTTCCGCCTGCTCATAACCACACTTTTTTGCCACATCAAGAATTGTCTCAAGCATGATCTTTCCTATGCCCGCTCCGCAATACTCCTTATAAAGCGCAATCGCAATATCACATCTGTGGCTGTATCTCTTATAATTTCCCATCCTCATAAGTGAACAGTTTCCGATATGCTTGCCGTCAATTGTTGCAACGAGCATAAGCTCTTTATCATCTTCTATCTTGGACTGCAAGAAGCTCTCTTCCTGCTCCGGTGTAAGTGTTACTTCCTCAGGCTCTCTTATAAGAAACGGTGTCTCCGCCGTTGTCACCTTCATATATTCAATCAGCGCCTCGCCATCGGATGCCTCCGCATTTCTAAGAACAACCTCACGCCCCAATTTGTCTTTCCTAATTATCGGTCCAAACTTCATTTCTAAATCTCCTCCGTGACTTATAAAACTTTTTTCAACACATCACCCTTCTTTTACTTCAGGCTAAGCCGTAATATCCGCAAGTGTACAACGGACCACAGACATAAGATCGTCAGGTGCAAGTTCAATCTGGCATCCAACCTTCCCTGCGCTTACAAATATCTTTTCACCGTCCTGCGCGGTTTGGTGTATAAAAGTCGGGAAGGCTTTCTTCATGCCGATGGGCGAACATCCGCCGTGGATGTATCCTGTGAGCGGAAGGAGCTCTTTCTGCTTGATCATCTCGACTGACTTTTCGCCTGCTGCCTTTGCGGCTTTCTTGAGGTCAAGTTCTGCTTCGACGGGAACTACGAAGACATAATACTGCTCGGTCTTTCCTCTTGTTACAAGAGTCTTAAAAACTCTTGAAGGATCTTCACCAAGTATTCCCGCAATCTCAGCGCCTGTAAGCGACTGGTCGGGCTCATAAGAATGGCTCTCGTAGGCAATCTTCTTGCCATCCAAAACTCTCATTACATTTGTTTTTTCATTGTTCTTCATTATCTTTTCCTCAGTCTAAACTTGTTGTCATCTTCTCACTTATTTTTGCACGCGCTGAATTTTTATGTTATGACCTATCCGAGCAAAAGACCACCATCAAACTACAGCATGCACGCTGCTTGCTCTAAGCACCGCAACCTCTTATCTGATAAAGTTCGTAAACACCTTATCTTCGGCAATAGGCTGCTCAACGCCTGCATTTTTGCCTGCTTCGATACTCTTAAGTACCCACGCCATATTTTTTCCGAGGGTACGCATGATCTGAAGACCTTCTGAATCGCGAAGAACATCTTCGGGCTTTCCGCCGTGAACCATGTTCCAGTATCTTGATGCAACAAGAGGCATCTGCGCATAAAGAGGATATTTGTTGAGAACATCGAGTGTTGCGGTAGTTCCCGCTCTTCTTGCAGATGCGATTGTTGCTGCGGGCTTAAATCTGAGATAATCTTCCGCTGACCAGAACAATCTGTCGAGGAACATAAGAATCTCGCCTGTAGGACTTGCATAATAAACAGGTGAACCGATGACGATTCCGTCAACGCCCTTGATTATCTCTGTTGCTTCCTGAACAGCAAGATCTACTTCTCCCTTAAAAACTTTATATCCTGCATTATAGATTTCTGTCTCAATGTCTCTTTTATTGAGCTCTTTTTCAATCTCCGATAATGCCGTAAATGTGCATCCTTTGCTTCTTCTGCTACCGTTTATAAGTAATACTTTCATTATGTGATCCTCCTCTTCCTATGAAATAAGTGACTAAATACATGGGAAATTCGCATTTTAGTCACACATCAAACTTACGACCACAGATAAAAAAGTAATTTATGCTTCAGTTATCTGTGAAATTTCGCCTTTTTGCTTGTAAATCGCCATTATCTCACAGATAAATTTTGCCACCCATGAAACATTATCTGTGTTTCAACACATATCATGCCATAAAATCACAGATAAACCATTTCTTTTCACAAATCTTATCTGTGTCCCTGCCAAACTACTACCCTATGGATTGGACACATGGCTTTTAATTTTGGTTAGCACGTAGATAAGTGACCGTAATTTCAAAGTATGGTAGGAATCTCCTACCATATAATAATGAGCGGTAACAACCTCTTTGGTCACCGCTCATTACTATTCTATATTATCTTTTTCATAATGTCATTCGGAAATCTTGAATACATCTATATCCTTCTTAACTCCGGCAGCAATATCCGAAATCTGCGTAGCGATAGTCGATACTTCTTCCATCATATTGCTTACAACAGATGTCGATGCGCTTGTTTCCTGCGTCGTTGCCGCATTTGTCTCAGCAATGGTTGAAAGAGATTCTACTACATTTACAACGCTGCTGCGGACATCATCAAGCCTCTGTACCGTCGAAGAAATCTCATCGATACTGTCAAGGTTATTGGCAATCTCGCCCTCAACGGAACCAAAGATTTCTTTCGTCTGCTGAACATACTCGTTCTGCATATCTATTATCTTCTTAACTTCATCCATAGCTTCTATCGATCTCTTTGAATTATCGATCAGCTGCTGGATAATGTCATTAATCTCCTTGGTCGTATCGGCAGTCTGTGAAGCAAGGGATCCAATCTCGCCTGCAACAACCGCAAATCCTCTTCCGGCATCTCCTGCTCTTGCAGCCTCTATAGAAGCATTAAGGGACAAAAGATTGGTCTGGGTAGCGATAGATGCAATAAGTTCGGAAGCTTTCGAGATCTGGTCTGCTGAATGACTTGTCTGTGCAGTCTGCTCATACATCGCATCAACCGCAGTCTTTGTCTTTTCATTGACTTCACCAAGCTCTTTGAGAATCTCTCCCGCTTTCTTGGAAGAATCCTGCATGGACTGCGAAGCTTCTTTAAGCTGCATTGTCTTTTCTTTGGTCTCTTCAACCATAACTCCGATTTCTTTTACAGAATCGGTTGCATTCTTTGTTTCATCAGACTGCTCTGTCGCACTCTGGGCAATATCGTGAACCGCGATATCCACCTGTCCGATGGATTCAAGCGTTGATTCAGAATTCTCACGAAGCTTTCCCGAACCGTTCTGAAGATCTCCGGAATGCCGGCGAAGCGATTTGATCGTCCTTTCAACCGCGCTCGAAAGTTTCTTGGTGGCATCCGCGATAAGTCCTACTTCGTCATTTCTTCCTTTGTATTTTTCAAGTGCCTGAGTCTTGGTAATATCAAGTGTTCCGAGATCTGTGATTACCTCCGTTACACCCTCAATATCCTTTGATATAGCCTTTGAGATCAGAACAACTCCTACAAGCGAAACGCAGAATACAAGTATTACAAGGAAAAGAATGAAATTACTGAGGGAATTGATATCCTTCAAAAAGTCTTTTTCCGAATCAGTAACAATGAATGTAGCAGCCACGCTCGGAATATTGCGATATGACAGTATAGAGCGTCCCAATGTCTTATCACGATATGTAAAAAAGCTTGTCGGAACATCCGCCATCTGCTGAAGAGCCTGAACCTGTGCTTCATCTTCAACAGGTGCTCCAAGCATTGCCGGATCGGGAGCAAAAATATATGTTGCCGCAGTAATATCACTGCTTCCGATAAGATACATCTGAGCTCCGTCAAGTCCCTGCGTGCTCATTCCCGTGATCGTGTTCTGAAGCTCATCAACGTAGGTAGCACCTCCGACGAATCCTATGGGCTTACCTGATGCATCATGTACATTTGCAAATACTATCGCAACATTACTGTTACTCGCCGGAGAAAGAACGATTCCTGCGCACATCGCTCCTCCTGCGCTTTCGATATTTGCCGTAAAGCCCGCCATCTCTGCATTTGCGACCTGACCTATAAATGAAGGATCAGTATGTGCGTAGACAAGCGTAGCATCATCAGCAAGATACATACTCTCAATATCCGATCTTGTGGATGTGTAGCTCAAAAGAGTTTCCTGAACATTGTTCGCTGCAGTTTTATCACTTGTATTTTGCATATACGAAACTACAGCCGGAAGTTTTGCAAAATTCACGACATAATTCTGCAGATCCGAGAAATATTTCTCGATAACAACCGAGCGGCTTTCGGTAATCTCCGATAACCTTATCTCAGTCTGTTTTCTCATAATAGATCTGGTTCGTGAATTTATTATGCCATATATACTTCCGAGTCCAATCATGATCACAAGACCTATTACAAGGCTCATTTTGATATAGATCTTCAAGTCGTTGATCTTTTTCATCTACGGGCCTCCTTATTACAAAGAAAGAGCATGTATCATGTTGTAACTGAATATACAATAATCATAACATTTTTGAACGTAAAAATATTCCATGTTTTATCGTAAAGTCATTAACTTTTTCTAAATTTTTACTGCCTTAGCAGCTTATCATATTTTTGAAATTATTCATTTTTATGTTAACCGCCCTGATAATTTCAATATGATGCACTGATATCCAATGCGCCTGTGAAAAGAATCATAAGAACTGTTATCGTCACCATCGAAACAATTGTTGTAACCGTGATGGCTCCTGAGAGTATCCGCGTATCCTCCCCGATCTTTTCAGACTGAATAAGAGGAAGATTTCCGACAGGCATTGTTGCCATCAGACAAAATCCAAGTACTGCCACATCGTCACATCCGATTGCTCTCAATATGTAGAACATAGCCACAGGGAGAAGTACCATCCTGATAGCAATATATCCCCAGATTCTGAGATCCTTGAACCCGCTTTTGACTCCGGATCTTGCTATGGAAACACCAAGAAGCGTCATAGACAAAAAGACCGTCGCATTGCCGATATAACTTACGCTGTTTGTCACGATCGGCGGCGGTGTAATCTTAAACCAGCACACAACAAGGCTAAGGAGCGCCATTATAGTTCCCGGGCTCATAGCTTTTTTCAAGCTCATCTTCTCTTTTCCATTGCTGAGGACAGAGATTCCATGGGTGTAAAAGAGAAGGCTGTACATGATATTGCATACGATAACGTAGATGATGGCTTTGTCCGGAAGTATTGCCTTAGCAACGGGAATTCCGATGAACCCTACATTTGTATAAACAACCATGAGATTGTAAAATCTTCTTTTTTCCCTAACAACTCCGAGTATCGCGGGAAAAAGAGCTCCGAATATCATAAGAAATGCATAAAATAAAACGCCGAGGATAACCGCTTCCAAAAGAACCTGATGACTTATATCGACATTTCCCGTAAGAATCGACGCCAGTATTAGCGCGGGATTGCATATATCCATGACAATCACCGACAGCTGCTTTGAAACCGTATTGTCTACGACACCTTTCTTATAAAGATAAATTCCGACAGAAACAAGAATGACTATCATCCCCATTTGCTGCATTACTATAAAAGCACTCATTTTACTTAACTTCCCTTTTTTCCTATCATATTCATATATTTTTGCAAAGCTACCAATCACTTACCGGGTAACCTCAAATTTCCAACCGCATCATTTTAACTCAAACTTTGATGAGCCACAAGCACATTACCTTATACCCAATACTGACAATTTTGCTGTCACTGTATCTTTTGGTCACTAAATGATAAAATTGAATTGCATATTTTCTTTTTGGCCGCTCTTTGCGAACAGATGCCCGCATGCTTTTTCTTGCATGACTTTTCTGCGCATCGGCTGAAGATGCAATATAACGGAGGTTTACGTATGGATTTTTTCAAAAAAAATAAAAACTACCTATACATAGCTGTTATCCTGGTTGCCGTGATCGCTATGCTGGTTCTTTTGACCGATTACAAGAAAAACGCTAACTCCGAGCCAAGTCTCGCTGATATAGCCGCAACGGAAAGCACTGTAAAAAAGAGCCCCGCCAAGGTCATCGTAACGGTGAATACCGAGACGATCCGCGAAGGAATTGCGAACATGGGAACTCTCATAACGCAGGAATATTACTTCACTCAGGTTGAAAAATATACCAAAGAAAAAACAATAATGAAGTTCATCACTTCTTCGTCCGAGTTTTTATACAGTTATGACGGTGCTGTCACAGCAGGAGTCGACTTCGAGAAGATAGCAATCAGCAAGGATGACGACGCCAAGACTATCACGATCGACATTCCCGACTCTGAGATTTTTTCCGTAAACATCGACAAAGATACCTTTAAGATCTATTCGGAAAAAGACTCTTTGTGGAACCCTTTAAAGCTTGAGGATTACAACACTTCGCTCGCCAAATTCGAAGCTGCCGCAAAAGAAAAAGCGCTGGCAAACGGGATTCTCGAAAAGTCCGATGCACAGGCAAAGACCATCATAGAAAACTTTGTAAACAGCTTACCCGAGGCATCAAAGTACCAGATTGAAATAAAATAAAGGGGATGAAACGGATGAATTTAAAAAAGATAACAACAATAGTAATACTGCTTCTCATCGCAGTTATATCGCTTACAAAGATTGCTCCTACAGCGGCTAATCCCGCAAATCACAAGCATTCAATCGAGCAGACCGACGCAAAGATTGCGACAGTCATGAAGCTCTCAGGAGGAGCCGCTGCGGCATCCGCAACTTTGTCACTCCTTCCGGGCGATCTGTGTACACCCATTTCAGAGCAGCTCGCAGATCTCGCTTCATATTTTCTCTTGATACTTAGTGCTCTGTACCTTGAGAAGTTCATGATAACGCTGACCGGTTATGTTTCATTTTCCGTGCTTATTCCGGCTGCGTGCCTGCTTTTAAGCGGAGCTATATTACTTAAGAAAAAGAGCTTGTCGGACATGGCCGCAAGAATCGGAATCGTTGGAATCGTCATATTCCTTCTTGTTCCTTCAAGCATCTGGCTTTCCGACAAAGTTTATCAGACTCAGTCAGCAAAGGTTGAGTCCACGATTGAAGAATACAGCGACCTCAATCTTGAAGGCGAATCCGATTCAGGGCTCCTTAGCGAACTCAGTACGATAACCACCGACACGATCGACAAGGTTTCAAATTTCTTAAAGAACATGCTTGAATCACTCGCAGTAATGATCGTAACGGCATGCGTGATTCCTTTGCTTGTATTCGTGCTTCTTGTGTGGATCGTTAAGACTGTATTTTCGTCAAGCGCACTCAATATTGACAAACTTGTCATAAAAAATGACACAGACTCACAAGCCACCGCTGAATAAACCTGCTGAATAAACAGGCCTTCCGTTAATCCGGAAGGTCTATTTTTTTGCCGTCTCTATGCATCGAAAATTTATCCATAGGATATTTCTTGAGATTATCTAATACTTTTCTGTCATCAGCTTTTGAAAGAAGCGATTCTCTTGCCTTTGTAATCTCGACTTCCGTCTTGTGTTTTGACGGGCCACCTACACAGCCTCCGGGACATACCATTCCTTCGATGAAGTCCTCGGGAAGTCGTCCCGCTTTAAGAAGTAAGAGAGCTTTTTTACACTCATTGCCACCGGCAACGCGGTGAAGCTTGATATTACTTACGTCTTCGCCTCTCTCTTTCATGCACTCAATAACCGCATTGGCAACGCCTCCGCTTGTCGCAAAACGTTTGCCCCAGATGGAAGATTCCTGATATTCATCTGTTACAGGCTCGAAATCTATATCTTTTGACCTCATAAGAGCGCGCAGCTCTCCGTAGGTTACTACATAATCTGCATTATCCGGAACGCTCTCATCAATTGCCTCAGACTTCTTGGCAATGCAAGGTCCGACAAATACTGTGACGCATCCCGGACGTGTTGCCTTGAGATACCTTGAAATCGCACACATAGGCGAAACGGTTGATGACATGTTGTTTTCAAACTGCTCAGGGAAGTGTTTTTTCAGCATGTTGATAAACGCAGGACAGCATGAAGTCGTCATTTTTTTGCCCTCTGCATAGGCTTCGGCCCACTCTTTTGACTCATAAGCGGCTGTCATATCGCCTCCGAGGCCAACCTCAACCATATCTGCAAAGCCAAGTTTTATCAGCGCATTTTTAACGGCAGCCATAGAGATGTCTTCGCCAAACTGCCCTTCGGTAGCGGGTGCACACATTGCTATGACTTCTTTTCCCGACTTAATTGCTTCTATTATCTGAACAAGGAATGTCTTGGAGCCGATTGCTCCGAACGGACAGCTGTGGATACAATGACCGCACTGAATGCACTTGCTCTCGTCAATCTTGCAATAGCCATTCTCATCATAAGTGATAGCGCCGACAGGGCAAGCCTTGTGGCATGGGCGCTCGAGATGAACGATAGCCCCGTACGGGCAGGCACCTGCGCACATTCCGCACTCTTTACACTTAGCGGAATCGATGTGCATCCTGACATCTCCGGGATGTATCGCATCAAATTTACATGAGTTAAGACAGGCTTTTCCCATACAAAAACGGCAATTATCAGTTACGGAAAAAGCATGAATAGGACACTCGTCACATGCCGGGTCAATTACCTGCACGATATTTTTTGATCCCTCATTGTATGTTGTGCTAAGACCGCAAGCAAGACGTATTCTCTGGCGCACAATCTCACGCTCTTTGTACACGCAGCACCTGTATACAGGCTTTGGCCCCGGTGCAAGCTTATAAACAAGCTGCTCTTTGTGCTCCTCGTCGAGTTCATCGTTCCACGCAAGTCTGCAGACTTCTTCCATGATCTTGTGTTTAAATCCTACCAGTCCCTTATCGTTCGTAATCATAATAATCCGTCTCCTACCCTGTTTAAGATACTGCTGCTATTAGTTACCAAACTGATAATCCCGTGTTTTTGCCGTAACACAGGCTGTGGTTTCTGCTAATACTATTCTACTCATTTTTTTGTCTATTTGCACGTCTTCCGACAAAATCAGTTTTTCTTTGTTGCAATGAAATATGTGATATATCTGATTATCATCATGAAAGCAAATGTACAGGATAGATAGCGGTTGAGCTCATCTTGTTTAAGTATGAATGCGATGATTGATCCGACTGCTGCAATAATGATTGCGGCGTATCCGGTATAAGACCAGCTGAGCATGCTTATGTATTTATTGCGCTCGTCCCCAATTTCTACATCGATTTTTTCGCGGTATGCAGCGTCTTTTTCGTACTTTGTCCATCTGAAAACCAAGAGCGCACCTACTGCGATAAGGGCTCCGCCCATACATGCATACATCGTGCCGTCAATTATATCTAAAGCAGAGAGGATTATAAGAACACCTCCAAGAACTATCCAGAAAATACTCAATGCAAATTTAAATTTATTCATATACATATCATTCATCCTCCTCAAAAATAAATATTTCTTCAATCGTCATCTCAAAGAACTTGGCAAGCTTATGCGCCAACATTATCGAAGGGTTATATCTTCCGTTCTCAAGAGAACTGATAGTCTGGCGGGAGACCCCCATTGCTTTGGCTAGTTCTTCCTGACGAAGATTCTTTTCGTTTCTGATTTCTTCTATTCGATTTTTCAAAAGAATCCTCCTTTCACAGAATAATTCTTGAAAAAAAATGGTACCTACGTAAAGTTCACTTTACATTTTCAAAATATCACTCGAACGCATTAATGTCAAGCGCGCTTTACATTATTTTTCTCATTATGCCCCACACATGCTGCCTACATGCATAGAATCTAGCTCACACTAATTATTTAAAGATCTTTTTTTTAGTGTGGTATATTAGATATTAGTTACTTTTACAAATTTACAACGATTACAAATGGGGATTAGAAATTATGGGTAAAAAAATAGCATTAACTTTTGATGACGGCCCGAGCACCGTCACAACGCCACAGGTTCTTGAAAAGCTCAAGAAGTATAATGTTGTCGCATCTTTTTTCCTGATTGCGGACAACATAACCGATGAATCGGAAAAGATTGTCAGAGAGTGCATCGCGCACGGTTGCGAGATCTGCAATCACTCAAAGACGCATTCTCACATGCAGACATTTACGGCAGACGAAGTACGCTCAGAGCTTGAATATACCGACAAGGAAATTGAGAGAATTGCCGGATATAAGCCGCGTTTTTTCAGACCTCCGTTCATAGATGTGAGCCGGACCATGTACGACTGCATAGATCTTCCGTTTATATGCGGAATTCACGGCGAAGACTGGGAAGACAGCATTCTTGCCAAAGAGCGTGCTGAAAAGATATTGTCTCAGGCCTGTGACGGCTCGATCATCCTTATGCATGATTACACAGGAAACGTTGAAACCGTCAAAGCCCTCGACATTGTTATCCCTGAGCTTCTTGCGCAGGGTTATGAATTTGTAAATATAAGCGACCTCTTCAAAGACGGAGGCGTTGAGCCCACCGTGCACAGCGGTATCGTCTATTCAAATATACACGACACCGAGCCAAGAGAACCGCTTTGCTGAAATTGAATCTGTAATGCATTGAAGCATTTCACTTACAGCATAAACAACGCTCCGAATATCGGCGACAGGATTATCATGACCACAGAGAACATGAAGGAGTTCACGGACATGAGTGTTGCGCGCTGTTCGGAGGGAATCATATTGTTGATCATGACGTCGGTTCGCACTTCAATATAATTGTCTCCGAAAGCACCGACAAATCCACCAATAACGGCTAAAATAATGTTTCCGGAAAATGCCATTGCGAATGCAAAACAAACACACAACAAGCTTATAACTCCAATATATCTGTATCGCGAAGGCTTTATGTACTCGACAGTCTTCGCTCCCACAGCGGCGCCAAGGCCCATGGCAAAAAGTGCCGGACCAAGAAACACATTTGAAATTCCCATCTCGGGAAGTCTTGCCTGCAGGAAGAAAAGAACAAGTATCGAAACCGCTCCTATAGCCGCATTAAAGATAATAATAAGCCTGACTCTCGAATTATTCTTAAGAAAAAGAAAGCTCTCTCTTGCAACTTCCGCAAAGCGTTTCTTAACGCTCTTCTCTTCACTAAGTTCAGTTCGAACCTCCCGCAGAGACGCCGCAATTCCGATCGCGATCAATCCCACAATAACATCCACCGCGTACGCTTTTCTATATCCAAGCGCCAGCGCCGCTCCCGCAAGAATCTTTGCAAGCGAGCTTGTGACCTGATATATGACAAGATCGTTAGATGCAAACTTATCGTACTCGCCCTCAATCCCCGCCTCTTTCAGCGAGTCATAAGCAAGTGCTTCTCTGGTTCCCGACGCAAGATTATAACTGAGCGCACTCACAACCATCGCAACAGCAATAAATAAAAATGAATTTGAAAAGATCATCATGAGAGCCGCCAGTACAGACACTACGCTGCTCGCGATCATCGTCTTCTTCCTTCCGAACACATCTGCCACAGCCCCCGACGGAACTTCGAAGATCATACTTGCAACATGAAATATACTCTCGAACAAGCCGATTTCCGCAGTCGTAAATCCTCTCGCCGCAAGAAGCGCAACCCACGACGCTCCGGCAATCATGAGACTTCCCACACTGTCTAATAAATACAATTTCCCTATCTGTCTTTTTGCTGTCTTTATACTAAATTTATTCATAAAAAAGTGCCTATGGCACTTCAACTCCCCTGCCCCTCACTCATGAGGGGTTGGGGTTGTTTTTTGCCTCAATTCATTCATAATGATTTTTATGAAACGAAACATACTGCAAGATCTGTTCCGAGATCATTATGAAGAAATTCAATATACTCTCCATCCCCGCAAAACGGAAATGGAAAACATCGATAAGATGCTCAATTGTGGCGATCCTGCCTATGGTGGCGCCATGTATGGCTGCCACGATTGTGGTAATCTCAAGTTCATTCCCTTTCGTTGTCATTCAAGATTCTGTCCTACCTGTGGTTCCATGTATTCGCAAAAACGTGCTCTGGCCATGTCTTTCAAACTCATAAACTGCCAGCACCGACACTGCGTTTTTACTATATCAAAAGAATTACGCCATTACTTTCTCGAAGACCGTAATCTTCTCAACTGTCTTTTTGACGCCGCCAGCAGCGTTATTCGTCGGATGTTCTACAAAACCAACAAAAGTCAGAACTTCACTCCCGGTTACATTCTGGTTCTTCACACATTTGGACGTCCATTGGAATGGAATCCTCATATCCACTGCCTTATATCTGAAGGTGGTGTAGGTGACACCGGATTTTGGCGTAAAGTCAATTACTTCAGTTTTCAATACATGCGCCATGCTTTTCAAACCGCTCTTCTTAATCTTATGGAAGCTCTTATTACTGACTCCGCGAAAAAAGCATTGTTCAAAAAAGAAAAAGCTCTCTCATACAAAAATCAAAAAGATGGATTCTATATATATGCAAAACCCACTCTCGCTGACAAGAACAAAGTGGCTAAATATATAGGTCGATACCTTGGGCGCCCTGCAATCGGCCTATCAAGAATTGATTCCTATGATAAAGCGCATGATACTATTACTTTCCACTACAACAGGCATGAGGACGAAGTCCTTGTCACCGAAACACTTCCTGCAATAGACTTCATCAAACGCCTTATCCAGCACATACCTGAAAAAGACTTTAAGATGATACGCTACTACGGCGTGTATGGTCGACATCGAGAATCAGATAAAAAGCTCTACCGTCTTATTCCCCCCACCAAACAGCCATTCTTCAAATCTTTCTTACAATGGCGCTCAAGTATTCTTTCAGCATTTGGCTATGATCCAATCAAATGTTCAAAGTGCAGTAGTACCATGAAATTCCTTGATTTGTACTTTAATCATAAACATATTTCTCTTGAAGACTTATACAAAGAGGCAAAGGGAAAATGCCGTCCCAAAAGCAGAGCTCCATCTTCAAAACCAAACAGTGTTTCCCCATGTTTCTGCACATGATAAAATCATGCAAGGAGGAACAGTTATGGTCGATAAAGAACTAATTGCAAAGCTTAGAGAGAAATACATCCAAAATCCGCCGGAAGGCATGTCGGCGAACGAAATCCGCGAGATGGATGATGAAGACCTTCTCGACATGGATTACTTTATGCATGAAGATGATGAATTTTTTGATGAGGTAGATTGGTAATTATACCAACTTACCTCTACTTTGCGTGGCCCGGTCTTGCCGGGCCTTTTAATTCAAGATTTCGCCGTCAAGGCGAAATTTCCTATTAATTAAAAAAATCTCCTCATCTTTTTTGGTAAGTAAAAAGAATACGGAGATAACACGTTCTAATTTTGCAGTTAAAGCCTTTCAAACTTTGCAAATTCACCTAAAAAAGAGCGCACTATCCCCGTAAACAGCAAAAATGCATCCATTCATCAATTGAATATTAACTGTTTTCCAGGACATTCGTTCGCTCCTTCCAAATTTTTTCATTTATAATCCACTTGGATAGATCATAATCTTGCAATAATCTTCCGTCTTATTGCGCATAATGTCAAGCCCTTTATCAAGCTCTTCCAACGAAAGTCTGTGCGTAATAAGCTTAGAAGGCTTGATTCCGCCTGCTTCCAATCTGCTAAGCACATAATGCCAATCGTCAATCTGTGCTACATCCACACCACATTCAGCCGCATCTTTTCTATATGAAGAATTCCATATTCCCATAAGACGCATCTGCTTTCTCAAGATTTCCCAATAAGTATTTCTGGAAAAAGACATATCACCCCTTGGGTTACCGACCAGAACCTGTCTGGATTTCGGCGCTCCCGCTTCAAGTCCGTATCTGATACTTTCGTTACTTCCGACGCACTCAAAATAAACAGAAACTCCGCTTGTCTTCTCTTTAAGCCATGCGACAGGGTCTGAAGTTCTGACATCGCAGTAATGCTCCGAAGCGATTCCAAGATCAAGCGCCTTCTCCCTGTGACTGTCCTTGTTTCCGATAACATAGAGATTCGAAAATCCCATATCCATCAAAAGCATAACAACCATGAGCCCTATTGTTCCCATTCCGCAAACCGCGATCTTAACTTCGCAATCTGAAGGATCAATTCCGGCGCAGCCCGTTCTCACCGCATTGGCAGCAACGGCGAGCGGTTCTATCATAGCTCCCTCTTCAAAAGAGATGTTATCCACAAGCTCTATAAGGTTATCCACAGGAACACACACATATTCCGCAAAGGCACCGTCGCGTCTTGAACCGGTATAGTCATAGTTAAGGCACAGATCCGTCTCTCCCTTCACGCACATCTCGCATTTCCTGCATGGAATCTTAGGCGAAACGGCAGTCCGCATTCCTTTAAGCTCAGGAGAAACATTCGCACCTGTCTTTACGACAACTCCCGAAAACTCATGCCCCGGAATAAGCGGCATCTTGTGCGCCCCGGTCTCATAGACACGCGGCACGTCCGATCCACATATTCCAACGGCCATGACTTTAACAAGAACTTCGTTATCGCCGGGAGAAGATATCTCCACCTCCTCATACCTTATATCTCCTATGTCATGCAGTACCCATGCCTTCGACATTACTGCTTTTCCTCCTTAAGCTGCTTAAACCTGTCAAGATCTGACGCTGTTGTCACTTTGAAATTTGCTTCGTTTCCGTTAATCATCGCAATATCCATTCCCGCAATGATCGCCGGTTCCGTCGCACCATTTATGGAAAAGATCTTATCGGGCAAAAGAATCACATTTGCCTCATAGTATTTTTTATATTTAAAAAGCTCAGGCGCCTGGCCTGCATATACTTTATGCCTGTCAAGAAGCTTTGATACCGTCTTACCGTTCTCACTAAGATAGACAGTATCCTTCATGGAAATAACAGGCATAACACCGTCATGACCTGAAATTGCTCCATAGCAGTCATTTAAAAGTTTCACATCAAGAAAAGGTCTTGCTGCATCATGAACAATCACCGTATCCTTGTCGGAAACATCCTCAATATTCTCCTTCTTTGAGATATCGCGAAGAATTGCAGTCATTCCGCTTAATATCGACGCCTGCCTGTTTACCCCCGGCATGGCAAAGCCTTTTATCTTCTTCACATTAAGACCGGCCTTCTCGGCATCTGCCACAATCTCTTTTGTCCAATCATCGCCTGCAACCACATATACGCCATCGATGTGCTTGCACTCAAGAAGCGGCTTTATAGCATAAGTTGCCATCATATATCCGCCCGCACGCACATACTGCTTTGGTACATCTGATTCAGTCCTGGTACCGGTCCCCCCGGCCAAAAAAATCGCATAATTCATAATCTAAACCGCTTCCCTTTTACATATAATGTTAGTGGCCATAGCAAATAAGCCACGACCACGAAAAATGATTATTTAGAACAGCTTTCTTCCGCCCCAAATGCAGATGCAAGCACCTACAACTGATATCAAAAGTCTTCCGATGAGACCGTTCGCATTTAAATCAAGAAGTCCGAATACGAATCCTCCGACAAATCCACCGACAACTCCAAGAATTATGTTCTTAAGAGTTCCCGAAGATTCATTCATGATCTTGCTCGCAATAAAACCTGCAACAGCTCCCAATATAAGACTACCGATCAATCCCATTTTTTCCTCCATTCAAAAAACAAAACGTTAACTATCATTTTATATGATACCGCATTTTTAGAAATTTCGGTACTTGATATTTTTTACGTAAAATGTAGAATATCCATATCAGAAAAAGGAGATTTCTATTATGCAGAATTATTCATACCAGACCCGCGGTGTCTGTGCAAAAAAGGTCGATTTTGATATCGAAGACGGCAAACTTCACAATGTGAAATTCACAGGCGGATGTCCCGGCAACACCGCTGCCGTTGGCAAACTTCTTGAAGGAATGGATGCAGAAAAAGCTGTTGCCATCTTAAAAGGAAACGATTGCAACGGAAAAGGCACTTCATGCGCCGACCAGCTCGCAATCGCTGTAGAACAGGCACTTGCAAACTAAATTATAATTTCCTATTGAAAAAATAGCTGTTTCCAAGCGACTAAGTCTTGAAAACAGCTATTTTAAATTTTCATCAGAACTTCAGTGTTACGGGAGCCTCTGTAAATGATGTAATTGTTGCTGTCGCATTTTTGAAATACAACATCTGCATATTGTCATCATCTGCGCTGTACATTCCGTTAAGCTGAGGCATCTTCTCAAGCATTGCAACCTTAACATCGTGAGAATCATCATTGATAAGCTCTCCGGCTACACGGATCCATCTGCCATCCTTAAATGCACAGATCTCAGCCTTAGGATTTGCTGCAAGCTGCTTAGAAACGTCTTTAACTTTACCTGTCTGAATATAGAGCTTGTCACCTGACAATAGAACTGTGCCGAAAGGTCTTACTCTCGGCTGATCTCCGTCTACAGTAGCGAGATAATAAGTCCCTGCATCATTTAAAAAATCATATACTTTCTGAATATCTGACATTTATCTACCCTCCAAATGTACATCATTTTATTTCACAAAGTTCATGTTAGTATAAAAAAAAAGATGTGTAAATATACAAACTTGATTAAATTATGTAAGAATTTCCTTATAAATTGCTATACGCAGAAAACTCCTCTCACTGTTTTTCACAGTAGAGAGGAGCTTCCGGTTTCGTATCAGCTTTTTACTTTCTATTTCAATTCAATTATCTTTATTAAACTTCTTAAATTATTTTACAAACTCATATGTTATTGTTCTGGGTGCTGTGCCCTGTCCAATAATACCGAATGAGATGAAGTTACCGTTCTCGATGTATGCATTCCAGAAGAAAGGAGTAATTACATAATAATCGCCTTCTTCCTTGACTTCCATGCACCAGCTCTGGTTGATCTTGATTCCATCCTTCTTGATTCTGAGCTTCCAGCCGTTTACTGTCTCACCTGAGTTATTGCTTACTCTGAAATCTACGAGATATCCTGAACCCCAGTCATTTACAGTGTGAGAAAGTGTAAGGTTTGACTTAGCGGGTGTAGGTGTCTCTGTGCTTCCACCGTTTCCGTTATCGGGTGCCGGTGTAGGTGTTGGAGTGGGTGTTGGTGTAGGAGTAGGTGTAGGTGTGGGAGTAGGTGTAGGTGTAGGTGTAGGTGTGGGAGTAGGTGTGCTTCCGTTACCCTGATCATCTACGCTTGCCTTCCAGCTTGCAATACTTACATCACCAACTTTACCAACAAATGCAAGTGTATGTCTTCCTGTAATATTATCAAACTTCAATGTATAAGTTGCATATTTACCGTTTGTATTGGCAATCTTGATATTTCCAAGTGCCTTTCCGTCAACGCCACCGTCTCTGATCTCGACAACAGCGGGCTTATCTGCCTTTGCACTGATAGTGATTGATGTTGCACCCTTCTTGAAATCTACATCCTTTATTGTGAAGTAGTCACCGGAACCAAGGCTTGAAACTACCTTCTTTCCGTTGTAATCTACATATTCAATGCCCTTTGTCTCACCATAGTTAACGCCTGTTGAGATCTCGTTGTAAGGGAAAAGAGTTGATCCTGAACCACTCTTTGTATCCTCTGTCTTCTCAGGTGTAGGAGTAGGTGTTGGAGTAGGAGTAGGAGTAGGTGTTACATCATCCTTCTTCTCAGGTGCGCTCATTGCCTTCCAGCTTGCAATGCTTGTATTTCCAAGCTTTCCTACGAATGCGATTGTATGCTTTCCTGTAAGACCATCAACCTGTACGCTGAATGTCTCATATTTTCCGTCTGTAGAATTAATCTTAAATGTTCCGAGCACTTTTCCGTCTGCGCCGCCTTCTCTAAGCTCTACCATAGCAGGCTTGTCAGACTTTGCATTTATGAACATTGTAGCAACGCCCTTCTTGAAATCTACATCCTTTATTGTGAAGTAGTCACCGGAACCAAGGCTTGAAACTACCTTCTTTCCGTTGTAATCTACATATTCAATGCCCTTTGTCTCACCGTAATTCACATCTGTTGAGATTTCATTGTAAGGGAAAAGAGTTGCTCCTGTTCCTGTCTTTCCTGTTGTATCTTCAACCTTCTCAGGCTCTTTGTTATTGTCTCCCTGTGTATCCTTATCAGGAGTCTTTGTCTTATCATCTGTCTTAGCGCCGGGTGCATGTAATGCCTTCCAGCTCTCAATACTTACGTTACCTGCCTTACCTACGAATACAACGGCATGAGTTCCTGTAACATCGTTCTCCTCTGCCTTTACTGTTACTGTCTTATACTCGCCGTCTGTAGAAGTAACTTTAACCTTACCAAGTAATGTTCCCTCAACGCCGTCAGCTCTAATCTCCAATGCTGAAGGCTCATCAGACTTAAGTGATATATTAAATGCAGCTACGCCCTTATCAAAAGTAAGGTTATGTACTACATAGTAGTCGTCCTTCTCAAGGCTTGTAAGAACCTTTGTGTCCTTATTATCCTGCTGCTCGATTCCCTTAGAGTCCTTAGAAACCTCTTCTGTCTTGATTACATCATAAGGTGAAACAAAATCTCCTTCACCTGTCTTTCCTGTCTCAGAATCAACAGGGAACTCTGTCTTAGCTTCATCCTCTGAAGATGCCTCTACAGCTGACCATTTATCAATAGCTATAGTTCCCATCTTTCCAACAAAAGCAATGGTCTTCTTACCATCAATCTTCACTGATGAATCGATCACGAACTCTTTATATTCGCCCTTTGTTGCACCAATTTTAATATTTGCGATGACGTCACCGTCAGCACCGCCTTCTCTGATTTCAAGAAGTGAAGCTGAATCAGCCTTTGCATTTACCTTGAACTTTGATACTCCCTTAGAAAAGTTAACATCCTTTACTATAAAATAATCACCGGAATCAATACTTGATACCGCCTTGACATCCCCATCAGTAACAACCTTTGTTCCTGACTGTCCGAAATTAACTTCTGCTTCCACCCCGTTATAAGGATTAAGCGCAGGTGCCGCATTAACATCTACGCTGTTGTTAAGTACCAGTAAGCCCCCCATGGCAATACTTGATAAAACCGTCATTTGTCTTTTCATACATGTACCTCCACATTTTGTAAACTTATTCCTTACAAATATTTTTATATATTAAATATTCTTTAATATTTGTTAGGATAAGACAAATTATAGCAGTAAACGTTTAAGACGACTTGTCAAATATTGCTTTCGCCTGCCCAATTATTGCTTTTTGGTGAAAATTTGTTACTTTTCTTTTAACGTCGGATTGTATCAAATAAAGTTGTTATTAATATAGTATTCAATACGAGAATGTCTGCAAAAATTGCTTCAATCTATCCGACTTCGGATTTTCAAAAAACTCTTCGGGGCTTCCTTCTTCAACAATTCTTCCATTATCAATGAACACCATTCGGTCCGCAACAGCTCTTGCAAACTGCATTTCATGCGTCACGATTATCATTGTCCGCCCTTCTTTTGCCAGTGAAAGAACAACTTCGAGGACCTCGTGTACCATCTCAGGATCGAGCGCCGCCGTTATCTCATCAAGAAGCAGTATCTCAGGATGCATGATAAGCGCCCTTACTATCGCAACTCTCTGCTTCTGTCCGCCTGACAACTGCCTGGGGAAACTGTCTTTTTTGGTCAAAAGACCTACTCTCTCAAGTAAAGTCAGCGCCTCCTTTTCAACTTCCTTCTTATCTCTCTTCTTAACCTTTACAGGTGCAAGCATAAGATTCTGAAGTACCGTAAGATGCGGGAAAAGATCGTAGCTCTGAAATACCATCCCCGCTTTTTCCCTGATATTTCCGATATTCTTGCTCGCAGCATCAACCTTCTCACCGTCCAGCAAGATCTCTCCGTCCTGTATATTTTCAAGAGCGTTAAGGCATCTCAGAAACGTACTTTTTCCGCAGCCCGAAGGACCGACGATAACCACAACTTCGCCTCTTTTTACCGTAAGATTCATATTTTCGAAAACTGTTATGTCTTCATATCTTTTGCATACATTATTTACTTTGAGTATCTCTTCCATATCAGTTCTCCCATTTCTTCTCTAAATATCTTGAAAGCATACTGATCGGCCAGCATGCCATAAAGTACAGCAAAAATATTACAAGGAATATTCCAAACGCCGCCGTGGGCGATGCTTTCCTGTTTGCCTCGATTATCTGCTGTCCAACTTTGAGCACCTCTACGATTCCTATCATCATAACAAGGCTCGTAGTCTTTATCATTCTCGTGATCAGGTTTATCGACAGCGGTATCATGCGCCTTATGATCTGCGGCACGATAACATATCTGTACGTCTGAAATCTGTTAAGTCCAAGCGATATGCTGCTTTCGTACTGAATCACAGGTATGCTCAGAAGTGCGCCTCGAACAAGGTCCGCCATCTCAGCCGTTCCCCAGAACGAGAACACGATGACGGCAGCCGTCTCTGCCTCCAGATTGATTCCCAGTGCTTTCGTGGTCCCGAAGTACACGATGAAAAGAAGCACCATCTGCGGCATTATCCTTACAATCTCAAGATACACTCTTGTGATCACCGTAATTACAGGGTTCTTGAATGCCATCAAAATTCCAAGTATAACTCCAAGCACAATACTTATCGCAACGGATATAAAACTTATCTTCAGCGAAACTGCAAGTCCCGTCAGGAGCCTTATCATATTATTTCCTTTTAATAAAACTTCAAATCCCATATGCTCACACTCCTAACGTCCTAAATCTTGCCTTTTTCTCAATAAAGCTTCCTATCACCGAAACGGGAAGCAGCATTATTATATAGAAAATAACCAGCAGGAACAGCGCTTCCTTCGTATCGTAGTAAAGTCCTATCAGGTCTTTTGCCGTAAACATAAGGTCCATAAGGCTTATCGCAGAAAAGACACTTGTCTCTTTGAGAAGGAAAATGACATTTGCCAGTATTCCCGGAACGCTCTGCGAGATTGCCTGCGGCAGTATTACCGATAAAAAGAGCTGTTTCCTTGATAATCCAAGTGCGAGCGCGCTCTCTGTCTGTGAATTCGGCACGCTCTCAAGTCCGCTCCTAAATACTTCAGCCATGTAACTTCCGCCAAGAAGCCCAAGCCCGACAAATCCGCACGTCTCCGCAGATATCGACAGCCCTACTTTCGGAAGTCCGAAGTATATGAAAAAAAGCTGCACAAGAAGCGGTGTATTTCTGAAAAGCTCGATATACACAAGCGCTATCCCAGACAGAAACGGAATCTTAAAGTGCATGATAAATGCGACAACAAGTCCTATGGCCAACGCAAACAATATACCAAGCCATCCGATCCTTATCGTTAAGAAAAATGCTTCTATATATAGTGGAATATAGGAAATAATAACGTCTAAGTTCATGTTGTGTTTCCTTTTAAAAACAAGTATTGGGAGAGCCCGCAAGCTCTCCCTCATTTATGTTACCGGTTATGATATCTTGAATCATGTTCTTACAAAATCCGCAACCGGTGCGGATTTCTGCAATTTAATTCATGTACTTCACTGTGCAGATGAAGCCTCTGTTGAAGCTTCTGCATCTGAAGCTGCTGCGCCTGCATCCTCTGAAGAAGCTGATGAAGCGTCAGATGAAGCTTCTGCGGCATCGGCGACCTTTCCGCCCTCAACTACGAGTGTTTCCTCATAATCTTTGCCGTATGTATCGATAAGAGTTGCCTCATAATCTGCATGGAAGAAGTTCTCTTTTCCAAGTGTCTCGATCTCACCGTTGATCCAGTCAAGAAGTGTTGTGTTGCCCTTAGATACTGCAGGTGCGATAGTATCCTGGCTTCCGAGTGAAGGAATACCTACTTCATATCCCTCATTCTCGATTGCATATGCAATAACCTCTGTATTGTCATTTGCCCAAGCTACGCCTGTTCCGTTTTCAAAAGAAGTCTTTGCTGTTGCATATGTATCAAACTTCTGGAGCTTGATGTCGGGATAGTTCTTTTCAAGATATGTCTCTGCTGTTGTTCCTGAGATAACGATAACCTGATCGTCAGGCTTGATCTCACTGAGGTCCTTAATTACATTTGCTTTGGGAGATACAACTCCGAGAGCTACATTCATATAAGGAAGTGCGAAGTCAACTTTTTCTGCTCTTTCTTCTGTAACCGTGAAATTTGCAAGTACGATATCAACCTTACCTGTCTCAAGGTATTCAACTCTGCTTGCCGCCTCTGTTGATACGAAGTTGATCTTTACACCGAGGTCTTCGCCAAGTTTATTTGCGAAGTAAACATCATATCCCTGATATTCACCGTTCTCATCAACATATCCGAAGGGGTTCTTATCTGAGAAAACTCCGATGTTGATCTCGCCACTCTCCTTGATCTCATCAAGTGTTCTGTATACTTTGTCTGTGCTCTGTTCCTGTGCTGCAGGAGCTTCGCTGCTTGTCTGCTCTGCAGAACTATCTTTAGCAGAAGCGGAACCGCATCCTGTAAGTGTTGCTGCTCCAAGTGCAAGTGTAAGTGTTGCAGCTAATATTTTTTTCAAATTGTTCTTTTTCATAATGTTACTCTCCTCAAAACTTAAATTTTCCAATTGAACTTTACTGTCAGATTTTTTAACGGGTCCGTTTCGTAATCACTGAACAAATATTACTTCCAATTACCTATTAGGTCAATAGGTTTTTCGATAGCTAATCTTTATATCTCCTGATAGGTTACGGTTATATCCGGACAATTAATGCTGGAATATGCAACTCATGTCTGATATAGTTACATCGAAGCCCTAAAACAATGAGACCTTGAACGATCAAGGCTTGTATGGAAAAGAGGTAAAAAAATGAAGAAGACAGTAACGACGTTACAACAACAAAAGTTGGAAGGCCGTAGAATCAGCATGCTCACATGCTACGACTACACTACCGCATGCCTTATGGAGGCGGCAGGCGTAGACACAGTGCTGATAGGCGACTCTCTCGGAATGACCATGCTCGGTTATGACGACACTCTTCCCGTCACCATGGAAGACATGATCCATCATACCGCAGCCGTTTCAAGAGGTTTAAAGAACACCTTCCTAATCGCTGATATGCCCTTTATGTCATATCAGACGTCAATCTATGATGCCGTAATGAATGCCGGCAGACTCATGAAAGAAGGCCACGCGCAGGCTGTCAAGCTTGAAGGCGGAACTAAGGTCTGTGAACAGATTGAAGCAATCACCAAAGCGGACATTCCCGTGGTCGCACATCTTGGACTGACTCCTCAGTCCGTCAATGCCTTCGGCGGTTTCAAAGTACAAGGCAAAAACGAAGCGCAGGCAAAGCAAATTCTCGAAGATGCACTCGCAGTAGAGAAAGCCGGCGCATTCATGGTAGTTCTCGAATGTATTCCCGAAAAACTTGCAACACTTATAACAAAACGTCTGACCATTCCTACGATCGGAATAGGCGCAGGTGCCGGATGCGACGGACAGGTACTTGTTTATCAGGATATGCTTGGCATGTTCGAAGGTATCAAGCCCAAGTTCGTAAAGCAGTTCGCACAGATTGGAAAAGAAATGAAGGAAGCTTTCAGTGCTTACGATGAAGCTGTGAAAGCGGGCGAATACCCTTCAAAAGAACATTCTTTTGCAATTGATGATGATGTTATAAGCGCTATCGCTCCTGATTTCGCAATACATGATGAAGCACGTGCAATCTGATTATTTATCAAAAACACATAAAGCATCATAGAGAGGACAATCAAATGATAATTACAGAAACAATAGATGAAGTAAAAGAACATGTAAAAGAATGGAAGAAAGCAGGCTACTCCATAGGACTTGTTCCTACAATGGGCTATCTTCATGAAGGTCACGCAAGCCTTATAAAAAGAGCCGTTGCAGAAAATGACAAGGTAATCGTAAGTGACTTCGTAAACCCGATCCAGTTCGGTGCAAATGAAGATCTTGCAACTTATCCCAGAGACTTCGAAGCCGATTGCAAGCTATGCGACGGACTTGGCGCCGATCTTATCTTCCATCCCGAACCGGCTGAGATGTATGGCGATACGTTCTTCTCACATGTCGGCGTAAATACACTTTCCAAGGGGCTCTGCGGAAGGAGCCGCCCCACGCACTTTAACGGTGTATGCACAGTCGTGACCAAGCTTTTCAACATTGCAGAGGCAGACAGAGCATACTTTGGAGAAAAAGATTATCAGCAGCTTGCAATTGTTCGTAAGATGGTTTCCGACCTCAACTACAACATAGAGATTATCGGCTGCCCCATCATAAGGGAAAAAGACGGACTTGCCAAGAGCTCAAGGAACACCTATCTGAATCAGGCAGAAAGAAGCGCCGCTCTAATCCTTCACAAAGCACTTACAAAGGGCGAAGAAATGGTCCGAAGCGGTGAAAAAAGCGCAAAGAAAGTTATCGCTGCTATCAAAGAGATAATCGAATCCGAGCCTCTTGCCAAGATTGATTATGTAGAACTTGTAGATTCTGAAAAACTTCAGCCCGTTGAAACGATCGAAGGTCCTATCCTTACAGCACTTGCTGTTTATATAGGAAAGACAAGACTCATCGACAATTTCTTCGTTGACTCTTTGGCCTGATGAGGAAGGATGTGCATATGAATATAACCATGTTAAAAGGAAAAATTCATCGTGCGACCGTAACTCACGCCGAGCTTGATTATATAGGAAGTATCACCATCGACAGCTCTCTTATGGAAGCTGCGGGAATCCTTGAATATGAACAGGTTCAGATTGTCGATGTGCAGAACGGAAACCGCTTCGAGACATATACCATTGCAGGAGAAGCGGGAAGCGGAATGATATGCCTTAACGGCGCGGCCGCCAGGCAAGTGTGCGTCGGCGACAATGTGATAATCATGTCCTACTGCACAATTGATTCACAGGAAGCCAAGACTCACAAACCTACCGTAGTATTTGTGGATGAATCCAACAAACCAGCGCGCATCACAAGATATGAGAAACACGGAAAACTCACAGATATGACATAAATATCTACTTAGACAAACAGGGCTGCCGCTATAGCGACAGCCCTGTGATCATCTAAAATTCTTTATTCAGCATCGGCATACTTTGCTGCAAACTCTGAAATTGTTCCGTCAGCGAGCATCTTATCGATTGCTTCGTTGATAGTATTAAGAAGCTCTGTGTTACCCTTCTTAACTGCGATAGCATATTCCTCAGACTCAAAAGCACTCGGATCTTCTACGATAACAAGACCTTCGTTGTCTCCGACATAATCTTTTGCAGTTGCTGAATCAATAACAACCACATCACATTTACCGTTTACAAGCTCAAGGATGCACTCTGTTCCTTTCTTGAATGCTTCGTACTGATATCCGAGATCTTTTACAACAGTCTCACCTGTATATCCCTGAACAACCGCGATTGATTTACCTTCCATATCTGCGGCAGTCTTGATATCAGAACCCTCTTTTACAACCATAACCTGTGTTGCTGTATAGTAAGGAGTTGAGAAATCAACTGTCTTAGCTCTCTCTTCCGTAGCTGTCATACCTGCGATAGCGGCATCGATCTGACCGTTCTGAATGGCAACAAGAAGTGAATCAAATTCCATGTTGGCAATCTCAACTTCTTTTCCTGCATTCTCACCGATCTTGGCTGCGATAGCCATGTCGATTCCGTCATAACCATCAATAACACCGTTTGTTGATTTGAACTCAAAAGGCGGGAATTCCGCATTTGTTCCAAACACGATCTTGTCTGAAGACGAAGAACCGCATCCTGTGAGTGCAAGGACACCCATTACCAAAATAAGTGCAACTGACAATATTCTCTTTTTCATTTTTATCTCCCTTTTTGCCTTTGTATTTATAAGACCTTACTCAAGAACAACTTTGCTCTGTCGCAGGTCGGGTGGCTGAATATCTGTTCCGGAGTTCCTTCCTCCATGATGACTCCCTCATCCATGAAAAGAACTCTGTTAGCAACTTCCCTTGCAAATCCCATCTCGTGAGTAACGATAACCATCGTCATTCCTGTCTCTGCAAGTCTCTTCATAACATCAAGAACTTCTCCTACCATCTCGGGGTCAAGTGCTGATGTAGGTTCATCAAAAAGCATTACTTCCGGTTCCATCGCAAGCGCTCTTGCAATAGCAACACGCTGCTTCTGTCCGCCGGAAAGCTGAACGGGATAATTGCCGGCTTTTTCTGCAAGGCCGACTCTCTCAAGTAACTCAAGTGCCTTCTTCTGTGCATCGGGCTTAGTCATCTTACCGAGCTTGACCGGTGCATAGGTGATATTATCAATGATAGTCATATGTGGAAAAAGATTGAAATGCTGGAATACCATTCCCATCTTCTGGCGGATCTTGTTGATATCCGTCGCCGGGTCATTTATCTTTTGCCCATCAAGGAAAACCTCTCCCTCGGAGATCTCCTCAAGCTGATTGAGACAACGCAAAAACGTGCTCTTACCTGAACCTGAGGGACCGATGACAACTACCACTTCTCCCTGCTTGATGGAAGTGGTGATGCCATTTAAAACTTCTAAATTCTCAAATTTCTTTTTAAGATTCTTTACTTCAATCATATCACTCATGGCATTCTCCTCATCGTACATCAGACTTACGAAGAGTATTCTCAACTCTCTTAAGTGCAAGTGTCAGCAGCTTGATCAGAACATAATAGATTACGGCCGTTCCGATCAAAGGCATAAATGCCAGGAATGTAGAACTCTTTATGAAATCGCCCGCCTTCTGAATGTCCATAAGGCCAACATATCCGACGATGGCGGTTTCTTTTATAAGAACGATAAACTCATTGCAAAGTGCGGGAAAAATATTCTTGATAGCCTGTGGAACAACGATTCCCATAAGTGTCTGTCTTGCGTTGAGACCAAGCGATCTGCCCGCTTCGGTTTGCCCTTTATCGATCGACTGAATACCTGCGCGGACAATCTCCGAAACATACGCACCCGAATTTATTCCGAATGCGATCGCCGCGATGATCCACTTGGGCCAGCGAACGCTTGCAAATACAACGAAATAGATAATCATAAGCTGTGTAACGGAAGGTGTTCCTCTTATGACATCCGTATATATTGTGCCGATAGTCTTCAGTATTTTATTAGAAGACATATTGCACATAGCGATCAAAAAACCTATCAAAATACCTATAACAACGGCAACGAGCGATACCTTAACAGTCACTCCGATACCGTCTATAAGCATCATGTATCTGTTTTCCTCAATGAAACAACGACTGAAATCCTCAGCCAGTTTAGCAAACCATTCTTTCATACAATCAACTTCTCCCAGTAAATTCCTAATGAAAAATACCATATAATCATCAATTTTACAACATGTTAAGCCAATATCGCAATTATCGGGAAGTTTGCAAAATCCTTTACCGACACCTTATTACGTGTTACCATTGTAAATTATGGAGGTAGACATAAATTGAAATACGACATCGTAGGGAAGACAATCGGCCTCAGGAAAATGAAAATCGATGATTGTGAAAAAATCGTTGAATGGAGAAATAACGAAAGAGTGAGAGAACGCTATGTTTACCGCGAAAAATTCTCTCTCGAAGCTCAGCAGAAATACTACAAAGAGCAAGTACAGACCAAAAACGTATTCCAATACATGATATGCGAACTTAACAACAATGACCGCGCTATCGGTTCCGTTGTTTTTAAAGATTACAAGCTTTCCGACAGACAGATTGAATACGGCCTGTTCATCGGCGAAGATGATACCATCGGAAAAGGATACGGAAAAGAAACCGCGCAGCTTAGTATGGAACTCGGCTTTGAAAAATTCGAAGTCGACAGGATAATCAGCAGTATCTTTTGTGACAATATTCCCTCACTTGTTATTCACATAAAAGCAGGAATGCTCCCATGCATGATTTTACATGACGTCGAATGTACCGACGGCGAACGGAAAGATATGATAATTCTCGAGGCTAAAAGAAAAAACACTTAAGAAAAAAAGAGTGATTACCCTTTACCGGATGATCACTCTTTCTTTTTCAATTACTGTTTCCTTTAAAAACTACATTCTAATAAACTACTTAAATTGCATTCTGGAAAGTTCCGCATCCAGGTTCGCATAGAACTTGGATATATGCAAACCGTCAATAATCGCATGATTTACAAAAACAACTACAGGTATGGTTGTCTTTTCTTTTTCTGTAACTTTGCCGTCTTCAAGTGCAAGATACTTCTCCGTCTTGTATTTTCCCCAGACAACATTCGGTATTGAGAATTTCGAATCGGGATAAGGCATAGTTCCCCCTGTAAAATCCTGCCACGGAACACAAGATGTAAACAGGTGGCTTCGAGCTTCTCCCTCTTCCTCCAAATGCTCCGCATTAAGAGCTTTATCCTGCTTTATCTTGGCCTCCGCAAGATAGTCATTAAGCGGCTGATTGGTGTTAACCATGCAATATCTGTATGTCTCATCAGGAAGCGCCACAGTATATGAAGGATTGCAATAATCGTATTCTATGATTCCATCTCCCTCAATCCTTTGCCTAAACTCCGGAACACTGTTGGCCGCGCGCGCAACCGCATACTGGAAACAAAGGAAAAGAGAATATTTCGCTTCTTTAAGCCTTTTTATCCAATCCGAGATATCAACCTGAACCGTCATCGTCACAAACGGATATTCCATATTGCGAAAATGATCGAAATGCTCCTTCCTCGGATATGTTGTCATGTCAATATTCTTATACATTATCTTTATCCTTTTCCTCAATCTACAGGTGTAAAATCTATAGGCGTTGCAGATAAATAGTTTTCATAGTATTTCTCATACTCTTTTTCTCCCTATTTCAGGCCCATTATCTCGCCATAGATCATAACCGCATTTCTAACGCAGTCTTCGCAGGGGCACAGCGGTTTACCGTCTGTGACGGTCTTTAGATCTTTGCATTTTAATGCACCGCATCTTTTGCCAAACTCTTCCTGAATCTGCTTTGTAACTCCAAGAGTTCCTTTGCCTTCTGTCTTGAGGCCTGCTATCATTCCTGCACCAATCAAGGCTCCACAGGTTGCTTCAAGATTGCCCATTCCCGCACAGAATCCGGCAGATACCTGTTTGAGCTGTTCCTCCGTAAGTCCTGTCTGATCTGCCAAAGCCGCAGTCACTGCCTGCGCGCAGTTATACTTTCCCGAATTCTTAAGCTCCACAGCCCTCTCAGCTCTTTCTTCTAATGTCATAAATTCTCCATACCTTTCTTTGCCTTTATCTTGCAAATGCCCTGTGTCATTGTTCCCATTGGACAGAAAGAACACCAGGTTCTCTCTTTGTACATTGCCATCACTATCAGTCCTATCAGAGTGGATGTCAGCATAAGGCTGTAAAAGCCAAATCCGAACTGCGCCACCCAATCGGGGAAGACACTTCCATTATACGCCCATTTCCATGGTACTTTAAATGTCCAAAAGAGCTTTACTACTTTCTTAAGGGACTCCGCTCCCGAGAACACAAGATAGGTCTGAAATATCATAGTTCCAAACATTGTCATAAAAAATGTGAGGAATCCATACCTGAACCACTTTGAGGAAATCCACTTAGGCGCCGGCTTTTTTCGTGAGCACTTAAGATTCCTTCCAAGTACCCAGAAAAGCTGACCTCTGCCGCACATGTGATTACAAAACCATTTATTTCCACCGACTATCGCAAAGATAAGAGGAAGTATGAAATCGATCATTCCAAGCCAGGCAAATAAGATATTAAAGAATCCGAGTGCAAAATAAATGATCGTCCATATCCAAAGATAGTCGTACCATTGCTTTTTCTTATTTAATACCATCTTGCACCTCCACTACTTTTACAGATCCTGCCGGACAAGCTTTTTCGCATATACCGCATCCCACGCATTTAGAAACATCAACAACCGCATAAATGCCTCTATAAATGTCAATCGCTTCCCTCGGACATTGCAACGCGCATACTCCGCAGGCTACACATCTGTTTGTATCAACAGCAGCCTTTCTCATAATGAATCTCCTTATCTCAAAATCTACTTGTTTTTCCTGCTCGATGCTTTTATTATATGTGGTATAATTTTTATATCAAGTACGCAGTTATTAGTTATCTGGTAAGGAAAAGTATACTATGAGAAAAAAAGAGAATCATGAGCTATTATGTGAAGATATCGCAGGAAAAGGTTGCGGATTAAAAAAGGTTATTGATACCGTCGGCGGTAAGTGGAAAATTATGATCTTATGCGTCATCGACAAGAATGAAGTTGTCAGATACGGAGAATTGAGCCGTTCAATACACGGAATCACCAATACGATGCTGGCCAATTCATTAAAAGAACTTGAAGCGGACGGCCTAGTTGAGAGAAAGCAGTATGATGAGATGCCTGTGAGGGTTGAATATAGTCTTACTAAAAAAACCAAGAGCCTAATCCCTATTCTTCTCGAATTAAAAAGATGGGGCGAGAATAATCTGTAAATTTATAAAACAATATAAAATACGCAGATAGAACACAAATGTGTGATATTATTTATTTGTCATTTTACAATATTTACATTTTTTTAACAGGGAAGAGGAGTAAAAAGAAATGAAAAAAAGAATTGCTTATTTAGTTATGGCAGGAATGCTGACATTTACGGGATGCGCGGGGATTGGCACATCCGAAGACGCAGGGGAGCCGACAGAGACAGCAGAGGTAGCCGAGCCTGAAGCAGATGAACCGGAAACAGCGGATGCTGAAACAGGATCGGATGATGAGGCATCGGCTGACGAGATAGCGGAGGATAATGCTGCAGACGATGATTTTATGCCAAGCTCATTTGTTGAGGAAGCGTCAAAAAAGGATAAGTTTAAGAGTTATGATGAGATAATTTCTTATCTTACAAAAGGCCAGGGATATACAAAGATAAAGATTAAAGGTTACAACGGCGAGGTTCTTGCAATTACAGATTCAGTTGACGCTGAGAAGCATGGAGTAGAGGTAGCTTTTTATGGCGAAGTAAATGGCATAGTTAAGAATATCGGTAATGCTTTTTCCTGTGAAAAAGAGTATCCGATAGCGACAGGAAACGATATGGTATATGCGTGCTATACGGATTGCTACGAGTCACTTTTCTTAAATCCTGACGGCGACGGTCTTATGATAAAGGATCACATCACTAAAGACGGTGATACATATTTAGGATTTTTAAGAGAGACCAACAGTCTTGATGAAGCTGATACAAAAGATTTCACAGGCAGCGAAAAAGAATTCAAAGAATATTGGAAGAATTATGAAGCTGCAACACCGATCAGCTTCACAGTTGTAGAGTAATTATAAAAAACGTGTGCGTTTTTGAAACATTATCAAAACCGCACACTTTTTATGAAAGCGTTATCCCCACACTTCTTCTGCAATCTCTTTAACAAGCTTGAGCTTTGCCCACTGCTCTTCTTCCGTAAGCTTATTGCCTATCTCGCAGGAAGCAAAACCGCACTGCGGGCTCAGGCAAAGTCTGTCGAGAGGAACATATTTTGCAGCTTCATGAATTCTCTCAATAACTTTCTGCTTATCTTCAAGCGCAGGTGTTTTTGTTGTGATAAGACCAAGAACAACTTTCTTATCATCAGAAACCTTGGAAAGCGGAGCAAATCCACCGGATCTCTCATCATCATACTCAAGGAAAAGCGCATTCACATTCTCTTTTGCAAACACATAATCAGCAACGGTATCATAAGGTCCGCTGGTGAAATATGTTGAGTGGTAATTGCCTCTGCAGATATGTGAATTGATCACCATGTCGGCAGGCTTTCCTTCGAGTGAAAGATTGTTCACTCTAAGGAGCTGCTCTTTTACCTCCTCAAGATCTATTCCGAGTGACTTATAGCGCTGCTTAGCCGCATCGCCGACAATCGCGCCCCATGTGCAGTCATCAAGCTGAAGATTACGGCATCCCGCATCGTAGAACTGCTTTATAACATCACGATATGCCTTTGCGATATCTTCAATAAGTTCATCGTTTGTAGAATAGAACTTCCTTGTTGTCTCAAAGTTCGCAGGCACGATCATCTGCTGGAAAGTCTGCGCAGGTGCAGGAATTGTATACTTCGCGACAGTGTTCTCATCCTCGAACTGCTTAAGGAACTTGTAATATTCCACAAAAGGATGCGCCTTTGCTTTGATCTTACCAACAAGATATGTATCATCAAGAACAGCCAGCTCACCGTTAAACTCAACTCCTTTGCCGGTAGCCTTATGCTCTACGCCTTCAAAGCCCCACATAAAGTCAAGATGCCAGAAGGTTCTTCTGAACTCTCCGTCTGTTATCACCTGAAATCCAAGCTCTTTCTGCTTTGCAACTACCTTAGTGATCTCATCATTGATAACTTTATCAAGTTCTTCCTTGCCAATCTTACCTTCAGCAAACGCTGCCTTAGCATCCTTAAGCGCCTTAGGTCTCAAAAAGCTTCCAACAAAATCATATCTGAACGGTGTCTGTAAACTACTCATCTTATATCTCCTCTTCAAGCTAGTATTATAGGCAAAATAATATACCTACCACAGTGATAGGTATAATATATTTTTCATTGAGTTATCGATAGATTTTATCTATGAAAAGGAGATGTTAGGAGTTAAATTCTATAATGCTTCTTTGATTGCATCAATCAATGTAATGTCCGCCGGAAGCCAATCAACGTCCCCAAGTTGTTCCTTTGTAAGCCATCTTGATGCTTCGTGTTCATTTAGAACCAAATTTCCCTTCAGAATGTCTGACCAAAAACAATCCATTGATAAGTGAAAAGCCGGATAATCATATTCGATGGTATCAATTAACTCACCAACACTTATTTCTGTATCAAGTTCCTCACGAATTTCTCGTTTTAGAGCCTCCTGTGGTGTCTCACCTTCTTCAATCTTTCCACCTGGAAATTCCCATCCATCCTTATATTCGCCATATCCCCTCTGGGTTGCAAATATTATTGGCTGTCCTTCTTCATTTTCTGCTTTTATTACTGCCGCAACTACACGTATGGTTTTCATTTTTGCTCCCTTCAACTACTTTGATAAATACTCGTACAAATCCTCTCTGACAGATTGCTTTAATTGCAAATGAAAATTCATTATTGGCAATGCTTCACCCTCATCATTTTTAATGCTCGTCTGCTGCCAGAATACAGGTGTTACTTCTCCCATATAGTAAAAATCCGTGCCTTCATCATCACTCTTCTTTATAAATAAGAATAGTTTTTCCCCATTTTCATTTGCATGAATAATCTGCTGAGTTTCTTTACTTTCCAAAGACACTCTGCTTCGAGTCATCCAATTAAATAACTGCTCATTTATAAAATGATCAGGATAATTCGTAGAGCTTGATATGTCTTCATTCTTATTATATGTAACAAAAATCGGACAAGTACCATATTTATATCTATAGCCGTAAACAGTTGAACTGTCATCCTTTTCCCAATTCAAGATTCTGCATACATCTTTCCTTGAGTATTTTCTGTAAAGGACAAGATTATTTTCATCTGCTTCCTTGTAATTATCTTTATACCTAAGTAATCCAAATTCAATTGTTTCTTTTAATTGCTTTTCAAATTGTTTATCTACAAGTGCCTGTGCATAAGCTTTTGCTCTTTTAAGCCTTCTCTCTTTTGCCTCTTCTTCATCAATCCACTCCACAAGGTCATACTTAGTTTTATCTGCCTTTGAGTTAAGCCATGATAAGCTAATTATATTCATTGCAGAATCATAATCTTCTTCCCTATATGTTCCTCCGACAGCTTCCAAAGACTCTTTGAACCTCATGTTGTCAATAACACCTTGGTTTCCTTCCAGCAACGACTTGAGAATTATTAACTCATGCGGTCTTTTTCCATTCATAAGAAACTGCGAGACAAAGGCAAGCATTTCTTCTTGTTCCTTTGAAAAAAGAATCTTGTAATAAGGTTCAATCCTTTTTAAAAATGAGTGATATGATTCTTTTGTATATTCGATAAACAGCATCGGATCAATTTCACCATAATTATAAAAATCTATGATAGATGGTATTCTTCCCAATCTATCTTTTAACAGCTCATATTTTTCCTTAAGCATCGTAAGACGTAAAGTAGACTTATCGATAGACTCAAAAATTCTTTGTTTGCTTACCTTATCAAAATGCACTGTTGATGCACCCGGAATAATCTTACCGCCTTCCATAACATATCTACGAATATTGTCTTTGTTATATGTTCTATCACCAGACAATGCTATGGGTATCATAAAATTATTGTTATAATTGCCGATAAAATCCAGTATTACCGCAAATTCTTTTCCATCAGCCTTACGAAGACCTCTTCCAAGTTGCTGAATAAATACTATCGGAGACTGTGTAGGTCTAAGCATTATAACCTGATTAACTTCTACTATATCCACACCTTCATTGAGAATTTCCACAGACAAAATATAGTCAAGCGGTCCATTATCGTTTGTGTATGAATCACTTTCATTTTCATACATTGCTAATCTTTCAAACGCTTCTTCTCGCTCTGAGTCTGATGCACTTCCGTTAAGCGCTATTGTTCTGTAATACTTGCCTGTAGCCGGATTGATGGTATGATTCATCTTCTCTGAAAGAACCTCAGACTCTTTTATAGAACTACAGAATATCAATCCTTTTACTCTGTCCCCGCTATATCCGTAATAATTGGCCTGTTCAACAATGTGCTTTACTCGCTCATCGCAAGTTAATACAGAAAAATCACGGTTTTTGTCATCGCCAATAATAGAAATATCCGTTATGCCAAAATAGTGAAACGGGCATAACAAATCTTCTTCCATAGCCTGCTGTAATCTTATCTCATACGCAATTTGATGTTCAAACAACTCATATACATTGCGTCCCTCAACGTTATCATCACGTTTATCCGGTGTAGCTGTCATTCCAAGCCATAATTTAGGCGTGAAATGATGCATAATCTTCTGATATGTTGACGCAGGAACATGATGAGCTTCATCGAGACAGATTGCATCAAAATGATTAGGAGCATATTGAAGCAAATGTTCATCTCTATTCAAGGTCTGAACAGTCGCAAATACGAAATCAGCATCATAATCACTGTTTCCTGCTCCAACAAGTCCCATAGTCACAGACTTCCCAAATACCTTTTCATATGATTTCTTAGTTTGTCTGGCAAGTTGGCCTCTGTGCACAAGAAAAAGAACCCTCTTATAGCCAAGTTCACGCATGGCAAAAGCTGACGCATATGTTTTTCCCGTTCCGGTTGCAGATATAAGAAGAGCTTTTTTCTCTCCCGCGCTGATTATTTTTCGCAGATTTGTTATAAATCCTACCTGCATACTATTTGGTTTTAATCTATATTTTTCAAGCGAAACAAGTTCTTCTTTTTTGGCAATGTCACGCTGATGTCTTATTATCTGATACTTTTGCTTATACTCTTCAATAAAGTCATTAAAATCTCTGGCATACGGAGACTCCCAAAGTCGCTCAAACTCTTCAATAATCTGCTTCGAAACTTCTCCGTCTATTGTTGAAACAATCTTAGTATTCCACTCATAGTTCTGCTTCAGAGCTCCGCCTGTCATGTTGGAACTTCCAATTATTATTCTATAAACTTCTTCATTTCTAAAAATATATCCCTTTGTATGAAAGCCTTCACCTGAACTTTCCGAGTCATATATTTTCAAGGTAATATTCGAAAGAGAATTCAATTTTTCAAGCGCCTTGGGTTCGCTGAAATTCAAATAATTCGTTGTAAGGATTTCTCCTTTAATCCCCTTTTTTTCTAATTCATTAAGCGTCAGTAAAAGAGGCGTTATTCCACCAAGCGTAATAAATGCCACGCTAATCCTAAAGGAATCGCATACTGAAAGCTCATCTTCAATAGATGAGAGAACTTTCTTTCCTTCTTTATAGTTATTAGAAATAAACTGTGGTCTATACCTCTCGTTCGAAACGATAGATCCGTCAATATAGGCTGTTTCTAATCCTCTTCTTAATTCAGTAATGGAATCTCCCATAATGTCCCCCTTTAGAAAAACCCTTACTACAAGTATAGTTGCATATAAATTTGCGATCAAACTTTTTTTCGTTATATGCAAAATGCACCCCGAACGCTGCTCTCTCCTACAGCATCCGGGGTGTATTTTTATTGTATCTATTTATCCTTTAACAAATCATAAAGTGAAGCCTCATTGTTCTTTTGCTTATGAACACGATTATATTCTTTAATACTATCAACAAGGCATTTAGGATTCGAAAAGTATTCTTTAATATACTTAGGAGATTTTACATTTTTTATTCCCAACACATTCTTACAATAATCACTTGGCTTCTTAACTCCCGAGCGTTTATACTCATCATACTTTTTCTGACTTGCAATAATTAGCATTTCTATCTCAGGAGCTGTAATCACATTGATCACTTCTACCTGACAACGATATGCTTTACTCAAATTAAACTCCTCTCCTCTGGAATCAATGACACGAAGTATAATAATCTTTTGATCAAATGCCATTCTCAAATAGCGACGTTCAAATTCTTTTACAGATGTTCGAGGCAATACACTTTCTTCCAACAACTGTTCTCTTTTAAATATCAACAAGTCATTATCCAAAAGAATATCCATTATTGCTGTTTCGGCTCCACCTTCACAGATACAAGCTATAGGGTTAGATTCTGAAATCTTTACTTTCATTTATTCCTCCAAGCTACTAATAATGCGTTTCTGCAAAGCAAGCCAAGACTTATATTTCGGCGCTGTTCCTTCAAGAAAATTGCTCTGGTACACCTCACTCTTTTTCATATCATTTCTATCTAGAAGTGAATTGAGATTATCAACGCTAAGCCCTTTATCACTTCTTGTTATAAACACAGAATCATTTCTATTAAGCTCATCCAATAATTCAGGATAATGAGTTGAAAAGATAATAACCGCCCCCTTAGGATTAGTTTTTTTATTTAAAAACAACCGAATCAAGGATGTTACCAATTCACGATTAAAATGATTCTCAACCTCATCAATAAGTAAGTATCCCCCTTTTTTCAGTACTCTTATAGCATCGGTAAATACTCTTACGCCTTTAACAGTTCCAGAAGAAAGGTAGACATTAATTTCCCTTGGGTCCGAAAGAACTCGTTCGTCCTGATCAATAAACTTCAATCTGGTGATTATCTTATCATTTACATTCTCAGTTGTAATATATTCAATTGTAGGATCAAGTAGCATAATAATCTCATTTAAAACATCTCCCCTCCGAGGAACGAAGAGATTAATATTGGTAAGGCCTACAAGATCAACAAATATACTATTATCATTTGCCTGCTTTCGAACCGCAATCATAATGCTAACATCATCTGGCAGATACTCATCCGAATTATCACGAACTCTAGATGGCTCTAATCCATCGTAAGACAGCAAATTCGATTTATTCACTTTACTCGTAATACTTTTTTCCCATAATTCCTCAGATACTATTTTGATATTATTTCTATCATCAGAATTCCTGCTTCTTATTATCTGACTTTTAAGATGAAAAATTCTATTATCAGCAAAAAAATCAATATCAAATACTGCCTTTTTATTCTCCTCTAAAATCTGTGGAACAAATCTCGAATTCAATGGCACTGCTCCTAAAAGCGCACTTACAAAAGAAATTACTTTCAATGTTGTTGTTTTTCCGGAAGCATTTATTCCCGCAAATGCCTCAGCAGTATTTACATATATATTGCCCCCTAAATAATATACAGAATCCATGTGCTTGCTCTGTACTCTTTGAACAGCATAGAAAGAAACATCAAATGGCTCTTTATATAACGGAAGTCCGTTCACTCGTATTCTTAATATTTTCATGTTTTACCTCTTAAAAACAAATATTGCGTTGTTATCCATTTGCACAATAACATAATACATTATTTTTATTCTGTCTGCAACGTGATTTTCGTTTTTATCACCCTGGAATCCATATCCTATAACACCCACATTAATTGCCTTATTTGATAATTTTTCCCTTTTAGATTAATATATTATTAATATATTTGGAGGCATTACTTATGAAAAAAAGGACAAAAAAAGTAGTGATCGCCACATCAGTAAGTGTCGCTAGCATGGTACTTAACGCCGCTTGCGCTTATGGTCCGCCGCAACATTATGAAGATGCTGATACCTACAGCTCATATGAATCATCTGTTGTTGATGAAGAATCATCTATTGATAATGCAACCGCTGACACTTCAGAAGCACCTGAATCCGCTGAACCAACTGATGATGCGCAAGACAAGAATCCTGATATTGATTTTGAAAAAGGACCTGTAGTATACGGACCGCCTAAGGCAAAGTAATAACCGTTTGATAGTATTAGGAAATCTGATATGAATAAAAATAAAATGAAGCTGTCACACCTTGATCTTCAGTATGACGTGAGAAAAAAGTTTTTTAAAAAGCCCGTTCTCAAACAGCTTTTCTTTGAACTTACTCTCAACTGCAACGAGCACTGTTGGCACTGCGGTTCAAGATGTGGTGATATAAAAGCAGAGGAAATGAATCCTCAGGAATGGAAAAATATCCTTGATCAGTTAAAAGAGGACTTTAAAAACCGACTTCCACAAATAAATGTTACAGGCGGAGAGCCTCTTTTATACCATGGTTTTGAAGATGTTATGGGTTATGCCCACTCACTTGGTTTTAAGTGGGGAATGACTTCCAACGCGGTTCTTATCACTCCCGAAGTTGCCAAGATGCTTCAAAGATGCGGCATGAACACCATATCTGTCAGTATCGACGGACTCCCCGAAACGCATGATAAGATAAGGGGACTTGACGGTGCGTATAAAAGAGCCATGGAAGGTATTCAGAACCTCATAGATCTTGATTGCTTTGATGAGATCATGGTGACAACCGTCGTTAATCACCAAACTATATGCGAATTAGAGCCTCTTTACGAAATAATGTCCGATATAGATATCGACAGCTGGCGTATCATGGGCATTGAGCCTATCGGTAGAGCACTTGATCATCCCGAGCTTCTTCTTACCGCTGATGATCAACGAAATCTTCTGAACTTTATCCGTGATAAAAGAGCCGATAACGAGCCAGTGACCTACGGTTGCTGCCACTACTTAGGCCTTGAATACGAAAGAGAAGTAAGGGACTGGTACTTCTTTTGCATGGCAGGCATTACTGTTGCCAGCATAACTGTGACAGGTGACGTTTACGGTTGTCTTGATATAGACAGAACACAGCCCGGTATAATTCAGGGCAACATACATGACAGGCGTTTCTCCGACATCTGGGAAAACGAATTCAAAGCCTTTCGTTATGACAGATCCGGCGATAACGAGAAATGCGCAAACTGCTCAAGCAACAAGTATTGTATGGGCGGAGCTTTCCATACATGGGACTATGTAAACAAAACTCAGCGCCTATGTCTTATGGATTCACTTGAAAAAAAGATATGAAATGCACCCCGAACGCTGTCTCTCCTGCAGCATGCGAGGTGCATTTTTTGAACCCTATCTTCTCTTTTCTTCTTTTGCGATTCTTTCCTCTTCCTTACCCTGTTCGATAAAGTGCTCCAGAAGGGCATCACCGTCGGGGCCGATCTCGATCTGGAGATCAATATTGTTCATGTAGTAAGTGTATGCGTTGAATTCTTTGGTGTTTCCTTCGTAGGTCTTTAGTGCTTCAATTTCTTCTTCAACTTCACTTGTAAGCGGAACCGTATCAAGCGCTACGGGGTAGCAGTTTCTGCATGGTTTATAGCCATCGTCTATCGCCTCCTGAAGTGTTATCGAAATGCAGCTCTTACGAAGACTGTTACAACCTGAGCTATGATAACAATCGCCTGTCTTGGTAACATACACGGTAGTATCACTACTTGCTCCCGCGCCTGCAGCATTGCTCTTTACCTCACCCGTTACAAACATTGCGGCAATCACGAGAAACGCTGTTATCACAGATAGATTTCTTTTCACAAACATCTCAATTGCATTTCCTCACTTTCTACAAATTATGTAATTGCAATTATAATCATGAGCGCCGACAAATGAAACAAACTCGGGATAAAAAGAATGTAAAAATATTTTCCCTAAAAATAAAAAAAGTATAGAAAAAATGCACTTCTTATGCTGATCTCTCCTGCAGCATATGAAATGCATTTTTCCCTGACTCTTTCCTTTTGCGTTATACCTCAGCCTTACCCTATCACTTCAACGTTAAATAATGATCAGGTTGGCCTATCCTGCCTACGCCCGGTACAGTCCATAAGCTCGAACACTGCATACCGAAACGCGACTGGGAAGTATGTAATTGCAATTATATATGTTCGGGTCACCAAATAAAACAAAAATGAAATTAAAAGATTATAAATTAATTTTTATTGATTGAGCGCCACGCAAAAACCGTTGATCTGCGCCTCTTTCTCAGCGTTTGGCGCTGCCTTGGGATCTATAAAAATTGAAGTAGCTTCAAAGCCGGGTATCTCAAGAAACTTCGCAAGTTTACCTATAGCTTTTGCTCCGCCCGATCCGGCCATGCAGGCATAAGCGCAGAATCTTTTTCCCGCGAGGTTTTTTCTGTTATCCTCGACGAAAGTACGAATCGGCGGTGTGAAAGTTCCTGCCCACACAGGGAAACCAAAAATGATGCGGTCATACTTTGAAAAATCAACACTGTAATCTTCAAGCTCAGGCTTTTCCGCCATGAGCGCACTCTTTCCGCCCCAGAAGAACTTTGCAAAACCCTTGTCGTTATAGGCTTTCTTGGGCACAAGGCGAAGTGTATCGGCATCTACCTTTTCTTTTACCTTGTCTGCAACGTACTGCGTGTTTCCTTCCATTGAGTAGTAAACTATCAGCGTCTTCATGCGACCTCCCTCTCTCTTCAATTGTCAGCTTCCTAATTGCACTTCAATTGTAACGAACAATTTTCCGCTTGTCATTAATTGAATAAATCATCCATAAGCACTTCTTTTCCAATATAATTACTGTACATATTCTTTTTCACACCATACGTAGTAATCATGGTAACTATTATTGTGTTAGTGTTTTTAGTAGCTTTTCTGAAAACTTCAACCTTATTTTTTAGCGCAAGGTCATACGTTTTGTCTATCTCATATTCACGCCCTGCAAACTTAATCTCACACAGATTTATTACCCTGTCACGCCTTTCTATAATCAGATCAATCTGTGCTCCGTTTTCGTTATTATCACCTTGTTTATCCCACGTTGATACTTCTGTAAGAACACCTGATATTCCCAGAGTTTGCTTTATCTGATTAATATGATCTTTGCATACCTGTTCATAAGTCAGTCCCGACCATGCGCGCCTTGCAGGATTATCGTTCATATTACTCCAAAAATGCTCATCTTTGCCGTAATTATCCCGAATAAATTTGAAATAAAACAATGAGTAATAGTCCGATAACTGATAACGCATCCCTCGTTTTTTATTTCCATACATCCTATTTACTCTTATAAAACCACATTTTTCAAGATTCGACAGCATCTTTGTCAACACGCCGTTTGATGATAACCCTGTTTTCTTAACCAGTTCCTCTCTGGAAAGGCCACTCCTCTTCTCGCTTAAAGCTGTCGCAACCTTTATATACTGATCACTATTCGAAAACAAAGTATGATACAGATGCTCAAACTCATTCCATAATTCAGCTCTTTTTCCAAAGAATATGCTATCAATATTTTCATTTAAAGTCTTTTCACTGTCTAAAAGCCTTAAATAAAACGGAATGCCTCCCATTATCATATAGACCTGTACAATATCATATTTTGACCAAAAGATATTTCGAGAATTAAGATACATCTCCGTATGCCTAAGATCAAAAGGTTCCAAGAATAATCTGCACGTTTGTCTATTGAATAAGCCACCTCTATTCTCATCCAATTTATCAACCATCCATGATGTTGCCGAACCACATACAATAAATACCAGGTTCTTTCTGGTTGATCCCCATGAATTCCAGAACCATTCAAATGCATCCAAAAATCCGGAGTTAATTTTGTCCATCCATGGAAGCTCATCAAAGAAAACCACTTGCTTTTTCTTTGAATCTAAAGACTCAAGATAATTTCTAAGCGCAAAAAAAGCCTCTGTCCAATCCTTTGGATCATCATACTTTGTATGCGACGTATTATTTAATTCAAGAATGAAATTCTTTAATTGTTCTCTGTTTTTTTGATTTTCTGATCCTGTGAACTTAAACGCAAAGGAATTATCATAGTACTCATTTATAAGGAAAGTTTTTCCAACCCTTCTTCTACCATATACTACTATCAATTGTGCTTCTTTTTCAGACATTGCTCTATCCAAGCGCTTTATCTCATTTTCACGTCCTATAAGATTTTCCATAACGGCCTCCTGAACGACTTTTATCTTTATCTATGATTTTAATGAAGATAAAGATGAAAGTCAAACCGACTTTTATCTTTATCTCTGTTTATTATTGAGATAAAGATAAAAGTCGTCATTTTTACTTGCCGCAATATTTCTTTATGGCCTTGTACACGAATTCTGCAGTTCCGGCGCCGCCAAATTTATCTTTTTGATAGGGGCATACATGCTTCATTATCAAGTTATTTTGTGGCTCGTTCCATCTTCACATGAGGAATCCCGTCCTCCATAAAGACATCTGATACAACTTCAAAGCCTTCTTTAGCGTAGTAGCCAATGGCATACTCCTGAGCTTCAAGATATATCTTTTTTGCGCCAAGCTGTTCTGTCGCTATCTCTACGCCCTTATGAAGAATCTCTCGGCCTATTCCTTTGCCGTGTTCAAGCGTCACAACCCTTCCAATCTGTGCAATGCCGGATGCTTTGTCATTCCAGAATACTCTAAGGCATCCGGCCACACGACCACTGTCATTTATGCAAAAGACATGAATCGCGTCCTGATCTTTATCGTCAAGGTCTTGGTATATGCACTCCTGCTCGGTTACGAATATCTCGAATCTGGTTTTCAATATTTCATAGAGCTCGCGTGTGCTAAGCTCATTGAAATGTTTTACGATCAATTCCATAATCAGTTAACCCTTATCAGAATTTAAGATTGTCACCAAGTACCGGAACTTTGCTTGCAAAGAATGAAAATTCTCCACTATCCAGAAGATTTCCGTTATCATCGGTAACTCTGATATCGAATACAAGGATGTGCTTACCTGTCTTAAGCTTCATGCACTCGCAGTAGATATACTCAGTGTTTACTGCAGGAAGTAAGAAGTTCAGATTCGCTGAGACGGTCGTAACATAATGTCCGCTCATGCTTCCTGTTGCTCCCGCCATTGCATCGACAAATGAAAGAAGTGCTCCACCATGGATGCTTCCGTATGTGTTGTGCAATCTTGAATCAGCTTTGATTCTGGCTTTACTGTATGTTGAGCTTAATTCCAATATTTCAAAACCTATAAATTTATTGTATTCGTTTGCATATAATTCAGGGATTATCTTTTCCCTCATTGCATTTTCTTTTTCTGTGTGTGTTGGTCTCATTTTGGTACTCTCCTTAAATATAGCGTTGCAACTACCATAATAGATTCTAATACTTTTTCGCGTCAATAGAGTTCCATTTTATTTTTGACACACTTCATTCACTCCCATTTTTTCCACACATCAGGCTGATATCCTAGTGTAGACTGCTTACCGTTTCTAACTACAGGAGTCTTGATTATGTGCTGGTTCTCAAGCAGCTTCTCGAGCTTGTCTTCATCCGCTATGTACTGCATGAGCGCGACGGCGTCTTTATCTTTTGCATCGGGATTGATCATTCCCATGATTCCGCCGTTGGCGCTTGCGACCGATGTGAGTTCTCCCTTACTCATGCCCTTTTCTTTCATGTCTATGAACTGTATTTTTATACCGCGTTCCTTGAAGAATCGCTCGGCTTTCTTGGTGTCGTTACACTTTTTTGTTCCAAATATCTGTATATTCATTTCTTTTCCTCACTTGTAACTTCTTAATATGTCCAGTCCCAGCAAAAGAGCTTTCTCGTGCGAATCCATTCCGAAATCGCGAAGATCGTATTCATGCACATTTGCAAGTGAATCTGCGGTAAACAGGAACTGTCCAAACTTTGCTCCACGCTTTCTGCAGCAGGCCGCGAGCGCCGAGCACTCCATCTCGACTACAGAACAGCCTTCTTCCAAGCGGTACTTCACCATATCTTTTGTCTCCCTGAAAAAGCCGTCGGTAGACCAGGTTGTGCAGGTCACAAAAGGAAGGTTGTGGGATTTGAAGCAGTTCTCGATAACTGATATCGGCTCTTCATCAAGCTCTATATATCTTGAAGCAGGCAGATACTGATACGATGTGCCTTCGCCGCGAAGTGCTCTTGTCGGAACAAGAAACGCATTCTCGGGTATATCAGCCAAAACTCCGCATGAACCGACCGCGATTACTTTTTTACACCCGCAATTAACAAGAAAATCCATCAGCCCCGTTGCGGCAGGAGCGCCAATTGTCGGCTGGACAAGGCAAATATCCTCTTCTTCCTCATGCAATATATAAACGTTCACGTTATGTGAGACGGTGATGTATTCATTTGCAATTTCCGCATCATGCTCTTTTGCATAATTATGTACAACATCCCCAAGGAAAGCAAACAAGCACTTCTCCGGAAGCTTTAAGTCCTCATTACCATGATTCGGCGTAATAACTTCCAACGAACTGTCATCATATTCAAGTATAGGTATCTCATTTTTTATAATCATATTGTCGCTCCTTATAATGCCAATTTACTTAATATAAATACTAACTTCTTTTTACGTCAATAAGGTTTCTAAAAATTTGATAAAAAGTCTATAAATATGCATTATTTTGTTTATTTTCATTGTAAAATTGAAATTGACCCCTTTATTGAGATTATTTCTTTTTTTTCATTTATTTAATAGTAATTTACTATCAACATCCATAGCGGAGCGTTTTTTATATCATAGGAAAGCAATTCCCTATTGATATAAAAAAGTTTTCTTGATTTCTTCAAGGAGGTATCTATGGCGGCGAAATCTAATGTTAGTAGCAAAAATGCAAGCAGTAACATCAGTTTCAAAGACAGCATCAAGACAAAACTGGTCGCAATCTTACTGGCAGTTGCAGCAGTTCCTCTCACAATTGCCGTAATCGTAAGCTACCAGACTTCCACAACCAAGGCAAAGAATGATGCCTTAAACCTTCTTACTTCTGATGCAAAAGTGGTTGAAGGTAAATTTGCAACAATTGTCCAGCAGAATGTAATAGCACTCCAGACCTGTGCTTCAGCGCAAAGTACCGTTGATTATCTTAAAACTTTTAATATGAGCGGTGCTGAGAAAAAAAGCGAGCTTATCATGGCACAGATGGATGCCATCAATACGAACATCAATGATGGCAATACTAACTGCATTCTTTCTATTTCCACCGGTGATCAGCTTCTTAGAACCGACCGTAAAGAACACACAAATATAGCTGACAGAGCATATTTCCAGGAATGTTGGGCTAACAAAGCCATCGCTGTATCAGAGATTGTCGTAAGTAAAGCAGCCGGAAACAGAATAGTTATCATCATTGTTCCTGTCTTAGATCCGGCAACAGGTGAAATGATCGGTTCTTTGCAGCGAAGCTTTGATCTTAACGTATTGCACGAATTCCTTGCAGACAACGTTAAAAACGGATATATCCTAGATAAAGCCGGAACTGTAGCCGCACATTCGCAGTTTGAGATATCTCCTGAGGATGAGCCCATAGTACATACTGATGAAGAATACATGACTTCTTCTCTTACAAGCAACATTTTTAACAGTGTGATTGACGGCAAGCCCACATATACGGCATGGATAAAAGAGCCTGCAACAGGCTTCGTGGTCGCGGTTTCCGAGACAAACGCAGAGATAATGGGACCTGCAATTCGCTCAGCACTCACCGTTATAATAATCGGAATAATTCTCCTTATTGTCGCTACAGTTATTTCACTTATGATGGCAAAGAGCTTTACCGATCCCATCGCTGCAGTTAACGAATCACTCGGAGCTCTCGCTGACGGAAGATTTGTGAAGGTTGACAAGTTCGATAAGAGAAATGACGAATTCGGAACCATTTCCAAAGCTACCAACTCCGTCATCGGAACTCTTGACGATATAGTAAGCCATATAAAAGAATCTGCATCCAGCGTAGGAGTATCATCGGAAGAGCTGTCCGATATGGCCAACCAGATTTCTCAGACAGCGGAAGATGTTTCAAACGCAGTTCAGGAAATTGCTTCGGGAGCTACACAGCAGGCGGATGAGATTCAGAGTGCTTCCGAAAATGTAAGTCTCATCGGTGACGCGGTAACTGAAGTACAGACATCTACCGGTAATCTTTCTGACCTTGCAGGTAAGATGAAAGAAGCATCCGAAGTATCAAGTAAATCACTTACATCTCTTCAGACTTCATCCGTTGAGATGACATCTAAGATAGATGATATTGCTAAGACCATTCAGGCAACTCAGGAAGCTGTTGATAATATCAGTGAAAAAGTTGAAGGAATCACATCGATCGCAACGCAGACCAATCTCCTTTCACTCAACGCTTCTATTGAGGCTGCAAGAGCAGGAGAAGCCGGAAAAGGATTTGCGGTTGTTGCGGAAGAAATCGGAAAACTTGCCGACGATTCCAAGGCAATGGCTGATGATATCATGAAAGAAATGAGCACACTTCTTGAGCAGAGTAAAGCTGCCGTTTCTGCTGCAGAAGATGTAAAGAACGGAAATAACGAGCAACAGATTGCTATCGGAGAAACACTTGATGCCGTAAACGGAATGCTTCAGGACATAGGAAGTACCGTAGGCGGAGTAAAAGATATTTCAAACGGTGCCGACACCTGTGCTTCATCCAAGAATGCCGTAGTCGACACTATGAGTGCTCTTTCAGCCATCTCTGAAGAAAACGCCGCTTCTTCACAGGAGACGGGAGCATCCATGCAGGAACTTTCCGCTACAGTTACTACTCTTGCATGCTCAGCCGACAACCTGAAAGATATCGCCGAACAGCTCAATGAAGAAATAAAGTTCTTCAAATCATAAATCAACATGGCTCTGCATAACCAAAAGGAGACGGTCGCATCAATATCAATGGCCGTCTCCTTTTATTTTATTCACCGCTCAATTCTCTATTTGTCATAAACATGGAAACAAATGTCCAGATCAGGTTCTTGATAATAAGATTCCAGATTACTCTGACTATCAGATATGGAAACAAGAAAATCCCGATTGCAGCCCATATAAGGCCAAAAACAATATAAAAGAAAAAAGATTTTCCGAAGATCATTAATATGGCTACCTTTCTAAATAAAAGAAAACAAGGGATGTCACCGTTTTCCTGCGAATCTACGCAAAACATGCGGAACATCCCCTGCATTTATGTCTGAGACGATCATGCTTTTTCAAGCACAGATACGTGCTCTTGCACCTGTATCCAAAACAATGATGTCTTCCATAGATACTTGAAAGATCATTGCAAGAGCAATAAGGTTGTCAATGGTAGGCATTGTTGTTCCATGCTGCCATTTGTAGATTGCCTGTGGAGTTGCAAAACCAAAAATGTGCTGCAATTCTTTAACAGTCAATCCAGCTGCCTTTCTCATCCTTACAATATTTCTACCTGTAGCCGCCATATCTATGGAAGGCATTGTTATCATCTCGTCCTCCTATTCCGGCATCCGCCAAAGAGATGGTTTCTCCTTGACGCGATGCCTTTATGTATTTAAAATGAGTATTATTATGTCAATGGATTATGTTTTACAGTTTCTCTGAGTACATATTTTTATGTCCTCCTAGCCCCTTGTATGTCATAGGTTTCTCTGTTCAATGTATTTTCTTTACAATTCTGTTTTTAGATGATCTCTAAGCTTTCCTCAACAAAAATCTATTTAGAATCAGCACTTTCTCTCTACAATGGGCTGCTGTTTTGCGCCCCTTCCGTTACAACTCCACCTGTCTCAATATAATTATGTGCATCAAAAAGCTTAAACCCGAATTCATTTCCGTTATACCAAACCAGCAATCAAGTTCATTAAACGCCTCTTCTCTTCACCCTGTCCCATTTACACGTATAGTCTGATCGTTTGGTTTTATATAAATACGTTCCGAATCCGATATCGGTGCAGCCAACTAAAGAACTGTCTACCTGTAAGAATTATATGTGGTTCCTATGGCTCAACCTCTACCGGACCGAACGCCGGTCATAATTTCGGTCGTATAACCTCTGTCGCAGGATAATCACATATCCGTCTTGTCTATTTAGCTATCTCGTCTTTGACTATCCTTAAAACAAAAGATTTTACTATAGTCTCCTTTCACTACGGATCATTTTCCAAAAACTATATTGTTCAACAAAATCATTGAACAGTACACGAGGAGGGATTCGAACCCACATGCATTTCTGCCGCTGACTTTACGTCAGGTGCGATTACCGGTTTCGCACTCGTATAAGGAATTACAAGCTTCACCAGGCTCGAAAGAACCTCGCCAAATGAACTCGTATGGTTCGCACTAAACTCGGTAACACCTCGTTAAGTGCTCTACACAAAAAACCGCTTGCCTTCATACAAGGCAAGCGGTTTGCTTTTATGTTTATCTATATGCTTTGATTCTTTATTGAATCTCTGCTAAACCAACATCTTCCAGCATCTGCTTTGTCTTATATGAACGCACAAAAGAAAATCCCCACTCGAATCGTTTAACGAATGATGATTTTTTAAAGGATTTCATATTTTTTTTGCAGAACATGCTATTGAATGTTGTCACTTTAATTCTTTTTCCTTTCCCAGAGCCTTTTTGCAAGCCCCGTTTGTAGCTTATGAATGTATGATAGCACCATTTCAAAAAACTGTCATTATACTTCTGGTATAAATATATAAGATGTCAGATTATTTGCATCATATGGCCATATTTGTTACTTGCTTTTTAACATATCTACTGCTATAAATATCTGTATAAAGGCGAATACCGCCAATTTGCAATAAACGGAGGAAGAAAAGGTATGGTCAAATTATCAAAGCGCATCGGCTCACTCTTAACAGGTGTAGCAATGTTCGCTTGTTCATTGTATATAATACCGCCAATTACGGCTCACGCCGAGGCTATAACGCCCGAATCAGGCAGTGTTTACTATCTTAAGAGCAAAAATAGCGGATTATATCTAACAGTTGAGAACGATTCCGCAACAAATGCCGCTAACGTAGTGCAGTCTAAGGGAACAGGCTCTCCCGGTCAGAAATGGATCTTAGAGGAAAACAGCTTGGGAACATATCGCTTGCATCCCGCAACAGATACATCAGGCGGCATGTCTCTTGATGTAGCATACGGTTCGGCAAAGGATGCGACCAACGTTCAGATTTATTCCAACAACGGTGCTTCCGCACAGAACTTTAAGCTCGTAGAGGCAGATTCCAAAAAGGGCTACTATATAGCAACAGAAGCTTCTAACTTTGCATCCGTACTTGATGTAAACAGAAAGAGCACTTCATCGGGCGCAAATGTACAGCAGTACAGAAACTTAAAGCAGAGCAATCAGATCTGGTACTTTGAAAAAACTGATATGCCTTCCGGCGGCAATTCTTCCAAAAACAAAAGAAGTAATAACAGCAATTCCGGAAACAATACATGGAATCAATGGTGGAATAACAATAGCAACAACAATAATAACCAACCCGCAGATCCGCAGCCTGCTAATCCGCAGCCAAGCGGCAACAGCTCAAACACTGCTTCAGCAAAGCTTGATTCAACATATCCTCAGCAGCAGATGCAATTCCAGAACTGCTCTGACGGAAAGTACGTAACTGCAAACGGCGGCTCGGTTACAACAAGTAATTCATCTTCAGCAAACACAAGATGGGTCATTGATTATATAAGTAACGATTCATTCAGAATTATAAATGTAGCAGACGGAACATGCCTTACTCAGGCAAACAACGCAGTGTCCACGGCACCTGCTTCTTCTAATGATAATGCTCAGTGCTGGACCATAGCTTCCGTAAAAGCTGACGCAAACGGTATTCCTCTTAACTACAAGATCGTAAGTAAGACCAACAACTCACTTGCGCTTACTCTTTCAGGAAACAACTATACCCTTAGCTCTTTTAACGGATCTGCAGCGCAGTGCTTCAGACTTAATTCATACGGTGCAGAGGGCTTTGCGGGATACAGTCTTGATATGAGCAAAAGAGAAAAAGCATCCGTAACGGGTGGTGTTCTCGGACAGGTTGTAAAAGTAAACAACCTCTCAGATTTACAGCGTTGTGCTCAGGGCTCTAATCCATGCACAATCGTAATAACCGGTGACATATCGGCAAACTCACTTACAAAAGTATCGGTTGGAGCAAATAAGACCTTTATCGGATCTTACGGCGCACATACGCTTAACAACATACACTTTAGAAACATATCCGCTTCAGGAAACAATATATATAAGAACATTACTTTCGCGCACTCTGTAAACATCAACGATAACGACGATATTCAAATGTACATTACAGACGGAAATAATTTCTGGCTCGACCACTGCTCATGGACAGGCCATGACATGGCAAAAGACGGAAATATTCACGGAAATGACAAAGACAAGTTCCTCTATGTAGGACTTAAAGCAAACTTCGTATCAGTTACAGGCTGCTACTTCGGCGGACATAAATACGGTCTTATCCTTGGTTATCCCGAAGAGAACGGCGCTCCTACATATAACGGATATCCTTGCATGACTATATGCAACAGCTACTTCAACGGTACTCAGACCAGAGCACCGGGACTTATGAGATACGGTTATTTCCATTGCTATAATAACTTTGTCTACAACTTTAATATAGGATATACACCTTATACCAATTGTAATATCTTCTCAGAGAATAACTTCTTTGATAAAGGAAGAGATTCAGGCGGTGTTGTAAATGATATGGACAGAGGAAACTTCACAGACCAGGGTTCTGTTCTTTCTTCAGACGTATCAAGACTCAGCATCGGAGGCTGTAACTGGAGACCTTCATCCAACTACGGTTACAGAGCAAGAAACGCAGCAGATGCCAAAGCATGGGCTACAAGCCATGCAGGTTCTCAGAACTCTCCTTTAGTATATGCAATTGATTGAGTTTCCACCAATAAAACGGGGGCTGTCAGATGACAGCCCCTTAAATATTTCATATTCATTTGTTTTAAGCCAAAAGCTTATCCCCGATACAGAACAACTTTTTCGTTTCTTTCTTTGAAAAGAGCCTCTATAAGGCTGTGTCTTTCGCAAAAAGAATCACGTTCGCTGTCAGTAACAACAATTACCATGTCATATTTCTTGAGATTATATATGTAGCTTTTCCTATCATTGGCATAAAAGCTCTTTATCCTATAACCGCTTTTTATCGGATATCCATCCGCCCTGCAGATTCCTATAGGACTGCGGGTTGTAGAATAGGTATAAACGTTGGCCTTTGTATTCCTCTCGATTATCTCGCCAAGAACTATTGCAGGATACATGCACTCTTCCGTTCCGAGTATCAGGATACTGCTGCAATCACATTCTTCTGCCAATTTCTCCTGGATCACATAATCATATGCAAACATCTTGCAGTTTTCCACATATTCCCTTGTATTTACCCCAAGTCTCGGATTCATAAGATTTACGCGTGAACTCAGACTCTCATATCTTCCCACGCCTATTTTCTCATTTATTTCATCCGCTTCGCATATGTCGTATTTTTCCACATCCTTGGAAAAATCGGTATCATCCGGCTTAATAAGTGAAATAACTTCTATGCCGTCTGCTTTCATCTTTTCGTTTTCTTCTTTTGTCGCACGGTCAATGATCGATGCCACGACCAGCTTCTTTTTACCGATTTCCGGATATTTCTTCTTTAACTGTTCTATGTAGTTGATTATTGGTTCATCAGTTGAGATCTCATCATCAACAAATACGATAGTCTCTGTATTCGCAAACCATTTCTCCAGATGTGAAGCAAGCAGCCTTTGATCGGTAACATGACTCTTTTCCTCCTGGAACTCGATCCATTCCGATTCCTGCAAAATATTGTCTCTGGTCGTATGAATATAGATACAATCATCCGGCATTTCTTCTGCAACAGCCATCCCCACAGCAGTTGCAGTTTCCGCAAAGCCTATCACAAGCCTTGTCTCCGGATATTTTTCGCTCACTAATTGTCCGAATGAGCGAAGCATGTCCATAGCATCAGATGGTTTTACCGGCAAATGCTTGCCCTGTAAAGGATCCACCAAAAGATATGTTTTTTCCGTATCGTGAAAACACTTCGCCAATCTCAACAGCTCATGTTCTGTATAATTCCTCACTTTATCTCCTTGTAAACATATCCCCACTCAAATACTCTTTCCTTTTTAGCGTTATCTGTAAAAGCACCGCAGTTAACCTTGTAGTAACCTTTGCTCCTTAAGTACACTTATATCATACTTATAATGATTACACAATAATTAACTGTGTGTATTTATATTTTACATATTTTAATATGATTTATCAACTAAAAAATATAAATTTTTTTCAACAAAATTGAACAAAAAAACTGTCGCCCGAATCCACTGAATCCATGGGCGACAGTCCTCATTATTACATAATTACATTATTGTTTTATTATAAAAACACATTATTACAGATTTACATTAAACAGGTTTCTGAGCTGGTTTACAACGTCATCACTGTTAGCTTTGATCTGAGCCGCTTCGTTGATACCCGAAAGTGTCTCAAGATCTTTTACATTGTCATAGTTGTATGCAATGCTGTAAACAGGGATCTTAAGTCCGCCGACAACATCTGTGATACGCTCCAATGAATACCCCGTATTCTGGTCACCGTCTGTAAGAACAAACAGCATAAGCTTTGCATCAGGAACCTGCTCCTTATAATCCTCGAGCATCTGCATACCTGTAAGAACCGCGTCATATGTTGCAGTTCCGCCACCTGCAGAAAGATTTTTTACCTCACCAGAGAAGTATGCTCTCTGCGTTGAATCAAACTGAGCTATCGGAAGATTTACAGAAACTCCGTTTGAATAGCTTACAAGTCCGATATGATGATCTGAACTTATATATGAAGATGAACTTATAAGTGACTGCTTAAGTGAATTAAGAGGCTCACCGTCCATTGATCCCGAAACGTCTGCAACGAATACAGCTACAATGGGCTTACCACCGTTTTTGTTCTGCTTCCAAACTTTCTGTGCAGCGATATAATCAGCACCTGACATTCCTGTGTCCTGAGCGGCATAATCGTCATCCTGATTGAATCCCTTATCAGTAGCGAGCTTCTGCATATCAGCGCTCTTGCAGAACTCAACAAACATATTTGCTGCTGCCTTTTCCTGATCGTTAGTCCACTCAAAAGTATATACAGGATGATCGTGTCTTATTCCAACAGGAGTATAAATGTAATTCTTGAGCTCAGGAGTGTTTGAATAAGCCTGTCTCTCCATTACCATCGCATTTATGATGCCTTTTGCAGCCTGGTTTCTGAGAACCGCTGTTGTGTAAGCAACCGGAGGAGATTTCTTCTGATACTCCATAAGTGCATTTGTAGCGGTATCTGAAAGAGGATTTGAAGCATCAAATGATGCAAGCATCGCACAAAGAACGTTAAGTCCTGTTGATGATGTGTAAGGATTGGTATATGCAAAAGTAATATCGCCTGCGTTTGCTGCCGCAAGAACATTTCCTACGGTAACATCGCCGTACTTTTCCTTAAATGTATCAAAAACATCTTTTTTAATAAGGATACCTGCAGTATTGCCTGCTATACGGTCGGCAATTGTCTCAGTCCTGCATCCCGAAGCATCAAGCATCATGCCCCATGCGGCATTACTGGGAATGAATACGTCAGGCTGATAGCCGCCTGCTGTAATGTATGTTACAACTTCACCTGATGTGATCTTACGAACCGATACAGAAACGCTGTTGCCGTCTATCTCATAGCCTGCCTTATTAAACTTCTCGGCAACTTCATTTATCCAGTTATCGGGAGCATCGGCTGAAAGCTCTGTTGCAGCGGCAATCTCGATATTGATCTGTCCGTTACCTGTAACAGTGATCGGAAAAGTATCGATATCTGCAAGAGTGTCTGCTTCAGAAACATCTTCGGCGTAGATATCCAGAACAGGATTTGAATTGGTATCAACGGAAACCTGTGTCATAAGAGACTTAAGTTCCTTTTTGGCCTCGTCCTCGGTAAGTTTGCTCACAACACCATCATTGTGACCGTTGCTACATCCAACAAGCGATGTTGTAACCATTGCCGTGGCAAGCAACATTGATAAAACTTTCTTTTTCATGAATAAATTCCTCCCTCTTCTATCTGCGTAGTAAGAGCATTCTTATATACTTCAACCTCATTTATGCTACTTCCACTGTCTCCCTGCGAGTTGAGGAATTCAGTTACCGCAACAATAAACTCCTTTGTAGTCTGTAAAAGTCTGTTGTTATCTTCTGCACAATTCTTAGCTGTAAGTTCAACAACATCAAGATCGTTCTGTGTATTCGGGCTCGAAACCGTCATTATATTAAGAAGCTTTCTGACATTTCTGCAGATATGCTGCTCAACGCCGTCAAGGACTTCCTCTGTGTCCCTAAGTGCATCCGCACCGTTGCTGTCCAAAAGATTTTTTAGCCTGAGCTGGTAATCATCCATCTGCGCCATAGTCTCTTTTACACTCTTAAGCGCTACGTCCATCTCCTCTGCTTCCTTCGGATTAGTCGGCGAAACGACGCTCAGCCACTTATCACCCTCTGTGATCAGACTGTTCCTGATCTGAACAGGATCAAGCTTTCCCTTCACTTTCAAAACAGGACCTGCGTTTGAATCGGCAGACTCAACCGATTCCAGTTTCCTAAGTTCAGCGCGCGATTTAAGGAGGATAGCCAGTGTACCCGCACCTGCGGCAATTCCCACTATCAAAAGAATAGTCGTAAGTGCCGAAAGCACTCCGAAAAGACGTATTCCGGCGTAGACAACAAGTATGTCCGTAAACAGTCCGACTACTATCTTCAAAACAAGTGCGACAACGAAAATAGTCGCTCCGATTCCAAATCTAACTACATTCTTTTTAAATTTATCCAGTAAAACATCTTTATTCATGTAAGCTCCTTAGCTGCAACCTGTAGGTCGCTACACCTCTTCAATATTTCTGCCATAAGTACCTGTTTACCTGATTCATCCAACGCTTTAAGCGATACGCTTATTGAATCCGCGACCCCCGAAAGCTGCCCGTGCAAGCCATCAAGTAGCAATATCTGCTGCATTATCACCTGTTTCGTTACGCTATCCGATTCGTCAATCCCTGATAGTGTGTCATTCATATCGGCCTTTAGAGCCTCTATCATGGATTTAAGATACCGTAATCTCGGCACAAGCAATCTTAACTGCATATCGTCGCCCGTTTGGGTACAGCCGGATATCTTATTCAATATATCCTGAAGCGAGTCCTGTATCTTAGCTATCTCATCAGGATACTGCTGTATTTTCCCTGCAAGTCGTTTGTCCATTCCTAATCTCCCAATAATAGCGCACAAAAAAAGAGCCACTTTCCTAAAAATACTAAAAAAGTGACTCTTAAAGTCTTAAATTTTCTGCCTGCCATCGCACTTTTTATCGATTTTACATACAAAAATATTAACCTTTATGCAACATTATATTCATTTTTGGTGCGACTTTCAACATATATTTTTTTGTCAGATACCCTCAAGAATTGTCTTAAGGTAATCCATGTATTTGTAGTATTCTTCGTCTGTGCTGAGGTGCTCAAGTATTATAGGCATGTCCTTGTCTAAGTTTTTTCATCATCCAGTATGCATCTGCGTATGTGCCGTCGGAATATTTCATACTGTCGGGGAAAGTGCCGTTACTATATCATATTTTGCCGAGTACTTATAGCATTTCCTGTAATTTAGCCGCAAGTCTGTCCTTGGGAACGGCGCCCATCTCATCAGAAACAAGCTCACCGTTCTTGATGAATGCAAAGTACGGAATGCTCATAACTCCGTATTTCTGCGCAAGTTCCGGCTGCTCATCTACATTAATCTTACCTACTTTCACCTTGCCGTCATACTCTTTTGCAAGGTCCTCAACTACAGGTCCCATCATCTTGCAAGGTCCGCACCAATCCGCATAGAAATCGATAAGTACCGGTACTTCACTGTTCATAACTTCTGTATCAAAATTTTCATTTGTAAATCTGTATTCCATCTTTTTTACCTTTACACCCACTAATTGCAGGCGCCTTTCTTTTTACTTGTTTGAACTATTATTTTTTTCAATCTTCTCTGCAATTACCAGATAACAATATCCAATCCCCGCATAAATAGCGTAAAGCAGCGGAGGAATGATAACATAGATGACGCTTTTCTTTTTGATTCCAGCACCGGGTGCAATTACAAAATCGTGTGTAATTGTATTCATGACGCATACCTCTTTATCTGTAACATTTATTCCGCTTGAGCTTTTACAAAATTATATTGCACACAATCTAAAATGTCAAGCATTAGAAACTTGCGCCCATGGCGCCAAGCCCTTCCTTCGTTTCTTGTCTGTCCAAAGAAATAAAACCTGCATTATTTACAAGTACGTCTATCTTCTTATATTTTTCTTTTACCCGGGAAACAAAAGAACGAATTGAATCATAATCCCCAAGATCGCAGAGCATGAGTTCAAGCTGTCTGTCCTTTTTTTCGCTCAGTTTCTGAAGTGCTTCTTTGCCGCGTTTTTCACTCCTGCACAGCATTATTACCTTAGCACCTTCGTCACTTAGCGCCTCCACCGTAGCCATTCCCACACCGGAATTTGCCCCGGTTACTATTGCGAGTTTGTTATCCATTCGTCCCATAATCTACCTGCGCTTTCAAAATCTTATCGTACTAAGATTAGTTCCCGACGCAAACCTTTCATACATATCGATTTTTCTTTTATACATTTCAACCACAAATTCTATTCTTTCTTCACTAACCTGTGAGTCTTTGTGATACATTTCTTTTATATATTCAGCGTTGGGTAATTTATGAACATCTACTAATTTCCTATTCTGAACATACTTAAGTAATTCCAACTCTTTTTCCTTAAACCCTTGTGAATCTTGAGACAGTACATACTTATCAGTAACCGTCACTATGTCTCGTCCAGCCAACATACTTTTTCCACTATCATAAATCGGTGCCATAGAAATAAACTTAAGATTATCGGCATCGCGCAAAACTGAAATGTTTGTCAAATGTCTATCGCGATTACTGAATATAAAATCAATCAAGATTTCAAACTCTAAATATTCTCTTACTATATTCCTATCTAAACCATTTTTTTCGCATACATTTATCAGATGCTCATACCCTGAAATATTATTTGGTTTAATTTCACTAGTCATTACCGCATAAGCAGAAACAAGTTCTTTTTTCTGAGAAGTAAAAAGTCCTGATATACATCCATAATCATAGCTTTTTCCATCAATATGAAGGAGCTCGTACTGAACAGCTTCTCTTCCCTGCGCTTTTATAGCTTCGCTTATAATAACCTCATTTATACTCTCGCTGGAATAAATATCATGATTCCCTTTTACAAGTTTCCTTACACCATCATCTATAATCCATGTCTTTTCTAAATTTCCCTGTAGAGAAGAATTTGGCTGATATTCATCAACTTCATCATCATTATAGTTAATTTTCCCAAGTAATAAATTTTCCTTAAAATCATTATCAAACAGATTTACATTTTCCCATGTAAGTCCCGATCCAATAGGCCTTATCCAATAATAGTCAGTAAGACTAAGCCCTAAATTATGCGTAAGAAATAATCCGTTCGTTTCAATTCCATTATCCCTAAGCATCTTTTCAATCTTACCCTGCTTAATAGGAATAGCACGATCACGCCACCATTCTATAATTCCCTTGGGATTGATTCTATTCTGCAACGGCAAAAGAGCTGTATTCTCTTTCTTACCCAGCTTAACAATATTTCCATCTTCACCAATCTGAAGCATCATTATTTCTTCATTTTTTCGCATTAAGGTATACATAGCCATATTTATTCACCGCCCAGCAATTCATTTTCATATTCATTTTCCAATGACATCCACGCATAATCTGAAATAAAACTACTTGGCACATCCTTCTGAAAATCTAGTTTTTTTATCATTCGAACACCATCAGCAATATAATCAATTTCATAATGATCATCACTTGATAAAAGTAGCTTTCCAGAAATATCATACTCATCACTATGAGTAGTCTCTATCAAAGACTCTCCTCTGTCTCTATATATTGCTTCTGAAATGGCTCTATTAACAAATTCACCCATAGTTTCACCCATGGCGTTTGCATGAGCTTTAATGAAATCAAGATTTCCCTTTTCCGTGCGTACCCTAATCTGATCGGTAGAATTCACATATCTTCGTGTGGCCTCTTTTTGTGCCTCTGTATAAATTGCACCCATCTTTTTCCTCCAAAAATATAGATACACTATATCTACAATTATAGTGTATCTATATCAATAATAAATGTCAAATTAAGCTTCTATGAAATCCTCTGCAAGATTCCCGCCACATCAACTCCAGGATGTGTGAGGTACATTCGACAGATACTCTCTGCAAGTTCTTCAGATATTTTAAGTTTCTTTGCGATTTCCTGATAGGACTTTCCGCTATCAGTCATGGACATTGCTTTGGTAATAATCCTATCGATGTTCTTGGGAAGTTTGGATTCTGTGGTTGATCCCGAAGTCGCAATAACCATCTTCTTAAATTCAAAATCCTCACGTCCATTCACCTCAAGAATCGCATACGATATTTCTTGTCCTGGTCTGCGCTTTCCGCAGCATCCGGGGTTAAACCAGACTACGCCTTCCTTCTCAACAAGGCTATATTTATGGCTATGTCCGTATATAACTATAGAAACTTCTGCCGGAAGCTGAGTTATCTTACCCTTGTTGTGAATCACAAATATCTTATTACCGAGATAATCCAAAGTAGCACTCTCAGGAATATCTTTTGCCCACTCTTTATCCGCATTTCCTCTAACAACCGTTACCGGCGCAATTTTCTCCAGCCCCTCGATCACGCTTTTATCATCTATATCTCCTGCATGAATTATGTAATCCACACCGCGTAATCCTTCAATAACTTCCTGTCTCAGAAATCCATGCGTGTCAGATACTATTCCTATGCGCATAAATATCCCCCTCATGCCGCTTTACTCAGCTTTTTTTCTTCCTGACTCTATAAGTTCTTTCTCAAAAGCCTCCGGGTTCTTCAGATAGTAATCCTGATGATACTCTTCCGCCTCGTAAAAATTCTTATAGGGCAAAAGAGCTACATGCGTCTCTTTACCTGCGTTCTTTTCAATCTCTTCGAGTTTAATACTTGCCAGATTCTTTTCATCTTCATCGTTATAGAAAATCGCAAGAGTATATGAAAAACCTTTATCAATAAACTGGCCTTCGGAGTCGAACGGATCAACGTTGGCAAAATAAATATCCAACAACTTTTCAAACGAAACTTTCTCAGGATCGTAGACAAGCTTGATTGTTTCTCTATGACCTGTCTTCTGATGCTTTACCTGTTCATACGTTGGATTTTCTTCACTTCCACCCGCATAGCCACAGATTACCTTGTCAACTCCGTACATCTTGTAAATCGGCGTAACGCACCAAAAACATCCGCCCGCAAAATATGCCTCTTTCATTTTATCTTTCCTCTGTTCCTTATATAATCGAATTTAATAAGCACTGATTGTAATAAATCCATGCTTTATTATAATATATCGTAGCTTATGGCAAAACGAATTGTTTTTTAATAAAAGTGCAAAGGAGTTTATGATGAGCGAAGTGTTATATGCAATAGGCGTTGGCCCGGGAGATCCGGATCTGCTTACATTAAAGGCTGTTAAGACATTAGAAAAAGTAGATGTGATTGCTTGTCCTGCAAAAGATAATGAACCGGGAATCGCATATACAATAGCCTTGCAAGCCTGCCCCAATAAAGCATCGAAGAAAACGCTTTCTCTTAATTTTCCGATGCAAAAAGAAAACCTGACGGATGCGCATAATAGTGCCTCAGAGAAGATTATTGCAGAACTAAGATCCGGCAAGAGCGTAGCATTTCTTACTTTAGGCGATCCCGGTTTTTATTCGACATTTTCCTACATTTCCGATGCGGTAAAAAAATCCGGTTATAACATCGAAATTATAACCGGAATTCCTTCTTTTTGCGCTGCGGCCGCCAAAATTGGATTATCAATTGCCGAAGGTGATGAAGCTGTAATGATCACAGCCGGCGAATACAAAACTTTTAACGGAACGCTTATAATCATGAAAGCCGGCAGTAAACTAAAAGAGTTGAAATACGCAATAAGAAATGACGGAAAAACTGCATATCTCATTGAAAACTGCGGCATGCAAAATGAAACTGTTTATTCAGGTGTGGATGCAATACCAGATAAAACAGGCTATTTCTCTATACTAATTGTAACCGCTTAATTATAATTTAGGATTACTTACTCTTTTTTCCCATATGATCCACTATCACCAGATACACATATCCCATGATGATAAGGAAAATAAGCAATGCCAATATCCACCATACACATCCCATAAAAGGTGACTCTTTTATAAATCCAAACGCTCCGGCAGGACTTCCCCAATTTAGGAAAAAGTATGGGTATGTATTTCCTTCATAGAAATCCCAACCTCTGACATAGCCTATTCCGGCATATATCACATATATAAGCGGCGGAATGATCACGTAAAGGACATCCTTCTTTTTGAACTTTACTCCGGGGATGATAACAAAGAAATCTGCAATGGACGCTATCGGAACAACAATATGCGCAAGCACGTTATGCAGATCCCATGCTTCCGGTCCCGAGGCCGGCGCAAGTACCGCAATAAATACAACGCCTGTGAGTGTAATGGCAACAGTTCCCACATACTTCACAATGTAATGTAATTCGCTTATCTTTTTGTTTTTCACGATCAAGTATAAGCCCACAGCGCATATAACCGCTATCACAATATTTGATTGATTGGTGAAATACATAAAGATATTGAGGCCGCAAAAGAATACATTTCTGTCTCCGTAAGCACTTATGCCGGTTCCGATAAACGCAGACAATATTACGATCACCTTTAAAACACAGCTAAGCTTTTTTTGGGTGCTTGTCATTTCATTCATGTAGTATCCTTCTCCCTTCCTGCAAAGTCCTATATGTTCTCTCTTTCTTTTTATACTACATTCTTTATAAAAAAATAGCCATACATATCTATTCGATATATACATATATTATAAACGTTTTTTTGTAAAAAGGCCTCATCAAACTGTATACCAGCCTGATAAGGTCTTTTAATCATATTTCAGTATTTATTTATCAAAATCCGAAGAATCTCTTTATTATTGCTCCTATTATCTTCCAGATCGAACTTCCGGAATCTTCTTCCTCAAACATGTAGTCAAAATCTACTGTATCGGTTCCCTGCGTGCTTGTATCAAATCCCTGAGTGTTGCCGCATGTATTTCCGTTTGTATATCCGGGTCCTATCGGTGAAGGCTTGTATCCTGTACTGTCACCACCACAGGATGTATCTGTCGGCCATGTTCCGTTATTGCAATTACCTTCTGTTATTCCGAACGGCCAATTACCGTTGTTTCCGTTATTACTGTCTAAGCCGTTATTGCCACTGTTGTCATTGCTGCTATTATTGTTGTTATTATCGGATGATGTATTATTGTCCTTGTTATTGTTTTCATCACCACGATAATTTGTATCGGTTGAAACTCCTGAGCTGATCACATCATCTTTCTTGTCAGATGTGTCTGTAGGCTGAGCAGTATTTCCGTTTGAAGCACTGTCAGTTGCATTCTTATTTGCGTTATCCTTGTTATCGGTTACCTTTTGAGAATCAGTCGATGTTTCTTTATTTCCGTTGTCCTTATTTGAATTCTCTTTATTGGCATCATCCTTATTAGCATCTTCTTTTTTGTCATTATCCTTATTCTCGGTAACCTTCTCGGACTCTGAAGGTGTCTCATCAGTCTTCTTGTCAGGTTCAGGTGTTACCGCTGAAGTATCTTCCTTCTTCTCAGGTTCGGGTGTTACATCTTCTTTTTTCTCTTCCTGAGCAGGTGTAGGTGTACCGTCAACGCTTGATATCTTAACTTTATATGTAAATCTTGTATCGCTCTCAGTTGTCTTTGAGTTCCAGTCTGTGTGATATCCCTTAAGTCTGTCGGGTGTTGCACAAACTACAAGATAAGCCGCCGTCTCATCGCCATGAAGTGCGATTGTTCCTTTTCCGCTGCTGAAAGTCTCTGAATAACGAGTCTTGTTGTCAGCTGTATTTGTAACCAATGTTACTCTGAAATCAGAGCCCTGTACTCCTGATGTGTTAACGAAGTCTGCAGAGATTCCGCCCTTCTTAAGATCAACATTAAGAGGGATTACATTAAATCCGGTCTGCATAGGAGCCTTGTTTGCAGGAACTGCCTGGTAGCCCTGTGCATCTGCTCTTTCAAGAGTTGTATAGATCTTCTCACGATTTCCGGGTTCTCTCAAAGTCTCATTGTTGAGATGCTCAAGATAGAACTTCTGTCTGCTGAAATCCATAGTTGCAAGTCTCTTTGACATTCCGCCGAGGATTGTCTTGATTGGCACTCCTGAAAGTCTCTCGATTGTTGCATACATGGAATCGTCTTTCTGCTTGTTTTCCAAGATCTTATGAATAAGATCCATTCCAAGTCCCTGGATGTTATCAGGGTTCTCTGAAATATAAAGGAAGATTGGCCATGTGTCATACCAGTTGAGCATATGAGGCACATAGTAATCCGCATTTATCAAATATGGTGAAAAGAAATCCGAATAAGGTCCAAACTTCTTACCATGATAGCAATAATATTCACTTCCGAGGAACTGATCTCTGAACCAGTTAGCTGTTGACTCGTACCAAGGATAGTCGATTGTTCCGCCCTGATAGTAAGTAAACACATGTGCAAGCTCATGAGGAAGTACCCAGCTTGGATTAGGATCGGATACTACCATTGCTCCCGGTGCAACAAAAAGGAATCCAAAACCCTCTCTGTCGGTGTTCATATATGCCCAGTTATCTTCAAAGGCTCTAAGTCCTGTATTTGAAATATATACGTTAGTCTTGAATTTTGAATTGCCCGATACTCCGATATCTTTCATCTTAAGTTCCTGAGTATAAAAGGCGTAGATGTTTTCAAGATTTGTCAGATTTCCCTTGATGAATTCCTCATCAATTCTAATATTAGTTGAGTTGCTTTTTCCCCATATGATCTGGAAATGCTCAGAAGCCATACGGTTTACGCTGTTGTCAGAAAGTGAATAAAAAGCATCACGTACTTTGTAAGCGTCATTTCTTGTAAGATCGACAATATTTGAAGAAGCGACAGGTGTTGTTGAGATAGTGTTAACCGGTGCTGCTTCTATATCAATACTTTGAACCGGCGAAATTGCCAGCACCGCAGCCATTCCGACTGCCGTAAAAGTAGATAATAAGGTTTTTTTGTTCATATTGTACCCCCAATAGCAATGTAGGTAGTGTCATACATTTTATAAGAGACATTGCTAACGGGCATTTAACAATTTTTCGTAAATCAAAATGCCTCAAAAAATAAACTTTTTCAGTAAATATACCCCCAACGTCTAAATACTCAAGTTTCTCTCATAATTAACTCGACACCAACTATTAATATATTTGTTACAAATATTACTTTACCATTAACCTTTTATGAAATCAACCAATATAGGCTCTGATGTGTCGCACAATATGCAACAAAAAAGGAAACGCCTCGCAGCGTTTCCCATACTTACTTATTTTTTGAGATCCAATCATCAAGCGGTAACCAGTATCCCTTGGCCTTCAGCTCTTCTTCGATTATATCAAGCGTAGCTTCATCATCTGCGCTTATTACGTGATAATGATATCCACTTGTTGCAGAGCTTAACGTTTTAGATTTACCGGATTCAATCGCTTCCATAAATTTTTTTGCCTCACGGCGCGAACTGACATTGAGTGGTGCCTCCAGCCTGTTATAATATCTGTGATTTATTATAGTGCTCTCTGCACATCCTCCGTTATCAACTATCGTAAACAACTCATCCAGAATCTGCTCATCTGTGTGCCGGCTCTTTATTATCCTTTCACATCTGCTATCTGAATTAATGATATACCCTCGATTAGTGGATATAATATTTACACCGTTTGCCCTGATAAGTGCAATATCCGTGACCACCACCTGGCGGCTGACTTCCAACTGTTCAGCCAAAAATGTACCGGACACAGGCTTGTCAGATTTTTTTACAATCTCAATTATCTTATTTCTTCTGGCCTGTCCATCCATATGCCCTCCTATATTACGTGCAAGTTCTTCATTGAAATATCCAAGATCGGTGCCGCATAAGTAAGAGCACCACTTGATACATAGTCTACTCCACTATCGATAATATTTAAAATGTTTTCTTTTGTAACATTTCCGGAACACTCTGTTTTTGCACGTCCGTCAATGATCTTAACGGCCTCTTTCATTGTAGCAGGATCCATGTTATCAAGCATGATGATGTCTGCGCCTGCTTCTACCGCCTCTTTTACCTGATCAAGTGTCTCTGTCTCAATTTCAATCTTTCTTACAAAAGGAGCATATTCCTTAGCAAGCTGTATAGCCTTTGTTACAGAACCTGCCGCACCGATATGATTGTCTTTTAAAAGAATTCCGTCAGAAAGATTGTATCTGTGATTCTGACCGCCGCCGCATTTTACCGCGTACTTCTCAAAGATTCGCATATTGGGCGTAGTCTTTCTGGTATCAAGAAGAACTGTCTTGCTGCCTTCAAGAAGAGCTGCAACCTGATGTGTATATGTAGCAATTCCGCTCATTCTCTGAAGATAATTAAGCGCAACTCTCTCACCTGATAAAAGAACTCTTACGTCGCCTTTTACCTTTGCCATAAGCTGACCTTTTTTGACTTCATCGCCGTCTTCGACATATTTTTCCACAACAACGCTGTCATCAAGAATTTTAAATACTCTCTCGTAAACATCCATACCGCAGATGATTCCGTCCTGCTTACTGATAAGCTCAACTTCACCGTCCTGCGCCTTTGGCATAACAGCGTTTGTACTTACATCCTCACTTGATATATCTTCTCTGAGAGCCATCCTTATCAGCTCATCAGCATTTAACTTCATGGTAATATCGTTCATTTTTATACAGCCTCCTCTTTTAAAGCTCGTAATCTGGCTTCTTCTTTTATTTCTTTTACCACCATCTTGTGATATTTTTCCATAATTCCCTGAAGATCCTCATAATCATCAAGATTAACCAGATTATCAAAATCCTCTGTCTTTTTAAATTCCGGTACTGTCATAATATCTGCTGCCGCACGTTTTGCGAAAACAAGACTCTCCAAAAGAGAATTGCTTGCAAGACGATTTCTTCCGTGTACACCGTTACAGCTTGTCTCTCCGATTGCATAAAGCTGCTCCATAGTGGTCTTGGAATCCTTGTCCACATATATTCCACCCATGAAATAGTGCTGTGCGGGCACAACGGGAACCCAAGTCTCCAATGGATTAAATCCCGCTTCGGCACAGTGCTTATATATATTTGGAAAGTGACTTAAAATCTTTTCTTTGGGAATCGGAGAAAAATCAAGCCACACATGCTCTGTTCCCTGCTCTTTCATCTTGGCAAATATCGCATTGCTGACCACATCTCTCGGCTGAAGCTCATCTGTAAAGCGCTCGCCGTTCTTATCACGAAGCACCGCGCCTTCGCCTCTTACAGACTCTGAGATAAGAAAACTTCTGCCACTTTGCTTTGTAAAAAGAGTAGTCGGATGAATCTGCACATAATCGCAGTTCTCAAGTCGCACATTGTGATACAAAGAAAGCGCAAGTGCATCTCCCGATATATGACGGTAATTGGTTGAATGCTTGTAAACACCGCCCAATCCTCCGCAGGCAAGAACCGTCACATCCGCTTCGATAGCTTCTGCTTTACCGTTCTCATCCGCAACTACAATACCATAACATACATTGTCTTTGCATACCCAATCCACCATTGTAGTATAGTCGATCAATGTGATGTTCTCTCTCTCCTGCGCTCTTGCCAACAGTTTACTTGTAATCTCTCTTCCTGTGACATCAGCATGAAAAAGAATTCTATTGTCTGAATGAGCACCTTCCTTTGTAAATACAAATTGCCCATCCTTTTTCTCAAATTCCACTCCATAGCCCTCAAGATCGTGAATTATCTGCTGAGAGCTCTTTATCATGATCTCAACGGATTCTTTGCGGTTCTCGTAGTGTCCCGCTCTCATGGTATCCTCGAAATAAGAGTCATAGTCGTTATCGTCTCTTAACATGCAGATTCCGCCCTGAGCCAAAAAGCTGTCGCTTCCGTCAAGTGCATCTTTTGAAATGCAAAGGATCTTTTTATCCTGCGGAAGACTAAGTGCACAGAAAAGTCCCGCAGCACCTGTACCTACTATTACAACATCATATTTTTTTTCCATTATTTTGCCAGCTCCAACATTCTCGAAAGAGGCTTTAACGCAGCCGCCCTCGTATCATCACTTACTTCAACCACTCCCGTGTTGTCTCTTAAGCAATCTCTTACTTTCTCAAGAGTTACCTTCTTCATATTCGGACAAGTCTGTGTACTTCCTGCCGAATAGAATTTTTTGCCGGGATTGTTAAGTTCCAACTCATATAGCACTCCGAGCTCTGTTGCAACGATGAACTCTTTGCTGTCGGACTTCGTGGCATAATCTATAATGCCAGCCGTACTTCCGATATAATCCGCATACTCAAGCGCTGCAGAGGTGCACTCGGGATGTGCAAGAACTTCCGCACCGGGATGCTCCTCTTTTGCCGCCTTTAGATTCTCGGCTGTGATTCCTTTGTGTACATGGCAAAAGCCGTCATTAAATATAAAATTCTTTTCCGGAAGCTTAGATGCGATATATCTTCCGAGATTTTCATCGGGGATAAAAAAGATATTCTTATTAGGAAGAGATTTTACGATCTTCATTGCATTTGAAGAAGTCACGCACACATCAGAGTGTACCTTCAGCTCAGCAACTGAGTTGATATAACATACAACCGCAACATCATCATACTTCTTTCTTACCTGCTCGATGCGCTCAACATCTGCCATATGTGCCATCGGGCAGTCCGCCTGCATATCAGGCATAAGCACTGTCTTATCGGGATTAAGAATTTTTGCCGATTCTCCCATGAAACTTACTCCCGCAAAAACTATTGTTTTTTTATCCAATCCTGCTGCCACCTTTGCAAGATAATAGCTGTCTCCGACATAATCGGCAATTTCCTGCACCCAGTCAGTAACATAATAGTGAGCAAGGATCACTGCGTCCTTCTCTTCCTTCAGCCTTTCAATTTCCTCAATTATTTTACTTGTCATACATAGCTCTCCCTTTTATGAGTCATACATTGGTTTCCACAAGTCTACCACATGTAAAGTCTACTGACAAGACAGTTGTTAATTCACTTGAACATTGGCGTGTCAAGGGGACGGTTCTTCCCCTGTCTGCAAATACGGCAACTTCAGATCCCGTAACTTTTGCATCGATTTTCTTTTCATCAAGCTTCACACCTTTCATAAGCGCACTACGATAACAAGCTCAACTAGACTCGAAAGAACCTCGCCAAGTTGACTTGCGTGGTTCGCACTAAGCTCGTAAAATACCTCGCTAAGTGCTCTACACAAAAAAACTGTAGTAGAAATTGTTTTCTTCTACTACAGTTCATAATTTAACTTATAAATTTGTGCTTTTTATGTGGTTTTAAAAAATTCCCGAAATGGCATCATTTGCCTGTGATGTCATTGATTATCTCACCTGCGATGATAAGTCCCACTACTGAAGGAACAAATGCAGTCGATCCGGGGATATCTCTTCTCTCCGTGCATTTTCTTGCTGTTCCCGGAGGGCAGATGCAGTGCTGTCTGCAACTTATCGACATATCCTCATACGGTCTTATCGGCTTTTCCTTGGAATATACTACCTTAAGAGATTCGATACCTCTTTTCCTGCATTCACGTCTCATAACCTTGGCAAGCGGACAAATTGAGGTTTCATATATGTCAGCCACCTCGAACATTGCCGCATTTACTTTATTTCCGGCACCCATTGATGAGATGACGGGCACGCCTGCGTCTCTTGCTTTTTCTATTATTGCAAGCTTACCTGTAACCGTATCGATTGCATCGACAACGTAGTCATATTCTGTAAAATCAAACTGATCCTGAGTATCGGGAAGGAAAAAAGTCTTGTATCCTCTGACTTCGCAGTCGGGATTTATCTCATGTATACGCTCTTCCGCAACGTCTACCTTATATTTTCCGACTGTTTTCCTTGTTGCAAGTATCTGACGATTTATATTGGTAAGGCACACCTTGTCATCATCTATAAGATCAATGGCGCCTACTCCACTCCTTACAAGAGCTTCCACGACATAACCGCCGACTCCGCCTATTCCGAAAACGGCGACGCGGGAAGCCTGCAGCTTAGCCATAGAATCTGCACCATATAACAACTGTGTCCTTGAAAACTGATTAAGCATCACAACCTCATTCTCAGGGAGTAATTCCCTCTATCTACTTCATTAACTAATTAGCCAAATCATAATATCATACTTCATACTAATTGCAAAACACAAAATAGCGGCAGTTTGCTATAGTTACACCTACGCCATCGCCATCAATTATATTTGATATAGCTATCAATATTCCATTCCAAGTACAAAGGAATATTGTAAGTTGTAGTAGATTCGCACAGATTCTCGGCTATATTCTTCCGGGATAATTTCAATCCTTTCTTTGGTTGATATTTCCTGCAAAACTGCCTATAGCTCTTTGCCTGCGTATTATCTGCCGCTTTTACTTCTACCGGAACGATCTCGCTTTCCTCTTCATAAATAAAATCAACCTCTGCCGTATTTCCTGAACGCCAGAAAAATGGCTCTTTTCCAAGCGACTTAAGCTCATTTAAAACATAATTTTCTGCAAAGGCACCTTTATATCTGACGTAAAGATCTGTCTCTTCCAATATCGTATTCACAGATACTTTGGATTTGGCTCGCAACAAACCGATATCAGACATATACACCTTAAAATATGTTTTATCAGCCGCACCTTCCAACGGTAATTCCGGCTTCTCAACCAATTCTGCTTTAACAAGCAAACCTGCATCTACCAGCCACTGTAACGCATCCTCCAATTCTGCTGAGCGCTTTCCATCCTTCTTGGCGCTATCGCCATTATCAGTATATTTTCTCGATTTTTCCTTCGATTCCATACATGCGCATGAACTCTGCAAGATCGTCATCTCCCCTGATAAGCATGACTTCCTCAAACGCCCCTGTATGTATATCTCGGAAGCCCGCGACCTGCTCGCCGTTACATATGCTTGCTTTGATAACAGGACGCAGGTTCTCCCTGTCATATGTTTTTATTTCTCTTTTTTTCTTAAAAAACATATCGGTTCCTCCATCCTATATCATTTCTATATATCAAGAAGACGGTTCCAATGTCACAACCGTCCCCTTGACTTTTAATCTTGCTTTTCTAATCACTTAATCTCTTCAGGTACTAAAACTCTGGTGGAATAGCAAGCACTCCGGTTCTTCAACAAATATCAAGCATACTCTAAAATTCCTTGAACCGCATCGGATACATTCATAATATCCTCATATGCAAGGAGATCTACTCTTTTACACCCTCTTGCCTTAGGGTCAATTGCTTTTATCTGTTCACAAATTACTGTTCCCGACTCACCTTTTTTCCCACATATCGGAATATGTATAGGACCGGCCTGAACATTAGGAAGCATCGGACATACATGGAATATTCCGGTTGCCTTTATAAATGCATTTTTACTAACTATAACAAAAAGTTGTTTTTTATAACCTGTAATCTTTATAATGTCGCCCTGATAATACTCGTTCATAAAATCTCTCTTCCTACCGGCTCGCCCCAATCAAAATCACTGACCGTTATCTCACCGTTATATTCTGCCAGTCTTTCTTCAAAAGTTTTATGAACAAACTGTTTTCGGAGCACAATACTGTCATTTTGTACTTCTATGTCCAATACATCAGAAACCTTCAACTGAAGTTTTTCCAAAATATCCTTAGGTATGCGTATTCCCTGGCTGTTACCCCATGTCCTTATTGCTACTTGTTCCATGAAATCACCTCCTCGAATGTATATACATTATACGGTATATCCGCCATGTCTTCAACAAAAAAGACGATGAGTCTTTTAACTCACCGCCTGAACCTTACTTCAATTTTGTACCATCCTTAAAGGCATTGCCCACCTTTTTTCCAATTCCGTAATATGCATTACCGAATGGATCAAAACTTATCGGCTTAACTTTTGTGACGTCAACAACTCCGTCTGTCACTACGCTTTCATCTGCTGAGACATTTACGATTTCTCCGACAAGAATGCCATCTTCAAAACTCTTTACTTTACACTCAAGAGCAACAGGAAGTTCATCAATTAAAGGAGCATCAACAAACTCGCTCTTTGTTGCGTGAAATCCGGCCTTTTCAAATTTATCAGGTACTTTTCTTCCTGATTCTATACCGACATAATCGCTTGGAATCACCTGCTCTTCTGTAGCAAGGCTTACTGTGAAAGCTCCTCTCTTTGCGAGATTGTCAGTAGTCTTGTGTTCAGACAAACTGATCGATATTTCTTTAAAATCAGTGGTTATGCCCCAGGCAGCATTCATAGCATTCGGCACTCCATTCTCATCATATGTTGCAATGATAAGCACCGGCTGCGGGTACATAAGTGGTTTTGCTCCAAAATTAACTCTGCTCATCTGCTTCCTCCTTTAACACAAGCTCTTTTACTCAGTATCTTCCCATCCCTTGCATACATCGCACCAGCCTTCGGCGCCTGTAACCGCTTCGAGCTCCGAAGGTGTAATCCTGACGGAAGTAAACTCATTTCCTCCTGCCGGATGGACATATTCAAAACGCTTCATGGAAACGTCAAGCCAGATAGGGATATCATCAGCTATAGCAAAAGGACATACTCCTCCCGGCTGAAATCCCGTAATACTCTCCACCTGATCTCTGGGGATCATGTGAGGTTTAGTATGAAATAGTGTCTTGAACTTCGAACTGTTAACTCTTCCATCGCCTGCCATTACCACAATTACAGGTTTTTCATCAACAACAAAAGACAACGTCTTGGCAATCTCCGGCTCGGTACAGCCTATCTGCTGTGCGGCATGTTCCACCGTATCAATCGTTTCTGCATGCTCTGTAAGCCTGTCACCAAGGTTGTTGGAGATAAGAAACTCTTTTACCTTTTCATTAACCATTTCTACTCACCCCTCACATTTATTTAGGAAAAGAAAAATATCTACGCCACCATTATATCGCTACCCACGCGCTTTTTGCGTAAACATTTACCTATTGCCGGTGATAGCCGGAAGTTATAGCACCTACTGCTTTCCATGCAGTCCGGGCACATCTCATTTCCATATACTTTTAACATATTAAAGCATACTTCATGATCGAGAAGTCCTTCTGTCTCAGCCGTAAGAACTGTTGCTGTAGATTTAATACGAACACGCGCATTAAAAACAAAGGCCCTCCGCCATTCATAATAATGAACAGCGGAGGGCGAAATGTGATTATTATGTTGTTAGCCTTCAATGGCTATAAGGTTCTTTTCAGGGATTTTTTCCATTGCCTTTTTAGGAATGGTAAGTTTCAAAACCCCATGTCTGTAGGTGGCCTCAATGTCTTCTTTCTGAACATTCTCACCAACGTAGAAGCTTCTTGTCATTGATCCCGCGTACCTTTCCTGTCTGATGAGTTTTCCTTTCTTGTCATTCTCATCCTTATCAAGGCCTTTGGCTGCATTGATGGTAAGATAGCCTTCATCCAGCTCTACAGTGATCTCTTCTTTCTTGAAACCGGGAATATCAATTACTACTTCGTAGTTGTCATCTTTTTCCCTGACATCGGTCTTCATCATCCTGCCGGCTCTTCTTCCGTAGAGCTTCTTCTCCATGTTGTCGAATTCCTTAAGTTCCGGGAATCCAAACAGGTCATCCATAAATTTTTCTTCGAAAATACTAGGTACTAACATAATTCTTACCTCCTTTGCACATAGACAATTTTTTTGAATATGAGCATTGGGACGGAGGGTTCGGATCATTGGAACGTTAAGTCCTAACGGTCTTCTCTGTTCCTTTGTTCTACTTATGGTATAACACCACAATTAGCACTCGTCAATAGAGAGTGCTAATTTGATTAAAAAAGGCTTATTTCCAAAAAAGAAAAAGCAGCGGAAACACTGATGTTTACGTCACTCTTTTATCTAGCACATATTAAAATGATTAAAAAAAGCTCAATCCGTTCACACACGATTTTCACGGGTAACATAAATATGACCTGTGGAACTGACAGTTTCTCATGAAAAAGAAAAATCACAAATCAGCAGCCACCGCCGTAAAACATCTCCAATTCTTCACGGGTATCCTTCAGAGCCTTCAATGTCCGCTCATTCCTTGAAGGAAAGTCAAACATTCTATAAATGTAACCCTGCTCCTTTGCTATCTCCCAACTTTTTGGATATACCAATTCAAAAGCAAGAGCTATATGTCCGATCAAGTGCTCTGCGGGAGAATCCATCACGTCACGGTTTACTGCATGATGCTCCCTTACCTGATCCATGACTTTTTCAGAGACACCTGATGATAACAGCTCATCTTCAGAAACGTTGTATATCTCTTCCATAGGCGTCTCTACATTTACTCTTAATATATCAACCTTATCTGCGTCTCGTAAAATATTGCAGAAGATAAGAGTTTTTCCGACAACTGCTTCATCGATTCTGTATTTGTTATGCTGTCTTATGACTTTTTCCATCATCTCGTCAAAAGACCTGTCATCACAATAATTCAAGATGAGGTGCTCATCTCCAAATAAAAGATCCGCTCCAAACTCTGCATGATCTACTGATTCTGAATCTATGAAAGTGTTATATCTTTTTACCTGCTCAAATCTTCCTATATCATGGAGCATTCCTGAAAGCCATGCAAGCTCTATATCCTCATCAGATAAGCCAATTGACTTTGCAATCTCTTCACAAATATCTGCTACACGGTATGTATGGGCTATTTTTAGAGCAATCTTAGGATCCTCCGGATCATAATTCCTTGTATAGGAGGCAAACTGCTCCCTGACTTTTCTTCTGTCTATCTGCATAAATCATTATCTTTCTTATGTCTATGTACTTCTCATGTTTTTCTTTTGAACAAATTTTAATATACATTGGCTTCCCCACGCAACCACTATAATTGTATGCTTCAACTCTTCTTTACCGCAAATCTAAACATATCTGCACCAAGGATTTTCACATTCAGCTTATCTGCTTCATTTTCAAGAAGCTTCACTTCCTCGTCTGTGAGTTTTGTGTTTGCTGCCGCGAATAGATCATCAACCTGGTAAGGCTTTCCACATAAGCCTCAGTCCAAGTCCTCCACATCAATCATCTTTATTGAAGTTTCACTAACCTTCTGCGCAAAGACTCCCATTCCTGGGATCTTCTTTCCGGTAAAAGAACCATCGTAAACCTCTTTTACTCCGCAGCTCGGGCTTCTTGACTGAAGAATACAAACTTCAACACCTGCATCCATTATCTTATTAAAGGCCGCCTCTGCTCCGAATCTGAACTCTTTATCAACAATCTTGCCTTCTTTATTGGTAACAACTCCGTTCACTATCTCAGCAGGAACCCTTGGTGTAGGAAGACCTCCCATTACCTCAGGGCATATAGGAATCACCTCGTGCCCTTCACAGAAAGCCCTGACCTTCTCGCTGTAGTTATTCCCACCATTATATTTGCAGTTCTCACCTAAAAGGCATGCGCTAACAGCTATAACCATTACCATACATACTCCTCTAGCATTTCATTTACTGATGCCTCCACCCTCTCATCGTCCTGCCTGCTTCATATCCCTGATACCGGATGATGCGATTCCCTTTATGTGTGTTTATCGGTATTTATGTGTGCTAAAGTTTTTTATAAATATAAATCCTCAACAGTAATCTTTACTATATTTTGAATATTCTCTTTTTCAAACCATTTAGTAAATCCATTTAGCGAAAAAAACAGGAAACATATAACATGATAATTTCCGGAAAGTAGCTTTGATCTCCGCAGAAGAGTTTCATATATTTCCTTATCTATCTTCTCATTCTTAAACTTGCATTCTCCTATAACCGCAGTCTTATCTACAGAAGAAATGCCAACCACGTCAATATCCGCCGATTGTGTAAACTTCCGCCCTTCATCATCTATGATCTGTTCCACTCCCCACCAGGTGCCTGTCTGAGTCAGGAAGGAACCGTATGCACCCTGTATTCCTTTCTCTAACGTATAATAACGGCACATTTCTTCAAAAACGGATCCCATATATGAATGGATCTGCGGTTTGACAACCTTTTTATAGTATGAATCACCCTGTCCCATTTCAATTACACTTATCGCTTTGGGGATAAACTGATACCAGAATTTAAACATATGATCTTTTAGCACATACTGGGTTTTCTTCTTATTTTTTTCCTCCGTTATACAGTTCTTTTTCTCCACCAGGCCGACAGCAATCAGCTTCTCAAGGGAATATAAAACGGTGGTATCCTTCTCGTGTACTTTGGAAGCTATATTATTTAATGTATTTTCACCGGAAGCCACCTGCTCGATTATGTTGTTTACCAATGTCACATCTGAAAACTCCTGAATGAGGAGATTTCTGGTTTCGTCAAACAAATATCCATCCACATTAAAGAAAAGTCTTATAATATTTTCATCAAGACTCTTCCCTGCATCAAAAAGCGAAAGATATTTTGCCACGCCTCCGGTAACTCCATAACAGATTGCTTTTTCTTCTGCAGAATATTCAGGAACAAACAAAGCCGAATCCCTGTAATTAAATGCCTCCAGTTTTATCTGTGAATCACGCCTCCCGAAGATCGGACTTTTTTTACTGAGCACCTCTTTTTCCATAAAACTCAAGGCAGAGCCGCAAAGTATTATCATCATATTCTTATGGGTCCACTGTGTATCAATGTACTTTTGAAGAACTGATAAAAGTGATTCATCCTTCTCTGCCCAATACGGCAACTCATCGATCACAAGGATTGTCTTGTGGTCATCCGGCGTCTTATTGGTAATAATGTCAAATACACTTTCTATCGAAGAAAATGTTGCCGAGCTCATAGCAGGATCCAGAACATCCAATACCTGCTTTGAAAACAATTCAAGATTTCTTTCTGCTCCAACCTTTGTAGCAGTATAAAAAATAACGTTTTTTCCTTTGATAAACTCCTTGATCAAGGTTGACTTGCCAACCCTCCGCCGTCCATATATGATAGTCATTCCAAAATCTTTCTTATCATACACATCTTTTAAGGCTTTCAACTCCCGCTCTCTTCCTACAAACATCTATCTACCCTCGTTATCATTTTCGTTCAGTTGTTTTTTATTCAATTCATTTTTAATAAAAACTTCTTGAATATAATTTACTGCTTTCTGATATTTTTTTCAAGATTTTTATTAAAGCATTTTGGCCGAAGCCGACAGGGAAGAATAGTCCTTCCCTGTGAGCAACTCCTTTGGAATCTCTACAGATGCATATTGTTCCGCTTGCGCGCCGTAAAAATAAAGCGCCAGGCTCACAACCTCTTTCGAAGTCATAATCTGACGCTCATCATTGCCGGTATTCTTTTGCAAAAGAAAATGGACTCGGCGGCTCGGGTGTTTTTTGTTTTCCCGTTCGCTTTGTCCATTGTAAATATAACACACCTATTTTGAAAAAAAGAATACTCAAAACCTACCACTTTCCTACCAAAAACCTACATTTTTCAAAAATTTGTATCATCCGCAGTAGATCTGTATCGCCCGGTGAGTAAATTCAGCAGTTCCTTCTCCGCCCATCTTATTAATGTTCTCGGTGAATTCTCCGCCACCGGCATACATCTTACCAAGTCCGGAAAGAATCTCATTAGAACACTTATAAAAATGCTCGGTAATAAAGCTCTGCAGCTTCCTTACCTGATCCTGTACTTCTGCAGAGGCAGGATCCTGATCCTTCATAGCTCCGAACTCTTCAAAGATTTTCATAAAATCGGCCATCATACTTTTTTCTTCGCTCTTTGACCGCTTACCGTTCTTCTCTTCGAATTCCTTATATTCCGGAGTATTGCCCCACTGCTCTTTTGCACGCTTAGCGTATTCGTCTAATTTGCTTGAATCAAATGCTGTAAAATCCAAATGTCTCACTCCTCTCAGTTTTAATCCACGGCACATACTGATCAGATTTTCGATATGTTCCTTCTTTAATTCAAGAAGTTCTATCTGTTGATCAAGTGCCAATCTCTTGTCAAAATCAGATCTGGTTACGATATCCTTAATATCCTTAAGCGGAAACTCAAGCTCACGAAACAGTAAAATCTGTTGAAGTCTCTCCAGCGCCGCATCGTCATACAGCCTGTATCCGGACTCGGTATACTCCGCCGGTTTTAAGAGTCCTATCTTATCGTAATACTGCAGCGTGCGTATACTCACTCCTGTCAGCTTACTCACTTCATTTACTGTCTTCATGGCTATCATCTCCTTCACGTGTGATTACATCATAAACTATTACGTTGCGTCATAGTCAAGCAAAAAATATATAATTCTGCAAAAAAAGATCGGCATCAAATCCATTTCTGAATTCTTTGCCGATCCTCTGCTTTTCCTTCTTTCGATTGTAGGTCTTTCCGCTCGGTACGCTCCTTGTCACGGGATTAAGTTCTCCCCAGGTGCGTCTCTGCTTTGCGTGATACTCGCGCTGCGCCTTCTTACTTCGCTTATCCAGCGAAACATACTTGTTCATGACTGTTACCTCCATATTATATTTGGTTGCCCACCCATTATATCGGATGGGCAGCTGCCTGTCATTACATCCGTAAATCCACCATGCCTCTGAATTCCGTTGCTTTATAGTCGGGGCCGTCTCCGTATTTCAACCCGATCACCATGATTGCCCCGGATACAGCACCACACACTTCTCCTTTTCTCACGCCCCCGCTGAAACATGCTGCCACTTTCATAGCCTGATCTACCGTCAGCCCATAATCATCCGCGTATGCTCCAAGAACTGCCTGCGAGCAATTGAATTTTTCATAAAATATCGTCATTGCTTTTTCTTTGTGTGTCATAGATCTTCACTCCGCTTATTATAGTTTTTTCTGCATCCATAACAGATCATACCATCTGTCAAATTTCTTACCTATAGTCTTCATGTGAGCTGCTTCTGTATATCCCGATCGTATATGAAACTTATAGCTGTCATGCGTGAGATATTCATCCTCTTCATCACAATAGGCGGCTCCTGCAAGCAGGTTGACTATACCCTGTTCCTTAAGCCTTTTTTCCAGCTGTTTGTACAACAACGAACCGATACCCTGTCTGCGATATTCCTTATCAACATAGATAGATGTTGTTGCTGTCCAGTTATAAGCTTCTCTAGAACTATATGGTCCCGCATACGCATAGCCGACGATCCTGTCTTTTAATAAGCACACCATATATGGATATTTTTCTTTTGTTGTCTTGATCCTGTTTTCAAAATCTGCAACTGACGGAACTTCATATTCAAAAGAAACAGCGGTATTCAGAACATAATATGAATATATCTCCACCAGTTTTTTAGCATCTTCGGGATCAGCGTCCCTTATAAACAATTCTCTTTCCATATTACCTCCAAAGACAATTAGTAATCACCCATATGGATATTCCTTGCTAAGATCTATCCTCATTGATACAATACCATTTTCCTCTGATAATTCTTCGTATCCCAAACGTTTATATAGGCTATATCCAATTCTCATAACTTCCGGTTTCGTTGTGAAAATCAATTCCTTAAACCCAAGTTCAAAAGCCTTATCCGTCATTGCTTTGAGCATTATCTTTGCATATCCTTTTCCTCTGTATTCCGGTCTTATAAACAGACGCTTTCCTTCACAGGTTTCGTCGCTTATTTTCTTTATGGCAACACAGGCAATGGGTTTATCTTCTTCATATCCTACTATTATCGCTCCACCTGAATAATACCCAGGCAGATCATTCAATTCCTTATCAAAGGAAACAAAACAGCTTTCTGCCCCTTTGATATGCGAATACTCAACGAAAAGCTCTTTCACAATATCAGGACTAGTACACTCTTTCGTTTCAAAAAGCATAATATTCTCCTCCATATCCCTGACATCTCCTATAAGAATTTTTCAACTTCCTTAGTCTTAAGAACCTTTCCGGCTGAAACAACTTTTCCGTCGATAATAAGAGCCGGCATACTCATCACTCCGAAACCCATGATCTTTTCCATATCCGTGATATACTCTATCTCCGCATCGATCCCTTTTTTCACTACTGCTTCTTTTGCAGATGCAAGGAGAGCCTCACAGCTTTTGCATCCTCCGCCTAATACCTTGATATTCATGACCATATCCTCCTTCAGATGAATAAAAATTGAAATAAGTTGAAACCATACCCGACAATGATGATACCTACTGTACATATGGCTATAAATGTTCCTAACAGTTTTGGCTTGATAGCTTTCTTCAGCATAATGAGCGACGGAAGACTGAGTGTAGTCACTGCCATCATAAAGCTTAAGATCGTACCGAGCAAAGCTCCTTTGTACAAGAGTGCCTCGGCTATAGGGATCACACCAAAGATATCAGCATACATCGGAATACCCAGGATTGTTGCAAGTATCACTCCAAAGGGATTTCTTCCCCCAAGCACTGCCCTGATCCAGCTTTCCGGAATCCAGTTATGTATCACAGCGCCTATACCGACTCCTATCAGAATGTATGGAAACACCTTTTTTACTGTAGATACTACCTGGTCCTTTGCATAGATCAATCGTTCTTTAACAGTGAGGCTCGGAGTTTCTATATCAACACTACTGTTCGCATTCCTGATAAAATCCGCGATCTGATCTTCCATATGAAGTCTCTCGATCAATGTACCACCTGCAACAGCGATCATAAGTCCCATCAAAACATAAATGATAGCTATCCTTGCCCCAAAGATGCTCATAAGCAGTACGAGGCTCCCCAGATCTACCATCGGTGATGAGATCAAAAAAGAGAATGTTACTCCAAGCGGTAATCCGGCATTCGTAAATCCCATAAATATCGGGATGGATGAGCACGAGCAGAATGGTGTCACGGTTCCAAGCAAGGCTCCTACGATATTTGCTCCGATTCCGTGAAATCTACCCATTATCTTCCTGCTACGCTCCGGTGGAAAGAAACTCTGGATATATGAGATCACAAAGATCAGCAAACAAAGAAGGATCATGATCTTTATAACATCATAGATAAAAAAGTGTATGCTGGAGCCGATCCCACTATCTATATCCAATCCTAATGCAGACAGGAGTTCCCCGATCAAAATGTTCAGCCACTTCATTCCCATGATCTGTGTCTGAATAAAGTCCCACATCATGCTTTCCCCTTACAGCATTTGCCGGTGGTTTCATTACAGAGAGTTTTAATAAATCCACAGAATTCTTTCATGATGTCCGTGTTTATTGAATAGTAGTGCCACTTGCCTTCTTTTCTGTCGTTAACCAGTCCCGAATCTACCAGTATCTTCATGTGATGAGAAAGAGTGGGCTGAGTAATATCGAACTTTTCAAGAAGCTTGCATCCGCACTTCTCCTGATCAGAAAGCATCTTAACTATTTCCATTCTGTTGGGATCTCCAAGAGCCTTACATATCAGCACTTCGTCTAATTTGGCCATAATCTCCTCCTTATATAGATGTTTGTCTATGTGTCGATAATAGCATATACATAGATATTTGTCAATGTATTATTTCAAAAAGGAGACAGAGCTTTTAAAACTCTGTCTCCTACGGGGCAATTTATCTTCCAATTTATCTTACAATGCTCCCCTATGACCCAGAGCAATTTCCAGCTCCTCTACACTGTGTGTATGTCCGTGTTTGTCTTCATTAATCACATGGGCGTGATCATGGGAATGCTCGATAGCATGTGTATGTGTAGAGCCGTCATGTGTATGCGTTATCAGATGTGTGTGTGCATGTTTATGGCTATGTATCAATGGTCGTTCAGATTTATCCCAGGTTTCTTTAAATTATTCAGTTTTCAAATTTTTTCCTTAGTCTAATTATACTTATTACGCTTATATGATGCCACTTTCACTCACAATCAGCTTGATTCAAGTTGCCAATACCAGATAATTGCATTATAATTACAAATAAATAAACTATTACAATTTGAATGTAAAGGATTATATAGGTGTAATTATTATGTTTGAAAAAGAATTAGAAAAAGCTTTTGGCTTGGATTTTAAAGTTTCAGACAAATTACAAAAAACAGGTCTTCCCAGATATATGGCATCAGGAAGAGAGATCTACATGGCAGAATCAGACGGTTTTGTTTTCTATATCATTAAAATTTCAAAAGCTGTTGATAGCAGGGTATTATCTAAGGAGATGGCACTTTACGAAGAAAATTTCCACGCTCCTGTCGCTTTTTTATTTAACGAACTTACCAAGAATAACAGAAACGCTTATATAAAACACCATATTCCTTTTATATTGGTACCGACACAGATTTATCTTCCATTTTTAGGAATGCTTTTTAGCAAGAAGTTTTCTGCATCAGAAAGAAAAGAATCGCTCCCGTTATCTGCCAACGCACAGAAAATTCTTTTTTACCTTATATACAATAAAAAAGAACAGTATTCGAAACAGCATCTTGCAACCACTCTTGATATTGATCCGGTCTATGTTACCAGAGGTACAAAAGAACTTCTATCAAGAGCCCTGATTACAGAAGTAAAGAATGGACGCAATATAGTGGTTGAACGAAAATATGATTCCAAAGAATTATTTGATATGTGTAGCACGGCACTCATTAATCCCATAGACAAAGTGATATTTGTAAAAAAGACAAATCTAGTTTCATGTCTTCCAAAATCATTTGACTATGCACTATCAGAAATCAGTATGTTGAACCCACCATCTGTGGAATCCTATGCTTGCTATAAAAAGGACAAAAAAGTTGAGCTTTTTGAAATTGTCGATGAACCAGAGTGGGAAGATTCTGATAAAATATGCAGAGTTGAGCTTTGGAAATATAATCCAAGTCAGCTAAGCAAAAATACTTTGGTTGATGAGCTTTCATTGTATTGCTCATTAAAAGATACAAAAGATCCCCGAGTAGAGGGAGAACTAGAAAAAATGTTGGAGGACTTTAAGTGGCAGTAATTGGTATAGAAGAATTTGCAAGGCATTTCGCCGGTTATGAAGATTGTTATACTATCATAGGCGGTGCTGCATGCGAGATATTGATGTCTCAGACACCCAGAGATTTCAGAGCAACAAAAGATATTGATATGATCATCCTTTTTGAAGATAAGTTCAAAGAATTTGCCGAATTATTCTGGAACTACATTAAAGAAGGCGGTTATACATATGGATGGAAAAACAACGATGAACCACACTTTTACAGATTCACCAATCCTAAAGAAGGATATCCCAAACAGATAGAACTTTTTTCAAGAAAACCAAATTACCACTTGGAAGCTGCAACCACTATTGTTCCTATCCATATTGATGAAGATGTCTCTTCACTTTCAGCCATTCTTCTCAATGATGATTTTTATGATTTTATGCTCAAAGGTCGAATTGTGATTAATGGACTAAGCGTATTAAAGACCAGTTATATCATTCCTTTCAAGATGATGGCTTGGATCAATCTTATGAGTGAAAAAGAAGAAGGCAAACACGTTAATGCAAGAGATTTAAAAAAGCATAAGAACGATGTTTTCCAATTGTTACAAATTATTCCGGAAGGAGAAACTGTTGAAGTAACCGGAGATGTTTCCGATGCCGTTGATAAATTTCTGGAAATAATCGTAAATGAAAACATAGTATTTGCTAATCTTGATATCGAAAGCGATATGGATACAGAAATAAAAGCGTTGCGGGAAATCTATATTAAAATTTGAAAAAAAATCCAAGAATCCTATCAGAAAGGTCAATTTGCATAACACCCAAATTGGCCTTGTATGTACACCCCTCCTTACAACACCGAAAGCGCCCTCACCTGCTCGATCTTCCTTTTTTAGAAAAATGTGGTCTTTATATCATGTTTTTTTATGAACTGATCATTCCTCTGACACACCATGTTTGTCCTGATATTTTATTGAGAAAACTACATACCGGTCCGAATAGCTCCGTAGAAATTGAATAGTAAAAGATACTGAAAAAAACTACGCCACTTGTTTTTTCAAATGGCGTAGTCAATGTACTTATATTTTTGACAACAAAAATCGTTTCAAGCCCAGTATTTATCAGCTGTTCAGCGATTTCAAGGTCGGGAAGAGCAGCACGTCCCTTATGCCTGCACTGTTAGTAAGCAGCATGCAGAGACGATCTATACCGTAGCCGATACCGCCTGTGGGTGGCATACCGATCTCGAGGGCGTTGAGGAAGTCTTCGTCTGTGTGCTCGGCTTCTTCGTCACCGGCTGCCGCATTGGCATCCTGAGCTGCGAAACGCTCACGCTGGTCGATAGGATCGTTAAGCTCTGAATATGCGTTGCACATCTCCCATGTATTGATGAAGAGCTCGAAACGCTCAACCTTCTCGGGATCTGTGGGCTTCTTCTTGGTAAGAGGCGAGATTGCAAGAGGATGATCCATGATAAATGTAGGCTGAATCAGGTTCTTCTCGCAGAACTCCTCGAAGAATAGATTGATAATATCGCCCTTCTTGTGACGGTCTTCAAATTCGATACCGCGCTCTTTTGCGATAGCCTTAGCTTCTTCATCTGTTGCAACAGCGTCAAAATCAACTCCTGCGTACTTCTTGATAGCATCGTTCATTGTAAGACGCTCAAAAGGCTTGCCAAGGTCGATGATATTATCGCCGTAAGGAATCTGTGTTGTTCCACATACCTTCTCGGCAAGATAACGGAACATGGACTCTGTAAGTTCCATCATTCCTTCATAATCAGTATATGCCTGATAGAGTTCCATAAGTGTAAACTCAGGATTATGTCTTGTATCTGTACCTTCATTTCTAAATACACGGCCAATCTCGAATACTCTCTCCATGCCACCTACGATAAGTCTCTTAAGGTAAAGCTCAAGAGAGATACGAAGCTTTCTCTCTTCATCAAGAGCATTGTAGTGAGTGAAGAAAGGTCTTGCTGCAGCACCGCCTGCATTCTCTACAAGCATAGGTGTCTCAACTTCCATGAAATCTCTGCCCGCAAGGAAATTACGGATCTCGCGAATGATCGCAGATCTCTTCTTAAATGTCTCCTTCACTTCCTCATTCATGATGAGGTCGACATATCTCTGTCTGTAACGGATTTCTGTATCTGTAAGTCCGTGGAACTTCTCAGGAAGAGGCATAAGTGACTTGGACAAAAGAACAAGCTCCTTAACATGAACAGAAAGCTCTCCTGTTCTTGTTCTGAAAGCAAAACCCTTAACACCGATGATATCTCCGATATCAAGCTTCTTGAAATCTGCATAAGCCTCATCTCCGATATCATTTCTTGAGATGTAAAGCTGCATGCGTCCGTCTCTATCCTGAAGGTTAGCAAAAGAAGCCTTCCCCATTACACGCTTACTCATCATACGACCTGCAAGTGATACGATCTTCTCTGCCGGAACATCCGAAAGAGGCACTACCACAGGTCTTCCATCTGCATCTACAGGAGCTACAAACTCAAGGGTATCGAATTTATCCCTGATGTCCTGTGTATGATGAGTCTGGTCATATTTCACAATCTGAAAAGGATCTCTTCCTGCTGCCTGAAGCTCAGAAAGCTTATCTCTTCTGACCTGACGAAGACGTCCAACGTCTTCCTGTGTGTTCTGGTTATTCTGCTGATTATTGGCTTCCAATTTTTGATTCCTCCGCATCAATCTAATATAATCTCAAAAAAGAGCCAGCGAATGTAAAAATCGCCGGCTCCAAAAAATTCACTGTTTTAAATCACCAATTCTTTGAGAGTCACGCATACACTCAAACAGGTACAGCTACTCAGTTTTCAAATCTCTCAATTCCAAGTACCTTATACTTGATAACGCCAGCCTGTGTCTCAACCGAAACAGTCTGTCCTTTTTTTGCTCCAAGGAGTGCTTTACCAACAGGTGACTCGTTAGATATTTTACCTTTAAGGCTGTTTGCCTCTGATGAACCTACGATCTTGTACTCAAGATCCTCGTTGAACTCAAGGTCGCGAATCTTTACTTTACATCCGATGCTGATCTTGTTGAGATCTACATCTTCCTCTACAACTACTTCTGCGTTTTTCAAGATTTTCTCGAGCGTCTCAATTCTTGCTTCGATATCACGCTGCTCATCTTTGGCTGCATCATACTCAGCGTTCTCTGAAAGGTCGCCCTGCTCTCTTGCTTCTTTGATCTTCTCTGCAACTTCTTTACGTTTTACAACTTTAAGCTCGTGAAGCTCGTCCTCGTATTTTTTAAGTCCTTCGTAAGTTAAAATATTCTTCTTCTCTTCCATTGTTACGTCTCCTACCCCTTCAAATATTCAGGTCTGGCGCGTTGCGCAAATTTATATCAAAAAAAATTTCAAATCAGCATTCTATATTAACTTGGATATTATACAGTCAATTATTTTCTGTGTCAATCATATAAAAATCTACCGTTAATGTAATGTCTACGAAAGCATTACCGCTTTGCATGCTTTTTTTAATGAATCCATGTCCGTCATTTGGTTAATTTCATTTCTGAATCTGGCGCTTCCAGGCATTCCGAAAGTATACCAGGATACATGTTTTCTCATTTCTCTTATCCCGATATATTCACCCTTGTATTTAAGCTGAAGATCCGCATGTCTTATGACTGTGTTATAGATTTCTTCGGTGCTTGGCCTCTCACATGCTTTGCCCGTTTCAAAAAAGCTTTTTATCTCCCTAAAGATAAAAGGATTGCCCTGAGCGGCTCTGGCTATCATAACTCCGTCGCATCCGGTCTCTTCAAACATTCTCTTTGCGCTCTCGCCATCCGTAACATCTCCGTTTCCGACAACAGGTATCCTTACCGCTTCCTTGACTTTACTGATAATATCCCAATCAGCATCTCCGGTATAATACTGCTCTCTGGTCCTTCCGTGAACGGCAATGGCCTCCGCTCCGCCTTCCTGCGCCGCAAGTGCACATTCAACGGCATTTATGCTCTTGTCGTTAAAGCCCTTTCTTATCTTAACAGTAACAGGCCTGTCAGAAACTTTCACGAGCGCCGCAACTATCTCTTCGATAAGCTCAGGCTTCTTCATAAGAGCCGATCCTTCTCCGTTACTTACAACCTTTGGAACCGGACATCCCATGTTGATATCAAGGATATCGAAAGGTCTGTCCTTTATCATTCCGTACGCTTCCTGCATCACGGCAGGTTCTGACCCAAAAAGCTGCAAAGACACGGGATGCTCATCTTTATGTATCTCTATGAGCATGTCCGTGTTCTTGTTCTTGTAAATTATAGCCTTGGCGCTCACCATCTCCATACATACAAGTCCCGCGCCCATCTCATGGCACAGGATTCTAAACGGAAGGTCCGATACTCCCGCCATAGGCCCCAATATTATGTTGTTATCAAGTGTAACGTTGCCGATCTGCAACTTACCATATCCCGGCATCAGTCATCTTCCCCTAAAAGTTCGGCCGGATCTTCGTGTAACACATAAATCCTGTAATAAAGTCCAAGCGCCTCGAAAAGATCCTGTCTCTTTCTTCTCACTTCACCGACAAGAAGCCCTGCTGTGATCTCATCATAAGTGATATCATCTTCATCTGCATTTGTCTCTATGCTGATGGTTCCATCCTTCTCAAATAGTATGGTAAATATGCCTCCGGCTTCCTGGGTAAAAAGAACACTGATAATATTGAGCTCTTTCTTTATACTCTCAGGAATCTGTCTGAAAAGAGGATTGAAGTAGTATTTAAGCTCATATGCATTCGCACCGCAAAGAACCACTCTTCCGTCCGCATTTTCTTCAAAAACACGGCCCTTATTGGTCTTATCCATCTTGTCTATGTGAAGATCTTCCTTGCCGTTATCCTCACGGAATTCTCTTTTATATTCCTTTTCAAAATCGGTCTCGCCGCGAACTTCCGCATCATTCTCTTCAGAAAAACTAGGCTTACTCTGAAGTTCCTTATTATACTCTTCCGAGAAACTCGGCTGAATCTCAACTTCCTTATATTCTTCAGCAAAGCTCGGCTCTTCACTGAACTTCTTACTAAATTTTTCAAAAAAACCTGCCATCTATACTAAAATCTCCATTTATTATTTTCTTTTGTTCTTATCATAAAGGACCTTAAGTCCTTCAAGTATAAGTATCGGGTCGTATATATCAATCTCTTTGGTCTCATTGGAAATGAGTCTTCCAAGGCCTCCCGTTGCCACAACTTTCATATCGGGCATCTTGGCCTCTTTCTTCATCTCTTTAATAATGTACTTGGTCTGCCCAATCTGTCCGTAAACAAGTCCGGCCTGCATACTTGAGATGGTCTCTTTTGCAAGAATACTCTTAGGCTTCGCGATCTCAATCTCGGGAAGTTTAGCCGTATCCTGCCACAGCGCCTTGGCTGATATCCCGATTCCGGGTGCAACAACTCCGGCAAAAAACTCACCTTCGGCGTTTACGGTAACATAGGTCGTTGCCGTTCCAAAGTCGATTATCATAACAGGTCCGCCATAAAGTTCATACGCTCCGACAGCGCCTGCAATAAGGTCGGGTCCTATTTCCCTCGGATTATCCGTCGCGATCTTGATACCCGTCTTAATCCCCGGGCCTACAATATAAGGTTTCTTACCGATATATTTCTCTATCGCATTTACAAGAGCGTGCATTGTCTTAGGCACTACGCTCGCTATCATTACTCCCTCAATATCATCCGTCGTAACTCCGTTTGAACTCAGAAGCGTCACAAGATTAATTCCAAACTCATCGGAAGTTCTGGGCATCTGTGTTGTCATTCTAAAGGAGCTCACAAGCTCATCCTGTGAAAAAACTCCGAAAGTAATGTTGGTGTTTCCCACATCAATTACCAGAATCATAGTTTCCTCCGTCTTTTTCTCATACATACCCGTAAAGTCCGCGCACCGATACCTCTCCGGCGTTTATGTTAACGACATTCCCGTCAGAAAGTCGCACTTTAAGCGCACCGTCATCTCCGATTCCCAAGGCAACCGCCTCGTACTCTCCGCGAGGGTCAAGTATCTTGACCGTTCTGTCTCTGTTTATAAGCCTGTCCTCATATTCATCTTTTAAAAGAGACAGATCATAAGTCTTCTCAAATTTCTCGTAGTTTTCTTCAAATCTCTTCATACATGCAGCGACAACACTTGCCCTGTCAACTTTAAATCCGGTCTGAGTATAGATAGAACCTGCTATATCTTCGATCTCCTCCGGAAAAGAATTCATGTTGACGTTTATTCCTACTCCGATAACCACGTTGTTTATGGTGTTGTCGTTATTCATATGAAGTTCCGTAAGTATTCCACAAATTTTTTTACCCGCTATGACAACGTCATTGGGCCATTTAATCTGGGGATAATCCGCAAACTCTTCGTTGTCGGCAAAAAGATCCTCAACACCCTGCGCAATCGAAAGTCCCATAATAAGTGTAAGAACCGAGATCTTGTCAGGCGGCGCAGTGGGTCTTACAATAAGGCTCATTGCGATATTGCTTCCGCCGGGAGTCTCCCAGTTTCTTCCTCTTGAACCTCTTCCACTCGTCTGAACATCCGCGACAACAAGTGTACCATGAGGTGCATCTTCTTCTCCGAGCATCTTGGCATCGTCATTTGTAGATTCCGTAGTTTCCTTAAAAATAAGGTTACGGGCAGCCCACTTGGTACCGAGCTGCCCCCTTATATTTTCTGCATTTAGCATTATCAATTTCCTTTTATTGTTGCCAGCATCACAGCCTTTATAGTGTGCATGCGGTTCTCAGCCTCATCAAACACTATAGACCTTTCTGACTCAAACACTTCATCCGTAACTTCCATCTCATCAAGGCCGAATTTCTCTTTGATCTCCATTCCGATTCCTGTATTGAGATCGTGGAATGAAGGCAGGCAGTGCATGAATACGCTCTTCTCTCCCGCATTCTTCATAATATCCATGTTTACCTGATAAGGACGAAGGTCTTTTATCCTCTCCTCCCAGATACTGTCGGGTTCACCCATTGAAACCCATATATCCGTATAAACAATATCAGCACCCTTTGTTCCCTCCATAGGGTCTTCGCTGAAGTTTATAGAAGCGCCTGACTGTGCGGCAATTTTTTTACATGTGTTTACAAGTTCCTCTGAAGGGAAATATTTCTTATTAGATACAACGGTAAAATCAAGACCGAGCTTAGCGCATACGACCATAAGCGAATTACCTGTGTTGTATCTTGCATCACCCATGTATGCAAGGTGAAGTCCCTTAAGTTTGCCAAAGTGTTCCTTAATGGTCAACATATCTGCAAGCATCTGTGTGGGATGGAACTCGTTTGTAAGTCCGTTCCATACGGGAACTTTACTGTACTTGGCAAGAGCTTCAACTTTCTCCTGCTCAAAGCCTCTGTACTCGATTCCGTCGTACATACTTGCAAGAACTCGTGCAGTATCGGCGATACTCTCTTTTTTACCGATCTGAGAGTCTGTGGGATTAAGAAATGTAGATCCCATTCCAAGATCCGAAGCTGCAACTTCAAAAGAGCATCTGGTACGCGTACTTGTCTTCTCAAAGATAAGAGCAATATTCTTTCCCTTAAGTTCATCGTGAAGAATACCCTCTTTTTTCTTTCTCTTGAGCTCTGCGGCGAGGTCGATCAGGTACTCAATCTCCTCAGCAGTGTAATCAAGAAGTTTCAAAAAATCGCGTCCCTTTAAATTCATGTCATGCTCCTCCGTTCAAAATAATTATGCACTATTATTACACTCTGTCTCTATATTGTAAATAAGGGATTGCATTTCTGCAATCCCTCATAATATCACCAAAATACATGCTCACCGATGACAATTCCTTCTCGTCCGTTGACTCTTCTGAAGTGAAGAGCGGATCCTACTGTTGTTTCACCGTTAAGCGCTGCCTGGGCAGCCTGATAATTCATATCATAAATTTTATCGCTGTCGTAAACCTTTGCAACCGTTCCGTTAAGTGCCGGTGTGAACTGTCCTGAAGCATAAATAACATTATAGATGCTGTTAGGATAAGCTCCACTCTTAACTCGGTTCATAACGACCGCTCCGACCGCAACTCTACCGTCATACGGCTGATTGCCGGCCTCACACTGGATAAGTGCGGCAAGAAGTTTAAGTTCATCAGCACTTGCATCCACAGCGCCTCTGTTCTCTCGAAGAGACGGCTCCTTGGCTGCCTGTCTGCCCTTCTTGTCGATCTCACGCATCTTGATCGCTGCCATCGACTTACCTTGGTCGATCTTAAAGTCTGTGCTTACATACTCGGCCTGAACGAAACCTTTATGGTCGTTGTAATCAACAGCGATCCAGCCGTTGCCCATATCTTCGAGCATGTCTACAAAAGACTTCTCACCAAGCACACCGATAACCTTTGCGTCATCAGAGTCACTCGATCTTACTTTAAGTGCACTACTGTTATTGGTTACGATCTGCTTTCCAACTTCGGATGCAAGTTTTTCCGCGTCTTCGTCGAACAAAAGACTGTCATCCTTTGCCCATCCGATAACATCACCGGAACTGATCTTGGTCCATCCGTCTTTTCTTTCTAAAATTTTTCCGCCGCAATCCTTGTAAAGAACACCAACCTTGTTGCTATCTTCATTTGACGCGCTGTCAGGCGATGCCAGAATGTACATAGCCTCTGCTCCTTTAGACATTACAAGCTTGCTTTCTTCACTGCTCGTGCTTGAAGACGATGCGCTCATAGCTACGGAGGATTTGTTGCTATTTCCAAGTACTCTTGCTTCCGTTGAAGTTTTATCAACACCAAGAGGCGTTACCGGACTGACAATATCGGATATTCCTGCTGAGAGATCCGCACATGGTTTGGCTTTGAGCGAACTTCTCTTAGCCTCTGCTGTTATTCCTTGAGAGATGAAAAGTACAATGATCAAAGCCCAGGTAAATAGCAGCTTCGAAACCTCCAAGAATAACTTCATAACTCTATTCATTGCTTTCGTTTCCTATAAATTCCTACTAAATAATATTACATTTATGTTTCGACTTGTTAACGTTAGCAAAACACTGTAGTAGAGATATTAGCAAATATATCTTTTTTTGTCAAATTTTATACTTTTTCAAGACTGCAAATGCAGGTATTTCAAAGGCTTCTGCTCTTTTCGATGCAGGCGGTTACCGCATTCATGACTGTACCCCTGAATCCGTTTTCTTCAAGAACATGAACTGCATCAATTGTTGTTCCGGCAGGTGAGCATACCATGTCTTTTAATTCACCTGGATGCTTTCCTGTCTCAAGAACCATCTTGGCACTTCCAAGAACCGACTGGGCAGCGAACTCATATGCCTGTTTTCTGGGCATTCCACCCTCTACAGCGGCATCTGCCATTGCTTCTATGAACATAAATACGTAAGCCGGTGAAGAACCGCTTACTCCTACAACTACATCCATGAGAGACTCAGGAACCGTGTAGGCTTTTCCAAAGCTTCCGAGAAGCTCTTTTACGAAGCTGTAATTATCGTCATCCACAAGATCGTTTCTGCAAACCGCCGAGCATCCCTCAAGTACGAGAGCCGGTGTGTTTGGCATAACTCTTACAATCTTTACCTGCTTCTCAAATTCGTTCTGAAGCCAGCTTATTGTCTTTCCTGCGGCAATGCTTACGATTACCTTGCTGTCATCAACACTGTCCATGATATCTGCGATAACAACCTTTAAATACTGAGGCTTAACGGCAAGAATTATGATGTCAGCCTCCTTTGCCACGGCAGCATTTGAACTGCGTGTCTGAATCCCGTATTTTTCGGAAACTTTAGCGCATGTCTCTTCGGTTGCCGCAGTTCCTATGATCTCATCAGGTCCCATAAGTCCTTTGGCAATAATCCCGCCGATCATCGCCTTTGCCATGTTTCCAAGTCCTATAAATCCAATTGTCATTTCTTCATTTCCTCCTCTGTCTGGATGCTTCAAATGTAAGTATAGCCGCCGAAGTCGCAGCATTCATCGATTCAACCTGCCCTTTCATCGGTATCAGCACATACTCTGATGCCGCATCCGCTGTCTCCTTGGACAATCCGTTTCCTTCATTTCCTATGAGAAAAGCCGTAGGCTTCGTATAATCAAATTTGTCGTAGTTCTTTTTTCCTTTAAGATGCGCAGCATAGGTCTTTATCCCTCTATCCGAGAGCTTTTCCACATAAGAAGCAATGTTATCCACATACATAAAGGGCATTCTGAATATAGATCCCATGGTTGAGCGAATTACCTTGGGATTATAAACGTCGGCAGAGCCCTTACTCAGTATAACCCCCGTTACACCCGCGCCCTCCGACGATCTAAGCATGGTTCCCAGATTTCCGGGATCCTGAATATTCTCAAGTATGAGTAAAAGAGGTTTCTCATTCCCCATCTCTTTGTAACCTTCGAGTACCTCTTCCTCCGAGTAATGATACATACTTACTACCGCCAAAACCCCTTGCGGTGTACGCGTATCAGCCATTTTCTTCATAACTTCGGCCGTTACCGTTTCAGCTCCGTATCTCCAAAGGATTTCTTTGTCATCCTCCGAAGCCTCATCAAGAAATTTTTCTGTCACATACGCCTCTCTTACCTGAAGAACAGGCGCTTCTCTCAGCATCTTCATGCCTTCTATGACAAATACGTTTTCCTCTTTTCTGGCCTTACTTTTTTGTATATAGCTTACAACTTTACGCACACGTTCGTTGTTTACACTCTTGATCATATATACCTCTTTTGGTCACCGATTTCACGCGATAATTTAGCGACGTGTATAATTATTATACCACATTAAAAGAGTTTATATCACGATTGTCACTATATAGCGCGAGTCAGCAATGCGCGCTTCGTAGATTCCATCATGTTTTTTGACAACATCCTTGATATTCTGGATGCCAAAGCCGTGATTTTCCTTATCTTTCTTGGTCGTAAAACGGTCATCCTTCTCGCCGGGAATCTTTTCAATAAGTGTATTGTTACTTATAAGAATGCCCGCTTTGTCGCCTACACTCTTGACCTCGATACTCACTTCACGTTTGTCCTCGTCAAGAGCTTTCGATGCCTCAATTGCATTCTGAAGAACGTTGTAAAAAATAGTGCAAAAATCAAAATCCTGAACATCTTCCCTGTTCCTGAGGACACCTTCATACTCAAATTTAATTTTTGCTTCTTCCATGTGCTTTGCAAGCTCGTTTATGACCGCATCCACAGCCTTATTTCCCGTATAGCTCTTTATTGCGGAACAATCAAGCTTAGCATCGATAGACTTAAGATAATCAAGTATCTTTTCATTTTTACTGTCTGATGCAAGCTCTGAAAGCGCCATTACATGAGCTTTCATATCATGTCTGAACTTTCTGATCTCGGTGTAATCATTTAAAAGCCCTTCAAAATAGTCAGCCTGACTCTTAACAACATACTGATACCTTAGCTCACGTTCTTTCATGCTGAGATTCTTTTTTACAATATAGCTCTGCCAAAGCATGACTCCGATAAAAAGAAACAGCACAAGCATCAGTGAAATGCACATCCTGACGTACTCTCCGGAAGAAAGATTTCTTCCCGCACTCATCCTCTCAAGTGGCGGAATGATCAAAACAAGTCCCAAAAAGCACACAAATATCACTCCCCACTGAGCAGTCCTGAATGAATAATCCAGTCGCTTTCGGACCAGTACGTTTACCACGCCGTGATAAATAATGATTATCAAAATGGTACAAACTTTTGCATTTATTGTCTCCCAGGCTATCTTTTTAAACAGAATCTCCTGTCCAAATCCTATGGTAGACGCAAACATTTTGATAAGTTCCGTAAGCGAATCCATTATTATCCATGCAAGAACAATATATAATGCCCCTTTAAGCCTGTTCCCCTTCTGAAGCAGAAAAACAAACAGCAACATAAAGACATTCGGAATAATACAACAATCATCCGATCCGCCGGTCAGCCAATAGAAAAGGCCGTCAACTGCAGAAGCAGTCACGATAAGCGCAACAACAGCATACTTTCTGCGTGTTATACGTATATCAAACACATATAACAGACAAAAGTAATATTTAAGCATATCCAATATACAATAAACTACTGCAATCACGCACCCATTCATTTTTTCAGCTCACCCAACAGATAATCATTGTATCCTTTTCTTACTTTTTCTCTATAACTCCTACCGATTCTTATTGCAGAACCGTCTTTAAAGCATACCGTTTCCCCGGTAATGTTCTTTATATGGTTAAGATTTACGATATATGACCTGTGAACCCTCAAAAAGGGCATTCCACCAAGTTTTTTTTCACATTCTTTTAAAGTACAAGTTATTATCTTTTCGTTGTTTCCAAGATATAATATCGCATAATTCGAGTCTGACTTAACATAGACAATATCTGACTTTTTATAAAATATTGAACCGTTATAATTTGGAAAATCTATAAAAGAATCGTTTTTCTTGCGTTCATAAGCCTGATCGAGACATTTACATATCTTTTTTTCATCAACAGGTTTTTGAAGAAATCCCCTCGTTTTGTAACCAAAAGAATCCCAAACCGCTTCAGAATGAGCGGAAACAAAGACAATGCTATGGATATTCTGCATCTCTTCGGCCTTATGCATGACCCTAAGTCCGTCAATGCCCTCCATCTCAACGTCAAGAAAAAGCAAATCAATGTGACTGTCGTGCTCATTTATCACTTCTTCGCCCGAATAGTAAGAAAAAATCTCACAGGCGATACCGTTGTCGGCAAAATGCTTTTCGCATATTTCCATGATCTTGCGATGACATTTCGGGTCGTCGTCGCATATACCAACACTTAAATTCACCATATTGCCACCCCCCAATCCACTTGAGAAAGCTCATTGATATAATATTAACATATCGTGAATGGCCTAACAACGTGCATATCTGCAATTTTTGACCACCGGTTTTTATGTCATTTACACAAAAAATTTGTCATTTACTAACTTATTCTTTTCTTTTTTTCGACAATATTATACTCTATTTCATATGGAATTAAAATTTTGGGGAAAGGAAAGAGGTTTACGACGACCACAATGATGTATTTAATGGATATCTGGGATTGGCTCAGCGGACGTTGATCCACCCAACACAAAAACAATGGAGCGCCTGCAAGAGTATTCTTACAGGCGCTCCATTGTTTATGCTTGCACTTCTCTGAGCATCTGCCCAACCGTCTTATGTAATACGGGATGAACAAGCTGTTCATTTATCTCGGCAAGCGGCTTTAATACAAATTGTCTGTTCTGCATATCTATATGCGGAATCGTAAGTCTTTCATTTTTCATTACCAGATGGTCGTACATGATTATATCAAGATCCAAAGTCCTCGGTCCCCAGTGGACATCCCTGACTCTTCCGAATTGTCTTTCAACATCATGTAACTTATCAAGGAGTTCATCGGGAGTGTAAAGAGTTCTTATCTCAAGCGCTCCGTTCAAAAAATCATCCTGATTTTCATATCCGTAAGGCTTTGTAGTTATGAACTCCGATTTCTTGCCAACCCTTATAAGCGAATCTTTCGAAAGCTCCTCCAGCGCTCCTTTTATGTTTTTCTCTTTGTCACCCATGTTTGAACCAACCGACAGATATGCCGTATGCCAGCCTCTTGAAATATTGACGGACACGTAGCTGAGCGGCAATCCTATAGGTGCCCATGGCTTCTTTACTTCTATATCAACCTTTTCCAAAAGCGGAAAACTTAACAGTATCTCCTCAGCAAGCTCCTCGCTTACGGTTTCTATTAAGTTATAGGTATTTCCTTTAACATAATCATATATGAGATGGCAAACTTCATTATAATCTACAGAAAACTCCATTGTATCGCACATTCCGGCTCTTCTCGTATCCAAATACAGATTTGCCGATATGAGAAATTTCTGCCCAAGAGCATTTTCTTCTCTCAAAAGTCCGTGATTTCCAAAAATTTCGAGATCAACAATCTTAATGCAATCCATATTTCCCCCTCCTGTTCGTTTCATCCACAAATACTATCGGCAACAGCAAGTGCTCGCTTGTTTGCCAATACATCATGCACTCTGAAAATCTTGCCTCCAAATTCTCTTCCAAGCACATTAAGTGCTATCGTTCCCTCTTTTCTCTGATCCACTTCAAGTCCTGTGATATTGCCGATGAGCGACTTATTCGATATTCCAAGCAACACGGGATAGCCAAGTTTCTTAAGCTGACTTATAAGTGATATGCACCACATATTTTCTTCAAAGTTCTTGGCAAATCCAACTCCGGGGTCGAGGATGATATTCCAATCATAAATGCCGTTATCAGTGGCTATTTTTATCCTCTTTTCCATGTCCTCAATTATTTCCCGTTCAAAAGAAAATCTGTCCATGCTTATGATCCTGTCTGCTTTGTTATGCATGATACAGACCGGAATCTCCGCGGCTGCAACGACCTGTGCCATTCGATGCTCAGTATCTTCGTAATAATCAAGCCCCCAGATGTCATTGATCATATCCGCACCGCTTTCTATAACCGCTTCCGCAACTTCCCACTTATAAGTATCAACAGAAACGGGTACATCGAACCGCTCTTTTATAGCTTTGATCACCGGATTAATTCTTGCTATTTCGTCCCAACATGATATCTTCGTGTAACCGGGACGCGTTGATTCACCTCCTACATCAATTATGTCTGCACCGTCCCTTATCATCTTTTCCGTCTGAAAGAGTGCGCTGTCTACGTCTAAGTACTTTCCTCCGTCAGAAAAAGAATCGGGTGTAACGTTCAAAATTCCCATGATAAGTGATCTGTCTGAATCTAGATCGAAAAATTTTTTCCCTATCTTCATCTCTTCTCACCGCCCTTGTTTTTAACTGATTAGTTTAAAAAAAGTCTCTCTTAAATTCTGATCGTTCTCAAAACAGCCGCTTGATGCGATAGTCACGGTTTTACTTCCGCTTTTCTTTATACCGCGCATAGAGACACACATGTGCTCAGCTTCGACAAGAACCATAACGCCCTTGGTCTTAAGATTTTTTGCAATGGCATCCGCAATCTGGCCGGTCATTTGCTCCTGAATCTGAAGTCTTCTTGCAAATACCTCGACCGTCCTTGCCAGCTTACTGATACCGACAACTTCATCTACCGGAACATAAGCGATATGCACCTTACCGAAGAATGGCAGAAGATGGTGCTCGCACAATGAATAAAATTGAATGTCTTTCTCAAGGATCATTCCGCTTTCTGTAACAGGAAATGTCTTTGATAGATGCCTCTCAGCGCAGTCTCCGTAACCCGAAAGAATCTCCTCGTACATTCTTGCCACTCTTTCGGGCGTTTCGATAAGTCCCGGTCTAGTGGCATCTTCCCCCATTCCTTCAAGCAGAAGCTGAACTGCCTGCTCAATCTTTTCCTTGTTGATCATCTCTCCACCCACATAATTTTTTATATGTAACCATCAACAAGGCTATTACAATACGCTTTTGCGGTCAATCACTATCGAGTAAACAACAGATTTTTTTCGTGAGCGAAGTGTTTGTTACTTTTTTGCATACAAGAAACCCCTTACCGAATTAACCGGCAAGGGGTAAAATTTAAATTTTCATTTTGTTTTTTAATCAAAGAATACGAGCGATCTCGTACATGTACTCGTTGATATTCTTCTTCATAGCAAGAGCTTCATCGATATCATAGTCAACAAACTGACCGTTTCTGTATCCTACTACTCTGTTTGTCTTGCCTGCTGCAAGGATATCTGCTGCGTAACATCCCATCATAGAAGCATAAACACGGTCCTTACATGTAGGACTTCCACCTCTCTGCATGTATCCAAGGATAGTTGCTCTTGTCTCAAGACCTGTAGCTGCCTCGATACGACGAGCCATTGATGTTGAATGTCCGATACCCTCGGCATTTACGATGATGTGGTGTGTCTTACCTTTTTTACGATTGTCGATGATGTTGTCGATAATGCGCTGCTCATTGTAATCATATTTCTCAGGAAGAAGTATGTCATCCGCACCGTTGGCAATCGAGCACCAAAGAGCGATATATCCGGCATGACGTCCCATAACCTCAACAACGCTGACTCTTTCGTGAGATGATGATGTATCTCTGATCTTATCTATAGCACTCATAGCGGTATTGATAGCTGTATCAAAACCTATTGTGTAATCTGTACATGAAATATCAAGGTCGATTGTTCCGGGGATACCTACCGTATTGATGCCCTGCTGTGAAAGCTTCTGAGCTCCGCGGTAAGATCCGTCACCGCCGATAACGACTATGCCATCAATGCCGTGCTTACGGCAGATCTCTGCGCCCTTAGCCTGTCCTTCGGGAGTTGTGAATTCCATACAACGAGCTGTACCAAGGATAGTTCCTCCGCGCTGAATGATATCAGACACGCTTCTTCTGTCCATATCCTCGATCTCTTCATTAAGTAGTCCCATGTAACCCTTCTTGATTCCCTTTACCTTGAGACCGTTCGCAAGTGACTTACGTACAACCGCTCTGATAGCTGCGTTCATACCCGGTGCATCGCCGCCACTGGTAAGTACACCGATTGTTTTGATCTGCTTTGCCATAATTATTTCCTCGATTCTATAGATTAAAACCCTTAAAAATGTCAAACGCTCACATTTGACAATTTATTGACATACTCTTTTCATAATATTAGAGCAATTTTTTTTAAAATGCAATGATTGACGGAGCGTTTTCATAAAAAATTTCATTTCATATGATATAATTTTTTCATCTGAAAAACAGGGAGTATTTATATGGCTTTTTCGCATCTTCACGTCCATACGGAGTACAGTCTTTTGGACGGTTCCAATAAAATAAAAGAATATGTCAAGCGCCTGAAAGACCTTGGCATGACTTCGGGTGCAATCACCGATCACGGTGTCATGTATGGCGTCATCGATTTCTACAAAGCGTGCAAGGAGGCCGGAATCAATCCCATCCTTGGATGTGAAGTTTATGTTGCCCCCGGATCAAGGTTTGAAAAGGAAACAGGCAGCATGGACGAGCGCTATTACCACCTCGTTCTTCTTGCCGAGAACAATACAGGCTATGCCAATCTGTCACACATCGTAAGCCGCGGTTTTACTGAAGGTTACTACTACAAGCCACGAGTTGATATGGAACTTCTGGAGCAGTACCACGAGGGACTCATCTGTCTCAGCGCCTGTCTTGCGGGTGAGATCCCAAGGAACATCATTAAGGGCACTCCCGCCAAGGCAAAAGAGGCTGCTTTAAGGCTTGATAGCATATTCGGACACGGCAACTTTTTCTTAGAGCTTCAGGATCACGGCATTCCCGCTCAGAGAACAGTTAACAGTGCGCTTCTTTCTCTTTCTCAGGAGCTTGACATTCCGCTTGTTGCCACAAACGACTGCCACTACACTTATGCAGACGACGCGGAGGCACACGACCTCCTTCTTTGCATCCAGACGGGCAAAAAAGTTTCCGACGAAGACCGTATGCGCTATGAAGGCGGTCAGTACTACGTAAAGAGTGAAGAAGAGATGAGAGCTCTTTTCCCATATGCGCAGCAGGCAATTGACAACACTGCCAAGATTGCAGAAAGATGTAACGTCGAGATTGAGTTCGGCGTGACAAAACTCCCTCATTTCGAGGTTCCTGAAGGCTATGATTCATGGACATATCTCAATAAGCTCTGTCTCGACGGGCTTAACGAGAGATATCCCAATGATGACGGCACTCTTAAAAAGAAACTCGACTACGAGCTCGGTGTCATTAAAAGAATGGGCTACGTCGATTACTTCCTTATTGTATGGGACTACATCAACTATTGTCGCGAGAACGGCATCGCAGTCGGTCCCGGAAGAGGTTCTGCCGCAGGAAGTATCGTGTCATATTGCATGCACATAACAAATATCGATCCAATCAAGTACGATCTGCTCTTTGAGCGTTTCCTCAACCCGGAACGTGTATCCATGCCCGATATAGACGTGGATTTCGAGTATGAAAGAAGACAGGACGTCATCGACTACGTCACAGAAAAATACGGCGCGGACAAGGTTGTTCAGATCATAACTTTTGGTACACTTGCCGCAAAGGGCGTTATCAGGGATGTTGCCAGAGTAATGGATCTTCCCTACAGCTACGGCGATCAGATTTCCAAGATGATTCCGAACGAGCTCAACATGACTCTTAACAGAGCTCTTGAGATGAATCCTGAGCTTCGCACCAGATACGAGACTGACGAAACGGTTCACAAGCTGATCGACATGTGTAAAAAACTCGAGGGACTTCCGAGACACACTTCTATCCATGCAGCCGGTGTCGTTATCTGCCAGGCTCCCGCTGAAGACCTTGTTCCTCTGTCGCGCTCAGCAGAAGGTAACATAACCACTCAGTTCACGATGACAACCATTGAGGAACTTGGACTTCTTAAGATGGACTTTTTGGGGCTTCGCACACTTACCGTTATCAAGGACGCTGTCCGCTTTGCAAATGCATCCATCGGCGCAAAGAAAGGTGATGCGAATTTCATTGACATAGACAAGATTGATTACAACGATCCCGCGGTTCTTGCTCTTATAGGAAGTGGCAAGTGCGACGGTATATTCCAGCTTGAATCGGGCGGTATGCAGGCTTTCATGAAGGAGCTCAAGCCTAAATCACTGGAAGACATCATAGCGGGTATCTCACTATATCGTCCGGGCCCGATGGACTTCATTCCCAAGTACATCTCAGGTAAGAACGACGCAGGCTCCATCAGCTATCTCACACCGGAACTCGAGCCGATACTTAAGCCAACCTACGGCTGTATCGTTTATCAGGAGCAGGTTATGCAGATAGTTCAGCAGCTCGGCGGCTATACTCTCGGCCGTGCCGACCTTGTTCGTCGTGCCATGAGTAAAAAGAAACAGCACGTAATGGAGGTTGAAAGAGCAAACTTCGTAAACGGAAATCCCGAAGAGAACGTTCCGGGATGTGCTTCAAAAGGCGTTGCTCCCGAGATAGCCAACGCAATCTACGACTCCATGATGGACTTTGCAAAGTATGCTTTTAACAAGTCACACGCTGCATGCTACGCGGTTGTTGCGCTCCAGACGGCATGGCTTAAATGCTACTATCCCGTTGAATTCATGGCAGCTCTTATGACTTCCGTCATAGACAATCCGAGCAAGGTTTCAGGCTACATCATGAGCTGCAGAAACATGAACATTACGCTCCTTCCCCCCGATATCAATGAAGGATTTGAAGGATTCTCCGTTACGGAGATCAACTTGGAAGAAAGCGATACTTCCCTTCCCGGCGCTGTCGCTGCAACGACTCCCGGCAAGAAGAAAGCTATCCACTACGCTCTTACCGCAATTAAAGGTGTCGGCTATCCGGCTATCGCCGCTATTGTAAAAGAGCGCTCAATCCGCGGAAAGTTCAAGGATATTAACGACTTCCTCTCCCGCATGCAGGGTAAGGACACTGATGTAAACAAACGAGCTATCGAAAACTTTATAAAAGCCGGTGCGCTTGACTGTTTCCCCGGAACCAGAAAGCAGCTTATGACAGTCTACGCTCAGATCATGGACCGTCTGCATAACAATGGAAGAAACTCCATGGCAGGACAGATGACTCTTTTCGACATCGTAAGCGAAGATGATAAGAAGCAATACGAGATTCCCCTTCCCGATGTAGGCGAATTCCCCCGGGAACTTCTCCTTGAATTCGAGAAAGATGTCCTTGGAATATATATTTCAGGCCATCCTCTTGATGACTATGTCGGAATGTGGAAAAAGAGAATTTCAAATACCACTGCGGATTTCTACCTCGACGATGAGACGGGCGAGCCCGCGGTAAAAGACAATGAAAAAGCAATCATCGGCGGTATCATAAGCGATAAGAAGATCAAATATACAAAGAACGATCAGATCATGGCTTTCCTTACAGTTGAAGATCTTGTCGGAAGCATCGAAGTAATCGTATTCCCCAAGACATATGAAGCTAACGCGCCAAGGCTTGACGCTGATGCCAAAGTCTTTATAGAAGGCCGCGTTTCAGTCGAAGATGACCGCGACGCCAAACTTATCGCATCAAAGATCACGCTATTTGACGAGATTCCAAGGACTGTGTGGCTTCGTTTCGACAATAAGGATGCCTATTCGGAAAAAGATGCTGAACTCAAGCGAATAATCGCCGATTCGGACGGACGCGATGAGATTGCCATCTACCTCAAGGACACCAAGCAGATTAAGAAACTTGGACGCTCCGCTACAATCAAGGCGGACAAAGTGATGATCGAGCGCTTAGAAGAGCTCGCGGGAAAAGATAATGTTCAGGTAGTATAAGAAATTAAGGGAATGCCGATTTCAGCATTCCCTTTTTACGTCTTTTCCCATAACTCTTCCCTTAAATACAAAAGGAGCCAAGACAGCTGTCTCAAAAACTCAACCGCTGTCTCAACCCCTTTATTAGAAAAATAATAAATTCTCTTCTAAATTACTGTACTGCTGCCTTAAGCTCATCAACCTTGTTTGTCTGCTCCCAAGGAAGATTGAGGTCGTTACGTCCGAAGTGTCCATAAGCTGCTGTCTGCTTGTAGATAGGACGACGAAGGTCAAGCATCTTGATGATTCCTGCAGGACGAAGATCGAATACTTTACGAACTGCCTCTGTAAGCTTCTCATCTGAAACCTTACCTGTTCCGAATGTATCTACAAGGATTGATGTAGGCTGTGCTACACCGATAGCATATGAAAGCTGGATTTCTGCTCTGTCTGCAAGTCCTGCTGCAACGATGTTCTTTGCAACGTATCTTGCTGCATAAGCTGCTGAACGGTCAACCTTTGTGCAGTCTTTTCCTGAGAATGCACCGCCGCCGTGACGAGCTGCTCCGCCGTATGTGTCAACGATGATCTTACGTCCTGTAAGTCCTGCGTCACCCTGAGGTCCACCGATTACGAAACGGCCTGTAGGATTGATGTAGATCTTTGTGTTGTCATCAACCATCTTAGGATCAACGATAGCGTCGATAACCTGCTTTCTGATGTCCTCGTGGATCTGCTCCTGTGTAACCTTCTCATCATGCTGAGTTGAGATTACGATAGCTTCGAGACGGATAGGCTTTCCGTTCTCATCATACTCTACAGAAACCTGGCTCTTTCCGTCTGCTCTAAGATAAGGAAGAGTTCCGTTCTTTCTTACTTCTGTAAGCTTCTTTGTAAGCTTGTGAGCAAGACTTACTGCGTAAGGCATGTACTCTTCTGTCTCGTTTGTAGCATATCCGAACATCATACCCTGATCGCCGGCACCGATTGCTTCGATCTGCTCATCTGTCATCTGGTTCTCTCTAGCCTCAAGAGCCTTATCAACACCCATGGCGATGTCTGCTGACTGCTGATCGAGAGCTACGAATACAGCACAAGTATTTCCGTCAAAGCCCTTAGCTGAGTCATCATAACCGATCTCTTTGATTGTCTCTCTTGCGATCTTAGCATAATCAACGTTAGCCTTTGTTGTGATCTCACCTGTGATAAGTACGAAACCTGTGCAAGTAGCTGTCTCGCAAGCAACACGGCTCATAGGATCCTCTGCCATGCAAGCATCAAGGATCGCGTCTGAGATGTTATCGCAGATTTTATCGGGATGTCCCTCTGTTACTGACTCTGAAGTAAAAATAAATTTATCCATTCTATTTTCCTTTCCTGCGCCTGTTGCGCCATAAAAATAAAAACCGCTTGTTTTGCGTGCACAAACAAGCGGAACTGATTGATTTTCAGATCCTCTTATTGCTCGTCGTCCGTTAAAACGGAAATGCACGCTCAGGTTGGCACCTTCCTGAATAAATCAAGGGGTTGCCGTGGCTTCACAGGTCCTATGTACCTCCACCACTCTGAATAAGAGAACGTCTTATAAAATTACAAAAGCGAACTTGCTTTTTAACAAGTTCGCTTTTGATATTACAATAATAAATCAACAAAAGCAATAGAATTAATAATAATATTTATCTAAAACATTTTCTTGCGTTATGTTATAATTCTACACGTTGCCGCTCCCTATACCGGCACAGGAAAGGGGGTGCTACATTGTCAGACGTATTAGTTTCATTTTTAATTTCCGTTACGGCGAGTATAGTCGCTTACTATATTTGCAAATGGTTAGACGGAAAAAACAACGGCAACGAGCCTAAGGATTAAGCCACCTTGCAAAAAACGGAATAAAAAAACCCTAAGGATTGCGCCCTTAGGGTTTTTTGCTACATTGCTGTAGACATTTAGTTTCATTTTTTGCCTATTAATATTATATCAAGTAATTCAAAATAGTCAAATTGACGCTTTTGCCAACCTCTTTATATTGATAATAATTATCTATACTTCGTAAAGAAAGCTATTCGGATATTTATGTCCCAAACCGTCGATCCAATGCGTGGTCATCTGTACGCCCTTTTCTTTTGCCGCTTCCGCAAATCTCTCAGCCAAAGGCATGCAATCATCGTCTTTTTTCCCACATATTACTTCTATCCATATGGAATTATCCTTCATAAATTCAAGCAGTTCATCCATGCCGGTTTCTATGACAGGTATCCATGGCGAAACCAAGACTATTCCCTCACATTTGATTTTTGCGCACTTAATACTTTTTAATATTTCATTGCAACCTGCCGAAAATCCGCACAGAACGCGAGAATCATACTTATCCCATTGAATTTCCTCAATAACCTTATCAAGCCGGATCGGCGCTTCTTCATCCCAACGATAAAGATTGCAAGAATCCACTATCCCAGATTGTACATATTCTACCTGATATCCTTGATCGGACATACCATCCCAACGCGCTCTGCACATGCTGATATTCTGCTGGTTTCCGTGCAGAACCAATGCCAGTTTCCTGCTTTTTACACTTCTCCATGTACATATTGTCTCTGCTTTCGCTGATTCCCGCAAAAACCTTTCCTCAGAAAGTTTTCTGCATTTTTGAAAAATCGCTTCACTGCGAAGGCTCTCCAGATCACTATCATCAAATACCTCCGGCCGGTACCAAAAACCTTTTTCTTCTATCGCCTCTTTTAGCCACGCAATCGCATCTTCCTTCATCCCCGCCACTGCGCTAAGGCAATATAGATAGTTGTACAGCTGGCTACTTGGGCTTTTTATTTTTTCTTTTTCAGTCAAAAGATATTTATATGCCTCAAGTGCATCGGATTCCCCCAATATCTCCACTGCTCTGTCCAAAAGCATCTCTTCCTGTAAATATAAATCGTTCTGCCAAACTTCATTTTGATCTCGCATAGATTTTCCTCCATAGATTATTCGTGTTGATCGGTTTCTTGGTCTTGTATGAATATCTATGAAGGTCGGAGCAACGTTTATTAAGAAAGGCCGCAGCAACTAAGCCACGGCCAAAGGCATTCTATATAACTATTATAATGCAACCGAGGTCTTCAAAAGATATTCAGATTTTCTTTTCATTCTGTTTTTTCTCATAATGAAGCACCTCGCTTTCTATCAGATTTTTAATACATCTTTCATTAATATACAAAGCATAAGCTATGTCAAGCAAAAAGCTATTCGCCTTCTCCCGGATTTTCTGTTGGTACAGCTTCCGTCTTATATTGTTTTTTTACAATTTTTCTTATGAACACTGCCCTTATCAAAGCCCTGCCGATAATTATGGCTGTAAATACTTTGCTTGCGTTCTCTCTTCCTGCTATCACAATAACAACTATAAATAAAACTATTACATTATAGATTACCCATCCGGCATCAGGTGCACCATCAAATGTTGAAGCTATCTTATAAAAAGCCTTTATTTCAAAGAAGTATCCAACAAGTGTCGTCATCCCAAAAAATATAAGAAAATACTTATGATCACGATATGTTTCAACATAAACATCGGACATTACAACATTAACTATCCATTCCAAAAATGATACTCCGGCAAATATCATAATGTCCCCACTCGGATGCCATTTCCCCTTTGTTGTATATGCATTCGCAAGATAGTATGAAAATGCAATAATAACAAGCACTCGCACAAAATCCAATGCATACATGAAAACAGGCATTATACATCCGTTAAACGCCTCATACATATGAAGAAGAAAGTTTATAGGCAAATAAAGCGCATAAATCAAAGGCACATATTTTAAATATTTCTCAAATTTTTCCATCCAATTCTCCATAACTTTCCCGTTAATTTTCATCATCATCTTCTTCATCTGCATTCAAATCCGCAATTTTGCTAACATCCACTTTATTACCTTCACTGTCAAGCACCATATGGCTATCGTTTTCGTCTGTTACATCCAATAAATTATCATTCCTGATTTCAATTTTTTTATATTTGGGTTCCAATATCAAATTACCATTAAGATCGTATAGACCACATTTATCACTATGTGTATCCCAATCATGATTTTTTACCATTTTTCATCGCAGGTATACCACTTTCCCTCATTGTCTTGTACTATGAAATAACGTTTTGGGAGACCTTCTTTATCACAAGAAACATATTCTAAATCCTTAAAACCGCCTTTAATCTCAACATCGTTGCCTTCACCATCAAGCAATCTATAATTCCCATCAGGATACTTAAAATAAAACCAACCTTCACCGTGTTTCATGTCTACACAAACAGGCTCTACAATACAGTTGCCGTTCAGATCGTATAAACCATAGCGCTCATTCGGGTCGTCATTCGTTTTAACTACTATTTTTTCATTCAAAATATATACTTCCTTGTACCATTCTTCTTTTAAAATCCGGTTTCCTTCTTTATCTATCAATGCTCGACTGTTAAGACTAAATAAGCCATAGTCTTCGTAATAATAAGTATCAATACTATATGGGGAAACAAATAACACTTTCCCATCTTTTTCCATCAAAAAATATCTTTCCTCTATGTGATCATGAAAAATCATTAAATTATCATCCACATTTTCATAATCCAGTCGAAAATCATCCATATCAACCGAATCCCAATTATCAGCTGCAACAACTTCTGTAAACACACCATCTTTTGCAGATAAGTAATTATTGACTTTATATGGCAATTTAAAATCCGCGTCATTCAAAAAACAAATTGAGTCATAAGTCATTCCATATCCCTTATACTCACTTACATCACCGCGAAAATCCACACACCTTGTCTTTTCAGCGATAAACAAAAATACAGCCCAAACTATCCCCAGAAAAAGATAAATCATAGCAAGTTTCTTTAAATCTTTAATTCTCTCTTCCGCTGTTTTCATTCTTTAAACTCTCTCCAATTTATGGACAAAAAAATTCCCAACCTGCATTGGCTGGGAATTTCTCTTGTCTGTTATATTCTAGTGTTTCCCTAAAAACACTATGTATTTTATCATATAATCTTATCAAACGTATCAGCAAGTGCAGGATAAATATTCTTGAACTGCTGGTATCTTGCTTCGTACTTAGCTACGAGCTCAGGATCGGGCTTCTCTGTCTTGTCTACCTTAACGATAGCTGCTGCAGCGTCTTCTACACTCTTGTATGCTCCGCATGCAACCATAGCGAGCATAGCGCCGCCCATTCCGGGACCTTCTTCACATGAAGGAACATCAACTTCTACGTTGAGGATGTTAGCGATCATTCTTCTCCAAAGAGGGCTCTTAGCACCACCGCCGCAAATCATTGTTCTCTTGGGAGCTACGCCGATGCTCTTAGCAACTTCGTACATATCTCTTGTAGCGAATGCAACACCTTCAAGAACAGCCTGTGTCATATCCTCTCTTGTTGTATCCATTGTGATACCTGTGAAAGTAGCACGTGCGTTAGGATTGTTCCAGGGAGATCTCTCACCCATAAGATAAGGAAGGAAGAATACATGGTTCTCACCAAGCTTATCGATTCCCTTCTGCTCATCTGCATAATCCTTAGTCTTGAGGATTTCATCCATCCACCACTTGTTGCAGCTTGCTGCGCTGAGCATACATCCCATAAGATGGAAATGTCCGTCAGCATGATCAAATGAATGAAGAGCGTTATTGCTGTCTACAGCAAAGCTGTCTGAAGACATAAAGATTGTTCCGCTTGTTCCAAGTGAAATGTTGCACTTGTTGTTTCCTACTGTTCCTGTTCCAACAGCTGCTGCCGCATTGTCGCCGGCACCTGCAGCGATAACAACACCGTCTCTGAGACCGAGTTCTGCAGCAAGGTCATGCTTTAACTCGCCAACTTTCTCAAAACTGTCAAAGAGCTTGGGAAGCATATCTTCTGTGATTCCGCAGATATCACACATCTCTTTTGACCATTTACGATTCTTAACATCCAAAAGAAGCATTCCTGAAGCATCAGAATAGTCTGTGCAGAATGTTCCTGATAACTTATATGCAAGATAGTCCTTTGGAAGCATGATCTTCTTGATCTTCTTGAAGTTCTCAGGCTCATTCTCTTTTACCCAAAGAATCTTGGGAGCTGTAAATCCTGCAAATGCGATGTTTGCAGTGTATTTTGAAAGAGTTTCTTTTCCAATCTCATTATTGAGATAATCAACCTGTTTCTGAGTTCTTCCGTCATTCCAAAGAATTGCGGGACGAATAACTTCGTCGTTCTCATCAAGAATTACAAGTCCGTGCATCTGTCCGCCAAAGCTGATACCTGCAACTTCTGACTTATCAACATCCTTAAGAAGATCCTTAAGTCCTGCAATTGCCTCGTTATACCAGTCAGCAGGATTCTGCTCTGACCAGCCGGGCTGAGGGAAGTAAAGCTTGTATTCCCTTGATGTTGTTCCGTGAATCTTACCTGTCTCATCCATAAGCACGAGCTTAACCGATGACGTTCCCAAATCTACTCCAATATAAAGCATATGTAACCTCCTATTAAATATATAGCGTTCCGAATATGGTACCAACTGACTTACGATCATTTATCCATCACATCTTGCAACCGATGTGATATCTCGCCGGCTTTCGATCAATACCGCCGCCGGATCAAACCTCGTCAAAGCACTCCATTTGCGGACGCTGACATATTATTTACACTATATGATGCCTTTGAAAAAAAGATTTTTCTTTTACGGCATTATACAAATCAATTATACCCGTTTCCCCCTTACTAATCACGCCATTTTTTGCTGATATCTAATTAAATATTGTTATATGGTATTTCCTGCTTTTTTATGCATGAATCCCTTTTAATTGTACATATAAGTCTTCTCCCGGTACTCACATATCAAGCAACCATCTTACACATTTTTCAATTTCTCGTATATTAAGCGGACATCCACTAGATTCATGTGTTATAAAAAGATTTTTCCCGGCAAAAATCCCATTTTTCCGGTACTCTTCTATTTTTCTCAGATTATGCAATCTGTATTCTTCGTCATCAAGAAGTCCCATATGTTCATGGTATATCTCCCTAAGTCTTGTTACATCAAATATCGTGAAATCCGGATATACTTTTTTGCCACTGTTAAGCCTAAGCTCTGCTTCATAGCGATAAGGGATTCCCAAATCATAGTACATATCCGCCAACATAGCTTCCGACTTAGATCTCACCATATCGCCTTGTTTTGTTGGATATATTTTTTCTTCGTTTCTATATTCATTTTTCTTGTATTCCTCTTTTTTCCACCGATCAGCATATTCATGATTACTTAAAAGAATTGGTTCTATCAGTTTTTTTCGTTCCTCTCTCATCATCGAATAAACACAGTCAGATTTATATAAAATATCACTTCCGCTTGATTCCTTTTCAATTATTCCCTGCAAAATCTTTTGTATTTTTCTAATCTCTTCAAGTTCTTTTTTTGCACACTTTATCTGCTTATCAAAATAGTCCTTTTGAGCAAGCTTTTTTATGAACTCTATATCATTCTTCTTTAAATATTTCCCGCGGGTATCATTCTTTTCAGTAATACGATAATATTCCACCACACCTCTGTTATGATTGATCCTCAACCTTCCAGACGGCAAACTCTTCTCTGATTTGTGTGCAATAGCAATCGCTCGTTCAAGTATCTTTTCCCTATTCTTCAATGTGCATACTATATCTTGAATTTGTAACATTTCTTCTCCTTATTGTTTGTAATACAGTTTTGTATTATCTTATCTGTGTTTTTCTTCAGATTTCTTTGTCTTCTGCCTCGAAACCCCAGATTAGAATTACTACATATACAGGTTTAATCTGTGTTTTTCAGCACTCTTATCTAATCCTTGATGCAAAATCACAGATAAACGACAGATCCTAAACGTATTTTATCTGTGATTTTCTGCTTTTTTTGCCATAAAATACCGCACTATCACAGATAATCGGGATTTTTTACCAGTTTTATCTGTGAATCTCGGCAGTTTCCCTCCCGTTTTTCTCCAAAACGTAGCGCGAACCCCAGATAATCACTTCCACTTATACAATTATTATCTGTAGTTATGTTCTTACACCAATCAAGCACCTCTGTGTAGCGCGCCATGACAAAAATGTATAATAATCCCAAAAATCTACAATAATCACCAAATGAAATCATGCCGGAAATGGCAAGATGTACGCTTGTTTCTGAATCAAGCCACAAAAGAAAAATTGAGTATAATGCTCCACACTCTTATACCAAAGAGACATTATATTTTCCAAAACAATATTTAGCAAGTTTAATTTGATTTCCTATACAAGAATAGCTGTACGCTGAGCTTTAATCAATTATATGTCGGAATACTTTATTAAATTACCGGCACTCCAATCTCCATAATATACATAATTCCCAGCCGGACAAATCCGGCCGGGAACGCTCTAATTAACCAGCATATTTCAAATAACAGCAGTGCTAACGCATTTCATTAATCGTTTGCATTACCTTTAAAGATAACAATTCCTTTTTTCTTAAACTTCTTAACGGGAGCTGCTCCGGCATCGGATGTCGCGCTTGTTGTAGCCTTTTTTGCAACTGTAGCCGTTGTGCCGCTTGCACTCTTATTAGCGTTTGTCGAAGTCTCTGCCTTTTTAACAGTTGTTCTCTTAACTACAGACTTTCTTGCAGGAGCTGCCGCTTTAGCAGCTTTTTTAGCTTCTTCGTCTCTTGCCTTTCTTTCAGCAGCTTTTGCAGCTTCCTGTGCGGGTCTCTTTGCCGCATTTTCCGCAGCCTCTGCCGCAACCTGAGCGGGATCACGAAGCTTCATCGAAAGAGAGATTCTCTTCTTATCAACTTCAACATCAAGAACCTGAACATCTACGATATCTCCTACGCTCACAGCTTCAAGCGGATGCTTGATGAATCTGTCTGTGATATGTGAAATATGAACAAGTCCGTCCTGGTGAACTCCGATATCGACGAAGCAACCAAAGTCAATTACGTTACGAACCGTTCCCTTAAGTACCATACCGGGCTTAAGGTCATTCATATCAAGAACATCGCTTCTGAGTATCGGTGCAGGCATGCTCTCACGAGGGTCTCTTGAAGGCTTCTCAAGCTCGCTGAGAATGTCTGTAAGAGTGATCTCTCCGACACCAAGTTCTTCTGACAGCTTCTTTTTCTCACTTTCTGTGATCTTATGTGAAAGAGAACCAGCTGCGCTTCCGGAAGCCGATACTGTTTTGTTTCCTGCTTCGCTTTCCGCTTTTGCAGAAGCGTTTCCGCCCTTAGCATTTTCTTCCACAACAGCAAGATTGCTTCCCGCAAGTGCAGCCGCAAGAGCTGCTCCCATAGCTGTATTTGTATTTCTGATAACAACCTGCTTGGGCTTTTTCTTTGGTGCGGGTTTATTCTCGGGACGAGCGGCAGGCTTTTCAAGAACTGCCTTGGCAGCATTCTTCTGAGCCGCACGAACATCATCAAATGTTATTCCAAGCTTATCCATAAGCTTAAGTGTTGCATCATATGACTCGGGATGCACGCTTGTAGCATCAAGAGGATTCTCTCCGTCAGCTATTCTCAAGAATCCGGCACACTGCTCATATGCCTTGGGTCCAAGCTTCGGAACTTTAAGAAGCTCTGCCCTGCTCTTAAATTTACCGTTTTCTTCTCTGTAATCTACGATATTCTTGGCAATTGCCTTTGAAATACCTGAAATATACTGAAGAAGAGGTGCTGATGCCGTATTAAGATCTACACCTACTTTATTAACGCAGTCCTCGACAACACCTTCAAGTGTCTCGCCGAGTTTCTTCTGATTCATATCATGCTGATACTGACCTACACCGATTGACTTGGGATCGATCTTAACCAATTCTGCAAGTGGATCCTGAAGTCGTCTTGCTATGGATGCCGCGCTTCTCTGACCAACATCGAATTGTGGGAACTCCTCTGTTGCAAGTTTACTTGCAGAATAAACAGAAGCTCCGGCTTCATTTACGATTACGTACTGAATCGGTCTATCAAGTTCTTTTATAAGCTCAACAATGACCTGCTCGGATTCTCTTGAAGCCGTTCCGTTACCTACAGAAATCAGGTCTACGTTGTATTTATCTATAAGTTTCTTAAGATCCGCCTTAGCTTCCTCAACTTTATTCTGAGGTGCTGTGGGATAAATAACCTTGGTATCAAGCACTTTTCCGGTAGCATCGACTATGGCAAGCTTACATCCTGTTCTGAACGCAGGGTCCCAACCAAGGACAGTTTTTCCTACGATGGGAGGTGCCATAAGGAGCTGTGTCAGGTTCTTACCAAATACGGAAATAGCGCCGTCTTCAGCATTCTCCGTAAGCTCATTTCTTATATCTCTTTCAATAGCAGGTGCTATCAATCTCTCATATGCATCTCTTGTAATCTCTTCGATGACCGGAGTAGTCACAGGGTTATCTTTTGTAATAATCTTGGTATTAAGGTATCTTAAGATATCCTCTTCGGGAGCCTGTATCTTAACCACAAGGAACTTCTCAGCCTCACCTCTGTTAAGAGCAAGTACTCTGTGTCCGAGAACTTTTTTCACAGGTTCATCGTAGTTGTAATACATCTCATAAACGCTCTGAACCTTCTCGTCTTTGGCTCTTCCGACAAGTATACCGTTCTCCATTGTCGCTTCTCTTATATACTTACGATAGTCGGCGTTATCGGAAATATCCTCGGCGATAATATCCATTGCTCCGCTGATGGCTTCATTCTCGTCATTTACACCTTTCTCGGCGTCTACGAAAGCTTTGGCCGCTTCTTCCAGTGAGCCTGTAATTTCCTGCGCAAGAATGATCTCGGATAATCCTTCAAGCCCTTTCTCTCTGGCAATGCTTGCCCTTGTCTTTCTCTTTGGACGATAAGGAAGGTAAAGGTCCTCAATCGCAACCATAGTCTCGGCTGCAACTATCTTAGCCCTAAGCTCATCTGTCATCTTGCCCTGCTCTTCGATAGAAGCAAGAACCTGCTCTCTTCTCTCCTCAAGTCCTCTTAAATACTTAAGTCTCTCATCAAGGTTACGAAGCTGTTCGTCATTTAATGAGCCTGTTACTTCCTTTCTGTAACGTGAGATAAAGGGAATGGTGTTTCCTTCATCAATAAGCTTAATAGCGGCTTCTACCTGCCACTTCTCTACATTAAGCTCCTCTTTTATCTTTACTACTATATCCATACCTACCTCGCAGTATATATATGCTTTGTGCGCCGAAATTATGATAAAAAGAATAATTTTTGATTATTTTTTCATAAACCGCGCACTCCCATATTATACCAAGCCTTGCGGACGTATTTCAAGAGTCCGTAAAATGTCGAAGCATTGTAAAATACGGGGTTTTATACTAAAATTTAAGTAATTAACCAAAAATTTCAAAAGGAGTCATTCTTATATAAATGGCAGAAAACGACGACGAGAAATACTACTACAACAATTATAACTACAACAAGGCACATAACGAGCTGGACAGCCACGTGGCACTTGCTACTTTTGCCAGAATCCTGGGAATGTTTTCAATACCGCTTTGCCTTATCTTTTACACAGGCATCATTCTTGGCGGTGTAGCGGTCGTTCTGGCTCTTTTGTCAAAGGGAACCATGAAGACATTCCTTCCGCAGGCCAAAAAAGCGCTTGTACTCGGAACTGTCGGCGTAGTTCTCGGATATACCATGATGGTTACAAGCATACATACGGTACTTACCAACCCCGAACAGCGCCAGCAGCTTAACATGATGTCTGAGCAAATGTACGGAACAAGTTTTGATGATATGTTAAATGAAATAAAATCGAGGTAATTTGAAGTTATGAGTATTATCGGTGCGATAGGCAACGGATATGCACCATACAGATCTGCCGCCATCGGCACAAGTGCTGTAGCCGGAAACAAACCAATATTGAATCCCAATGCCTCCACCGAGAAGGCACCGGGCAGAGTATCATCTCCCGCAGAGTGCGAAACCTGCAAGAACCGCAAATACCAGGACGGTTCCGATGAGATGGTTTCTTTTAAGAGCGCTCAGCACATAAGTCCGCAGTCCGCTCCTGCAAGAGTACGCGGTCATGAGGCTGAACATGTAAGTAATGCTTACAAAGAAGCCGCCATGAATAACGGCAAAGTTCTTCAGGCTTCAGTTTCGATAAAGACTGCAGTTTGCCCGGAATGTGGCAGAACCTATGTCTGCGGAGGTGAAACAACCACCAAGATCCGCTACGGAAACGAAGACAATCCGTATGAAAAAGAGAGAAAAGCAATGCACCGTCAGGGACTTGTCGGTGCAAATATAGACCTTACAGGGTAAGTTGGGAGCAATATTTAATGACTAATCTTAAGACATCGACAGAATTAAAGGCAATCGCCAAAGAAAGATCACTTGATAAATACGGAATTTTAATACTTGCAAATATTATAATTTTCGTTCTGCAAATGGCTATCTCGAGCATTGTGACAATCTCAAGCTCGGGTAGCCTTGTTATATTTGCGATAAATCAAATAATATTCCTTATAGTAAGCATACTACTTGGTGTTTTGGTCTCAGGAAAAGCGTACCTGTACATGAATCTCATCTACTCACAGACGGTTTCAACAGGCGACATTTTCTTCGGACTTAAGCAGCACCCCGACAAAGCGGTAAAGATTCAATCAGTCTTTGTACTTGCGGACTTCCTTTCAAGTCTTCCCGCTTCAATAATTTGGTTTATCCTGACACCGAGATCACCTTTTTCCGTCAGAGTCGCACTCTTCATCGCACTGCTATTCGGACTTATCGTGAACATCTACGTGTCACTTACATATTCACAGGCTTTTTATTTATTACATGATTATCCTGACAGATCGGCAAAAGAGCTCCTTGCATACAGCAAAACTCTTATGCAAGGGAACAGGTTTAAGCTCTTTCGTTTGCACATAAGCTTCATTCCGCTTATCATTTTCGGATGCTTGACCTTTTTCATTCCGCTTTTGTGGATTTTTGTCTACAGATATGCAACATTGACAGCGTTCTACCAAGATCTCATCGCTGCCGGAAATACAGGAAAGGTTGAAAATGGACTTAATTGATGCAATAAAAGCAATCGACAAACCTCACGAGGACGATGTGCTTAACAGGCTTTATACAGTATGGGGAGAAAATCTTGATAAAGACAATGTTCTTCCCGAATATCCAAGGCCGCGCTTTGTAAGAGACGGCTTTATGAATTTGAACGGTATCTGGGAATACAAGATTGTTCAGGATATATCGGCAAATGTTCTCCCTGCGGACACTGACGGCGAAATTCTCGTACCTTTTTCACCCGAAAGCTTTTTATCAAGTGTGGAAAAAAGACTTCTTCCCGATCAGGTTCTCTGGTACAAAAAGGTACTTCCGACACTTAAAAGAAAACATGAAAACTCAAGATTCTTACTGCATTTCGGAGCTGTGGATCAGTTTGCCGAAGTATATATAAATTCATCTTTTGTAGGCTCGCATGGCGGCGGATATCTTCCTTTTACACTGGACATAACGGACCATCTGAAGTTTACGGATAATGACAGCACCGCTCTTAACACTCTTATTCATGTTAAAGTCAGGGATACGAGCGACAGCTCCTACCACAGCAGAGGTAAGCAGACTCTCAGACGAGGCGGAATGTACTACACCGCTCAGAGCGGAATCTGGCAGACTGTCTGGATTGAGGAAGTTCCCGAAACTTACATAAGAGAGCTTATCGTAACTCCTTCACAGGATTTAAAGAGCGTAACTATCGAAGTTTCAACAAATAAGCCTTGCGACATCGATGTCAGAATTCCCGGACACGAGGCAATTAAGCCCAAGAAATCCGGCGAAAGCTTTAACTCCGAGCGTGAGGATTTCTTTTCGTCAGACACATATCCTTCTAACGAAGCCGGCGTAAAAGAATTTGCTCCCGCAGGTTACAGCTTCTCTTTTGAAATTGAAGATGCTCATCTGTGGAGCCCCGAGGATCCGTACCTGTACCCGATTCTCATAGAAGCAGGCGACGACAGCGTTCAGTCGTACTTTGCCATGAGATCTTTTACCATTGAAGAAGACAATACGGGAACAAAGCGTTTCTTCCTTAACCACAAGCCCTACTTCCTCATGGGAGTTCTCGATCAGGGCTATTGGCCGGACGGCCTCTACACCGCTCCTTCAGACGAAGCGCTGATATTTGATATAACTGAGATGAAACGACTTCATTTCAATATGATGAGAAAGCACGTAAAAATTGAGGCTGCGCGCTGGTACTATCACTGCGACAGGCTCGGAATGATAGTCTGGCAGGACATGGTAAGCGGCGGTTCATCCTATGCAAAGCCCATGGTCTCCTATCTTCCGACTCTTTTCCCGAAAGTATTCGGAAGAATGTCAGACGGCCCCGCGTACTACAAGACATTCTCAAGACACTCGGCAGAAGGACGGGGAGAATGGCTTAACGAGATGCAGAACACTATAAGATACCTCTACAGCGTACCTTCAATAGCAACGTGGGTTCTCTTCAACGAAGGATGGGGGCAGTTTAACGCCGCAGGTGCTACCGTTATGGCAAAAGAGCTCGACAACACAAGACCTATCGACCAGGCCAGCGGCTGGTTTGATGAAGGAAGCGGCGACTTTAGAAGCGTGCACAACTACTTCAGACCTCTTGCCGTAGAAAAAGATCCTAAGAACAGGGCTTTTGTCATCTCCGAATATGGCGGATTTACCTGCCACATAGACGGACATTCAAGCGTTGACAGAGTATTTGGATACAAAAAATACGATAACCTCGAGGCACTCGGCGTTGCTTACTACAACGTGATAAACGCGAACATTATCCCGCTTATCTCAAAGGGGCTCTCAGGCGCAGTATATACGCAGGTCAGCGACGTTGAAGAGGAAGTAAACGGACTTATGACCTATGACAGAAAAATAACCAAGGTCAATCCGGATCTCGATCCCAACGTATACGCCAGACTGCACCGCAACTAGCAGTGTAGTACGTTACTGTATTACTTCCAAAAAAGACGGAGTTATTGTACAATAAATTATTATCTTATTAAGCACGATCAACGTGCAGAAATGAGGCCAACATGGAAAACATCAAAGCAGTTGTTTCTCTCGGACACGAAGCGCTGGGAGTAACCACACACGAACAAAGAAATGCCACAAAGCTTACGGCAAAAGCACTCGCCGACCTTATAGAAGCAGGCTATCAGCTTGTTATAACTCACAGTAACGGACCTCAGGTCAGCATGATCCACAAAGCAATGACTGAGCTCCACAGAATGTATATCGATTACACATCCGCTCCTATGTGCGTATGTAATGCAATGAGCCAGGGTTATGTAGGCTATGACATTCAGAACTCTCTTAAAACAGAGCTCACAAGCAGAGGAATCTACAAACCGGTAAGCACTATCCTTACACAAGTTACGGTAGATCCTTATGACGAAGCTTTCTATGCACCGACTAAAGCAATCGGACGTTATATGTCAAAAGAAGACGCCGATACAGAGATTAAGAAAGGTAACTTTGTAAAAGAAGATCCCGGAAAAGGCTACAGAAGAATCGTTGCCGCTCCTAACCCCATCAAGATTGTTGAGATTGATGCTATCAAGACTCTTGTAGAAGCCGGTCAGGAAGTTATCGCATGCGGCGGCGGCGGAATCCCGGTAATTGAGCAAGGTCACGTTCTTAAAGGCGCTTCAGCGGTAATCGAAAAAGATTCTATCGCAGGAAAGCTCGCTGCAGACCTTAAATCTGACAGACTTATCATTCTTACATCGGTTCCTTACGTATACAAGAATTTTGGTAAGGATGATCAGGAACCTATCCTTAAAATGAACGTTAAAGAAGCTAAAGAGTACATCGAAGCAGACGAATTTGGCGAAGTAGACATGCTTCCCAAGATTCAGGCAGCAATTGAGTTCTTGGAATCAAATCACGACGGTTCGGTTCTAATTACTTCTCTTGCTTCTGTAGCTGATGCACTCAAAGGAAAAGCAGGTACATTCATAACTTTTGAGTAACCTCTTTTCTCTATGGAGATAATATGGAAGATAAAAGAGACGATAACTTCGATTTCAGAGAAGTTACAGACGAAGAACTGAATAACAAAGACACAAAAGATACCGAAGACACCACTTCAAATACCGACAACAATGATAATAATGACAAGTCGGAGTTTGAAGATGTCTGCTTCGTATGCAGAAGACCTGAGAGCAAGGCGGGCAAGATGTTCCATCTTCCCAATAATATCTGCATCTGTGAAGACTGTATGCACAAAACAATGGACACGGTCACACAGTTTGATTATCAGAATCTTCTGAATAACCCCAATCTTATGAATGAACTCAATAAGAATATGGGGACATTTCCGAATGTGAGCTTTTTCAACTTAGGCGATATGCCCGGTGATTTCAACATGGGTGGCATTCCCAACTCACAGAAGATCAAGAAAAAGAGCGAAGCTAAATCAAAACCCGTTATAGACATAAGGAACATTCCCGCTCCCCACAAGATCAAGGCCAAACTTGACGAATTTATCATAGGACAGGACAAGGCCAAAAAAGTCATGTCTGTAGCGGTTTACAACCACTATAAAAGGGTTGCGACAGATACCATGGATGAGATTGAGATAGAAAAATCAAACATTCTTCTCCTTGGTCCCACAGGTAGCGGTAAGACTTATCTTGTTAAGACTCTTGCCAAGCTTCTCGATGTTCCGCTTGCTATTGCTGATGCAACATCTCTAACAGAAGCAGGCTACATCGGAGATGATATCGAAAGCGTTGTAAGTAAGCTCCTTGCAGCTTCAGGCAACGATGTGGAAAAGACAGAACACGGCATTATATTTATCGATGAGATAGATAAGATTGCCAAAAAGAAAAATACAACAGCAAGAGACGTAAGCGGCGAATCTGTTCAGCAGGGAATGCTTAAGCTTCTCGAAGGCTCAAATGTAGAAGTTCCCGTAGGAGCAGGAAGCAAGAACGCCATGGTTCCTCTTGCCACAGTAAACACCAGAAACATCCTGTTTATCTGCGGCGGTGCTTTCCCCGACCTCGAAGACATCATCACTCAGAGACTTAATAAACAGACTTCAATCGGTTTTGATGCCGATCTTAAGGATAAATATGCAGATGACCCCAACGTTCTTTCCAATGTAACGGTTGAGGACCTTAAGAAGTTTGGTATGATTCCCGAATTCCTCGGAAGACTTCCAATCATCTGTACATTGCAGGCTCTTACCAAAGAAATGCTTATCAAGATTCTCAAAGAGCCAAAGAATGCAATCCTTAAGCAGTATCAGAAGCTACTTGCCCTGGATGAGGTCGATCTTAGATTTGACGACAGCGCTCTCGAAGCAATCGCTGAGAAAGCATTGGAAAAAGAAACCGGTGCACGTGCCCTCAGAGCCATCATCGAGGATTTCATGCTTGATATCATGTATGAGATTCCCAAAGATGACAACATCGGACGCGTAACCATTACAAGAGATTACATCGAAGGAAAGGCTTCACCTCTTATTGAGATACGAGGCGAAGGTATTCACCCTCAGATTCCTGTATTCAACAAGGAACAAGCCACTCTTGTATAAATTTTGATCAAAAAATTGAGGCAGTTCAAAATGAATTTCCATTTTGAACCGCCTCTTTTATTTAATACTTTTCTGTTATCTTTCTTATCTTAATATCAGCCGCCTGTTCCTGCCTTCTCATCATCTGAAGCACTATCGGATTCCGCATTGGAATTATTATCTTCCGATGAACCTATATTCTTATTGGACAGCTGAACCGTAACATCTATCGTATCGTACTGATTTCCGTTAGGTCTGAGTATCGTTATATTAACCGAAGTTCCAACCGAATAGTATCTAAGCTTTGAATGAAGTTCTTCCATAGAACCGATCTCGGATCCGTCAAACTTCACAATAACATCGCCCTTTTCGATACCTGCCTTTTCTGCTCCGCCTCCGGGAATAGTCTCATAAACATATACGCCCTGAGGGATACCATACTTCATTGTATCTTCAGCAGAAACGCTTATACCCTGGATTCCAATAACTCCCTGGTCTTCTTCTTTTACTTTCTTCTTGGTTTCCTGGTTCATAAGCTCTTCAATCTTAGGCTTAGCAAGCGAGATAGGAATAGCATATCCCATACCTTCAACTGCCGCTTCACCGATCTTGATAGAGTTAATACCGATTACTTCACCTTTGATATTAAGAAGTGCACCACCTGAGTTACCTGGGTTAATAGCTGCATCTGTCTGAATATATATTTTGGATGAACCCTCTCCCATATCAAACTTTCTGTTGACCGCTGAGATAACACCTGTAGATACAGACTGACCATATCCAAGAGCATTACCGATCGCGATAGCAGGCTCACCAAGTGTAAGCGCATTACTGTCACCAAGTGTGGCAACTTTAATCTTTGACGCCGTATCAGCAGGAATATCCTTAAGAGATACAGCAATTACCGCAAGATCCATCTCGGGGTCGGGACCCTTTAGATCTGCCTGAACCGCTTTTTTAGCCGCCTCTTCATCGGATGATCCATCGGAAAAGATAACTTCGATTGAATCAGCTCCGTCTACTACGTGGAAGTTTGTTGCGATCAAAAGCTCCGAATCATTCTTGCCGACAATAATTCCGCTTCCTGATGCATAAAGTCCCTCTGATTCCTGACCGTATCCGAAAAAGTTTGATGATTTGATACGGTTATTATGAATGATAACCATTGAAGGCATAACTTCCTGAACAACACCTGTAACATCCGTTACTGTAGCTTTTCCCACGTTTGATACCGTCGTGGTAGCTATATTATCCGGATTTGCACCGGTATTCTCTTCTGTCTTCTTAGTATTAAATGAGAACAACGGCTTGTCCTTACCGTATGTTCGATACAAATATCCGCCTGCGCCAATTCCACCGACAATCGCAAGCAACACAATAATTGAAACTAAAATCTTCAGACCTCTCTTCTTAGCCGGTCTTTCCATATTACCCATAGCATTCCCCATTGTACTTCCTGCATTTGAATATTGATAGGCTCCGTAATTATTCCCGCCGTTTCCATATCCATATGCGCTCTTTCCTGTCAAATCTCCGTTATATGTCTTATCATCGGAATAATTATAATTAGTGTAGTTATAACTGTTGTATGAGTTTGACGAATTTACACCACTGTTTTCTTTGGTAACATCTTCATACATAGTATCTACCTTCTTCCTTTTTTCTATTTGTTAAAATAAGTATAGTTTCATTATGTGTCGAAATTGTGTTTATTTTATTATAAAAAAATAACGTAAATTTTTAATAGTCTTCTTCGATAACTTGTATCTCCATATAATCAAACTCAATCTGCTCCACAAAAGCGTCTTTGTTGAATCGACACTTTGAATGGATCTGGAAATCTTTTACTATATTATCAAGCCAAATAGGTTTGGAAAGGTCCATTTCATAACATGCCTTCTCAATGGCATTCATTACTTTATGTGTTCTTGTATCGTTTGATTCGTCGCAAACGACCATATCTTTTATAAGGTGGTTGTCTTCCACCAATCTTACCCAAAGTCTAAACATCTTATCTCCTGCTATTCCGATAGTAAAAACCGGTCGCATGTTCCCTACAGAGCATACGACCGACATATTTTTACATCTTAATTATTCATCATATCCGTTAGGATTCTGACTCTGCCATTTCCATGAATCCGCACACATCTCTTTTATTCCATACTGCGCGTGCCAGCCAAGCTCTTTTGCCGCTTTATCCGCATTAGAATAACACGTAGCAATATCACCTGCGCGTCTGGGCTTGATCTCATAAGGGATCTTAACTCCCGTTGCTTCCTCAAAGTTCTTGACTATATCAAGAACGCTGTATCCGACACCTGTGCCAAGATTATAGATATTAAGTCCGCTTCCGGGCTCAAATTTCTTAAGCGCCTTAACATGTCCGAGTGCAAGATCCACAACGTGGATGTAATCGCGCACACCGGTTCCGTCATGCGTATCATAATCGTTACCGAATACATTGAGCTGAGGGAGCTTTCCTACAGCAACCTGTGTGATGTAAGGCATAAGGTTGTTAGGGATTCCGTTCGGATTCTCTCCCATTGTTCCGCTCTTGTGTGCTCCGATAGGATTGAAGTAACGAAGAAGAACAACGTTCCACTCGTTATCAGCCTTATAAATATCGGAAAGTACCTGCTCAAGCATTGATTTAGTCCATCCGTAAGGGTTTGTGCATGTTCCCTTAGGGCACTCCTCAGTGATAGGAACAAAAGCGGGATCTCCGTATACAGTCGCCGATGACGAGAAGATTATGTTCTTGCAGTTATGCTTTCTCATAACATCAACAAGTGTAAGTGTTCCCGAGATATTGTTCTCGTAGTATTCCCAAGGTTTCTCAACAGATTCTCCAACTGCCTTAAGTCCTGCAAAATGGATAACTCCGTCAATTTTTTCTTTTGAAAAGATCTCTTCAAGACCTTCACGGTCTCTGATATCTGTCTCGTAGAAAGGTACTTTCTTGCCTGTGATTGCTTCAATTCTTCCGATTACTTTTTTGCTCGCATTGGCAAGGTTGTCCATTACGACAACATCGTATCCGGCGTTCTGAAGTTCAACAACAGTGTGAGAGCCGATGTAACCTGCTCCTCCTGTCACCAGTATAGTCATATTACTACCTTCTTTCTGTCATTCAAATTTCTGCGTATGATCAAAGCTCGATTCCGTTCTTCTTGCAAAGTTCTCTTGCAGACTCTACAGAATCAACACCTGTCTTGTTCTTGATAGGTGCAAACTCGTGCTCTCTTACTACCTCATAAGGAAGGCATGTATCAAGCATGTGGATCATATCAAGAACGAGCTGCTCAAACTTGCATCCGTTCGGTGACTCGGGCTTAACGAGATTGGCATTCTCGTCTATATATGGAATCTTCTTCTCAACAACGTGAAGCGGAAGTTCCTTCTGAGCGATTTCATAGAGAGCTTTCTCATTGAACATATAATTGAGGATAACTCCGTAGTTGTAAGCAGGATCGCCATTCTCGTCCTTGGCATCCATCATCTCCTGTGAAAGCTCGTAGTACTCTACGATTGAAGGCTTGCCATCTTCGAGACACATAACGCCTACCTTTTCATCGGGAGCGTTCTTCCTTACAACCTTGGCTCCGCAAGAAACCTTAGCTGCAACTGTAGCTCCTACAAAGCAAGGATCTGCAATTCTCTGAAGAACGTTGTCTACTGCAAAAATGTCTATCCATTCGATGCCCTCTTTTACGATGACATCACGAAGTCCTGCTTTAAGAAGTGATGAATACCAGCCGGCGTTACCATTGGGAGAAGTTGAGATTCTTGACTTACTCTCCATGTATACCTTTCCGTCATAATCGGATGCCGGTGCCATCTCCTGCTTAAAGAATGTGATCTTATCTTCAGGATAACCGAAGAAGTTTTTCTCCTTAAGGAAATTAACAGTAGCATCATTATTCTTTTCACTAGTCATAATGAAAAGACGGATGTATGTGCCATCTGCCTGCTTAACTGTATCAAGAAGGTTCTCGATTATTCTCTGGAAGATATAAACAGGCTTGGTTATACCGATATCATACATTCCTTTCGGATTGTCGGATCCAAGTCTTGTTCCCATTCCACCTGCAAGAAGAACTGCGGCAACTTTGCCTGCCTTGATCGTCTCAACGCCAAGCTTAGTAAACTCGTCTTTCCTCTTCTCGATCTCTGATACCTGAAGAGCCGCCAAAGGCGCAAACTCTCCTCTTTCGTCAGCATGTCCAAGATTCTTACAATTAGCAAGTACCGCAAAATCCGTGTCCTCAACCTGCGCAAGAAGCTCCTGCTTCTCAGAATCGCTAAGTTCGGAATAATACTTAAGTACATGCTCCTGTCCGTACTTCTGTAATTTCTCTTTTGCTTCTTCGATGTTCATTTTTAAATTTCCCTCCGTTTATAAACATTTTTGGACGCTCCGCGCTTTTGCACTGAGCGTCCAACCCCTCATTATTATATTAATTAGCCGGTGCCGCGGGAGCTGTCTGTGCTGAAGCTCCTGCTGAAGCAGCGGGTGTTGAGGCTCCTGTTGATGCAGCCGCACCTGCGTCAGGTGCCGGAGCCGGAAGTGGTGTTCCGGGTGTCCAACCTGCAGGATCTGCAAGGAGACCGTTCTTATCAAATGTGCATGACACATTCTCAAGTACTGCAGTTGTCTTTACAAGCATCTTACCTGTGTTGCCGTCAAAGTAACGCCATCCGTCAGGCTGCTGAACCCATCCTACAGTTCTGTGTCCGTCCTTAGGCTCAAGATAGTATACTCCGTCAGGAAGTGAAGCCATTCCTACAACCATCTTACCGTCTGCACCGAAGTAATATCTCTGTCCTTCGATATCGCTCCATCCTGTAACCATTTTTCCGTCAGGTCCGAAGTAATATCTTCCTGTAGCAATCTCTCCTGACCAACCTGTCTGCATTACGCCTTCAGGATTGAAGAGGTAGTTAGCCTTTTCAATAGTCTGATTACCTGTAACCGCAACATGATCCTGGTTAAAGAAGAACTTCTGTCCCTGCTCGTTTGAATACCATCCCTTGATAGCTGCGCCGTCTGAACCAAACATATACTTGCCTGTCTCAAGTGCAACCATACCGGTCTGCATTACACCCTGAGGATTGAACATGTAGAGCTTATCTCCAACCTGCGTAAGACCTGTGTGCATCTTATACTCATCATCAAAGTAGTGAACGCCGTCTTCAAGAGGTACAAGACCTTTCTGGCATACACCGTCTGCATTTGCGTAGTAAACAGTTCCTCCGAGGTTGAGAAGTCCTGTTCTCTTTACGCCTGCTTCATCAAAGTAATAGCGCTTGCCTTCGATATCGGCAAATCCTGTCTTGGCAAGTCCGCCTGCTGTAGGATCGAGATAGTAGATTCCACTCTCGTCCTGGAACCAGCCTGTCTGGATATATCCGTTAGGATCGGAATGGTATTTCTTGTTTTCAAGATTAATCCATCCGAACTGCTTACGGAAGTTGTGATAATAGAATGTATGTCCGCCCCAGCTGTTAAAACCTTCAGGAATAATTCTTGTGAAATAGTCGGAATAAAGGTGGTCTACGTCTACTCTACCGGGAATTCCGGGATAAGTTGCATGGCTGCTTGACTGCCACATTACGTAATCGCCCGGATAATCACAGGCAACGTCGTACTGTGCAACCCACTTAGGTGCAGATACTGAAGGCATCCTCTGCATGAACCAGTTTCTGTTTGCATATACCAATGTCTCATATCCTGCGCCACTGAGAATATTGCAGAATGTATCTGCAATAGCCTGAAGCTGTGCAGCATTAAGACCTTTCTGAACGTTATCTTCTATATCAATCGCAACCGGAAATGTTACCGCATAGGGTGCAATCCAGGCAAGAACCTGATTTGCCTCCACAGCTGCTGCCTCCGGAGTTGTTGCATAAGAATAGATATAAATACCTGTTCTGATGCCTGCTGCATTTGCGCCATTAATATTGTTGACGAACTGTTCATCCAGTCCCTTTTTCATTGTTCCCACACGTATCATGGCGAATCTGATACCTGCTGCCTTAACCTGTTGCCAATTGATTCCACCCTGAAACTTGGATACGTCGATACCTGTAGCCAATTCAGGCCCTACCGCACGTGCACTCGCACTTACGCCGGCAATAGGAGTAAAGAATAAGGCAGCTGACATACCGACAGCCCCCAGTGATGTAACAATCTTCGAAACTTTTCTCATTATAATACCTCGCTCCCATTTTTTTATCGCATTAAATCACACACTTAACGTTCTCATTATATTAGTAAACGTTTGCGTAGGTCAATGGAGAATTGGCATATTTACACTTTATTAACAACTTACCTGAAACTAACGGTATCAGAACAGTTCCGATACGTAAAAAAGTTTTTTCAGCGAAATGTTGACAACACAGTTTTCATATGGTACTATGCCTATCGTAGTACTACAGTCGTACCATGACAGGCATAGCATATGTCGATACTCTTTTATCGAAATATCGCAACAAAAGAGATATGGCATAAAAAACAAAGCATTTAAAGCAACATAGCGGCTATGCATTCTTTTGATATTGCTGATAGTATTTATTTCATCAGCAATAGAACTACTAACCGGAAAATGACATATAGGAAAGGATTGTAACAATGAAGACATTACTCGGCTCCCTTTACCAGGTCATATACACCATGGACAAAACTCACCTTATCTGGTTCGCAGTTTTTGCACTGATCGCATTGACCCTCGGAATACTCCATACCCGAATAAAGGGCGATGAAAACAAACTCAAGTTGTGGAAAAAAGCAAGCTTTGTCCCAATATTTCTCGCTTTGATCCACATTATTATTTATGTTATTGCCGGCAAAGAAAGCATTATTTCTTTCCTCCCAATCTACGCATTGGCTCTTATGACACTGATAGCTACTTTATTGGGAAAAAGAAAAATCGGTTACAAAGTAGTTACCGTCATTACCTTCCTTCTTTCAATTGCCTGCTTTATAGCATTATTATTCATGCTTCCGTCAAATACATATAACTTTTCTGAAAAGAGTTATACAGAATCATTTCACCTGATGGCTCAGGCAATGGATAAAACATACATATTAAAAGAATGGAAAGATGTAGATTTTTCAGCACTTGAAGAAAAATATATGCCTATGGTTGAAGAAGCTGAAAACGAGAAGAATCTGACCAAATACTACGACGCGGTGAAGATGTTCTGTAACGAGCTTCATGACGGGCACGTAGGTGTAGAACTTGATTCGAATGAAGAAACCAACAATTCCATATTTAAAAATAACGAATATGGCCTTTGTATGGTTCATCTTGATAACGATGAAGTTATTGCAGTAAACACACTTCCCGAAGTCAACCAACTTGGGATCGAAGACGGAACCGTTATTACAAAGTGGGACGGTAAGCCGATCAAAGCTGCTGCCGAAAGTATCCCTGACATGGGCGTCCCGGTAAAAGAAAATGCTGAATTCCTTTCATATATTTATTTATCAGCTTACGGGAATGAAACAGTCGACGTATCTTTCATTAATAAAGAAGGCACCGAGCAGACTGTTTCTCTGCAAAATATCGGAGAAAACACAACCTGTATAAAAACACTTACAACATACTCACACAGGCCGAATGCTAAATCAATTGAAGAAGCCTTACCGTGGTTTAACGAAAACTTTAGCACAAAAATGCTTACCGGCAATGTCGGATACCTGCGTTTAAACAGTGAAATGCTCTCTGTTCAATCGATCGAACCCGGTGACATATTCGGTATGCTCACCGGCAATCACAAGGAATCCAAAGAAATATTCCGTAAAGGACTTACCGAACTCAAGGCTCAGGGCATGGAATACCTTGTTATAGATCTCAGAGGAAATACGGGTGGCTTAGACGAAATAGGCTGTGCACTTGCAAGTCTCCTCACAAATGATTACTACTTCGGTCAGGGACTCGGTATTCGCAAGAACGGAAAATACATCGATGTTTCTCCCGATCATGCTGTACATGGAACAGGCGAATTTGCTGACATTAAAGCAGTTGCTCTCACAAATTTTGCATGTGTAAGCGCAGGAGACGGAACATCGCTTTATCTTTCAAAGCTTCCAAATGTAACCCTTGCAGGAATCACCAATCCCAATGGTTCAAACCAGGCTGTAGGCGGAGCAATAACTCTGGCAAATGACAAAATCAAGGTCAGTTATCCGGTCAGCCTTATCTTGAACGAAAATGACGAGCCCAATATTGATGTAAAGGCAGACCGCATCAGCCGTAACCCTGTAGAGGTTCACATTCCTTTTGATAAAAACGCCGCACTTGAAATATTCCACACCGGCGAGGATTACGAACTTAATTGGGCTATAAATTACCTTACCCAAAGCAATACTTAGTTTTACCCGACATAAGAAAAGAGACAGCAATGAATTACTTGAAGAATTATTTTAAGACAATATATCAGAGAATTAAGAGCATGTGTTTATGGGAAATAGCAGCGATGATACTTTTTACGGTTAATCTCTCAAGTATCTTCTACTTTAACCTTTCAGATCTTCGCCTTTCGCTGGATCCCGATTTTGCAACCGTTGTATATCATCTTAGAGAGATTGTAAATAAAGGAAGTCTCATTCTTCCAAACTGGGTAGCAACCACCAGCATGGAGTTTGACTCCACTCTCATATTTGCAGTTCCGTTTTTTGCGATCACAGGCAACGAGTTCTTATCGGTGGGCTTATCCGATCTTTTGATCGTTTTCATATATATTTACGCAATATGGAACATTTTAATGGCGCTCCATGTGCGGATCGGCGTTAGATTTCTTTCGCTTGCCGTCATCATAACACCTTATAACTATGACTGGCTTGATTACTTCAAGATGCTGTTCTTTGCGCACGCCAATTACAGCATTAAGGCTCTTGTTCCGATCATGCTTGTGCTATGCCTTATAGCATTTGATGATGGTGAGTTCGCCGATTGTTTCAGCAAGAGAAAAAGAATCATATTCTTATTTACATATCTGTCACTGCTTTTTGTGACATGCGCTTCTACAGGAATTTACACAATTGTCTGCGGAGTCACACCAATCTTTTTTGCATCTCTGTTCTCTTTGTGGAAAAAGAGATATCCCTTCAAGGAAAGTGTGGTTCCGGTCTGGGCAATGACAGGCATCTTTGCCTCAATAGGTGTGTTTACCTATAACCTGATCTACACAGGTCATTCTCCCGACACATCCCCGGTAAAGATATCAGAGTTTTGGGATAACCTGAAGTACGTTTTTGCAGGAGTTTTCCAGGCCTTTGGTATTATGGGACACGAAACTGTTCCTGTATTTTCCAAGATGTGGTTTTTCATCTTGCTAAAAACACTTTTTGTTTTATTGATTTTTATTGTCACAGCGCTCGTCATCTATAAATGGATCCGCGGCGCCGCAAACTATAACTATTATTTACCGTTCTTCTCGGTAATTTTGTTTAACATGCTCATTTTGATCGTTGGTGATATGCGCGCCGGCAATGACTTCATTCCTTACAGATACCTTTTTGTGGGAATACCGATTCTTTTGACCGGAATGGGAATCATGCTCAACAGATACCTCGCAACTCACCAAAACAAGCAGTCCATGCCTGTAATGGCTCTCATAATGCTCGCTTGTGCATATATGCTTGTCGGCAACTTCAAAGTAGCAAACGACAACCTCATGGACAAAGATTACATCGTCGATATGACCGACTATTTTGATACGCTTGACGTTGACACCGTCTTCATTGCAGATGATAAAGACACTGCGCTCATGTGCAAGGCCGTTGACGACAGCAAGAAGTATGCCTGCTACGACAGCGAAAACGAGAGCATCACGCTAGAGATCAACTACTACAATGATGAAAAGAACTTTAATTATTACGGGGACAAAAATGTAATTGCTATTCCAAACTTCAATAAGTTAACCGATTACGTCTCCGAAGACATTGCAAACGAATACGAATATGTCGGCGAAACGAGATGGCTTGCATGCTATAAATCCGACACCAATTATTTCAAACAGGAAAATAAGAACAGTTAAACATTCACCACAATGAATCAGTATATTTAAGACAAGATAAAGTGTATTTGAAACAAGGACCCCCTTTTAGATAAGTGAGGTATACTATGAAAAAATTTTTAAAGATACTCGGAAGAATCTTTTCAGTTATTTTAATAATCGTCCTGCTTTTTATAACAGGTGCATTTATATACCACCGCATAGAGCTCAAAAAAGAAGAAGCGATATGGCAAAATCCTCCCGGACAGTATGTCGAAGTGGACGGCCACAAAATGCACATCTACACGGAAGGCGAAGGCGACCACACAATCGTACTTATGTCAGGCTGGGGCGACACAAGTCCATACGTCAATTTTCTTCCTCTTTGCAAAGACTTAAGCACCGATGCAAAAGTGGTTATCATTGAACGATTCGGCTACGGCTTAAGCGACGTTGTAAAAGAAGAAAGAACCTTCGATAAGATCGTCGAAAATGACAGAGAATGCCTTTCCAAAGCCGGCATAGAAGGCCCCTTCGTATTATGTCCTCATTCAATCGCAGGAGTTGAAGCAACTCTCTGGGCTCAGAAATATCCCGCGGAAGTAGAGGGAATCGTTGGAATGGATATATCAATCCCCGGTTTGGATGATCAATATAAGGAAGAGTTTGACGCCGCCAAAAAGCAATTTCCAATTATGAGATGCCTTATTGATTCAGGAATTATGCGAGTTCTGAGCGGACATTCAGATGAAGCCGATGAGCTTGCTAAAATGGAAACTGCCATTGGATACAGAAACGACGTAAATAACTGCAAGCTGGACGAAGGCTTAAATTGCATAGAAGCCCTACATGAAATCAGTAGCAATCCTCTCCCTACAGCTCCGACAATCCAGTACATCTCGGCACAGACTACCGAACTCTCTCCCGGCTGGCTTGAAGGCCATCAGGCCCTCGTAGATGCATCTTCTAACGGAAAACTTGTAAAACTCAACTGTGCACACTATGTATATAAATTTGAAGAAAAAAGAATCGCGAAGGATATAAAAGAGTTTTTGAAAGCACTATAATAATCGAGTAGGAGGAATTTCTCATAAATGAGAAATTCCGACCTCTCACACCACCGTGCGTACCGTTCGGTACACGGCGGTTCAATCAACTTAACAAGTAACACACTTTTCGGTGTAGTAATCTAACATTGAGACTAATCCAAATGAGGTTAGTCTCTTTGTACTTATAGCCTTTTGTACCCATCCATTGTGAGCGAGTCTTGCATATCTGTCTCCGCAGTAGGCGATATTATACGCCGCCCATCTTGGTACGTCCAGCTTCATCAAATTCTTAGCTCTATTCTGTGGAGTTTTCCAATGCTTCCAAATACACATACGCAATCTAAAACGAATTCTTGAGTCC
>NZ_AUJY01000001.1:103587-599154 GCF_000424465.1 Butyrivibrio hungatei NK4A153 | reverse complement strand
GTTAAGTTGATTGAACCGCCGTGTACCGAACGGTACGCACGGTGGTGTGAGAGGTCGGAATTTCTCATTTATGAGAAATTCCTCCTACTCGATTGCTAATCTTAAGAATTTTCGTCAGTAAAAATGTAAATGAAAGAAGATGAGTATATAAAATCAGGGACAAAAGCTCGTAATCTACTGCGGAATTGCTTTTCTACATAAACAGCTGAGAGGGTCTTTGTGCTCGTCGGTACTTGCGCCACGTTTTTTGTGGCGTTAGTACCGCTACGAAGCACAAGAAGCGAAAGCGTCCCCGAAATGTTTATGTAAAAAGCAATTCTTCACAGCATAACCTGCTTTTGTCCCTGATTTTCTTATATTTTCTTAACTTGTCTTTCTGACTTTTTCTTCGACTTTTTTCTGAGCGGTGGAGAGCATCAGCTTGATACGATTGAGCTGATTTACTTCTGAAGCGCCGGGATCGTAGTCTATCGCAACAATGTTGCAGCCGGGATAGAGGTGTCGCATCTGCTTGATTACACCCTTACCGACAACGTGGTTTGGAAGACATCCGAAAGGCTGTGTACATACAATGTTGCTTGCGCCATTCTTGATAAGTTCAACCATCTCACCTGTAAGGAACCATCCCTCACCTGTCTGATTTCCGATATCTACGATAGGTTTAGCGTACTCGACAGTCTCATAGATGTCTGTAGGCGGATCGAAGTGAACACTCTTTTCAAATGCCTTAGAAGCGCTGCTTCGAAGCTTCTCTAATCCCCATATTCCAAATCTGCAGAAGAGTGCGGTCTTCTTGGAAGTTCCGATGTTTTCTGCCTTGTAGATCTGGTTGTAGAAGCAGTAGAGCATGAAGTCCATAAGATCCGGAACAACGGCTTCTGCGCCTTCATCCTCAAGGAGTTTAACAAGGTGGTTATTTGCTGCGGGAGCAAACTTAACCAGAATTTCTCCGACAATACCTACGCGAGGTTTAACTTCGTCTGTGATCTCGATTCTGTCAAAGTCTTCAACGATAGCTTTACACATCTTTTCAAATTTGAAAAGGCTTGGATGCTTTGATGTCACGAATTTCTTGCACTTTTCAAGCCATTTCTCGTGGCATGCGTTTACAGAACCCGGAATTCTCTCATAAGGTCTCATTCTGTAGACACATCTCATGAATATATCACCGAAAATAACCGCATAAGCAGCCTTGATAAACATCTTGGCATCTAAATGGAACCCCGGATTTGCTTCAAGCTTACTTAAGTTAAGAGAAACAACAGGAATCTGTTCCATTCCGGCTTTCTTAAGAGCACGTCTGATAAAGCTTACATAGTTTGTAGCTCTGCATCCGCCACCTGTCTGTGACATCATGACTGCAACTTTGTTGAGGTCATATTTGCCTGATAAGAGTTCATCCATTATCTGACCAACAACCCAGAGTGAAGGGTAGCAGGCATCGTTATTTACATATTTAAGTCCGACTTCGACTGCGTGCCTGTTATCGTTTTGCATTACGACAAAATTGTAACCGCAGGATGCGAAGGCGGGTTCAAGGATGTCAAAGTGGATGGGAGACATCTGAGGAACGAGAATTGTATAATTCTTTCTCATGTTCTCATCAAAGATCACCCTGTTGTATGCACTTGACCTGATTGTTCTTTCTTTATTATGTTGCTTACGAACTCTGATAGCGGCAAGAAGAGATCTTACTCTGATCCTTGCGCTTCCGAGGTTATTTACTTCGTCGATCTTAAGGCATGTATAGATCTTGTCTGAGCCTGCGAGAATGTCATTTACCTGGTCCGTTGTAACGGCGTCAAGTCCGCACCCGAAGGAGTTTAGCTGAATAAGATCAATGTCATCCCTTGTCTTTACAAAGCTTGCAGCGGCGTAAAGTCTTGAGTGGTACATCCACTGGTCGGAAACGATAAGAGGTCTCTCGGGTTTTCCAAGGTGCGAAACACTGTCTTCCGTAAGAACCGCAACACCGTAAGAGCAGATCATATCAGGGATTCCGTGATTGATCTCCGGATCCACGTGGTAAGGTCTTCCGGCAAGAACGATACCATGCTTGTTGTTTTCCTCCATCCACTTAAGGGTTTCTTCACCTTTTTTGCGGATGTCGTTTCTTGCATTTTCCATTTCATCCCAGCCAAGTTTAGCGGCTTTGATGATCTCACCTGCAGGAATCTCAGAAAACTCTTTTACAAGAGCATCTGTAGCAATCTCAAGGCTTGTGAATGCCATGAAAGGATTTCTTATCTTAACTTCGCCGTTTGTAATTGCCTCAACGTTGTTCTTTATGTTCTCGGAATATGAAGTGACAATAGGGCAGTTATAGTGGTTGGTTGCACCCTCAACCTCTTTTCTCTCATAGAAAAGACCGGGATAGAAGATAAAGTCAACCTTCTGCTTAATAAGCCACTCGATATGTCCGTGCGAGAGCTTTGCAGGATAGCATTCCGATTCACTCGGGATTGATTCGATTCCGAGCTCGTAAATCCGGTGAGTCGATCTTGGTGAAAGAACAACTCTGTAACCGAGATTTGTAAAGAACGTAAACCAGAAAGGATAGTTCTCGTAGAAATTAAGGACTCTCGGAATACCTACGGTTCCTCTTGTTGCCTTGTCGGCGGTAAGAGGCTCGTATCTGAAAATTCTCTTATATTTATAGTCAAAAAGATTAGGGATATTGTCGGCATTTTTCACCTTGCCGATTCCGCGCTCACATCTGTTTCCTGAGATGTGCTGGCGACCGCCTGTAAACTTGTTGATAGTAAGTCGGCAGTGGTTGGTGCATCCCTGACATGTTGTCATGCTCGTTGTGTACTCGAGTTTGTTGATCTGATCGATCGTGAGCATGGTTGTCTTGTAATCATCTGTTTCAAAAAATCTGTCTCTTGCGATAAGAGCAGCACCGAAAGCGCCCATAATCCCGGCAATGTCGGGACGGATTGCTTCTGCGCCTGAAATAATCTCAAATGCGCGAAGAACCGCATCATTGTAGAAAGTTCCACCCTGAACAACGATGTGTGAGCCAAGATCCTTGGCATCAGATACCTTGATAACCTTAAACAAGGCGTTCTTAATAACAGAGTATGCAAGACCTGAAGAAATATCGGCAACATCGGCGCCTTCCTTCTGAGCCTGCTTAACTCTTGAATTCATAAATACAGTACATCTTGTTCCGAGATCTACGGGAGACTTCGCAAACAAAGCAACCTTAGCAAAGTCCTGAACGCTGTAAGACAGAGATTTTGCAAAAGTTTCAATGAAAGAGCCGCATCCTGATGAGCAAGCTTCGTTGAGCTGTACAGAATCAACGGACTGGTTCTTTATATGAATACACTTCATGTCCTGACCGCCGATATCAAGGATACAGTCAACCTTGGGATCAAAGAAAGCAGCGGCGTTGTAGTGAGCGATTGTCTCAACTTCGCCATCATCAAGAAGAAGCGCAGATTTAAGAAGCGCCTCGCCGTAACCTGTTGAACATGCTCTTGAGATCTTAACGCCTTCGGGCATGAGCTTATATATTTCCTGAATGGAAGAAATCGCTGTTTTAAGCGGACTTCCGTTATTGCTTGAATAGAAAGAATAAAGAAGATCGCCGTCTTCACTTATAAGTGCGCATTTTGTTGTAGTAGAGCCCGCGTCGATTCCAAGAAATGCATTTCCTTTGTAATCATCGAGCTTTCTTGTCTTTACTTTGTACTGATCCTGACGTGCTCTGAATTTTTTGTATTCATCTTCATTCTCAAAAAGAGGGTCAAGACGTGATACTTCAGCATCCATGACAATCTTGTGAGACAGTTTTTTTACCATCTCATCCATCTCATAGCAGACTTTCTCATCAGCGTTAAGGGCAGAGCCGATTGCTGCAAAAAGATGAGAGTTGTCTGTCTCTATAGTATGTTCCTCATCGAGATTAAGAGTCCTGATAAATGCAGCCTTGAGCTGGTCAAGGAAGTGCAGAGGACCGCCGAGGAAAGCAACGTGTCCACGAATAGGCTTTCCACATGCAAGACCTGAGATTGTCTGGTTGACAACGGCCTGGAAAATAGAAGCTGCAAGGTCTTCCTTGGTTGCACCTTCATTGATTAATGGCTGAATGTCGGACTTAGCGAAAACGCCGCATCTGGCCGCAATTGTATACAGTGAATTGTAATTTTTGGCATACTTATTAAGCCCTGAGGCATCTGTCTGTAAAAGCGACGCCATCTGGTCGATAAAAGAACCTGTACCACCGGCACAGATTCCATTCATACGCTGTTCTACATTTCCGTCTTCGAAATAAATAATCTTCGCATCTTCACCGCCGAGCTCAATCGCTACGTCAGTCTTGGGAGCGAGAGTCTTGAGCGAAGTTGATACTGCAATAACTTCCTGAACAAAAGGTACATCAAGGTGTTTGGCAAGTGTAAGTCCGCCCGAACCTGTGATAACGGGGTGAAGCAGGACATTACCCGACTTCTTACTTGCTTCTACAAGAAGTTCAGCCAAAGTTTCCTGAATGTTTGCAAAGTGCCTTTTATAGTCGGAAAAGATTATATTTCTTTCTTTATCCAAGAGAGCCACCTTGACTGTGGTGGATCCGATGTCAATACCTAAAGTATAGTCTTTAGAAATCATTGTTAACCTCTTCTTATTAATATGCATAATTATATTGATTATAATGCACGAGTGATTAAAAATCAATTTACTGAATACGATATACGCTGCCAAACTCTGTTTAAGATAAAACACTTTATGGTATACTTAAGCATCAGTTTTGGAGATGTTATATGGAAACAGAAATAGATAAGATATTAAAGAAAGAACAAATAAAACAAAGAAAAGAGCAGGAAAAAAATCTCGAAAAAGAAAAAGATCGTGCAAGAGAGTGGTGGGAAGATGTGACCAAACTTTTCTACGAACTTTCAATAGATTCAAATAATAAAAATTATAAAGTATCGCTCGGAACGGTGATAGTAACGGAGGAAATCAAGACACAGGCTATTGAGAAATATGAATCGGATAAAAAGAAAAAGACAATAATGTACTTCATATATCTCGTAGCATGTATGATCTTTTTGTTGCTTCTGACATTATCAGTTTACTTTGGAAGTGTCGCAGGAATATTCTGGGCGCCGCTTTCAATGATCGCAGTTTTTTTTATTATAAAAGCATTTGAAAACAAGCATAAACTGGGGCTTAGAAAATATTTCGACGATAAAGATTCAAATAAGGAAAAACTATATAAGGCAATAGCTCTTTTGGCCAAGGCAAAAGGGTGTACAAAGGATGACCTAAACATCTATTTTCTTGGCGGATTTTTTAAGAAAAGGCACAGTATTTTGAGCCTTCATCACGAACAGATAATCGGAATAATATTTGCGGCGATGCTCATTCCAAGCGTAGCGCAGCTTGTCGATTCAAAGTTTGAGCAGATGATGATTGCGTTTTTTTCGCTCCCCGGACTTTATGATAAGGGAATGATACTTGCAAATAATGTGCCGCTTCTTGGGATTTCATTGTACGGAGTTGTGTTCTGGTTTACGACGCTTACGATATGCGTTCTGATCCAGATTCCGGCAAATATTCTTATTAATGAAATAACTAAGATGCGCACGACTGACCAACTTTTTTATTTCTTTAAAGACTGCATTTTTGAAGACAGACTGAAAAAAGCAAACAAACTTGAAAATGAACAATAAATATAACCTATAATATAAGTAAGCGGCTTGTTTACAATAAATTCTCACAATGATAAAATCAAAAAATATCAAATAAAAAAACAGAGGCTTAGTGAATGAACAAATTTTTGAATGATCTTGAGAGAAAAATCGGTAAATACGCGATCGTAAATCTTACAAAGTACATTGTTATGCTGTATGCCGTGGGTTATGTGCTGCAGCTTGCGCCGCAGAGCGTGAATATAACACGTTTTCTTACGCTCGATCCGTATCTGATCTTGCATGGGCAGATCTGGAGACTTGTTTCATGGGTTCTGATACCGCCCGGAAGCTTCAGTCTTCTTATTATCATAACTTTGATGTTCTATTATTTTGTCGGAACCGGAATGGAGAGGACACTTGGGACATTCAGATATAATGTGTTTATTTTTGGCGGAATGATCCTTATGATCCTCGCTTCTTTTGCGACAATGCTTGTGTATCACGTATTTTTCGGCATTACAGGTGATGCGCTCGGAATGGTGATGTTCAGGGCGTCCGGTTCGTTTAGCACATATTTTATCCAGATGATGGTATTTCTTGCTTTTTCTGTTATGTACCCGGATATTCAGGTGCTTTTGATGTTCCTCATTCCGATCAAGGTGAGATGGATTGCGATCGCATACGGGCTTATCCTTGCATATCAGTGCATCGGAGCGCTTATAAATAAGGATTTTGCGACATTTTTTGCGATAGCTTCCCAGTTTATCAACTTGCTACTCTTTTATATGAGTACAGGTAATCTCAACCAGTTCAGACCGGGTGAGATCAAGAGAAAAAGAGAATTTAAATCAAGCGTTAAGATGCAGCCTAAGGGAATAACAAGGCATAAATGCGCGGTTTGCGGAAGAACGGAACTTGACGATCCCAATCTCGAATTCAGATTCTGCTCAAAATGTAACGGAAACTACGAGTATTGTCAGGATCATTTGTTTAATCATGTACATGTAAAGTGAGGCTTAAATGGGAAATATAGACAACAAGGAAAAAGAATTTGCAGAGACACTTAAACTCGTCACAAGAACAGCGAGAGAGAACAGAAATATCATTTCCAAGGAAGAGGTAAAAGAGGCATTTGCAGACCTTGACCTTTCTTCCGAGCAGTTCGAGATGGTATTTGAATATTTAAGAAATCACAAGATCGGCGTAGATGAGCCGGCTCCCGAGACCGAAGAGTATTTTACCGAGGAGGAAAAGAACTATCTCGATGATTATATCAGCAGCTTAGAGCAACTTCCAAAATTCTCCGATGGGGAAAAAGAAGCTATCAAGATCGGCGCGCTTGCAGGCGAGAGCGATGCCAAGCTTAAACTTATTGATATGTATCTTCCTCTCGTAGTCGACGTTGCCAAGATGTATGCCGATCAGGGCGTATATATTGAGGATCTTATCGGTGAAGGAAACTATGCGCTTACAAGAGGCGTAAATATGCTCGATGCCGTCGGTGAACCTCAGGAAATTGAAAGTTTTTTGTACAAGCTCATGCTTGATGCGATGGAGAACATCATCGAACAGGACCTCGAAGAAGCCGCAGGCGGCCAGAAGGTAGTGAAACTCGTTCAGGAAGTTGCGGATAAGGCAAAAGAGCTTGCTGACGACCTCAGAAGAAAAGTAACCGTTAAGGAACTTATGGACGAGACCGGATGGGATGAGGATAAGATCAGAACAGCCATCAAGTTCAGCGGTGATAATATCGAAGATCTCGACAGCGGAGAGAAAAAAGAGTCATGAATAACATTGTAAACGATGATGATTTTAAATACTGCATGCAAGATCTTGAGAGGAACTATTTTGGTGCAAGATACAGCTATGATGAGCTTCTTAAGAACGAGATGGTTCCGTTTAAATTCAAAACAATCATCACGAAATATATAAAAGATGATGTGGATCTTGATGTAACTTTGGAAAGTCACTTTTATCACATGACCAAAGAGACTTATGACTACAGAGTCTATAAGCAGCTCCGAAGCAGAATAAGAGTTTCGCAGTACAAGGATATGAATAAACCGGAAAAAGGATTTAAGGAGAAGGTTTATACGATTGAGAGCCTTGTGAAGATTCCCGCGGATGAGAAAGAGAAGATGGGGATTATTGTGAGAGAGCTTATTTTGTCGAAATTGGCGCTTTTTGGTTTTAGCGTATAAAAAACTGATTTATAAAAAGTTTATATTACTTTCTGAACACGGAATCTCAATTCCTTCAGTAGTATGAGACTAATAAACTGTTTTAATTATACGGACAGCTCCGGATGTATGAGGGGGCTGTTCTTTTTATATTAAAAATCTACAACAAAAAACCACCCATCAGGGTGGTTTAATTTTTGATCTTATTAAGCTCTTTCAACCTTGTTAGATCTAAGGCAGCTAGCGCATACGTGGATTCTCTTTGTGCCGCCGTTAACTTTAACAGCAACGCGGTGAACATTTGAATTCCAAACTCTGTTAGATCTTCTATGAGAATGGCTTACATTGTTACCGAAATGAACGCCTTTGCCACAAATATCACATTTAGCCATTTTGACACCTCCTTATAAGCCATGTTCGTTCAATAGCATATTATTGCAAATATCCGCAACATTGATATATTAGCAGAAGAAAAACAGAATTGCAAGCAAAATATACGAAAAAATATGTCGCTAAAAATTATATGGTTTATTTTTCGATAAATTGCTATTATAATACATGTGTATGCTAAAACGGAGCTCTATGAGAATTAAAGAGCTTCGGGTATTAAGGAGGGTAAATATGAAGGCTTCTTCTATGAATACTCACATGGGTAGTATATCTATTGACAACGAAGTAATCGCTCAGTACGCAGGAGCTGTAGCAATGGAGTGCTTCGGTATTGTTGGGATGGCAAATGTTAATGTAAAAGACGGACTTGTGAGTCTTCTTAAGATTGATTCGATGACAAGAGGAATCAACGTTTCTCTTGATGCAAATAACAAACTGATACTTGACTTCCATGTAATTGTTGCTTATGGAGTTAGCATTTCAGCTGTTTCAGACAATTTGATCGACAATGTAAAATATAAAGTAGAGGAATTTACGGGGCTTGAAATCGAGAAGATCAACATCTACATCGAAGGTGTCCGCGTGATTGATTAAGCCAAGAGATCAAGTTCTAGGAGGAATTTTGTTTTGAGTAATAATATAATTGACGCTAAACTGCTGGCTAAGATGTTTTTAAGCGGCGCCAAGAATCTGGAAGCGAAAAAAGAATGGATAAATGAACTCAATGTTTTCCCCGTTCCGGACGGTGATACAGGTACCAACATGACAATGACAATCATGTCTGCGGCAAAAGAAGTATCAAATCTGGGCGACAACGCTTCAATGGAAGCAATTTGTAAAGCTATTTCTTCAGGTTCTTTGAGAGGAGCAAGAGGAAACTCTGGTGTTATCCTTTCACAGCTCCTTAGAGGATTTACCAAAGTTGTTAAGCAGCATGATGAAGTTGACGTTGCAATTCTTGCAGAAGCTTTTGACAAGGCTGTTGAGACTGCATATAAGGCAGTTATGAAGCCGAAGGAAGGAACAATACTTACGGTTGCCAAGGGTGCCGGAGAGAAGGCTCACGAACTCGCTGTAGAAGGCACAACAGATATAACTTATTTTTGCGATGAAGTTATTAAATATGCCGAGGAAGTTCTTGCAAAGACTCCTGAGATGCTTCCTGTTCTCAAACAGGCCGGCGTTGTAGATTCAGGCGGACAGGGACTTGTTCAGGTGCTCAAGGGAGCATTTGACGGATTCCTTGGAAAAGAGATAGATCTTTCTATCACTGAAGAGCAGGTTACCCCCGGTGCAAGGGCAAAAGAATCTGCTCAGGAAGAGGTTGATATCAAATTCGGTTACTGTACCGAGTTTATAGTTCTTTTGAACAAGCCTCTTAATGTAAAACAGGAAATTGACTTCAAGGGATTCCTTGAGTCTATCGGTGACAGTATCGTTCTTGTTGCCGATGATGAGATCTGCAAAGTTCACGTTCATTCAAACGATCCCGGACTTGCGATCCAGAGAGCTCTCATGTACGGTCAGCTTTCCAATATGAAGATCGACAACATGAGAATGGAACACAGAGAGAAGCTCTTCCATGAAAACAAAGACGGTTCATGGGCAGAGATCGAGACAGAGATAAACGGAGCAGCTGAGCTCACTCCTACATATGAACCTAATGATGAGAATATTCCTCTTGCAGGAAAAGTAGATTCATCGGCTGTTTCTGAGAATAAGTCTGACGCTAAGGCTGAGACTGTGACAGAGACAAAAGAAAATGCTAAGGTTGATACTGCGGCTGCAAAAGAGCCTAAGACAAAGGCTGAAGCGCCTGCTCCTAAAGAAGAGCCCAAGATGCCTCGTAAGGATGTAGGATTTGTTACTGTATGCGCAGGTGCAGGTCTTGCCGAGATCTTCAGAGGTCTTGGCGTTGACTACGTTATCGAGGGCGGACAGACAATGAACCCCAGTACCGCAGATATTCTTGATGCGGTTGAGAAGGTTAATGCAGATACAGTAATCGTTCTTCCCAACAATAAGAACATTATCCTTGCTGCAAATCAGGCTGCAATCATGTCTGAGGATGATGATTCGGATAAGAAGATAATTGTTGTTCCTTCAAAGACTGTACCTCAGGGTGTTACTGCGATCATAAACTATGTTCCTGACATTCCGATTGATGACAATGTAGCTGCAATGACAGAAGCTATCACAACAGTTAAGACCGGTGAAGTTACTTACGCCGTAAGAGATACTGTTATTGATGATGTTCAGATCAAACAGGGTGACTTCATGGGAATCGGCGATTCCGGAATTCTTTCTGTTGGTACTGACATGTCCGATGTTACTTTTGACATGCTCAACAAGATGATGAATGACGATCTCGAGCTTATCAGTATTTATTATGGTGATGAGATCAAAGAAAGTGATGCTCAGGATCTTAAGGATAGGATTACCTTGAAATATCCTCAGTGCGACGTTGAGCTTCAAAACGGTGGACAGCCTATTTATTACTACGTTATTTCAGCTGAGTAATTATTGTATATACCGGCCGGGCAATAAAGCCCGGCTTTTTCATTATATTTACTTTACATAAGACATAATTTTTATCTAAAACGAGGACCGGTATGGGAGAAAGAGAACTTACAGAATCTGTTGAAAATCTAAAAGGAATCGGAGAAAAGACGGCGAAACTCTTTAATAAGTGCGGTGTCTTCACGTGCAGAGACCTTATATACTATTTTCCCAGAACTTATGATGAGTTCAAAGCTCCCATTCGCGCATCAGAACTTGTGGAAGGTGAAGTCTGCGCCGTTTCTCTTACAATTATCGGAAGCATTATGAAAAGAAGGATAAGAAATCTTTCTATCATTTCTTTTGAAGGCGGAGATCAGACAGGCAGAGTTAAGATGACTTATTTTAATGCGCCTTACCTTGCAAGCTCCCTAAAATCCGGAACGACACATATTTTCAGAGGAGTAGTCAGGAAAAAAGGTAACTTCTTTACCATAGACCAGCCTAAGATGTATAAACCTGAAGAATATGCGGCTCTATGCGGCAAACTTATGCCAAGATATCCTCTTGTAAAGAGTCTTAGCAACAATACCGTGACAAAGGCTGTTCAGAAGGCGTTTAATAACGCGGGCAGATTCGAAGAATTTGTTCCTGAAGATATCATCAAAAGACTTGGACTTATGAGCTTTTTTGATGCCATCTACGGTATCCACTTTCCAAAAGACAAAGCTTCTTTGGAGCAGGCAAGAAGAAGGCTTGCTTATAACGAATTTTTCATATTTGTATTAAAACTTCGCCTTTTAAAAAAGCTTCAAGAAGAAAACAAAAATACATTTCCCATGATGGAAGTTGCAGAGGCAAAGCGTTTTTTGGAAAAACTTCCGTATAAACTTACAAATGCGCAGCTTAATGCGTATAACGATATCATAAACGACATCTCCGGTCCGTATGTCATGAACAGGCTTATTCAGGGAGATGTGGGATCGGGAAAGACCGTGGTTGCTTTTCTTACTCTTTTAACTGCTGCCGCAAACGGCTATCAAGGAGCAATAATGGCGCCTACGGAGGTACTTGCGGCCCAGCATTTTGAGAGTTTCAAGGAAATGATCGAGAAATACGGACTTACAAGCCTTAAACCGGTTCTTTTGACCGGAGCTCTTTCTGCAAAAGATAAGAGAGAAGCGCAGAGGATGATAAAAGAAGGCGAAGTAAACTGCATCATCGGAACAAATGCGCTTATACAGGATAAAGTCGAGTACAAGAACCTTGCTCTTGTCGTAACCGATGAGCAGCACAGATTCGGCGTTCGCCAAAGAGAAGCTCTTGCAGGCAAGGGAGAAAACGTCCATGTTCTGGCAATGAGTGCGACACCTATACCGAGGACACTTGCCATTATTTTGTATGGAGACCTTCATATTTCCATAATCGATGAGCTTCCGGGCGGCCGAATTCCGATCAAAAACTGCGTTGTAGGAACTGATTACAGAAATACCGCGTATAAATTTATCTGCGACCAGGTAAAAGCGGGACATCAGGCGTATGTGATATGTCCAATGGTCGAAGAAGGCGAGCTTGACGGCGTTGAGAATGTTACGGACTATACGGATAAGCTTAAATCCATGCTTCCGACAGACATTTCCATTGCTATGATTCACGGTAAGATGAAACCTTCGATGAAGGATGATATAATGGAAGCCTTCGCGCGTAAGGATATAGATGTTCTTGTTTCAACGACGGTAATCGAGGTCGGAATCAATGTTCCGAACGCGACGGTTATGATGATAGAAAATGCCGAGAGATTTGGGCTTTCGCAGCTTCATCAGCTCAGAGGACGCGTGGGAAGAGGGAATGCGCAGTCATATTGCATCTTTTTGAACACATCAAAGTCTGATGATGCCAAAAATCGCCTTGATATAATGAACAAGTCAAATGACGGATTTAAGATTGCGGAGGAAGATTTAAGGCAGAGAGGCCCCGGAGAATTGTTCGGACTAAGGCAGAGCGGAGAACTTAATTTCAGGATCGGAGATATTTATCATGACAGCGACCTTTTGAAGGAGGCGTCGATGGACGCGGACAGAATTTTAGCCGAAGATCCGAATCTTGACGATATACAATATAGTGTACTTAGAAGTACGTTAAGTACTAAATCGGCAAATTTTGTTGACTTTACTACTTTATAAAAGTAATATTATTTTAGTTGATTAGGTTGAAAATAGGAGGAATATCGGCTTTTTACCGATGAATATTTATGGCAAAAATAGCGATATTAACAGACAGTAACAGCGGAATAACGCAGGCACAGGCAAAGGAACTTGGCATTCATGTAGTTCCCATGCCTTTTATGATTGACGAAGAAGAGTTCTTTGAAGATATAAATCTTACACAGGAGCAGTTCTATGAGAAGCTTGGCGACAATGCCAACGTTTCTACAAGTCAGCCTACTCCTGATTCTCTTATGAAAATTTGGGACGAGCTTTTGAAATATCATGAAAGCATCGTTTATATTCCCATGAGTTCGGGACTTTCGGGCTCTTGTCAGAGTGCATACATGTTTGCCCAGGAAGAGTATGAGGGCAAGGTATTCGTGGTTGATAACCAGAGAATATCCGTAACACAGAGACAGTCTGCAATTGACGCAAGAGATATGGCTGAAAAAGGCTACTCTGCGGAAGAAATTGTTCAGAAGCTCATGGATACCAAGTTCGAGTCGAGTATCTATATTATGCTCGATACGCTTTATTATCTCAAAAAAGGCGGAAGGATCACACCTGCTGCCGCAGCACTCGGAACACTCCTCAGACTTAAACCCGTCCTTCAGATTCAGGGCGAGAAACTTGATGCTTTTGCCAAAGCAAGAACAAGCAGTCAGGGCAAGAGTATAATGATAAATGCGATAAAGAACGATATCGAGACGCGTTTTGGCGGCGCGGAAGCCAAGGACTACTGGATAGCTGCTGCCTATACAAAGGATATCGACACAGCAAACGAGTGGAAGAAAGAGCTCGAAAAAGAGTTTCCCGGAATGAATATTCACATGGATCCGCTTTCTCTTTCCGTCGCTTGCCACATCGGTCCCGGCGCGCTCGCTGTAACGGTAACGAGAAAATTACATTTTTAAGTACGCGAAACAAAAATATTATTAAAAAATGATTTATACTGTAGTTTTATACAGGCAGATATATATTATATTTTGCGATTTTGTGCCACGGAAATGAGACCATGGGGCTCATTGGAGTGTTTGGCACAATCAGAGCAAAATATAATATATATCTGCCGTCAAAACCACAGCATAAAGATGAAAAGGGGTTTATAATTTATGGCTTCGTATGATTCATATGATGCTTCCAGTATTACTGTCCTTGAAGGTCTTGAGGCGGTAAGAAAACGTCCCGGAATGTACATCGGAAGCGTAACCACAAGAGGCCTTAATCACCTTGTGTATGAGATCGTGGACAATGCGGTAGATGAGCATTTGGCCGGATTTTGTACTTTGATAAAGGTGACTTTGGAAGCGGACGGTTCCGCAACGGTTTCCGATAACGGAAGAGGTATTCCCGTCGGTATGCACGCAAAGGGAGTGACTGCTGAACGTATCGTTCTGACAACACTTCACGCCGGCGGTAAATTTGATAATAATTCATATAAGACAAGCGGTGGACTTCATGGTGTAGGTTCATCGGTTGTTAATGCGCTTTCTTCAAGAATGAGCGTTAAAGTCTTTAAAGATGGCTATATCTATCAGGATACCTATGAGAGAGGTATTCCCACAACACAGCTTAAGAACGGCCTTTTGGAGCCGATCGGCACAACAAAGGAAACGGGAACAACGATCAATTTCCTTCCCGACAATACCATCTTTGAAAAGACAAGATTCAAGGAAGACGATATCAAATCAAGGCTTCACGAGACGTCTTATCTCAATCCTTCACTGACAATAATATTCGAGGATAAAAGACCCGGTGTCGAGGAATATACACAGTTCCATGAGCCGGACGGTATTACAGGCTTTATTCGCGATATGAATAAGTCAAAAGAGGCTGTTCACGATGTTATCGCATTCAGAGGCGAGAGCGAGGGCGTGGAAGTTGAGGTTGCTTTCCAGTATGTAAATGAGTTCCATGAGGACGTACTCGGATTTTGTAACAATATCTATAATGCCGAGGGTGGTACGCACCTTACCGGCTTTAAGACTATGTTTACCAACATAATCAATCAGTACGCCCGTGAACTTAATATATTAAAAGAAAAAGACGTAAACTTTACGGGAACAGATGTTAGAAACGGTATGACTGCCGTTGTTTCCATAAAGCATCCCGATCCGAGATTTGAAGGCCAGACAAAGACTAAGCTTGATAATCAGGATGCGGCAAAGATCGTTTCCAAGATAACAGGCGATGAGATGACAAGATTTTTTGACCGAAATCTTGAGACGCTTAAGTCTATCATCGGCTGCGCGGAAAAGGCTGCAAAGATCAGGAAGACGGAAGAAAAAGCCAAGACAAACATGCTTACAAAGCAGAAGTATTCCTTTGATTCAAACGGAAAACTTGCAAACTGCATAAGTAAGGATGCGTCTAAGTGCGAGATCTTCATCGTAGAGGGAGATTCCGCGGGCGGCAGTGCGAAGATGGCAAGAGACAGAAATTATCAGGCCATCCTTCCTATCAGAGGTAAGATTCTTAACGTTGAGAAAGCAAGTATCGACAAGGTTCTTGCAAATGCTGAGATAAAGACAATGATCAATGCTTTCGGATGCGGATTTTCCGAAGGATACGGCAATGATTTTGATATAAATAAGCTTAAGTATGACAAGATCATAATCATGGCTGATGCCGATGTAGACGGTGAGCATATTGCAACACTGCTTCTTACTCTTTTCTACAGATTCATGCCCGAGCTTATATATCAGGGACATGTCTATATTGCTATGCCTCCGCTTTATAAGGCTATGCCTGCAAGAGGCAAGGAAGAGTATCTCTATGATGACAATGCTCTTGTAAAATACAGAAATACACACAAAGGAAACTTCACTCTTCAGAGGTACAAGGGTCTTGGTGAGATGGATCCCGAGCAGCTTTGGGAAACAACCCTCGATCCCGAGAGAAGACTTCTTAAAGCGGTCGAGATTGAGGATGCCAAGATGGCTTCTCAGATGACCGAGCTTTTGATGGGAGTGGATGTTCCTCCGAGACGTGAATTTATTCATCAGCACGCAACAGATGCTGAGTTAGATATTTAAAGGGGAAAATATGGAAGACAGAATTATAAGGACCGAGTATTCGGATATAATGCAAAAGTCGTTCATAGACTATGCCATGAGCGTAATCGTTGCTCGTGCGCTTCCTGATATAAGAGACGGATTAAAACCTGTTCAGAGAAGAACTTTATACGATATGTATGAACTCGGTATCAGATATGACAGACCGTACAGAAAAAGTGCGAGAATTGTCGGCGATACCATGGGTAAATATCACCCTCACGGCGATAGCTCAATTTACGACTGTCTCGTCGTTATGACTCAGGATTTTAAAAAGATTGTTCCTCTTGTTGACGGTCACGGTAACTTTGGAAATATTGAAGGCGACGGCGCAGCTGCAATGCGTTACACCGAGGCAAGACTTTCAAAGCTTACTCAGGAGAATTTCCTTGAAGATCTCGACAAGAACGTGGTTGATTTTGTTCCAAACTTTGATGAGACCGAGAGAGAACCTTCGGTTCTTCCCGTTAAGATACCGAACTTTCTTATAAACGGTTCGGAAGGTATCGCGGTAGGTATGGCAACAAGCACGCCTCCGCACAATCTTGCTGAAGTAATAGACGCCGAGATTGCATATATACAGAATGATTCTCTTACGACAAAAGAGCTCATGAAGTATATTAAGGGGCCTGATTTCCCGACAGGCGGCGTTGTTATCAACAAGGACGAGCTTCTTAATATCTACGAGACAGGTACCGGTAAGATCAGGTTAAGAGGTAAGGTCGAAACTGAAAAGGGCAAGAACGGACATATCAATCTTGTCATCACAGAGATTCCTTACACTATGATCGGTATGGGAATCGGTAAGTTCATGGCTGATGTTGCCGAGCTTGCCGAAAAGAAGATTACCAACGACATCATCGATATCTCAAACCAGTCTTCAAAAGAAGGTGTGAGAATCGTTATTGAACTTAAGAAAGATACAGATGTCGAGAACTTCACAAATCTTCTTTACAAGAAGACTAAGCTCGAAGATACATTCGGCGTTAATATGCTTGCTATCGATAACGGACGTCCCGAGACAATGTCTCTTAAGGATATCATGAGGGCGTGCGCAGACTTCCAGTTTGAGATAGCAACAAGAAAGTATACAACCCTTCTTAAGAAGGAACAGGAGAAAAAAGAGATTCAGGAAGGTCTTATCAAGGCTTGCAATGTGATCGATCTTGTAATCGAGGTTCTCCGTGGTTCAAAAGACAGGGCTATGGCTAAGAACTGCCTTGTAAACGGCGTTACCGAAGGCATTAACTTTAAATCAAGAGAATCAAAAGCAATGGCTGCGCAGCTTCTTTTTACCGAAAGACAGGCTGATGCCATTCTTGAGATGCGTTTATACAAGCTCATAGGACTTGAGCTCGAGGCTCTTATCAAGGAACACGAGCAAACGGTCGCAAACATATACAGATACGAGGATATTCTTGAAAGTCACGAGTCAATGTCCATGGTTATCCAGGATGAACTTGGAAAGATCAAGAAAGAGTATCAGGCAAAGAGAAAAACTGTTATCGATAACAGGGAAAATGCCGTATATGAAGAAAAGCCCGTTGAGGAGATCGATGTTGCATTTATCATGGACAGATTCGGATATGCAAAGACAATCGATGCTTCAACATATGAGAGAAACAAAGAGACTATCGAAGCCGAGTTCAAGTATTCGTTTGTGATGAAGAACACGGGAAAAGTATGTCTTTTCACAAGTGCAGGTAACCTGCATACCATAAAGGCTATGGACCTTCCTCAGGGAAAAATGAGGGATAAGGGCGTTCCGATCGATAATGTGAGCAATTACAACGCTTCCGAAGAAAGTGTCGTTCTTGTCGCAAGCCAGTCTGAGCTTAATCTCTACAGACTTATCTTTACCACAAAGTCATCTATGATGAAGACGGTAAACGGCGGCGAATTCGATGTTTCCAAGAGAACCGTTGCAGCGACAAAACTTACGGACGGCGATGAACTTGTAAGTGTAGAAGTGCTTAAAGAGCAAAAGACTGTTATACTTAGAACAGAGGATGGTTATTTCTTAAGATTCCCGGTTGATACGATTCCCGAGAAAAAGAAGACGGCTGTCGGCGTTCGCGGAATGAGACTTGGAAAAAATGATTTTGTAAGAGACGTTTATTATCTGAATGACCTTGAAGAAATGACTGTTGAGCACAACAGTAAAAAGCTGGAGCTTGCCCATCTTAAGATAACAAGCAGAGATACTAAGGGAACAAAGGTAAGGATATGAGAGTAATTGCGGGAACTGCAAGAAGGCTGAGGCTCGTTACCCCTGAAGGAAACGATACCAGACCGACTCAGGACAGGATAAAAGAAACACTTTTTAATATGATCCAGAACGAAGTACCGGGCGCTGTATTTCTCGATCTTTTTGCGGGAAGCGGCGGAATTGGTATCGAAGCGCTTTCAAGAGGCGCGTCCAAAGCGTATTTTATCGAAAACGCCGCGGCGGCTTATAAGTGCATTTTGCAGAATTTAAAGACGACGCATTTTGAAGAAGATGCCACAGTCCTTAAGCAGGACGTTGTTATCGGGCTTAGGAATATTCACGAGGAAGAAGTTGATATTATTTTCCTCGATCCTCCTTATCATGAAGGGCTCTACGAGAGAACGCTTGCCCAGCTTGGAACGATGAAATATGTGACCGAACATACAATGATAATTGTTGAGAGTTCGGCTGATATGGATTTTTCATTCGCTGAAGATTACGGTTTTGAAGTCAGACGCGAAAAAGAATATAAAACAAATAAGCATGTCTTTTTGTATAGAAAGGAAGCGCTATGAAAACAGCGGTTTATCCGGGCAGTTTCGATCCCATAACATACGGACATTTGGACATTATAAAACGTGCGGCTTCAATGTTTGACAAAGTTATTGTTGCCGTAATGTGTAATTCAGCGAAAACTCCATTGTTCACACTGGATGAACGTGTTAAAATGATTAAAGAATCCGTAATCGGAATTGATAATGTAGTTGTCGAATCATTCAGCGGACTTTTGATCGATTATTGCAAAAAAGAAGACATTCATATTGTTATAAGAGGATTAAGAGCGATAACCGATTTCGAATATGAACTCCAGATCGCGCAGACCAATAAGGAACTGTCGCACGATGAGGTCGATACGGTTTTCCTCACAACTAATATCAAATACTCATATCTTAGCAGCTCTGTGGTAAAAGAGGTCGCAAGTTATAAAGGTGATATATCACCTTGTGTTTCAGATTTTGTCGCAAAAGCTCTATACCAAAAGTTTGAAAAACAGAAAGATCAGGGGGATGTATAAATGACCAGCAAAATCGAGCAGTTAATTGATGAGATAGAGACTTATATCGATAATTGTAAGCCTCAGCCTTTGTCACAGACAAAGATTATTGTCAATAAAGAGGAGATTGACGAGCTCTTACGTGAACTTCGCTCAAAAACTCCCGAAGAGATAAAGAAATATCAGAAAATCATCAGCAACAAAGAAGCCATCTTAAACGATGCGCGCAGAAAAGCCGAAGATATCGTAAATCAGGCTACAATAAAAACAAATGAACTTATAAATGAGCATGAGATTATGCAGCAAGCTTATGCTCAGGCCAATGAAGTCGTTTCACAGGCCGCTGTTCAGGCAAAAGAAATCCTGGACAACGCTATGACTGAAGCTAACAGCATGAAATCGGCAGCTGTACAGTATACAGACCAGCTCCTTGCAGGAGTTGAGGACATCATCACTCAGTCAATCGATGTCACAAGTAAGAGCACCGATGATATTGTTGAGACTATAAAGCAGAACAGCATCAATATGGTAAAAGAGATCTCACAGAGTACAGACAGTGTGTTGTCAGCTCTTACCCAGTACGGTGAGGTTATCAAATCCAACAGGGCCGATCTCAGACCGCCTGAGGCTGTTCCGGCAAGCACAGTTCCTGCAGAAGGAGCTGCCACCGAAGAGCAACAGGTTCAGGGTATAACGGAACAGGAAGCCATTAACCTTGATATGCTAAACGGATAAACGGAATATCTAAGCTGCCGCTTATTTGCGACAGCTTTTTACATTTTTTTGGCAGGAACCACAGTTAGTTTTAGAAAGAAAGAGGAGAGTAGTATGAGAAGATGTATCGCAACAATTGCTACAGCTGTTTTATTGTCGGTTAGCGGCATATTGCCGGCAACCACAGTTACTTCAAACGCAGCTGACAAGCCGGTAGTTATCGTTATCGATCCCGGTCACGGCGCGGACAACCGTGGTGCGGAGTATAACGGTCTTATTGAAAAAAATATCAACCTTACGGTTGCTAATTCAATGAAGGCAGAACTTGAGAAGTACGACAATGTAACTGTATATTTGACAAGAAGTGCGGATCAGGGGCTTTCACTTGAGGACAGAGCTGCTTTTGCACAGAGCGTAAATGCTGATTTCTTGTTCAGTCTTCATTTCAATGCATCCAAGGATCATAATTTCTACGGATGTGAAGTTTGGACATCGGCATTCGGTAATCAGTACCAGAAGGGACAGGATTTTGGTAAAATCGAGCTTGCAGAGCTCGGAAGCCTCGGAGTATATCAGAAGGGCGTAAAGACCAAAATCGGTTCTAAGGGCGTAGATTACTATGGCGTTATCAGAGCATGTACGGCAAGAAATATTCCCGGTGTAATCATCGAGCACGCTTACATCGATCACGGTTATGATGTTCAGAAGGTTAAGTCACCTAACTTCTATGCTCAGCTCGGTGTAAAGGATGCAACGGCTGTTGCAAAGTATTTCAAGCTTAAGTCTTCAAAGACAGGTGCTGATTTCTCAGGATTTAAGTATGATCCCACACCCGCACCCGCAGGCCCTGTTCGTCAGGATGAGACAGGTCCCGATGTTTGTGAGATAAAGGTTCTTGCATCCAGCAAGAAGGACGGAAACGTTCTTGTTCAGATGACTACAAAGGATAACCAAAGTCCTGTTGCTTATTTTGCATACAGTTATGACGGTGGTAAGACTTTCAGTCCTTTCCAGATGTGGGACAGATCTAAGGAGACACAGTCCTATAATGTAAAGGTTCCCGCAGGTTATGAGAATCCCGTTATCGTATGCCGTTCATACAATATCTATGAACTTGGCAAGGAAAGTAACGCTGTTCCTGTAAAGGATTATTGATCTTGAGACTCGATAAATATCTGGGTGACCACAATTTAGGAACCCGTAAACAGATAAAAGAATATTTGAAAAACGGTCGTTGTACGGTTAACGGCGTTGTTGTCGTTAAACCTGATGTACACATTGATGAAAATTCCGATGAGATTGCTTTCGATGGGAAAGTGCTTTCTTATGCACGTTTTCACTACTTCATGCTGTATAAACCGGCAGGAGTAGTGTCTGCGACAAATGATAAGAGAAACACAACGGTACTTGACCTTCTGAAGGAAGAAAATATAAGGGATCTAAGTCCCTGCGGAAGACTCGATATTGACACCGAAGGGCTTCTTTTGATAACAGATGACGGCGTTTTGATACATAAGCTGTTATCTCCCAAAAAGCACGTAGATAAGGTCTATGAAGTTCATATTGACCATGAGCTTTCTGAGAATGATATCAAAAGACTTTCTGACGGAGTTGATATCGGTGATAAAAACGATGACGGTTCCGTTAAGGCTACGCTTCCTGCGCGTGTTTGCGCAAAGGAAGCAGACCTTGACGGGCATCCCGTTATCGAACTTACTATTCATGAAGGCCGTTTTCATCAGGTTAAAAGAATGCTTGAAGCGGTCGGAAATGAAGTTCTTTTTCTCAAAAGACTTTCAATGGGGCCGCTTTTTCTTGATGAAAAACTTGAGCCCGGAGAATACAGAGCTCTTACGAATGAAGAGATGAAGAAATTAGGGCTTTAAAATAAGAGGGTGAATAAATTGAATCTGCACAGAGTATATAAGGGCGAATTTGGTTATATCAAATACAGGAAAAATGCTGCGATTATCAGGACGGTGATAAGTCTTGCAATTACCGTCGGGATATACGTGGCTGGTCTTTGGAAATACGGCTCTCAAAAGAATGTAATGAGTATTATCGCGGCCCTCGGCTGTCTTCCTACGGGCTGGAGCGCAGTAAATATGATAATGTTCATTAAAGCAAAGGGCTGCATAGAGAGCGACAAAAATAAGATTGAAGCCTGCAGAGGCGGCCTTCTTATACACTACGATCATGTTATAACTTCTTATGACAAAAACTTCTATGTATCGGCATCAACTGTTCTTGATAAGAATATTTGTTGCTATTCATCTGATGAAGATATTGATGAGATTGACTGTGAGAAGCACATCAAGAAGATGATCGCTCAGAGCGGTTATTCAAACCACAGCATAAAGATATTTACAGATATTGATAAATTCTGTGACAGACTTATTCAGCTCGAGAAACTGCGCGCAGATAAGGGTATCGATCCTGTAGCTATTGAAGAGAGCTGGATTCCCGGAACAACACAAACTCCGGCATCAATTCTTTTGTCCATTTCATTATAAGGATAATCATGAAAGAAATTAAAATCGGAAATAATGCGGCTGGAAAGCGCCTGGACAGCTTCTTAAAAGGTTATCTTCCCGGAGCTGGCAGCGGATTTATCTATAAGATGCTGCGTAAAAAGAATATAACTCTTAACGGCAAGAAAGCCGATGGAACAGAGAAACTCAGAGAAAACGATCTTATTAAGATCTTTTTTTCTGATGAAACATTCGCGAAATTCAAAGGAAATTCTGACGCTATTAAGAGCTCTAAGAATTCTGAAAAAGAGATAGATCTTTCTAAATACGGGGATGTAAAGGTTGTCTATGAAGATGACAATATTCTTCTTGCTTCAAAGCCTGTAGGGCTCCTTTCGCAAAAGAGTTCTCCTAAAGATATCAGTTTAAATGACTGGCTTATTGATTATCTTTTGTCCATGAACAGCGAAGCGACAAAAGAGCTTGATATCTACAAGCCGTCCATATGCAACAGGCTTGACCGAAATACAGGCGGAATCGTCATTTGCGCAAAGTCGCTTTCGGGCGCAAGGATAATGAATGCGCTTCTAAAGACCAGAAACCTTGATAAATATTATAGGACAATAGTTTCGGGTAATCTTTTTGAGAATATTTATCTGAAGGGATTTCTTTATAAAGACGAGAAGAAAAACAAGGTCTTTATAAAAAAGGACGATCCTCATGATGACAGATATTCTTATATAGAAACGGAAATTGTTCCGGTTAAATATAACAAAGATGTGGATCTTACAATGCTTGAAGTTAAGCTTGTTACAGGAAAACCACATCAGATAAGGGCGCATTTATCGAGTATAGGACATCCGCTTATAGGCGATGTGAAATACGGAGGAAAGACGTACAAAGGAGTTAATCATCAGCTTCTTTTTTGCTACAGGGTATGTTTTCCGGATGATATGCCTGATGAATTTGAAAATATCAGGGGAAGAGAGTTTAAGACTGATCTTCCCGATGTTTACGATAAATTTTTTGACTGATAAAAAGGCACTGCTGCGCAGATTCTTTGAATAAAAGGGGAAAAATATGCCTACATGGAAATCGAGGGGACTTCGAGGCTCGACTTTGGAAGAACTTATAAACAGGACTAACGAAAGATACAATGAGCTTTCGCTTGCGCTTATCCAGAAGATTCCGACTCCGATCACGCCTATAAAGATTGATAAGAGTACGAGGCATATCACGCTTGCTTATTTTGAGCAAAAGAGTACCGTCGATTATATAGGTGTTGTGCAGGGAATTCCCGTTTGTTTTGATGCAAAAGAGTGCGCGGCTGAGACGTTTGCTCTTGAAAATATCCATCCTCATCAGGTTGAATTCATGAAAACCTTTGAAAAGCAGGAAGGAGTAGCTTTTTTTCTCGTATATTACACAGGACTTAATGAATTTTATTATCTCCCGTTCAGAAAGCTGTATGAATTCTGGGAGAGAGCGGAGAACGGCGGAAGAAAAAGTTTCAGGCACGAGGAACTTGACGAAGATTATGTGATCAGATCTCCGGGCGAAAATGGTCTCCTTATTCCTTATCTGGAAGCACTCCAAAAAGACTTGGATGCCAGATAACAAAAGTGATTGACAGCTTTATAAAATTGATGTTAAACTCTGTAGTATAGTAATTAATTAGCACTGCGCAATACTAAAGTGAAAATTTTTTTACTGCGCGTCGCTAAAGTATATATAAAAATTTTTATTTAAAATGACATTTAAATTAAGCGAGGTTTTTATGAATAAAGTTCTTCTACATACTCCCGACGGAGTACGTGATATTTACGGTAGTGAATATAGCGACAGACTTATCGTTGAAAATAAGATTCATAACGTTATAAAGAGCTATGGTTACAGCGATATCGACACACCTACATTCGAGTTTTTTGATGTTTTTGCAGAGGAGATAAATGCTTCCGACGCACGTGAACTCTACAAGTTCTTTGATAAAGACGGAAATACATTGGTTTTAAGACCCGACTTCACACCTGCGATTGCAAGATGTGCATCAAAGGTGATGCTTGAAGATTCAAAGCCTGTGAGAGTTTGCTACAACGGCAAGACTTTCCTTAATACTTCAAGTCTTCAGGGTAAGCTTAAAGAGAATAACAATATCGGTGTTGAGCTTATGAATGATTCATCAGTTTATGCCGATGCCGAGAATATAGCTCTTTTGATAGAGGCTCTTAAGAGCACGGGACTTACAAACTTCCAGATCAGTATCGGTGATGCGGACTATTACAAGGGAATCTGCGAAGAAGCCGGAATTGATGCAGAGACAGAGGAAGAGATCAGAGAGCAGATCATTGACAAGAATATTTTCGCTGTTGAAGGAATTTTGAGTGAAAGAAACGTTCCGGAGAAGTATCGCGGTCTTATCGGTAAGGTCGCTGAATTTATCGGAACCGACAAGGCTCTTGATAAGGCACAGAGCGAAGTGAGCAATAAGCGTTCACTTGATGCGATAAAGAGACTTAAGGATCTCTACAGGGTTCTTACCAATTATGGTGTTGAAAAATATGTCTCTTTTGACCTTGGAATCCTCAGCAGATTCAATTATTACACAGGAGTGATCTTCCTTGCGTATACATACGGCGTGGGAGATGCTATTGCAAAAGGCGGAAGATACGACAATCTTCTCGGAAAGTACGGAGCAGATGCTCCTTCAATCGGATTCTCGATCATAATCGACGATCTTATGTCTGCGCTTTACAGACAGAATGCTACAGTTGAGCATGAATCTGAGCGCGTTGTAATCACATATAACGAGGATAATTTTGAAGAAATGCTCAGCAAAGCAAAAGAACTTAGACAAAATGGCACTAACGTTGCTTTGGAGGCAGAATGATCGGAGGAGACATGAGATACTTAACTTTTGCACTTGGAAAAGGCAGACTTGTAAAAGATACAATGGAACTTTTGAATAAATGCGGGATTGAATGCGAGGAAGTTCTTGATAAGAAGACAAGAAAACTTATTTTTACAAACGAGGAACTCGGTCTTAAGTTCTTTCTTGCAAAGGGACCCGATGTGCCGACTTATGTGGAATACGGAGCCGCCGATATCGGAATTGTCGGCGCGGATACAATCCTTGAAGAGAACAGACGCGTATATGAAGTCCTCGATCTCGGATTCGGAAAGTGCAGGATGTGTGTGTGCGGACCGCATGATGCAAAAAGCCTTTTGGAACATCGCGAGATGATCCGCGTTGCAAGCAAATATCCCAATATTGCAAAAGATTACTTTTTTAATAAAAAGCATCAGACCGTAGATATCATAAAGCTTAACGGATCTGTTGAGCTCGGACCTATTGTTAATCTCTCGGATGTTATCGTTGATATAGTTGAGACGGGTTCCACACTGAGAGAGAACGGACTTGAAGTTCTTGAGGAAATCTGTCCGTTGTCCGCAAGGGTAATCGTCAATCAGGTTAGCATGCAGATGGAAACAGAGCGAATCAGAAAGCTCATCAATGCCATGAAGGAGAATTTATAAGATATGCGCACATTAAAACTTACAGAAGAGACTCAGAGTGAACTTCTCGGAAATCTTTTAAACAGAAATCCCGGAAGCTACACAGAGTATGAGAATATTGTAAACGATATAATCGATAATGTCAGGAAGAACGGCGATAAGGCTGTTTTCGAATACACTCTTAAATTTGACAAGAGCGAGCTTAACGCTTCAAACATAAGAGTTACAGAGGATGAGATCAAGGAAGCTTATAAAGAACTTGATCCCAAGTTTGTTGAAGTTATGAAAAAGAGCGCTGAGAACATCCGCGTATTTCATGAGAAGCAGAAGAGAAACTCATGGATTGATACAAGAGAAGACGGAAGCATTCTCGGACAGCGTATCCTTCCCATCGAGATCTCGGGCGTTTATGTGCCGGGCGGAAAGGCAGCTTATCCTTCAAGCGTTCTTATGAACGTTGTTCCTGCCAAGGTTGCGGGTGTTGAGCGAATTGTTATGTGTACACCTCCCGGAAAAGACGGAAAGGTAAATCCCGGAACTTTGGTTGCAGCAGATATCGCAGGTGTTACGGAAGTTTACAAGGTCGGCGGAGCTCAGGCTATTGCTGCCATGGCCTTTGGAACAGAGAGTATTCCCAAGGTTGATAAGATTACAGGCCCCGGAAATATCTTTGTTGCTCTTGCAAAGAAAGCTTGCTTTGGGCACGTTTCAATCGATTCCATCGCAGGCCCCAGTGAGATCCTGGTTGTTGCGGATGAGACCGCAAATGCAAGATATGTTGCCGCAGATCTTCTTTCACAGGCAGAGCACGATGAACTTGCAAGCGCTATTCTTGTTACAACTTCAGAGAAGCTTGCAAATGACGTTTCTGCTGAGATCGAGGGATTTTTAAAAGAGCTTTCAAGAACGGATATTATCAAGAAATCTCTTGATAACTACGGATATATTTTCATTGCGGATGATATGGATGCCGCTGTGGATGCCGCAAATGCAATTGCATCCGAGCACCTTGAGATTATTACAAAGGATCCGTATGAGGTTATGACTAAGATCAAGAATGCCGGCGCGATTTTCTTGGGCGCTTATTCTTCAGAGCCTCTCGGAGATTATTTTGCAGGTCCCAATCACATTCTTCCGACAAACAGAACTGCAAGATTTTTCTCACCTTTAAATGTTGACGATTTTATGAAGAAAACAAGTATCATTTCATATTCGAGAGATGCTCTCTGCAAGGTTCACGAAGATATCGAACTCTTTGCAAAAGAAGAAGGACTTACAGCACATGCAAACTCTATAGCTGTCAGATTTGAGTGATTTATTGCGGCTGTTATTATATTGCACGATATCGTAAATATCGATAATACATATTTGCAATTGTATATAATTGTTTTAAAATTGCAAGTGTACTTTCTAAAAAGTCCATAAAATGCAAGTTTACGGTTTTCCGTACTCAAAAAACAACAACATTTTGTACTTAACTATAAGGAGACACAAGCTATGGATAACAGAATTGCAAGTGTTACCCGAAACACAAAAGAGACTCAGATTACTGTTACCATCAATATTGACGGAACAGGTACGAGTGATATTTCAACAGGAATCGGTTTTTTTGACCACATGCTCGAAGGATTTGCAAGACACGGTCTTTTTGACCTTACGGTGAAGGTTAAAGGCGACCTTGATGTCGACGGACACCACACGGTTGAGGATACCGGAATTGTGCTTGGACAGGCGATTCTTGAAGCTATCGGTGATAAAAAAGGCATAAAGAGATACGGAAGCAAGATCCTTCCTATGGATGAGACACTTGTAATGAGTGCTGTGGATCTTTGCGGAAGACCTTATTTTGTTATGGATGCCGAGTTTAATGCACCTATGGTCGGAGATTTCGATACACAGCTTGTAAGTGAGTTTTTCTATGCGGTTTCTTATGCTGCGATGATGAACATTCACCTCAGAGTGATAACAGGATATAACGAACACCACAAGATTGAAGCTATGTTCAAGGCTTTTGCCAAGTCGCTTGATGAAGCCACATGTTTCGATCCCAGAATAAAAGATGTACTTAGTACAAAAGGAGCCCTCTAATATTATGAATGACAATAAGAAATTTATTCCCTGCATTTATCTGTGTGAAAATAAGGCTTGGTCGGATTTTAAGAAATCAGATGTTATCAGCGAAGACCCTGCAGCCCTTGCTGAGGCTTATTCAGACGCGGGCGCGGATGAGATCATAGTCTTTGATCTTTCACCTGAGGGAGACGATAAACTCCATGAAGATTCACTTCATATGCTTCAGAAGATATGCAAAGCTGTAGACGTTGAAGTAATGGGTGCCGGAAACGTTAAGCGCATGGAGGATATCAAGAAGCTCATATACGCCGGATGCAAGAAAGCATTTCTTAATTATTCAAAAGAGGGCAACAGAGAAATCCTTAAAGAAGTTTCAAGCAAATTCGGAAAAGACAAGATAGGCATTTGCTACAGCAATCCTCAGGACATTACAGATGATATCGAGAATGTGGATGAGCTTGCTTCAGAGCTTATATTTATCGGAGATGAAGGTAAGTTTAAGACGAATTCTCTTTTACCCGTTGTATTATTCCTTGAAACTTGCGATGACAACGGCCTTGTAGAAAGTCTTAAGAATGAAAAAGTTCAGGGCGTTACAGGAACTTATGTAAATAAGAACTACGCAAAGATAAATGATTGGAAGGATGTCTGCAAGAGCGAGGGAATTCCGGTATTCAGACTTGAAGCCGCATTTTCATGGGATCAGCTCAAGAAGAATTCAGACGGAATGGTTCCGGTTGTTGTTCAGGATTACCGTACCGATCAGGTGCTTATGGTTGCCTATATGAACGAGGAAGCTTATAACACAACGATCAAGACAGGTAAGATGACATATTACAGCCGTAGCCGCAATGAGCTCTGGATAAAAGGCGAGACGAGCTCACATTATCAGTATGTGAAATCTCTTTACACAGATTGTGATTACGATACGATTCTTGCAAAGGTTAAGCAGATCGGAGCTGCATGTCATACAGGAAAGTACTCTTGTTTCTTTAATGAGATTGCAAGCAAGAACTATACGGAGAAGAATCCTCAGAAGGTTCTCGACAGCGTTTACGATGTTATTAAAGACAGAAAAGTCAATCCCAGAGAGGGCTCTTATACAAATTACCTGTTTAACAAGGGCGTGGACAAGATTCTTAAGAAGCTCGGAGAAGAAGCTACAGAGATTGTTATTGCTTCAAAGAATCCCGAGGAAAAAGAAATAGTTTACGAAATTTCTGATTTCCTGTATCATATGATGGTCCTTATGGCTGAAAAAAATGTCAGCTGGGAGGATATTACCGACGAACTGTCAAGACGATAAGGGAAAAATATGAATTACAATTTAGCACTGTCAGATGACATACTTTTAAGTATCGAAAAACCTGAGAGATACATAGGAAACGAGGTCAACAGCATTACAAAGGATAAAAAAGCGGTTGATATTCGTTTCGCCATGTGTTTTCCTGATGTTTACGAGATTGGTATGTCACATCTGGGAATACAGATTTTATACGGAATGTTCAATTCTTTTGAGGACGTCTGGTGTGAGCGCGTTTATTCGCCGTGGCTCGACATGGATGAGGTTCTCAGAAAAGAGGACATTCCTCTTTTTGCGTTGGAATCTCAGGATCCTATCAAGGATTTTGACTTCCTTGGATTTACTTTGCAATATGAGATGTGTTACACAAATATTCTGCAGATTCTGGATCTTTCAAAGATTCCGCTCCTTGCAAAGGACAGGACATGGGACGATCCGATTGTCATAGGCGGAGGCCCGTGCACATACAATCCCGAGCCTATCGCAGACTTTTTTGACATATTCTATATAGGCGAAGGCGAGACAAGATACAGAGAGATCTTTGATTTTTATAAAAAGTGTAAGGCCGACGGAACTTCAAGGGAAGATTTCCTTCATGCGTGCGCAAAGATGCCCGGTATCTATGTTCCGGGGCTCTATAATGTTGAATATAAGGAAGATGGCACGATAAAGTCCATGCTTCCGATATACGATGATATTCCAAAAACCATTAAAAAAGAAATGTGTTTAGAAATATCAAATGTTTTTTACCCAACAAAGCCCGTTGTTCCTTATATCAAGATAACTCAGGACAGAGTTGTGCTCGAGATCATGAGAGGCTGTATCAGAGGCTGCAGATTCTGCCAGGCGGGACAGCTTTACAAGCCACTTAGGGAAAAAGATGTTGAGCACCTCAAGAAACTTGCGATAGAGTCATTAAAAAATACCGGTTATGAAGAAATTTCACTTAGTTCATTAAGTTCAAGTGATTATACCAAGCTCCCGGAGCTCATTGATTTCCTGATAAAGAGCTGTAATGAGAGAAAGGTAAACATTTCACTTCCGTCTCTTCGAATCGATGCGTTTTCTCTTGATGTAATGAGTAAGGTTCAGGATGTAAAAAAGAGCAGTCTTACATTTGCGCCCGAGGCCGGAACTCAGAGGATGAGAGACGTTATCAATAAAGGTCTTACAGAAGAAGATATCTTAAGAGGCTCACACGAAGCGTTTCTCGGAGGTTGGAACAAAGTTAAGCTCTATTTCATGCTTGGACTTCCGACAGAAACCGATGAAGATATACTCGGAATCGGCGAGATAGCCAATAAAGTCGCTGCCGAGTATTTTGATACCGTTCCTAAGGAAAAAAGAAACGGAAGGACCATTGATATTGTTGCAAGTACGTCTTTCTTTGTTCCAAAGCCGTTTACTCCGTTCCAGTGGGCTCCTATGAACACCAAGGAAGAATTCCTTGAAAAGGCAAATAAGACAAGAAAAGGCATTATGTCCCAGCTTAACCAGAAGCATATTAAGTACAACTGGCACGAAGCTGATGCGAGTATGATGGAAGGTGTTCTTGCAAGAGGAGACAGAAAGCTTTGCGACGTTATTCTTAAAGCTTATCAAAAAGGCTGTATTTTTGATGCATGGGGAGAATATTTCAAATTCGACGTATGGATGGATACATTTAAGGAACGCGGAGTTGATCCTATGTTCTATACAGTCAGGGAAAGAGGCGACGACGAGGTTTTTCCTTGGGATATATTAAACTGCGGAGTCACTAAAGATTTCCTTCTTCGCGAATGGAAAAATGCGCTTGCCGGCAATAAATCAAGCAATTGCAGAAACGGCTGTCTTGGCTGCGGAGCCGCATCATACGGTGTCGGAGTCTGCTTTGAGAACAAAAAGGGATAATAAGTTTAAATGAATAAATTACGTCTTAAATTTTCCAAAAACGGTCCGATCAAATTTATCGGCCATCTTGATGTTATGAGATACTTTCAGAAGGCTATCAGAAGAGCTGAGGTTGATATCAAGTATTCTGAAGGTTTCAGCCCGCATCAGATCATATCTTTTGCCCAGCCTCTCAGTGTAGGCGCGACAAGCGACGGTGAATACATGGATATTTCCGTAAATAGCATGGTTAGCGCCGAAGATATCATGAACAGATTAAACTCTGTCATGAACGAGGGAATCGAAATCATCGCTATAAGAGAGCTTTCGGATAACGATGAGAAGGCGATGACCGCTGCATATGCCGCAAAATACAGGATCTCTTTCAGAGAAAAATTCATGCCTACATATGACTGGATTGAGAAATTCAGAGAATATCTGGCGCTTGATAAACTTCCTGCCATGAAGAAGACCAAAAAGGGCGAAAAAGAAATTGATATGAAGCCCTTGATATTTGATTTTTCTTTTAACAAGGAAGAAAGATACATTGAGCTCTTGCTCAGCATGAGCAGTAGTGCAACTTTAAAGCCTGCGCTTTTGTTACAGGGCTTTTTTGACCATATCAAAGAGGAACTTGCTCCTCACGCCATGGCTATACACAGGCTCGATATCTACAGATATGTTGAGAATGACGGAAAACCTTATATTGAGCCATTTATAACAGATGATATCCAAAAGAGGTTTTATTTAAATGTCTGAGATCATAGTTTCCGAATATTTAAATACGCCGGTCGTTACTGCGTTTATAGGCAACAAGATGGAGTTTCTTTCTTTTGTAAGAGAGAACGAACTTGGAAACATATATGTCGCAAAAGTCGATCATATAGTTAAAAATATCGGCGCAGCATTTGTCAGGTACGATAAGGACAAGACCGGATATCTGCCGCTCAAAAACATAACAGGCGCTTGCGTTATAGGCCGCGCATTTGGAAGCGATGATACTCTGAAAAACGGTGACGACGTTATTGTTCAGGTTGAATCTGAGGCTGTAAAGACCAAGAAGACCAAGCTTACGACAAATCTTTCTGTTTCGGATGATTATGTTGCCGTGACCCTCGGAAAATACGGCGTCGGTTCATCAATAAAGTTATCCGACAATATCAGAGCGCTTCTTTCCGATAAGATAAAGGCTGATTATGAAAACATAATGGATGAGTACCGCGAGAAGCTTTCGGATACGACGGCAGGGATCATCATAAGAACGAAGTCTTCCGAAATAGCAGATGAAGAAGCGTGTGATGTGATCGAAGCTTCATTTAAAACTTGTCTTGATAAACTTGCGGATATTCTTTCAGAAGGAAGAAACAGAACGCTATACAGTTGCATTCACAGATCCGATAGCGGAAGTACCGGGCAGCTCATAGAAAATGCCGAAGCTTTCCTTAAGATCAGAGGCGAAACGGAATTCTCTGTTATAGAAGATACGGGCATTCATGGGATAAAGTCGGCGATTGAAGATTTGAAACACCGCAAAGTCTGGCTTAAGAGCGGAGCATATATCATAATTGAGCAGCTTGAGAGCTTTAATGCGATTGATGTAAATACAGGTAAGGCCATTAAGGGAAAAGATGACATAGCCTTTAAGGTAAACCTTGAAGCGGTAAATGAGATATTCAGGCAAATTCGCCTTAGGAATCTCACAGGAATGATCCTCATCGATTTTATCAATATGAACGACGAGGAAAAATACGAAGAATTGATACATAAAGTTAAAGCCTTTTGCAAATATGAACAGGTACATACGGTTTTCATAGATGTGACGGGGCTTGGCATTATGGAGCTTACTCGAAACAAAAACGATAAAACGTTAAAAGAAATATTGAAGGATGTCGAAAAAGCTGTTGACAACAGTATTTATCAGTGATATTATATCTTGGTATGCCGCATAACTAGGCTTAAGTGGTTTTATCCCGCCAAAGTTAGCGAGTTTTTTGAAGAAGGAGGTAACTTATGTACGCAATTATTGTAACTGGTGGAAAGCAGTACAAAGTTTCCGAGGGCGATGAGATCAAAGTAGAGAAGCTTGATGTAGAGCCCGGAAAAGAAGTAACATTTGACAATGTTATTGCAGTAAATGATGACAAGGCACTTAAGGTTGCCGGCGATGTTAGCGGAGCTAAGGTTAGCGGAACAGTTGTTGAGCAGGGCCGTGCTAAGAAGGTTGTTGTTTACAAGTACAAGAGAAAGACTGGCTATCACAAGAAGAATGGTCACAGACAGCCTTTCACACTTGTTAAGATTAACAAGATCACTATGTAATTTATTTACAAAGCGGAATAATGACTACTATTACAATTACCAAATCTATGGCAGATTCATATAAGAGAATTGAGTGTAGCGGACATGCAGGTTTTGCCGACAGCGGCGAAGATATTGTATGTGCTGCGATATCTGTTCTTACGATAAATCTTATCAATTCGCTTGAAAGATTTACCGAGGATAGATTTACTTGTGATCAGAATGAAGATGACGGGTACATTTCAATCTCCTTTGAACAAGAGCCTTCAAAGGACGCGGATTTACTTCTAAAATCCTATGAACTTGGTGTTAATAGTATATTCCGAGAGTACGGTAAGAGATTTTTGAACATTAAATTTAGGAGGGAATAAGTCATGTTGAATATGAACCTTCAATTTTTTGCTCATAAGAAGGGTGTAGGATCAACCAAGAACGGTAGAGATTCAGAATCCAAGAGACTTGGAGCAAAAAGAGCTGACGGACAGTTCGTTAAGGCCGGTAATATTTTATACAGACAGCGTGGAACACACATTCATCCCGGTGTAAATGTTGGAATCGGTAGCGATGACACATTATACGCACTTGTTGATGGTGTTCTTAGATTTGAGCGCAAGGGCAGAGATAAAAAGCAGGCTAGCGTTCATCCTGTAGAGAATAAGTAATTTAACTAAACGGGCTTCAAACTAAAATGTTTGAAGCCCATATTTTTAATCTTAGGAAATTTATCCGAAAGGAATTTGATTATGCCGGTATTTGTAGATAAAGCAAAAATCTTTATACAAAGCGGAAAAGGCGGAGACGGACACGTTTCGTTTCGAAGAGAGAAATATGTGCCTAACGGCGGCCCCGATGGCGGTGACGGCGGAAAAGGCGGCGATATAATTTTTGTCGTAGATGAAGGAATCAATACACTTGCAGACTTTCATTACGGCGGTAAATATAAAGCACAAAACGGTCAGGACGGAAACAAGAGACGTTGCCACGGTAAAAATGGCGAGGATTTATATATAAAAGTTCCTGAAGGAACAGTTATTAAAGAGGCAAATACCGGAAAGGTAATTGCCGATATGAGCGGAGAAAACAAGAAGGTTGTTGTATTAAAAGGCGGAAGAGGCGGAAACGGTAATATGCACTATGCAACTTCCACCATGCAGGCACCAAAATACGCTCAGCCCGGTCAGCCGGCACTTATGCTTGAAGTTATGCTCGAGCTTAAGGTCATTGCTGACGTAGGACTTGTAGGATTCCCAAATGTTGGAAAATCAACTTTTTTGTCCAAGGTATCCAATGCAAAGCCCAAGATTGCGAATTATCACTTCACCACATTGTCACCAATGCTCGGTGTTGTCGATCTTTCTGATGCAAGAGGTTTTGTTGTTGCGGATATTCCGGGACTTATTGAGGGAGCTTCAGAAGGACTGGGACTTGGACACGAGTTTTTGAGACATATTGAGCGAACCCGAATGATGATCCATGTTGTAGATGCGGCATCTACTGAAGGCCGCGATCCAATGGAAGATATTGAAGCGATCAATGCGGAGCTTAAGAACTACAATGCAGATATATCAAGCAAACCTCAGGTAATCGCAGCAAATAAGATCGATATGCTTCCCGATGGCGAAGATTCGGACATCATTAAGAAGATAAGAGAGAAGTACGAGCCTCTCGGAGTAAAGGTTTTTGCCACATCGACACTAACTGGAAAAGGCATTAAGGAACTGCTATACTATGTAAGTAGGACCCTTGATGAACTTCCAAAAGATGCTGTTGTATTCAAGCAGGAATTCTTCCCAGAGACTATGGCCCGTGATACTGATGAAGCATTTACGGTAACATATGATAGCGATGAGAAAGAATTTGTCATTGAAGGACCTAAGATTGAGAAGATGCTTGGTTACACCAACCTTGAATCCGAAAAGGGATTTGCATTCTTCCAGAACTTCCTCAAGGACAACGGAATTCTTGACGAGCTCGAGAAACTCCATATTAACGAAGGTGATACCGTCAGAATGTACGGATACAGCTTTGAATACTATCGCAATGCGGATACTGTTCCTGCTAACGATACAGATGAATATGACGATGAAGAGGATGAAACATAATGACTTTGACAAGTAAACAAAGAGCATATTTAAAGAGCCTTGCGGCTGACCTTGATCCTGTTTTTCAGATAGGGAAGTCAACTGTGACTCCCGAAATAATAGATGCTATTGCTGAAACATTCAATACACACGAGCTTGTAAAGATTACAGTTTTGAAGAACTGCATGGATGACGTGTCAAATGTTGCGATAATGGTTTCAGAAAGAACACGTTCGGATCTTGTACAGGTTATCGGAAGAAAATTTGTTTTATACAAGCCTTTCAAGGATGAACCAAAGATTGTTTTACCTAGAACCAAGAAGGCTATAAATTGATATTTTTTATCATTACGGAGGCACTCTTATGGCTGGCAGAAAGATCGGTATTCTTATTGGAAATTTTGATCCCATTCACTACGGACATCTTCTTTTGGGAGAAGCCGCAAGGGAGCAATATGGTTTGGACAGAGTAATTTTTATTCCCGAAAAACTTGCTCATCTTATGAAGGGCAATAATTTATCATCAGGCGATATCAGATATAACATGGTCAAGATGGCAATTAAAGACAATCCGTATTTTACATGTTCAAGAATTGAGATTGATAAGCCCAAAGGAACCTATACATACGATGTGATCAAGGACTTAAAGGGAATGTATCCCGGCGATGAATTGTATCTGATACTTGGCGGAGACGCCGTCGTCGATATAGAGACCTGGTATAATTCAAAAGAGCTTTTGCAGTCATGCACCATTTTAGCTGCCGTAAGAGATAATCATGATGTGGCTGCACTTGATAATGTGAGAAGAAAGCTGCTTAAACAGTACGATGTTGATATTCAGCTACTTACTTTTAACAGAGTGGACATTTCGTCTCAGGAGATCAGAAAAAGAGTGCGAACGGGCAGAAGCATTAAATATATGGTTCCAAAAGAGTGTATAGAGTTTATTTGTTTAAAAGGATTATATAAATGAAGACCTTGGAAATTACTCAGAAGCTTAGAAAAGAACTCGAAAAGGAATTAAAGCCCGACAGATACGATCACACATTGGGAGTTGCCTATACAAGCGCATCTCTTGCGATGGTACACGGTGCAAATGTTGATAAAGCACTTATAGCAGGCTTCTTGCACGATTGCGCCAAATGCTTGTCTCACGATGAACAGCTTAGTATATGTGAAAAAAACAATATAGAAGTCACCGATGTAGAAAGAAGAAACCATTCACTTCTTCATGCAAAGGCAGGAATCTATATAGCAAGCACCAAATATGAAGTTCGCGATCCCGAGATATTAAATGCAATAAGATATCACACAACAGGAAGGGAAAATATGTCTCTTCTTGAAAAAATCGTATATATCGCGGATTTCATAGAGCCGAACAGAAAGCCTTTAGATGATATGAATATAATCAGAAAAGAAGCTTTTGAAGACTTAGACAAGTGTCTTGCGCATATATTGCATAATTCGATCATTTATTTAAGGACCATAGGTAAAGAGTGCGATGATACCACCATGAAAGCTTATGAGTTCTATAAGAAATACTATAATTAAGAACGAGGTGAATATGTCAGATATTGAGAACTCAAAGAAAATGGCTTTGATGGCGATGGAAGCATTGGAAGACAGAAAAGGAATTGATGTTCACGCCATTGATATAAGCGAAATTTCTACACTTGCAGATTACTTTATCATTGCAAACGGAACCAACTCCAGTCAGGTTCAGGCAATGGCAGACAGCGTTCAGGATGCTCTCGGAAGAGCCGGATTCCTCACAAAGAACGTTGAGGGCTATGAATCAGCCAATTGGATTCTTCTTGATTTCGGCGATATTATTGTTCATGTTTTTGACAGCGAGAACAGAGTATTTTACGATCTTGAGAGAATATGGCGCGATGGAAAGCCGATAGAGAAAGACAGTCTTAACTGATCATTCTAATTTAACAGCGAAATAAAACGGTCGGACTGATTCTGATATGAATCAATCCGACCGTTATCTATATACTTTTCTTGTTTTATCTGTAAAATCTCATTACACCGAATACTTTCCCAAGAATCTTGCAGTCATCAACGATTATAGGATCCATAGTATCGTTTTCAGGCTGAAGTCTGATGCGATTGTTCTCTTTATAAAAAGTCTTAACGGTAGCGGAATCATCGATAAGAGCTACAACCTGGTCGCCGTTCTTGGCAGTATTGCAGACCTCAACAAAGATCTGATCTCCATTATATATTCCGGCGTTGATCATTGAATCGCCTTTTACATTCAGTATAAATGCATCAGAGCCCTTAGGGCACATTGAAGCTGGAATCGGAATGTAAGAATCGATATTTTCTTCCGCAAGGATAGGAGTACCTGCAGCAACCTGGCCTACGACAGGAATACTGACAATTTCCGTCCTTATCATATTGAAACTGTCATCACAGATAGTGATAGCACGCGGCTTGGTGGGGTCGCGCTTTATATATCCCTTTTTCTCCAGATTACCGAGATGTGTGAAAACAGAAGATGTTGATTTAAGATTGACCGCAGCGCAAATATCGCGAACTGACGGAGGAAAGCCTTTTGTTAATGTCTCTTCCTTGATATAATCGAGGATCTTTTCCTGAATTGGTGTAAGTTTGCTCTTGTCCATAATAACCTCCTAATCTAATCCAAGTATATCATAGAGAAATTCAAAACACAAATATTTGTTCGCGAAAATATGTTCTGATTTTTCTTGACAAGCGAATGTTTGTTCGATATCATGATAACAGAACGGTTGTTCGCAAATATTTGTTCGTATTATACTGAGAGGTGAAAATTATGAGCGAAGCAATGAGGATAGCAGCAAGTTTATACAATGATCCGAGATATTTCAGTAAGAGTGAGATCAGAATCAGGAATAATAAGATACGACGTAAAAATATTGTCAGAAGGCAGTTTGTTATGCTTATGGCTGTCGTATCTGCATTGATTTTCATCATAATGTTTAATTTGTCAACTTTTAATTCAGATGCGCAGTCAGATACATATACACCCGAATATAAATATTATAAGTCAATAACCGTCAATTACGGTGACAGCCTTTGGACAATAGCCGGAGACATGTATTCATCCGAGCACTACAATGATATGAATGATTATATTGATGAAGTTTGCAATATTAACAATCTTGCGGATGCATCGGAATTAATTGCCGGAGATTCATTGATAGTTCCGTATTATTCAACAGAATTTAAGTAAAATTTACCAAATTTACAGAAAAATCGTCCATAAAATTCAAGTTTTATCTGCATGTAAGTTTTTTTTGCATTATTTTGTAGCTTTTTCCACTTGAACAAATAGATAAAAAAATGATAACATTTAGTTGTTGTATTTTTTTATAGGGTGGATTTAGTAATTTGAGAAATAGCAGAAAAAGAAGACGTTCTTTAGGGAGAAGAACTTACAGAAAAAGAAACGGTCAAAGACTGTCCGTTAGAGAATATAAATTAAGAAGAAGAAAAGAAATACTTGTACATACAGTTTCACTGGCAGCCGGAGTTGCAATACTCGTAACAGTTTTTGTATTTATCATGAGCAAGGTCCATATAACCTTACCAAAGGACGGACCGTTTGATACTTTCACCGAGCAAGGGGACGATGATGAGGCATCACATGATATTGTTGATACAGAAATAAAAGAAGTCGAATTAAATCCTTTCTTGGAAAAATCCGAGGATGCACGTGCCTTCTTTAAGGGCTATAAAGTTGATTATATGGAGACTAATGTTGCCCATCTAAACAGCAATAACAAAGATAAAGAAGACTATGTAGACAGTTCGTATGCCGTTCTTCTTGATCTTGATACAGGAAAAGTAATTGCCGGAAGAGGCGCCAAGACAAGAATGTTCCCGGCATCGATGACCAAGATATTAACTCTTTTGGTTGCTGCCGAACACATAAAAAGTCTTGATGACGAGTATGAAATAAATGAAGGCATAGTACAATATGTCTTAGAAAACGACTGTAGTAACGTTGGTCTTGAAGCCGGTGACAAACAGACCGTTCGCGATCTTATGTACGGTACGATTCTTAAATCCGGTGCTGATGCAGCGATTGGACTTGCCGAATATGTTGCAGGATCTCAAGAGGCTTTTGTAGAGCTTATGAACCAGAAAGTTGCAGAGCTCGGCCTTTCAAGTTCGGCACATTTCACTAACTGTGTCGGTATTTTTGATGAAGACCTCTATTGTACACCTTTAGATATAGCAATTATTCTTAAGGCTGCTGAAGAGAACAAGCTTTGTAATGAAGTTCTACACACAAAAACCTATACTACTTCGCCTACAAAAGCTGCTCCGAACGGAATAAGCATTAGTAACTTGTTTATCAGAAGAATAGAAGATAAAGATACCTTGGGTACTGTACTTGGTGCAAAGACCGGATATGTACACCAGGCCGGATCATGTGCGGCCAGTTATGAAGTGTCTGCGCAGGGAAAACACTATATATGTGTTACTGCGAAAGCATATAGTTCATGGAGATGCATATATGATCATGTAGCTATTTACACTACTTTTGTAGACAAAACTCCCGAAGAAATCGCCAACGAAAACAAAGATAATATTGAAGCAAGTAATGAAGCATTAAAATAAATAAAACAAAACTGCTTGGGGAAAATTTCTCAAGCAGTTTTTCTTACATAACTTCATACCTTAAAACAAATATATAAATATCATCGCAATCCCTGTAGCAATGAACGCGATTCCTTCATGGCTGTATCAGAGGCTTTTGCATATATATTTGTCGTCTGAATGCTCTTATGGTTCATTTTTTTCTTAAGAAGCAGAATATCATTGTCACTTGCAGCATAAAAGCTCATCGCAAAGCTAGATCTTAATTTGTGCGGAGATATAATCCTTGCTTTTTCCGGCAGGCACACAGAAACATATTTCTTTACAAGAATCTCTACCGCACGCACTCCCAGTCTGTTGCCGGAAGTAGTAGTGAAAGCAGGAAATTTAAGATTCTTGGAGGTCAATCCAAATTTGGCCTTCTGTGAAGTAAAGTAAATCTCCAGATAATCGCGACATTCATCGGAATAGTAGATTACCTGCGTATTGCCGCCTTTTCTTGTGACAACAACACTGCATTCTTCAAGATTAAAGTCGATAATATCCGTATCAAGCATCTCGGAAACACGAAGGCCGGTATCCAGAAGTAATATGAACATGGCCGAATCTCTGTCAGCATAGATATAATGGACCTTTGCGACAGAATCATGAAGATTCGTCCCGTGCCTTACAGTATCAAGAAGAACGCGTTGTTCGTTGTTTGTTAAATAAATAACATCCTTGTTTGGAATTTTTATTGTCTTCGTAGCTGCAATCGGATTACGGGACATTTTGCCCGTAGCTACAAAGAAGCCATACATACTGGATAATGAAGCACGTTTTCTTTTTACGGTTGATTCCTTGTGATTTCCGGAAAGCGTTGTCAGGAATCTGTTTATATCAAGAATTTCTATGTTGGCCACGTCATCTATTGACAGATCCTTAATGTTTTTATCACAATGCTTTGGAAGGAAACTTACAATAAATTCAAGATAGACCTTTATGTCACGACAATATTCGAGTTTTGTCGCATAATTTTCGACACGCCCGAAGTTGTATATGAAATCAGAAACAAACTCAGGCATTTCACTTAAAAGCTCATTGATTTTATCAGAGTATTGTTTTTTGTTATCAGGCATATTATATTTCCCCCAAAAAAAAGATTTTTATTCGCATAAAAATAGATATATAGGCATAGAATACCCATATATCTATTATAACACGTTATATGTTTTTCGTAAAACTAGAATTTTGCGAAAAAGTATATTTTACATCCCTATTATGGGAATATTATGGGAAGATCTTTGAATAATCTTATATACGCTTGCTAATAACTGTTTGTAAGTTAGCTATACTTTTCTCTTTTATTGAGAACTACTAACAATACTATGAATGCAATCAATCCGAAGATACAGTCGGGAATTGCATCTTTTATTCCTTGCATTATTGTTGAATCTACTGCAGGAATACCAATTCCTTCCGCCTGACTTACAAAGCATGACCAAATACTGGCTAAGTAATCATAGAGTCCGTGCAAGACCACAACCAGCCAAAAATTGTCTGTAATATAATAAATACATGCAAAAAGGACTCCACCTGCAGTCGCATATACAACCTGAGAAGTAATCCATACTACATGATTTGGATAGAAAATAAGATTAAGAAAATGAGTAAGTCCAAAAGGAATCGCAGATAAAATTACCGCCAAAATTATTCTCCCCTTGCTTTCGCCCAAACAATTTCTTAATGTATTAAAGAGTACACCTCTATAGATAGCCTCTTCAAATACACCTACTGACATCATAAGCAGAAACATGAATATTGCATTTGGAAGTCCCTCTTTGAAACCAATATCAGTGGGAATCCTCATAGCTAATAAATTATGTATGCAGCAAGCTACTCCAACCAAGCCTATAACACTAAAAAGTCCCTTAAAAAAACCTTTAATTTTAAATTCCACTCCATATATATTTGCCATAAAAACAACGCTGACAGTACCTATAACATAACGAGCAATCATTCCCGGTAGTGCAAAATTTCCCTCACCTAAAAGCGTCAATCCTACTGTCGATATTAAAAACATAATGATAAAAAGCACCAATCCCGGTGCAAATTTTCTTTTTTCCATTTTTTCTCTCTCTTTCATCAAAAACACTATTAAATATTTCAGCTGCCGTACTATTATAGACATAGTATAAAAAAACAAAGCTTCTGTACACATACCATTGGTATAATAAACAAGCAAAAAGTCGCCCTAACCGTACAATTAGGACGACTTTTTTAGCTTTTCATGACCTTATAGAGAAGAAAAAAAGAAAATTATGGAATATATTTATTCACTTACAGAATTAATGCCAGATAACTTCAAGCGTCGGACCCTGCGTAGGAACTGTAAAATCTTTATTTCCTGAAACTTCCTTAAATTCACGATTAACAGATATATCTCGCATAAATACAGGAATTCCCTCGTTGTTCATAAAAGCATTGATATATTCGCTTATAGATTTTATCTTATGATCAAAGCACATGCCACCCATATCCGGTTGACCGGGATTATGAATATCGGAACCTGCAGACATTCTGAACCCCTTCTGGACGGCATACTGATAACCGAGTGAATTTTGATAATCAAGATTGCAAGCGTTGTATGCCTCGACCCCGTCACAAACAGACGGTGTAAGATTTATCTCGCTGAGATACCCTCTTTCCCTGTATGGATGAGCCTGAATCATGATTCCGCCGTAGTCATGAACAGATTTATAAACTTCATATCTGTCTTTTTCAAGAATGTCGGGATTGTCAAGAAGCCACTTTTTATCAACTCCGTAAAGAAGAAATTCGTCTCCGTGAAAATTATATTCTATACCGAACATAACGGTAAGATCCGAGCCGGTTTTCTGAGCCTCTACCAGAGCGTGCTCATAGCCGCTGCAGTACATCTCTACCCTCTTCTCCCAGGGCAGATCTTTCGGGACACAGCTGTTCCCGTTAAAAAAATGGTCTGTAATAATTATTCCGCTGTAACCAAGTTCAGACATGTATTTTATAAACTCGCGGGCCTCTGTTCCGGAACATGCGCTCGCTTCCTTGGTGTGCATGTGAGTTTCATAAATGTACTTCATAATGTTGTCTTTTTGTGCTCCTTTAGTCAGTCGTATATGCTATCAAAAGGCGAAGGGTGTTTTCTGCGCCATCTTTATGACTTCTCTCATACCCGTGAGAAGCATAGACACCGGCACCTATAAGTCCATGCCTAAGATCGTTGCCGGCGCGAAGCGAAGCCTCTGCATCACTTCCGTAGAACGGATAAACGTCAACGGCATAATCTATGTCATTATCTTTTGCAATCTCAATAAGAGCTCTTACAATATTGTAGTTGTAAGGCCCGCCACTGTCTTTTGCGCAAATTGAAACCTGTTTTTCGCTACAATCAAGGTTTTCACCGACGCATCCCATATCAACTGATATCACCTCTGTACAGCCTTTTGGAACACTTCCGCATCCTCCGTGGCCAACTTCTTCAAAAACCGTTATATGGGCATATATCGCTCTTTCAGGGGTGATATTATTATCTTTTAGATATTTTGCATAAGCAAATAAAATTCCGACGCTAAGCTTATCATCAAGGAATCTGGATTTGATATATCCGCTCTTTGTCACTCTGAAATTCGGATCAAAACATACTATATCACCGATAGAGATACCAAGCTTCTTTACATCGTCTGCATCTTTTACATCTTCATCAAGAACAACTTCGCAGCTGTCCCAGTCTCTTTTTTGCTCGTTATATTTCCCGTTTACATGAATTGATGCATCATTTAACTGGAAAGTACCTTCGTATTCACCGTTAAACTTGGTTATGACCTTTACGTTTTCAGTCTCGGCATTGTTTGGATTCATGCCGCCAAGATTGGTAAGCTCCAGTCTTCCGTTTGACTTGATCCTTGAGACCATTCCGCCAAGCGTATCTACATGAGCTTCGAGAAGGAGCCCGTTATCTTTATCTTTGCCGCCAAACTCAACAATAATACCGCCTTTAACCGTGTAGTAAGCATTAAAACCAAGCGCTTCAAACTCTTTTTTTACAAAAGAAGCTGCTTCTTCGGTATAACCTGTGGGAGAATCGATGTTTACGATTTCTTCAGTTTTCTTTACAAGATAATCGACATATTTTTTTTCAAGTTTTCTCTTCATATTTACTTCGCTCCTCAACAAAACATTCTACTCTTGGAAAATGCAATATTCCAGCAAAAAAGGATAAAATCTTTATTTAAAAAAATTGAATCCCCCGATAATGCAGAAAAAAGCCTGTATCCATAAGATACAGACCTATTGATAAAATTTATTACAGCAAAGATTTTACAGCATTATCCATTGCAGATTTAACCTTTGTATTCATGTCATCGGAAATCTGCACATGAAGCATATTTATAACCCTGTTATCTATAGAATAGCCCAGTCTTGATGCATGCTCGCTCAGATCGTCGGTATGAGTATTCTCATAGCTTGAACGAAGATTAGCGCTCAAGAGTTTCATTGATGTCATTGACTCATATACTTCGGCAAAATCAGCCCCGAATTTCTTCTTATCTTCTTCGCTCAAAGAAGAGATTGCAGTCTGATTAAGATATTTGTTTGTAATACTGTCAACCGATGCCATAAAATTAAAATCCATAAATGAAATATCTCCCTGGAATTATTCAGATACAAATTATATATCGGAAGACACGAATTTTAGTTAAGTCATTTTACAAAAAATTCAAAATATACCATATTTTGTTTAATAACGTAAAAAGAGCAAAACAGACTTAAAATCTGCCTTGCTCGTGATTTCCCGGCTATCAGCCATTCTTTGCGGCTTCGTAGTCTTCAATATACTGAATTATCAGCTTTACAGTGCCCTCAATTCCAAGGATGCTTGAATTGATGCAAAGATCGTAGCTGTCTGCTCTTCCCCATTTCTTGGAAGAATAATAGTTGTAATAACTCTGGCGCTGTTTATCTTTCTTTATCATCATCTCACGTGCTTTTTCGTTTGATGTGATATCGGAAAATCTCTCACGGATTCTCTTAATCTTACATTCTTCATCACCGTAAATAAAGAGATTTAGAACATTCGGAAGGTCACTCAACGCATAGTCTGCGCATCTTCCGACGATGATACATGGTTCTTCCTTCGCAATCTTCTTGATTGTATCAAACTGTGCAAGGAAAACCTTGTGACTGATCGGCATATCTACAAAGCTTGAAGAATTATATCCAAAAGAATATGTATCCATTACAAGATTATACAAAAAAGAATTTGTAGGCCTCTCATCGTGATTCTGGATCATTTCCTCGCAGAATCCGCTTTCTTTTGCGGCTCTTGATAAAAGTTCCTTGTCATAACATTTTATTCCAAAATGATTGGCCACCATCTCTCCGATTTCTCTTCCGCCCGATCCAAACTGTCTACCGATAGTAATTATCGTATTCATACAGATCACCCCTTTTTATAAAAAAGCTTTACTCTCATTTATATCTTACCTTATTTGAGAATATCAAGCAAATGCTGAAAATATGCAGGTAAAGGGGCGTCTGTCTCGATATATTCAGAACTTTTCGGATGAACAAAAGAAAGAGTTTTTGCATGAAGACACTGACCTTCCGTCTTAAATTTGCTCTTTCTTCCGGAAGCATAGACCTCATCTCCCAAAAGAGGATGCCCGATATGCGCCATATGAACCCTAATCTGGTGCGTTCTTCCTGTTTTTAACTTACACTCTATATAAGTCATATTATCCTGCTCAAAACGCTTTAAAACGCGATAATGTGTAAACGCATCTTTTCCGCCTTTTGAAACGACAGCCATTTTCTTTCTGTCAGAAGGGCTTCTTCCGATCGGCGCATCAATATCGCCTTCATCTTCTTTGATTATTCCATAGCAGATGGCATGATAAATGCGGTCTATGGAATGCTCCTTAAGTTGAGCCGCTATATCCCTGTGAGAGGCGTCATTTTTGCAGATAATAACGGAACCTGTCGTATCTTTGTCGATCCTGTGCACGATTCCGGGTCTTAAAACGCCATTTATACCCGACAGATTCTTGCAATGAAACATAACGGCATTTACGAGCGTATCGGAATAATGGCCGGGAGCCGGATGCACCACCATGTTTTTTGGCTTATTTACAACAAGCACATCTTCATCCTCATAAATGATATCAAGAGGGATATCCTGCGGTACAATCTCGGGAACTTTAAGCGGCGGAATCTCCATCTTTATCACATCATTCTCAGATACAACATAACTTGCCTTTACATTCTTATCATTGCAAAAAACCTTTTTATCATCGATAAGTTTTTTTATATAAGAACGCGAAAAAGAATCGATAAGTTCACTTATAAGCTTATCGATTCTGTATCCTTCATATTCATCGGTAACTACACATTCAAAGAGATTAGTTTCATCCATTCTCAAAATACCTTATTTGAACTCCTTGAATTTCTTCTGCTGCTTGAAGCTCAAAAATTCAAAATCGTTATCCTTGTAGTAAAAAAGAAGAAGTACCGCAAAGATAAATGTTGCAACCGTAACATAAATATCGGCCACATTAAAAATAGGAAAATTGATGATAACAAAATAAATGAAATCAATAACATAATCATTATGTATTCTGTCGATCATGTTTCCTGCGGCACCGCTTGCAACAAGTGCCAGAACAATATGCAAAATATTATATTTCTTGTCATCGGGCATTCTGAAAAGAACGTAAGCGATAACCACAAGCATAATTGCGGCAATAAGTACGAAAAAAACCTTCTGATTCTGAAGCATTCCAAACGCAGCTCCGCTGTTTTTCAAAAAATTAAGCTCAAGAACCCCGTTGATTATCTTGATCGCGGGCTTATCCTGAAGATGTACAAATGCAAGGTGCTTTGTGAGCTGATCGAAAAATATCAGCAAGACAATAAGTACAAGATCGGAAAGTAAAAAAAGTTTTTTCTTTTTAGATAAATTTGTGTTCATAATAAATCCTCGTAAAACCTCTATTTATTCATTGGCCTTTTTTGACCAATCAATTTCTTCGAGAGCGGCTCTCATCTCATCATCCGTAACCGTAGTATCGATAACGGCTCTGCCTATCTTCTTGATAAGGATAAACTTGATCTTATCCGCATCCGCTTTCTTGTCGGATTTTGCAAGTTTTATAACCTCATCCGCGTCAATACTCTCAAGAGAAATAGGAAGATTAAACGGAACAAGCATATCTCTTACTTCGTAATATTCTTCCATCGAAAGAAGTCCCTTCTTCCAAGAGATAAATGCTGCCGCAACAAAACCGAGCGAAATACACTCTCCGTGCATAAGCTCAAAGTTTTTGTACTTCTCAATTGCATGTCCGAGTGTATGACCAAAGTTAAGAAGTACTCTTTCACCCTTCTCTGTGGGATCCTTCTCAACAACAGCTTTCTTCACAAGACAGCTTCTGTATACCATCTCCAAAAGAGTATCAATATCCCTGTTATCAATCTCATACATATTGTCAATGAGCCAGGTGTAGAATTCGCTGTCCTTGATGATTCCATGCTTCATAACCTCGGCAAAACCTGAAGCAAACTGTCTTTCGTCAAGTGTCTTAAGAGTTGATATATTCATATAAACAAGTTTCGGCATATAAAATGCTCCGACCATGTTCTTATATCCTTTGTAATCAACGCCTGTCTTTCCGCCGATACTGCTGTCCGACTGAGCCAGAAGCGTCGTAGGAATCTGGATAAAAGCAATCCCTCTTAAATAAGTTGCAGCCGTAAAACCTGACATATCGCCTACAACTCCGCCGCCGAGAGCAACGATAAGATCATGCCTGTCAAACCGGTTCAAAATAAGCTGTTCATATATCTTATTTATCTCATCGAGGTTCTTATTTGCCTCTCCTGCGGGTATTACACACTTTATAACAGTTTTTGCAACTTTATTTAGTATATCACATACTTCACTTGAGTAAAGCCCATCCACATTAGAATCTGTGATAAGGCAGATTTTTCTGTTCTCAAAACCGATTTTCTTTACTTCGTCAGCAAGGTCAGAAAAGTCTTTGCTATATACGATGTCATAGCAAGGTTTCTCCTGATAGCATACGTTTAATGTCTTTTCCATAACATTCTCCTCAAAAAAAGACTGTTGACCTTATTATCTGTGTCAACAGCCTCGATCTTTTTAATCTATCTGCTGTGGTCCTTCTGTAATTCCACCACCGAATGTCCCGCTCAAAATACTCTGGAAATCACCTGAAATATCTACAGATGCAGGTGTAATAATAAATATATATCTGGAAATTTTCTGAAGATTACCTGATATTGCAAATGTCGAACCCGAAGTAAAATCAATGATTCGCTGTGCGATATCAACATCAAGACCTTCCAGATTAAGCACAACAGTCCTGTTAGCCAAAAGTGTTTCCGTTATCTCCCTTGCATCCTCGACAGATGTAGGTTTAATCACGCAAACCTCCATGCCTGCCGCAGATAAAGCCTTCCTTGATCTGGTAGGAACAACTTTGGGAGTTGTCTTCTTCTTTTCCTCGGAAAGATCTATTGCAGGAACATCCTTTCCAATAGGAGTCGTATTGCTAAATATATCGTTTTTGGAACTGCTATCATAGTAGACATCATCAGAATCGTAATATCCGCTTTCATCATCTCCCGTAAGCTGTATTGCTTTTAAAAACTTATCCATTACGCTCATTATCTATATGCTCCTCATAATAATAATCCCAACAAAAATCTACTTTAATATTATCGTAGATTTGTACCGTATGTCAAATCGCTGTTGAGACAAACGGGCTCTTTGCTCGGGTTTTGGTCAAGGATTTGCGGTCGAACCGCCATCTGCCGATTCATCAATTGTCGCTTGAGAATCTTCTGAATTCAGTGAATCACCTGAAGATGCGCTCTCCGCCTCATCCGCCGATCCTTGTGAAGCCGAAGTTTCTTCACTATCCTGTGAATCTTGCGGTTCGTCTTTGGATCTGAGATTTTTATCATATGATTCGGCATCCAGAATAATATAGTCATAAACTCTAAGGCCGTATCTGGTTTTAGACTTAACTATAGAGTATTCCTCGTTATTGTAAAGGACTTCAATCTGCTTGAAGTCGGCATAGCCTTTATTATAATTATATACGCCTTTAAGCGTACCCGTTTTGCCTACTGTAAATGTCGCGTTCGAATCCGGCTTTATAAGCACATCTCCGGCTCTTAGCGAATCCGTATCTATATAGCAGTCGGAATCATCCTCATTATAAATTGATATATTGACCGATTCAACAGTCTTATTTCCCTGCTCATCATATTTATCCCTAAGAACGCTCGTCGTTTCATCATTGTTCTCAGAAATAAAATCCTGCGGAACGGTAAAAAAGCTCTTTTCTACAATTGCGGAATTAGGTATCTTAAGACCGTTATTGCTGTCTGTCATAATCTCCACACTTAAGAATCTGTCCCTGCAGAAAGTGATCATGGAATTGGTAAAAGACAACATGAAAAATTTATCACCGTTTCCGTTGGTAAACGAAGACACCTTTGCCGAGGAAATATCCTGATTCTTGATAAATTTAACATCAACATACTGATGACTTTCAAGTTCCTTGGCCTGCTCTTCATCTTTTACATTTATTATAATGGACCAGTCTTCACTGTCGCAGATCTTATAAACCGGATCACCCTTTTTTACAAGTGAATTATTTATAAGCTGATGCTTTTCATATTTTGACTGATCAAAATTTTCAAGAGTAATACTATCGGGAGTAAGATTTTCATAGCCGTCGGTTGAATAAATTACTATGCCCGGATCCTGTGCACTGACTCTGGCAATGGAATTATTCAGATTAAGAGATTGAATGTCGTTAAGAAGACTACTGTTTGAGAGCTTCTGCACTGTGCCGTCAAGTCCGCTCTTAAAATCATAAACAGTATAAAAATTTTTCTCATCAAAAGATGAAGTGAACGACATGATCTGAGAACGAAGTTCCGACATGCTCTCATCATTCAGCTCCACTTCTTCCGACCCCTGTGATTTTAAATATTCAATAAGTTTTCCCGATTCATCTATAGTATAAACAAGATCTCCGACCGCTGCCCTGGTACCTTCGGATGCAATATAATACACATAGCCTGCGCGGTCAGCAGGAACGATCTTTTCGCTTCTGATAGCGATGGCTTCATAAATATTATTGGTCGAAAGAGATCCGTCCATAACCTGATAAGGAATAACGCGGTCTTTTCCAAGGTAAATGACAACACTGATGATTATATATATTGCCACGGCAACAAAGAAAACCACTCCGATATTTAGATTATTTATGTTTTTGGGATACTTTGTAATTTTTCGGCTATTCTGGCCGGCCATATTATTAACCTTCTTCATACATTGAGCCGCGGTGATCCGCGGCTCAAATATCTCATACTTAAAATTTAAAGTGAAATAACAACCTTTGATTTTACGCTTTCGGGGAGTTCTGACTCATCCATTGAAAGACTGAGAACAAAATCAATATTAAACTTTTCGCCAAGCTTTTCGAGCTTGTCGATAGTTCCGGAAATATCTTTTCCTTCAAGACAGGATATTTTCAAAAAACTGTCAAAATACATTTGCTGGAGATCATGGTCCTGAGAAATAATACCACTGACGAAACCAATGAATTCATCGGAATTTTCTATCATAAACTCCGAGACGACTATCAGACGAATCTTATTGTTAAGTTCATACATGTGCTTGGTACTCTTATCAAGAAAGGCTACGGAACCGAGAACATTTTTTACCTCGGTGTTCACCTTGTCCAATAAGCATTTGGTCTTACCTTTTCCTTTTTTCCCAACAATTAACTGAACCATCGGCATACCCTCCCGCAAGTAAGTATTTTATCGATATATTAATTATAGGATATTAGGTGCTAAAAGACAACATCATTTAACGATTTCGTTAAGCATATTAGTCATGTCTGAATACAATGTATCACCGTCTGTATCGCGCATAATTACTGCGATGTACGGATTACCGCTTCCATCTTTCGCAAGCAGGATAAGGCAATGTCCGGCAGCATTTGTGGTACCGGTTTTACCACCGATAACAGTGACTCCGCTCGGTGCTGCCACATCTCCTCTGAGATATCCGTTTGTATTATCAATTGTCCTTGATTGGCCTTCACCGTTTTCATCGGTCCACTTTACATCATAAGAATTCATGCTGATTATCTCTGAAAACTTATCATATTTCATAGCGGCACTGAAGATCAGATACATATCATATGCGGTAACAAGGTGATCTTCAACATTAAGACCGTTTGGATTCTTGAAATTAGACTGAGTCGCACCAAGTTTTAAGGCTTCGGCATTCATCATATCGGCAAAAGCCTCAATGGAGCCCGCAAGATTAGTCGCAATAAGATTTGCCACGTCATTTGCGGAATAAATAAGAAGCGCACAAAGTGCTTCGTTCAGCGTCATCGAGCAGCCTTCTTTAAGTCCGAGTGCCTGGGCTCCGCTCTCATTTGCATATACGGATGAATCCGCAACAAGCACCTTATCGAGCTGATCTCCATAATATTTAAGTGCAATATAAGCAGTCATGACTTTCGTCAGACTGGCGGGTTTAAGTCTTTCATGTACATTTTTGGCATAAAGTGTTCGTCTTCTGTTAATGTCAAAAAGACCGGCACTTACTTTGTCATTGACCTGCATGTCCTGGCTTGTAATATCCTCTACATCAGCAACACACTTATCTGCCGCAAAAGGTTCACATCTATTACTTGTCGCAGCTCTGTCAATAGAATACTTTGCTTCGTATGGAATTGAAGAACATCCGCTCACAAAAACAGATGACAACATCAACACTATAGCAAAAAAAGAACAAGGCTTACTTATACATTTCACGCCACTCAAGATCTCCTCTATCCAAAGATTTAATAAGCAGTTCTGCTGAAGCAAGATTAGTTGCAACCGGGATGTTATGCATATCGCAAAGTGTCATGACATTGCTGATGTCAGGCTCATGTGATTTAACAGTGAGCGGATCTCTCAAAAAAATAACAAGATCGATCTCATTATGTTCAATAGCTGCTCCAAGTTGCTGTGCACCTCCGAGGTGTCCCGCAAGATACTTATGAATACTAAGATTTGTAACTTCTTCTATAAGTCTGCCCGTTGTTCCCGTGGCGAAAAGATCGTTTTTACTCAATATACCCCTATATGCTATACAGAAATTCTGCATAAGCTTCTTCTTTGCATCATGTGCAATAAGCGCAATATTCATTTCTATCTGTAACCCTCCCTAGATATACTTGTTGCTTTGCAATCTGACATTAAGGACAATTCCCATGCCCGCATACATGCTTAAAAGTGCCGAGCTTCCGGCACTGATAAACGGAAGCGGAAGTCCCGTATTGGGAAAAAGGCCGGTAACAACGGATATATTGATGAATCCCTGAAAGCCGATCCATGCTCCGATTCCCGCAGCGAGTAGCTGTCCTGCTTTGTCTTTAGCCCTAAAGGAGATCAAAAAACATCTGACCGAAATTATTAAGATCAGAATAATGACCGCGCATCCCCCGATGAAGCCAAATTCTTCTCCTATAACCGCAAAAACAAAGTCTGACTGAGGCTCCGAAATAAATCCCGCGTTAAGTACCGTAACATCATCCGTGTTATATCCTTTTCCGCGAATTCCGCCGGAACCTATTGCCATAAGCGAATGTAACGTCTGATAAGCTTTATCTGTTGTGAAATCTTCCGGATGCAGCCATGCAAGTATTCGGTCACCCTGATAATCATGCAATATCTTGCCAAAAACAATCCCCCAGCCGTTTACCGCATCACTGATAACAAATAATACAAGCGGAACCGCCACAGCAAGCGCTATTGCAACAAGTTTCCAGTCCATTCCGGCAACAAACAACATGCATGCAAAAGTAACAAAGATCATAATGCACGTTGAAAGATCCGGCTGCAAAATAATAAGTAAAACAGGAAGACTCAGTAAAGCAAAACAAACAAAGATAAAGCGTATATCTTTAACTTTATCTTTATATTTCATAATAAACTGAGCAAAAAATAAAATCAATAATATTTTGGCTACCTCGCAGGGCTGTATTCTGACACCGGGTACAAGCTGTAACCACCTTCTTGCACCATTAATTCTCTTTCCCATACTAGTAAAGATAAGTGCCAAAATGACAAGATTTGCAATATAATAGAGCCAATTAAACTTCAGTAAAAAGTTATAATCCACAAGTGACAAAAAGACCATAACCAAAAAACTAAATATTGAGCCGCCAATAACAGATGTTTTCAAGCTCGGAAAAGAGGACGTGACGGCAAGGATACCAAAGATATTTGTTATTAAGATCATTGTCACAAGGAAAAAATCATATTCAGTTATCTTATATTTTTTCAGCATTTCACGCATTTAATTTCTCCAAACTTTAGTCCTCGCGTCCGCCTCCGACAAGAGCTTCTCCTCCACCGAGAATTTCATCAAGTGTCTTATATTCAAAATAGTATTCAAGAACCTTTTCAGTAATCTGGGCCGCATAACTTGATGTATATCCGTTTGCAACTCTGGTAGCAACCGCAATTTTAGGCTGCTCGTTCTTATCACTGTACGGTGCATAACAGACAAACAGCGAATGGTTGGGATTCCATCCTTCTTCCGCCGTTCCGGTCTTACCCGCAACAGGGCAACCTTTATTTGAAAGCTCGCTGTAATAAGGCTTATCCATTACTACTTCTCTCATTCCATGATGAATGAAATCCCAATAAGCCTGCGGCATATTTATCTGATTTCTGACCTTAGCGCTGTTATCTTTCATTTTGCCGTAGGAATCAAGCGCAATTTTGTCAACCAATGTAAGATCAAAGCATTTTCCACGGTTTGCAACAGCTGTAATATATCTTGCAAGACCTACAGTTGAATATTCGTTAGTATCCTGACCGATAGCGCCACGAACAGCATCTTTGGTTGCAACTTTTGGTTCCGCTTCGGCAATCTCAATTCCGGATTTATCTGTAAGTCCATATTCTCCGGCATATTTAGCAAGTTTTGCACAGCCAAGATCGCTGTCATATTTATTGCCACTTGTTCCCAATCGATAACCGACTTCATAGAAAAAACAGTTACATGAATTTCTGATACCACCGACAACATTGAGTGAACCATGTCCGCCTGCTTTCCAACATTTTGCAGGATGATCGAGTTTATTGAAAATTCCGCTACAACTTATAGTCGAAGTTGTAGTTATAACATTCTCCATAAGTCCCGCAGTAGCTGTTACCATCTTAAATGTCGATCCGGGAGCGGTCTTCTCAAGAGTGGCATGATTGTACATAGGTTTAGCATTGGATTTATCCGTCAAAAGACTTGTAAGATAATCCGGATCGCCATTACTAAGACGATTGTTGTCATAACCGGGATATGATACAAGCGCCAGAACATCACCGGTCTGTACATCGGTAATTACCATGGAACCGGTACAAGGATACAAGCCAAGCTGTGCAGGTGTAATATCAAGTTTTTCCAACCTGTTACGCAAAAATACGTAAGGCGAAATCCCACCATTTTTCCAGATTGTAAGTTCATCGGGATCAATATTTTCTGCTTTTATGATTCCCTGCTCCAAGAGGACATTGCATACCTGCCTCGGAGATATTGTATCGGAATAAAGCATGTGCTTATAAAGATATGTATCAAATACATGATCGTTATTAAGGCCGTATTGCTTTGTGGCACCCTTACCTTCTTTTCCCGCTACAATATAATTTACGATCTCTGCGTAAGTTTCATCCGAATCGGCATAGAGATTTTCAATATCAAGCTTAGATGCATCAACCCATTCATTTATTATCGCTCTGTCAATATATTGGGAAAGAGAAATGGTTCCCGCTTTCCATTCCTTATTTATCTTAACGAAATCTTCGTCATCCTTATCGGCTGAAATGATCGGATAATTCGTATCCTTTAAGATATCCAAAATATGATCCATATATTCCTGATATTCTTCCGGAAGCTGACTTTTAGGAGTTTTCTTATTCAGGAGTTCATCCTTGATTGCAGCGATTGTTTCTTTTTTCTTGGGAACAAAAGCTGCATACAAAGCCTTTTCGTTTTCCTGTGCATCAGCATTTTTAAATTTTGAAATATCTATAATATCATTCACAAAAAGATTTATATATGCGTCATATATAGGGAGCCACATCTGGTTCGCACTGGGCTTCTCATCAAAAACGGGACCGCGTTTTGAATCTTTAAGTTTATCCAGAAGAATGGTTGCAAGATTTTTTTCAAGAATCTTATAGCATCCCTTGGTAAGTTCCTTATCAATAGTAAGATACACATCATGACCGGCAACAGGCGCCACACTGTCACTAATTTCAAGAATATGTCCTGTTTTGTCAACGTGAATGGTATCTTTTCCTTTTGTTCCCTGAAGTTCACTTTCAAGTGACTTTTCAATACCTGATTTTCCGACAATATCATTCATATCATATTTTTGTTCTTTATCATCGTCGGAACCGGCTTTTGCAAATAAGCCTTTTTTATTGTCTTCCGTTTCGTCGCCTGCTTCTTTATTAAATTCATCAAGCTCTGAGACAGATATTTTTCCCGTATAACCAAGAATGGGCGAAAAGCAGAAGAAATCATCATCATACATTCTCACATAGCTGCTTGTAATATCAACGCCCTCAAGCTGATCTTTGCTCTCCAAAATTGCAGCGGCAGTTTCTTCCGAAACTCTAGAAGAAATAGTGGTCGCAAGATAATTCTGAAAGCCCTGTTTAGCCATTTTGTATCTGATAACCAGTATCTTAAATCCCATTTCGGGCGAATAGCCCTTCATGGCCTCAAATGTTTCTCTGCTCTCATTTTGAGGATCCGTATAATCTCCAATACTGAAGCTATAGCAAAGATCTTCAACTACCTGTTTGGCTGTCTTTACTTTTTCTTCGGTTTTAAGCTCCTTTACGGAAGCTCTTCCGTAAGCATCCCTAAGGAACTTAAGAATATCCGATTCATTCTCCGGCTTAAAAATATATTTTCCCGAAACATCTCTCACGATATCAAAATCAAAATCTATTTCATCGTTGTTAGCCTCGATGATCTCAATAGTCTTCTTGAGTGTTTCATTGATCATACGATTTTTATCACTCATTTTCATATCTGCATATACATCTTCTATCGTTACGGAATCTGCACGTTCATCGTGAGCAAGAAGGTTTTTGTTTCTGTCATAGATACATCCACGGGGTGCAGGTATATACTTGTCCTTAATTGTTTCGTTGGTTGCCGTTTCTTTGTAATAATCTCCCATAATTATCTGCAAATAAAACAAACGCGCAAGCAAAACACAGGCAAAAGCCACAACTACGCCGGCAAGCATTACTGATCTTGAAGTTATGAACTTTATAAATTTCTCTTTGATCTCGTTAAACAAATTTTTTCTCGCTCCTTTGTTCCTTCTCAAGAATTCGCTCATGTATCTTTAAGACAAGCGGATAATAGAAAATTGCAACAAGCGCAGTATAGACAACTCCGGGTATTATCGTGTTCATCATATAATAACCGATATCAAATCGCTTTCTGAACAAGAGTAGCAAAACATAACAAACAAAATTGTAGATAAAATCAGAAACAGATATTATCGTGATGGGGATTGCAATATTCTGAGAATAAAAGACCTCGTTCAGTTTTCCCACAAGGAACCCGAGATACATATAGATAAGCGCATAAAAACCGAGGTGACCAAAAAATATATCAATCAATAAACCACCAAAAAAACCTGTCAAAAGTCCCGGCTTTTCTCCACGTAAAAAAGCAACCGTGGTCACGAAAACTAGCATAAGATCCGGTGTAACACCACCAAAATCCAATACTCTGTTAAAAACTGAAATCTGCAATGTAAACGTCAATATCGCCAATAAAAAATTTACTAATACTCTTCTTATACTCATATTATTTTTCTTTTGGTTTAAAGGGTTTGGGGTCCTTTACAACAAGCACTATATCCAAATGCTCAAAATCAACCACCGGAGTAATCGTTCCCTTTTTCGTATTATCAGGCTCATTTTCAATGCCTGAGATACTTCCGATCAAAACATTGGGAATATATTTTTCACTGATGGTGGACGTCACTACGGAATCTCCAAGCGCAACCTTGTCGTCTTTCAGTCTTGAAAAAGTAATATTTCCGCTGTAGTCATACTCTTTAAGACTACCCGAAATATTAAGGTTTTTCTTTAAGCTCAAAATTGTTCCGGTACAATTATTGTCATCCGAAATAATTGTACGAACCTGAGCCCAGTCAGGTCCAAGCTTGACAATACGTCCAACAAGGCCTCCGTCGGCAAGAACATTCATGTCAACTTCAAGTCCGTCGTCTTCTCCCTTGTTAATGGTAAATGAGTCGTACCATTTGCCGGGCTCTTTTGCCACAACCCTTGCGCCAACAGTAACAAACTTATGTTGATCGTCGAGTTCTTTAAGCTCACGAAGTTCTATAAGTTCGTATTTATCCTGCTGTAACTGGCTGTTTTCAATTGTAAGTTCATCTACTTTTGCTTTAAGTCTTTCGTTCTCGTCAAGAAGCCTTGAGATTTCTGCCAATCTGTCCGTCTTATTTTTTATCTTGGTACCGACAGTCGTGATGCCTCTTTGAAGCGGCATCATAAAGACACTTGCAAAAGCATTTATCGGTCCTTCAAGCGGACCTGTATTAATCTTGTCTGCATTAAACGTTATGATCATAAGAACAATACATAATGCAGTTAAAATAGAGAGAAGATATTTACTGGGGACAGTAAACTCTTCTCCGTTTCTCCTAATAACAGGGCTCATTATTTATCCTCTTCGATTCCATAAGCAAGAACCTTGTACTGGTCATCTTTAATAATCTTAGAAAGACCAAGGGCAACAGAACCAATCGGGTTCTCGGCAAGATTAACATTAAGGCCTACACCGTTTGAAAGTCTCTGTGCAAGGTGGCAGATCTGAGATGCACCACCTGTAAGGTAAAGTCCGTGCTTGAAGATATCTGCAGCAAGCTCCGGAGGAGTTCTCTCAAGTGTAGCTTTAATATTATCAAGGATTGCGTCAAAGCTTTCGATAAGAGCCTGATTGAGAAGATCTGTAGGGATCATTCTCTCTACGGGAAGACCTGTTACGATATCTCTTCCATAAACGACTGCATCCTTACCCTCTTTTTCAAGATCCTTAAGTGACATTTTTACAGTTTCCGATGTTTTTTCACCAATAAGAAGACCAAATTCCTTACGGATAACGGTTCTTATCGCCTCGTCGAACTTCTTTCCGCCGACTTTGATAAGTTTGCTGACAACGATTCCTCTGAGTGAAAGAATTGAGATCTCTGTTGTGTCATATCCGACGTCAACAACAAGCACACCCTGTGAATTCATAACGTCAACATTCATTCCGAGACCGTCAGCCAGAGGTTTCTTAACCATCATGATCTTCTTGGCTTTAATTCCGGCATCATTTATAAGATCGTGGAAAGCACGCCTTTCTACTTCCGTAACATCCTTGGGAACTGCAATATAAACTTCGCAAGGCTTAACCGAACCCTTCATCTGATCTGTCAAAAAAAGCTTTACAAGAGCTTCCATGTGTTCGATATCAGCAATAACACCACTGCTAAGAGGATATGTGATCTGAATCTTATCGGGAGCTTTCTCGTACATCTCGTATGCAGAATTACCATAAGCAAAAACTCTTGTCTTGTTTTCGATGGCAATCATGTTCTTCTCAACGAAAAGTCCATCCTCATCTCTGTTATAAATCTTAATGTTGCTGGTTCCAAGATCGATTCCAAATATGTTACTCAAAACGTCCTCCTTATTGCCATAACAGCCCTTTTTCTTCAAAGCTGTAATATGAGCGATCTCCTATAATAATATGATCCCTTAAAATGATATCAAGCATTGCCCCCGATTCTCTGATCTTATTGGTTATCAAAACATCCGATCTGCTCGGAGACGGATCTCCTCCCGGATGATTGTGCACCAATATCAGATTTGAAGCTCCCGTTCTAAGAGCGTGAATAAAAACATCTCTCGGTGATAATGAGGCTGAATTGACAGTCCCCATGGACAAAAGAACTTCTTGGACAAGCTTTAATCTGTTGTTAAGACAAAGCAAAAAGACCCTCTCGGATTCTTCATGCCTTAGCTTTTCCATAAAATAATTTGCAACCATAGACGGATCGTTGCATAAAAGGCCGATATCCGCTTTCTGGCAAGACATTCTCTTTGCAAGCTCAGCAATACATTTAAGTTTGACCGCCTTGACTTCCCCTATGCCATGAACTTTCATAAGTTCTTCAACAGAAACACAGAAAAGACTGTTAAGTCCTTTCTCCTTTCCTCTACCCATTGCCATAACTTTCTTTGCTATATCAACCGGAGATGCACTGCTGCTTCCTGTTCGAATTATAATTGCAAGAAGTTCGGCATCGGTCAGACTTTCCGGACCTGACTTTAAAAAGCGCTCATAGGGAAGCTGGTCCTCATATGTTCTGTGCTCTTTAAAAGAGATATCTGATTGCTTCATGTGATTCCTCCTGATACAAGCTTTCCGGGCGATCAGAATGAATCAAAATCATACAGCTATTAGTTTAGCACAAGATAAGGCCTGCATCTACAAGATTTTGCAAAGTCTTTAGTATGCCAATCTTGGCGTGCGGCCATGTAAGGCCTCCCTGGAAGAATACAGAGTAAGGTTCCTTGATGGGACCGTCAGCCGAAAGCTCTATTGAAGAGCCCGAAACAAAGGCACCTGCAGCCATTATTACCTGTGAATCATATCCCGGCATATCCCATGGCTCGGGAGTTACAAATGAATCAACGGGAGCCGCAGCCTGAACACCTTTACAAAATTCTATAACACCCTCAGGCTTTCCGAATGTGACAGCCTGTATGATGTCATGTCTTTCTTCCTTGCTGTCCGGACAAACGGAAAATCCGAATTTTTCATAAATATTGGCAGCAAATATTGCACCTTTAAGCGCACTTGCAGTTACTGTAGGTGCAAGGAAAAGTCCCTGATAGAAAGAAGGAAGTATTCCGAGTGAAGCGCCAACTTCTTTTCCAAGTCCGGGGGAAGTGAGCCTGAATGCCGCATTCTCGACGCATTCTTTTTTGCCCGCAATATAACCACCGATCGGAGCAAGTCCGCCTCCGGGATTCTTTATGAGAGATCCGACAACCATATCGGCGCCTACATCTGTAGGTTCGATTCTCTCGACGAATTCTCCGTAGCAGTTATCTACCATGCATATAACATCACTCTTTATGCCCTTAATAAATGCAATAAGCTCTCCTATTCTCGATACGGAAAGAGTCGGTCTTGTCTGATATCCCTTTGACCTCTGTATGGTAACAAGTTTTATGTTCTCGTTCTCTTCAAGAACCTTTTTGATATTGTCATAATCAAAACTTCCGTCAGAAAGAAGATCCACCTGTGAATATGTGATTCCATACTCTGCAAGAGAGCCCTTTGATTCTCTTATTCCGATAACTTCTTCAAGTGTATCGTAAGGCTTTCCTACAGGAGAAAAAAGCATGTCACCGGGTCTTAAATTACTCATAAGAGCAAGTGCAAGCGCATGAGTTCCGCATGTTATCTGCGGACGAACAAGCGCATCCTCGGTGTGAAACACTGATGCATAAACAGCTTCCAGCTTTTCCCTTCCGATATCGTTGTATCCGTAGCCCGTTGTTCCCATAAGACATGCTTCACTTACCTTATTGTCCTGCATAGCTTTAAGAACCTTGAGCTGATTATACTCAGCAGTCTCGTCAATCTTCTTAAATCTCTCGGAAAGCTCCTCGATTATTATCTCTCCGAATCTGTGCACCTTCTCGGAGATACCGAACTCATCATATAACTTGTCTATTGTCTGATTTAATTCACTCATTTTCATATATCCTTAGTATTTCTTCCAAAACGAGATTATCGTCTCTGTTAAATGCCGATTTGTCTATCCAGCTAACTTCCTTTTCTCTTCGAAACCATGTGAGCTGCCTCTTCGCAAAATGCCTTGTGTTTCTCTTTATCAGATATATCGCTCTTTCAAGGTCGTATTCGCCGTCAAGATAGCCGAATATCTCTCTGTATCCAAGGCTTTGCATTGAAGTTGCGGTCTTTGGAATATCCATTTTTCGAAGTTCTTTAACTTCATCGACAAGACCTTCTTCTATCATGGCATCAACTCTTTTATCAATTCTTGAATAAAGAACTTCCCTGTCATCCGTAAGCACAAAGTAGTAAAAATCATAAGGCGAAACTTTTTCGCTCTGCTCCTTGTTGTGCTCGGATATCTTCCTGCCGGTCTTTTTATAATATTCAAGAGCACGTATAACCCTCTTTGAATTATTTTCATGTATCAAAAGAGCTGACTCGGGATCGACACTTTTTAGTTCCTCATAAATACCGGAAGTGCCTTCTTTTCTGACTCTTTCTTCAAGTTCATGTCTTATGGTATTATCTTCATCCGTCTCGGTAAAATCAATATCATAAAGAACCGCCTGAATATAAAAGCCTGTTCCGCCGACAAGTATCGGCACTTTTCCTCTTGATGAAATATCTGTAATGGCATCTTTCACAAGTTTCTGAAACATAAAGACGTTAAAGTCCTCTTTCGGGTCAAGAAAGTCGATCAGATGATGAGGGATACCACCCATTTTTTCTTTGGAAATCTTGTCCGTGCCGATATTCATATATTTATAGACCTGCATAGAATCAGCGGAGATTATCTCTCCGCCTATCTTTCCGGCAAGCTCTATTGATAATTTGGATTTTCCCACCGCAGTGGGCCCCGTTAAAACAATCAGCTTTTGTTTATTCATTCCACAACTCGTTTAAACTTTTTATCAATTTCATACTTTGTCATCGATATGATCGTAGGTCTTCCGTGAGGGCAATTATAAGGATTATCAAGTGTAAGAAGTTCGTCCAAAAGAGCTTCCATCTCTTCCTTGGTCATCTTGGTATTTCCCTTAACAGAAGCCTTGCAGGCCATGCTCGCGATCTTATAATTTATCACATCCGGTGTCCTGTCAAGATTTGTCTCGTGCGACAGTTCATCAAGGATTTTGATAAAAAGATCCTTCTCATCATCACATCCAAAAAGATCCACCGGAATAGCTCTCATCGCATATTCATGTCCGCCAAAGTTCTCGATGTTAAAGCCTATCTTTTCAAAATACTGCCTGTAGCGAAGGAAAAGTTCCTCCTCAGCAGAAGCCAAAGTTACGATAACAGGCGGATTTACCATCTGTGAAAGCATTTCGCCCGATTTGTATCTCTTTATCATGCGCTCGTAGTTTACTTTCTCATGCGCAGCATGCTGATCCACAAGAAGCATCTTATCTTTGTAACCGATGATCCAGTATGTTCCGAATATCTGACCAAGAATCTCATACTCTTTGACATTCTCTTTGCTCAGAACTTTCTCTTCAAAGAGATCCAGCTGTACGGGCTTTTCAACTATAATAGCTTCCGAAGGCTTAATTATAGGTGAAGGATGTTCTGTTTTTTCAGCCTGTTTTCCTTCAAGATCTCCGAAAATCCTTGTCCATACGGCAGATTTATTATTATCACTTATTCTGACCGTATCTCCGCTTGCATCTTTCGAATAAACAGGAATATCTTCTTTTACCAGATTTTCCTCTAATCTTTGCTTTTCAAACGGTTCCGGAGCGATTTTCTTTTTCGTAGCCTCATTCTCTTTTACGGCAGGAGCGGCTTTTTTAACTTTATCTTCCGCTTCATCATCGAAGAATACATCAACGCTCTTTGGCTCGGGAGCAATTTCATTGTCGGCCTTAATTATATTCACGGGCTCGACTGCATTAGTCTCCGGCTTTTTCTTCTTGTTATCGTCAAGAACCGCATCGGGAATCATCTCACGATTTCTGAGTGTATTCTCAACATTTGAACGGATTAGCTCATAAAGCGCAGTCTGATTGTCGAATCTGACTTCAAGTTTTGCGGGATGCACGTTTACATCTACCATCGCGGGATCCATTCTAATGTGTAGAACGGCAAACGGGAACTTGTGCATCATAAGATACTGCTTGTATCCCTCTTCCAGCGCCTTAGAAATAATCTTATCTTTTACATATCTTCCGTTTACAAAAAAGATCTCAAAATTCCTGTTTGACCTGTTTATGGAAGGCTCACCAAGATACCCCTCAATAGTCACGCCTTTTTCCGTGATATTAATGGGAACGAGGTTAAGTGAAACATCTCTTCCGTAAATCCTGTAGATGATCTCTTTAAGATCTCCGTTTCCGGAAGTATTGAATTTATCATCCCTGTTGTTTATGTAGTGGAATGATATTGTAGGATTATCAAGAGCAAGATGCTCCATGACATCACCTATATAACTTGCCTCAGTCTGAGGAGTCTTAAGAAACTTTTTTCTCGCAGGAGTATTGAAAAAGAGATTTCTTACGATAAGAGAAGTTCCGTCAGGAGCTCCAATCTCTTCAAAGCATACTTCCTCACCGCCGCTTATACTGTATCTGATTCCGACAAGATCGTCTCTTGTCTTTGTGATCAGATCAACCTGGGCAACGGAAGAAATACTTGATAAAGCCTCTCCTCTGAATCCAAGCGAATGAATCGTAAAAAGATCCTCGATAGACTTAAGCTTACTTGTAGCATGTCTTTTAAACGCTTTCCTTATCTCGGTCTTTTCAATTCCGGAACCGTTATCGGTGACACGTATCATATCTATACCGCCACCTTTTATCTCAACAGTGATTGCGGTAGCACCTGAATCGATCGCGTTTTCAACAAGTTCTTTTACGACACTCGCAGGTCTCTCAACAACTTCTCCTGCAGCAATCTGGTCTATGGTATTTTTGTCGAGTTCGTTAATGAATGCCATTTAGTTTTTCCACCTGTTTTTCAAATCACTCTGAAGCTTGTACAAAGTATTCAGAGCGTCCATGGGCGTAAGAGTTGTAATATCGATTTCCTGCAATCTCTTAAGCACATCTTCATCGGTTACAGTATCAAACAGTGACATCTGATCCATATCAACGTCGTCATAATGCTTAACTTTGACCTTTTTATCACTCTTATTGTCCTTTGCAATACTCTGGACTTTATCTGTAATATCATTGTCGGTAAGTTCAGCAACAATCTCCTTGGCCCTGTCGATGACCATATCGGGAACGCCCGCAAGCTTAGCAACCTGAATACCATAGCTCTTGTCTGCGCCTCCCTTTACGATTTTCCTTAGAAAAACAATATCATCACCGTTTTCTTTAACGGCAATACAGTAGTTATTTACATTGTCCATCTTGCCCTCAAGCTCTGTAAGCTCGTGATAATGCGTAGCAAACAAAGTCTTGGCGCCAAGTATCTTTCTGTTACTGATATGCTCCGTAACAGCCCAGGCAATGGCAAGACCGTCATATGTCGATGTTCCTCTTCCTATCTCATCCAGTATCAAAAGAGAATTTGGAGTCGCATTCCTTAATATATTAGCAACTTCATTCATCTCAACCATGAATGTAGACTGACCGCTGCCAAGGTCATCGGAAGCACCGACTCTTGTAAATATCCTGTCAACAACGCATATATCGGCTTTTTCCGCAGGAACGAAACTTCCGATCTGCATCATAAGTGATATAAGCGCCGTCTGTCTCATATATGTGGATTTACCCGCCATATTGGGACCTGTGATAATTGAGATGCAATGCTTTTTGTTATCAAGATATGTATCGTTCGAAATAAACATATCGGAAGAATCAAGCATAAGCTCAACAACCGGATGTCTTCCGTTCTTTATGTTAAATACGCCCTTTTCGTTTATTGAGGGCTTAACATAATGATTTTTTTCGGCAACATAAGCAAGCGAAGCATATACATCAAGAAGCGCAAGTGCTTTAGCCGTGCCCTGTATTCTGTCTATCTCAAGAGCAATGGAATCTCTTATCTTGCAGAACATCTCATACTCAAGATTATTGAGCTTATCCTGAGCGTTTAAAATTGTATCTTCAAGCTCTTTCAACTTGGGAGTCGTATATCTCTCGCAGTTTGTAAGAGTCTGTTTTCTGATGAAATAATCGGGGACTTTGTCTTTGAATGAATTGGTAACCTCAAAGGAATAACCAAACACATTGCTGTATTTGATCTTAAGATTTTTTATCCCCGTCTTTTCCTTTTCTTCATCCTCAAGCTGTGCAAGCCAACTTTTTCCGTTGGTTCCGGCTTCTCTGAATGTATCGATATCTTTGTCGAAACCATCCTTTATGATTCCGCTTTCTTTTATCGTAAGCGGAGGCTCCTCAACGATAGCCATATCGATAAGGTCATAAATATCTCTCAAAGGATCGAGTCTCTCCTCAAGTGAAGAAAGCTCCGGATCATCCTTAACATCAATAAGAGATGTCTTTATCGCCGGAATCATCCTGATTGAATTCCTGAAAGCAAGAAGATCCCTTGGATTTGCAGTCTTAAACACGATCTTTGACATAAGTCTTTCAAGATCGTATACGGGATTAAGATACTCACGTATTTCTTCCCTTGTGACCACATTCTTTACAAGCTTTTCGACCGCACCCTGTCTTAAAAGAATATCATCTTTCTCGATCAGAGGTTGTTCTATAAAGCTTCGAAGCGTTCTCGCACCCATAGCTGTTTTGGTCTTATCAAGAACCCACAGGAGCGTTCCTCTCTTCTGCTTATCCCTCATCGTCTCAACAAGTTCAAGATTTCGCCTTGTAGATGAATCAAGAAGCATGAACTTACTTGTAAGATAAGGGTAAATATGAGTGATATTCGCTATCTCTGTCTTCTGCATATCGATGAGATACTGCAAAAGAGCTCCGGCAGCCACTATTCCGTTTCCGAAATCATCAAGTCCGAGACCTATTAGCGACTTGACTTTAAAGTGCGTTATCAGTGTCTTTTTACAATTTTCCTCATCGTAATATCTTGCATCAAGAGGATTTATATATACTCCGAGCCTGTTCTTAAGATCATCGGTTGAAACACCTGAAAAAGTAAAAGCCTCATTGCAGATAAGCTCAGAAGGCATGTACTTTCCAATCTCGTCGCAAGCTTCCTTGATGCTTGAAACTTCCGTGAGATAATAATCACCCGTAGTAACATCCGCAACAGAGATTCCAATGCATTCCGAATCATAAAACACGCACATGAGGTAGTTGTTTTTGGTTTCCTCAAGGGCCTGCATATTGAGATTCGTTCCGGGTGTAACTATCCTTGTCACATCTCTTTTTACGATGCCTTTTGCCTGCTTTGGATCCTCGGTCTGTTCACATATTGCAACCTTGTATCCCTTTGAAACAAGTCTTGTAAGATAAGTATCAACCGCATGAAAAGGAACTCCGCACATAGGTGCTCTCTCTTCAAGTCCGCACGCTTTTCCCGTAAGGGTAAGTTCAAGCTCTTTTGAAACAGTCTTCGCATCGTCAAAAAACAGTTCGTAAAAATCCCCAAGTCTGTAAAACAAGACGCAGTCTTTGTACTCATTCTTTGTCTGAAGATAGTGCTGCATCATGGGTGATACTTTTTCTATGTCTACATTCTCATACGTCGTGGTACTCTCCACGTATAATTCCTCCGTTATTATGCTTTCTCCCCAAAGAAATAAAAGCCGTGACAATCAGTAATCTTTACTTTGACCATTTGACCGATAAGTTCCTCGCTACCGGGGAAATGTACAAGTGTATTGTTTGACATTCTTCCCGTCATAAGAGAATCATCATGATCGTTTACGCTTTCAACAAGCACTTCCTGAACCTGCCCCTTGTATTTAAGAGACTGCTCTTTTGCCGTATCCTGAACGACTTTAAGAAGCCTGTCGAAATTTTCTTTAACAACGTCTTCCGGTACCTGATCTTCAAAAGTTGCGGCAGGTGTTCCGGACCTCTTTGAATAGATAAAGGTAAATGCGTTGTCAAAAGCTGATTTCTTCACAACATCGATAGTATCATCAACGTCCTCTTTTGTTTCACCGGGGAAACCTACGATAATATCCGTTGTGATCGCAACATCGGGAAGTTTAGCCCTTATCTTATTTACAAGATTAAGGAAATCTTCCTTGGTATATTTTCTGTTCATTCTCCTCAAAATCTCGGTATTTCCCGACTGAAGAGGAAGATGAATATGTCTTGCTATTTTTTTATTATTTGCAATAACATCTATAAGCTCATCTGAAAAGTCCTTAGGATGAGGAGTCATAAACCTTACTCTCTCTATACCTTCAACCTTAGTGACTTCGTCAATCAGCTCCGCAAAAGAAATCTTATCCGGATTTCCGTCCTCAAAATCATTTCCGTATGAGTTGACGTTCTGTCCTAGAAGCATGATCTCTTTAACACCGTCTTTTGCAAGCTTTTCGCACTCTCTGATTATGTCCTTGGGGCTTCTGCTTCTCTCTCGTCCTCTGACGTAAGGAACAATACAATAAGTGCAGAAATTATTGCAGCCAAACATAATATTTACGCCCGACTTAAATGAATACTTACGAAGAACCGGAAGATCCTCGACAATCTTGTCAGTCTCTTTCCAGATATCGATTATCATCTTGTCGGAGTTAAGTGATTGGTACAAAAGCTCCGCAAATTTATAAATGTTATGTGTTCCGAAAATAAGATCGACGAATCTGTAGCTCTTTTTAATCTTATCAACGGCTGTTTTCTCCTGCATCATGCATCCGCAGATCGCAATCTTCATATAAGGATTGCTCTTCTTAAAATTACTGCACTGACCGAGTCTTCCAAGAACTCTCTGGTCGGCGTTATCGCGAACGGTACATGTGTTATAGATTACAAAATCGGCATCTTCCGATTCTGTTTCTTCATATCCTACAAGCTTAAGTGTCGCAAGAAGTTTCTCGGAATCCCTCGCGTTCATCTGACATCCAAAAGTAACAACACATGCCTTAAGCTTTCTTCCAAGCTCTTTTTCCATAAAAGAAACCTGAGCTTTGGCTTTTTCAATATATTCAAGCTGTCTGACGCTCTCCTCATCGGCAACGTCCTGCCTGTTGGCGTTTAATATACTGATATTATTTGCTTTTTCACTAGCCATTAAAAATCTTCTCCGTATACTTTTACAATTCCCAAAAGGATATCTACAACCTTGCGCATCTCCTGTATAGAAGCATACTCATACTTGCCATGATAGTTGTAGCCACCCGTGCAAAGGTTCGGGCAGGGAAGTCCCTTATATGAAAGCGAAGCACCGTCTGTACCGCCTCTTATAGGTGAGTCGATCGGTGTGATCGCAAGTCCGATCATTACCTTCTTAGCATTTTCGACAAGATGCATGTGCGGACGGATCTTCTCGAGCATATTGAAGTACTGGTCTCTTATATTAACTTCAACCGTTCCAATACCGTACTTCTTGTTAAGATACTCCGCAGCATCGTAAAAGAGCTTTTTCTTGCTGTTAAAAAGCTTCTCATTGTGATCTCTTATGATATATGTTGCCTCTGCACTCTCTGTTCCGCCGTTTACGTTTGTAAGGTGGAAAAATCCCTCTCTTTTCTCCGTATACATGGGATTCTGGAATACAGGAAGCATTGAATGGAACTCATAGCAGATAAGAGCCGCATTTATCATCTTATTCTTGGCATCACCCGGATGAACGCTTCTTCCGTGAACCTTTATAGTTCCTTCCGCAGCATTAAAGTTCTCGTATTCGAGCTCTCCGAGCTTTCCGCCGTCAACGGTATATGCAAAGTCTGCACCAAATCTCTTCAGATCAAAATGAGCTGTTCCCTCGCCGATCTCTTCATCGGGAGTAAACGCGATCCTAATATCACCGTGCTTAATTTCGGGATTGGACAAAAGAGTTTCCGCCATTGTCATAATTTCCGAAACACCGGCCTTATCATCTGCTCCGAGAAGTGTCGTTCCGTCTGTAACAATAAGATCTTCACCGACATGATTTAAAAGCTCGGGGAAATCCTTTGGTGAAAGAATAACCTTCCCGTCCTTTGAAAGGCATATGTCCGTACCCTCGTAATTATCTATTATTCTGGGCTTTACATCTTTTCCGCTAACTTCATCGGAAGTATCCATGTGAGCAACAAAGCCCATCTTGTATCTCTTTTTTCCATCATCGATATTCGAAGGAATAGACGCATAAACATAGCAATGATCTTCATCATAATATACGTCGGAAGCTCCGATCTCGATAAGTTCATCTCTTAAGATTTTCGCAAGGTCATGCTGCTTCATGGTAGAGGGAGACGTACCCGAATCAGGATCTGACTGGGTATCAACCTTTACATATCTTAAAAATTTTTCAATAACGTCCGGTTTGTTCATTTCTTTTTACTACTTTTCCTTTTATTATCTTTTTTATCTTTAAAGCTCTGATATATTCTGACAGAACGCTCTGTAAGCGTCACTTTGTCATTATCCAAGGCTTTTTTATCTGACTCATTTTTATTTTTTACGACATAATTGTTATCGGAATCAGTGTTCACTTCCGCACATGCGGTATCTGATATAAGCTTCCACGAATTTCCGTCCGGAAGTTTCGGAAGAGCTATTTCCGATTTATTCCAGCACATATTGTAACACACATATACAAATGGCTTATCTTCCGCTTTTTTATCATAAAGCCCGCAATAAAGAAGTCCCAAAACATGACTCTGCGCCGTAAAATCAGGTCTCCATGCATCTCTCCCGTGACAAGAAAAATCAGGATAACCGCATGAAATATAATCCATCAGCTTAAACGGAGCCGGCTCTCTGAACATAATATGCTCTCTTCTCATATTTACGAGAAATTTGACATATTCAAGAAGATCCTCGTTCTTATCAAGCGCCTTCCAGTCAACCCATCCGATATCATTGTCCTGACAATACGGATTGTTGTTGCCGCCCTGAGAGTTACCAAACTCATCTCCGCTGAATATCATGGGAGTTCCCTGTGCCAAAAAGAGCATGGATAAAATATTCTTTATCTGCCTGTTTCTAAGATCAAGAATGCCTTTTTTTCTGGTTCTTCCCTCTATTCCGCAGTTCCAGCTGTAGTTCTCGTCTGTACCGTCTTTATTATTTTCGCCGTTTTCTTCATTTCTTTTGTGTTCAAAAGAAACAAGATCGGCGAGCCTGAATCCTTCGTAGTTGCAAATATAATTGATCACACCGTGGTCGCATCCGTTGGCGATCATTACCTTAAGGAAATCTCCCGCGGTATTGTCATCACTTTTTAAGAATTTTCTCGAAGAATTCAAAAATGTATTGTTATATTCGGCAAGAAAGCGCTTTTTAACAGGCTTTCCGCCGTATATATCACCATAGTCAAACCACTCATGCCAGATCTTTACATCGGCAAAAAGCGGATCTTTTGTGATGTTCCGCATAGGAAGACGGGCTCCTTTGACATGGAAACCATCCACTCTGTACGTACATCTCCAGTACCTGAGCGCATCAATTATTATACTCTCGCTCTCATCCTCTTCAAAATAAAACTGAAGAACTACTTCAATGCCGTTCTCATGCATAGTCTTGATAAAGTTCTTCACTTCATCCTCGGCATTTGCGGGATCCACACAATAAGAAGTCCTGGGAGCAAAGTAATAACCTTTTTTGTATCCCCAGAAATTAACCTTATGATCAAAGTTTCCCTTATTTGTAATACTTCCGTTTCTGGAAAAAATAACATCGCTTCCCTTAAGTGCTTTCGAGCCCTTGATGGCACTGCGAACTTTGCCTCTCTTCTCGGAATCCTGAAGTTCATTCATCTCGTATATAGGCATAAGCTCAATGCAAGTCACGCCAAGAGATTTAAGATAATCAAGCTTTGCGATTATTCCCGAAAACGTACCTCTGATATCAGCCGGAAGCCCACTCGAAGAACTCTTCGTAAAGCCTCTTACATGCATCAGATAAACGAAGCTGTCCTCATACGGGGTCTGCGGAGAAGAACTACCTTCCCAGTCAAAGCAAGTAGATGAATCGGATCTGAGTGATTTATTGTCAAGTTTGGCTCTGATAGCGGAATCTTCGACTTCCTCGCCAAATTTATCAAGTCCTATGACAAGCTTTGCATACGGATCGCAAAAATAATCCTCATCTTCAAAAAGATTGTACTGCGTATATCCGTCCACATCCTTTATTCCGGAAATTCTCGCAGAATAAATATTCCCGCGCTTACATTCCGTAGGGAGCTCAATGACAAAACCATCGTCCTCGCCTTTTTCGCCTCGGTAAAGCGTGATACCACGCTTAGAACCACCGTCAAATACAGCTCTGACAACCAGACTCTTATCGTAGTCAATATAGCAGCCCAATGGATAAGGCTTTTCATCGGTAATCTTGTACGCTGAAGTCATAATCTCTCCGAAATTTGTGCTCAAAGTTACTGTTTATTGTATCAAACAACATAAGCCCTAATATTTTAACACATAATGTCTTTATGTGCACGAAGTATGCTATAATCATGATAACCATTGAAAAAGATTTTCAGGAGGATTTTTATGGAATTTTCCAAAGTAGCAACAGAAATGAATACCAGAATTGAAAATGACGAGCAGATGACCGTTGACATCGAACTTGATGACAACAAAGTTGTTACCTGTGCGATCATCATAGTTCTTACAGTTAATTCAAAAGATTACATTGTTCTTCTTCCGCTTGATAAAAACGGTCAGAACAACGACGGAAACGTATGGTTCTACGAATTCATCTACAAAGGTGAGGATGAAGAGCCTGAACTTGGCTATATCGAAGACGACGCCGAGTACGATGCCGTTGCCGAGGCTTTCAACCTCTATCTCGACGATGTTGAATTTGATGAAATTGTTGAGATTCCTGAGGAAGATGCTGAAGATCTGTAAGAGAATCGGTATCAGAATTGATATGAATGTTAACCCTTTTAAAGACAGCAGATTTTTACATAATCTGCTGTTTTTATACCCCAAATATCCTTATTCTTGAAGCAACTTGGCTATAACATCACGTTCTTTTTTATCCGAAACTCCCATATTGTCCAATGTTTCCTCTAATGTCCATTTCATATTCTTCATAAGATTAAGAGTTGTCATTGCCTTATCTTCGATTTTACACTCTTCTGCATATTTCTTCACTGCTTCACACATAATAATACGACCTTTCCTTGTTTCCTTGAAATGATGAACGCTATCAGCCAATTCTTTATAATGCATCTCATTAGAGTTGCTCGAATTAAAATCTTGCATCAATTTCCCGATATCATCATTTCCTCTGTACTTTCCGTTGACATATATAATATGCGAGCCATCATTTAATGGTTCTCCTGTTTCCAAAACAGTTCTATCGGCTCTGTATACAGGCAATCCTTTTCTGAATTTATCATGCTTATAAATAAATATCACATAAGAATCTTTAATTTTATTAAATGCATCTTTTTCCCTAAGCATCCTAGAATCCATCATAGCACTGTGAAATCGGGCCCGTCTGACATGTGCTCCTTCAGAATTTCCTTGTACTTCAATGTCAATCTCTTCCCCATCAATATCAATTGCATGAATATCAAGAGTAATGTCTCTTCCACCGACAAGTGGATTCTTATATTCTTCTTGTCCTTCAACGCTTTTTACTATAATATCACGTTTTAATATAATCCTTAGTACAAGCTCTGTTGCAGGTATATTCTTATCAAACACCAATGACATCATGTCATCATCAAAAAGTGTAAGATTATCGATAATCCTACTTACTTCATAACTGTTTTGCCGCTTATTTAAATGATTTCCGTCATCTATTTTTTCATTTTTTATCATTTATATTCTCCTTAAATAATATCACTTTTTAGGTTCCTTTTCCCAGAGTTTTCTAATTGGTCGAAGGAACCTCGAAGGAAGCATGGCATTTTCTTTTGTGCCACATACATAAGACATTATCAAAGCCTCTTTAGCTCTGGTCATTCCCACATAGAGCATGCGTCGTTCTTCCTCTTTTCCTGATTCGGATACGGCGCTTCGCGATGGGATTATTCCTTCGTTAAGATCAGGAATCCAAACACATTTATACTCAAGACCTTTTGAGCTATGTAGCGTAATTATATTTACCGTATCTTCTGTTTTACTATGCTTTGAATTTCTTTTATTTTGAACAGCATAATTTTCTTTTTCTTCGTCAAAAGACTTTATAAAAGCTTTTGTATCTGCATATTTTTTGGCCATATCTTCAAACAAATCCAATTTCTTTTTACTGTTTGGATAAAGCTTATCTAACCCGATCTCTTTCCTGATAAACCTGACAGACAACGCCGGTCGCATCTTTGATATCATCGAAATCTCATGAAACAGCTTATTTACAACCTTACTTCTGTCCCTGTTTCCTTGATAAAAAGCTAAGACATCTACTTTCCTGACTATTTCCTTCATAGCGCTTTCTCTTGATATATAGCGAAGAGGCTTGTTCATAATCTTATAAAAGAGCGCCCTCGAGCTTTCGATGCACGCAAAAGAAAGATAACAGACACACAGAATAACTCCCTCATCGTCATAGAGTGCCATATCATCCGTGTTTTCGATGTTGCTCTTTATGCCTTTTTGTTTTAAAAATGACGCAATCGTCTTACACTCCGAATTGGTCCTGCATAAGATACCGATGTCATTTAATTTACTCTGTCCGCTAAGAAACACGCTCATCGCTTCATATTGTTCTTCTTTTGTCCTGTATCTTCTTGCTATAACATATCCGTTTGTTCCTGTTCCGGATACGATTTTCTTCTTAAATCGCATCTTATTTTCAGCTATGACCAAACTCGCATTATCCAAAATAGACTTGCCACACCTGTAATTTACGGAAAGATTTACTATATGAACCTCTCTTTTCATGCGCTTTTCAAACTCCATCATTATTCCGGGTTTTGCGCCTCGAAATCCGTATATTGCCTGATCGTCATCCCCTACAACAAAAAGATTTTGATCCCCGTTCAGAATCGACTCGATATTTTTTTGCTGCATCTCATTGATATCCTGATATTCATCAATAAGGATGTACTTATATCTTTCTTTATAAAGTTGTGCAATTTCTTTTCTGCTCTCAAAAATCTGCGCACATATAAGAGACATATCGTCGAAATCGATTTTCCCAAAGGATTTTAGACTGTTATTATATTTTTCAAATATCACCTTGAAATAATCTTTATACGGAACAGAATCCGAGACGAAATCAGGCGAGAGTCCCGCGTTTTTTATCCTTGAAATCTCAGACGTAATATCTTTTACAATCTCATTTTCATCAAGGATTGAAAGCTTATTCATATTCTCCCTGCTGTTTTTGAGCGCATTAATGAGAATATCTTTTACCAGCTTGTATTTAAAAAGCTCGTCTGCTATCTCAATTTTGTTGTAGAAGCCGGCCGCTTTACTGTTTTCTCTTAATATGTTGTAAAAAAGTGAATGGAAGGTTCCGAACGAAACCTCAGGATATGAACTATCCGTGATTTTTAAAAATCTTTGCTGCATCTCAATGGCAGCAGCTTTGGTAAACGTTATAACAAGAATCGAAGAAGGAGGAACATCGTATTCTTCGATTAAAAACTTAAGCCTTTGAACTATCACAAAAGTTTTGCCGCTTCCCGGCCCCGCAAGTACCATTGCAGGGCCGTCTTTATGAGTTATTGCTTCCTCTTGAGCGGCATTTACTTTAACGTCAACCAAAGATGGGTAAACGTTATTATTTCTCAAGTAATTCAATTCCTTTTTTAATTCTGCTGATTGTCTCTTCTTTGCCTATGACCTCCATAAGCTCGGTAGCTCCGCAAGGAGTCATCTCTTTTCCCGAAACAGCGATTCTTACAGGCCAGAGAACAAAACCGTTCTTGTACTCATTAGCCTTGATGTAATCGGAAAGAAGTGCGTAAAGAGCATCATTTGTATAATCATCGTGTGCTTCAAGAATGGGAAGCACCTCTTTTAACACCTTAAGTGATGTCTCTTCGTTGGTCTTCATCTTCTTGTGAGTATAGATAGCCGTATCATACTCGGGAAGCTTTGCAAAGAACTTGACCATATCGGCAATGTCAGGCCAGATCTCAATACGAGTCTTTACCATATTCGAAATCTTCTTAAGCTTGTCATCATCGGAAGAAATCACGCTGTCGCCCTCTTCCTTAAGAGCATCGACGATATAGGACTTGGCTGTCTCAAAGAACTTGTCCTCGTCCATCTTCTTAAGATACTCGCCATTCATCCATTTCAGCTTGGTATAGTCAAATACGGCGGGCGACTTATTGATGCGCTTGTAATCAAACTTCTCGATAAGCTCCTGAAGGCTCATGATCTCGTTGTTATCATCGGGAGACCATCCAAGGAGTGCAACAAAGTTAACAACAGCCTCAGGCAGGAATCCCTGCTCGATAAGATCTTCAAATGAAGAATGTCCGCTTCTCTTAGAGAGCTTTTTGTGTTCCTCATCAGTGATAAGAGGACAATGTATGTACTTGGGAATCTCCCATCCAAATGCATCATAAAGTCTGTTGTACTTGGGTGATGATGAAATATACTCATTACCTCTTACAACATGAGTGATTCCCATGAGATGATCGTCAACAACGTTAGCAAAATTGTAAGTCGGATATCCGTCAGACTTAATAAGGATCATATCATCAAGCTCTTTATTCTCAACTGTTACATCTCCGTAGAGCTCGTCATGGAAAGTTGTTGTTCCTTCTGTCGGATTGTTCTGTCTTATAACAAAAGGCTTTCCCTCAGCAAGATTCTTCTCAACTTCTTCCTTTGAAAGAGAAAGACAATGCTTGTCATAAACACTGATCTCTTTACCTTCAACAACCTGAACAAGTGAAGCAAGTCTCTCCTGATCGCAGAAGCAATAATATGCTTCGCCTTTTTCTACAAGCTCTTTTGCATAAGTCATGTAGATTCCGGCTTTCTGTCTCTCACTCTGAACGTAAGGGCCTACTTCTCCGCCCACATCCGGACCTTCATCATGGATAAGTCCCGTTTCCTTGAGAGTTCTATAGATAATCTCCGTAGCGCCTTCAACAAAACGCTCCTGGTCTGTATCTTCAATTCTTAGAATATAATCGCCGCCCTCATGCTTTGTGATAAGATAAGCATAAAGAGCTGTTCTTAAGTTTCCGACGTGCATACGGCCTGTCGGGCTCGGTGCATATCTTGTACGAATCTTTGCCATATTTAACCTCGATATTCTTTATGAATTATTTTATTGTATTCTCTGGTCAAATACATTTAAAAAAGTGTATTTGCGCATCCAAACGATTTATTATTGTAGCATACAATATCTTTTTTTCAATAGATGGCGAAAATAAAGCCTTAATGAAAAAAAACAGATTGTTTATATTATTTTTTACCTGTTGATCCAAATCCGCCTCTGTCTGCACCTTCAAGATGCTCACACTCATCAAATACGATCGCAGGCTGGTTCTCCATTATTCTAAACTGACAGATTCTGTCATTGAATCCAATATGTGTATCTCTCATTGCAATTACAGGCATAAACCACTGATCGTTATCCCCGCAGTATGAATGATCGATAACACCCATGTGATTGGTCTGCACAACACCAAAGTTCTTGAAAGTAGAACTTCTCGGAACGATATGCGCTTCATAGCCTTCAGGAATCTCCATCGCAACCCCGAGTGGCACAAGATGGAACTCGCCTTCCTTAAGGTCCACATCTTCGGCGCTCCTAAGATCGATCCAATCTGACTTTCCATCGATATATGTAAGCTTTTCAAGCTTATCATTAAAGTATTTTATCTTAATATTTTTTCCCACTTATCTATCATCCTCTCCAATAATTTGTTCAACGAATTTTATTATAATTGATTTATCATGATTATCCAATCTTGAATCATCAAGTTTTGGAAAAGCTAACAATTTTCTCTTGCAATCCAATCTTCTATTTCGCCATTTATTACGACATCTATTATGGCATTTTGCAAGCAAAAAGAGGGTGCAACATCACGTTGCACCCGCACAAACACTACATATTTTACCCATTCAAATATCCATTATTTTATCTCAATAACCTTATAATCTTTCTCTTCAACTGCCTTCTTGAGTATATCATCCGAAACCTCAAGATTAAGTGTTACGACCGCTGTATTTTTCTCGTGACTTACAACCGCTTCGGTAACACCTTCAACAGCTTCAAGAGCCGCCTTAACAGTATTCTCGCAGTGACCGCACATCATACCTTCAATACTAAGTGTCTTTGTCATATTGATTTCCTCCGTTTTTGAAAGTGACGAAACAATTATCTCATTATCAGAATCATCATCCTCATCATCAGTTTTATGTTTTTTAATCTTGTTGTACATCTTCTTATCCTTTGACGCATCACGAATATCAAAGAGATTAAGCCCGAGAGCATTCGTAACAACAAAGAAGCTTGATAAACTCATTGCGGCAGCTCCGAACATAGGACTTAATTTAAGACCGAAAAGTTCGATAAAGCAGCCAGCTGCGATCGGTATACCTATCACGTTGTAAATAAATGCCCAGAAAAGATTCCTGCGTATATTTGCAAGAGTTCCTTTTGACAATCTTATCGCACCGGAAACATCAAGAAGACTGTTTCTCATAAGAACGATATCTGCCGCATCTACAGCAACATCAGTTCCCGCGCCGATGGCAATTCCGACATCTGCAGCCGTAAGTGCCGGAGCGTCGTTAATTCCGTCGCCGACCATAACAACTTTTCCCTGTTTCATGAGTTCATCGGCAATATCTTTTTTGCCACCCGGAAGGACGCCTGCGTAAACCTCGTTGATACCTGCTTTTGCAGCGATTGCTCGCGCAGTATTTTCATTGTCACCCGTCATCATGACAACTCGTATGCCCATATTCTTGAGCTCTTCGATTGCCTGAGCCGAATCATCTTTGATTGTATCCGCAACTGCAATGATTCCAACAAAAATATTATCTTTTGCAAAAAACAGCGGTGTCTTTCCTCTGATGGACAATCCGTATGCTCTCTTTGAAACTTCCTCGGGAATGTTCGCATATTTGGAAATAAAATCAAGATTACCGCATCTGATTACGGCACCTTCAATAGTTCCCTCAAGTCCGTTACCCGAGATCTCGCTGAAATCATCCACGGGAACATCCATATCCGCGCAGAGATTTACAGCATGAGTTGCCACCGCCCTTGCAAGAGGGTGATTGCTTTTTGCCTCAAGTATTCCTGCAAGTCTGACAAACTCAAGCTCAGCGTTAAGATTTTCTTCTGCTGAGTAACCGCTCTCAGTGATCGCTTCAGCCAGAAATACATCGGTAACAACAGGTTCACCCTTTGTGATGGTTCCTGTTTTATCAAGGATCACGATATTACATTTACCTGCATTTTCAAGTGTTGCGGCAGTTTTAAAAAGAATGCCGTTCTTTGCTCCGACACCGTTTCCGACCATTACCGCAACCGGAGTCGCAAGACCAAGTGCACACGGGCAGCTTATTACAAGTACCGCAACTCCTCTGGCAAGCGCATAACCAAAACTTGCTCCCACTATAAGCCATGACATTATTGTAACCAGGGCTATACACATAACTACAGGAACAAAAACGCCGGATACTTTGTCCGCAAGCTTTGCAATAGGAGCTTTCGTTGCGGCCGCATCACTTACCATTGTGATGATCTGTGAAAGAGTTGTATCTTTTCCTACTCTTGTAGCCTTACATTTAAGATAACCGGATGAATTTATTGTTGCAGCAAATACATCTTCTCCGACATTCTTATCAACCGGAATACTTTCTCCCGTAAGAGATGATTCATCAATCGCGCTGCTACCTTCGACAATAACACCGTCGACAGGGATCCTCTCCCCTGCCTTAACAACAAATATATCTTCAACTTTGACCTGCTCGATCGGAACTTCTTTTTCAGCTCCGTTTTCATCTATCACAGTCGCCGTCTTTGATACAAGCTTCATAAGACTCTTAATGGCTGTTGTCGTTTTACCCTTGCTTCTTGCTTCGAGCATCTTACCGACTGTTATAAAAGTAAGTATCATGGCAGCCGACTCAAAATAAAGCTCATCATAGAACAGATTTGTTTTTTCGGGAGCTCCGTTAGCTTTTGAGATCATCATAATAGCCAGCGCAAACGCACTGTACACAAAAGAAGCCGAACTTCCGAGGGCCACAAGAGTGTCCATATTGGGCGACTTATGCATCAGCCCTCTGAATCCGCTTATAAAGAAATTTCTGTTTATGATCATTATGACAATGCATAAGATCATCTGAATTATTCCGATTGCAATAACATTTCCGTCCAAAAACGGCGGAAGCGGGAACCCAAAAATCTTATGTCCCATGGAGAAATATATAAGAACGAGCAGAAATCCGACCGAATAAAGCAGTCTTCGTTTAAGAATAGGAGTTTCTTTGTCTTTAAGTGCCTCTTCCTCCTCGTTTTTTTGACTCTCTTCATCAAGTAGCGTTGCGCCGTATCCGGCATCCTCAACAGCCTTGATAATGTCTGAGGTAAGAACATTTCCCTCAACCGTCATTGAATTGGTAAGAAGATTAACAGTACACTCCGTCACTCCTTTGAGAGAATTAACTGCTTTCTCCACACGCACCTGGCATGCAGCACAACTCATTCCGGTAATTACATACTTTTCCATAACATTCCCTTTTTCATACTCCGCAATTTCTGTCGGATTTTTCCCCTGACAGCTTGTGAGCATCAAGATTTATTCTGACGTTCAACAAGATGTTCTCCGCAGTATATTTCACGGAGCTTCGGTTTGTCAATTTTTCCCGTAGGATTCCTTAATACGTCGGCAAAAATAATCTTTCTCGGCCTCTTGTATCTCGGAAGATCCATACAAAAACGATCGACATCATCCTCAGTTAAAGTCATTCCCTCTTTTACCTGGATAATGGCAGCTGCGATCTCGCCGAGTCTGTCATCCTGAAGTCCTATAACTGCAGCATCATGTATCTTGTCATTTTTCATTAAGAAACTCTCTATCTGAACCGGATAAAGATTTTCTCCACCTGAAATTATAACATCTTTTTTTCTATCTACAAGAAATATGAATCCATCTTCGTCCTGACGAGCCATATCTCCGGTAAATAACCAGCCGTCTTTTAATATTTCGGCCGTCGCCTCGGGGTTCTTGTAATACTCGACCATTACTCCCGGGCCTTTTACGCAGAGTTCCCCAATTTCGCCCTGATCAACGGCCTTGCCGTTTTCATCGACAATCTTTGTCTTCCAGCCGTATCCGGGAATTCCGATGGCGCCGACTTTCTCAACATTCTCAAGTCCCAGATGCACGCAGCCGGGGCCCGTTGACTCCGAAAGGCCGTAGTTTGTGTCATACTTGTGATGCGGGAAATATTTAAGCCATCTCTTTATGAGACTCGGCGGAATCGGCTGAGCACCGATATGCATAAGTCTCCACTGTTTTAAATGATAGTCTTCTATCTTGAGTTTTCCCGAATCAAGCGCTGCCAGAATATCCTGCGCCCACGGAACAAGAAGCCATACTATCGTACATCTTTCTTCCGAAACGGCTCTGAATATCGATTCAGGTGAATTTCCTTTCAAAAGAACCGCTCTGCTACCTGTATAAAGAGATCCAAACCAGTGCATCTTGGCTCCCGTGTGATACAAAGGAGGAATGCAAAGGAAATTGTCCTCATGTGTAGTTTCGTGATGAATTGCCTCCATCTTGGCAGACTGCATAAGTGCCGTGTGAATATGTAAAATAGCTTTGGGAAATCCGGTTGTTCCCGATGAAAAATAGATTGCCGCATCATCCTTATCCTCAATAAGAACTCTCGGTGCAACCGAAGAACTGTTGGAAACCTGTCTGTAGTAGTCTTCCGCATAAGAAGGACACTGGTCTCCCACAAAGAAAAGAAGTGTCTCCTTCTTTATCTTCTCTGCGATATCCTCAATACGTCCGATAAACTCAGGTCCGTAGAATAAAACATCCGAATCGGATGCGTTAAGACAATAATCAATTTCTTCAGCATCAAATCTGAAGTTAAGAGGAACCGCTATAGCTCCCGCTTTTAAAATTCCGAAATAAATAGGTAACCATTCAAGGCAGTTCATAAGAAGAATCGCACACTTCTGGCCTTTTTTTATACCCCTTTCGATGAGCATGTTTGCAACTCTGTTTGCTTTCTCATCAAAAACCGACCATGTGATTTGTCTTCTGTAATATGCTGTGGAAGTCGGCTGAATAAGCTCATATTCTCTCCACGTAACCCTCTGCTCTTCTTTAATCTCCGGATTGATCTCAACAAGAGCAACTTCATCCCCATACAATTTGCTGTTTCGTTCCAATAAATCCGTAATTGGCATAAGAAATCCTCCGCTTTAAAGTGCTAAAGTAAAGTATAAACGTATTCTATTTAAAGGTCAAATATGATATATTAACTTTATCGCGCTAAATTGATTACTGTTCGCTCGCATACTGCTCGCTCCAGTAATGCATTCGCACATTCATTAAAATTCGCTTCGCGAGGAATGTGCTTACTCTTGAATCATATTCTCACGAAATGCGCAGTATATGCGCATTTCTGATTGAACAGTAATTATGAGCCATCTAAAATTCTGTAGGAGGTTTTTTACCATGGATCAAAAAAACAATGGGCAGCTCATGCTGGGCAACAAAGCTGTTGCTCGTGGTCTTTATGAGGCCGGAGTCTGCTTTATTTCCAGCTATCCCGGAACTCCCAGTACGGAAGTAACCGAAGAAGCTGCCAAATATGATGAAATATATTGCGAATGGGCTCCAAACGAGAAGGTTGCTATGGAATCTGCTTTTGGTGCATCACTCGCCGGTCGCAGATCGTTTTGTGCTCAGAAACACGTTGGACTTAATGTAGCTGCTGACCCTCTTTATACAATGTCTTATACCGGAGTTAACGCCGGTCTTGTTATAGTTGTTGCCGATGATGCAGGAATGCATTCTTCCCAGAACGAGCAAGATTCACGTCATCACGCTATCGCTGCTAAGGTTCCCATGCTCGAGCCTTCGGATTCTAAGGAAGCTCTTGAATACACAAAGCTTGCTTACGAGATTTCTGAGAAATTCGACACACCCGTGCTTCTTAAGATGTGCACAAGAGTAGCTCACTCTCAGTCAATTGTTGAGACAGGCGAGCGTGTTGTTCCCGATAAGCCGTATGAAAAAAATATCGCTAAGTACGTTATGATGCCGGGCAATGCCAAAAAGCGTCACCCCATCGTTGAGCAGCGTACTCAGGATCTTATCAAATTTGCCGAAGAAAATCCCATCAACAGAGTTGAAATGGGCGGCACAGAGATCGGTATCATCACATGCTCAACTTCTTATCAGTATGTAAAAGAAGTATTCGGTGACTCCGTAAGCGTTCTCAAGCTTGGAATGACCAATCCTCTTCCATGCGATCTTATAAAGAGCTTTGCGGCAAAGGTTGATAAACTCTTTGTTGTCGAAGAACTTGACCCCATCATCGAAAATCACGTTAAGGCTCTTGGAATAGAAGTTACAGGAAAAGAGCTTCTTCCCATTATTGATGAATTTTCTCAGAATCTTCTCGCAAAAGCTTTCGGAAAAGATGTAAATGAAGGCTTTGCCATCGATGAGCAGATTCCCGCAAGACCACCCGTTATGTGTGCAGGTTGCCCTCACAGAGGACTCTTTTACACTCTTAAAAAGAATAACTGCACGGTTCTTGGTGATATCGGATGCTATACACTCGGTGCCGTTCCGCCCCTTGGTGCAATCGAGATGACACTTTGCATGGGTGCTTCAATCGGTGCCGTTCACGGATTTAATAAAGTTCGCGGCGCTGAGAGCGAGAAAAAGACTGTTGCCGTAATCGGTGATTCAACATTCATGCACTCAGGTATGACAGGACTTGCAAACGTTGCTTACAACCAGTCAAACTCAACTATCGTCATCGTTGATAACTCAATCACAGGAATGACAGGTCACCAGCAGAATCCCACAACAGGTTACAACATCAAGGGAGACCCGGCAGGAAAGATCGACCTCGAAGCACTTTGCAAAGCTATGGGCTTTGAGCGCGTAAGAGTCGTAGACCCTTATAACTTAAAGCAGTGCGACGAAGTCCTCAAGGAAGAGCTTAACGTAGAAGCTCCTTCTGTAATCATCTCAAGAAGACCTTGCGCACTTCTTAAATATGTAAAGCATAACGCACCTCTTAAGGTTAACACCGATAAGTGCGTAGGCTGTAAATCATGTATGAAGATCGGATGTCCTGCCATCTCAATGAAGAACGGCAAGGCAACTATTGATAACACATTATGTGTAGGCTGCAATGTATGTTCACAGATGTGCCCTGTTGGTGCATTTGAAAGCACAGCAGAAAGTGAGGCATGATAATGGAAACTAAGAATATTATGATTGTCGGAGTAGGCGGACAGGGATCACTTCTTGCCAGCAAATTATTGGGACACCTCCTCCTTTCACAGGGCTATGATGTAAAAGTGTCCGAAGTACACGGAATGTCTCAGAGAGGCGGTAGCGTTGTTACTTACGTAAGATACGGTGATAAGGTTTACTCTCCCGTTATCGATAAGGGCGAAGCTGATTACATTGTTTCTTTCGAGATTCTCGAAGCTGCAAGATGGCTTCCTTTCCTAAAAAAAGACGGACAGATTGTTACGAATACACAGCAGATCGATCCCATGCCTGTAATTACAGGTGCTGCCGAGTATCCCGAAGATCTTGTTTCCAAGTTAAAAGAAACAGGTGCTAAAGTTGATGCTCTTGATTGCCTCTCACTCGCTGAGAAGGCAGGATCTGCAAAAGCCGTTAACATCGTTCTTCTCGGAAGACTCTCACACTACTTTGATCTTCCCGAAGAAGCATGGATGAAGTCACTTGAAGCAAATGTGCCTCCTAAGTTCCTTGAAATGAACAAGAAGGCATTTGAGCTTGGAAAAAACATGAAGTGATATTGCTATCATAAGCTTTTTATCACCTATCTACAAACACACGGAGGAATTATACATGGAGCGATATTATCAAAAGGACATTGAGTGTGCGCCCTATGAGGAAATTCGCAAGATTCAATCAGAAAAACTAGTTAAGCAAGTAAAACACGTATGGGACAATGTTCCTTACTACCGTAAAAAAATGGAAGAAAAAGGTGTTACACCTGATGATATCAAGTCGGTTGACGACCTCCATAAACTTCCTTTTTTATCCAAAAAAGATTTAAGAGACGCTTATCCTTACGGACTTCTCGGAAAACCGTTAAAGGAATGTGTTCGTATCCACTCCACATCCGGAACAACCGGAAAAAGAGTTGTTGCCTACTACACGCAGCATGACATCGACCTCTGGGAAGATTGCTGTGCACGTGCCATCATGGCTGCCGGCGGAACAAATGAGGACGTCGTTCATGTTGCATACGGCTACGGTCTCTTCACAGGTGGAGCCGGAATTCACGGCGGTTCACACAAAGTAGGATCTCTTACTGTTCCCATCAGCTCAGGAAATACAGACAGACAGATCATGTTCATCAACGATCTTGGTGCCACTATCCTCTGCTGTACTCCCAGCTATGCTGCTTACCTCGGTGAGCGTTTCAAAGAGATGGGCTACGGCCCCGATGATATTCCGCTTAAAGCCGGTATCTTCGGAGCAGAAGCCTGGAGTGAAGAAATGCGTGCAGATATCGAGAAGACTCTCGGAATCAAAGCATATGACATCTACGGACTTACAGAGCTCTCAGGTCCCGGTGTTGCATTTGAATGTTCTGCACAGAACGGAATGCACATCAACGAGGATCACTTCATAGCCGAGATCATCGATCCCGACACAGAAGAAGTTCTTCCCGAAGGTTCACAGGGTGAGCTGGTATTCACGGCCGTAGATAAAGAAGCTTTCCCGATGATCCGTTATCGTACAAGAGATATCTGCAAACTCACAAGAGAAAAATGCTCTTGCGGAAGAACTCATGTCCGCATGGCTAAGCCTATGGGACGTTCAGATGACATGCTTATCATCCGCGGCGTAAATGTATTCCCGAGCCAGATTGAAACTGTTCTTATGAACAACGGCTATGCAGCAAACTACCAGATTGTCGTAGACAGAGTAAACAACACAGATACTCTCGACGTTCAGGTTGAAATGACTCCCGAAATGTTCACGGATAACGTCGGTGAAGTTGAAGAACGTCAGAAAAAACTTGTTGAAGGCCTTAAGTCCATGCTTGGAATCAAGGCTAAGGTTTCTCTCCTTGCTCCCAAGTCTATTGCAAGAAGCGAAGGAAAAGCTGTTCGTGTAATCGACAAGAGAAAAATCTAATCGTATAATGAAAATATAAGATGAAAAGGGGGATACAGCTATGAGCGTAATGCAGATTTCAGTATTTCTTGAGAATAAACCCGGTACCTTGAAGAAAATGACAAGTGTACTTGCAGCGAACAAGATTGACATGCGCGCTACTTCTCTTGCCGAAACCAAAGACTTCGGTATTGCAAGACTTGTAGTTGACGATGCTCTCGCAGCTGTTAACACTCTTAAAGAAAATAATTTTGTAGCAAGCCTCACTCCGGTTCTTGCCATCGAGATTCCGGATGAAATGGGCGGACTCGATAACCTGCTCACCGTTTTCGATGAAGCAAAAGTCAATATCGAGTACATGTACGCTTTCTCCGGCGGTTCAAACAAAGATCACGCTTACATGATCTTCAGAGTTTCAGATACAAAGAACGCCGAAGCAAGACTTGCCGCAAACAAATCTCTCAAGATGCTAACTCAGGAAGATCTTGCACAGATTTGATGTAAAAAATAAAGCTGTGAACCGATGACTTTCATTAGTTCACAGCTTTTATTTTATCTCTTTATCCAAATATATCTGACAAGTTTATGCTCACCATTGTCATAAGTATCTTTACTTTCCAAAGTGCATTTTTCAAGCTCTGTAAAATCATCATCAGTAAGTAAATCTCTGACCGAAATATTCGGATTATTTCCGGGGATTTCGCGAAAGCCGTTAACCCAGAGAACACCATTTTCTTTAAGATGATTTTTCAGCTCAGGAAACAAGCTCTTATCAAGTCTAAAATGATTTATGATGATCAGATCATATTCATCAAACTTAGCAAATGCAGCTTTATCAGAAAGGTCTACCTGTGTTGTTCTAATGCTTTGTCCTTCTGTCTTTGCAAAATGCTTAAGTCTATCCAAAGCAACTTTACTAAAATCAATCGCATCAACGACATATCCCTGCTTACTTAAAAATATTGAATTCCTCCCGTCTCCACAAGCAACATCCAGAACATTCCCTTTTACAGGAAAGTAATTCATATCTTCTTCCAACTTGACATCATGCATCATTAGTTTTGCACCACGTGCATCAAATCTGTTATCCCACCAGCCGGCATTTCCCATATATATCATCTAAACATTTACTCCTTCAACTTATAATCGATAAGCATACATCCCTCAAAAAAGGAAAAAACTCTACGGAACTAATTGTACATCAACCGTTCCGTAGAGTCATATTTTTATGCTACATTCTGTTCATTTCCCTGCTCAGATTCAGGCTTATCTTTTTTTTCCTTATAGATTGGCGCAAAAATAAAGACAATGAGTACGCTTGCTCCCAATATAATGAATGGTAAATCCGAAGCCAAAACTGTCTGATTCTGAAACAAATCTGTATCCCCATTAGCAAATAACAAGGCAAAATTATTATTGATATAATGCATCCATGTTACTACCCATATGTTTTTGGTTTTCATGTATGCATATCCAAAAAATATAGCCAAGGCAATACAGTTAATAATCTGATTTACAAAATACATTGGTCCGGAATTAACCGCATAATACATAAAATCCAATCCAATATGCCAAATTCCCCATACAACCCCCAAAATCAAAACACCGCGTCGTAACCCAAACTTTTTTTGCAGAATTGGCTGTAAATAATATCTCCATCCATATTCTTCTCCCAAAAACAATGTAAATGACAAAGGAAAAGTAATAAGAATTGAAAAAGCTATATATGCACTCTGAGGCGAAAATAACACTTTTGCCATTTCACCTACAGCATTTGTTCCATCATTTACAAAGACCTGCTTCAAAGCAGTCCAAATAAAAAGTCTTACAAAATATAAAACAATGAAAACAGCAACTAAAAGTATGCTTTTACCAACCGCATTCCTACTAAGTCCGACATTTTTTCTCTTTTCCTTGCCACATACCCAGAAAAGGACGTAACATACAACACTTGCTATAACAATCACAGTCTGAGCGTATGATGACCAGTTTGTACCCTCTCCTGTCACGGTCTGAATCTTTTTCTGCGTTGTAAATATAGAAGCTAAACTCATAACCAACAAAACTACCATGGTAATAATCATCACAAAAAATCCTGCTTTCGGAACCTTTTTTTCCTTATCTCCAAACAATAAAGTTCCAATTATAACTCCGCATGCAGGAAAAAGCATATGTGCAAGCGGAAAGACTGAAAGATCTTTTCCGGCTTTTAAGCCGATATACATAAAGATACACATTAGAGCTACAGCACCGTACGCAACGGCAATAAAGGTTATAAATCGTTTCTTGTTAGTACTTTCCATTTCAAGTCTCCTTTTTATTTTATTTTTGTACTACATAACAAGCTTCTTTATTACCCTTTCCTTATTGTTACAATTTCCCCATATAACTTTAAATCAAATACAAATCAGTAAATTCCGTCGCCAACTTCTTCGCCACGTTCAGGCACCTCAAGCGAGAAAATTCTAAACTTAAATAACATTGGATATACAGCAAGCGAAACAAAAATAGCGATCATATATCTTCCGCTTCTTACAAGATGAGCAACCATAGTTCCCGAATTTAGGAACTCCTTGCCAAAAGGAATTTTAAAAATCTCATCAAGTGCAAAAAATACTACCGCACCGCCAACAAGTCTTAAAATGCTTGAAACAGGATTTCTTGTAGATTCAAAATTTACGAATTTCTTCTCAAAAGGTATTGAAAGCCATAGACCAAAAAGTATACCATATGCACTAAAAAAATCGCTTGTCTTGCAATAAAAAACTCCTATAGTCCCGATTACTGCAACCATCGCAAATATGACATTTTGATTCTTTATCTTTTTATACAAAAAAGAAATAACAAAAACCATAGCTAAACCAAGTGTCCATCCGCAGAGCACGTCTGTAGGATAATGACATCCGACTACAACTCTCGAAAAACCTACAAGCAGCATCAATATAATTGATAACACCAATTTGAGCCTGTTCTTATTTTTTCCAAAAATAACAATTCCGGGATAGACTGTTGCCGCATTGGTCGAATGTCCGCTTGGAAATGAATACCCTTGCGCATCCACATCCATAAGATCCGCATCAGGCTCTACGGGACGCAGGCATTTTATGCTGCTATGCTCCATATAGGGACGAATCCTGAAAACAATGTTTTTTATCATAGGAAATAAAATTAGTGAAGAACATACAAGTAATCCTATTTTTCGTCCAAATTCTTTATCATGGCACCAATAAACAAAGCCCATGACCGCAACAAGCGCAAACTCCTCTCCAAAAGCAGAAAACTGCGAAATAAGCAAAATAAGCGGTCCCGGAATATTGGCCTGTAGCCACTCCATCAATTGCACTTCCCAACTCATATTATGTCTCCTCCATGTTGTAATTTATGTATTTAGTCAAAAGTCAAAGGCATGACATTAGAACCGTCCCAATGTCATTTATACCCTTTTCTTTCATATCGATAAACTGATACTTGATGCCGCGCTCTTTGAAGAAGCGTTCCGCCTTCTTAGTATCATTGCATTTCTTCGTACCAAAAATCTGTATGTTCATTTTTTTCCTTTCCTGCCTCGCATATATTTCTATACACGAGACAGGAATATAATAGCAATAAAATCTCAGATCATCAATTCCAGTGAATTGTATAATTTCCACCTTCTGAAGGAACCGTGTAGCTGTGATTGTTGCCGGATTCCCAAGTCACATTTCCGCTTTCATCCTTCATTATGGCCTTAAATTCGATATTTTTACCGATAGGAAGCTTTACAGAAAATGTCCACTTCGGATAATCGGGGCATGATGCCGGTCCGGCTGCAAGAGCAGGATCCCAATTTCCAAGTGCTTCGCAGTCTCCTGAAAGATATACACTCTGTCCCCAGTATGTTGTCGCATTCTTCATTTTGTAAATATCGCCGCCCGCCTCTGTGAGGAATCTGTTCCTGTCATGGTTATCGATAAATGTAACCATCTGATTGACATGGTCACCATACATACCGTCCTGATTGAATATAGTCTTTAATGAGATCTCATCAGTGTTATCAAAGTTACGGCCATGTGCAAAATCATTTACGATTGCCTGAAACAGCGGGAAGTCAAGCATTCCGCTCACTCCGTTATCGCCAACCCACTTGCTGACAAAATCAACATCCATGTCAAAATTCTCACCGAATGTAGGTACTCCTATATACTCCTCAAGTTCATGTATTGTCTTCGGAGACATGCACTTTGCGGCATCAACGCGTGCTCCGTCGGCACCTGTATAATCAATCCAAAACCCACGATCGTAGATATCAACGTCTACGACATGGGCCTGCAGGCTGCTGACATGATAATCAGAAAAATAGACAATCCGGCGCTGATGAGACAAAGCTATACCACGCTACCGGTGGTTATTGAATAGCCGTTATTTCCCTGCGGTTAAAAAAATTTCCCGATAATTAACACCTGTTCAATAGTATTTTCTGCGGCGTTCCGATATCATAATCTCAGAACCGGTTACAATAGATTATTGGAGGGCACGAAGATGGATATAGGAAATACTATTAGAAAATATCGAAAAGAACTTGGATTTACGCAGGAAGAAATGGCAACGCGTCTCGGTGTTACTACACCCGCAGTCAACAAATGGGAAAACGGGAATACTCTTCCCGACATAAGCCTGCTTGCCCCGATTGCAAGGCTTCTTAGAATAACCACAGATGAACTCCTTGCGTATAAAGATGAACTGACGGATGACGAGATTAGTTTTTTTGTAAAAGATCTGAGTATGAAGATTTACGGCAACGCGCCTTTTGAAGACATGTTCAATCTTGCAAAAGAAAAAGTCGAGCAATATCCGAACTGTGAAAATCTCAAGTGGAAAGTAGCGATAACGCTCAATTCAGCTCTTATAATGAAGAGCATTCTCAATGAGGATAAGTATTGTGACACAATAGCTCTGTGGTATTCGCAGTTAATCAACGCCAAAGATCCGAAAATAAGAAAGACTGCGGCAGAATCTCTTTTCCACCTTAAAATGAGCAAAAAAGAATATGAGAAAGCACATGAATATCTTAAATACTTCTCTGACGAGAATCCCGATAAGAAGCTTTTCACCGCAAATATTCTCGCCAAAACAGGTAAGGATACCGAAGCTTATAGGACTTATGAGTCGTTGATGTTCGAGCAACTGAGCAGGCTACGGATGATCGTGGATGCTCTGCACGTATTCTGTCTGGAAAAAAATGATATGAAACTTGCGAAGCGTACTTCAGAGCTTAACTGTAACCTTGCGAAATGCTTTGACCTCGGTCCTTATCAGGAAAATGCATTCAAATTGCAGCTTGCCACTCATGAAAAAGATGTTGATGCAACCGCGAAGATAATGAAAAAACTCATTGATAACACCGATACTATCCTTGATTATGCAAAGTCGGATTTCTTTTCACATGTTGAAACAGGAAATGTAAGCGACGAATTCTATGAAAATTTCAAAGCGAAACTTATAAAAAGATTTGTTGAAGACGAATGTTTTGATTACATGCATGATAATGACTATTGGAAGTCTTTGGCATAATTTTGGCAGAACAGAGAAGCGCATCTCTGTTCTGCTTTTTTAACACTAGCATGTATTTACTTAGTTGTATCTTTAATTCCAAGAAAGACAGCTTAGTAATCCAGATAGCCTCTGTGGCCTCCCCTACGTGGCTCAGATTCAATTGCAAACTTTATACCCGTAAAATCTTTATCATATTCGTTTATTTCTACGGGTACAAATCGATTTCTGGATTCCATGCCCGTAAAGCCGTTCCTACATTCACTTATTTCTACGGGTACAAATCAATTTCCCAGATTTAATGTACGTAAAAAATCAGACACCACTCCCAAATAGGAATGATGTCTGAGAATTATAATTTATTTTTTGTAACCCGTATATTGAACGGCAATTCTGTTCTCAGGGTGGACATCGGTTGAATACAGGACGATAAGGAATATCCATTCCAGTGGTTTCATTAAAAAGTAGACAATATCCGCTGACCACTTATGTCTGATAAGTTTGGCGACAGGGAAGCCGTATTTGTCATAGAAACCACGTATCAGCCTATGCGCACGGGGCGTTTTTTCTTGCAGGACTTCCTCGAAGGCGTTGGCAATGCAGAGCTGTCTATTTACGATAACTTCGTGTCCATGCCGTATTCCTTTTCGGATTGGCTTAACTATTTTTCTATGTCCTCCTGCGGCAACTGTACATAGATAATGCTCGTCAACATGCAGGTTGGGCGGGCTCTGCTTTGTTGATAATGCCCATTCACTTGTTTCTGTCCAGGCTTTTATGATAGAATCCGGCGCTTGTCCAAACAAAATGAGAATCATAATAAGTATTCCAAGAAGGGGGAACATTAATAAAAATGCCAGTACAGGCCATAGATCTGCCTTTCTCAATATTTTGTCAGCGACACGTAATATTTTGTTTTCCAGTATCTTGTCATTTGTTGTATTCTGTTCTTTCCACTCATGGATTTTTCTCAGTATGGTTCTTGCAGTGATGATGCCGCAACATACAGGCAAAACAATAACAGAATAATCCAGAGGATCGTTATCTATTTTAGCTCCGACTATCTGTATCGTATAAACAATTAACTGGATCATTCCCAGATACATAGCAGAAATCGAATGCACAACTACTAACGGTGGCATTTTTGTCAGCTCTTTACGCTGAAGCAGAACGTATCCTGCAAAAGCGATTATAAAGATAACTACAACCGTGAAAAGCGAATCTGTATAGATTGGCGCATGTCTTTCTGCATTTACAAGCTGTACATTCCAGTCTTCCCATGTAATCCATTTATACACCCCATATAGGCGAGCATATATAGCTCCGAAAATGAACACCAGTGCATCAATAGCCCAACTTTCATCGAATGGATTCTTTTTTAGCTCACGTATAAATAAAGCTATTTCCCATATTGTAAGAAATATTGGTATGGATAAAAGTAAAATCATAATAAACCTCAACCACTGTACGCGGTTATCTCAAAACATCCACAACTTCCCCAATGTACATATCATGCTCCGCATCCCCGTCATAGAAGCGCTTTGAAATGTCCTGATGCATGTTCTTTGGATCAAGTCTCTGGCAAAAGAGCTTTTTGCAGACCAGAGTTACCTCTGCCTCCTCAAAAGTCATTGAGCCATTAACTTCTTTGGCAGTCAGCCCCGATGAATGCATCTTATCGATTTCTTTTCCTGATTTTGTTCCAAGTACTACAAGTGTATCCTTATACTTCTCAGGGTAGAAGCTGATCGTGAAATATTCGTTATTATCCATGAAATCATGAGTGTAACGGGGTGTCCTTACATAAACTGTAGCAACCGGCTTATTCCATAATGTTCCAAGACCGCCCCAACTAATCGTCATTGTGTTAAAATTGTCCTTTTCCCCCGCTGTAAGAAGTGCCCACTTCTTATCAAACTGACTGAAAATATCTGTTGTAAATTCCATAAACTCTCTCCTTTTGTATGCTTTCACATTAATCCAAAAGCAATCTTTCCACTGCTTCCACTGCTTTAACATAACGCTCCTGATATGTTCCGTTTATAACTATAAAATTCTTGCCGTGAGATGTGATCAGGTCTTTTATCTTATTGCTGTAGGTCTCCCTGTCATCGCGGATGACTTCGCTTCGATCACCGTCTTGAACGAAAGCAACATCCGGCTCCAGGAACAGGATAAGATCATATTCATTGACAGCATCTATCGCATCTGAAAGTGCTTTGTTCCTGTCTATTTCCGGATCGTTCAGAAAACTCATATAAAACTGTGTTACCAGTGTGTCCGTATCTATAAACAAAACTTTATTGCTGTTATTTATGGCGTTGATCTCATTCAACTTATGCTGCAATAAGATCTCCGTGAAATCCTCCGAGAGCATTAACATGTCGGTTCCGCTTCGCTCTGAGATTTCTCTTCCGGCTTCGTCAATATAGTTTGTATTGAATCTGTTTGCCAGGTTAATGGTAAGCGTTGATTTTCCGGTGCTCTCCCCGCCCATGAGGAGAACTTTTTTTACAAAATAAGGCTTTGCAACATTCGGGATCCAATCCCATCGCTTATACGGATTCTTCCTAATCTCTGTAGAACTTATATCATTCCGCGGGAAAAAATAGATCTCGCTTTCCGGATAGCACTTGTTCCAGAAGCTGTTTTCATCATAATCGTCTCCGCAAAAAACGATATCTATCGGCTTTCCGATCTGCTCCTTAACCTTCTTTGCATCGCTGTCCCAGTACTCTTCTGTATAATCAGCTTTTGTGGCAGCATCATCAAACAAAGTTATTATCTTTACATTTCCGATATGTTTTGTGAGCTGATAAAGCCATCTGTAGCGGACTCTGTAATTTATTTCGCCTCTGTTATTTCCTACGCTCAGAACTATATATAATTCACGACACATGTTTGCAGCCTGTATAATGCAATCCACATGCCCCAAATGAAGCGGATTAAAGCTGCCACCGTACATACCAACGTTATACTGCATTCTTTTTTGCCTCCTTATACCAGCGAATAAACATGATAAAAGCGTTTATAAGATATATGCTCCACATGGCAAGAGTAGAAATAGATTCTCCTCCCTTCATAAAATCCACTGCCCACATAAACACGGTAACAATATCAACGACGATCCACAGAACCCACTGTTCCGTTAATCGTTTAATGGAAAGAACCTGTGCAACAACCGAAACAACCGTGCTCATGCTGTCAACATACGGCAAATTTCCACCCATTCTTTTCAATATAGAACCATATATCACGATTGATACCGCAGTTATCGCATAGACAACAATACTCTTTGATAAGCTCAGGCGCTCCTTAATAACTTCGCCCGTCTCATCATTCATATACTTTTTCCATGCAATAAAGCCCACAAAATTCATCGGGAGGTAATAAATAAGATTCAGCATTACTTCCCCATAGTATTTTGCCCACAAAGCGACTATCGCGTACAAAATCGTATTTACAAGTCCAAAGATAAAAGAAGACCTTTTTCCTTTTCCTGTCAGAATAACACAGCAAACGCCTGTGACAGCGGCCCAGAGGCTGACCGGAGAATCCTTCCAGTAAATTGACAATCCCAGGATTACCGCAGTCGCAAAAACAAGCCAAATAACATCAAACGGCTTCCATCCGCTAAGTTCGCTTTTTACAAATTTTTTTATGGCATCCATTTTTTATTTCTCCTTAATCCCTCAAAAAAAGTGTCTTTTCACTAGAGTATATCACATAAAAATATACTCTACGCCGATGCGACTATTGCATATTTTTCCCACCTTGCTATTATTTTTTTATGAACACGAGAAATCTAAAATGTTTTCAAATCATATATGAAGAGCGCAACCTGCAGGTAGCTGCAAATAAACTTTTTCTGTCACCGCAAGGACTAAGTAAGATCATAAAGAACCTTGAAGAGGAATGTGGCACTCAACTTTTTTTAAGAACTAAAGACGGCTTTGTACCTACGGAGAGCGGAAAGATTTTTTATGAAAAATCCAAGACTATAATTAAAAGCATGAATGAAATGTTCTCGGAGATAAGAGCTGTGAATGACAGGGAGAAGCGCTTCAGGATTGGATTTGCGGCCGGGACACTGCGAGCTGTAGATATTCCTTCGGTGCATTCTTTTATGAAATCGAATCCGGAAATTGTTGCAAGCTGGGATGAACAGGAAAACAAAACTGTCCTGAAGCGTGTGCTGAACGATGAGATAAACTGCGGTCTCGTTGTAGGAAAGCCGCAGGTTCCGGGGCTTTTGTCGGAACTCATCAAATCTGTAGATATCGTCCTGTATGTCCACAAAGACCACAGACTCAGAAGCAAACAGCAGATCAGTATTACGGAGATCAAAGATGAACCTCTTATCTCCATGAACGAGAAATACCACATTTATCACGATTTCATAAACGCCTGCCACATGAATGATTTCAATCCCGAGATTGTTGCAAAGGTTGGCGAAGGGGATTCTATTTACCGTCTTGTAAAAAATGGGATCGGAATCGGCATTGCTCCAAGGTTTTTCAAAGATGATACCGACGTTAAAGCGATTCCTATAACTGATACCTATACTTGGGATGTGTATGGGATTTATCTGGAAAATTCACCTGATGCGGAACTGGCGAAGAGGTTTTTGGAGCAGTGTTCAGATAAGCTTCACTGAGCTTGTTAACTGCTCTACACAAAAACGACGAATGATTTATAAAATGAGCCATTCGTCGTTTATATTTATAATATTGATTTTTCTTTTTATCAGATATGATTTGCTACTTCAAATGCATCCCAGATACCGTACATAATGTTGGATACCTGTCTTGCATCTCCGAGAAGATAGATCTCATCCACATCGTTCTTGTACTGATTATAGAGAGTATTTTCGCTCGAATATCCAACGCATAAAACAACGCTGTCTGCGGCAAGTTCCTTAGTGCTGTCTGCAACTTCAGCTTTAAGAACGCCGTTCTTATACTCTGTAACCTTCGCTCCTGTTACAACTTCAATTCCGTTGAAAGGAATAAGCTTCTCAAGCATTTCCTTATTTGCTGAGCATAGAGGTCCGTTTACTGCCAAAATCTTATCAAGAGCTTCAACAATAGTAACCTTCTTACCCTTCATGGCAAGGTCAAGCGCGAGCTCACATCCGACAAGTCCGCCACCAACTACTGCTACGTTATCACCTGTTTCCTTCCGGCCAAGAAGTACCTGCTCTGCAGAATATACCTTCTCGTCATCTCCAAGTGAGAACATCTTCGGGCGAGAACCTGTAGCAATAATAACAGCATCGAACTGCTCGTCGAGAATTTCTTTTTCAGTAGCCTTGGTATTAAGGTGAACCTCAACTCTGAGACGGGTCATTTCATCTTCATACCACTTTGCAAGAGCTATATCGTCTTCCTTAAATGAAGGTGCGCCTCCGGGAATAAGATTTCCGCCAAGTCTGCCTGTAGCCTCATAAAGAACAGGCTCGTGACCTCTCTCTGCAAGTACACGTGCAGCCTCAAGGCCGGCAACACCACCACCTACTACGAGCACTTTTTTCTTTTTAACAATAGGATTGTACCTGTTTAATCTCTCTTTACCTGCCTGAGGGTTAACGGCACAGTTTATAAGCGAATAGCTCTGAATACGACCCATACAGCCTTCCTGACAGCTGATGCAAGGACGGATCTGACTCAAATTGTTTCTGCGAATCTTGTTTACGATATCAGGATCTGCAAGAGTCGGGCGTCCGAGAGATATCATGTCGCAAATATTGCTTTCAAGACACTCAAGAGCTGTGTCGGGATTATCTACACGTCCTGCCATGATAACAGGGATATTTACATTTTCTTTTGTAATTCTTGCAAACTCTTTGTAAGGTGCCTTCTCCATGTACATCGGGGGATGATTCCACCACCATGCATCATATGTTCCGGCATCAACATCAAGAGCATCATAGCCGTATTTCTCGAGAAGCTTTGCAGCCTCGATACCTTCTTCGATATCACGTCCCTTCTCCTCGAATTCTTCTCCGGGAAGTGCTCCTTCACGGAAATCTTTAACCATGCTCTTTAATGAGAATCTTAACGCAACGGGGAAATCCCATCCGCAAGTCTTAGCGATCTCTTCACGGATTTCTTTTGCAAATCTGAGTCTGTTTTCAAGTGATCCGCCATATTCATCTGTACGCTGGTTGAAGAAAGAAATAGCGAACTGATCGATAAGATATCCTTCGTGAACGGCGTGAATCTCAACACCGTCAAATCCCGCACGCTTAGCATTATATGCGCCTTTTCCGAAACTCTCTACGATTCCGTGAATCTCTTCAACAGTAAGAGGACGGCAAGTCTTATCAAGCCATCTGTGAGGAATTGGTGATGCAGATACAGGCGGAAATTCACCTAAGTTTGTAGGAATTGTAACTCGTCCGAATCCACCGCTCATCTGTAAAAAGATCTTTGATCCGTAAGCATGAACACGCTCTGTCATCTCACGGCTGGTTCTTACGAACTGAACCGGATTGTATGTTGAATTGGGTGTGTTGGGGAAAGAAGGTTTTTCCACCTCTGTATCCGAAAAAGTTACACCCGTAATAATAAGACCGATACCACCCTGAGCACGTCTGGTGTAGTAGTCGATACCTCTGTCATTCCATCCGCCTTCGCAGTCTCCGAGACCAAGCGGTCCCATGGGAGCCATGGCATAGCGGTTTTTGATTTCCAGTTTGCCGATTTTGATCGGCTCAAAAAGCCCTTTGTATTTCATTGAAACCTCCTTATTATCCGGCATATTTTTTAGTTCTGCCATATGCCGATAACCATCGTTTAAAAAAATTTGCCATAGAAATATTTTAAAATACGGGCTTTTTGATAACCATCAACAAATAGTTGTTGTGTAGCAACGTTTTATTTATGAAGAAAATAGAATCATATAAAATTTGAAAAACTAGCGGGTAAATATTTTTGTCTTTCTTTTTCAATTACTTTAGTAATCCATTCCTTGTCCATTATGTTATCGAAAGCGCCTGCAACTACGGACTCATCAGCATAGTTATCAAATTCTGTCTGTTTCTCATCAAGGATCAGCATCATCTCATCATCTATAGTATCAGGGCATAACAGCCTGTATACAAGCACGTTTCTGACCTGTCCCATTCTGTACACTCTTGAAAGGGCCTGGCTTTCCAAAGACGGTTTAATCTGTGGTTCGCAAAACACCACTATACTGGCAGCCTGAATATTTAATCCGACGCCCCCTGCAATTATCTGGCTAACAAGAGCGCTTCCTCCGGGAGCCTCGCCCAGCTTATCCACAAGAAACTGCCTTGTACTCATCTTAGTGTCTCCGCTGATCACACCTATGCATCTTCTTCCAAGAAGATCACTGACTTTAGATATTGTTTCTCTAAAGAAAGAATATATGATAACCTTTCTTCCTTCACTTTCTGCCTGATCAAGAAGTTCCAGAAGTCGCATGCACTTTGATGATGTAGTCATGTCATCCTGAAGAAAAGAAACCCTTCTCATATCGGAGAATCTTCCACTTACAATCGCATCTTTATAGGTGTCTTTATCTGTATCTGTAAGGCTGCACCACTCCTGTTCCTGTGCGATTTCCGGAAGTTCCTTGAGAACCTGCTGCCTTGTTCTTCTGATATATACCGGTGCCAAGCTTTCTTTAAACTGCGGCAAGTGACTGATATTTGCCAGTGCCTTTACCTGTTCTGTCATATCGGGCCGAACAAAATCAATCAGGTTGCACATCTCGTCAACGCTGTTTTCAAGCGGCGTTCCTGTCATCAAAAGAATTCTCTCCGACTCGTTATCAAGCCTTCTGATGTACATAGTTCTTTTGGCATCCGGATTCTTCATGTAATGCGCTTCATCTATAACCAACATAGAAAGAGACATGTGATTATCTATGCGATCTACAATCTTTCCCATGGACTCGTAGTTGGTTATTGCAGCACCGCCATTATCCTGCCATCTTTCAAAAGAATCTTCAAGTGTCTGACCATGTATAATAAAAGCCTCTATCCTGCTAAATTTCTTTAGTTCCCTTGCCCAGTTTATAAGCACGCTGGCAGGACAAACGATCAGAAAATAACATTTCTTTTGCTGCGTCACCTGTATATGAGCCATTGCAGCAATGGCCTGGATTGTCTTTCCAAGTCCCATCTCATCGCCAAGAAGAACCTTCTTCTGATGTAAAATATATTTTGCTCCAAATATCTGATAAGCCCTAAGCGATCCACTAAATCCATCCAAATTAAGAGCTGTTTTATTTATCTCTTCTGCAAGCTGCGCCGGAATACTGTCATATACAAAAGGCTTGTTGCCGGTCATATTGCCAAGGCTCTCCAGCAGCACATAGAATTCAGCGCTATTCCTGTTAAAAGCCTCCATGGCCGCAACCTTAGTTGTATGAGATGCTTCCTGATACTGATTAATGGCATGAAGCATATTATCAAAGAAAGAGCTACTCACAAACTCATATATGTCTTCAGCCATAGTCACGGTATTCTGCTTAGAAACACCTGAGGAAAAGATCCAGTGGAACCCGTTTCTTATCATCCCGCTGTTCTTTATCCTCTGAGCATAATCATCAAGATTTGATGAACCTTCCGAAACATCTCTTCTTACTTTTTCGCTATTAAGATAATTAGCAAGTTCTGTAATAAGCTCAGCATTGTCGTCTGCATTTTCAGACTTATCATCCGGATCAAGACGGATTGTCACTCTTGACGCCAAACTATTGGCAAATTCAGTAACGACATTTCTTATAGCCTCTGTCTGCTTTTCTCCTATGCCGTCAAGAGACTGTATTTCATAGTCAGTAGCTTTTGCCAGCTGTCCCAGACTCGTATAACCTGCATCCACAAGTGCCTGAACACGAATGCCTGCTCTTGCTTTTTTTAGCTCATCCACAGGAATGTTAAAAAGCTCCTTCCGAGCCTCAATTCCTGCGATCTTATTGCAAATCTGCTTGATATTACTTTCCTGCAGCGTCCGGTCATTATAGATATTTTTAAATGCCGCATTTGCATCATCAATTGCGTTTATTAACTTCTTTAAATCTTTGAAATTTGGTTTGTCCATAAGTATCGCCTAGTGGTATGAATCTTCTGCTTATAATCCATCAAAAATTCCCTATATATGTATAAATAGCGTGATTAAGATATCCATTCCATATCCTATCACGCCAAAATGTGACACTAATTATTCGCCCCAATATTCTTCTGTTTCTTGAGAAGTCGTTTTTATTCCAAACAATTTCCACATATAATCTTCACGTTCATCATAAATATTCACAATATATATCTGATTATCATCAATCCTGTAGAAAATATAATTCTTTGCAACATAAATAAAATAGTAATCAGTATCGATTCCAAACATATTTTTGACAGATATTCCTATATTTTCATTTTCCTTGACTTCATGGATTCTGCCATTTATTTTTGCGAATACTTCTTTCCTTTTTGCTTCTCCAAAATACGAGTCAATGTACTTCCGCATTTCTATAATCTTTTCTTTATAATCCTGAGAATAACGTAATGCCTTCAATCGTCAAGTCCCATCACTTTCTGCATTTCTTCATCACTAACCCAACCTTCTCGATTCGAACGCATTTCAGCCTTCTTAAGATTACCTAATACATTATGAAGAGTCCTTAAGCGATCAAGTTCATCTGCTTCCTCCACAGTCATTATTGCATAAGCACCTCTACCATTTCTGGTAAGGTATACTCTACTACTTGAATCAACTTCTTTAAGTACATCTGTATAATTTCTAAGATCGGAAATAGGCATAATAGCTGGCATGTTAAATAACCTCCTATCTACTACAATATATATAACTCTAACTTTTAGTATAAAACTCTTCCAGAAAAATCACAAGTTAATTCACCCGTAAATAAACACTGCTAATTTACAGCATATAACTTTTTATCCCTCTATGACCTACGCATCTTCAAGCTCTTCTTGTTTTCATACATTCTTTTGTCTGCAATTTCAAATACTGCAGCCACACAATCTTGTTGGTCATATTTTGCCATACCACAGGCAACGACTACTCCGCCGTTTATAAGAGCATCCTTGTTATGCCGTGCAATTACATCTACAAGTTCCTCACTACGAGCATAGTCCTCATCCTGCGAAATAACCACAAATTCATCGCCGCCTATTCTGTAAACAGGGCTGCGCTTAAAAATATTGCAGATTATGTCACACGCATCACATATATATTTATCACCGGCTTCATGCCCTTCAGTATCATTAATTTTCTTAAGATCATTTACATCCAAAACCACAATAGCGAACTCAGGCTGACGCTGCTCCTGAATTCTCTGATTCATGATACTCTCTCTTACCTTATATGCATTCTTGTTCTTGATGCCTGTAAGCGAATCAATCTCAGCCATATTCTGCACAAGCGCAAGCTTCTCCGTATATTCACGTTTAATGCGCATAGCATCAGTCACATCCTGACACAGACCTAACAAGCATTCCCTTCCGGTATCATCTGTAAATTTAAGCTTTGTTGTCTGAAACTGTCTCGGATTGCCGGCCGCATCAGGCACGTCCTCATAGAAAATATACGGTCCATCCATCGCAAGAGCTTTCTTATCATCCTCTATAAAATGAATATCAGTCTCTTCGTCAAAAATCTCTAAATCAGTCAGCCCTACAACACCTTCCGGAGTTTCTTTATTTGCATACTCGGTAAAGGCTTGATTACAAGCAAGATATTTCCCTGTGTCTACATCTTTTGAAAATGTCATGGCCGGCATATTGGTCAAAAGATCTGAAAGCGATTTCTTAAGGCTCATTATCTTTCGGCTTGCATCAGCCTCTTTCCTAAGACGCTCATTCTCCTGCTGAAGCCTCGCATATTCTGCTGAAATATCCTCATTTTCATTTATACTTTCTCCAACAAAAGCTCCCTGATCCGTGTACCAGACAAAAGCAAGTCTTGTGCCGTCTTCTTTGTAAATGTGCCTGCCATATGAATGGACTACCCTGTATTCTCCATCCTTTTTTTGCCTGTAGATCACATCAAATACGCCGCCTTCTGCCAAAAAGCAATTTACAGCCTCAACTATAGAAGACAGATCATCAGGATGTACATTACGATATATGTCGTCATTTACAAAATTATAGATTTCTTTTTTATCCACATCCTCATATCCTGAAAGCTCCAAAAAGCCTTCAGACATGACTATTGTAACCACTTTCCCATCAATACACTGGTAAATTGCAAAGGGAATCGGGCTACTTTCCAATAGATTTAGTTCTTCATCACTATACCTGTATTTTTCCAAGAGAGCCACCTTCTGTATAAGACAACAAAGAAACTGTTTTCCATAATATATTTTATCATGTAATTGCCAGTCTCCATCATTATTGCGATTATTTTATGAATTATTAACAAATTTACATTTACCGGTTATCACATTGATGATATAGTCTAATAAGAGATAACGATATTGTGATAACATTATTCAAAAGAAAGGACGTTCTTATGGAGAAAAAAAGCGGTTCTTTGATGTTACCTATCGTCGGATCTATCATCCTTGCAGTAGTGATCACTGCTTTTTCCATCGCCGGTTTTAATATGTACAGCACCATCAAGACCAATGCTTCCCAGGCACAGGCCTACGAGAACAGGCTTAGGGAAGATATTATGTCTGAGCTAAAAAATGAAACTCAGGAAGCCATGAGCATTTGTCAGGTTATGTATGACAGATCTCAAGCCGGTACAATGTCTCTGGAAGAAGCTAAATTAGAAGCTGCCAATATCATCAGAGAGCTAAAGTATAATGATGGATCAGGCTACTTTTGGGTTGATACTTCTGAAGGCATTAACGTGGTTCTTTTAGGCCGAGATACTGAAGGACAGTCAAGATGGGACAGCGTTGACCCTAACGGGACGTACTTTATCCAGGAAATGATAAAAAATGGTATGCAGTCCGGAGGCGGTTACACAAATCTTATGTTTGCTAAGCCCAATGAAACCGAGCCTCTTCCCAAGATCAACTATACAGCATATTTCGAGCCTTTTGACTGGGTTATGGGCACCGGCGTATGGGTTGATTATATCGATACGCTTAAGAGCGAATATACAACGGAATCCGGCAAAGCACTTGCAGCCACCATCAGAAACAGCATTATTACCATGATAATTCTTTTGCTCATCGGAATTGCCATCGCTGCTTATATGGGAAAAAGAATTACCACTCCCATTAAACTTGCTACAAGCCAGATGGTCAGAATGTCCAATAATGATTTTTCTGATAATAAAGAAATGAATAGCGTCCGAGCGCTTCCTGCCAGAGAGAACAATGAAATCGGACAGATTGCAAAGGCACTTGACCTTATGCACAACAACATAAGAGAACTTATGCTAAAAATCTCTGACACAACATCTTACGTAGCATCAGCATCTGAAGAGCTTTCATCAAGCGCTTCGCAATCCGCGAAAGCCAGTGAAATGGTTGCTACCTCCTGCACTTCAGTTGCCGAGTCATGTTCCGGACAGATAACCTCTGTAGCGGAAGCAAGTAACGAAACACAGGCATTTGTAAATAACATGCAGGAATTCCAGGATGCGATCAACAAGACCACTGAAATGATAAAAACCACTAATGAAGCTGCTACCAAGGGTGCTTCTGACATGACCAATGCTACAAATATGATGAGTTCAATCAAAAATTCCGTGGAAAGCACTGCCTCTGTAGTAGAAGCCTTAGGCGATCAGCTCAAGAATATCGACACTTTTGTTGATACCATAGCAGAAATAGCAAGCCAGACCAATCTTCTTTCCCTCAATGCCAGCATAGAAGCTGCAAGAGCCGGAGAAATGGGTAAAGGTTTCGCGGTTGTTGCCAGCGAGATCAGCAAGCTTGCCGACCAGTCCAATGAAGCTGCTTCAAAGATCACGGAACTGATTGATGAAATAATGCACAACTCCGACGAAGCTGTTTCTTCAATGCGTCAGGGTGCTCAGGACGTTGTATCCGGAACAGAAACCGTCAACGACGCAGGAAATACCTTCAACAATATCGTAGATATGGTATACTCAATCTCCGAGCAATCAGAAAGAATGAGTGAAATTGTCAACCAGCTTTCTGAAGGCACCGACACCATTGCAAGTAACATCAGCAAGATAGAGGATATGAGCGCCAGCGTTGCAGATGAAACCCAGAACGTTTCCGCCGCTTCACAGGAACAAACCGCTTCTTCGCATGAAGTTGCAGAAGCTTCCGATAAACTTGCCAGCAATGCACAAGACCTGCAGGAGTTCGTTTCCAAATTCTCACTTTAATAAACAAAAAACCGGATGCTTTCCTATATTTGACAGGACGCATCCGTTTTTTTATTCTATTATTCTACGTAGTAAACATAGTTTTCTTTTCTGGGAGCAGCATCCTTAGCAGGCTCAGCAGCATAGCCAAGTGCACAATGACCGATTCCTTCGAAGTTGCCTTCAACTCCTAATTTCTTAAGGAGGTCTTTTCCAAACTCAGAATCAAACTCTTCTTTTGCTCTGTGGATCCAGATGCTGGCAACACCGAGACTCTCTGCGGCATTCATAAGATTTCCCATTACAAGAGATCCATCATAAATATATGTTGGAATATCCGGATTAAAATTTCTACAGCTTCTCCTTGTTTCCAAAACTTTCAGTGTCCCGTTCATATTCTGCTTCCTCCGTTTCTTTACTCATCTATCTTGTTCTCTGTTTTGTAATATTAAATTGTATGCAATCTTTATTGCATTTATTTCAACTTAAAAATCAAGCCCCTAACTTCACAAAAAGTCAGAGGCGCTATTACACATCATTATACCCTGGTTTCTTAAGCAGCTTTGAAAATTCCAAAGCCTTTCCAACATCACCATCAACCTTAAGCTTGCCAATTGTAAATGCTGCAACAGGATCAAGTTTGCCGAAGATCAGCTTGTTAAAATCATCAGACTTGATAGTAATTGCGCAGTTTCTGTCGTGATAGTCATAGGGCTCCACGTTGATCTTGTGATCCTTGACCTCAACATAAAATACGTTAGGTTCAGTATCTGTAAGATTGACCTGCACCGCAAGAAAATCCACATTGCTGACATCAGCCTTCTCAGCCAGTTTTCTTACCTTAGATAACACTGTTTCAAACTTCATGGTCTTGGCCCTCCTCTTCCTATGGCTTAGGAAAATAGTTGTAATACTTTAGAATATAGTGATCATAAAGATGTGCAAAGAAAACTTCTCCTAGCTTTATTCCGTTTCTCTTTTGAATAGGATCATTTCTGGTCAAAAGTCAAAGCGTAATTTCCATAGTAGTCTTCTGCACCTTCATTCCAAGACTCTCATAGAAAGCTCTGGCGCTGTCATTGCCTTCCCAGACGTTAAGGGTAATATCCCTGCAGCCAAGTGCCTTTGCTTCCTTGCAGACATGCGCAAAAAGCTTCTTGCCAATGCCTTTACCTCTGCACGCAGAATCAACGCAAAGATCGTCGATATACATATATTTAAAAGAAACAACAAAAGGCTTATGCAAAGTCTCCTGCAGCATGCAAAACGCATAACCAAGGACTTTACCGCCATCATCCGCAACATATACTTTCACATCCTCAGCTTTAAGGATAGCCTCAAGCTCAGCTTCACTATACTTCGTATAACCGGATACAAAGTAATCCGGCTTTATCTTTGCATGAATCTCAAGCACCTCAGATAACAGCTCAAGAAGCTGCGGAATATCTTTATTCTGTGCATCTCTTATTATCATATTTCACCTCCCGAGTAGCTTACATGCGTTTCCGCCAAGAATCTTGGTAGCATCATTCTCATCAATCGGTAATCCCTTGATGAACTCAGCCGCCTCTTTCTGATCGGACCAAGGTGAATCACTTCCGAACAAAAGCCTGTCACTACCAAAAGCCTTTACAAGCTTCATAAATCCATCTGCATCAAGCATTCCTGTATTCTTATCATCCCAATATCCATCAGAAAGCGCTTGAATTCTCCCGGAGGAAAAAGATGTATCCAGAAAAGCCGTCGTATCCTCAAGATACAAAGGAACCTCATCCCAGTTCCTCCATCCGCCCATGTGTGCGAGAACAAACTTAAACTCACCGATCGCGTTAATTACATTTCTACACATCTTAGGTGAACATCTGACAACGCCCGGAAAACCGATATCAAGCCCTGCGTGGGTAATGACGATAAGGTCATTCTCGCAAGCCGCATAGATGATATCAAGAAAAGTCTTTGAATCAATATCCTCGTTCTGATAAACGGGATGAATCTTGATTCCCTTGATGCCGTTATTTTTGAGCCTTCTAAGCTCCTCTTTGAAACGTGAATATTCAGGATGAATACATCCAAAAGAACATAACCTGTCACCGTACTTCTCATTATTTCTAAGAGCCTTGTCATTGATACTCTCCACCTGAGAAGACGCCGTTGCAACAGGCAAAAGGACGGACATATCTATGCCGCCCTTATCCATTGAATCCAAAAGACCTGAAACCGTACCGTCAGTATGCGGAACGATATGCGCCTCTTTGCTGAGGCTGTCAACCGCCCTTGCAGCGATTGAATCAGGAAATATATGTGTATGAAAATCAATTATCATAAAATAATCTGCTCTGTCACTTCATTACAAGATCTCAATCTCAAATGAAGTATCAAAGCTCTCTCCCGCCGCTAATTTATTGCCGTACTCTCTATCTTCAATGCCACCTTCAAAGCCTACTCTGTCGCACCTTCCGTTCCAAGGCTCGATGCAGACAAAAGGCGCATTCTTTTTAACAGGTGACCATACTCCAAACAGCGGAACATCACAAGTAACACGAAGTTTATCTCCGTCATTCGCACTTACAAGTGTAACCGCGTCAGCCTGCCTTCCCTCAAATATAAGTGCGTCACCGTCAAAGAGCTCGGGACTTAAATTTACAATTCCTTCCAAAGTTTCTACATCAATCTGCTTATCGGAAAGACAACCGCAGGACATATCAATAACATTTGATCTAAGAGTTCCCGCAACAGGAGATCCGTCTTTTTCAAACAGGAGCTTATCCTTATTAAGATCGCAGTTAAACGCAGGATGCGCACCGATTGAAAAATACATCTCTTTGTCATCCGGATTGGAAACCGTATAAGATACTGTAACCTTGCTTCCAACAATCTTATATCCGATCTTCAAAGAGAATTTAAAAGGAAATTTCTTAAGCGACTCCTCATTGTCTTTAAGCTCAAATACAAGTTCATCCTCAGCTTCTTTTATAAGAGAAAACTCCATATCCCTTGCAAATCCGTGCTGTGAAAGCTTATAAGAAACGCCTTCATACTTATACTCACCGTTCCAAACCGAACCTACAATAGGAAAAAGAACAGGTGCAGTCCTTCCCCAAAACCTAGTATCTGCCTGCCACATGTATTCTTTTCCCGATTTAGCTCCTATAAGCGACTTAAGCTCAGCACCGTGCTCTGATACCTTGATCGCAATATGATCATTCTTTAAAACATGTTCTGCCATAAACAACCTCTTTAACCAAAATATTTACTCTGAATCATCAGAAAGTGATGTGCTCTGATGAACAAGTACTTCCTTGTTATAGCATGCAAACGCGCTGTCCACAAGGTCCTTCGGAGGCCTCTTGGTGAAAAGAGATATCAAAGGGACAATGATAAGACCTGCGATCATGCAGAATGCTCCTGCATTTATGGGCGACTGAAGAAGCTGAGGGAACTTCGGTCTTACAAACATATTTGCAAGCATAACTACTGTAGAAAATATGAAATTCACCCATACAGCAGCTTTTGTAATGAACTTAAAATACAATCCGTAAAAGAAAGGCGCAAGGAATGCTCCCGCAAGCGCTCCCCACGAAACACCCATGAGCTGCGCGATAAATGTCACATTCTGCTTGTACTGAACAATCGCAATAACAACAGAGATGCCGACAAATACGACGATAAGAATTCTCATGATAAGAAGCTGCTTCTTTTCATCCATATTCTTGATAACATGGCCCTTCAAGAGGTCAAGCGTAAGAGTCGAACTACTTGTAAGAACAAGTGATGAAAGTGTGGACATTGAAGCTGAAAGAACAAGAACAACAACCACAGCAATAAGGAAATCCGGAAGTCCCGAAAGCATCGTAGGAACGATACTGTCAAAGCCATCCGCCGCAATATCTATCTTATCGGAAAAGAGTCTTCCGAAACCGCCGAGGAAGTAACATCCGCCGGCAACAATAAACGCAAAGAATGTAGAAACAATGGTACCTTTTGAGATTGACTTCTCACTCTTTATCGCATAAAACTTCTGAACCATCTGAGGAAGCCCCCAAGTTCCGAGCGATGTAAGGATAACAACTCCGAGAAGATTAAGCGGATCAGGTCCAAAGAATGAAGCGAACACGCCCGGTGTTGTCGATACGCTCTCATCTGAGATTCTTGCAAGTCCGTCAAGAGCTGCAAGGAAACCGCCCTGCGAATTAAGAACAGAAAGAACAACCGCGCAGATACCGATAAGCATGATTATTCCCTGAATAAAGTCATTTATCGCAGTTGCCATGTAACCGCCCGCGATTACGTAAATACCTGTAAGTACGGCCATAACAATAACGCAGATTGAATAATCGATGTTAAAAGCCATACCAAATAGTCTTGAGAGTCCGTTATACAATGAAGCTGTATAAGGAATAAGGAAAATAAACGTGATAACGGAGGCTGCTATCTTAAGAGATCTTCCTCCGAATCTTGCAGCAAAGAACTGCGGCATCGTGGCTGAATCAAGATGTTGACTCATGATCCTTGTCCTTCTTCCGAGGATAGCCCATGCAAGAAGTGAACCTATGAGTGCATTGCCGATTCCAACCCAAGTTGCGGCTATACCGTATTTCCATCCAAACTGTCCCGCATACCCCACAAAAATAACCGCGGAAAAATAGGATGTTCCATAAGCAAAGGCTGTAACCCATGGGCCTACTGCTCTTCCACCAAGTACAAAACCGCTTACGTCAGTCGAGTTCTTCCTGCACATCAGACCGATGTAGATCATTACAGAAAAGAACACAAGTAACATTAACACTTTAATAATCATACCTTCTCTCCTTAAAGTAAATAATCTTTCTTCACTTTAACACTTTCAATCGCTAAAGGCAATCAAATAGTACAAAAAAGTCAAAGTAAAATATACAAGAAATTCATATTGAAAAAAAATAATATAGTGCTATCCTAGTGGTATCATTTTTATTTGGAGATCCTTTGGGATTATCCATAACTATCAATAAGGTTACAGACAAGGAGTATATGCAAAAATGAAATTCTTTTTGGACACAGCCAATGTCGATGAGATCAGAAAAGCCAACGACATGGGCGTAATTTGCGGAGTTACAACAAACCCTTCTCTTATCGCAAAAGAAGGACGTGATTTCACACAGGTAGTTGCTGAGATCGCATCTATCGTTGACGGACCTATCAGTGGCGAAGTTAAGGCTACAACAACTGATGCAGAAGGTATGATCAAGGAAGGTCGCGAGATTGCTAAAATACACAAGAACATGGTTGTTAAGATCCCCATGACCGTTGAAGGTCTTAAGGCTTGCCACACACTTGCAGCCGAAGGCATCAAAGTCAATGTGACTCTTATCTTCACAGCTAACCAGGCTCTTCTTGCAGCAAGAGCAGGCGCTGCATTTGTAAGCCCTTTCCTCGGAAGACTTGATGACATCAGTGTTCGCGGAACAGATCTTATCTCTGAAGTTGCCGAGATCTTCAATATCCACGGAATTGAAACAGAGATTATCGCAGCAAGCGTACGTCATCCTATGCACGTTACCGACTGCGCACTTGCAGGTGCAGACATCGCTACTGTTCCTTACAAGGTAATCGAGCAGATGACTCATCACCCTCTCACAGATCAGGGAATTGAGAAATTCGTAAAAGATTACGAAGCAGTATTCGGCAAATAATAAAGCGTTACACACATAAATACAGGCATATCACTTTAGTAAGCTCTAAGGTGATATGCCTTTTCTTTTTCTTTAAATCCCGCCAAGACTACCCGACAATTTGATCCACTCTGCCAACGTCAGCGGTTCATAATCAGATCTCATGCAGAAACAGTTTATCATATTACATGGAATGGTTTTCTCATGCTCCGCAGCAATCGGCACATAAGGCGTCGATCCTATCATCTCAATTATCTTCTTCATGAGGACTTCATCTCTTGTTTCATGCACATGCCCGTATAACATATAAGTCTTAGGTTCTCCGCTGTGTTTCAGCCTGTACTGCCCGTCATAGAAAGGCATCGGATAATGGCAACAGACAACCTTCTTCTGGGAATCCGTGATCACTCTGTAATTGTCGATCCACTCAAATCTGTCCTTATCAAAATTTAAAGATTTGACATATTTATCATGATTCCCTGTTATAAGACAGAGCTTTCCTTTCAGCCTGTGAATAAGTTCATTGGTCTCTTCAACCGTGCCAAAAGATAAATCTCCAAGAATAACAACGGTATCGGCGCGCGTAACCTTGTCATTCCACTTTTTTATCATGTACTCATTCATCTCTTCGCAGCTTGAAAAGCCACGCTTATCCATCTTCTCATTAAGTGCGTTATGAAAAAAATGGCAATCGGCAATATAATATATCATCGAAGGTCACCGCCGTCATCGTGAAGTAGTGTGGACGGATCGTCATCGGCAGCAGTTGTCGCAAGCTCGTCGCACCTCTCATTCTCAGGATGTCCCGCATGGCCCTTGACCCAGTTCCACTTTATCGCATGTCCCTTTGTTGCCTCAAGAAGTCTTTTCCAGAGCTCTACATTTTTTACAGGCTGCTTTCCCGCTGTCTTCCAGCCTCTTTTTATCCATCCGTCTATCCACTTGTCGTTAAATGCCTTGATAACATATTGCGAATCGGAAAACATCTCAACTTCGCATGGTCTGTTAAGGCACTCAAGACCGACTATTGCGCCCATAAGCTCCATTCGGTTGTTAGTCGTCTTATCATAGCCGGCGCTCAGTTCTTTTTCATGAACCTCGCCCTTTGAATCGACATATCTAAGCACAGTGCCGTATCCTCCGGGTCCGTCCGGATTTCCTCTTGCAGCACCGTCTGAATATATTTCAACTTTCATATTTATTCCCAAACTCCCGTATTCAAAAATTTCTCCGCAAGATTCTGCGCGTTGTCTACAAGACTGCTGTCATATCCAAGAACGCTCAAAAGCTTGATCGCATTCCTGTTCGTCGCAGGACCTTTTTTAAGCATATAATCAAAATGTACATCGTTGTCAGAGACATTTCCCTCAAAGTGATAGAGGTCGTACTTATCCTTAAGAAGCTGAGTGAGCTCGATGTCATGCGTAGCGGCAAAACAATTAACTCCGGAATCTGTAAGGAACTTAAGTATCTCTGTCGACGCAGCGATTCTCTCAACCGTGTTTGTTCCGCGAAGTACCTCATCAACGAAGCAAAGAACAGGATTTCCCTCTTCCTTCGCCGCATCAATTATTCTCTTCATGGACTTGATCTCGACAATATAATAACTGTCACCCTCATAGATATCATCCTTAAGCGCCATTGAAGAATAAATTCTGAGAAGAGGTGCTTTGTAACTCTTTGCAAGAACTGTATGCACAGACTGTGCAAGTAAAACGTTGATACCGATGGTCTTAAGGAATGTCGATTTACCCGAAGCATTCGATCCGGTCAAAAGAACTCCTTTCTTAGTATCGATACTGTTAGAAACCGCATTCTCGATAAGAGGATGCATCACGTTCTCAAAGTTCATCTCGCCGTTTGCAAAAGTCGGAGTGCAATATTGTCCCTTTACAGACTCTCTGTAACAAGCAATCGAAATATACGCATCCATTCTTCCTATCACTGTGATTATCACATCAAGATCATCTTTCTTTTCCATGAGCTGACGGTACATCTTATTAAACTTGATAAGATCGATATGCGTGATCATTCGAACATAATCCATGATTATGTCAGCCGGACTTCCGCCTCCTGCCTGCTTCATAAGAACATTTGCCCCATTGGAAAATCCTTTAAGACTGTCATAAGATTTATTCAAAAGTTCAATGTCATCACTAAGTTCAGGATAACCTGCACCTTTAAAAAGCTTTGCCGAAGCAAGCGCCTTAAGAATATATGCATATGTTGAAAGATACGGATCAATCTTCCCTTTGATATTAAAATACATGATCACATTTGCTACTACGGCAGCAAGAAAAAGAAATGCTCCGAGCTCAAACTTAATGCATGTAATAACGATCGTCAAAGCAATAAGAGCTATCATCAGATAGTGCTTTGTATTGCTGAAATTCCCTACATCATTGAGAACTTTGAGGTAATCATAGATTGAATATCTGTTGCCTCTTCCGATTCTGGCAAAGATCTGCTGATACTTAAGCCTTGCCTCATCATTTTCGGAAAAGAACTTTATCTTTTTCTCCTCATTTTCAAAATCATCAGTCTGCTTGGGCGTTCTGAGCATATAATAAAGATACTCTTCACCAGAAGCGCTGAGGCAATAGTTCATTCTTGTAAATACGCCGTCCATATTAAGGTCATTCCAGGTCGTGTCGTCTACCTGAAATCCCTCTCTATGGTTATCGTAGTAACCGGTAATATGATCAAAGTCATCTTCCTTATATTTTCTCTTTGGCGAATCGCCCCAATTTTTCTTTAGTTTATAAATAAGATTCTTCTTTGCAAGCGCAGCATCCCTCACGCCCAAAACGTAAGCAATGATAATAAATGCAAAAAGAAATCCCAAAATATATACAAGTCCCGAATTATCCATATACTGTCATCATCCTTTGCTGAATTTTTTGATTGATTCCGTCACAAGCTTTGTAAATAACGGAGCCGCTTTATCTGCAGCTTCCTGCACTTCCTCGTGAGACAAAGGATTCTCCGAAAGTCCCGATGCAAGGTTACAGATACATGAAACTCCGCAGATTTTAAGTCCCATGTGATTTGCAGCGATTGCTTCATTTACTGTACTCATTCCGACTGCAGAAACACCCAGCTTTGCAAGCATCTGAATCTCAGCGGGTGACTCAAACGAAGGTCCCGTAAGCTGACAATAAACGCCCTCTTTAAGCTCGATACCGTTTTCCTTCGCAGTTTCCTTAATGATATCCTGAAGATCTTTTTTGTATACCTCACTCATATCGGGGAATCTGGGTCCGAGTTCATCGATATTCGCGCCGATAAGAGGATTGGGTGCAAAGCATGAAATGTGGTCCGTTATAAGCATAAGGTCGCCTGCCGCAAAGCCCTTTCCAAGTCCTCCGGAAGCATTTGTCAAAAAGAGAATCTTAGCGCCCAGCATTCCCATAAGTCTAACAGGAAGAACGACATCGCTGATATCATATCCTTCGTAAAAATGAACTCTTCCCTTCATGCAGACAACTTTAGTATCGCCCACATATCCGAATATGAATTTACCTGCATGTCCGGGAACAGTAGAAACAGGAAATCCCGGTATATCCTTATATTCAATCTCAGCGCAGACTTTAATATTCTCCGCATAATTTCCAAGTCCCGAACCAAGAACCAATGCTACATCGGGAACGAAATCAGTCTTACTTCTAACCGCATCAACGCAGCCTGTAAGTTTTTCATATAATTTATCAGCCATTTTGCCACCTCTCTCATCTGAAATTACATTGTTTTCCAAAAAACACTTTAAATAATATTAAAATCAATCAGTGTTTCCTTAGACATTCTATCATAATTACCACTGCGACAATACTCCACGAACTTTCGGTTCGAGCATATTCTTTATCGCATCCTCAAAAAGCCCTTTGACACCGCCTTTTATGATCTTTCCAAAGATAATACCCTGAAGTCCTCCAAGACCTTCGGGAGAAACATTCTTCATCGCATCAATCAGCATTTCACCGCCCGGTGTTTCAAAGAATCTAACCTCAATACCGCTTGGAACCGACGGATAAATAAATGTACCTTTCCTGTCCGCTCTGTCGGAAGCATCGTCGTCAAAATAGATATTTATTGTTCTGCTGCAGGCTTCCTCAAGGAACACAATCTCATTTCTAAGCACAAATCTGTTGTATTCGTCAGTCTTGCAATACGACTCGAGACTTACCTGATACATCTCACCGTGCATGTTGATATTTGTGACATATCTCTTACCGCCAAAGCCGCATTTAAGCGCATAAAGAGCATCCCCTTCATAGATATCTATGAAAAAGAATCCGTTGTCATCAATCCTGAATCCGATTTTCTTGATGCCGTCGGTAAAGTTATTGTGCACAACCTGCATCATAATAGGAAATACGCCTATATTATTATTTTCAATATCATAGATCTTTCCGTCGATCTTGCGAAGCCATTTCGCAGCGAGAAGGCTTTCATTTCTCATATTGAAATAATTAAGGGATTTCTTAAAGTCGCCTCTCCTGCTCTTATAAGCGGCCGTCCTTCCTCTTGTACTTCCGACAGATTCTTTAATCGCCCTGTTTTTCCATCCTCCGCTGACAATCGCAGGGTAACTGACAGTTTCTCCACTAATCGATTTGCATAGTGCCATAAGCTCTGAATACGCCGAGAAATTCTCATCCAAAGGCTTATTTCCTATCTCAAGGTTCTTAATAGCCTCTCGAATCTTAACTGCCATCAATGACGTCTGGAAAATATCGCTGTTTCCGGCATTCGTAACCACAACCATATTAATATCCGGATAGATAAAAACATTCTGACCGAGCATTCCGTTAAACGCATAAGAATCCTGCCTGTCCCCGTTAATCCATAACTGATAACCATAGTGCGTGCTGTCTTCACGTCCCGTAAGAATCTGCGGAGTGATAGACTCTTCCACCCATTTCTCAGGGACAATCTGAATACCGTTCCACTTTCCCTTGTTAAGATAAAGCTGTCCGAGCTTTGCCATATCCTCCGTACGGATAAAGAGCCCCCAGCCGCCTTTTGTTATCTTCTTTGGGCAACTCTCCCAGAACACTCTTTTTATCCCCATCGGATCAAAAATACGTTCTTTGCAAAATTCAAACAAAGACTTGCCCGTTATCTGTGTCACGATAGCCGACAGCATATAAGTATTCATGCTGTTATATTCAAACTGCGAACCCGGTTCAAATTTGGTTCCCGCTTCAAGAAACGCCGATACCCAGTCATTTCCGCTTATGGCACCTGCTTCGTTGAATTCGGAGCCGCTTGTCATATCGAGAAGATTTTTTACCGTTATTGTCTTTCTGTGGAATTTAAGAAGACCTATCTGCTCACTGAAGATATCATCGATCTTATCTACAATAGTGAGTTTCCCGTCGTTTATGAGTATGCCTATTGCCATAGCGACAATACTCTTACACATAGAATAAGAAACATGCCAATAATCAATGGAATACGGCTCAAATCCACACTCACAGATAACATTTCCGTTTCTTAGAGCCATGAATTTGTGCATCTTACATTCTTTGTTCTCGGCAAGTTCCCTTAATAAAGACGTAAAAAAAGCAGAACTGACACCCTGCGATTCAGGCGAACATCTTTTTAGCTTTTGTTCATCATTTGCACTGATGGTGCTGAATTTCGGTTTTTGTGCAACATAATCAACCTTGCTGATCTCGCCGGTTTCGCCGGTAGCAATCTTTAAAAGAAGCTCTCCTATGTCAAGTCCTGCTTTTGCCATTATTCTGTTTCCTCCGTCAGAGCCCGGATCTTTTTTATGATAAAAAAATATTATATCTTATCTGTCTTAAGCGCTCTCATGGAATTCAGAATAGCTATTACGGCCACTCCGACATCTCCGAACACCGCAAGCCACATCGTTGTAAGTCCCAGTGCTCCCAAGATCAAAATGATGACCTTTACGGAAAGCGCAAATACAATATTTTCTTTCACGATCCTGATAGTCTTGCGGGCAATAGCAATAACCGAAGGTATCTTGTTGATATCATCATCCATGATAACAATATCCGCAGCCTCAATGGCCGCATCACTTCCAAGTGAACCCATGGCTATTCCGACATCCGCTCTCATAAGGACCGGAGCGTCGTTAATTCCATCGCCAACAAACGCAAGCTTACTACCATTATCCTCTGATGAAAGCATTTTTTCAACCCATTCCACCTTATCTGCAGGCAGAAGCTGTGAAATAACTTCATCTATACCAAGCTTCCTTCCGACATCTTCGGCAACATCTTTCCTGTCACCCGTAAGCATGACTGTCTTTGCAACGCCAACCTTCTTGATGCCTGCAATCGCAGCTTTGGCTGTATCCTTTATAACATCAGAGATAACAACATATCCCTTGTATTCTCCGTCATATCCTACATAGACAATTGTTCCGGATACAGAGTCAGCTTCCGCAAAAGAACTTATGGCATTTTCGTTCATAAGCTTTGAATTGCCAAGAAGAAGCTTTTTTCCATTATAAAGAGTCTCTATTCCTCTTCCTGAGATTTCCTTTGTATCAGCTTCGCTTATGCTGCTTCTGTCTATGTCTTTTTTGCCCGACTCATTAAGATAAGCAGTAAATACAGACCTTGCGATCGGATGATTTGAGAATGCTTCACCTGTAGCCGCCATCTCAAGAAGTTCATCTCTCGAAATCTTTGCCCCGTTCGAAGATACAACATCTGTAACTTTGAACTCGCCCTTGGTAAGTGTTCCCGTTTTGTCAAAAACGACCGTCTTTATACCCGACGCAGCTTCAAGGAAATTACTTCCCTTAACCAAAACACCGATCTTTGAAGAAGCTCCGATTCCACCAAAGAATCCAAGCGGAACAGATATTACAAGCGCACATGGACAAGAAACAATAAGAAAGATACAAGCTCTTTTTATACTGTCAGATAAAGCCAGCTGTCCGAGAATCGGCGGTATGATCGCAAGAAGGAGTGCTCCTATTGTAACCACGGGAGTGTAATATCTTGCAAATCTCGTAATGAAGTTCTCCATACGGGACTTCTTATCGCTCGCATTCTCAACAAGCTCCAAAATCCTTGAAACAGTTGAATCTTCATATGCTTTAACGGCTCTGATCTTAAGAATTCCTTCGCCGTTTACGCATCCGCTAATAACATCAGAGTCTTTTACAACTCGTCTCGGAACAGATTCGCCTGTAAGCGCTGCCGTATCAATAAAGGACTCACCCTCGATAACAACACCGTCTACAGGAATCTTCTCACCGGCTCTTACAAGTAATGTGTCACCAATCTTTACTTCAGAAGGGTCAACTTCATTCACTTCACCGTTCTCGCCGACAATATTGGCAATCTCAGGTGCAATGCTCATCATCTCAGTGATGGACTGGCGCGACTTTCCAACAGCATAGCTCTGGAACAGTTCTCCGATCTGGTAAAAGAGCATTACCGCAACCGCTTCGGGATACTCTCCGATACCAAAAGCACCAAATGTAGCGATCATCATAAGGAAGTTCTCATCAAAAACCTGTCCGTGACTGATATTTACTGCCGCCTTTTTAATTACGTCGTAGCCGATCATCACATACGGAACGAGGAATATGAGGAATTTCACGATAAGCGGAACATTTTTAAGCAAGCCTGTCTTTTCAAGAATAAGTAATACCGTAAATATTCCAAGTACAATAAGTATTCTGTTTCTTGTTTTCTTTTGCTTCTTAGTCATAGTGACATCTCTTCTTTCTTAATTAAGCGCCCTCTATCTCACAATCGGGCTCAACCTTCTTGCATGCCTTAACAGCCTTGTCAAAAACATCATCAAATACATCATCTGCTGCTTCAAGAACAAACTTCTGAGTCATAAAATTAACTCTGGCATTTACAACGCCTTCGATTTTCTTAACAGCTTCCTCCATCTTTGCAGCACAGTTTGCGCAATCAACTTCACACTTAAATGTCTTCTTCATAATAAATATCCTTTCTCCTCTTGGGATGAATTTTATAAATTTATGTATGCATACGCATGCCAAATTACAGTTCCCGATTACTCATTTATATGGCTCATTCCCTGAGCAATAATCGTTCTCACATGATCGTCAGCCAGATAATAAATGATTGACTTACCTTCGCGCCTGTTTCCTACAAGCTTACTCTGCTTCAAAATCTTCAGCTGATGCGATATCGCCGACTGAGTCATGTTGAGTGTCTCAGCTATATCACATACGCACATTTCAGATTCAAACAAAGCAAACAAAATCTTGATTCTGGTCGAATCTCCAAATACTTTAAAGAGTTCAGCCAGATCATAGAGTTCATCCTCCGGAGGCATTTCTTTCCCGATTCTGTCTACAAGCTCTCTGTGAACATTATGTACTTCGCAGTGTTCTACATCATTTATAGCCATTCGCTTTTCCTTTCATTTAAACATATGAATAACTGTTCATATGTTTAATATAAAACTACCGCATCGGTTTGTCAATATCGATGCGGTAAATTATTAATCGCAATTAAATTAAAATAGGACATTGCACTAATAACCTTAGAGCAACGTCCTATTTTCGTAAGTTATCAATTTATTTTAGAGCTGAAAAGCTTTGCCCGCTGCATAAGCCAAAAGAAAAGATACAATAGATATACCAAGGTAAAGCAATACACAGAACAATACTTTGGTTAATGTGTTTCTCTTCTCATCAGCAGAAATATTTGCTGATGCATATGCTCCGATTGCTGAAGTAGCACCTCCAAGTGCACCTCCGAGAAGCACAAAGAAATTTACAATATATAAAACCACAAAGACATAAACCCACTTCGGCAGCTGAATAGTTTTGTACTCTTCACCTGTTTCTACATTTCTTCCGTTATATACAAGTACCTGCTTATTTCTGACGCATAGTTTTGCAATTTCCCCATTGCCTAAAGGAATATCAAATACTCTCTCAGCAAAATTGCTCTCAGGTGATTTAAGTGCCATCACCTTTGTCTCAGGACTTCCGTTAACAGACACCAGTTTGTTTTTATTTAACGTAACTCTGACCGGCATACCGGTAGACGTATTAAATAACCACTCTCTTGTCTTTGCCATTTAAAAACTCCTCCCTTTCAATAACATATAATCTCTCTTTCTTCATTTCTATTATTACAATAATTTTAATTATTTAACAACAAAGTAATAACATATTATCATACCATTCACCCTAAATCAACAATAAATTGTATAAATTATAAATATATTTACGCAAAAACATGGGCTGTTGCGCAATGTTTGCGCAACAGCCCATAATTAACGCTTTTATACATTTTAATTAATAATTATACATATTATTTCAACTTATTTTTCTTCATCATCAAACTCCCTGCTGATATCTTCTTTCCATTCATCTATATCTAGCTTACTGAGACCAATCTCATCAGCTCTTTTTAGCATACGTTCTTTGAGTTCTTTTTTTGAATAGAACTTATAACCGTCATCAATAAACGATTTTTTTATCCATGTATCAACGAAGCCCTCATCTGTACACATAGAGTCTTCACTCTTAGCATCACCATACATACCAAAACTATAAACAAGAAGTTGATTATTATTGAGCACATCCTCATCCTCTATGCCTGCCATTCCCAAATCAAGCGCCAGATAATATTGACAAGTATAAAAAAAATGATATCTCGCATCTTTATCAAGATAGCCATAATCATATATGGCAAGAGATGCTCCGGCTTTTCCAAAGCCACTGACATAACCGTCTTCACATATTCCTTCATAGAATTTCTCACCGGATTCAGAAACATATCGAATATAAAGTTCGCCACCTTCATCTTTTAAAACAAAACCAAAACCATACTCACTTTTGCTTACCCATATCAACAATTCTTTTTCGCCGTCACACCCACAGTCTATATATCTATAGTCAGAATCACATGGATTCTCACGAAGACTGGTGCTATCTGATGCAAGCTCTTTCAACTCCTCAAAATCGTATTCCTTTTTTTCTTCACTCTCGAATACATAATCATCACAATCAACTTTTGCCTTTTTTTCATTGTTCAAAAAAGCTGTATAATTTCCGCTTTTATCATCTTTTGCCTGCTGATAACGCTCATGGGAGATAAAAGAGGATGCATCATTTTCATTATCTGAAGCTTCCGTACCGGCATCATCAGCAATAGACATATTCGCAACAGATATATCTGCAACAGACGCACCATCAGATACATTTGCCTTCTCTTCATCAATCTTTCCACATCCCGTCAGCATAAGCACAATGGCTAATATTGTTATGACTAAAGGCTCCATATGTACCTCTTTCGTATAATTTTTAAGTAATTTACTTGATACAAGAATAAAGAGCCTATGAAAAATATTTTTCCTATTTTTCACAAGCTCTTCAATTATATTATGCAGTAACTTTCTTAAATGACTTCTTTCCTTTCTTTACCATAACTCCGTCAGCAAAGAAGTCCTTATTGTAAGTAGTCTTTACGTCTGTAACCTTTGCATCCGCTACAGTTACACCGCCCTGCTCAACTGCACGTCTTGCTTCGCTTCTTGTATTGCAAAGTCCTGCCGATACAAGAACCTGAAGGATATCAACAACACCGTCTCTGAAGTCCTCTTCTTTAAGTGCAACAGCCGGAACATTATCCATATTTCCGCCGCCTGCAAAAAGAGCTCTTGCTGCATCCTGAGCTTTCTGAGCTTCTTCCTTGCCGTGTACAAGAGATGTAAGCTCAAATGCAAGAATTTCCTTCTTCTCATTGACTCTTGAAGGATCCCATTTTTCCATCTCAAGGATTTCTTCAATAGGAATAAATGTAAGCATCTTTATGCACTTATCTACATCAGCATCTGCTACATTTCTCCAGTACTGATAGAAATCGTAAGGAGATGTCTTCTTGGGATCGAGCCATACGGCATTTCCTGCTGTCTTACCCATCTTCTTACCCTGAGAGTCTGTAAGAAGAGTAATTGTCATAGCGTGCGCATCTTCACCGAGCTTTCTTCTGATAAGCTCTGTTCCGCCAAGCATGTTGCTCCACTGATCGTCTCCGCCGAACTCAAGATTACAGTTGTACTTCTGGAACATGTAGTAGAAGTCGTATGACTGCATGATCATGTAGTTGAACTCAAGGAATGAAAGACCTTTTTCCATTCTCTGCTTGTAGCACTCGGCTCTGAGCATATTGTTAACTGAGAAGCAAGCACCAACTTCACGAAGAAGTTCAACATAGTTAAGGTTAAGAAGCCAATCTGCGTTGTTGACCATCATAGCCTTTCCTTCTCCAAACTCAATGAAGTTCTCCATCTGTTTCTTGAAGCAGGCTGCATTGTGATCGATATCTTCTCTTGTAAGCATCTTACGCATATCGGTTCTTCCCGAAGGATCGCCGATCATTGTTGTACCGCCTCCTATAAGAGCTATAGGCTTGTTTCCGGCCATCTGAAGCCTCTTCATAAGAGTAAGTGCCATGAAGTGACCGGCTGTAAGTGAATCGGCCGTACAATCAAAGCCAATGTAAAAAGTTGCCTTTCCTTCATTTACAAGATCTCTGATCTTTTCTTCGTCAGTAGTCTGAGCGATGAGGCCTCTCGCCTGTAATTCTTCATAAATCTTCATTTTTCCCTCCTGTATTTTCCGATTGCGAAGTGCTATTGGGATATGTACTAATGAGGTTCTGGTCTCGGCATAAATGCCTCGACAGAACTAAGTTCGATTACAGAAATCATAGATTTCTTATCTCACTTATCGCCAAGTGCTCTGCTCAAAAAATCCTCCGCAACCAACAATGATTGCGAAGGACGAAATAATCGTGTTACCACCTTCATTCGCATGTAGCTCACACTACACGCCTCAGCAAGTACGATCCGCAAATCATTTACGAACGATACTCTTCCGATATAACGGTCAGTCCCGTCGAAGCCTACTATAATTTCCGCCTCGCAGCTCACGGAGGTATTCATCATCGCCCTTAACATACGCCTCTCACCACCCGGCAATTCTCTGTTGTCAGCTTGCGAATCTTACTTATTCCGATCATAGCCTTTTTATGTTTAATCTATTTACAGATTCTAATTAAAAAACGCTTATATGTCAAGCATACCGCTGTAACATACGATTACCAATCAAGCATGCTGTTCTCAGTCTTCTTATCTCTTTGCATAAGATCGTTAACAGCTTCCTGAAGCGATTTGCCTTCAAATAATATATCATTTACCGCAGTAATGATAGGCATCTCAACCTCATACTTCTCGGCAAGTTTAAGTGCGGCTCTTGCACTGTAAACCCCCTCAACAACCATGTTTACTTCATCCATGGCTTCCTGATATGACTTGCCCTGTCCGATAAGGATACCGGCGCGTCTGTTACGTGAATGCATCGATGCACAGGTTACGATAAGATCACCGATTCCCGAAAGTCCGGCAAAAGTCTCAAACTTACCACCCATCGCCATACCAAGTCTAGAAATCTCGGCAATTCCTCTTGTAATAAGTGCAGCCTTTGCGTTATCGCCACATCCGTAACCATCAGCAATACCCGCAGCAAGTGCAACTACGTTCTTAAGAGCCGCGCCGATCTCGATACCGAGCATATCGGGACTGATATATACTCTGAGGAAGTTATTCATAAATATATTCTGTATATATTTAGCAATCTCCTTTTCAAAAGCACCGACTACAAGTGTCGTAGGCATGCTCTTCCCAACTTCTTCCGCATGAGAAGGGCCTGAAAGAACGCATACATTGCATCCGGGGATTTCATCAAGAATAACATCGGACATAACCATAAGTGTGTCTTCTTCGATTCCCTTGCTGCAATTAACTATTATCTGTCTATGTTCTTCACTCTCGTTAATGAAAGGCTTCATAAGCCTAATTGTTTCACGCATATGAGCCGAAGGAACAACAACAACGATAATATCTTTATCCTTCACGGCATCTTCCATGCTTGATGTGTATTTAACCGATTCCGGAAGCTTTACACCGGGGAGTTTCTCCTCGTTTCCGTGATATTGCTTGAGTTTCTCAACTGACGAATTGCTTCTGGACCAGACGGTGACATCATGTCCATTACCCGCCAGCACGTACGAAAGCGCAATACCCCAGCTTCCCGCACCAATTACACCTACTTGTATACCCAAAAAATTAATCCTCCTGATCAGTCGACTTTATTTTTCTTTGAAATATAAGTCTTTCTCTCTGTTCCTGAAATAAGCTTTTTAATATTTGCTCTGTGCTGATAAAAAGCAAGAGCTGTAAGAAGCGCAACGATCACATACATCTCATTGAGCGCACTCTGCGGAAGGTTTCCCAAAAGCCCCATCTGTCCGAATATTACATACTGGGCAAAAAAGCATGTATACAGGCAAAGGCTGCTGAGTGACACAAAATGTGTGATGTTAAAAGGTCCGAAAAATGCGATAAGTCCGACAAGGACAAACTTCCATCCCATTGAGATGATGTATCCTGCTGTGCATGCGATACCTTTTCCGCCCTTAAACTTTAAAAAGAACGGGAAGTCATGTCCAAGTACGGCTCCTGCCGCTGTATATATCATATAAAAATATCTGTAATCCGGATTGCTTCTTCCAAAAATAAAATAAGTAACGATTATGGCAAAGATACATTTGAACATATCTCCAAACAAAACAACAAGTCCTGCCTTGGCTCCCATAACTCTGAGTGTGTTTGTTGTTCCGGCGTTCTTACTTCCAACGCTTCTGATGTCAACGCCCTTCATTTTTCCGTACAATACAGCTGTCTGAAACAGGCCAAATACATATCCTATGATCAAACAAACTACTCTTTCCATGTTACTTATCCTCTTTTCTCTCTCTTATTATAAATCTAAGGGGTGTACCCTTAAATCCGAATGCTTCTCGGATCTGATTTTCTATATATCTCGTATAACTAAAATGCATGAGCTTCTTGTCGTTTACGAAGATAACGAAAGTCGGCGGCTTCACCGAAGCCTGAGTAATGTAATAAAGCTTTAATATCTTACCCTTGTCACTCGGTGGCTGCTGCATAACAACTGCCTGAGTCATGATCTCGTTAAGAACACCCGTTGAAACTCTGAGCGCATGATTTTCACTTACGATATCAATCATGTCATAGAGTTTTACAAGTCTCTGACCTGTCTGGGCAGAAATAAAGATAATCTCTGCATAGTTCATAAACGCCAGGGTATTCCTGATGTTCTTGGTAAATTCCTTAACGGAATGATTATCTTTTTCAATAAGATCCCACTTATTAACAGCTATTATTACGGCCTTTCCGCTCTCATGCGCAATTCCCGCGATCTTGGCATCCTGATCCGTAACCCCGTCCTCGGCATTGATAACAAGGATGGCAACATCAGCTCTCTCAACAGCTCCGACGGTACGGAGTATCATGTAATGCTCAAGTTCGTCCTTGACCTTACTCTTTCTTCTAAGTCCGGCCGTATCGATAAACGTGTACTTCTTACCGTTGTATTTAACATCGGTATCGATGGCATCTCTCGTAGTTCCCGCAATGTCGGAAACAATGAGCCTGTTCTCACCGATAAGCTTATTGATTATAGATGACTTACCTACATTTGGCTTACCTATGATGGCAATCTTTGTAGTGTCATCTTCCTCGTCATTTGTCGAATCCTTGCTGAAGTGACTTACAACTTCTTCAAGAAGATCGCCGATACCGAGCTTATTAACCGCAGAAATAGGGAAAGGCTCGCCTATTCCAAGGTTGTAGAACTCGTATACATCGAGCGAATCCCTGCTATAACTGTCAACCTTATTTACACACAAAACAACAGGCTTTCCCGATCTTCTGAGCATATCAGCCACTTTGGAATCAGAATCGGTAAGTCCCTGCTTTACATCAACCATAAATAAGATAACATCTGCCGTATCTATGGCAATCTGCGCCTGCTCTCTCATCTGTGAAAGGATAATATCCTTTGAATCAGGCTCGATACCACCGGTATCAATAAGAGTGAAGCTGTGATTAAGCCACTCAACGTCCTGATAAATTCTGTCTCTTGTAACACCGGGAGTATCCTGCACAATAGCAATCCTGCTTCCCGCAAGAGCATTAAAGAGTGTTGATTTTCCGACATTTGGTCTTCCGACCACCGCTACTATATTTTTTCTGCTCATGTGTTTTCCTTTTTTATATGTTTAATTCAAAAATGTATGCTCAACCGGAACACCGAATAACACTGCGGCAAGTTCATGCCCGTCGCATTTTGATATTCCGACATTGATATCAAGCTCTTTTTCGATATCTCCTATCTTAACATCATCAAGAAGATAATCCTCGCCGCTTCTAAGCAGATTCTCGGGAAGATACAACATTGTTCCAAGTTCCCTGCCTTTAAGCTGCTTTATTATATCCTGTCCGGTAAGAAGTCCCGAAACGGTTATCCTCTCACCAAAGAACTCATTGACTATCTCATATGTATGAACCTTAAGTCCCTTGCATACTTCCATAGCTCTCTCAGCCATCTGCTTTATGCACGGATAGACAAGTCTTCCGGTCGCAAGTGAGATTTCTCTTTTTACAGAATCTATTTCATCTGCATAATTATTAGTAAGCGCCTCCAGAGATTCTCCGAACTCATCAAGAAGAAGTCTCATCATTCCGACACCGTTCTCATACTGAATATAACCGTCATAGCGCTCAGCCTCGGGAAAATCTCTTTTCGCAAGGAAATACCACTCGTCACTTGCATGTATGAAATGAATGCCGTGCTCATCATACACTTTTTTCTGCCATTTTTCTATCATATCAATGACAGCGCACGCATCCTCATATTCAAACGGCTCAAGCGGATACAATCCGTCTCTGTACTTGGAAAGGCCAACGGGTACAACCGATACGCTCTGAAGATTCGGAATATACTTGGTAAGATCCGATATCGATCTCTCAAGCTCAGCTCCGTCATTTACGCCCTTGCACAAAACAATCTGGCCGTTTAGCTCAATTCCCGTTCCGGGCGCACACAGTTTGTCCACCTTTTTGAGAGCCTCACCGGCAAATCTGTTTCCAAGCATTTTGCATCTGAGTTCAGGATTGGTCGTCTGAAATGAAACATTGATAGGCGAAAGATGATACTTCAGGATTCTGTCGATATCCGCATCGGACATGTTAGTCAGTGTGACATAATTACCCTGCAAAAAAGAAAGTCTGGAATCATCATCTTTGAAGTACAAAGTATCGCGCATGCCCTTCGGCATCTGATCTATGAAGCAAAAGATACACTTATTGCTGCAAGATCTGTAGTTATCCATGAGCCCGTTATCAAATTCTATTCCAAGATCCTCATCAAATTCTTTGTCGATATCAAGGATCCACTCCTCGCCATCGCTCTTTCTGATAAGAACCTCCAAATGCTCATCCTGCACAAGATACTGGTAATCAAATATATCCTGGATATCCTGATCGTTTATCTTAAGCAGTGTGTCACCCGGCTCAATATTCAGTTCTTCGGCAATACTGCCCTCATCGACTCTGCCGATAAGGTGCCCTTTCTTTGAAACCATTTAAAAAATAACCTCATATTCTGCAGGATTACCCCAATAATGTATTATATATGAAATTCCTTGACTTGTCAGTAATCATAATGATAAAACAATATAGGAAGTTAAATGCTTCATAAAAATATAAACTTCATATTCCGAAGAAAGGAACAAATATGCCAGATTTTTCTAAACTGGAAACCTCTATTCCGGTAGCTCCGCTTAATTTAATTGTTATGGACTCAGCAAAAGAGCTGGGTGACAGCGTAGATCATTATATCGCGGAGTTTCGCCACAATCTTTACAAAATGCCTGAAAACGATCCCGCATTTCACGGCTATGTCAAGGACAGCTACAAGATAAAATACTGTCTTGACCGTTTCGGAAGCGGCGAAGCAAAAGCTGCTATCAATGAAAGCGTCCGCGGAAACGACGTCTATATTCTTACCGATGTATGCAATTACAGCATTACTTATAAAATGTATAACTACATAAATCACAAATCTCCCGACGATCACTATCAGGATCTTAAGAGAGTTATCGGCGCCCTTACGGGAAAGGCCAAGAGAATCAATGTCATCATGCCCTTCTTATATGAAGGAAGACAACACAAGAGAAACGGCATGGAATCTCTCGACGCGGCTCAGATGTTTAAAGAGCTGTATGACATGGGCATTTCAAACTTCATCACTTTTGATGCTCATGACCCGAGAATCTCAAACTCAAAACCTCTCGGAGGATTTGACAACTTCCTAGCTTCATACCAGTTTATGAAGGCACTTCTCTCACACATTGATGACCTTATCGTAGACAAAGATCATCTCACTGTAATCAGTCCTGATGAAGGAGCTCTCGACAGAGCCGTATACTTTGCAAACGTTATCGGCGCAGATACAGGTATGTTCTATAAAAGACGTGACTATGCCCACGTTGTAAACGGAAGCAATCCTATCGTTGCACACGAATTCCTTGGTTCTGATATTTCAGGAAGAGATGTTATCATCATCGATGATATGATCTCATCGGGATCAAGTATGATCGACACAGCCAAGCAGCTTAAGAACATGGGTGCTAAGCGAGTATTTATCTGCACTACATTTGGTCTTTTCACAAACGGAATGGATAAGTTTGATGAGGGATATGAAAAGAAATACTTCGATGCGGTAATTACTACAAACCTTACATATATGGATTCCGAAATAACAACAAGACCTTATATATTTATTGCCGACATGGGCAAGTTCCTTGCAACGATCATCGACTTCTTAAATCACGATGCCACAATGCAGAGCGTTAACATGCCTACAGAAAAGATCCGCGAGATCGTCGGTAAGTACAATTCAGGATGCAAGACTCCCGGCGAATTGTTCGACTGAAGATAAGCAAAACCTCCGACTTTTCAAGTAAAATTGAAAAACCGGAGGTTCTTTTTTATTTGAAATTCCTTGTTCTTATTGTTCTACACAATCAAACACTATCACTACTTTAAAAAGATCACCGTCAAGTCTTATATCAAACTCTCCGCCCTGTGCGATTGTGAGGTTCTTTGCGATAGAAAGTCCAAGTCCGCTTCCTTCCGTTGTTCTGGACTCATCTCCTCTTATAAATCTTTCCGTCAGTTCATCCGCACCGATATCAAGCTCGGATTCAGAAATATTCTTGATTGAAAACTCAACTTTCTTATTCTTACTATCTTCTGTGATATAGACCATATCCATATATACTCTGGTTCCCGGAAGAGCATATTTGCAAACGTTATTCAAGAGGTTCTCTATAACTCTCCAAAGATGCCTTGCATCTGCGCTTATGCACATGCTCATATCTTCATGTTTAAATATCGGAGTAAGTGTGTGAGTCTCAAACTTCTCATAGAATTCGCCTATAGTCTGATTTATAAATTCAACAAAATCAATGGTTCCAAGCTGAATGCTTATATTTCCCGAACTTATCTTAGATGCTTCTACCAGGTCTTCTGTGAGCTGTTTAAGCTTCTGCGACTTGGTCTCAAGAACCTCGACATACTCTTTTACCTTCTTATTATCGATATTCTCACGTTTGATAAGATCGACATAATTGATGATCGAAGTAAGTGGTGTCTTGATATCATGAGATACATTCGTGATAAGATCGGCCTTTAGCTTCTCATCCTTCATGCTTGTATTAACCGCGATCTTAATTCCTTCGCCGATTGAATTGACCGCTTCAGCAAGATTTACATTGTCGGAATGAAGGTCCGTCACATCAACTTTAGCACTGACATCACCTTTTTTAATATTCTCTATGACATGAATTATCCCTTGCCTGTCATAATTCTGTCTGTATAAATAAAGTCCTACAAGCATGTCAAAAAATCCGGCAATAACTATTCCAAGAATTCCTATCCTGAAAAGCAGGAAATTGAGCACAACAAACAGTGCGTACGGACCCCATGTCCTTATGATCACACTGCCGTTGTTCGTGGTATTTAGAATCATCTCCCTAAAGATTGCCACGATTTTTTTCAAAAAGCTGTCTTCCCAAAGAACCTTATCTTTTCCCTTTTGCACAAGTCCGTATACAAGAGAAAGAAGTCCTATATCAATAACGACAGATGACACCATTCCGTAATACGGGAACAGCACATGTCTGAATATCTTGTCGAAACTTACATTCCAAGCAGTCATAACAGCGCCGACCACAATAAACGGAATAGCCATCAAAAGCGCGCAAACAAGCAAGAGTATTTCCGTCGGAATTCTCTTTTTACCATAGACAAGTTCTTCTCTTACAGGGATCTTTACGATATATACCGTAAAGATGATCAGATAAGAAAGAATCGCAAGTCCGCAGACAATGTAGATCTGGCTTCGATAAGGCATGTATTTTGAAAAGCTTGCCTTTCCTTTTGTAAAATCATCGGATGCCGGATATTCCTTTGTATCCACTCCAAGATATACCTTGATCTGGTCGGGATATGCATAGCCGTATGTGTTGATAACGGATCTTACCGTGTTCTCATTTATAAGAGTGTCGGTCTCATATTGGAATTCGTAAGGACAGTAGTAAATATATCTTCCGTATCTCTTAAACTTTTCAAGAATATTAACGCCTATTGTCTCGTTCTTGAGCTCTTCGACATTGGTATAGACTTCCGTCTTACCGTTGATCATTCTGGTAATGTAATATCTTAAATTTGAATTCTGGTAGCTGTAGTAATTGATAAGCTTTCCGTATTCCGCAAAATTCAGCGCAAGATTGTTCGCCGACTCTTCGACATACGAAGCCAAAAGATTGTAATCTTCCCATGTCGAAACGATATTCTCAATATTTTTTCCGTCGACAGTCTTGTATCTCTGCGTAAGTATATTGTATGTTCCGCCTTCAGGCGCAGAATTCCCCGATATGGTAAAAATCAAACTGTTATCATCAAGCTGCGAACTGAGATAAGAGTTCATACCACCTGATACCACGTTGTTCTTAAGATGTGTATATGTTGTTACGGGACTCAAGAACTTACTGCTGTCTTCATCGGTAAATTTGAGAGTTTTATATTCAAAACCGCTCTTTCCCCAGTTTAAGAGATCTGCAAGGTAATAATTTGCGGTAATATAATCTCCCGGTAGAACACTTCCCTTACTGGCATATGCGGTGACATCGATAACCTTCTTGCCGTTATACTGTCCCTTAGTCTCAAGCTGGGTTCTTTCCGCAACAAGCCTGAATACATTCGACATATTGTTTCCAAGGATGTTGTTAAAAAGATATGACTCCTCATAGCTTCTGCTTTTATCGGACTCATAGAGGTTGTAGGAAACATCTTTTCCCGCACTGTTAATAACAACGCTGGTTCCGACAACCGAGTATATAATGATAAATACAACAAAAGCAGCCAGAATATGCTGTATTATGCGCATTGTCACGCTATATCTAAAGCCTTTTTTCCTCATACAACCTCATCCTCAACCTTGTATCCTACTCCCCATACAACCTTAAGGAATTTGGGATCTTTGGGATTTATCTCAATCTTTTCACGAATATGTCTGATATGAACCGCGATCGTATTATCTACGCGAACCGCGGAATCATGCCATATCTGCTCATAGATCTGATTTATTGAATAAACCTTTCCCTTATTTTTTACAAGAAAAGCAAGGATATTGTATTCAATAGGTGTAAGTCTGATGCTCTCACCGTAAACAAAACATTCCTTGGAATTATCGTCAATCACAAGTCCGCCCGCCGAATACACATTTTCCTTTTCCACCATGCGTCCGAGAGATACATATCTTCTGAGATTGGACTTAACTCTTGCGACGAGTTCCAATGGATTGAAAGGCTTTGACACATAGTCGTCAGCACCGATGTTAAGCCCGAGTATCTTATCGGAATCTTCGCTCTTTGCGGAAAGAAAGATAACGGGAACGGTGCTGAATTTCCTGAGCTCTTTTACAAAATGGATTCCGTCCATTCTGGGCATCATGATATCAACTATCGCAAGCTGAATCTCAACTTTCTTCATAACTTCGATAGCTTCTATGCCGTCATATGCCTTGTATACCCTAAATCCCTCCTGTTCAAGATAAATCTCAATGGCATCAACTATTTCTTTATCATCATCACATACTAAAATGTTTTCCATATCAACCTCACAACAAATTATTCTGTTTCATCCTTAAGTGACAAAAATGCGCACAGATTACCCCTGTTATCCTTATGAACTCTGTGCGAGAACAAAAGATCCGGATTGCATCTGGTGCATATATCGGTAATAAGTATATTTTCAGTTTTAACACCGCTCTTTATAAGCGTATATCTAATGGCATTCCACAGATAAAGCCTGAATTTTCCGTTCGGATACGGAACAAGGATTTTTTCTCTCTCAAGTTCTTCCTCAGTATAATTCTCGGCAAACTCATCCGCAACATCGCCGCCGATCTCGTAGCATTCGCCGCAAATAGAAGGTCCGACGGCGCAGATAAGGTCAACAGGATCCGTTCCGTATTCCCTTGTCATTGCTTCGATCGTTCTTGCGGAAATCTCACCTTTTGTTCCCTTCCATCCCGAATGAGAAAGGCCTATAGCCTTTTTGACGGGATCGATAAAGAATACCGGAGGACAATCCGCATGGAACGTTGATAAAATAATCCCCGGAATATTCGTGATAAGTCCGTCTATATCCGTATAATCGCGAAGTTTTGCAGGGCCTTTACCCCTGTCTTCTTCCGTAACTTTCATTACATTTACGGTATGCGTCTGGAAAGTGCACACAAAATCATCGAGCTTTTTCCCGTGTCCCAGGACTTCTGAAATTCTCCTGTAATTCTCATCTACAGCTTCTTTTTCATCTCCACGTGTATAGCTTAGATTCATCTCGGAAAAGCATCCCTTTGAAACTCCGCCGAGCCTTGTACTAAACAGATGATCTACAATTCCAAGTTCTTCTATTTTAGGAAAAACAAGGTAATGAACACCTTTCTTTTCCCTAAGCTCCATTGTCTTCTCGCCGCCGCATCTCTTTATGTCAATATATCTGATCATTTAAATCTCCAATTTCTTCATTTCTTCAATTTAATACGTATTCAAAGGCATTCTTAAGCCAGTTTACATTAAGTGTTCCTCCTTCGGAAGCATTAACTGCAATTACATCATACCTTATCGGCGCATCAAAATCCGCTCCGTTCATCTTAATATAAACGTTCGAAACTTTGCATATGGTTCTCTGTTTAGTATAACCCACACAATCAAGCGGATTGCCGTAATCGTCTTTTTTCCTGTATTTAACTTCTACAAAGCAAAGATATTCGCCGTCTCTTGCAATAATATCAATTTCGCCCTGTCTTGTCCTAAAGTTTCTCTTTATGACCCTGCCACCTTTGTTTTTAATATACTCGGCAGCAATATCCTCATAAAAAGTTCCCAAATCTCTTTTATTCATAATAACTTATTTCTAACTTATTTCTATCTTTGAGACTTATCTTTTGCCTTAATTTTATCCATTGCATCGACAAAGACAAGAATCTCCGCCACAACCTCATATAACTCAGGAGGGATCATCTCTCCAATTTCCAGCTTTGAAAGCGTATCCGCAAGCTTACTGTCCTCATGAACCGGGATTTTGTTCTCCTGAGCCTGCTCAATGATTTTCTCGGCAAGTGCGCCCTTTCCCGAAGCAAGTACTACGGGTGCCCCGTTTTCATTGGGATCATATCCCAGAGCGACGGCGGTTTTTACTTTTTTGTTTTCATCTTTATCTGCCATAGTTACGCCCTCGCATCAAACGAAGCTGTGGAGATCACAGACATCTTATTAACATCAAACATCTCATTCACAGCCATGTCACCTTCGTCCTTATCATCATGAAGCATCATCTTGACCTGCATGGTATATCCGCGCTTTTCAAGCCTTTCGTTGAGGATATGGATATTGTCATTTATAAGATCAAGAACGCTTTCATCCATGACATAGAAGTTTGTGGAAACCTTATTTTCCTTCATCTTAACAAGCACGTCAACAGGCCCGAGATTATCCATATCAAGATGCAGAACCGCACTGACCGAACCGTCCTCGCTGACTCTTTTGTTCTTATTCCTATAGACGTAAAGATCGCCGTGCGCTTCCTGTCCGCTCATCTGAAGCGGCAGCTGAACATACTGAAAGATCTGATTAAGCTGATTCATAAAATCAAGGTTGTTCTGCATATTGGTCACGGTGCTTCCAAGTTTTGATTCAGCGCCCAGTGTATTCGTGATCGTATCAGACATGCTCTTTAGCTGACTTCCCAGCTTTTGATAAAGCGAAGTCACATTGTCCTTCTTCTCGACATCAAACGGCTTAAGAAGCCAATCATCAGCTATGGCATTCTTCAATATCTTTCCGAATTCTTTATGTGAAAAGAGATCCTTAAAAAGAGCTTTAGTCTCATCCGACATGTTCTCTGTGTCCGAGAGCATGAATGACAGTTCTTTTAACAACTCTTTTCCGTCAAACTTGACATCCGTATTTTCGTTAAGAGAAGCCGCCAAATATCTCTCTGTTATCTTTGGGGAAATATTTAAATTGTTAAGTTTTTGTACGAAATCTTCCTTCGAAATGTCCTCAAAAGGCATTTTTTCAGAATTTTTTGTAAACTCGTCAGCCCTTGCCACATCTAAAGAAATGACACCCCTATCATTTTTATCAACAAACTTATCTACATTATCCACAGATGAATTAGCGGTAACACCTGTCTGTTCTCCCGACATCTTTTCACTGCTTTCAATATTCGGTGAAACATTAACCGCACTTTCTTCTGCTTCGTTTTGTAAAGAAGATGATCCGGTTGAAACAAATTCATCTATGATTCCTTTATAAAGATTAAGAGCCTGATCAATCTTTCCTTCCGATGCAAGCGCATTAAAAGCCTGCGGAAGTTCGTCTGCAAATTCCTGCATCTCGTTTATTACCTGATGCTCATAATTCTTGTAGTTTTGGTACTGTGAAATATTGTTTTCGGTAATTGGAATATCAAGACTCTTCATCTCAACAAGTGTTGAAATAGAAGCATTCTGAAAAGAAGAAACCACATTGTTCATATCACGGAGCGCATCCTTATTTATCGGAAGGCCTGATTTCATCATACTCTCGACCATAGCAACGCTGTCACGTGTAATCGCTATGCCCGCAGCATTTAATGCTTTCTCCGTGCTTAAAGAAACTGCCGTGTTTTCAAAAAGAGGGGTAAGAGAAACTCCGTTTTTAGACAAGGACTTAACAGCAAAATTCAATGTCTGTCCCTGCCTAAGCCCCATATCCTCAGAGAGTTTGGCGCGTATAACATTATCGCCCAGACTTATATCGGCGTATTTCTCGCCGTTTTCCTCAGCTACGGATACAACCGTTCCCTGAATACTGTCGCCCGCCTTAAGCTCGACCGGCTTACCTTCGGCAGGCTGTAATTTAGTCTGAACGCCCTCAACGGTAATCGTAGTATTTTGTTGTGATACATTTAAAATACCGCTCATATAAAATTCCCTATAAAAGATCTGCGATGAATGGGACAAGGGCCGTATTTCTTTATGGCGTCGATATGCTCTTTACTTCCGTAGCCTTTATTCGAATCAAATCCATACTCGGGATATTCTTCCGCGTACTTTTTCATGACTCTGTCTCTCGTAACCTTGGCAATAATACTTGCCGCCGCGATCGACGCACTCTTTGCATCTCCCTTTATTATAGAAATCTGCTTGTACTCTTCAAGCTGGGGAATATGCACCGCATCGATCAAAAGAGCTCCGGGTTTAACGGAAAGCTCGGAGACCGCCATAGTCATCGCTTCAAAAGTTGCCTGCAAAATGTTTATCTCATCTATCCTTTTTTCGGATGCATGTCCTATGCCCACCGCTACAGCTTTTTCCATTATTTCAGAGTATAACTCTTCTCTCTTTTTTTCGGATAATTTCTTGGAATCGTTAATATATAAAATATCAACATCCTCGGGAAGAATTACAGCCGCAGCATATACGGGTCCCGCCAAAGGGCCCCTTCCTACTTCGTCAATTCCGCAAAGAAGACCGAACTGCCTGTTCTCATTTTCAAACTTTCTCATTTCCTTGAGTCTGGCAAGTTCTTTCTCTATAGAATCAATGCGCTTTTTTGCCGTATCAATAAGTTTACGGACACCCGCTCTCTCATCACTTTCATACGTGGCAATAAAGCTCTTAAGCGCATCGACGGTAACAGATTCATTTAGAACGCTCTTGATGTCATTAAGAGATTGCATTACTTTACTCCCCCGATTTTATCAAAGGGGAATATCCTGCAAACAACTCTTCCAAGGAACTTATCCTTGCTGATATTTCCGACATTTTCAAATCGGCTGTCCATACTTCTGTTTCGGTTATCTCCCATTACAAAGTATTCATCATCTCCGAGAACAACGTCGTTTATTGCCACTCCCGGATCCTCGATTACTTCATTTCCGTAGTTTTCCTCAAGCTTCTGACCGTTTACGAAGATATTACCTTCTTCGTCAATCTTTATAGTCTCGCCGGGAAGTCCGATTATTCTCTTCACAAAGAATTCCTTTCCCTGGTTGCCATGCTCATAAGGAAAAACAATTATATCAAATCTCTTTGGTGCACTGAATCTGTAAGAAACCTTCTCAATGATAAGGCTGTCGGCATCCTGCAACGTAGGCTCCATTGAATGTCCGACTACACGTGTCCTCTGTGCAACAAAAGTTATAAACAAAAAGGTAAGTACAAAAACAACTGCAAGATACAATACTGTACTCAGTATTTCTTTAAATACATTTTTCATTTCCACGGTCCCACTCCTTATATTGGTTTTACTGCGGTCTTTCAAGTGATATTCTGCCAAGCTTGCCATTTCTGAAATCATCAAGAAGAAGAGCCGCAGCTCTGTCGATGTCAGGTTCCGCTCCCTGCTTAAAGCATTTTCTGTTCTCGGCTATGGCAGATAGAATTGCACTATAATGAGTAGCATACTGCCTATTCTCAAGTTCTTCAACCTGTTCGTCAGTAATGCCGTACTTGTCGGGAATAGCGTTCTTGTAATTAACTTCAAGGATCTTAATAAGCTCACATGCAAGCTCACACACATCAAGATTCTCGTCATTCATGGATCCGATAAGTGCAAGGTGAAGACCTACAGTCTCGTCCTCAAACTTAGGCCACAAAATTCCCGGAGTATCGAGAAGCTGCATATTCTTTCCAAGAGAGATCCACTGCTTTCCCTTAGTAACACCGGGCTTATTACCCGTCTTGGCAGATGCCCTTCCTGCAAGCTTATTTATAAAAGTCGACTTGCCGACATTGGGAATTCCGGCAACCATCGCTCTGATAGGTCTTCCGACAATTCCACGCTTTTTATCTCTCTCTATTTTCTCGGCACAGGCTTTCTGAACCAGATCTTTTACCTTGGCTGCCTCATTTCCGGTCTTGGAATTCATCTCCATTACCAAGGTCTTGCCATCACTAAAAGCTTCCTGCCACTTCTTCGTCACGGAAGGATCGGCAAGATCTGCTTTATTCAGTATAACAAGCCTGTACTTGTTTTTTCCAAGTTCATCTATATCGGGGTTTCTTCCTGCTGCAGGTATTCTTGCATCAGTCAGTTCTATGATAATATCAATAAGTTTGATGTTTTCCTGCATCATCCTTATTGCCTTTGTCATATGCCCCGGGTACCACTGATAATTCATATAACCACCATTTTCTTATATGTTTTCTGTCAATTGATAAATCCGCCGGATCTGCTACCGAATCTAAGCTTAAACCACGCTTTACCGACAATCATATTATCTTTTACAATTCCGATATTAGGACTTCTGGAATCCTCACTGCCGTTTCTGTTATCACCAAGAACAAAATATTCTCCGCTACCGAGCGTGATCTCATTATTGGCAATGCCTCCATTTTCCATTTTATCATAATTATCTTTCTGAATGTTTCCGTTCACATAAAGTTCTCCGTCAATTATCTGAACTCTGTCTCCGGAAGTAGCCACAACTCGCTTAACATAGTAATGAGAATTCACATTTCCGTTTGGCAAAAAAACTATCACATCATTCTTCTTTGGTCTAAAAACCTTATATGCGGTTCTGTTCACGAGTATTCCCTGTCCGTTTGCAATCGTATCTTCCATCGAATCTCCGACGTTTCCGATTCGTGTTCCGTAAAAATGAACGATCACAAATGCAAGCATAATAGCAATACAGGTTATAATGATCCAGGAAAGGATCTCTTTTAACAGCTTGGGTGTAATAACTCTTTTTTTCTGATAAAAAGAAAGTGTTCGCTTTCTTCGAAACTTAAACATATATGATCCCCTATTATAGAAAAAAGGCAATTACTACTAAAAGTAACTGCCTTTCCTAACCAATTATCTGGTAACAAGTTCCTTAACCTTAGCCTTCTTACCTGTAAGACCCTTAAGGTAGTTAAGCTTAGCTCTTCTAACCTTACCTCTTCTAACAACCTCTACCTTCTCAACGATAGGTGAGTGAAGGGGCCATGTCTTCTCAACGCCAACACCATAAGATTCTTTTCTTACTGTAAATGTTGTACGGTTGCTTCCACCCTGGATCTTCTTAACAGTTCCTTCGAAAACCTGTACTCTTTCACGGTTTCCTTCCTTGATCTTAGCGTGTACTCTTACAGTATCACCTGTGTTGAACTGAGGCGCATTAGCGTTCAGCTGCTCTTTCTCGAGCTCTTCGATAATTGTACTCATATCTTTTCTCCTATTAAATGGACGTTCTTAATACAAAAACTTAGTAACAGAGGACCGTCTGATTTTTACAACGCAAAATATAATAACACGAAATCATAGCAAAAGTCAACCCAAAACATCCTTAGGGCCGAATCTTTCGGGCAACATCTGAGGCAAAGTATAAACTTTGTACTCTTCTTCCGACTTTGCGATTATTATTAAAAAATCATCATCGCAGAATTCGCTCATAACCTGTCTGCAAACGCCGCAAGGGAAACAATACTCAAGTTCCTCTGCATCTGATGCACCTCCGATAATGGCTATAGCTGTAAATTCCCTGACATTTTCGCTGACAGCCTTGAAAAAAGCTGTTCTCTCAGCACATATTGTAGGCGTATACGAGGCGTTTTCTATATTGCACCCCGTATATATCTGTCCGTTCCCGGCAAGAAGAGCCGCTCCGACATTAAACTTTGAATAAGGAGTATATGAAATCTTCCTCATTCCGGCAGCTTTGGAAATAAGCTCTTTTATAATCTTCTCATCCATAACAACGCTTCCTTTTATCTGGATCCCTTATCGTAAGGAATGCCCTCAGCCTTAGGTGCACGAGAATTTGCAGATGTAAATGCAAGCACGATAAGTGAGATGATATACGGCATCATGTTGTATACAGAGCCGGGAATATTCAGTGCCGCAAGGAAATCAAAGCCTGAATATACATTTGAAAGAGCTCTGAAGAATCCGAATAACAACGCTGCAAGTCCGATATTTACAGGTTTCCACTGGCCAAAGATCATAACCGCAAGTGCAAGGAAACCAAATCCTGCAACACCGTTCTCAAACTTCCACTCACTTACGCCGGCCGTAATATAAACAATTCCGCCCACACCGGCAAGCATACCGGAAATAAGAACTCCTGCCCAGCGCATGGTATATACGTTAATACCTACGCTGTCAGCAGCCTGAGGATGCTCACCGCAGGCCATGAGTCTTAATCCGAATCTGGTCTTATAAAGTACCATATATGCACAAACAAGTGCCAAGAAAGCTATAAGCATAAACCAGTTAAACTGGAACTTTCCGATACTTACAACAAGTGCTTTCTTTGCTTCAACGTACTGTACGGTCGAAGATACGTTATTGGGATCTTCAATAATATTGATAGACTTTGCAATAACCGTTGCGGCAGCTGCAGCAAGCAGATTAAGCGCTGTTCCTACAAGAGTCTGATCAGCCTTAAAGTTAATGCAGGCAAAAGCAAGAAGCATTGAGTAAACCGCACCACACAATACCGAGATCAAAAGTACAGCCAATACGATAATAATCTTAGGAAGTGAAGGATCTATATACTTAAGTGTAAGCGCTCCTCCGAGAGCTCCCATAACCATTATTCCTTCAAGTCCGAGGTTGATAACACCAGAATGCTCCGAGAAGCATCCGCCAAGAGCTACGAGTATCAAAACCGAGGCAAACAAAAGTGTATATTGAAGAAGTAATACCATTATTTGTTACCTCCTTCTGCATTATTCTTTTTATTTCTGATCCTGCTGTTTAAGAAGAACTTAAAGAAAAGTACAAAACCGCAGAGATAGATGATGATCGCCGAAATAAAGTCGGAGATCTGTGAAGGATATGCATTCTTATCAATATACGATCCTCCACTTGTAATATGCTGTATGAAATATGAAGCAAAAATTGTTCCGATAGGATCGAGTCCTCCGAGGAACGTAGCAGCAATACCGTTAAAGCCCATTCCCGGAACCGATGACTGTGTTACAGACCATTGCTCATATCCTGTAAGGAAAAGGAATGCAGCTCCGATTCCCGCAAGTGCACCGCCGATAAAGAGTGTCAGAATGACATTTCTCTTCTCTTTCATTCCGCTGTACTTTGCGGCATCCTTAGCTATTCCGGTTGCTTTTATCTCATAACCGAAAACCGTCATGGAAAGAACAACCTTAAGAAGAATTGCAATAATAACAGCAAGCGGGATTGCTATGGTAACGTATTTGTTATTAGAAAAGAGCTTTTCAAGACCAAGTGACGGTAAAACTGCCGAAGCATTTGTCTTCTCAAGCGAGACCGTATAAGGGCTCGAAGCCTCTTTTACACTAGTAAGTATCATATTAACCGAATAAAGGCCGATCCAGTTAAGCATGATACCCGAAATAACTTCATTAACATTAAGATATGCCTTAAGCACTCCTACGAAAACTCCGTATACTCCTCCTGCAACAAGTGCTGCCAAAAGACATACATGCCAAGGAAGTCCAAGTTTAAGTGCGCAAAAAAGTGATGCTCCCGCTCCGACTACGTACTGTCCGGCTGCTCCAATATTGAAAAGACCTGCCTGATAACAGAACTGGATTGAAAGAGCGCACATAAGAAGCGGTGCCACCTTTACAAGTGTATTACCGCAATACTTAAGCGCAGCTGCCTTTGTAGGGTAAGTAAAATAGTTCTTTATAATTGTTATTATGGCATCCGTAGCACCTTGTGCATTTATAAAAAGAAGTGCAATATAGCCGATAAAAAGTCCTACAATTATACAAAGAAGCGATGCAATAATTGACTGAACGGCGGGCTTAGACAAAAAGCTTTCTTTTTCAGCCGTTTTCTTAATCTCTGCTGACATTATGCACCTACCTCCTTTCTTTTTGCTCCTGCCATGTAGAGTCCGAGTTCTTCGGGAGTTGTCTTCTTGGGATCAAACTCTCCCACTATCTCTCCTTCATACATGACAAGTATTCTGTCTGAAATGCTCATAACTTCTTCAAGTTCAAGCGAAACAAGAAGAACCGCATGGCCTTCATCTCTTCGTGCAATAAGCTGCCTGTGAATATATTCGATGGCACCTACATCAAGTCCTCTTGTAGGCTGAACCGCAATGAGAAGATTGGGATCTTTATCAATTTCTCTTGCAATAATAGCCTTCTGCTGGTTACCGCCGGACATACTTCTTGTTACCGTTTCAGCCCCCTGGCTCGAACGGATATCATACTGCTCAATAAGTTTATCCGCATATTTATTGATATCTTTCTTTTTAAGAAATCCGAACTTCGAACTAAACTCAGGCTCAAAATATCTCTGAAGAACAAGATTATATGCAAGCGAATAATCAAGTACAAGCCCGTGTTTGTGTCTATCCTCGGGAATATGACTCATTCCGCTTGTAGAACGCTCTCTTATGGAAGCATGAGTAATATCTTTTCCGGAAAGTGTGACATTACCCGAAGTAATATTTTCAAGTCCCGAAAGGCCGTAAACGAGCTCTGTCTGGCCGTTTCCGTCAATACCTGCGATACATACGATCTCGCCTTCTCTTACATCAAAAGAGACGTTCTTAACCGCATTATTCTTATGAAGCTTTGAAGGAACCGTCATATTCTCGACATGAAGAATAACTTCGCCCGGAGTCTTGTCTTCCTTTGTTGCGACAAGCTGTACATCACGGCCGATCATCATTCTGGAAAGCTCTTCCTGATTGGTATCGGAAATATTAACGGTACCGATATATTTACCTCTTCTCAAAACGCTGCATCTGTCTGCAACAGACATGATCTCAGCAAGCTTATGTGAGATAAAGAGAATGGACTTGCCCTCTTTGGCAAGATTCTTCATGATCTGCATAAGCTCATCTATTTCTGCGGGAGTAAGAACCGCCGTAGGCTCATCAAAGATAAGTATCTCATTATCTCTGTAAAGCATCTTAAGGATCTCGGTTCTCTGCTGCATACCGACAGTAATATCCTCAATCTTGGCATCGGGATCGACTTTGAGACCGTACTTCTCAGAAATCTCCAATATCTTCTTTCTTGCCACGTCCTTTTGTAAAAAACCGTTCTTGACCGTCTCAACACCCAAAATAATATTATCAAGAACAGAAAAGCACTGAACAAGCTTAAAGTGCTGATGAACCATTCCGATACCAAGGTCGTTGGCATCATTGGGATTGTTTATCTGCACTTCCTTTCCGTCCTTTTTAATCACGCCTTCTTCAGCCTGATACAAACCAAAAAGCACACTCATAAGAGTTGATTTACCGGCTCCGTTTTCACCCAAAAGAGCATGTATCTCGCCTTTTTTCAGCTGAATGGTAACGTTGTCATTAGCGATAATACCCGGGAAACGTTTTGTTATACCAAGCATTTCAATAGCATATTCGCTGTTTTCTGCCACTTTTGTCTCCTCCATTAAATTTTGAATCTTCGTAAAATAAAACCATAAATTGGTAAAAAGGACCGGAAGACTATGAATCTGCCGGTCCCTGTCAGCTTATAAGCTGTAATAAGTAAAATTACTTGATGTTACCCTGGAAGTTGATCTTGATGTTCTCAGCAGAAGGCTTCTCAGCACTTGTGTCATTGGAAACTTTGACTGTTCCGTTTGCCATGTCAGCAACGAGCTTGAGATAATCCTCTTTCTTAAATGTGTCGTTCCATAAAGTTGTTTCCTCAGGAAGTCCTACATAGTTAAGAGAAGTATCATCACCGGATACAAGACCAAGACTTGAGATCTTTCCGGCATATTCATCCCACTTACCGCCAACGATTGCTGTAAGAAGTGTATTAACTGTTGCCTTAAGTCCCTTCATAGCTGAAGTAACAGTCATGCCCTTACCGAACTTTCCGTCGATTGTTGCAGCCTGGTCAACGTCAACACCGATAACCTTGCCGTTTGCCTTAGCAGCTGCCTCACCTGCAGAAGTAAAGATACCACCGCCGCAAGCAAATACAACTTCTGTTCCGCCCTGATACCATGTATCCATAGCAGCTGTGATATCAGCATCACCGGAGAACTGGTTACCGTAAGCATAATTAAGAGAAACATCAGCGCCTAACTCTTTAGCGGCAGCGTCAGCACCCTGAACGAATCCGTAACCGTAACGCATAACAGCGGGAACTGCCATTCCACCAAGGAATCCAAGCTTTGTATATCCCATCTTTACAGCAGCATATCCTGCCATATATCCGGGAAGCTCTTCCTGGTATACTGCAGAAAATACATTGGGATATGTCTCGTTATTGAAGTCTGAGCTTTCACCTTCAAGGTCAAACTCAGATACGTCAAGAGCTACAAATTTAACATCGGGATACATTTCAGCTGTCTCTACGATAGCTTCAGCGAAAGCATATCCCGGCATAACGATTACATTATAACCATCGGCTACTGCCTTATCGATCTGAGCTACTCTCTCAGCTGTTGAATCGCCTTCAGGCTTGTAATATGTGAAACCGAGTTTGTTTTCGTCACAAAAAACCTGACAAGCTTCATATGTTGACTGGTTGAATGACTGGTCTGTGATGTCGCCGTAATCTGTTACCATTGCAACTTTGATGTCGCCGGCAGGTTCACTTGCATCAGCTGCATCTGCGCTGTCTGCCTTAGCTTCAGTTGCTGAAGTCTCGGTTGTTGCGCTTGCATCGGGTGCCTTAGAACCACATCCAGCAAGAGAAAATACCATTGTTGCAGCCATAATTACTGCAAAAATTCTTTTTTTCATAATTATCCTCCATTGTTTATAATGAAAAAAATTTATATAAAACCTTATTTGGTTTTATCCATAGCAATCAGGCTCTTAATAGCCTCTATCGTTGTCTTATAGACAATTTCCATATCATGAGCCTGTGGATTGGAAAGACCTTTTTTTGCTCTTTCCTGATTCGCTACAACCAGAAGAACAGCTCCTGTTCTGGCTCTTAAATAACTACCCACAATAAACAATGTTGAAGACTCCATCTCAGAACAAAGTGCACCGCACTTGATCCAGGCATCCCATTTATACATGAGTTCCGGTCCTACGGGCTTTGTCTCGGGTTCATGCTGTCCAAAGAAAGAATCTTTGCACTGTGCAACGCCCACATGATACTTTGCTCCTGCTTTCTTAGCTCCGTCAACAAGCGCAGAAACAACATCAAAATCAGCCACGGCTGGATATTCTATAGGAGCATATTCCTTAGATGTCCCCTCCGCTCTGATGGCTCCGTTTGCAATAACAATGTCACCGCCTATTACATCTTCCTGCATTCCGCCGGAAGTGCCCATTCTTATAAAGGTATCAGCTCCGCAATTAGCAAGCTCTTCAATAGCAATAGCCGTTGAAGCGCCTCCGATACCATGAGACATAACCGTAACCTTCTCACCGCACAATGTGCCTGTATATGTATTATATTCTCTGTTATATGCTATAAATTTAGGATTGTCAAAAAGTTTAGAAATAGATTCACATCTTCCGGGGTCGCCGGTAAGGATCACATACCTGCCGACATCGCCTTTCTTGACGTGCGTATGATACTGATAACCTGCACCTTCAGTATAATCAACCATAAAAAAATCCTCACACAATATATAGTGCCAGATAAAAAATTAAATCACAAAATAATTATAGAGCATTATCTGTAAAAAGTCATCAACTATAAATTAGTTAAAATAATCCTTCCATTACGTGAATTACGATCCTGCCATTCTTGGTGTCAATCTCTTTAACACAGTCCTTTATCGCAGGAATATACACCTTCTCCACACCATCCTCGGGTGTCATTTCATATACATCATTTGCTCCTGTCTGAATAACATCAGAAAGAACTCCAAGTTTTTTTCCATCCTCATCAACTATATCAAGTCCGACAAGATCAGCAACATAATATTCTCCGGGAGCAAGTTTTATCGCATCCTTTCTTGAGATCGTAAGCTCACATCCGCGGAACTTCTCAACGTCATTTATATTGTCGAACTGTTTGAACTTTACAATAACGAACTTCTTAAAAAATCTGGCGCTCTGAACATCAAGTTCAAGCTGCTCGCCTCTGTTTGTATGAAGTGTCACTTTCTTAAGTTTTTTGAATCTGTTTGGATCTTCGGTCGTGGGAAAAACATTTACCTCACCGCCTAAACCGTGTGTTGAAGCTATTACTCCCACCTGGAATCTGTCTGTCATAAATTATCTCCATCATTCTCAGAATCTTTGACTGCTTCAGCATTTGTCTGAGCTTCTGCGCTCTTTCTGCGTCTTTTCTTTTTCTTTTCAACGGGTGGATTCTCTGAAAGCCACTTCTCATAGAGATCGGGACGTCTTTCCTTAGTCCTCAATATGGACTGCTCAAGTCTCCACTCATCCACTTTTTTATGATCTCCCGAAAGAAGGATCGGCGGAACTTTTTTACCCATCCACTCCTCAGGTCTTGAATACTGAGGATATTCCAAAAGATTGTTGTTAAAGCTGTCTGTCATAGCAGACTCATCATTATTAAGAACTCCCGGAACAAATCGTGATATTGCATCTATCATTACCATTGCCGGAAGCTCACCGCCTGTAAGAACATAATCCCCGATAGAGATATAATCCGTCACTATCTCTTCAAGAACTCTCTCATCGACCCCCTCGTAATGTCCGCACAAAAAAACGAGATTTTCTTCCTGCGCAAGCTCTGTTACAATGTTCTGATTAAAAACCTTACCCTGCGGAGTAACATAGATGACTCTCGGAGCCTTACCGTTTTCTTTTTCAATCCTGTTTTTGATATCTATATAGCAATCATATATCGGCTGTGCCTGCATAAGCATTCCGGCACCGCCTCCGTATGTATAATCGTCAACTTTATGGTGTTTGGTATCATTTGAATAATCCCTGATATTAACAGCATTTAATCTTATAAGCCCTTTTCCCATAGCTCTTCCGATAATGCTGGAAGAAAGGCAATCTGTTACCATCTCAGGAAATAACGTCATTATATGAAAATTCATACTCGTCCCAATAATTTAGAAAATAGAATAATTGTTTTGATTAAAAAAGAGCCGAATAAGATTTTCCTATTCGGCTCAATATTTCCGGCAGCCTTAGACGATCTCAACGTCAACCTTAAGGTTTTCTCTGGTTGAAGCCGCCTTAACTACAGAACGTATAGCTTTTGCTATACGGCCCTGTTTGCCAATTACCTTGCCCATGTCTGAAGGTGCAACATGAAGCTCGATCATAATATTGCGCCCGTCTTTTTTCTCGGAGACTACAACTTCACTCGGATTGTCAACAAGCGCTTTTGCGATTACTTCGACTAACTCTTTCATTGTTTATCCTCCGGCATAAGTAATTACATGTACAAAAGTGTGATTACTTGCTAATTCCTGCCTGTCTAAACAACTTAGCAACTGACTCTGTAGGCTGTGCACCGTTAGCGATCCACTTCTTTGCAAGCTCCTCGTTAACCTTTACTGTGCTGGGATCTGTATTAGGGTCATATGTTCCGATCTCCTCGATGAACTTACCCTGTACAGGGAACTTTGAATCAGAAACGATAATTCTGTAGAAAGGAACCTTCTTCTTACCAATTCTCTTTAATCTGATCTTTACTGCCATTTTTAAACTTCCTCCGTAAAATAATGAAATTTATTGTTTTTTATATGTATAAAACAGCTGCTCGCTGCATGACATATCAAAAGAATTTGTTCTTACCGAATCCGCCGAGGCCACCGAATTTACCAAAGCCGCTTCTCTTGCCTCCCATGAGGCCGGGCATCTGCTTCATCATCTTCTGCATCTGCTCAAACTGCTTGATAAACCTGTTTACATCGGCAATATCATTTCCCGAACCCTTAGCGATCCTGAATTTTCTCTGTGGATTCATAAGCTTGGGATTTCTTCTCTCCTCAGGTGTCATGGAAAGAACGATTGCTTCCATCTTTGCAAGTTTCTTCTCATCGGGAAGCTGGTCATCGCTTATCTTGCCCATACCGGGTAGCATTCCCATTATTGAAGAAAGACCGCCCATATTGCGCATCTGCTTCATGCTCTCGAGATACATCTCGAAATCAATCTTGCCTTTCTTCATCTTGGATGCCATCTCTTTGTCTTTTTCGATATCGCGTTCAGCGTTTGCCTCAACCGCCTTATCGATAAGACTGAGCACATCACCCATGCCTAGGATTCGGCTTGCCATTCTGTCAGGATAGAACTGCTCAAGATCTGAGAGTTTCTCGCCCATACCCACATACAAAATAGGCTTCCCGGTAACAGCCTTTGTTGAAAGAGCCGCACCACCTCGTGAATCACCGTCCATCTTTGATAAGATGATACCGTCGATTCCGACTTTCTCATTAAACTCTGATGCAACATTGACGGCATCCTGACCTGTCATGGCATCAACTACAAGAAGTGACTGATGAACTTCAATTGCTTCCTTGATGTCGCAAAGTTCCTTCATCATTCCTTCATCTATCTGCAACCGACCGGCTGTATCGACGATGACAACGTTATTGCCATTCTTCTTAGCCTGGTCGACAGATGCTTTCGCAATATCCACAGGACTTACACCGGTACCCATGGAAAAGAAATCCACCTGCTGTTTCTCAGCATTTATCTTGAGCTGATCGATAGCCGCAGGTCTGTATATGTCGCATGCTGCAAGAAGCGGCTTTCTGCCTTTTATCTTGAGCTTTCCTGCAATCTTGGCTGCAGTTGTTGTCTTACCTGCACCCTGAAGACCGCACATCATGATGACTGTAATCTTATCAACCGGAAGGAGTTTGAGCTCTGTTGTCTCGGATCCCATAAGTGCAGTCATCTCTTCGTTAACTATCTTGATAACCATCTGTCCGGGATTGAGGCCGTTCAAAACATCCTCGCCCACAGCTCTTTCCTGTACGGAAGCAACAAACTGCTTAACCACCTTAAAGTTTACATCCGCCTCAAGGAGAGCCATCTTTACTTCTTTAAGGGCAGCCTTAACGTCTTCTTCCGAAAGACGTCCCTTACCTCTTAAATTCTTAAATACGTTTTGTAATTTATCTGTAAGACTTTCAAAAGCCATTAATTACGTAAGCTCCTCTATAATTTTGCCCGATAAGATCCTGAGATTCTTCTTAAGTTCATCACTTGATATCTCATCGGCTTTATCCGAAAGTTCCTTGAGAAATTCAGCATCCTGCTTGATTGCTTCAAACCTCTTTATCATGTGAAGCCTGTTCTCATATCCCTGTAATGTCTTGGTGCATCTCTTTATGAGATCGTGCACTCCCTGCTTACTGATACCATGTTCATCGGCAATCTCTGTAAGAGACATATCTTCGTAAACCGCGGCCTCGTATATACTTTTCTGATGATCGGTAAGAAGCTCGCCGTAAAAATCATACAACAAGCCCTGCTCTACGATTTTTTCCATAGAATTCCTCTTCTCTACCAGTTGCACAAATGTTATATTATATCAAACAAAAATAGGTGTCAAGTATTTTTTCTTGACACCTATATCTTCACCTCAGAAGGCAGGATTCCCAATTGATTCTTAAATGCGCGGCTAAAAGATGAATAATCCTTAAATCCGCACTCGAGACATGCCGTCGTTGACGGAACTCCCGACATTATAAGATTCCTTGCAAGCAGAATTCTTTTTTCGGAAATATAACGGTGAACCGAATATCCGGTCTCACTCTTAAATATCCTCATCATATGATATTTACTGAGATAAAACTTATCGGCGATTGAATCTATCGACAGATCTTTTTGCAGATTCTCATTAATATACTCGATTATCTCGATAACCTTCCTGTTGAACCTTGCTTCGGGCCTGAAGCCAAAATCCTCGGAGATGCACGCCTTATTAAACTCTATAAGTGTTGTGATCACATCGATCTTAGCCGTAAGTTCGCCCGCATATTCGGTATCTTTTATCTTGATATCCTCTTCTGCCTTAAGAAGCATATCATAGATGTGGGCACTTGTTCCCGAATTAAAACGGACAACATAGCTCTCAAGCTCCTTTGCCTTCATAAAAGCATCAAGAAGCCCAAGTTTTTCAAGAAACTCAGGTTTAAGATACAAAATGATTCTGTCATAATCGTCCTTGCTCTCGACAACCGGCTTATGTATATCAAATCGGTTTACAAGCACAAAATCGAAGGGCAAGAGCTCATACTCTCGTCCTTCGATCAAATACCTGACATTACCTTTCAGAATCAGGATTATCTTGTAAAAATCATGATAGTGAAAGTCAATATCTGAAGTTACCTTATCGGAAATATGAAAATACTTAAAATCGCTGTCCAAGTATCCTCTCTGCTCATATTCCGTTATATTATCTGTCTTTTTCATCATCAATACTCGGTAATACAAATGTTAAGGTCAACGTTTTTCTCAATTCCGGGTACTTTGCCCGACGCTGTATACTGCCAGATGTTAAAGTGATACGGATAATAAAGAGATGAGTTGTACTGTGCAAACCATATATCTCTGTTATCAACGTTCTCCGCGTTCATAAGAACAGTGAACGACAAAAGATTGCCGTATACCATGGACTTATATCCCGCTTCTTCAACTCTGTTGCAAAAAACATTTGCAACCTCTTCATATTCTTTTGCCGAAAGATTAAGTGTTCTGGCATTGTCTGAATCAGCCGATTCAATATCTATAACAACCGGATATGTTATCTTATAGGGCTTGATCATCTCGATAACATGATTGGCCTCTTCAAGCGCTTCTTCCTTGTTGATTGCCTGGGAGTAAACATACACTCCGACATCAATTCCATTCTCCGTCGCACCCTTGATATTATCCTCAAAAGTCTCATCATCAATGATAAGACCTTCGGTTATTCCTCTGTAGCATGCCCTTATAATAGCAAACTCAATTCCGGCATTTTTTACCTTAGCCCAGTCAATCTTCCCCTGAAACCTCGATACGTCAATTCCGTGCTTGTACTTAAAATCTTTCTTCTCACCTTTGTACTGAAGAAAGCCCTTGTCATCAAACTCAAAATCATCGGGTTTAAAATCATGGTGCGCGATCTTGTCACTTATGGGGAAGAAATAATATCTGTTGTTTCTTGCAACAACAAGCTCATCGGGGAAAAGAGACTTAAAAATTGAATTCGGTCCTTCTCCTTCTTCGAGTCTTTTCTTGATATCTTCTTTAAGAGCCCTGTCCGCATTTTCCGCAGCCTCTATCCTGGCTTCTTCAATACGACTGCCCATTTCGCCTTCTGTAAAAAAGTGTTCCTTGTCCATAGTGTCAAGCTCACTTTTCACAGCATCAGTCTCTCTCTGAAGAGATGCGTTCTTTATAAGAAGAACGATACTGAAAGTAAGCGTCATGATAGCGACAAGGCTCATAAAAATAATAGACAACGTATTACGGGCGCCGCTTGCTCCCTTTTTTTCTCTTGAATCCGGAAGGTTATTACTCATAATCTCTACATTCTCTCATCAAAATAGCTCTTATAGCCTTCTCCGAAAATCTCGCTAGCACTCGTAACGATCATGAATGCATTTGGATCTTCATCTCTGACGACATCTTCCGCCATAGGTGAAAGCCTTTTTTTAACTGCACACATAATAACTTTTTTCTTTTCTCCGCTATACGCTCCCTGTCCGAAAACGTGAGTCGCACCTATATCAAGTTCCTCCAAAAGCCTTGCCGTTATGGCATCCGGGTTGTCCGAAATAATATAGATAAGCTTTGCTCCGTCTCTTCCGTAAAGCACAATATCAAGAATAAAGGACGTGATCATTACAGAAAGGAAGGAGTACATAGCAGCGGCTACATCATTAAATACAATCGCCGCAACAAACAATACTCCGATATCTGTAAGAATATACAAAGCGCCCGTTTTGACATGCGGATACTTAAGTCTGAGAATCTTTATAATTACATCTGTGCCTCCGCTTGTTGCATGGCATTTAAAAATGAGGCCTATTGCAATTGCAGTCAAAGCACTTCCGAATGTAACACCAAGAATCTTATCTCGGATTACATAATCAAAAAAAAACTTCGTGCAAAAATCGGTGAAAATTGAGATCATCGACGTTGCATAGATTGTTGAAATCGTAAACCTCATTCCAAATTTCCAAATAGCAAGAATAAGGATCGGAATATTCATCAGCCAGAACCAAAGACCTGTTCCGATTCCCACAACTCGGTTAAGAACAATGGCAAGTCCCGTAAGACCACCCGGTGCTATATCGTTTGGATCGATAAGCATACTTGTTCCAACTCCGTAAAGCAAAGCCCCAAAGGTTATTATCAGATACTCAATGCACCTTCTTTTTGCACTAATTGTTTTACTCATTTCTTTATATATTTGTCCTTACAATTTTGGGTTTGAAGCCTTTCTCGGTAAGAGCACCAAGAATCTGCTCCTTATGCTCGCTTCCGAACGCTTCAAGTGTTATACGAAGCTCAACCGCAGCGTTTCTGTTTATTGAAACAAACTGGTTGTGCTCGAGTTTAATAACGTTTCCGTTCACCTCAGCGATAATACCGGATACTCTTGAAAGCTCACCCGGCTTGTCGGGAAGAAGTACAGAAACGGTAAAGATTCTGTCTCTCATGATAAGACCCTGCTGTACAACGGAAGACATTGTGATAATGTCCATATTTCCGCCTGAAAGAACGCAGGCAATTTTCTTATCCTTACAATCAAGCTGCTTAAGCGCTGCAACAGACAAAAGTCCGGAGTTCTCAACAACCATCTTGTGATTCTCGACCATATCAAGGAAAGAAACAACAAGATCTTCATCGGGAACAGTGATGATTTCATCGATATTCTTGGTAAGATAAGGGAATATCTTCTCTCCCGGTGTCTTAACCGCAGTACCGTCGGCAATAGTATTTACACCCGGAAGTGTAACGACATGTCCCGCCTTCATAGATTCCTGCATGCAATTTGCTCCCGCAGGCTCAACACCGATTACTTTAATCTTGGGATTAAGGAGCTTTGCAAGTGTTGAAACACCTGTTGCAAGTCCGCCTCCGCCAATGGGAACAAGAATATAATCAACTGTGGGAAGTTCTTTGATGATCTCCATTGCAATGGTTCCCTGACCTGTCGCAACATCAAGATCGTCAAAAGGATGCACCATTGTGTATCCATGTTCTTCCGCAAGCTTACAAGCATGCTCATAAGCTTCGTCATATACATTTCCATGAAGAACAACTTCCGCTCCAAGTGCCTTTGTTCTGTTAACTTTGATAAGAGGAGTCGAAGTCGGCATCACAATAGTAGCTTTTACACCATAGCATTTTGCAGCATATGCAACACCCTGCGCATGATTTCCGGCAGAAGCTGTTATAAGCCCTTTCTTTCTCTCTTCATCGGAAAGAGTCGTAATCTTATAATAAGCACCTCTTACCTTATATGCCCCGGTTCTTTGAAGGTTTTCGGGTTTTAAATAAACCTTGTTACCAGTACTGTTGCTCCAGTAATCACTGTAAATAAGCTTAGTTTCAAGTGTAACTTTTTTTACAGCTTCATACGCTTCTTCAAATTTTTCAAGTGTCATTTTTGATTCTTCAGCCATTTCTTCTATCTCCCAACTTAATATTTATGAAAATAATGCATCTACAAACTGATCGGAGTCAAATCTCTCCAGGTCGTCTATAGCCTCACCAACACCGATATACTTGACCGGAATGTTGAGCTCGGAAACTATAGCAACAGCAATTCCTCCCTTTGCAGTGCCATCAAGCTTGGTAAGTATAATACCCGTAAGGTCTGCGGCTTCGCCGAATTCCCTTGCTTGCATTATAGCGTTCTGACCTGTGGTTCCGTCAAGAACAATAAAGTTCTCCCTGCAAACATCACCGAGTTCCTTATCAAGGATTCTGTTCATCTTTGACAATTCATCCATAAGATTCTTCTTGTTGTGAAGTCTGCCGGCAGTATCAACTATCAGAATATCGCAATCCCTTGACTTAAAAGCGAAAGCGGCATCATAAATAACACTTCCCGGATCTCCGCCTTCTTTTCCGCAAATAATCGGAGTTCCTGCTCTGTCAGCCCACTCCTTTAACTGCTCTGTAGCGGCCGCCCTATATGTATCGGCAGCTGCGATAAGAACTTTTTTGCCCTTATTCTTATAAATAGCCGCAAGTTTTCCTACAGATGTAGTCTTTCCGACACCGTTTACGCCGATAACAAAAATAACCGTCTTCTTATCTTCAAAATCATAGGCATCTTCGCCGGTTCTCATCTGTTCTCTGATATTTTCCACAAGAAGCTTCTTACACTCCGCAGGATCTGAGACATGCTTTTCCTTAACCTGCTTGCGCAGGCTGTCAATGATCTTACTGGTTGCATCGATACCAATGTCACCCATGATAAGCGTCTCTTCAAGCTCCTCATAGAATTCATCGTCTATATTTGAAAATCCGTTAAAGACATTGTCTATACCCTTAGCGATATTTTCTCTTGTTTTGGACAATCCATGCTGTAATTTTGCAAAAAAACCATTAGCCATCAGTTACTGAGCTCCTTATCGATAAGATTTACGCTTACAAGTGTTGATACGCCTTTTTCCTGCATCGTAATACCGTAAAGTCTGTCGGCACTTTCCATTGTACCACGACGGTGCGTAATTACAATGAACTGTGTATTGGAAAGCTTGTGCAAATATTTTGCAAAACGTACAACGTTGTTTTCATCAAGTGCCGCTTCAATCTCATCAAGAAGACAGAATGGCGAAGGTTTGAGGTTCTGAATGGCAAAAAGAAGCGCAATAGCGGTAAGTGCTTTCTCTCCACCGGACATCTGCATCATGTTTACAAGCTTCTTTCCGGGCGGCTGAGCGTTGATCTTGATTCCCGCTTCAAGGATATCTTCATCCTCCGCAAGTTCAAGAGTTCCCTTTCCTCCACCAAACATTTCCTTAAATACCTGGTCGAACTCAGTATTTATGAGCTTAAACTGCTCCATAAACTGCTTTCTCATAGACTCATCAAGATCGTTGATGATCTCTTTGAGCTGTCTCTCAGCTTCGATAAGGTCATCGTGCTGAGTCTTCATAAATGTATATCTCTCCATGAGGTTCTTGTAATCCTCAATGGCATTTACATTGACATCGCCAAGTTTTCTGATCGAATCCTTCAAAGAGTGTATCTCTCGTCTCATAGAAGGAACATCATTCATTTCCTCATCGCGAAGTTCTGCTGCATCGGACAATGTGATCTCATACTCATTCCACATGTAATTGATCTGTGACTCGATCGCCTCTTCGCATTTTTCCTTCTTGGAAGTAAGTCTTATAACTTCTTTATCAAGATCGGACATCTGCTTATTCAGATCTTCCGTCTTTCCAAAGAACTCCTTCTGGGCCTCGGAAAGATTATTCTTGATTTCTTTCTTCTCCTCAAGTTCCTTGGTGGCATCCGACTGAACATCCAAAGATGCCTCGATCGTCAGCCTGATTTCTTCAATATCTTTCTTATTCTGCTCAAGAAGTCTTGCGTTCTCATTCATGGATTCAATGATCTCAGCAAGAGCTTTCTCTTCGGTCTCGATATCTTCATTTACACGATCGACATTCTGCTGATAGAACTCCTGCTTCTGATGACTCTTCTCGTATTCAATCTCTTTTACGGAGACAGCATCATTTTCACGTTCTTCAACAGCGTGCAACTCTTCAAGCATAGCCTTGAACTTCTCAACCTGTTCGGTACAGGTCTTCTCTGTATTCTCAGACTCTGTGAGAGCAGAAAGAGCTTCCTCTTTCTCAGCTTCAATCTCTGCAACCTTTGTCTCTATCTCATCGTTTTCAGCCTTAAGGTCGCTGTAGTTACCCTTTTGTTCTTCCTGTCTGGCTTCCTCGTTTTCAACGTTAAGTCTTGCCGTATTCTGAGCAATAAACTTACCCTGAAGTTCTGTACGAAGTTCCTCGGAAAGAGTACGAAGTTCATTTCTCTTTTCCTTGGCCTTGGCAATCTCAGCCTGGAGTCTGTCAATCTGTTCCTTATAATTCTTAACATTAAGCTCCATATCGTCCATCTCACGACGTCTTCCAAGGAGATTACTGTTATTCTTAAAAGCACCACCACTGATAGCTCCGCCGGGAACAAGAAGTTCACCCTCAAGAGTTACCATTCTGACAGTATATCTGTATTTTCTGGCTATCTTTACGGCATTGTCGATATTATCGACTGCGACGATTCTTCCAAGCATAGCCTTTGCCACACTCTTGTACTTGGGATCCGTGTTTACAAGTTCATCCGCCATACCAAGTACACCCTCTTCGTTAAGAGCTTCCTTAGCCTTTAATTCAGGGGGATTATCAAGAGATGTAAGAGGTAAAAATGTCGCTCTGCCTGCCCTTGATTCCTTAAGGTATGCAATCATCTTCTTCGCAGTCTCTTCATCGTCGGTAACAATATTCTGAATATTACCGCCAAGAGCAACCTCAATAGCGGTCTCGTATTTTGGCTCGGTTTTGATAATGTCGGCAACAACACCGATAATTCCGGGTACGGTGTCTTTCCTCTCCATTACCTTCTTAACGCTTCCGCCGTATCCTTCGTATCTCTCGGTAATATTGGCAAGAGCATCAAGTCTTGATTTTTCCTGCTGATAAAGTCCCTGTGTTTTTCTAAGCTCAGCATCCTTGCGGGACATTTCTTCTCTGATAGCCACGATTTCCTGATCCGTAGCTTTCTGTTTCATGTTCATCTCAGAAATCTCAGCGGTTATCGCATCGAACTCATCCCTTAATTTTTTGATTGTTTCTTCCTGTCTGGATTCATCGGACTGCGCACGAACAAGCTTTCCGGTAAGTTCAGCCTTTCTGATATTTACCTGTTCCTTCATTGTATCAAGGGAACTAAGCTTGGACTTAATGGTAGCTCTTGTATTAAGGGTTTCTATTATAGTGCTCTTGCACTCTTCAATCTGTTCGTTGATCTCGCCGATCTGATTAAGGACTTTATCAAGCTCTTTTCTTGCTTCATCCTTACTTTCAAGGAGTCTTGCAACTTCTGCGTCAATCTCCTCTTTTTCCTGTAAATACTTCTCTTTTTCTTTATTCTTATCAGCAATCTTAGCCTGCTCATCATTAATTCTCGTTTTGAAATGAGCATCGTTTGAGGATGCGGAATTGATCTTCTCATTAAGGATTCCGATCTGACCCTCAAGCTTTTCTTTTTTTACAGAAGAATCCGTGATCTTTGCCCTTGCTTCGTCTATCTCTGCATCAATCTGTTCAAGCTTCTTCTGGATATTTTCATATTCTTCCTTAGCCTTCTCATAATTGTTCTTTGACTCGCTCAAAGACTCTGTTGCTATAAGAAGGTTCTTTCCTGCTTCTTCAAGCTGTTCCTTCTGATTCTTATTCTCAACAAGGAACATATTCACATCGAGAGTCTTAAGTCTCTCTCTGTATTTCAAATACTCTTTGGCCTTTTCGGACTGTTTCTCCAAAGGCCCCGTCTGTTTCTCCAGCTCAGCGAGAATATCGCTTATTCTGGTAAGATTTATCTTTTCTTCGGCGAGCTTTTTAACCGCAGTTTCTTTTCTGGATTTAAACTTAACGATACCTGCAGCCTCGTCAAAAAGATTTCTTCTGTCCTCAGGCTTACTTGAGAGGATCTGATCGATCTGACCCTGTCCGATAATGGAATATCCCTCTTTACCGATACCGGTATCCATAAACAGCTCGTTTACGTCCTTAAGACGACATACAGAGCCGTTGATCATATATTCACTCTCTCCCGAACGGTATAAACGTCTGGAAACAGTAACTTCATCATAATCTATTGCAAGTGAATGGTCGGAATTATCAAGTGTGATGGCAACAAAAGCATAGCCCAGCGGTTTTCTGAGCTCTGTTCCCGAGAAAATAACGTCCTGCATGGATCCGCCTCGGAGCTGCTTGATACGCTGCTCACCAAGAACCCACCTTACGGCGTCCGCGACGTTACTCTTTCCTGAACCGTTAGGTCCGACGATTCCGGTAATGCCGTTGTGAAAATCGAATTTTATTTTATTGGCAAATGATTTAAAACCATGAATCTCAATACTTTTTAAATACATTATTTCTTTTTGTTCAAAGTAAGAACCGCCTGATATGCCGCCTGTTGTTCAGCACTTTTCTTGGTTCTACCAGTCCCTTCTCCCATATTCTTATCTGCTACAAAAACACGAACCTTGAACATTTTATCATGTTCAGGACCACTTTCGCCACAAGTTTCATATCTCACAGTGCCAAGCTTCTGACTCTGCACAAGCTCCTGCAAAGTAGACTTGTTGTCATTGTACATCTGATAGGATTCAGCATTGCTAAGAACATACTTATCAATAAACTTCTTTGACTCATCAAAACCGCCGTCCAGATAAAGAGCTCCGATAACAGCCTCCATAACATCGGCAATAATGGACTCCTTATTTCTTCCACCGGTCGCCTCTTCGCCTTTTCCAAACTGAATATAATTTTTAAGATCAATCTGAAGAGAATCATGATAAAGAGCAGGCTCGCAAACAAGTGCAGCCCTTATCTTAGACATCTCGCCCTCTTTCTTTTCCGGAAATGTCTTAAAGAGATATTCACTGGAGATCATCTCCAAAATGGCATCTCCCAAAAATTCAAGGCGTTCATAATCATGCTTCTTATTGATCTTGTGCTCATTCACGTAAGAGCTGTGTGTAAGAGCCTCGATAATAAGAGCTTTGTTGTTGAATTTATAACCGATAGTCTGTTCCAGTCTGCTGATGTCATTTTCCGTTAACATAGTCACCTCGAAAAGTGTTTAGAATAAAATAGAAAAGAGGCAGTTATAATGCTGCCTCAGATAATACAAACAAAAATCAATTGAGAATTACTTAGTTTCTATTGCAGCCTTCAAAAGCTCAACAGCTTCCCCAACAGTTTTGATATTTTCAGTCTTCTCAGGCTCTATCTGAACATCAAATTCGTCCTCAAGGCCCATAATAATCTGAAAAAGATCGAGAGAATCAGCTCCGAGATCCTCTGTGAATGTTGTCTCCATCTTGATTTCCTCAGGATCAACATTGAGTACGCTGGCAATAACTTCTTTCATTTTCTCAAATTCCATAAAACTTTTCCTCCACTGCATGGCAGCTTTTTTATTTCTTTTTTAAGCGACTTCACAACAATCTAAGCAGGTAAATATCATACCTGTGAAATCTTAGCGCTGATCTTCTCACTTATTTTTTGCTCTGTGAAAGTTACACACTGTAATATTGAATTCTTAATCTCAATATCACTTGAACTTCCGTGAGTCTTAACGACAAGCCCCTTTAATCCAAGCATGGGTGCTCCGCCGTGCTTCTCAAGACTGTAATTGCCAAGAGTCTTCTTAAGGTCGTCTTTGATAAGAAGTGCTCCTATCTTGCTCTTAAGACTTGACATAAGTCCCTTCTTAATAACGTTGACGAGAGATTTTGCAACGCCCTCGTACATCTTAAGAATAACATTTCCCGTAAAAGCTTCGCAGACAATAATATCGGCATAACCAGCAGGAATGTCTCTCGCCTCGATACTTCCGATAAAATTGATATCGGGACAATTTTTCAAAAGAGGGAATGTCTCCTTAACAAGTGCATTTCCCTTCTCCTCTTCAGCTCCGATATTGACGATTGCAACCGTGGGATTCTTGATTCCCATGATGTTCTCCATATAAACGGTTCCCATCTTAGCAAACTGAACAAGATGATTTGCTCTTGCATCAACATTTGCTCCGCAATCGATCAAAAGAGAATTACCCTTCTCTGTAGGAATAAGTGGAGCAAGGGGTGCTCTGTCTACTCCCTTAAGTCTTCCGACAATTATCTGGCCGCCAACTAGTGTGGCTCCGGTGCTTCCCGCAGATACATAAGCATCCGCTTCACCGTGATTCACCATATACATAGCCTTAACTATTGATGAATCTTTCTTGGTCCTGATAGCCAAAACCGGCGGTTCCGCCATCTCTATGACTTCTGTTGCATCAACGATTTCAATTCTGTTTTTATCGTAGCTGTATGCAGAAAGTTCTTTCTCCAGAACCTCTTTCTTACCGACAAGAAACACTTTGAGAGCATCGGATTCGGCTACTGCCTCAACCGCTCCCTTGACCGTTGCAACAGGTGCATTATCTCCACCCATAGCATCAACGGCAACACGTACAAGTTCCGACATATTCGGGACCTCCTATTAAATTGAACTTATTTTAATATACTAGAGTGAATGACAAAAATCAAGGCTTTCCGACATAGCCGGAAAGCCTTTAAATTCTGACTTTATGAGGTCATACCAAAAGTATATCAAGCCTCAGTCTCAACAATACTCTTCTTATTGTAGTAGCCACACTTCTTGCAAACCTGATGAGGCTGCATAAGAGCTCCACAATGACTGCACTTTACCAAAGTGGGAGCTGTCATTTTCCAGTTAGCTCTTCTCTGATCTCTATGGCCTTTTGATGACTTGTTCTTAGGGCAGATTGACATTTGAGTAACACCTCCTTACAGTAACCGTATAAGAAACTGCCTGTTTACAAAGGCAATTGTTTACGTTTATTCATTAGCATACCTATGTAGTATACTCATAGGTTTTTTATTTGTCAACAGTTTTTTATATGCTATCTATAGCAGTTTTGTGAGTATTTCTTCGGTGAAATTCCCACGGATTTTGTAAATGCCTTTAAGAAGTTGCTATAATCCGAAAAACCGCATTCCTCGCAGACTTCGCTGACACCTTTTCCCTCCGCCAAAAGCGACTTTGCGATAGAAATCCTTCTGGCTGTCATATATTTGTTTATCGTAGTTCCTGTAGCCGACTTGAAAATTCTGCAGATATAGGACTCACTTATGTAGAAATGCTTTGCAAGATCACCAATACTTACGGGGTTCTGAATATTGTTGTTAAGATACGAAAGAATTGCATCCACCTGCTCGTTATATGTGGCAACTTCCTCTTCCTGCTTATTGTTGTCTCTGTCGATCACAATCTTGTTTATCATCAAAAAGAGTTCTATAAATGTTGCCTTTTCAAGAAGATCATGTCCGTAACCGTTACTTGTAAGTATCTTATTTACAAAATAAAGAAATCTCTTCTGCTGTTCCTGATTGAGGCTGATCTTATGTGAGAATTCCTCTCCCCGATGCTCAAAACAAGCATTGAGATTAGTTTCTTCACTCGAAATGCTCTTCATAAACTCAGGATCTATCATTATAACAATTCTTTCATGAAGCTCTTTGTCTATCTGTGTAAGATAATGCGAATCATACTGGCTTATAAGAAAAATATCGCCAGGTGCCACATCGTAAAGCTTATTATCTATAAGAAATTGCTTTCCGCCCGAAATTGAATAATACAGTTCATAGCAATCATGGATATGCATATCCATTGCCTTTTCATCCTTGTAAAGATGTGCGATGGAGAAATATCTTTTCTCCATGCTTTCAGCCATAGCCTCTTTGCAAGAGTTTAGTTCTTTCATATCAAGTTCCCTCTCATTTAGAAAATCTCCAAACGGGCACCTCATAAACCTCATCAACCATTTCCATATTGATTCCCGGCCCGTATTTTTCATTCAAATAAACATATATATATCCGGCTTTTTCGCCCCCGCCGATAAAAAATACATCGTCTCTCTCAACAAGAGCTCTTGCAGGATTGGCAATTCCAACCAGATTAGCGTGATACAGCCCTATGGGTGAAGGCATTATCCAACCACCAAACTGACAAACATTGGCATAAAAATCGCGATATTTCGCATCAATATCGAAGATATTTCTCGCCCCGCACAGATTGCTGTACAAAGTATCAACATCTACGATATAAAATCCCTCTAACTCCGTTATCGCTTTTGCCTTGCCGTACATCCAGTCATCTTCAGGAATAACACGACAATGCTTTTGATTTACAAACGTATCAACCTTCCCCGCTCCAAAAATTATTGTAATAACAGTCGATAAACCGATTGCGCATATGCCAAGTGTTTTTTTCACTTTATCTGAGGTTACTTTGGCATAAATCTTATCAAAACATCCCTCATATATTAAAAACATCAGTGTGAAGAATAAAGCTGAAACCCAAATGCCACATTCTACCCTCCACATTATTCGTCTGAAACACGTCAAACCATAATACTCAGAAATCACAAAAAATGTCTGCAAAATCACGAAAAATTTGTATCTTTTCTCGAAAAAGATTAGCGCAAATACTACGATCAGCAGAAATGCAGCGGAATAAGCCCCGTGTTTCCAAGACTCTCCCATCTTTTCAAGTGAATCCGTAAGCACCCCTATGTCCAGTTTAAATCCATCAACTCTGGTGTTCTTACCGATTTCTTTCATCGTCTTAAGCCTGTCCAAAGTGAAATATTCGGTATCGTTCCAAAGCCACATATCCATCAGCTTAAAATCAATCTCGGTAAAGCCCGCAGCAAGATACTCATCTTTATTCCATGAAAAATTGAAATTTCCAAAGTCTCGTTTTTCCGACATTATATTGTTCCAGTCAGTGAAATATCTCCACTCCGGATTCATATAATATGCGTAAAAATTGGCCGCCAGCATCAGCACAGAGACAATTATAGGCATAAGGAAAAAGATTGCAACCTTTTTTATCTTATTTTTAAGATCACCTTTGTAAAAAAGAAACGCGGCTAAAACAAATGGTGCAACCATGCCTACGCCTACTACTCTCGCGCCGACACCCATGCCAATTATCGCGGTTGCAATAACCATGAGGATCACTGACTTCTTTTCATAAAAAAGCTGTGCCAGAATAAGTGCTACGCCTGCAACTCCATATAAAGTCGAACTCTGTGTAAATTGAATATTCGAGTAAAAATCATAAGCCAAAAGAAGATTAATAAGCACCGTAACAAGAATCGATGCTTTCATCGGAAGTCTGTCTGTGATAACGACACAGATAACGATAATACTCAAAAGATTAAAAAACAGATAAAGCCAGAGATACCAGTTCACAAACGGTATCACGGCATACATGAATTTCAGAAAATATCCGATGACAATATTATTAAAAATAAGGTACTGTGAAGGACTGCCAAAAGCTCCGGCAGCTATCAGATTCATGATAGCGTCATCGCTTGTAACATATTTCAAACAACCAATTACTATACACAGAATAAAGTACAGTATACTTATTCCGGACAGTACCGCCCATTTTTTTCTACTATACATAACCTCTCTCCATAAAATCGATCGCAGCGCCAAGTATAAAAAAACAGAAAAAGCCGACTAAAAAGCCGGCTTTAAAAGTCATTTGCAAAGAGCGTATGTGTCGCGAGCGATCGCAAGCTCTTCATTTGTAGGAACAACCATAAGTGTTACCTTGCTATCAGGATTAGAAATAATCTCTTCCTTACCACGTACAGTATTAGCCTCTTCATTTAATGATGCGCCGATAAATCCGAGGCCGTCAATTATGATTTTACGAGTAAAGCCACTATTCTCGCCCACACCGGCTGTAAAACAGATTGCATCAACTCCGCCCATAGCTGCAGTATAAGCGCCAATGTATTTTACAACTCTATAGGCGAATGTGTCAACTGCACGTTTAGCGCCTTCATTTCCGTTTAAGTATCCGTCCTCTAGATCTCTGAAGTCAGATGAGAGCTCATTTGAGAGGCCGAATACACCGGACTTCTTGTTGAGAATATTGTTTACTTCCGCAACGGAAAGATTCTCTTTTTTCATAATAAATTCTACGACAGATGGATCAATGTCACCTGTTCTTGTTCCCATGATAAGTCCTTCAAGAGGTGTAAGTCCCATTGAAGTATCGATGCACTTGCCGCCCTTTACAGCAGATACCGATGCACCGTTTCCAAGGTGACAAACGATAAGCTTAAGGTCCTTGATGTCCTTACCGAGGATCTCGGCAGCTCTCTTACTTACGTAAGAATGGCTTGTTCCGTGGAAACCGTATCTTCTGATTCCGTACTTCTCGTAATATGAATAATGAAGTCCGTAAAGGTAAGCGTTCTCAGGCATTGTCTGATGGAAAGCTGTATCAAATACGGCAACCATAGGTACGCCTGGCATTGCCTTCTGGCAAGCTTTGATTCCGATAAGGTTTGCAGGATTGTGCAAAGGAGCAAGATCGCTTACATCCTCAATAGCCTTGATTACTTCGTCATTTATAACAACAGACTTTGTAAACTTCTCACCACCGTGAACGATACGATGTCCTACGGCTCCGATCTCATCAAGAGAAACAACACCGTTCTCCTTGTTTGTAAGTGCTTCGATCACAAGCTCGATAGCCTTGTTGTGATCGGGCATCGGAGTTTCAACAGTAATCTTATTCTTTCCTTCGGGAGTGTATACTATTCTGCTTCCGTCAATACCGATTCTCTCGCAGAGACCTTTGCAGATAACCTGCTCGCTCTCTGAATCGATAAGCTGAAATTTAAGTGAAGAGCTTCCACAGTTAATAACTAAAATTTTCATATCAAATTGCCTCTTTTCAAATGTAATATAATATATCATGATACTTATAATACTATTTCATAACAATAGAAAAAGTGTACAAAATTTTTGAATTTTTGAAAGCGTTTACACCAAGATGAAAACTGTAGGAATCATTGCTGAGTTTAATCCGTTCCATAACGGCCATAAATATCTCATCGAAGAGAGCAAAAAAAGAACCGGTGCAGACTACTGTATAGTAGTTATGAGCGGTGATTTTGTGCAGCGCGGAGCACCCGCAATAACAGACAAATTCACAAGAGCCAAATCTGCCCTTGATTCAGGCGCTGACCTTGTTTTGGAACTTCCGTCCTACTACGCTTTGGGAAGTGCCGAATACTTTGCATCTGGCGCCGTTTTCCTTTTAAACAAATTAAATTCCGTGGATTATCTGTGCTTTGGAAATGAATCGGAAAACATAGATTTATTGTTCAATATTGCAGGCATTTTGAACGAAGAATCAGATTCATTCAAACGCAATATAAAAGAAAATATAAAAAGTGGAAAAAGCTACGCCGCTTCCCGTGAAAGTGCAGTATTTTCCGAGCTTTGCACGATCAATTCATCAATATGTGAATGTGACAAGAAAACTGATGTCAAAAAAGCGCTTACATTACCAAACAGCATTCTTGCAACCGAGTATCTGCGCGCATTAAGAAGAACAAACAGCCGCATCACACCGGTAATGATAAAAAGAATCGGTGAAAACTACCATTCAACAGATATCACCGAATACTCTTCCGCCACAGCTATAAGAAACAGCATCACAAAAGATACAGACGGCAGGCTCACTCTAGAGGGCTCTGTAAAAAATGCCATGCCCGAAACATCTTTTAACTTACTAAACGATAAACTTGTCCGCGGAGAATATGTAAAGGAAGACATCCTCGATAGCCTTCTTTATTACAAACTCATGCAGAACAAGGGCGATTTCACGGCTTTCCTTGATATAAACGAAAGCCTTTCAAACAAGATAAATAAAACCATAGATAAATACGAGACTTTTGACGGATTCTGCAACATCCTTAAGTCAAAAGACCTCTCCTACACGCGCATAAGCAGATGCCTTATGCACATTCTTCTTGATGTCAAAACCGGCAACATGCAGAAATACAAGGATGACGGCTTCACCTCATTTATCAGGATCCTCGGGCAAAAAAAGAGTTCTTTTCCCTTACTGGCTAAGATAGGCGAAAACTCAGATATCCCCGTGATCAACAGACTAAAAGATGCCGGGAAGATTCTTGATTCCCTGTCCATGCAGCTTCTAAGCGAAACTCTTGCAGCATCAAAGGTATATAATCTTTTATGCGGTCAGAAAAATGTCAGTGAATTCAGCCTTCCGCCGATCATACTCTAGGGGAAAAGCCTAAAAACGGCGTTTTTCGGATTGCAGATGCTATTTTATCGTGCTAACATATACATGTAGAATTTCATAGTTATATAGTTTTAGTGTTTTTCATGCTTTTCTTTAAAAATATTTTTCAGACCGGCTTTGAGGAGATTTTTAATGGGACTTGTTACATTAACCAAAGGACAGATCGTGCACAAAGCGATGTCCGATACTGTAGGTACTTTAGAAATTCTTGTAAAAGGAAAAATCAGGGCAACCGATCAATTCACTTCATTTGTAATAAATGTTGGAGGAATCATCGGTCTTGTTGAATCCCCTTCAAAAGAATACCAATACACATACGAAGCCCTGGAAGACGCTTCCGTCTACACTTATCCTTACGAAGGCACAGATGATATTCTCGCAATGCTTAAATGCAACGAAAAAATCACATCGGTTCTCGCCTCGCAATCCGTTTTTATAACTCACGAACTATTTTCAGAATACGAAAGACTTTTCGAATCGGCTCTTTTTGAATTCAAAAAAATAAAATCAGACTACGCAGACTATCCCGAACTTTGCATAAGGGCAGGCGAAGTCCCGACAAAATTCGAGATGCTCGATCTCATAGTTCCTCCCGTAAAAAATAATATGCTTTCAAGTTGGGAATACGGCTATTACAAGAGTCTTAAGGAACACGAAGCGGCTCTGGGAAAGTCCTATTACGCACTAAGCCAGGACATAGCTATCGGAACGATCATGATCGCGGAAAAGAACCAGAAACTCATTTCCGTTTCAACCAAGTTCCTCACCGCGTACAAAAAGCAGCTTGGCAGAAATACCGCAGATTTCACCACTACCTTAAAAATGATACACGCAAAGATTGAAAACAACGAAAAGACTGCGGAAGGAAATGAAAACGAGCCTGTAATCACCAACGCTCTTGCCGTTATTCTCACATACTCAGGCGTAGATTCTGAACTTTCCGCCAAATTTCAGGATGAGATTGCTGCATTTAAAGCAAGCGAAACCCGCTATGACACAGCTGACGAAGCGCGTCTTCTTAGAAAGAACATCTCATCGTCTTTTTATAAAATATACAAGAAAGTCTTCTTAAAGAGCCTGTCAGACAAAGACATACCGATAGAGGTCAGGATGTTACTAATGTTTGGCTTTGTCGATGAAGAACTCGCCGGCGAAAAGAACACTTCCATCCTCTGTAACATCGCAAGATCCTACGTTCCCGATCCCGAAGGCAATATTCTTCTTCTATCGGAATGGCTCAAAAAAGTCTACAAACTCCAGGCTAATCCTTCAAGAAACGAATTTGACCAGGACTGGGAAACATATCTTCGCGAGCAAAAGGCCACGGGAGTTCTTAAACAGGAACAGATCGACGCCATGATAAACAATCCGGATAGCCGACTTGATTTCGAGATTAACAATCTCTTTTCACTCGGAAACAGGATGACGTTCGGCAGGATTTCCGTATTCGTTCCCGTGTTCGATTCAATGAATGTGCTAAAGCCGCTCAATCTCGCATATATGACTTCGTCTAAAATCAAGGAGCACATCTCCAAGATTAAAAGCATCGACTTTGGTGTATTCTGCAGGCAGGCCGTGTATTCCAACACCGACATCGGGATCACGCAGGTTTATTACGCAGAAGAAGTCGAGCCCTATATCATACTTATGCCAAACGCAGGAACCAGAGCCACTTTGTGGCAGGAAATCGAGGGTAAAAAGAGAAACACAAAGGCCAGAATGCTCATCTCCATATTCAACCTCGAAAACACCGAAGACTGCATGATCAAGCTCCTTGGCGAGTTCAGATGGGAAATGTGCAAGACGGAACAAGGCGTACACTGGAACGATGTCACAGACCCGTCGTTAACTTCCATGTACTGCGACTATCTTCAGTTCTTTAAGAAAAACCAGACTCTTTCTTCCGAACAAAAAGATAAGCTTCGCCTTGATCTAAAGAAATATAACAATAATTACAAGAGCATTTTCATAAGCGACTACCTCGCATACCTGAAATATGAGGCTACAGGGTCACTGAGACTAAACAAGGTCGCAAGAGAGATTTTGTTTAACTCATGTCCTTTTTCAAAACAATATCGCGAAGCGGTTTATGACAATCCGCAGTACAAGGAGCTCATAAACCATTACACAGCGCACAACGCCAATGTCTCAAAGCCTCTTCAGAACCTTGAATTCAGGCTAAAAAAAGAAGGTCTGGAAGTTCCTCATGAACTCACAGACCAAATCGAATATCTTGCCAAATAAATACAGTAATTACAATGTAACGCCGCGCTTCCATATTGCCATATCGTGGAAGCCGGCTATTTCACTCTTAAGTTTCTCGCCGGATGCCGCATTGAGTATCATATCAAAGAGCTCCTCGGCAAGCTGGTCAAAGCTCTTTCCCTCAATAACATCTCCCGCAGAAAAATCTATCCAGTTATTCTTCTTGTCACGGATTCTGTTGTTACTTGAGATCTTAAGCGTAGGTACAGGGCATGCAAACGGAGTTCCTCTTCCTGTTGTAAAAAGAACTATCTGAGCGCCCGATGCTGCAAGTGCCGTAGCTGCGCAAAGATCGTTTCCGGGTGCACAAAGAAGGTTAAGCCCTGTAGTATCGGTGGTCTCACCGTAGTCAAGAACGTTCATAACAGGAAAACTTCCTGATTTCTGGGTACATCCAAGTGATTTATCCTCGAGCGTCGTAATTCCGCCTGCCTTATTTCCGGGCGATGGATTCTCATATATTGGCTCTCCGAGCTTGGTAAAATACTCTTTGAAATTATTTATCATATCAACGGTATCATGAAAAGTATTTTTATCCTTGCATCTGTTCATAAGGAGCGTCTCCGCCCCGAACATCTCGGGTACTTCGGTAAGGATCGATGTACCGCCGCGTTTAATTATCATATCGGAGATTCGTCCGACAAGAGGATTTGCCGTAATTCCCGAAAATCCGTCACTTCCACCGCACTTAAGCCCGATAACAAGCTTTGACGCGCTGACTTTCTCTCTTCTGTCTCCGGCTGTCGCATCGATTATTTCCTGCAAAAGCCTGATACCGTCTTCCATCTCATCATCCGATTCCTGACAAACAAGAAACTTGATCCTGTTCTCGTCAAAATCACCGAGATAAGGTTTTAATACATCTATATTGCTGTTCTCACAGCCAAGGCCTACTACAAGCACACCTCCTGCGTTGGGGTGTCTTATAAGATCTGACAAGATAGTCCTTGTATACTCCTGATCGTCACCCGTCTGCGAACAGCCGTAATTATGCGTGAAAGCAACAACTTCGTCGATGCTTCCCTTTATCATATGATTTCCCTCTTTTGCCAGAGCCGTCGCAATGTTATTTACGCAACCAACTGTAGGGATTATCCATATTTCGTTTCTGATTCCGACTCTTCCGTCGTCTCTTACATATCCGTGAAAAAAGCTCTTTTCTTTCCCCATCATCTTGAGCTTCTCGGATATATCCTCAGCGTCCGGCATATACTCATATTGAAGAATACCGTTAAGCTTAGTCCTTGTATTATGTGTATGGATCCATGTTCCGGGCTCAATATTCTCCGTGACACAACCTATCGGAAAACCGTATTTGACAACTTCCTGATCGTGTCCAATAGCTTTGACGGACATCTTGTGTCCCGAAGGAATGTCTTCTCTTGCCTTGATTACAGATCCGTCGGAAAGCACGATCTCATCCCCCGCCTTTACAGGCTCAAGACAAACAACAACATTGTCCTTCTCATTGATTTTAAGAAATTTATTCATTTGCTACCTCTTTTTACCCTCATCCTAATGTAAGCATTTACAAACTCATCATATATTCAATATGACCACTCGTCAACGAATTTTTTCTATTGTATTTAATATATGGCTCTTGTATAATACTTTTGAAAAATATGAAAAGGCTTACATATTTAAAGAATAAAAAATTACGTTTATAAACGGAGGGTATTTAATGAAAAAATTCATGGACAAAGATTTCCTCTTACAGAGTGAAACCGCTAAGACACTTTATCACGACTACGCTGCGAAAGTGCCCGTACTTGACTATCACTGCCACATCAATCCCAGAGAGATTGCCGAAGATAAGCATTTCGACAACATCACTCAGGTTTGGCTCGGCGGAGATCATTATAAATGGCGTCTCATGAGATCTTTCGGTATCGAAGAAAAATATATCACAGGAGATGCTTCCGACAAAGAAAAATTCCTTGCATTTGCAAAATGCCTCGGAAAAGCTGTTGGACACCCCATCTTCCACTGGGCACACCTTGAGCTTAAGAAGTACTTTGGATATGACGGAGTTCTCAACGAGAGCACAGCCGAGGAAGTTTACGATATCTGCAACAAGGTTCTTCAGGCTCCTGACATGGGCGCAAGAAAGCTCATCAAGATGTCAGACGTAACACTCATCTGTACAACAGACGATCCGGTTGATACTCTTGAATGGCATGATATGATAAAGAATGACGAGACATTCGATGTTAAGGTTCTTCCCGCTTGGCGTCCCGACAAGGCTAAGAACATCATCAAGCCCGAATTTGCTTCATATATCAATCAGTTATCTGAAGTAAGCGGCGTTAAGATTGATTCATTCAAGGCCTTGAAAGAAGCTCTTAAGGTTAGACACGATTACTTCGAGCAGAAGGGATGCAATGTTGCAGACTTCGCTCTTGAGTACGTTATGTACAAGCCTGTTTCTGAAGAAAAGATTGAGGAGATCTTCGCCAAGAAGATGAACGGCGGAGAAGTTTCTTACGAAGAGTACCTTCAGTACCAGACAGCATTCATGCTCTTTGAGGGTGAGGAATGTGCTAAGAGAGATTGGGTTATCCAGCTCCACTTCGGATGCAAGCGTGACAACAACACCGCTATGTTTAATAAGATCGGACCCGATACAGGATTTGATGCTATCGATGCTTACTATCCTATGGGCGAACTTGCAGACTTCCTTGATGCACTTAATTCAAAGGATGCTCTTCCCAAGACGATCATTTACAGCCTTAACCCCAACGATCTTATGATCATCAACACTATGCTTAACTGCTTCAACCAGGCTCCTACAGTTGCTAAAATCCAGCAGGGAAGCGCATGGTGGTTCAATGATACTAAGCTCGGCATGGAACAGCACTTAAAGGCAGTTGCAGAATCAAGTAACCTTTCAGGTTTCGTAGGAATGCTCACAGATTCAAGAAGCTTTACTTCTTACACAAGACACGAGTACTTCCGCAGAATCCTTTGCAACTTCCTTGGATCACTTGTTGAAAACGGCGAATATCCTGCAGAGTGCATCGATACACTCGGACAGATTGCCGCTGATATTTCATATAACAATGCAGTTAGATACTTCAAATTTCCTTTAGAAACGAGATAAGTATGAGCAACCAAATGACTATTTACGATATATCCAAAAAAGCCGGAGTTTCAATCGCTACAGTTTCCCGTGTACTTAACGGAAGCTCTAACGTTAAGCCCCGCACCCGAAAGAAGGTACTGGATATAATTGAACAATGCGGATACAAGCCAAATGCATTTGCAAGAGGACTCGGTCTCAATTCAATGAAAACCGTTGGTATTCTTTGCGCCGATGCATCCGATCTGTATCTTGCAAAGGCAATTTACTACATTGAGCAGAACCTTAGAGAAAACGGTTACAATTCAGTATTATGCTGTACCGGTTACGAGATTCCATCTCGTAAGAAATGCCTTAATCTCCTACTCTCTCAGCATGTAGATAGCGTAATAATGGTCGGTTCTAACTTTATTATGAACAATGCTGAAGATAACCAGTATGTTATTGATGGAGCTGCTTCGGTACCTATCATGCTTCTCAATGCAGACTTTGATTGCCCCAATGTATATTGCACACTCTGCGATGACTACAAGGCAACCCAGGATGCTACGGAATGCATGCTCGATGCAGGAATAAAGAATATTCTGTATCTCTACAACAGCACAACATATTCCGGATTAAAGAAGCTTGCCGGATTCCAAAATGCACTCTTAACACATGACATTCCTCTCAGAAAGGAATATCAGCAGTGCTTCCCCGGAAGTCGTGAGGATATCGACGGAGTAAGGGATTTTGTCGATAAGCTTTACAAAGAAGGTCTTAAGTTTGACGGAATTGTTACGAGTGAGGATTTCCTTGCTATCGGTGCCATGAATTTTGCGAAAGCAAATAAAATTGATGTACCGGACAAGCTTCAGATTGTAGGATATAACAATTCTATCCTGGCTCACTGTTCAGAACCCAACATATCTTCTGTCGACAATCGTCTTGAAGATATGTGCATTCAGCTTGTTAAAACACTTATCGGAACTCTCAGTCAGAATGAGATGCCTCAGAAGACAATCTTCTCGGGCGAGCTCATCAAGAGGGGATCGACAAACTTCTAAATATCAAAGGGCTATGCCGTGATTTACGGTATAGCCCTTTATTTACAAGGGGATGTGTGAGAATATACGGTGTTGCCCTTTATTTACAAGGGGATATGCGAGAATATACGGTGTTGCCCTTTATTTACAAGGGGATATGCGAGAATATACGGTGTTGCCCTTTATGTATACTTTCCATGCGGGACTTTGGTTATTTTTTGGTTGTCTGCGCAGTGATTTTCATTAATTTATAAAAAACAGGAGATGCTTCCTTTCACGTTGTTCAGAGAAGTCAGCATCTCCTGTTTTTATAAATTTTGAAAATCATCTTGCTCGTACAAATAAAAAATAGCCAAAGTCCCGCATGGAAAGTATATTATGAATCTCATACGGAAATTATTCGGCACGGATCTCCGCCTAATTATATAAAACTCTAAGCATACTTTTTCATTCTTTTGAAGTGCACAGAGATAGTCTGCAGGTTGAATTTATACGATTAACTTCAACTTTATCACACCATGCACCAGCAAAAATGGAATCCATAAAGTAGCGACATACTATGCTAATTCGATAAGCTCCATTTTACCGGTTTCATATGCAAATAATCATAAGTTTCGAGGCTCATTTAATACTATTTCACCTTCGAAAACATCTTCTATATTGCAATCTTCTCCAAGAGAAACTGTAATTCTGCTGTCGTAAGTCTTCCATTCAAACTGTGACCAATCGACGCCTTCTACATTTCTATCGGGTGTTTGATCATTATAATTATCTATTATAAACTCCTGTTTTTGATGATTTTTCTTCATCGCCAATGTGCTCATTGCCATGGCATATAATTGCGGATCATACTTCATGAGTTTTTGAGCTTCAACGGTTGTTATAGATCTTCCGCTTGATATTTTTGCGGCAATTTCAAAAGCATCCGATGCGTCTTTTGCAGCTTTCTTCCATGCTTCGCTTTGCTGCTGTGCAACAGCCAGTTCATGTTGCATGATATAATTATTAAACGCGCTCATCCTATCCGCTTCTGCTTTTTTATCAGTTTCTAGCAGTTTCTTTTTGATCTCAGCCGATAATTCTATATTGATTCCATTGACTGTAATATAGCCACGCGAAACAGCTCTGTTCACCATAGCCGAATCTGCAAAGTGAACTATAAATGTATTTTCCTTATCTCCCTTTGATGCTCCCAATATGTCTTTTCCGGAAGTCGCAGATATATTATTGTTCTGCTGCGCCGCATAAGCTTCATCAGATATCTCTACAGTGTCTTTCTTGCTTGATGCGCTTTGGGCAATATAAGAGCTTTGGCTTTTATTATCATTACCATAATATTCTATTTTGGCTCTTTTTTCTCCGAAAACACCTGCTATATTCATTAGATGCATCCCCCTATGAAGAATCCGTTGTCAAATACTTTTTCCTACATAGATTTTATCGGCATCAACAGATAAACATTTTACTAGAAAAACTATTTTATCTATGCAATCACTCATTTGTGATGATTCCGCCACCGAGGACGATGTCGCCATCGTAGAGAACTGCGGATTGACCGGCGGTGATGGCACGCTGAGGTTCGTCGAAAGTGATCTTGGCTTTGCCGTCACTGAGGGCCTCGAGGGTTGCGGGTTGTTCCTTATGGCGATAGCGGATTTTGGCGCTACAGCGCATTGGCTCAGCCGGAACATCGCCTGTTATCCAGTGAAAATCGCGGATTATAAGTTCTTTCTCGAAAAGTTCTTTGTTGTCGGCGAGGATGACTCTGTTGTTCTTTACGTCGAGTTGCTTTACGTAGAGTCTTCTGTCTGCGGGAATTCCGAGACCTCGGCGCTGGCCGATTGTGTAATTTATAATTCCTTCGTGGGTACCGAGAACGTTTCCTTCAGTATCTACAAAGTCGCCTTTTTCATACTCTTTGTCTCTGTAGCGTCTTATCATTGCAGCATAGTCGCCGTCAGGAACAAAGCAGATGTCCTGGCTCTCGCTTTTATGTGATGTTACAAACTGCTTCTTCTCTGCAATTGCTCTTACTTCGTTCTTTGTATATTCCCCGAGTGGGAAGAATGTATGCGCGAGCTGTTCCTGTGTAAGATCGTAGAGAACGTAGCTCTGGTCTTTATTGAGATCTTTGGCTTTGAGAAGGTAGTATTTGCCGTCTCTTTCCTCGATTCGCGCATAGTGTCCGGTTACGATATATTCGTAGCCAAGTTCTTTGGCCTTATTGTAGAGGCTGTCGAACTTAAGGTATCTGTTGCATCTGATACAAGGGTTTGGTGTCTCACCATTTTCATAGCTACAGATAAATGGCTCGATAACTTTCTCCCTGAATTCAGCTTCGTAATGGTAGATGTTATAAGGAATTCCAATCTTCTCGCAGACTGCTCTCGCATCCTGAGTATCGTTAAGACTGCAGCAGGTTCCGAAGAGATCCTCACCAATAACGTCATTTTCATATAATCTCATGGTGCATCCCATGCAATCATAACCTCTGTCCGCAATAAGTGCAGCCGCGACACTACTGTCAACGCCACCACTCATCGCTATCAAAGCTTTCTTATTTGATTTATTATTTAAAACACTTTCTGACATAAAAACTCCAAAAAAATGAACTACAATGTTATTTTAGCATCTTTAAGACACGAATACACATAATCCATATCCATGCTCTGCCTTATTGTATCAGCAAGTATATCATACTGGCTCTCTTTAAATTCTTCATAAGAAAATTTCTCTGAGTCCGATTTGCCCAGAGCCTTCAATATACATGCAGCAATATTCCCCTTATCAAAAAGACCGTGTACATAGCTTCCATAGACATTCTTTCCATTGCTGACCACAAGATTGCAACCATCACCTTCAATCGCATCATTTCCGTTATCTGCATCTCCGCCGGCTCCTGTGCCTACTTGATCTGCTCCGCCTCCGGCACTCTCGCCCATGTGGATCTCATATCCTGAAATCTCCATATCTTTAAGTGATTCAAATATTCCTTTCGGAAAAGAAATCTTAGCATCAACCTGTTTTCTGACCTTTTCCTCCCGAATCTGCGTATCGATATCAAGAAGTTCCATTCCCCTGATTGCTGAACCAATTCCGCTTTCGGCACCGGAAGGATCGATTATCTTATTTCCAAGCATCTGGAAACCTCCGCAGATTCCGAATACGGGCTTTTTCATTGAATAACGTTTTATCACAGCTTCAATGCCCGATTCCCTGAGCCATTTAAGGTCGGCTATCGTATTCTTGCTTCCGGGCAGGAAGATAATATCGGGGTCTCCGAGATCGTATACAGAATCAACGTATCTTACAACCGCATTACTTAGAGCGTCAAAGCAGTTAAAGTCTGTAAAATTGGAAATCCTGGGATACCTTATAACGACGATATCCGCAGCGTTTCCGCTCACTTCTGCTTTTGATTTGTCATTAAACTTATCGGTAAGTGAATCCTCGTCATCAACTTTGATGTTCATATATGGGATAACTCCGGCCGTCTTAATGCCTGTTTTCTCAGTGATCATATCAATTCCTGAATCAAGCAAAGAAACATCGCCTCTGAATTTGTTGATCACAAAGCCTTTTATCCTGTCTCTCTCCCCATCTTCAAGAAGCATTGTTGTTCCAAAGAGCTGGGCAAAAACTCCGCCCCTGTCTATATCACCGACAAGAAGAACAGGTGCATCGACCATCTTGGCCATTCCCATATTTACGATGTCATTTTCTTTTAGGTTTATTTCTGCGGGACTTCCCGCGCCTTCTATCACGATAATATCAGCTTTCTTGCTAAGCTGTTCAAATGCCTTGATTATATCGGGAACAAGTTTTTTCTTATATGCAAAGTATTCGCGTGCACTCATATTTCCGATTACTTCACCGTTAACGATAACCTGAGAGCCAACATCGCTTGTAGGTTTTAAAAGAATAGGATTCATGCAGACCAAAGGCTCAATGCCTGCGCACTCAGCCTGCATAACCTGTGCTCTTCCCATCTCAAGACCCTCTGAAGTAATAAAGGAATTAAGCGCCATATTCTGAGATTTGAAGGGTGCTGCCACATAGCCATCCTGCCTGAATATTCTGCACAAACCGGCTACAAGAAGGCTTTTTCCCGCCCCCGACATAGTTCCCTGAACCATGATTACTTTTGCCATCTTTTTATCCTATAAAAAGCTTTTTATTGAAAAAAGAGCCGCTCGCGACTCTTTTTCCAAAACTATTATAAACTAAAGAATAATATACTATCAACCCAATTCGGATGTACAATGAGGGCATCTTGTTGCCTCAATGTTGATCTCAGATTTGCAGTGAGGACAGATCTTTGTAGTAGCTGGTTCCTCTGCCTTTTCTTTTTCAAACTTGGAACTTACTGAGTTCATTACCTTAACAAGTGCAAAGATTACGATTGCCATCAAAAGGAAATTGATAACAACGGTAATAAATGTTCCGTAGTTAAGTGTTACGGCTCCAGCTTCTTTAGCCGCTTCAAGAGTTACATACGTGTTGCCGTCAAGGCATACAAACATATTGTTGAAATCAATGCCGCCTGTGATAATACTGATTACCGGCATGATTATGTCATCAACAAGAGATGAAATAATCTTCTGAAATGCTCCACCGATAATTACACCGACTGCCATGTCGAGAACATTGCCGCGCATAATAAACTCGCGGAATTCATTTGCAAGACCTTTGCCTTTACTAGTAACTGATTTAACTTTGTCTGTCATGCTTTTTCTCCCCTTATCAATATGAAATTGTATTGTTATCATTCAAGCATGAACAATAACAATTTGCCAACAATACAATGAGATTATATCATATTTCCCCAATAATTAAAGGATTACACATCAATAAAAACAGACTCACAGAGTAAAATCCATGAGCCTGTCTATATTTAATCCTATCTTTATCAGGTTTAATATTATCAAGTGTCTTTTCTGTTTCTTGTATTCTTCTTTTTGGTATCTTTACTGTCTTTAGAATCCTTATTGCCATCTTTATTCTTTTTTAGATTACCAAATAATTTATCGAGGAAATTTTTATCTTTAGCGTCCTTTCCCCGACTCCCTTCTACCGTCACGATAGTCTTCATCGGAGTACTCGTCTCCGTAGCCGTCATCGTATCCGGATTCATCCTCGTTATCAGTTACACTCTCCTGTTTTGTATGTTTCTCAGGATTAGCAATGTGCTCCTCATGCACAAACCAAGCAATATTGTTTAGTAGCATCACAACCACGCAAATTGCAAGCGCGATCAACATTCTTCTGTTGCCTCTTTCAAGCCTTGACAATGTTGCCTCATGGACAACGTAGGGTACATTTTCATTCATAATCTTCTTATCATCCATTTCTTCATTTTTCCTCCAGAATGTATTATATCACTCGGAAGAAAAAAACTCATTAATATTAATCCATAAAGATAAAATTAACCATATAACGTACCGGCTTTTACAGTTTTTAGTGACGCAAACTCACTGTTTTTCTGCGTTATAACGCTCACGATTTTGTAAGCTTGCAAATGTTTGCTGTAAACTCCGATCCACCGGGCATATCAGCAATAATCTCTTTATCGCTCACAATTACGGCGTGATTTAACACGATTCCTGCAACGTCGGGGCTCATTCCCGATCCGGGGAAATCTACAACCTTCACTGCTTTGCCAGCCTTGCTGTCATATCCGTAAAGTGCCTCGGTGTCTGCCGCATAGAAATCATAACCTTCTCCCGAGAAGAAATCATAATAATTGTCATTAAACACTCCGAGCGGATCGCTGAGTTTCTTATTATCAAGATCGACCTTGTAGCACATATATCCCTCACCTTCGACTCTGTATATCGAAGCAAAAAGCTGATCGTCCGCTCCCTTAAAGAGAGTGCAATATCCCTCGTATGAATCGCCAAAATCTCCGCGCTCCATAACAGTGTTAAGACCGCTGTTCTCATCAAATTTCATTATTCCTTTTGTAGTATTGAACAAAAGACCGTTCTTCTGAGTCCAGACAAGACCATTGACACTAAAGTTTTCTTCTCCCGAAAACGCATCAATGATATCTTTATTAAGCACTTCTTTTCCTGTAGTATCGAACTTCACAAGAAAAGCCTTGCTTACCTTGTAAGAAATATCTTCTACGCCTTCTTCGGTTGCAGGTGCTGAATCTCCGACGCTTGCATCATCATTCTCACCCTCACCGCTAGCCTCAAGGCTTCCGTCATTTTCGCCTGCGTGAGCAACACCTTCTTCGTCCTCTGCACCTCCTTTTTCTTCGGAGAATTCCTGATATTGCATATAGAGATTTCCGTCCTTGTCAGCAGTAAAAAGAGCTGACATGCTGTTTCCATCGCCTGCAATGTCAAAAGATTTTATATCGGATCCGTCAGGTTTAAAAGAAACACATCTGCGTTTTCCGTCTTGACCGTGAGCTACGGCAATTACCCGTCCGCTTTCATAATCAAAGAATTCCAGATACTCACCTTCTTTGGTGATTCCCTCAAGATTTGCCTGTTTATAAATGCCGCTGTCTGCCTGCTGTGGAACTTTTTCCTCCAAAACAGTCATACCGTCGGCTGCTTTTTTCCCGCATCCCGTAAAAGCTGTAGCACATAAAGCCGTTGCAAGGATGCCTGTTACAACTTTTTTTGATAGTTTTTCTTTTCTCATACACTAATCTCCACTTTTAATCTTTATTATAGCATAGGAGGATACGCAAATAGCGCGCACCCTCCTATAAAATCAGCTATTCTCATTAATGTATACATTAACTCTGTTCTGAATTATCTCATCATAGGAAAAAAGTGTCCTCCCCATGATGCAAAATGTATTTAAGTATTAGCTGTTTTCATTAAGATATGTTGTAACTCTGTTTTGTATAACTTCGGCAACCTGTTCGGCAGTCTTTTGCCCACCAAAGAATGCTCCCGTTTCTTCCTGAACAATATTGTTTATTTCTTCGTCATAGCAATCCAATTTGTTTATGGAAAGAATATAATCATGTAACTTCTTAGCTTCCTCTTCAGATAAAGGCTTTATTGTAACGTGCTTTCCGGTTACGGGATCTACCCAGTATGTCTGGTCATCCTTAGGTTTTTCCTTTGTCGCCTCCTGGAACTGCGCTTCAAACTTAGGCTTAATTGTCGGGAATCCATACCATGAATCCTTCTCATCTGTCAAAATACCCTTAATGAGATCCAAGATAACGTCCTTATGTTCTGTTTTGTTGTTTACAGCAAACATAGAACCATCAAGCGAAGCAAGATTCTCACCGGAGTTATTGGGAAGACCTACCATTTCAAAATCTTCTCTGAATGCCAGCTGTTTATAACGTGCATAATCACCGGGGTCCGAGAAAAATGTCCTGTAGAAAATAGTTTTATCCTCTGCTACAAATTTATCATCATCAACCCATTCACCGTTTTCCTTACCCTCATTTTGATGTTCCTCATCGGGAAACTTATTTACAAAATTCAGATATTCAATAAAATCAGGTGAGTTAAAATTACACTTCTTATTCTTCCAGTCAACAAATATATCGCCATAACTTGACCATAAAGTTGCGCCCATATTTTCTTTTGAATTATATGTTCCCATAGCAAGATCGTAGTTTGCTCCGCTATTTTCAATAATATCCTGCCACTCCTTAAATGTAAGAGTTGTTTTTCCATTAAGGAATTTTGATTTGGCAGCATATGAATTAACATAAAATGAAGGCATAAATGTGTATGTTTTGCCGTCGACCTTCATCATTTCAGCCACATTTGGAAGAAACTCAATATCACCGAGCGGTCCCCCCTTTTCAAATGCAGGTGTAAGATCCATCAAAATACCCTTATCAACATACTTACGAATAGCCGCTTCGCTTCCGGAAACACTTATGATATCGGCAGCTTTTCCTGACGTAATATCAAGATTAAACTGCTTTTCTATAGTCTCCCAATCATCAGAATATAATTCATTGTAGTTGATCATTTTAATCTGGTACTTATCATTTGACCTGTTGAACTTCATGATGGCAGTTCCGATCTCTGAATCATTCCACTCTGACATAAGCGTAATAACAGTCTTATCCGCTACATCTTCAGGATTGACTTTGGTAAGTCTTGCGAGAGAAACCTTGCTATACTGCTCATCCTCAGGAATGCTTGCAATAAACTCCGTATCACTTATCGCAACCATCTCAAGCCACATGTAACCACCTGTGCCGATATTGGAATCTTTAAAATCAAGAATTTTATTTAATTTAGAACCCTTGAAATCATACTTATATACTCCGCTATCATTCGATGCAAACAGGTTTCCTGCATTGTCCGAGAAAAATGTATAATTGCCATACTTATCAAAGCCTTCAAGCGGTTTTCCGACTTCTTTTTTGTCAAGGTCGAGTATAGCGTTAACTTCGCCATCATCTCCACCATAATAAGATATAATCATCTCATTCTCTGACAACTTGATAAGATTATCGATCCAACCGTCTTCACCGCAAATTTTCTTCTTTTCAATCAGCATCTGCGGACCGTTCTTCTCATCAAAGGTTTGAACTCCCTCTTCCGTAAGGCAAATAAGACCGTATTTCTCAGTCCATGTCAAATTATTAATATTGAACTCAACGCCTTCGTCCTGATTATCTTTAGGAGCAAACTGCGCAAGGTCAACCTTGGCAATTTCCTTTCCGCTTGGATCAAGCTTTACAAAATAATTTTTGCCATCCTCTGATGCTCTGTCTTCGCCATCACCGGAAGACTGGGATTCATCAGCCGGAGTTTCTTCTGCAGAAGTGCCTGCAGAAGAAGCATCTGTATTAGAAGAGTCTGCAGACGAAGCGTCCAAAGAAGCTTCATCTGCTGCACCTGATTCTGAATCCTCAGTATCATCGGGCATTCCTTCTATATTTCTCTTGCCTTCATAGACATCCAAATATGCATTTCCGTCTTTATCAAAAGAACCGTTAATTACATAAAAATTCTTTTCACTTCCGACATCGACAGATTGAACATCGGATCCATCCGGATTAAATGTAATTAATCTGCATTTTCCCATATCGGACCTTGTAAAGACCTTTATCTTATCACCGACACATTTGATAACAGCAGCTTCTTCGCCGGGTTCAAGAATGCCCTCCATGTCTTCCTGTTTAAAAATTACATTTTTATCAATTTTCTTGGCTTCTTCCAATGAGACGCCATTATTTTTCTTTTTACCGCAAGCGGTAATTGATGTTACACAAAGTAACAGAACAAGAATACTACAAACAGTACTCTTTACTGTACCAACTTTTCTCATTTCTCTTCTCCGTAAATCTTGACTGAACATTCAAGTCGTTAGCTGTTCTCATTCAGATATGTAGTAACTCTGTTCTGAATAACTTCAGCAACCTGTTCAGCCGTTTTCTGTCCACTGTAGAATGTTGCAGTCTCTTCTTCAACAATCTTGGACACTTCCTCGTCATAACATTCAAGCGACTTGATACCAAGGATATAATCCTTCACAAGCTGCGCTTCCTCCTGAGTAAGAGGTTTTGCCTTTACTTCCTTTCCGGTAACCTGATCCCACCAGGTCGATCTATAATCATCTTCAGGCTTTTCTTTTGTAGCCTCAGCAAATTGTTCTTCAAACTTAGCCTTAACCGGAGAGAATCCATAGAAAGCATCCTTTTCCGCAGTCAAAATACTCTTGATCAGATCATAAATAACATCCTTATGTTCTGTTTTGCTGTTTACGGCAAATGTAGAAGGATAAATTGCTGCCAGATTCTCACCGCTGTCATTAGGAAATCCTATAAATTCAAAATCTTCTTTAAAGGTGAGCTGCTTAATACGTCCATACTCCTCAAAGCTATTGAGGTATGTTCTGTAGAACAATGTTTTATCTTCCTGGACATATTTTTCTTCAGGAACCCACTCTCCGTTTTCTTCACTTTCGTGTTGATGTTCCTCATCAGGGAATTTACTTACAAAGTTCAGATATTCAATAAATTCCGGACTGTTAAAGTTACACTTCTTATTCTTCCAGTCAACGAACTTGTCGCCGTAATATGTCCATAAATATGATCCGACATTTTCTCTTGAGTTATACGTTCCGAATGCAAGATCATATTTTGCACCGTTGGCGTTAATAATATCATCCCAATCCTTAAATGAAAGAGTTGTTTTTCCATTAAGGAATTTTGTCTTCGCTGAACATGTTTCAACATAAAACGAAGGCATGAATGTATAGAATTTACCGTCAATTTTCATCATTTCAGCCACATTGGGAAGATACTCGATATCTCCAAGCGGACCGCCTTTTTCAAATGCAGGTGTAAGGTCGAGCAATATTCCCTTATCAACATACTTACGTAATGCAGCTTCATTATTTGAAACACAGATAATATCAGCAGCTTTTCCCGAAGTGATATCAAGATTAAACTGCTTTTGTGCAGCTTCCCAATCATCCTGATACAAAGTATCGTAATTGATCATCTTGATCATATACTTATCGTTTGATCTGTTAAATTTCATGATCGCATTTCCGATATCACCATTCATGTATTGTGACATCAGTGTAATAACGGTCTTATCAACTACATCTTCAGGATTAACCTTGGTAAGTCTTGCCAAAATCGAACCACTGCCTCTTTCATCATCCGATCCGGGAATATTTGCAATAAACTCCGTATCACTTAGTGCAACGGCATCAAACCACATATATCCACCGTTACCTATGTTGGAATCTCTAAGATCAAGAAGCTTGTTGAGCTTACCTGCGTTCATGTCATATTTAAAAATACCGTCTTCGTTTGATGCGTACAGATTTCCCTCGCCGCCTGTAAAGAAACTATAATTACTGTACTTACCGAAGCCATCAAGCTTCTTACCGATTTCTTTTTTATCAAGGTCAAAAATCGCGTTGATTTCGCCACCTTCTCCCGAACCATCATAATATGTCAAGAGAAGCTCATTCTCGGAAAGCTTAGACATATTGTTGATCCATCCGTCATCGCCGCAGATCTTCTTTTTCTCGATCAGAACCTGAGGTCCGTTTTTCTCATCAAAAGTTTGAATTGCTTCTTCCGAAAGACCGATAAGACCATATTTCTCAGTCCAAATCATATTGTAAAGATCGAATCCTTCATCTTCACCGGCTCCTTCTTTAGAAAACTGGTCAAGATCAACCTTTGCAAGCTCTTTTCCTGTAGGATCGAGCTTTACAAAATAAGATTTTCCTTCCTCCGACGCATCACCTTCAGACTTACTGTCTTCAGAAGCATTAGCTTCATCAGCTGATGTTTCTGCTACAGAAGCGTCTGCTGTAGCAGTATCAGCCACTGAAGCGTCTGACGCAGAAGAATCTGCAGATGAAACTTCTTCTGCAGAAGCATCTTCAGAATCATCAGCTTCTACGCTCCCACCGTACATCATATCTCTGTCACCTACGTAGACTCTCATATAAGCGTTTCCGTCTTTATCGAATACGCAATTATATACATAAGTATCTTTTCCGCTTCCGACATCTACTGATTGAACATCGGATCCATCAGAATTAAAAGAGATCAATCTGCACTTTCCATTTTCAGTATTTGCAACAACCTTGATCTTATCTCCGGCACTTGTAAGAACAGATACCTCTTCGCCCGGCTCAAGAATACCTTCAATGTCTTCCTGTTTAAAAATACAGTTTTTATCAATTTTCTTGGCATCTTCCAATGAAACGCCACTATTTTTCTTTTTACCGCATCCGGTCATCGATGTTGCCAAAAGTACGGATACAAGCAAACAACTTACTGCTCTCCCGACAAATTGTCTTTTTCCCATTTACTTATCCTCTTTTTCTTCTTCCTGTCATTAATTTTCACTTCAAGTTCATACTTCTTATCAGCCAGTTTTTCCATTAAGCCGTGAAGATCAGTCTCCCTATGCGTATAGCAATTCTTTACAAAAAGGATGACTGTCACAACAACGCTCACTTTCAAAAACAGTCCAATAATAAAAAGGACAGATAAAACATCTTCGTATCCTCTGGCAATGTTTTCCCAATAAGGGTAATATATTGCCTTTTGCCACATACTTCTTGTACCAAAAGAAGCTGCAACTTCGAGAAGCGACATAGGTTTAAACCTCTCTGAATTCTCGCAGATGTGCACCGATCCGCCATCCAGACCGCAACTCTCAGTTATATATTTGCAAACAATCCCTTCTACAGGATTGGGGCAAGCAATCTCATAACAATTAATCCCACCGAACTTCGCTTTCTGTCCGGTTTCGGAAATCTCTTTTTCTACTGTTCTGCCGCTGTAAATATCTCCAAATCTTGAAAGGCTTTCATAGGACATATAGATAACAGGTTCTTTAAGTCCCGCAGCATCACTAAACCTTCCCTCTTCTCTGTCTACAACACCTGCAATATAGTGCGGAAAATTATTGATATAAACAACTTCTCCACATATATCGCTGGATCCAAACATATCCCACGCTATCTGCTTATCCAACACAATATAATTGGACATCGTGGGATCATCTTTAAATGCATTACCCGTCACAAAATTAAGCGGGTGAAAAAGAAAAAACTCTCCTCCGACTCCTATGGCACGAGTCTTATACGGCTCCTTATCTTTATCGTAGCTAATGCCTACAGATCCCTGAGCACTGTAACAACTGCTGAAATTCAGCTTTTTTTCATTGATTCCGCCCTCGTCAACCATCTTATTCTTAAAATCATATTCAAGCTTCTTGATGGCATTTTCATCAATACACTGATTCTGGGCATAAAAAACACTCACATGCGTCCATTTATCATCAACAGATAACCTTCCTATAACATTCTGATCTGGCATACTCCCAACCATAAATCTTGTTATAATTCCCAGAATAAGATCTATCAAAAGCAGTATCGTAATGAGTATAAGCGGTACTTTTGCCTCGATTAAAAAAGTCTTTATTTTATTTTTTGCTTTTTCATTAAACTCTGATACTTTTTCTTTATCCATAATTATTTCTCTGCAAGTCTTACCTGATCTCCGGGCTCTATCGCTTTTGAAGCTGTTGTTATAATACTGCAATATTCGGGAAGATTACCCTCAATAGCTGTATTCTTCGAATCTGAATCAAGAGTATTTACTTCAACCTTTGTAGCAATATATCTGTTTCCAAGAGGGGAACTCTTCTCTGTAAGAACAAGTACGTAGTTCCTGTTATCTGCGCCTTTGATCGCATTATTGGGAACAATCAGATCATAATGCTTGGGCTTTTCACCCATCTTAAGAGATACTTCCTGTCCCGGAGTAACCTCGGAACTCTGGATCTTAAAAGTCAAAACCTTCATATTTGCAGGATCTTTTTTGTCATTTCTAATGGACTTAAGTATCGCCTTAAATTCCTCAGGTTTTTCAAAGCTGTACGGATTTGTAAGTTCGGCAACGTTTCCGACTTTTACTCTCTTTGCCTGCTCAACTTTTACGGAGCACTCAAGTGTCATGTCCTTTCCGTCAACCTGAATAACCGCAACGGGTTCTTCTGCATTTGTCTTTTCTCCGGCAACTTTATTTATGCTGGAGATTATTCCGTCAACGGGTGCCTTAATGGTTGCTCCTGTTGATTCAGCCTCAAGCTTTGCAAGTTTTGCCTTTGACTCAGCAATCTTATCCTTTAGATCCGTAAGACCTATCTCTGATCCCAGGCTTGCCAAAACTTTTTCCTTTTCCTTTGTAGCTGTCTCAAGTTCTGCAGCAGTCCTAGCCTTCTCCGCCGTAGCCGCAGCAAGTTTTTTCTGATTGTCCGCATCAAGCTGCGTTCCGAGATTAGTAAGTTGGCTCTGATCTTTTGTAAGTTCGTCTACCTTTTTCTGTAGATCCTCTACTCTGTCCTCATCTCCACGAGCCTGCGCATCAGCAAGATCTGCCTGAGCCTGTGCAAGAGTATATCCGGGAGTTGCTGCATTATAAGCACTGTCAGCGCTATCTGTAGATGCCTTCTGAGTAATTGCGTCAATCTGCGCCTGAGCCGCGCGGTCTGCATCAAGTGCCGCATCATATCTGTCAGTTGCCGCCTTCAATTCACTCTGAAGTTTATCATGTGATGACTTTTTTCCTTTACGAACATTTGTAATAACATCATCCGGAACATTTCCCGAAAAAAGCTCTTTATCATATGCAAGTTCAAGATCATCCAAATTCTTTTTTTCTGCAAGAAACTCTTCCGACTCTATATCATCAAGGTAAAAGAGAATGTCGTCTTTCTTTACGTGTGCGCCTTCCTTTACGGCAACACCTGAAATCTTTCTCGATTCTTTTACTGTAACTTCATACGGGTCTTCTGCGACAATTTCTCCGGATATAGGAATTTCCTTGATTATTTCTCCGCTATCCACCGCAGTGGTCGCAACCTGTGCAAGCGAATAATTCATGATGGTATTTGAAAAGAATGTCAGCGCAAGCATAATGCAAAGAAAAACAATTGCTACGTTCTTTACAATATCTTTTTTATCCCTCTTTTTGTCCTTCTCTTTGTCTGTATCCTTATCTTCAACGATAAGCTGATTTTCATTACTCATCCTTTGACTCCTCCTTGGTAGGAAATACCTTCCACCAAATAATCTTCGCCGTACAAGAACAATAACAACGGCGGAATTAAATATATTACCGCAACTGCAAACGCAAGACTTATCTCACCTTGATTGATCTTTGACAAAAATACCGACAGCGGATGTTTATCTACATCCTTTAGTAAGATAAGAGGTTGCTCAACCATATTCCAATAGTCGAAAAATACCAATATCATTATTGAAGCGATCCCGCCCTTGCACAGCGGAAATTGTATCCTTGAAAAAATCTCCCATTCACCGGCGCCGTCTATCTCTGCCGCTTCTGTAAGTTCCTTGGGAACTCGCTTCATAAATTTGGTTAGCAGATATATTGCGAACGGTGAAAAAAATCCGGGAAACCATATTGCCCACTTTGTATCCAGAATTCCCAGAAAATCCGAAACCAGATAGTTCGGAACAAGTGTGACCTGATATGGCATAAGCATCAGAATGACATAAACGAAAAATACCACATTTTTTATCCTGCTCTCATGCCGCGAAAAACCGTAAGCCGCAAAAGATGCAAGTGCAAGCTGTACTATAACTATCGGAACCGTATATATCATCGAATACCAGAACTTCAGAAGATACTCCGGACTCTTTAAAAGAACCGTGTAATACTGATCAAAAGTAACCATATCCGGAATAAACTTTAGATTTACAGTCTTTGAAATGTATGTCCTCGCTCCATTTTCGTTTTTGCCGTAATTATCAAAAATTGAACCGTAATTCGCATTTATCTCTGTCGCAGCCATAAACGAATTGGTAAGCGTAAGAAGTGTCGGCATTATGAAGAAAAATGCGAATATAATTGCCGAAACTGTTACTATGATCTTCTTTGTTCTATCTTCAAGTTCTTTTTTCTGTTTTATTCTTTTTCTGTATATTTTGCTAAACTCATTTTCCATAAAAGCTATTATCCTTCGACGTCTTTACCGTATGAGTCCTCAAACTTTATCAAAAAGTATATGAGTATCGAAACAATTATGAACATGATTATCGCCGCCGCAGAAAGCATCTGATAGTCGAGCGATGCGAATTTATTGTTCATGTAATGTTGCAGCATATAAAGCGTGTCATAAGGATAATCTCCGGTCAGCAGGTATATCTCCCTAAAAACCTTAAATGAATTGATAAGCGACATAATAGTCACAAACATTATCGTAGGTGATATAAACCTAAGCTTCACATGCCAAAATATCTGTAATTTACCGGCACTTTCTATTCTTGCAACCTCTATAAGTTCCTTTGGAATTCCTGCAAGCGCAGACATGAACAGGATCATGTTATATCCAAGGTTCTTCCATAAAAAAAGCGTAAGCAAAACAACATATGCTTTATCTGACTTAAGCCAGTCTGTCTTGGATGTATCCCCAAGCGCTGCAAGAACATTGTTTACAATTCCGTTCTGATGAAACATTACCTGCCAGATAAGTACTATCGATGCCGTCGGAACCATAAGCGGACTTAAGAACGACGACCTGAAAAAGCTCTTAAAAGGAATCCTTGATTCCATCACTGCAGCAAGTATCAGCGATAGTACAACCGCAAGCGGCACCGCGGTAAAGGAAAAATTAAGAGTATTAAGTCCCGCTTTCCTAAACGCGTCATTATTCCAAACATTCACAAAGTTACTAAATCCGACAAACTCTTTCTGTATCGGGTTATTCATAAATGAATAACCTATAATAACCATGAACGGTGCCACAAAAAATACAAATACTCCGATCAGCGAAGGGAGAAGAAAGAACCATGAAATAAGTTCTCTCTTTCCTACAGTCTTTACTCTTTGTTTCGGTTGTTTAGTTCTTTCAGTAATCAAAGACTTTATCTTCACTTATTAAAATCCTCATAAACAAATTTAGGAACAGATCCTTTCTTGAAGCTATAGTGATATGTAAAAGCATCTTGATATTTGTCATCAAATGATACATTAAACTTCTTGTCTACCTTATCAAACGGATTCTCCCACTCAACATAGTTCTCAAATATACAGTTTTCCATGATTTCTTTTATCTTGTCTTTATCGGTATATGTTTCTACGTTAAAACCAAAATCTTTTCCGTCATAATACCATTTGTCATAGACTTCTCTTTGTTCTTCCAAAGACATCTCATTAAAGTTATACCCGGGAAAATTATCAGTAACCGTAAGTTCCTGTATTTTGTCAACAGGATACTCTTTTCCTTTATAAAGACCATTCTTTGTCAGCACATCTATTACACGTGTAAAATTCTCAAATACAGGCATATAATAAGAAGTATAAGGATCATTATTAAAATCCACTTCTCCGATAGCACTGGTATCTTTTATATAAGAGAATTTGTAGTGTTCCAGAATATCCTGCTTGTATGCTTCTATAAAATCTCCCATAACCGATACATCTGTTGTAAATTCATCTCCCCCGGGGAAAGAACACGTCATTGACGCCTCTCCGGTTGATATCTGTTCTGCTCTAAAAAAGTCATCGCCAAAACACGGAACATGTCCCTTTATAAATTCTTCACTGCTTGTAAGCTTATCCATAAGCGCGGGATCAATATCATAAGGAATCACAACATCACGATAAACTTTTCTTCCGTCTTTAAGATTATAGAGAATTTTCTCTTCCCACCCGTATTTATAATAATCACCGTCAGCTTTTCTGGCACACTCCATACTCTTTTGGGCAATCGGAAGAAATGTATCCATATCCGTAATCTTCATATTTTTGAAGGAATAAGTGTGCCAATCTATTGAGGAATTAAAACCATGAATATATTCACTTTGATAATAGTATCCGAAATCATTATTAAAAAGAGCCACACTCTCAACAGATGACGCATTCGGGACATAACTGTCATAGCCAAGAAGGTCACCTCTGTATATAAAAAAAATCAGTAAAAGTATAGCCATTGCCATGAAAGTCTGACGTTTTCCTTTAGCAAAGCTCTTTACATCCGAGTCGAGACAGATTTCAATAATCGAACCAGTAAAAGCACATATTGTAAGCATTGCAATGCAGAGCAAAACATAAAGCTTACGATTCCATGTCATATCAAAAATCGTATGAAGAACAACCATTCCGCCAAGCGATGTTATTACACAAACAAGAACCTTACATGCCCATCTTACAAGTCTGAAGATAACAGTCTTTCCTACATGTTCTGCTCTTCTGTACTTGTACACAAATACAACCAACGCTGTTGCTATGATTGCAGTAACGATCATATCTATGTCATATCTGATTAAACGAAGATAATTACTCATAACGCTTGAAATATCAAAAGACTTATCTATCGAATAGTATTCATATCTGTGCATTATGTTATTTGCAAGGTTTTTTACATCGTTACAAGGTGACAAAATGGCCGTATTTTCCGACATATAACTTGCTGTTGAAAAGAATACTCGATTCAGATAATGGAATTCTTCACCGATTATATATGGGAAATACAGCATAATAGCTGTCAGTATAAGTGCAATAATCCTTGTTCCGCACAGCAATATGGCAAGTGTGGTTATAGTAAAGCATGTGTAGAAAAATATTATCATTCTGACTGTCTGAATAAGAACAGCAATGATAAGAGCGGCGTTTAACGCCCCAAATGCCAATGCGGTAAGAATTGCAACAACTTCTACGCCGAGGAATATGGTTATAAAATTGGTAACCGCAACGAAATAAGCACTCTGCATTCTTCTTGCACTTGTAGTAGGAAGGCTTAAATAAAAATCAAGCTTACTCATACTAAAGAGATAAGAAAACTTAGTAAATGCATATATTATTCCAAGAGCACCTATCAAAAAATAAAACATTGAGCCAAGTCCGATAGTATGCATAACTACTACCTGCTTTTCATACAGCATCCGAGCTGCTTCCTGCTCATGCTCAATTCCAAAGTGATGCGATCTGATGAACAAAAGCACCATCGGTACAACAAAAGCGATAAACATAACCGGAGCGACCATTACATATGACCACAAACTCTTGTTGCTCATTATATTTTTATTTGCTTTAACTTTATCAACCCATGATGAATTTGCGGATGTCATATCCAACCACCTCCGTCTCACTAATGAAGATCTCTTCCAATGTAAGAGCCAATATCTCAAAGAAAATCATATCTGCACGCTTAAATGCAGCCTCTATATCCGCCCTCTCACCCCTGACGGTAATAGTATGAAGTCTTCCGCGCCTGTCATGTATAAGCACATCAAGTCCTTCAAGTGCCTTTTTCTCATCTTCTTCAGTCTTAAATACACACTGAATTTTCTGCATATTAAGTTTCATGTCGGAAATATCTTCAGACAAAATAACACCGCCCTTATGAAGAAGTCCCACATGATCGCATATATCTTCAAGTTCTCTTAAATTATGTGAAGCGATTACGGGAGTCAAACCTCTGTCTTCCATCTCGGCTGCAAAAAGGCTCTTTACTCCCTGTCTGACAACAGGATCAAGTCCGTCGAATGTCTCATCACAAAGAAGGTACTTGGTTCCCGCACATAATCCCAACAGGATTGATACCTGCTTCTTCATACCTTTGGAAAAGGTATTTATCTTTCTGTCTTTATCAAGGCCAAAGCCTGTCAAAAACTTATAAAACTTTTCTTTATCAAAATTTTCATACACCGATGCATAAAAACCTGCCATATCATTAGGTGTACTGTTAGGGAAAAAGTACTGATCATCAGAAATATAAAACACATCCTTCTTTACGTCAGGATTGTCGTATACAGGTCTGTTATCAACACATACAACACCGGAATCCGGTTTGATAACTCCTGCAATAATCCTAAGCGTAGTACTCTTTCCTGCCCCATTTGTCCCAACAAGGCCAAAAACTTCACCGTCAGCAATCTTCAGTGAAACATGATTGACAGCTTTGATGTCATCAAACGCCTTGTTAAGTTCAATTAACTCAATCACGCCTTTCCTTCCTCCTTCTTAAGTTCGGCTAGCCTCTCTTCTATCTCCGATAATACTTCGTCATAGGCAATTCCTATAGCGTTGGCTTCAACAAACAGTTCCATGATTTCATCTATCACTTCCTGCTTCTTGGTTATTTTAAGAGTATCGTCTCCCTTGACAAAGTTTCCCCTACCTTTAACAGTATAAATAAACCCCTGCCGCTCCAGCTCCGTATATGCACGCTGAACCGTATTGGGATTAGTGGAAAGTTCCATTGCAAGACTTCTGACAGAAGGCATTTGCTCATCAGCCTGGAGTATACCTTTAAATATCTGTAATTTAAAACTCTCGACTATCTGCTCATAAATAGGTCTGCTGTCTTGGTAGTCTATAATTTTCATAGTTCTCCCATCCGTCATTTAATTTATGATATAACTTAGTAACAAACAATAAGTGTACTATTCAACTTAGTACACTAAAATAATATCATCTCGTATCCAATATTGCAACTACTTTTTTTCTACAAAAAAAGTCATAAAATCGACATTGATAAACCCACTTATAATACCGATTTTATGACTTTTTCTTTGTGATTTTCTGTCTGCAAAATATACGGTCAGAAGTTACCACCTAGTCTCCATATCGAAAACTTTTCACATCCGGCATCTTTGGCTGTATCAGTCCAAACTTTAAGCGTTTCCTGATCTGCGTACCACACCTCGTGCTTATGTCCCGCATCATCGGTGTATTCAAAATGTAACGCACTGCTGTCAGGATCTCTGGCAATTTCGCCATTATATTCTTCACAAAGAGTCACAGCATTTCTGTAATTAACCTGTTTTACCGATCCGTCTTCGGCAAAATCAAATCCTCCCGTGGCAAACGCCAAATTGATCTTACCTTTAAGGACAGTCATCTTTTCATACATATCCTTTATGAATGCCACATCCGCTTTTGGCCCCGGATCAGTACCGTAGCCCTTTAAGTTGTAACACATCATCACATATTCCGGATACTCAGGCCATTCATAGCTGCCTATTGGCGCTGAAGGCTCAAATACAACCCTGAGCAGGAGTCCCTCTTTTGAAGCCTTTTCTGACAACACCTTAATGAATTCGTTAAAGTGTCCCCATAGCTCAGTGTCTTTTTTAATAGCCTCATAATCAATCTCAACTCCACCAAGACCGGATTTCTTGGTAAGTTTTATTACATTGTCCGCATGCTTTTCCGCAAGGTCGCTACTCCCCAATATCTCATACAAAAGCTCAGTGTCTTTCAGGGATGAACCCTCATCAAGCAACTTATCATTAACTATTGTAAGAAATGTTGTCTTTCCTTTTAAATAACCCGACTTATCGAACTGTCCTATCTTGTCCGTGATATTATCGGGAATAAACATATTGCTGTTCTTGTCAAAGTACGCTGCAAAGAAGCAGATCGTACCAAGGTCATCGCCAATAGCGGCAAGTTCCTCATCAGCAGTTGCATTATCCCAATATGGATACCAGACAGATGCATCCTTGGCTTCTTCCCCATTTCCGCCGGTGATCACAGTAGCATATTCAGCTTCACTTCCTAAAGCGGTGTCTTTGTCATTATCTGTAGTGTCCCCACAGCCACAGAATGTTCCAATACATATTGCCGCCATCAAAAGCACTGTATAAGCTCTCTTCTTCATAGTATCCCCTATCTGTTGTCAGGCATCATCCAATCAAATATTTGTAATAAACCAGTTTATTACTGAATTAAATGTCTGCTCAGCTTTTCTCTGAACATTCTGTACACCTGTAAGGACGTTTGTGTACAGTACAGTGCCATTATCAAGGTCTTTAACGGTTAATTTTTCAAATACTCCGTCGTAAACATCATCAGCAATGTTTCTCTGGCTATAACCGTACTCAGTCCAGGCACTCTTCAAATAGATTGCTCCGTCACCGATCTTCTTAAGCTCGTAATTCTCAAAAACAACTTTGCCATCAAGCTTAACAGTGATCATGTTATCAATAAGCGTTATGTCAAGTTTCCTGTTTCCTTTATCCCCGATCTGGAAAACAGGTCTGTACTCTTCGCCGCCATCCTGCAAAGTCTTGACCTTAGCCTTTTTGGCTTCGTTCGAAAGCTTTGTGTATTCTTCGGCTTCCTTGTGGCTTGTAGCATATCTGGCAAATGCAGCATACTCACCGGCAAGTGAATTTCTCATGTCCTCTTCAACTGAAGTTTTTTCTCCGCCGTCAAAATCATAGAGATCGATATCCTCAAGAATATCCTTACCGTTTACAAGGTAAAGATGATTGTTCATGAGTCTTACTTCCACTCCGGCATCAAGCTTACTGTCAGCCTTAAGAAGAACCGACTGGCAACCAAGTACATTTCCTTTAAGCGTTGCAGACACTTCAACATTTTTACTGTTTTCACTGCCTTTTAATTTTAAGATACCCATTTCCTGAGGAAGTGATGTAAGCGCGATAGCTTCATCATTCTTCCTGTACTCGGCAGCTCCTTTTTCGAGCTCCCAGGCATTCTTTGAGTCACCATCCCCATTGATGAACTCTATATTTTTCTGATCCTCCTCCGGAAGATCAGCCTTTATCCTCATAAGAAGATGGTTTGTATACCAGTTCGGCTGAGGCTCAAGGCGTGTAAGATCGTAAATACTGCTCTTCTTGTTATTGAGTGCATATCCTTCTCTGTTAAAGTTCATAGCGAAGGTATTTCCGATAGCCCTCTCATTTACAGCACTTACTTTGTCGTTTTCACCAAACTTTCCTGTATTTGAGTGAAGAAGCACATAAGCACCGGGCACTTTGCCAAGTCCCTTTTGGTACTCTTGTTTCATGAGTCCGTACTCACCCAAGATTCTCTTTTGCATCTCGTTGTAGGATTCCTTCGGAACATCGTTCTCATCTCTTATGTAGTCCATAAGATAATGATTGTAATTTCTTCCGAAGTACTTACTCATGGAAGAATATTCTTCACTTGAAAGTTCTCCGATATATCTGTCGTATCTGTCAAATACATTTATGTATCCAAGTCTGTATCCGTTACTTCCCAGCTCCCAGTAGGTGCTCTCTTCAAGTCTCTTAAGCTCATCAGGCATAAGAAAAAACGCATCTTTGCTTCTGAACTTCTCGGCATAAGTAAACATCGTTGCCTTGAAGTTGTATTTTTCCATTAACTTCTGTGAAAAGATGGCCGTGTCATTTCTTCCATCCTCGTACATAAGGAAAAGAGCTTTGTCAGGAAGCGCAATACCCTTGTTGTAATAATTATCGATATCATTCTGCGTGATAGTAACATATCCGCACTTCTGAAGCGCATTCAGATGTTCATCAAGCCTGTCGACACCGATTCTTGAACTACTTCCATCTCTTGCCACACCGGAATATGAAACAGCGATAAATCCATGATCCATACGTGAAACCACATTTGTATCCAACGGATTGTACGGTCTGTACGTTGTAGAAGTAAGTAGTGCATTCAATACAAAAGCCAAAAGCGAAAGCAGAAGTACAAGCTCTAATATTGAACGTATCAACTTCTTTATATCTTTTGATGATTCAATCTTATACATATTTCCACCTTATTCCACGTTATTATTATCTGACGACTTATTTTTGCTATTCTTTTCCTTGCGAAGGCGCTTCTTTTCAGCTTCCTCCAGGTCACTTGGCGTCATTCTGGTTCCCCATGTGGTTTTCCAGAACGTGAACCATGCAATAGGCATCTGCCACAAAAGAATAAGCTCATAATAAATGCAGAATAAAAGGCCGTACGCCCATGTTGAGCTCTTTCTGAGAAGCATCTGCGACATACTCATCAAGAATGACATCAGGAACAATCCCAGTAAAAATGCGGTCGGGAAAATGTGTTGTGTCAAAGGTACATATACAAGGTTATAAAGAACAACCAGCGGAGCAACTACAGGAACCACAAGTCCCATATAGAATCCGATAACCGCAAACGGTTCCTTCTTCCACATAAAAGATGCTGCAATAAGTGATTCTCTAAGCCACGATCTCTTCCATCTCATCTGCTGTTTAAGAAAGACAGAATGTTTATTGGGAACAATCGTAGAACAAACCGCCGTATCCTGATATGTCGTCCTGTAATGCCTGAGGATGAAGTTTGTCATCGCTCTGTCATCACCAAATGTAGCCTTGTGTCCAAGAAATCTCTGATTCATCCACGCTTCTTTGTTTGCAAGGATTATCTCCTTCCTGTAGCAGGAAAGCGGTCCCGAAAGACATGTAACCGCATCAAAGAGCCCTTCAGAAGCTTTCATAACCCTGAAAGCAATGTAATATCTGACACTCTGCATCTTGGTAAGTGCATTTGTGTAAGTATTTGCAACATCGGTTCTTCCTGCAACGCCGCCCATCTTGGGATCTTTAAAGGGCTGAACCAGATGTCTTATGGCAAACGGATCGAGGAAGCTGTCCGAATCAACAAAGACAACAAGCTCATGTTTTGCAAGTTCCGCTCCCCTTACAAGAGCATCTCTCTTTCCGGCATTCTTTTCCTGTACGCAATAAGAAATTCTGCCTTCAAGATCATACTTACCGTTTGCTTCTTTCTTTAATCTTTCTATTGTCTCTTTTATCTTCTCAACAGAACCATCGGTTGAGCAGTCATCTATTATGATGACTTCAAGCTTTTCTATCGGATATTCCTGATTCACACAGCTCTCTATGGTTCTTCCTATCCATTCTTCCTCGTTGAAGCATGGAATAAGGATTGAAACACCCGGTGTAAAATCGGGATCAACTTTCTTTGGTCTGTAGAAAGCTCCGAAGATATATCTGCTCAAAAGATACACTGCTGTGACCATACTGTACAGATACAGGAGCTTATTAAACTTAAAGTAAATGATGCTCTCCGCTCTCATAAGGATGACGCATGCGATAGTAAACGCTATCAGAATGACCGAAGATACAAACATGAATCTGTCTTTATTTGCGGCAGCATAATTGTGAAGCTCTTTGCCAAAGTTTATTCCGATCATGAACTTTCCGTCGGAAGTAATGAAAGTACGGACTACTTTCACTTTCTGCTTAACCCGCATTTCATTACCTTCAGGCATACTTCCCGGAACAACCCTGAAGTCAACTTTGAGCATCGTCTTGGTGCTGAGAGCGCTAAATTCCTCTCTTCCAACTTCGACGAGCATACCGGTGTTTGATATATCAACTACCTTCCCGACTCCGCTGACTTTCGGGCCTTCTTTGGAGTAGCTTCTCATATGTACCGGGAAACCTGTAACATATCTTATGCCTGACTTACTCTCCTTAAGAAAAGCCTCATAATCATTATTTTTATTGTCGTTACTGTTTCCTCTTCGTTCTGCATTTGTTCTTTTATTTGAAGAATCCGGAACATGTGAAAGAACTCGTCTGTCTTTCTTTTCAACAGTCATCACGTCTTCTTTGTTTACAGAACCTTTTTTCTTTTTTATCTTATCCAGAAATTCCATCTTTTACCCCTCAATCATCTTAGGTAATCGTCAAGTCTGCCAAAATTGTAGCCCTGAGCTTTCCATTCCGGAATCATGATATCGAGTGCCTCGGCAGTATACTGTGCATTGGGCGACATATGCAATACGATACATGAACCATTTCCTATAGTTGCATTTCCGTACCATGCTTTCTTGCCGTTTCGTAATATGTTCACAACTTCATCAACAGAACTGCAATTGTAGTCCCCTGAGCTAAAGTCTCCGCTGACAATGTATGAGAATCCTACATCCAAAATATTTTCCATAGCGATTCGGCTCATTGCAAGGGTCGGTGGTCTGTAGATTGTTGAAAGCGCTCGTCTTCCGTCTACGACTACATCACCGCAGTATTTATTAAGTGTTGAGTAGCTGTTAACTACATCTGCTCTAAGTCTCTTTCCGGCATCCTCACTGATTGATTCGTAACTATATGTTCCGTCTTCGTTCTGGGTAGCATTCCATGCAACCATGTGTGAATTGGAATGTGATCCTATCATGTGTCCGTCAACCGCGATAGCTCTTAAAAGATTCGGGTTGTCGGCAACATTGTTTGTTCTTACAAAGAAGTTTCCTTTTACTTTGTACTTATCAAGGACATAAAGAAGTTCATTTATATCCTGCTCGTATCCCCAGTCATCAAAAGTAAGGAAAATAACCTTATTCTTTGATATCTTACCGGTCTTGTCATAAGCTTTCATCTCATCATCGGTAAATCCGGGAATGTATGTAACATCGGGATTTCCAATGTAATGTCCGGCCATATATGCATTCTTTGTTGCATTATCCGGAAGTGCTTCAACAATGTTGTTATTGTTTGAAACAATCTTCTGTGAATTCTTGATAGGTGCATATACATACTGTGAAGAAGCAAGTTCACTGAAAGTCTTAACCGTATATGATGTTGAAGGCTGTGACTTTCCGTAAACATCCTTATATGTAAGTGCATAAATCTTTGTCTCAATGAACTTATTCAAAAGTTCCGCAAGAAGTGTTGTTCCGTCACCGCTTGCAGCATCCTGGTCTGCGGTATAGTAATTCATATTAAAGTAAATAATGCTTCCTCTGTGTGCTTCAACCTTTTTGGCAAGTGTTGTGTAGAAGCTTAAGTCTACAGCACTTCTGTCCTTAGACTGAACCATTGAATACTCATATCCTGCAAGCGAGCATCCGCATGAAGCGACAGCTTCCTTGGTATCCTTGGAAGGAACGCCGTAAGGCTGCATTACAACAGAAATCTTGGCATCATATTTCCACTCTGCATACTGCTGGGCACCAAATATATATCCGGCAACTTCATCATAACTCTGATCGATCTGTGAATTGCTAACATATGCAATACCGATCTCATTTCCGCCGTTAAGGATCTTGGTAATTGACTCTCCGCATCTACTGAGTTCATCAGGTGTTACAAAGAAAGTTCCCTTGTATCCGTTCTGCTTAAGTATTGAAAGAACATCATTAAGAACCGCTTTATTTGAGATTCCGTAGAATGTCATGGTCACAGCTCTTTCAGATGTATATATATTCTTTCTCTCCTGAGCAAGTCTTGCATGATTTTCCATTCTAAGGTGCGCAAGTGTCTCTTTATCGGTAACAGGCTCACATGTAGATGATTTGACAAGTTCTGTGATATCTACAACTTGCTGATTTTTACCTGCCGTGGATGAAATATAAGCATTGAGCTTAGCCATATCGAACTCTCTTGTAAGATCGAAACAGCTGATGTAGCCCTTCTCAGGAACTGCTTCATTCTTGGGTGAAACAACATCAAGTCCCGCAACCTTTGCTGCGATTCTGAGGTTCTCCGTTATCTCGCTTGCATCTTCAGGCATGTAGTATTTTGCCTTAAGACCGTAGTTCTTCTGAATGCTTCTTACAGAAGTCTTGAGATCAACATATATATCATAGAATTCTTTGTTACTGATATTTCCACCCGTAGTGCCTCTTGTTGCGATTGAAAATCCTGAATTTACAATCTTCTCAACAGACTTGGGGTTCTTCTCTATATCCTCTGAGCTTACAAAGAAAGTGGCTTTTGCATTGGCTTTAATAAGCGCTTTTGTAATAGCATCAACGCTCTCGGCATTCTCGGGAATTCCGTAGAAGCAAAGACCGGTAACATCTTTCATTGTTGCTACTTCTTCATATACTTCGGCAGAATATCCGCCTGTCTCTTCATACAACTGTCTTACGTACTCTTCATCATTAAGAGCTTTAAGCTTATCAAGCTTAACGTTCTGAACATTCTGAGATTGCATTGCATCAAGAAGCCATCCAACCATGGTGACAACGTCTCTTTCATCTTCCTTCTCTTTGCTGTCGGCTGAAGGAACTATAGTCGGTTGTACGTCAATAGCAGGGTCCTTGTATTCAACCTTCGGATCAACCTCGAGAGATTCAACATACTCATCAAGCTTGATAACGAGGATCTTACCGCTTCCCTGTCTTAAAACATACTCAGAAGTATTCTGAGCATCTCTGAAACTCTTCTCATTAAGGTAGCTTCCGGAACTGGGTGAAACCAGTTTGTTGTAACCTGAAGCAGACGCTGCCATACATATCGTGTCATTATAATATGTAGTGTTAAGCATCATCTTATCGGGTGGAACATCCATTAATGTGGAAAAAACTTTTCTGGAATCAGAAAAATTGCTGACCATATCTTCATCTGACAATACATCTATAGAAGAATCGCCGTTAAGGCCATTGTCGATAATGTCATGTCCTTTTTCAATAATAAGGTCGATCAAAGCATCGTCTTCCGCAGCTGTTGCCGCAGTAATAGCGAATGTAGCCTTGATATTCTTCTCATCAAGGATCTGCAGTACCTTTTCTACGGTAACTGAATCCTTTGCGCCTTGAAAAATCAGACAAAAGTTCTTTTCAGGCTGTGACTTGTCGTCACGAATAATCTTGGCAGGTTCACAACCTTTATTGAATTTCTCCAACGCAATTTCGTGCTCGTCTGTTGCATCATAAGAAAGTCTCTGAATCTTGGTAAGATCGATATCAGAAACCGATTCGGTGTTATCTCCGCAGCCTACAAGACTTGTAGTGCCGATGACAGCAACGAGAGCGAATACAAACAGATTTTTTAATCTTCTAAACATAAGTGCCCCTCTTTGCATAAGTTTATCGCTCAAATTTAGTCAAACCGTTTGCCGTTGACGTATAAAATTTTATTGTCAACGCGATTTCGAAGCAATATTTATGTCATAAAATGTTTTTTTTTGGCATAAGATGCATTATAATATTATAATCTATTATGAAATATTTTTCAAAACGCTAATTTTATGACGGGGAATTATAGTTAAATGAATATTGCAATTGTTGACGATCTGCGTTCTGATGCGGATCAGCTGAGAACTATTCTGATGAGTTACGCTTATGAGAACTCACTCGATCTTTCTATCGAAGTCTTTTCGGGAGGCGAAGATTTTCTTTCCGAGTATAAAAAATATAATTACACTTTGATCTTCATGGATATTTATATGAATGGCATTTCAGGAATCGAAACTGCCCAAAAAATACGAGAAACCGATACCGATACCGCTATCATCTTTCTTACAAGCAGCAATGAATTCATGCCGGAAGCATTTAGTATCCATGCCTATGATTACATTTCAAAACCTGCCGAGATTGGCAAGCTCTATAAGGTTATGGATGATTTCCTTAAGAAAAAAACAATGGCCGAAGATGTTCCGTACCTTTTCTTTACTTATGAAAAAGATAAAGTATCCGTGCCCTATTCAGATATCGCACTTATAAGATCCATCGGCCACTACAACGAGATTGTCTTAAAGAATCAGAGGACATATAAAGTCAGAATGACTTTTTCAAGAATCTCGGACATTCTGACCGAAGACATCAGATTTCTTCCTGTCATGAGAGGAATCCTGGTAAATATGGACTATATCACTTCCTTAAAAAACGGAAGCTGTTTTATAGCCGGTGACATGCAGACTCCCATCACGCTCAGAAAAGAAAAACAGCTTGAGCAGATCTGGAAGAATTATATCTTTAATAAAATTAGAAATGAAAGTGAAGTTATCTGATGAACGCCTTTAATTTTTTGAATATGTTTTTTTCAAACCTCATTCTTATCCCGGCACTTATCATGTGCTACCTGCCGTTTAAGAATCATCTGAAGTACCGAACCAAACCGCTTTTTATCGGAATGAGCGCCATAATAGTAATCCTGTCCGCGCTGTTTTCGTTTATTACACTTACACTTGATGCAGATAAAGCTTTTACATTTCTTTTATTGGTTTTTATCTTGTATTTTATCTATGAGCAAACTCTTGTTGCAGATCTTGCAAAATCCCTTGCGATCTACCTTTGGATGTGTGCCTTGATGTCGATAATAATAAACGGAGTCTACGGATACGATGCAATTGTCAATCCCGCATCCAATTCCGACACATATAATATAGAAACAACATTTATCCGTGTTACCATAAGCTTCTTCATCGTTGCTATCTTCTGGTCTCCTCTTTACGATCACGGAAGCAACCTTGTTGATATGCTCACAATTCCTAAGATATGGATTATAACAATGCCCGTATCCATCATATTCGTGGCTATCAGTTTACTTATAATGCCCGGCAAATACAGTTCTCTCTACGTTGATGATATATTTGCCACTTATTGGGGACTTCTTATAGGAATGTTCTTTGTCTTCATTATTCTTACTATCATTTTTTACAACATAGTATTTGAGATAATGAACGCAGTTAAATATGAAGAGAAATATCATATCCTGCAGATGAAAGAAGCTCAGTACTTAAGTCAGCAGAGCTATATTGAGAATACAGCAAGGGTAAGACACGATTTCAAGCATACCATCTGCCTGCTCGATTCTCTTGCAAACAGCGGTGACATAAGGTCTATCAGAGAGTACCTCAGCAATTACATCAGTAATATGCCCGAAAGCGAGATCAGATATTACTGCAAGAACAATTCGCTCAACGCACTCCTCAATCACTATATGAGACAATGCAAAAGTGAAAAGATACAGTTTAACTGCAAAGTTACTCTTCCGGTAAAAGAAATATCGATATCAACCATAGATCTTTGCAATATAATAGGAAATCTTTTGGAAAATGCCGTTCTTGCCTGCAGGGAACTTCCCGAGGAAGACAGAAAGATAGATATCAAGATCCTTGAAAGAAACATGAGTAACCTTTATATAGTTACGACCAACAGCTTCAACGGCTTTGTTAAGCAAAAAAATAACACCTATATCACCACCAGACGCGCCGGCAGTGGTATAGGCTTAAAATCAATCAAGTCTGCAGCTGAAACCTATGGTGGTTCAGCAGATTTCAGAAACAGTGAAAACGAGTTTTACTCAAACATCACCATTCCGTTCAGTGCAGTCAAATAATTCTTAAAAATCATTAGTTCTTAAAGCTATGTACGGGGGCGGGAATTCTTCCGCCTCTGTTTACGAAAGCGTCGCAAGAGAATCCGTTTACAGGCATAATAGGTGCATATCCCAAAAGTCCGCCAAATTCAACAGTCTCTCCCACTCCCTTTCCGATAACGGGAATAAGTCTTACTGCAGTAGTCTTCTGGTTGATCATTCCGATTGCCATTTCATCCGCAATAACTCCGGCGATGGTTGTATCCTTTGTATCTCCGGGAATCGCGATCATATCAAGACCAACAGAGCATACGCATGTCATTGCTTCAAGCTTTTCAAGTGTAAGCGCTCCCGCTTCAACGGCGTTGATCATTCCCTGATCTTCACTTACAGGAATAAATGCTCCCGAAAGTCCGCCAACGTAAGAAGAAGCCATAACACCGCCTTTTTTAACCTGGTCGTTAAGAAGTGCAAGAGCTGCCGTTGTTCCGGGCGCACCTGCATGCTCAACTCCTATCTCATGAAGAATATCGGCAACGCTGTCTCCGATAGCAGGTGTGGGTGCAAGTGAAAGGTCGATTATTCCAAAAGGAACGCCAAGTCTCTTTGATGCTTCCCTTGCAACGAGCTGACCAACTCTTGTAACCTTAAATGCTGTCTTCTTTATAGTCTCGCAGAGAATCTCAAAATTCTCTCCTCTTACTTTTTCAAGTGCAGTCTTAACAACACCGGGTCCGCTGACACCGACATTGATAATTCTGTCTGCCTCCGTAACGCCGTGGAATGCTCCCGCCATGAACGGGTTGTCATCAGGCGCATTGCAGAATACTACGAGCTTTGCGCATCCAAGAGAATCATTCTCTTTGGTTGCTTCAGCAGTATCTTTTATAATTGTTCCCATAAGACGAACAGCATCCATGTTGATACCTGTCTTGGTTGAACCTACATTGATTGATGAACAAACAAGATCTGTCTGAGAAAGAGCAAGCGGAATTGACTCAATGAGAAGTCTGTCTGCCTGTGTCATTCCCTTACTTACAAGCGCTGAATATCCTCCGATAAAGTTTACTCCGATTTTCTTTGCAACTTCATCAAGAGTCTTTGCTATCTCCGCAAAATCTTCTTTTGTCTTACAAGCTGCCCCACCGACAAGAGCGATAGGTGTAACGGAAACTCTTTTGTTTACGATAGGAATACCGAACTCTCTTGAGATCTGGTCTCCGGTCCGAACAAGGTCTTTTGCAGACTCATAAATCTTATTGTATATATTCTTCTTGAGAGTTTCGAGATCTGAATCGATACAGTCAAGAAGGCTGATACCCATTGTAATTGTTCTTACATCGAGATTTTCCTTCTCGATCATTTCATTGGTCTCGATGACTTCTTTAGTGTTTATCATTAGGTTGTCTCCTTAAATTCTATGCATGGAATCAAAAATTTCTTCTCTCTGACATTTAATTACAACACCGATATCTTTACCAATTTTCTCAAGATCATCGGCAACAGTGTTGAAATCTTTTGATGTCCCTTCCATAGATGCGATCATCATCATATTAAAATATCCGCTTACGATAGTCTGAGAGATATCGAGGATATTGATCCCTGAATCTGCAAGATAAGTACATACCTTAGCAATAATTCCCACTGTGTCTTTACCAACAACTGTAATAATAATCTTGTTCATATTTCCTCCACTTATTTAAAATTCGATAACAGGCGAAAGCTCTGCTCTGTTTGCAACCATTAAAGGGAAATCTCCGCTTGAATACGGATTGTCTCCCATATCTATCTCGACGCTGACCGTCTTATAGGCAAGATCCGGATGATTATTATCCTTGGAAAGGTGCCCAAGGAACACACCTTTTATCTTATCGTTCAAGATCTTACAAAGAAGTTCTGCACTCTTTGCATTTGAAAGATGCCCCTTATCGCCCAAAATTCTTTTTTTGAGCATGTAAGGATAACGCCCCGCCTGAAGCATCCTCTCATCATGATTGGCTTCAATAAGGAGCGCATCACAACCGGAGAGGCTTTCAACGGTGTAATCCGTATAGCAGCCAAGATCGGTCGCAACTCCTATCTTTTTATCCCCGCAGTAAATTCTGTATCCGCAGGGATCAAGAGCATCGTGTGAAATTGTCATGGGATTGATTATCATATCTCCGACACACAGACTCTTATCCGCTTGAACCGGACAGAATACGGAACCTGTCATCTCATTCTTTTTATCACTGTTTCTTATTCCCTGTATTGTGCCTTCAGTGGCGTAAACCGGTATGTTATGCTTCTTAAGTATCGTATGAAGAGCAGCTATATGATCAACATGTTCATGTGTCACAAAAATCGCATCGAGGTCGTCAAAGCACAGATCAAGCTTATTAAGTCCTTCCCCTATTCTCTTCATACTGATTCCTGCATCGATCAGGATGTGAGTGTTGTCAGATCCGACATAGGTACAGTTACCACTGCTTCCACTGGCAATACTGGTAAAACGCATCAAATAGTCCCCTTACTTCCAATATACTTCTATCTTGTCGCCTTCATGGATAGACTGCAAGTAATCGGGAGTCTTTCCGTTTAAGGTCGTAACGATTGCCCTACCGTTTGGCTTGGTAAGGTCGAAATCAATGGAATCAAATATGTCAACAAACACGTACTCAGGCTTACCGTGAAGTGTAACGGCATCGTTGTTCACCATAATATGAAGGTCTCTTGCAAGAATATTTTTTACAGACTCTTCGCTTCTGTGGTACTCTCCGTCATCATCGGGAAGATCCTCATATCCCATCTCATCGCTTCTGCCTTCGAACTTCCTGATATCATAATCATCGCTTTCGTAGGCTTCTTCATTGGCCTGGCTTACAGCAACTTCATCTGCATCAGGGAAATCTCTGTAATATTCCATGATAGCTTCTTCTCTGTCCTTGAACTCCACTTTGAAATTCTCATAGACAGGAGTAGTCTTATCGCCGTGTTCATTATTTACGATTATATACGTATCTTCAGTAATTTCAATATCCATTAGAGCCGCAACCTGCTCAACGGTATTGTAATCAAGTATCTGAATGTCATCGCCGTTCTTAATGCTGTAAAGGGCAGTCTGAGGCTCTCCGTTTACAGTTGCGAATCTTGATGCCTCAACATTTACGCCATTTACATTCACCATGAATTTAGTCTTAAATTCAGGAATGTTCTCAATAACAGCTTTTCCTGGTTCACCCGCGGTTGAAGGTGTAACCTCTATGATATCGTTTGCACGAATCTTGGAGTGAATGTCCGCACTCTTTCCGTTAAGGCTGATAACTGCTGCCTCGCCGGGCTCACCTCTTGCAACTCTCTCTTTTCCGTTAACGAGATATCTAAGTTCCTGTCCTCTCTTGGGGAAAAGATCTTCATTCTGGAATGAAGCCTGCATAGCCGCATCAATGATCTGAAGTTTGCCGTTATCGTAGATTCTTGTCTGTTCGCCGTTGAATGAAACAAAGATAATATTGTTTGCTTCTTCATAGTAGCTGATACAGATACCAAGCGGTGTTACAAGGAGTGAATCTCTCTCGATACCGTCATTATTAAGGAAAGTAATGCTCTTCATTACCTCCTCACCACGAAGGGCAACACGCTCTTCGGGAATATCCATTTCTCTGGCAATAGCCTTGGTATATCCGGGCACGCATCCACCGCCACCTACTACGAATACAGCGCTTACGGGCTTATCACCGTTAAGTCTTTTGATCTCTTCTGCTGCCTTTTTTGCCATCATATCAACCTGAGGTCTTATGATCTTGGCAATGTCCTTGGCTGTTATGGTCTTACGAAGACCCATGATATCAATGAAATCAACTCTGTCGTTGTGACTTGCCGCGATCTTGATCTCGTCGGCCTGATTAAAGTCAACAAGGCAGTGCTGAGCTATAATCTCTGTAATATCATCACCGGCTATAGGAAGCATACCGTAAGCCGTGATAGAACCGTCGTTGGTTACACAGATATCGGATGTACCCGCACCAACGTCAACAAGTGCAAGATTGAGCATTCTGAATCTGTCGGGAATCGCAACCATCATAGCTGCAATAGGCTCCAGAGTCAGGTTTGCAACACTAAGCCCCGCTCTCTCGCACGCTTTGTAAAGTCCGTCTACGCAATCATCCGGAAGGAATGTAGCGATAAGCTCAACGCTTACCTTACCAGCATTATGACCTTCAAGATTAGCGATCTGATATCCATCAAGATAATAATGCATTACGGAATATCCAACCAGATAGAACTTAAGATCTGATGTGTTCTTCTGAAGGAATTCCGAATAAGCCTGCTGAACCGCAGCAGAATCAAGGTTATATATATCTTCATCCGTAATATCATGTGATTCCGGATACTCATACTCATATGTAGTTCTGACAGTACGAAGAACTCGTCCGGCAGCCGCTATGCAAACATCAGTAAGATGTATGTCGGTCTGCTGCTCAAGCTTTTCTTTGACAACTCTTATAGTAGCGCCAACCTTACCGATGTCGTGAATCTGTCCGTCAAGCATAGCTCTTGTTTGGTGTTTCTCAACCGCCTGCGCAATAACATTAAACTGTCCGTCATTCATGTATCCGACAGTTCCCACCACGCTTCTTGTTCCGATATCAAGACCAAATACTACTTTCTGATCTGTCTGTTCCAAACTTGCCATCATTCTCTCCACTCTCCAAGTTTCTTGTTAATTTGTTCCGATGCTGCTTCTAAATCTCTGCTATTATCAATCACAAAATCCGCATTTAGTCTGTATGTCTCATCATCAAGCTGCTGAGCAAATATTCCGTCAATCTTTTCGTCTGAATAGCTTCTTGTGTCTTTGAGCCTGTCTCTTCTGGTATCTTCATCGGCATAGATATACCAAAGCTCATCGACAATATTTTTATATCCGTTTTCGATCAAAAGAGCCGCTTCAACAAAAACAAAATCGATTCTGTTTCTGAGTTTCTCTTCATCTATTATATTAATAATAAATGTATTTACTGCAGGATGCAAAATTTTATTCACTTTTTCAAGTTTTTTTGCATCTTTAAAGATCGCATTTGCCATTTTGGCCTTATCAATCTCGCCGTCATCGCCAAGAATTTCCTGCCCGAGAACTCTCACAAGCTCGTCATATGCGGGATACCCCTTCTTCTTGATCTCATTTGCAACGTCATCCGAATAGACAACCTTGCAGTTATAGTTATCATTTATGTATTTAAGTACGGTGCTCTTGCCGGCTCCAACGCCGCCCGTAACACCTATAATATTTGTTTTTCCTTTTTGTAGTTTATTCTGCATCTTACTTTGATTCATACCAGTCGTTTCCGATATGGCAGTCAACTTCCATTGGAACCGAAAGATCTGCCGCACTCTCCATCTCTTGTGTAAGTATATTTGTTACTGTATCTTTCTCATCAGGTGCCGTCTCGATCACAAGTTCATCGTGAATCTGAAGTATCAGCCTTGATTTAAGCTTCTCTCTTTTTATCCTGAAAAAGACATTTATCATGGCTATCTTCATAATATCCGCAGCGGTTCCCTGAATAGGAGCATTCATCGCAACTCTCTCACCAAACTGTCTTAAGTTAAAGTTAGATGCTTTGAGCTCGGGGATAGGGCGCTTTCTTCCAAAGAGTGTGTCGCTCACGCCTGTTTCCTTGGCACTTGCGATCACTTTGTCCTGATATTCCTTCACACCGGGATAAGTCTCAAAATATTTGTCCATATACTCTTTTGCTTCGCTTCTTGAAATGGACAAGTCCTGGGACAAACCAAAAGAGCTGATTCCGTATACGATACCGAAGTTAACAGCCTTGGCGTTTCGCCTCTGAAGCGGTGTTACATCCTCAAACGGTACATGGAAGACCTTTGATGCCGTAATCCTGTGAATATCTTCGCCCTCGTGGTATGCCTCGATAAGCCCCTTATCTTCCGACATGTGAGCGAGTATCCTAAGCTCGATCTGGGAATAATCCGCATCTGCGAAAACATATCCGTCTTTCGGAACAAAGACCTTACGGATAAGCCTTCCCTCTTCAGTCCTCATGGGGATGTTCTGAAGGTTCGGTTCTGTAGAACTGATTCTTCCCGTCGCTGTAATTGTCTGATTAAAGCTTGTATGTATCCTTCCGTCGCTGTCGATATAAGCCGCAAGCCCGTCAGCGTATGTTGACTTTAATTTCGCAAGCCCTCTGTATTCGAGAATGTCCGCAACGATCTTATTATCGGGAGCCAGCTTCTCAAGTACGTCAGCCGCTGTTGAATATCCGGACTTTGTCTTCTTCTCAGCAGGAAGTCCGAGTTTTTCAAAAAGAACTTCTCCAAGCTGCTTGGGACTGTTTATATTAAACTCGCATCCCGCAGCCTCATATATTGCCTTTTCAAGCTCTGCAATCCTGACCGCAAGCTTGTCCGAATATGCTTTGAGCTCATCTTTCCTTGCTATGATACCTTCTTTTTCCATTGCAAAGAGTATGTATGAAAGAGGCATCTCAATATAGTAAAAGAGATTCTCCATGCCGGCTTTTGCAAGCTTTTCTCTTATAAGAGGAGCCGAAGCCTTGCATATATAAGCCGATTTGCATGCGTAGTCCGCAATTTTGTACGCATCCGCTTCTTTAACACTCATCTTACCGAACACGTCACTTCTTTTATCAAAAGGAATCTTTAAATATTCTTTGGAAATATCTTCGATTGCGTAGTCGTTCTTGATAGGATTACACAGATAAGCTCCTATCAGAGTATCAAAGCACTTCGGTGAAGTAAGATAGCTTGTATCTTCCGCATCATACCCTGATGTCCTGTCGCTTATCTCATAAGGTTCGAAAATGTCATATCCGTCCTTAATGTCAAATGTCACAAGCGCGCAGTCTTTACTCAGCTCTGCAAGCTTATTTCCGATATAAGACTCTGAAATGAAGTTCTCTACAGGAATATATACAGCACTCTTTTCATCAAAGCAAAGTGCGATACCGACTGTATCTTTTTTCTTGGAAGATGTATCTTTATTTCCCTCTCTCATGAGGAAATATCCGATATAATTATCCTTGCTCTTAGCGCCGTACTCATGCGCATTCTTGAAAATCTCCTCAACCTCGTTAAGATCCGAAGTCTTAATAATATTAAGTTCAAACTGTGGAGTCTTGATTACCTTACCTGTGGGCGACAGCTTTACAAGTTCGCTTTCAAGATATGCAATAAGTTCAGACGAGCCGGCCGCTCCCTTTGATACATCCAGAAGTTCGGGTACTCCGGCATTTGATAGAATATCTTTAAACCTGTCTGTCTGATAGAGAACCGCAGGTGTATATTCAGATTCATTATCTTTTTCAAAAGAAAAAGCAAAAAGAGCGTCTTCACTTCCGGGAAGCATGCTCTTTAACTTATATATTGCACCGTAAACGCCACTGATGCGATTTCCCTCAGCATCGGAAAAATCGGGCATGGCGTAGAATGCATCCTTTATAAAATTTGTAGCGTCAATAACGTGAATACTCAATGACTTTTTTCCCCAACATAGTGCTTATTTTGTGATCTTATAGTAAACCCGTTCCTATCTTTTTTCATAAAAACAGTGCGAGAAAAAGTGCTGTTCCTCCGAGAGCAAGAACCACAGCCTGCAAAAGATAGCTTGATAGCACCAGATATTTCCTGGTTGTCAGTCTTTTATTTGCATCAAGTAAAAGAGCATCAAGTTCATTTCGAAGATTGAAGGTATTACCGTCTTCAAGCCTCTTCATACCGACCTTAACCAAAAACTGAATGGTCAGTTCTTCCTTACATCCGGGACAAGTCTCAACATGACTGAGAAATTCGGAAAGTTCACGGTTATCAAGATCATCGTCTAAAAATAATGGAATAAGTTTATCCGCTTCTTTACAGTTCATGTTCGGCTCCGCATAACAAATATCAAAAATTCCAATATGTTGTATAACATAATGTACTCTCAACAGCCATTTCTACAACATAAAGAATACTACAAACAAATTTCATTTACAATGATTTAAATAACGGCAACAATAGACAGGCTCTTGTTTGATGAAAGATCTACATAGTTCTCTCCGCACTTTACAACAGGACGCGAAAGGTGCTCTGCGTTGACAAATATGATCTCGCCCGTCTGGCCCGTATTAAGCATAACTCTGTTGGCAATGAATGTATTTGCGATATTGCCAAGGAATGTCATGATTACGTTGGGATCGAATTTGTTGATTCCTTCTTTTTCAAACTGTGATATCACGGTAAACGGACATATCGGTGCTCTGTAGGTCCTGCGTGATGTCATCTCATCGTATATATTGGAAACTGTGACGATTGAAACCACCTCATCAATCTTGTCTCCGCTAAGATGAAGCGGATATCCCGATCCATCCTTGAACTCATGATGCATAAGAATGCAGTTCTTTATCCTCTGATCGATATCCTCGTTCTTAACAAGCTCATATCCCTTGGTTACGTGATCTCTCATAACGCGCTCTTCATATTCTGTAAGAGCCGCTTTCTTGTTAAGAAGTTCCGAAGGCATAAGCATCTTGCCTATGTCATGAAGAAGTCCGCCTGCTGTTACAACCTGAACCACATCCTCAGGAAGTCTCATCCATGTTGCAAGCGTGTTGCTTATAAGAGAGACATTCAAGCTGTGCATGAATACCGCATCGCTGTTATCTCTAAGATTATGGAGCATATCGAACACTCCTGCCGTGCCGCCAGCCTCAACAAAGAGATGGAAAACTGGTTCTGTAAGCTTCTCTACGTCAAGAGGCGCTCCGTCATTAGCGATCATCTTAAAAGATTCTTCGAGTTTTTTGGCTTTCTCTTCTATGTCGCGCTTAAATCTGATGAACCCTTCAGAATTCTTGAGTTTTTCTGAGTATGATAAAAAGTCCTCAGGATTTGTTTCTTCTTTTTCCGTACGTTCAACCGGCTTGTCGTCTTCAACAAAGATGTTATAAAGGGAATGCGACTTGATTCTGAGTATATCCTTCTCATCAAGAACGGTTCCCTTCGCCAGAACAAGTCTGTCGTCAATCGTATATATATTCTCCGAAACAATCAGTCCGGGCACAAGTTTATCAACTGCTAGTAGTTTCATATTATTACACCGCCTCATAAATAGAAATAACCATACCTACGAAATATTATATCAGTAAAAACCTGATTTGTGATAAAATACATTGCGTAAAATTTAGAAAAAAAGAGGTAATTTATGACCAATTTTGAGAAAAAACTATACTGGGAATTAAAAAATGAAGAACATATCATCCAGGATCAATGGATTGACTTTAGAAGAAACGAATACAAACTCCCCGACGGACAGACGATTTCACCCGTATATAACTACTCAAAGCACAGCTTTTCTCTTGTTGTAGCAACCGATAAAGACGGAAAATACATCTGTGTCCGCCAGTACAGACACGGAATCGATGAAATTACTACGGAGTTTCCTGCCGGCGGGATTGAGTATGCGAAGGAAGGGGAAGCTGCAAATATTGAGGATATGGCGAATGCGTCACACAACCGCATGTCTAAGCCACCCATTCAACAAGATAATAATAATAAAGAGCCTATCACCAAAGAAAATATTATCGCATCCGAAGACGAAGCCTTTGAAGCCGCAAAGCGAGAACTCCGCGAAGAGACAGGCTACACCTCAGATAACTGGACACACCTTCTCACAATTCCCGCAAATGCCACAATTTCTAACAGCAATGTGCACATCTACTGTGCCACAGATTGCACACTCTCCGCTTCCCAGGAACTTGACGCAACCGAGTTTCTGAATGTTGTGACTTTAAGTGAAACTGAGCTATTGTCAGCAATCAACGGCGGTGATTTCAAGCAAGCCCTGCACGTGCTTGCGTATTACTTATTCAAAGATAAAGTCATGAAATAAACTTAAAGAAACCATGTTGCACAAATAAAAACCGACAACCACGCGACTTTAAATCAAACTGCGTTGGTTATCGGTTTTAATAATTTAGTGCCGGCAGTGGGACTTGAACCCACACGTGGTTACCCACAACAGATTTTGAGTCTGCATCGTCTGCCATTCCGACATGCCGGCATTCTTTCTGTGCCTGTACTGACGTACAGCTTTATTACTATATCATAGAGAATATTTATAATCAAGAGGCTTATTCATTATTTGTCATAAAAAATCATTATCGATAAGTATCAAAAGCTTGCTCAAACACTAACTTTTTTATCAAAAACAAAAGAACCGCCACTTAAAGCGACGGCTCTCCGTATCATATATATTACTAACACAACTAACTCTCTGCACAACACGATCAGTTCTGAATCGCTTCAACAATCGCCGGAAGAAGCTGCTTCTTTCTCGAAACAACGCCGGGAAGTGTTGCTTTGTCGCCGGAGACGTTTATGCCAAAGGCGCTGTTGATGGTATACTGCGACTTTGCGCCGGTGAAAAGAACTTCAGAAGACTCGTCGATTATGTTGGTAAGCATGAAGAACAGCATGTCGAGGCCATCATCTTCCGCAGCTTTCTTAAGTTCAGGTTCAACCTTGTCTTTTATATCAAGAAGTTCTTCAGAGCTCATTGAGTTGATCTGGCCGATTCCGATGTTCATATCATCGACTGTAAACTTCTTAAAGTCTTGATGAAGAATCTCGCTTGCAGTCTTGCCGCTAAGATTGGATCCCGCATGGAACATCTCTTTTGCAAATCCCTCGTAATCAACGCCCGCTATCGAAGCAAGTTCCTCTCCCGCTTTCTTGTCAATATTAGTACAAGTCGGCGATCTGAACATAAGCGTATCGGAAAGGATTGCAGCAAGAAGAAGTCCCGCTGTAACCTTATCAACATCAACTCCGTACTCTTTGTACATCAGATAAATGATCGTACATGTTGAACCAAGGGGCTGGTTTCTGAAAAATACAGGTCCCGATGTTTCAATCGTGCGAAGCCTGTGATGATCGATAATCTCCAGAATATCCGCAGAATCCGCGCCGTTAACAGCCTGGTTCTTTTCATTGTGATCTACAAGAATGAGCTGCTTCTTTTTCGCACCAAGGAAATTTCTACGGCTGATCATTCCGACATAATGCTCATTCTTATCAAGCACAGGGAAATACCTGTGTCTCATGGAAGCCATAACTTCCTGAATATCTTCGATGTAGTCGTCCATATGGAAGCAGACGACATTATCTCTTTTCATAACGTAGCTTATAGGCATGCTCTGATTTATAAGCCTTGCCACAACAAATGTGTCATGCGGAGTTGTAATAATCTTGGTTCCGTGCTCTCTTGCCTGAGTCCTAATAGTCTTGGCAACATCCGCGCCCTCGCAGACTATGATACATCCGGCATTTAACTCAATCGCACAAAGCTGTGACTCATATCTGTTTCCGAGAATAACAACATCGCCCTCCTCAATGAAATTCTCCATCATATCAGGGCTCGCCGCAGCGATAACAACTTTTCCCTTATCAAGGGTATCTCCGATATCGCCCACGATCAGCTCACCGTCAAGAGTCTCGACAATATTCTGGTACGATGTTTTTGCAGAAGACAAAATCCCGGGATCTATAACATCCATATATGTCTCAACAATATCATTCGTCGTTATTATTCCGCTTACTTCATCATTTTCGGTAACGCACAAAGTCACAACCTCAGCGTCACGCATTTCAGCCCAGGCTTTCTTAAGAGAAAGATCCGCTCCGATTCCGTTGAGCATCCTGATCTCCATGTCTCTTACCTGAGTTCTGACATCCTTAATATAAACAGGAATCTGCACGCCAAAATGAGACAGCACAAACTGCGTCTCTTCGTTTAGGTGCCCCGCTCTTCCTGCAATATACTCATCACCTGTTATCTCGCTCTTAAGTTTCGCATATGTAATCGCAGCACATATAGAATCCGTATCGGGATTCTTGTGTCCGATAACAAAAACAGGTCTCTTTATTTTCTTTTTTGATTTCATATATTCCCCTCATATTTAAAGCATCTATACTAATTCTATTACATTGTTCGAAAAATAACTATAAAATATTGAACCATAGTAAATATGTGCTATTTCAGCTTCTTCGCACAACAATTCCGGTAACAAAACAAGTCATCATCGCAAATCATTGCATCAAACACCACATTTTACGCGAATTGGCTATTGTACAATTCATAATAAAAGCCCTTCTTACCCAGAAGTTCCTCGTGTTTACCCTGCTCAAGGATATGTCCGTCCTTCATAACAAGGATCACGTCCGCTTCGACTATGGTCGAGAGTCTGTGTGCAACGATGAAACTCGTCCTGCCCTTCATCATCTTATTAAACGCCCTCTGTATCCTCATCTCGGTATGCGTATCGATTGAAGAAGTCGCCTCGTCAAGAATCAGCATCGGAGGAATATTGAGCATAACTCTGGTAATGCAAAGAAGCTGTTTCTGACCCTGCGAAAGATTTCCGCCATTCTCCGAAATCACTGTATCATACCCATCAGGAAGCTTCTTTATAAAGCTGTGCGCATGAGTCGCTTTAGCCGCCGCGATTATATCATCATCACTAAAATCTTTTCTTCCGAGAGTAATATTATCCCTGACAGTTCCGTGCCGCAGCCACGTCTCCTGCAAAACCATTCCGAAATTATCTCTAAGATCAAGCCTCTTGATATCCCTGATATCATAGCCGTCAATCTTAACACTTCCCTTGTCAACATCATAGAATCTCATAAGGAGATTAATAAGCGTTGTCTTTCCGCTTCCGGTAGGTCCTACTATCGCAACTCTCTGCCCCTTAACGATACTAAGGTCAAGGTCTTCAATAAGCTTCTTTTTCTTATCGTAGGAAAAAGAAACATCACTTATATCCACAACACCCTCAGCGGTAAACTTCTCCGGAGCCGTCTCTTTATCCTTCTCCTCGCTTTTTTCCTCAATAAGGTCAAAGACACGTCTTGCGCAGGCAAGCGCATTCTGAAGTTCGGTAACAACGCCTGAAATCTCATTAAACGGCTTAGTATACTGATTTGCATAGCTCAAAAAGATCGTAAGTCCACCAACCGTCATTCCGCCGCTGATACAAGCAAACGCACCAAAAAGCGCAACGAAAGCATACACGAGGTTATTGATAAATCTGGTTCCCGGATTGGTTATTGCGGAAACAAAAACCGCTTTAACCGAAGCATCCTCAAGTTTTCCGTTCACCTCATCAAAATACTCCATATTCTCGTCTTCATGAGCAAACGCCTTAACAACCTGAAGATTGCCTATCATCTCGTCAACAAACGAAGTCTGATCTACTCTTGCTTCGCTCTGAAGTTTAAAGAGCTTGAACGACTTATCCGCAATTACTCTCGCAACAATAAGAGATAGCGGCGTAAGAGCAACTACAACTATAGCAATCCTGAAATTCAGATAGAACATGAATACAAGCGTAAAAAGAATAGTCACTATCCCCGTAAAGAGCTGCGTAAAGCCCATAAGAAGCCCGTCCGCAAAAAGATCTATGTCCGCCACTATTCTGCTCACTATTTCGCCCGTCTGTACTTTATCAAGATATTCGAAAGGAAGAATCTGAAGCTTATCGAAAGCCTCCGCCCTAACGTCTCTGACAACCTTAAAAGTGATCGCATTATTTGCTTTGTTCATCACCCACTGGCAGATTGCGGTAAATACGATAGCTGCAAGCATCTTCATAAGAACCGCCATCACTTTGCCAAAATCAACGTCCCCCTTTCCAACCAAAAGATCTATCGCCCCTCCGGCAAGAATAGGAATATAAAGCGCAAGTGCCGCCGTGATAACAGCAAGTATCATTGACAAAAAGACAAGTCCACGGTACTTTCCCGCGTAGTGAAGCACCTTTCTAAGCGTTCCTTTTTTCATACCGCTCCCTCCTTCTTGTACTGAGATTCATATATTTCCTTGTATAAGTCACAAGTTTCAAGGAGCATATCATGCGTTCCCATTCCGACAATCGCGCCATTTTCAAGAACAAGTATCTTGTCACAGTCGTGAACAGCGGACGTTCTCTGAGACACAATAAAAGTAGTCGGTGCATTTTTCATCTCGCCGATTGCTTTTCTCAAGTTCTTATCAGTAAGGAAATCAAGCGCAGAAGCCGAATCATCAAGAATAAGTATCTCAGGTTTTCTTACAAGCGCTCTCGCAATGGTAAGTCTCTGTTTCTGACCGCCTGAGAAGTTCTTTCCTCCCTGCGATACCATATGATCAAGTCCGTTTTCTTTTCCCTTAACAATCTCTTCAGCCTGCGCAATGCGAAGAGCCTCATAAATCTCTTCATCCGTCGCATCATTCTTGCCCCAGCGCATATTGTCCCTGACGGTTCCGTGGAAAAGAACCGCTTTCTGAGGAACGATACCGATTCTCTCTCTAAGGGCATCAAGCTTATATTCTTTGACATTTCTGCCGTCAATTACAACGCTTCCCTCGCGGGCATCATAGAATCTTGGAATAAGATTAATAAGCGTAGACTTTCCGCTACCTGTTCCTCCGATAATTCCGATTCTCTCACCTCTTTTTACCGTGAGATTTATCTTCTCAAGCGAATCCTCACTGTCACCCTCATATCTCATGTACACATCGTTAAACACAACGTGTTCATCCGTTTCATCAAATGTATCAACGTTTCCGTCAGCCATGGAAGACTTAAGCTCGATAAGCTCCTGAACTCTGTTCCCTGATGCGATCGACTTGGTGATGGTAAGAATAAGATTCGCAAGCTTAATAAGCTCTACGAGAATCTGGGACATATAGTTATAAAGCGCAACAACTTCACCCTTTGTCATCTCGCCCGCTTCAACATAAACTCCGCCCTTATAAATTAGGAACAAGAGCGCAATGTTAAGGATTGCAAAAGTAACGGGATTCATAAGCGAAGAAATTCCGCCGACAAAGCTCTGAAGCTCCATAAGCGAATCGTTGCTCTTATGAAATTTATCTTTTTCCTCGTTCTCAAGTCCAAATGCACGGATCACCCTGACTCCCGTATGATTCTCTCTTGTGAGCCTTAATACGGTATCAAGCCTACTCTGAATCTCGCCGTACTTCGGGATGCTCCAACCCATGATCGCGCCGACAACCGCAAAAAGCAGAATTATCGTCACAAGAAAAATAAGCGCCTGCCTGACATCGATCGTAAACGCCATTATCATTGCGCCAAAGACAATAAAAGGCGACCTCAGCAAAAGCCTAATAGTAAGATTAACGCCCTGCTGAACCTGATTTATGTCGCTTGTCATCCTCGTCATCATTGCAGATGTGCCGATCCTGTCCATATCTGAAAACGACAGCGATTGTATATTGTTAAAAAGAGCTCTTTTTACCTTCTTTGCAAAGCCGGCCGCAGCCTTAGCTGCATAGAACTGTGCAGTTATCGCACTTATACATCCGATAACGCACAAAAGGATAAGTATCATGCACATTTTAATTACATATGACTTATCCCCTAATTCAATACCTTTATCTATCATAGCTGCGATGACAAGAGGCACCATAAGTTCAAAAGATGCCTCCAACAGCTTAAACAAAGGTCCTAGCGCTATTTCTTTTTTGTAATCTCTAAGATATACAAGAAGTTTTTTCATTCTTAGATTATTCCTTCTGTTTTATTTTAGTAGTTAATGCGAAGCCCCTTCGGATAGTGGTTCTTGAGCATTCCGCCGGCTTCCTTCGCCCAGCCTATACTATATCCGTCCGTTGTGATAAGACACCATCCCTTATTACCCGTTCGCGATACGCGAAGTGTCTGGCCGTTCAGATACTGTTTGATATTGTCATCATCGGATGCGATCTCATATGACAGTTTAACATCTTCCGGCTTTGAAAACAGTGCCAAAGCATGTGAAGGCTCAAATCTATCCTTCTTAAGAGTTCCCAAATGAAGACCCGGACGTAATACTTTAAGCCCTTCAAAAGATGGCATATCTTTTGGAGCCGCATACATCTGATCTCCGAACATAAATATAACTTTGCCGTCAAAGAGCCTGTCTATAGCATCCTTCGTAATAGTCTCTCTAAGGAAATCATCAAGAATCTTTACCTGTTCTTTCCTTGCAGGCACTATCCTGCCTCCCGGAACATAGCCGTTCTTAACCGAAATATTCTCACCGTCTCTTTTAAGAACGCACAGAAAATGTCCTTCCCCCTTAACTTCATGAGGAAAGAGTCTCTTAGTAAGTTCGCACTTAAAATCATTATGCCTGTTCAAAAACGCTTCAATGTTATCCTCATTCTCTTCCCTTGAGAAAGTACACGTTGAATAGATAAGCGTACCTCCGGGGACAAGCATTGCAGCAGCATTATCAAGTATTTCCGCCTGCCTCTCAGCACAGAGAAGCACATTATCTACGCTCCATTCATCAGCCGCGTTATCATTCTTCCTAAACATACCTTCGCCGGAACATGGAGCATCCACCAATATTTTATCAAAATAACCGTAAAAATAGTCTGCTAAATGTTCAGACGTTTCATTTAAGACCATCGCATTGGAAATGCCAAGTCTCTCTATATTCAAAGACAGTATCTTCGCTCTGTCTTTATTTATCTCGTTTGTAATTAAAAGACCTTTGCCCTCAAGTTTGCATGCAATCTGAGTGGATTTACCACCGGGTGCAGCGCAAAGATCAAGGATTTTCTCCCCGGGCTTTGGGTCAAGGAAATGCACAGGAGCCATTGCACTTGGTTCCTGAATATAATAAAGCCCCGCCTCGTGATACGGATGTTTACCCGGCGCAAAGTCGGCACTGTAATAATACCCCGTTTCTTCCCACGGAACCTGCTCTGTTACACATTCGAGCTTATCAATAAAATCTTCCCGAGCCTTTAAAGTATTGAGCCTTAAAGCATGATATCTGTTATCAGCTTCAAACGCCTCAATAAAACGTTCATAATCTTCATCACCCAGAAGATCTTTCATTCTGTTTTTAAATTCAACAGGCAACATATATATTTAATTCTCCATAAGTGCTCTACTCAAAAAGAGGCTATCTTGCTTTCGCAAAATAGCCTCTCCACTACATTTACCCAATAATGTTCAGAAACAGCATTACTTAGCGTAATCAGTTGCTCTACTCTCTCTGATGATATTAACCTTAATCTGTCCGGGATATTCCATTTCATCCTCAATCTTCTTAGCAATATCACGAGCCATGAGTATCATGTCTGAATCTGAAACCTGCTCAGGAACAACCATTACTCTGACTTCTCTGCCGGCTTGAATAGCGAAGGAGTGATCAACACCCTTAAAGCTATTGGTAATATCTTCGAGTTCTTTAAGTCTAGATGTGTAAGTTTCAAGAGTCTCTCTTCTTGCGCCCGGTCTAGCTGACGAAATTGTATCGGCAGCCTGAACAAGGATAGCAATAAGTGACTGAGGCTCAACATCACCATGATGAGCTTCTACTGCGTTAATAACAGTCTGTGATTCCTTATACTTTTTACAGATATCTACACCAAGCTGAATGTGTGAGCCTTCAAGCTCATGATCAACAGCTTTACCGATATCATGCAAAAGTCCTGCTCTCTTAGCAACTCTGACATCGAGACCCAGTTCCGACGCCAAAAGTCCACATAACTGAGCAACCTCTACAGAATGTTTCAAGCAGTTCTGGCCGTAGCTTGTTCTAAATTTCATACGACCAAGAATCTTGATAACTTCCGGGTGGAGGCCGTGAACACCGGCTTCAATGGCAGCATTTTCACCTTCCTCTTTGATCTTGGCAGCAACTTCTTTCTGTGCCTTTTCAACCATCTCTTCAATCCTAGCGGGATGAATACGACCGTCAACGATCAATTTCTCCAGTGCAATGCGCGCAACCTCACGGCGGATGGGATCAAATCCCGAAATAACTACAGCTTCAGGTGTGTCATCAATAATAAGATCAACACCGGTCATTGTTTCAAGAGTTCTGATATTTCTTCCCTCTCTACCGATGATTCTACCCTTCATCTCATCATTGGGAAGCTGAACAACGGAAATTGTTGTTTCGGAGACGTGATCAGCGGCACAACGCTGAATCGCGTTAACAACGATTTCTTTCGCCTTTTTATCAGCTTCTTCCTTAGCCTCAGCTTCCATGGTTTTAATCATGACAGCTGATTCGTGTTTTACATCATCTTCGACAATTTTCAAAAGATACTCTTTAGCCTGCTCGGAGGTTAAGCCAGAGATTTTCTCAAGTTCCTGTACCCTCTGTTCGTTAAGCTTAGTAACCTCTTCATTCTTCTTGTTTAAAGCGTCCTCTCTCGCATTTAAACTTTGCTCTTTCCTTTCGATCGCTTCAGATCGTTTCTCGACGTTTTCCTCTTTCTGCTGAATACGCCTCTCTGTACGCTGGACTTCATTTCTTCTGTCTCGTACTTCTTTCTCGAGTTCATTACGTGTTTTAAGTGCCTCTTCCTTTACTTCAAGAAGTTTCTCACGCTTCGTTTCTTCGGCAGTCTTGAGTGCTTCGTCAATAATTTTTCTTGCCCTCTCTTCAGCGCTTCCGATTTTTCCCTCTGTTACCTTTTTCTGATAAGCAGAAGAAACAATCCAAGTTAAAATCGCAGAAAGAACAAGAGTTACTGCTGCAACTATAACAGTAGTCATTACAGGAGCACCTCCTTATTCAATTTTCATTGTACAATATTTTGTATAGTGCACAAAAAAAATGCACACTTAAATACAATTTTACAACACTTAAATTTTACATTCTATAAAACGCAGTGTCAAGTTATTCCGCTATCCATAGCCTTTTTAATCATAGAGAGGTCGTACCCTCGCCTCATTAGAAAGGCAATAAGTTTCTGCTTTTCTTTATGGTCAATCGTTTGCGCATCATATTTTTTCTTGATAAGAAGTTGTTTGATCTGAGAAATTTCAGCCTCATCTCCGCACTCAGAATACAGTTCTTCAAGCTTTTGCAGGATAATATCCTTGGAAATCCCCTTATTCATCAGGTCCATTATAATTCTGTTCCTGCTTCGCATTGACATATGATAAGTTATATAGTCACCCGTGTATCTCTCATCATCCACGTATCTGAATGACTTAACATAATCTATCGCAGTATCTATGCACTCCTCCGGATACATACCGTCAGAAAGCTTATCTCTTAGCTGTTTCTCCGTGTAGTCCTTTTTTTGCAATAAATTCATAGCACGGAGCTTCGCCCTTTTGGGCAGAAGTCCGCGCATAATCTCATTGTATTTTTCTTCGGAAAGTTCATTGCCGACTTTAATATCAAAGTCTCTGAGCTCACCGTTGTATAAGACAAAACCAAATTCACCGTCTAGGAATACTTTGGATCTCTTTTTATCCAATGCACATATATCTGAAACGATCATTATTTCGCTGCCTTAGTCTTCTTTGTTGCAGGTTCCTCAGCAGTTTTCTTTGCTGCCGATACATCTACGGGAAGATTGTAATATGCTCTTACCTTAGCATCGATATCTGCAAGAATCTCAGGGTTGTTCTCAAGATAGAGCTTTGCATTCTCACGTCCCTGTCCGATCTTCTCGCCATTGTACTGATACCAGGCACCGCTCTTGTTAACAATATCTACGCTTGCAGCAAGATCAAGGATATCTCCTGTAACAGATATTCCCTTACCGAACATAATGTCAAACTCTGCCTCTTTGAAAGGAGGAGCGATCTTATTCTTAACGACCTTAACCCTTGTTCTGTTACCTGTGTTCTCACCGTTCTGCTTGATTGCTTCAATACGGCGAACATCCATACGAACGGATGAATAGAACTTAAGGGCACGTCCACCTGTTGTAGTCTCGGGATTACCGAACATAATACCAACCTTCTCTCTGAGCTGGTTGATAAAGATTACTGTACAATTTGACTTGCTGATAACCGCAGTAAGCTTACGAAGTGCCTGAGACATAAGTCTTGCCTGAAGTCCGACATGAGAATCTCCCATATCACCATCAATTTCTGCCTTCGGAACAAGCGCAGCAACCGAGTCAACAACAACTATATCAATAGCACCCGAGCGAACCATGGTCTCTGTGATCTCAAGAGCCTGCTCTCCGCTGTCGGGCTGTGAAATATAAAGATTATCTACATCTACACCGATGTTCTTGGCATATACAGGATCAAGTGCATGCTCAGCATCGATAAATCCTGCGATACCGCCTCTCTTCTGAACTTCAGCGATCATGTGAAGAGTAACCGTAGTCTTACCACTTGATTCAGGTCCATATATCTCAACAATTCTTCCCTTGGGAATTCCACCAAGGCCAAGTGCAATATCAAGGCTGAGTGAGCCTGTGGGAATTGTTTCGATATTCATAGTATCTGATGAATCACCTAATTTCATTACAGCACCTTTACCAAACTGCTTCTCAATCTGACCAAGTGCTGCCTCAAGTGCTTTTTGTTTTTCTTCTCTCTCCATACGGGTCTCCTTTTCTAGAACATCTGTTCTAACTAAAATTTATAATAAAACAAACGTTCGTTCTTGTCAATAATTTAATTTTATAATTTTTTATTTTGGAATCTATGGCGAAAATGCCATCATATAAGCTTTTGTCCGGCACAAATACATGACGGAACAAAATATCCCCGAAAACATATACAAGCCATTGTTCACAGACTGAACAATGACTTGTTTACATTATCATATATTGTGATAACAAACAACTTAAGATTTTATGAAGACTATATTTAGTTAATCATGCTAACATCATAACGTCTGCACAATTCACTGTACTCCTGATTGATAAGCTGGACCATATCCTGGTCTCCGCTTATATTGTCAGGATGAAACATTTTCATCAGGTCTTTGTATCTCTTTTTAAGAGCAAGTGCGCTATTGACTCCTCTAAACAGACAATCAACCGCATCATACTCAATTTCACGCTGGTAAGTTCTCTCCCTCTCGAGTCTTACAAACTCACTCTGCAGCTTTTTCTTGTCGCTGTTAAGCTGATCAAAGCCATTATTAAGAATTTTGAGTCTCTGCTCAAACAGTGCCTGATCGTTATCAAGGCGCTTTGTAGCAGTTTCCAACTTTCTCTCTGCCGCATCGACTCTGTTCTTGAATGAAAGCTCATCGGCTTCAAGTCGTGCGTAACGGTCAGAAAGTGAGCTCTCCTGATTCTCGAGTCTTACGCTTTCTTTGAAAAGCCAAAGTCTGAGTTCCGAAAGTTCGTCCTTTGTCCCGTTAAGAATAATGTCTTCAATGTCTCTCTTTTTTTCCATTAGGACCCCCCTAGCCTAAGACTTACTCTCCCTTATTCTTGTTCTCGGGAAAAGCAATGTCTACTGCCGCGTTATCATCCATCATGTTCTCTTCTTTTTTGGAAAAACGATCCACAATATCGGGCACGAGATCCAGAACCTTTGTTACAGCATCTTGGTTCTTGATATTAACTAGTTTAGTAGATCCATCCTTGATCACCAATACGGCACTTGGCGACATCTTTGCACAAAATCCGCCTGCTCCACCGTTCTTCTTGTCCGCATCGCTGGAGCCTGCTCCAACACCGAAAGATACGTCGACAAGTGGTAAGATCACTGTGTCATCAACCTTAGTTGCCTCTCCCACGACAGTTTTTGTCGCAAGAATTGAATTCATACCTTTAAGCAGCGAGTCAACCACGCTGCCAAAATTATTGTCTCCCATTTACTCCTCCGGGTGATAAAGAATTGCCTTATGAATTCATTATCTTCTTGAATCTGTTTATTATTTTTTTTACATCCTTGTTGAAATAGCAAACAGCGACACAATATATAACCGTAAAAACAGTTATATGCCCCTTTAGATCCAGATCCGCACCGAGTGCCCTGTTCTCAAAATCGGGTGTAAACTTAAGCTTGTCATATAAAACAGGATACAAAATTCCGTAAACAGACATAAGTTCCGCCTCAGTAGCGGGATCCCCCATTCCCAGATACAGTTCAATACTGCTCTTGTCGGGAAGAATCATTTTTAAAAGTCGCGCAAGCTTTTCCTTAACAAGACTGTAAGCTCTCTTGAAAATATCATTTTCCAGAGTATTTTTTATCATTCTTATCTTATCACAAACTCTAGATATTGTATATCGATTTTTTTTAAACACATGTTTTGGCTTTTTTATCAGCTCCAAAGCCGTTTCCGCGACTTTTTTCAGTTTGTCGAAAAAAGTGTCTTTATCGTCATCTTCGATATTTTCTTCTGTTATTTCATTATCTTCTTGATAAAATTCCGAAACATTGTTTTCGATATGTTCACCTAAAGATGTATTTTCGTCATTAAAGTTCTCTTTTTTATTAACAAAATTCTCTTTAAAAATAATCTTCTCTTCATTCTTATTTTCTTTATCTTTATTTTTCTTCTCTTTTATCTTTTCCGGCTTTTCTTTTCGCGGAAAAAACTTTATCCCGAATATCCTTATGACAAACTCGGGCCTTTGGGGATACAGGAACTTTCCCGACAGCACATGCAAAAGCCAGGAAAAATTCACGGACAAATACGCTTTATCCTTATCAAATCCCTGCCCTTCCTCAAAGATACTCTTTGGATAATTCCCCTTTATTCTGTATCTGACAGGCACAAAAAGAACCAACAGAACCAGCAATACAGCTATAAGAAGCAGCACAAGCAACACGATGCCGACCACTTTCAATACCGATAAAAAAACCGCCAACATAAACTTCTCCGTTTAATTTATTTTTTGTCCAGATAATCCAAAAGATTCCCGGGCTTCCCCACTTTCTGCGCTTCATCCGAAATTCTTATAACAATATCGAGTGCCTCCGTATAACCTGATGCGATACCGTAGATGTACACCGGATGTTTTCTGTAATAGTCCTGAGATAAAAAAGCATTGTGAATAATCTCAAGCTGATCGATCCCGTTAGTAGCTCTCACAACGCAGAAAATCGTGAGTTGCTTTCTGTTATGGCACAGACGCCACTTAACTAAATTTCTGTTTTTAATGGTATCATCCCAATACAGATTCTTATAAAATTTACAGAATCCATTTTTTATCATAAATATCATAGCTCCCTAAGATAAATAAATTGACCTTAATAACATGAAAAAGTATATTATTATTAAGCGCTATAAATCCTTATTATTTTATCATAAGGGCGGCGTTTATGGAATTATGCACAGGAATGTGTGACGGGAGGTCACTAAAATGAAGTACGTTGCCAGGATGGAATTAAAACCCGGTATGGTAGCCGCAGAAAATATTTTGAATTATAGGAATGAGATAATTGTTGCCGCAAACACGAAGATAGATGCAACGATCATCGAAAGGCTCACCAGACAGTCCATTATGGCTGTACCGATAAAAGAAGAAGCCGACTTTGCTACAACGCACAATGATAAAGTTCGTATTTCAGAAGGTTTTAAAAAATTTGAATCAATATATAATGTTTATTTTCCTGTATTCAAGGGATATGTGATGGGGGCGATCACATCTCATCAGCCTATCATCATGCAGCAGCTCATAGATGTTTACAATTCGGTCATCTCTTCTGTTGCAAGCGGTGAGCAACTCCTTGAATATCTTTATAATCTGACACCTGCGAATGATGAGGATATGATTCTTCATCACTGTTTAAAATCAGCTCTTATTGCGGGCGTTTTCGGATCTTTTATAGACCTTTCCGCCGAAGATCAGCTGCTTTTTATTCAGTGCGCATTTGTTTATGACATAGGTAAATTCAGTATTCCCACTCAGATTCTGACAAAACCGCAGCGTCTTACAAGGGAAGAATATATGATAATCATCCAGCACACCGTTATCGGATATGATTTCCTTAAAAATATGGGGGATTTTAATGAACATGTTTTGAACGCTGCAATGCAACATCACGAAAGATGTGACGGAACAGGCTACCCTGCAGGTCTCCACAGTGACAGTATCGACAGATTTGCCAAGTACATCGCAATCGTCGATTCATATGTTGCGATGACTTCAAAAAGAAATTACAGAAGAAAATTAAATGCATTTCAGATTATTGCAAACTACGAAGCGCAAGGTTTTCATAAATTCGACTACGAAGCACTCAACGCGATTCTTTTGCGCATTGCAAATTCTCAGCTTGGATTTAGCATTAAATTAAATAATGGGAAGAGAGGAACCGTGATCCGTATAAATGAACACGCGCTCTCCCATCCCATAATACTTTTAAATGAAAATAATGCTCCACTCGATCTTTCGATGGATTACAGATTTGCAATTGAAGAAGTTTATTGATGAATTATCATCTTAATTTGAAATATGCATCAAAGATCTTTTTAGCGATAGGTACGGCAAAGCTTCCGCCGCTTCCCGCATCCTCAACAATGACGGTAACACATATCCGGGGATTCTCGGCAGGCGCAAATCCCGTAAACCAAGCATGCGAATCAGAACTTGATGAATTAAATTCAGCAGAACCGGTCTTTCCTGCCGCAGTGTAGGAAAGGCCTTTTAATTTGCTCGCAGTTCCCTTCTCAACAACCTGTGTCATCATCTCTGTAAGAATTTCCGTCTCTTCTTCGCTCATCATTCTCTTAACTTCTTCGCCGTCATAAGACTCCAAAACCTTGCCGTCGGCAGTTCTGACCTCTTTGACAAGATAAGGCTTCATAAGAATTCCTTTGTTAGCGATTGCAGAAGTTATCATGTTCATATGCATGGGAGTAACCGTTGTAGCACCCTGACCTATCGCAAGCTGCATAACATCTCCCTTTGACATTCCGTCCTTATACCTCGCTTTACTTCTTGAATATGTAAGGTCAAGAGGAAGCTTATCATTAAACATAAGACTTTTAAGAACATCATTAAACGTATGCTGATCGATATAATTAACTCCTATATTCGCATACGAAGAATTACATGATTTTGCAAAAGACGTATAAAGGTCAAGCTTTCCGTGCTTTTCTCCGTGGTAACACGATATCGTGTTCTCTCCCTCGGAAACCCTGCCTTTACAGGTAAACATATAATCATTGTAATCCTTGGGATGGTCCCTTAAATATGCAAGCGAAGTAACAATCTTAAAAGTGGAACCCGGAGGGTAAAGACCCTGAGTTGCCCTGTTTACTAAAGTTGCATCGCCTGAATCGTCTTCAAGATAACTCTTCCAATCATCCTGAATGTTATTTGGATCAAAGTCAGGCTTTGATACCATTGCAAGTATCTCACCGGTCCTTGGATCCGATACAACTATCGCACCCTTTCTAGGTGAAGGAATTGCATCACTGCAGATTTGCTGAAGCTCAACAGAAAGAGTCGTCGTAACATCGTTTCCGGGAAACTTCTTCTTTTTGGCATCATATATTGCCTTTTGAGAAAGATCTATCCCCGAATTTATCAGATAATAATTGGAAATAAGCTCAACACCGGCTTTTCCGTGTGATGAATACCCCACAACATGCGCAAAGTCTTTTCCGTAAGGGTACTCTCTTACTTCCTTGCCTTTTTTGTCCGTTTTGGTGGACGCAAGAACATCACCGTCTCTTGATAAGATCTTGCCTCGTGTATTCTGGGCAGTCAGTATCTTCTGTCTGGTATTAAAGTTGTTATTCATGTATTTCTGTTTATTTACAGTAGCGGAATACGCGATAAATACAAGCATTGACACGAACAACGCCAAATAGATAAATGAAAGTACAATTATCGAAGTCGGTTGCGACGCCCTTGTATCTCTAGTAGTCCTCTTCGTATCTCTCGTTTCTCTCATCGTAATAATAATCCCTCTTGTTTCCTCTTGATCTGTCGTGTCTCATGTAGTCTTCCGCTTCCTCGAAATTCCGCACAAGACAAATCCCCTCAAATATCATCACCATGATAACCGTAACCATTACGGACGATCCGCCGTAACTTACAAGAGGAAGTGTTACACCCGTAAGAGGAATGAATCTGGAGCCTCCTCCTATAGTTAAAAACGTCTGAAAAATGTATGACACGCCTATTCCGCATGACAAAAGTCTGTAATACTTGTCGTGCATCATGTAACCTTCGTACATGATATGCATAAATGTACTCAGGCATATAAGTGTCATTATAACCGCAAATACGATTCCGAATTCCTCCGCGATTGCCGAGAAAATGAAATCCTGCTCAACGAAAGGAATCGACTGTGGCGCTCCTCCGTATAGTCCAAGTCCGAAAGCACCGCCGCTGCTTATTCCGAAAAGTGACTGTGCCAGCTGGTATCCGGCACTTTCAATATTTCCGAACGGATCGAGCCATGCCTTAACTCTCACCTGTATATGTGAAAAGAGTCCGTAAGCAATAACGCTCGCCACCGACCCGAATCCAAGTCCCAGAATAAGATATCCGATATTATTCGTCGCAATATATATAAGTGCAAGAAAAACAATAAAGAACAAAAGCGCACTTCCAAGATCTTTTGACAGCACAAGGATAATTACATGGACTCCTGCAACCCCCGCGATCTTGATCAGATCCGTCAGTTCTTTTGCCCTAAATAACGCTCCCGCCAAAAAGAGCAGATAAATAATCTTCGTAAATTCCGAAGGCTGGAAGGTTATTCCCGCAATCGTATATGTGATCTTAGATCCGTTTGTTGCGGTTCCGAGAACCAGAACTATACCGATCATCGTAACGCCTATTGCCGCAAATACCCATGCGTAGCGCTTTATGACATTTAATCTGAAAATCAGTTCCGGAATAAAGAAGCCTAACACTATAGATGCCGCAACAACAACAAACTGCTTTATCGCTTTCTCATAAGAAAGCCTTGTAAGCATGATGATTCCGATCATCAAAAGCATACACATATTATTGATAACAAGCTTGTTTGCGTCCGGATAAATAATATAAAAAAGCATGATCACCGAAGCAAATATAACTATCTGAAACAGAAAGAACAAAAGATAGGATACTTTTCCCGTTCTTGCCAATATCTGTATAAAGCAGGTTATCTGAACTCCGAACATACAGCCTATCTGCCTGGTATATATAAACTTCCTGTCGCTCTCATACGGTTTTGCAAGCGCGCCGAAGGAATCGGCGGTATAAAAAAGAAGTAAAAGAGCTATCAAATATTTAGCTATCTCCGTAACAAAAAGTTTCATTAAATCATTCCACTCCGCGTTTATAGTGACCCGTGGTATAGTTCTTTTTTTCAAAAGCTTTATCATTGATAAAACTTTCAAGAACATCCCTCGTATCATTTCCGGATTCAATCGTAAAGTCAATCCTGTAATGATCGAAGATGCCTATATCATCAATAGTCTTCATTTTGCCCAAAAGAACTGTCGGATCCGTATTCCATATGACATTGTAGCAGTTCCTGCAATCAGTCGTAACTGTCATGTCATTTCCCATCCTGTCGATCATATGCATTTTCTCGCTATGTACGCTTCCGTTCTTGCCGCTGCATCTATCTGTAGTCTTCTTTACACAGCCGGCGCTTATCATCATGGGAACATGTCCGTAGATATTATACGTAACAGGAACATCACAAATAGACTTAACCGCTACTGTAACATCTTTTGCCTCATGAATAGTAAGTTCGTATGGAACAGAAATCTCATCAACACTGAAATCTCCCTTCGTACACTCAGAAAGGAGCTTAAAACTCTCAACATTCCATACATAAACTCCGTAATCGCAGATTACTTTCCCAAGATAATTATTATCTCTCAAATATCCCAATTGCTCAAGGTTTCTTACAAGCAAACCGCACAGATTACCTGCCTTGCAGATATTTATGAGCGTTATAATATCAAGTGTTCCGTCAATCTTCTCTTCTCTTGTGACATAAGGAAGAGCCGCGATCACCTCTGTGCCTGCATCTGCGGCGATCTTTAAATCTTTTAAAACACTGTCTTTTTCTTCTCCGAGAAGAAGTTTTGAATCAACATAAATTCTTTCGATTTTCTTTTTGTGCGAATCTCCTGCAAGATATCCGAGTGCAACGCCAAGCTGCTCTTTACTACTGACAAGCACATGTATATCCGCCTTTCTCTTTTGTACCTTCAGATGATTATCTGACGATTCAGCACTATCGATATTTTTATCCGCACTTCGATCATATGCTTTTTCCTTGGCATCACCCGAATCAAGGAGTATCTCAAGCATCTTATCGCAAAGACTGCGTCTGTACTCATTAAGCTCGCTCACAGGGATAAAGATTCCGCATCCTGCCCCGTTATCATCTATTGAAACAACAACATCATCCGCTTCAAAAGGTGTATTTCCGAGCTTTCTAAGCTGCTTTTCAATATTCTGCGCATCCATCGGTCTGTTAGAAGCCGTCTGAACTTCTTTTCCCGTAATCTCACAGACAACTCCGCTGTTATCCTTTAGAAGCATTGTAAGCTTTGCAGTGCTCCCCGCGGTAAGATCACAGTAAATATCACACTTTATCTTCTTCTCGTAGCCGAGATATTTTTCTTTTATCATCTTGGAAACTTCTTCAGAAGTTCCGTTATACGCAGGCGATGAAACGGTTACCATTTCTCTTCCGTTATGCCTGTGATAATATCCGTCGCTTATACCCGTTCTGAGATAAAGAGCCTTCAGAATATCCATATCCTCTTTGGATACCCTGTGTTCCTTATCGGGCTCTTTATAGTACAAGTCGATGTATTTTCTGTAAAGCGAAGTTACGCCTGCCGCATACTCAGGCTTTTTCATACGTCCTTCTATCTTAAAAGAATCGATTCCGGCGCTAATAAGTTCCGGAATCAGATCTATCGTGCACATGTCCTTAAGGCTGATAGGATATTCCTCTTTTCCGTTTGATCCGGCAGTCTTATAAGGAAGTCTGCACGGCTGCGCACAACGGCCTCTGTTACCGCTTCTCGTTCCAACCATACTGCTGAAAAGACAGGCCCCCGAATAGCAATAGCACATCGCTCCGTGAATAAATGCTTCAACTTCAATATCAGCCTTTTCGCGGATTGCCTTCATTTCAGAAAGGCTGAGCTCTCTTGCTGGAACAACTCTGCAACATCCAAGCTCTTTTAAAAGCTTTGCTCCGTAAACTCCCGTAACGGTCTGCTGCGTGCTTGCATGAACCTCCACATTCGGAAATTCGTCACGCAAAAACTTCATTACACCAAGATCCTGCACGATAACACCGTCAAGATTCTTTTCGGCATAAGGAAGCATAAAGTCATATACTTCGGAAAACTCTCGCTCTTTAACGAGAGTATTGACTGTCATATAAATTTTTTTATGGTGTAAATGGGCATAAGAAATAGCATCCAGAACCTGGGCCTCATCAAAATTGTCCGCATACGCCCTTGCTCCGAATTTAGAGCCACCAAGATAAACGGCATCGGCACCTGCATTGAAAGCGCCTACCATTGTTTCATAGCCCCCGGCGGGAGCCAAAAGTTCGACTTTTTTCATATTCATATAAAAGGCTGTCCCTAAAGACAGCCCCATTAAATCACCTTTTATTACCTTTAACCTGTGTTTCTAACTGAATTATCTTTTTGGAAGAATCATCAAGTTTACTCTGAAGACTCTTGCTGTTCTTCTCGGTATTCTCAAGCTTTATCTGCGTGGCGATAAGCTCATGCTTAAGATCATAGAGCTCTTTTTCCTTCTCGGTAAGCTGCTCTTCCATAAGTTCTATCTGCTTCTTCAACTTGAAATAGTCATCCGCAATATTAAGCTGTAACAAAACATTCTGCGTATCTACCGGCTGCCTCTTAAAGCTGTCTAACTTGTTATATTCCGCAATCTTATTGTTAATGTACGAAGCTACTTTCTGAAGATACTCCTCGCCTTCGTAGCCGCTTAAGGTGAATACTTTTCCCCCGATAATTACTTCAGTATCCGTTTTAGAAGCCATAGTTTTCTCCCTGCATAAAAAATCAACCAATAAGCAAATTTGTACTTTTAAATTATATATCGGTATCGACGGGGTTTTCAAGTCCCAAATGAGCATACGCAATATCAGTAACCACGCGTCCTCTGGGAGTTCTGTTTATAAAACCGTTTTTAATAAGATAAGGTTCGTAAACATCCTCGATGGTTCCGGGATCCTCTCCTATCGCAGCCGCCAAAGTATCGAGTCCGACAGGCTTTCCCGCAAATTTGTTTATCATGGTAAAAAGAAGATTTCTATCCGTATGGTCAAGTCCCATCTTATCAACATCCATAAGATCAAGAGCTGTCATTGCAACTTCGCCCGTAACTTTTCCGTCAAACTTAACCTGTGCAAAATCCCTGACGCGCTTAAGTATCCTGTTGGCAAGTCTCGGCGTTCCTCTGCTTCGCCTTGCCATCTCAACTGCGCCGCCTTTGTCTACATCGACATCAAGGAGCTTTGCAGACTGCAAAATGATACTGCAAAGTTCGTCAATATCATAAAACTCCATTCTGTGGATCATTCCAAATCTGTCTCTTAGAGGGGCAGAGAGCATTCCCGCTCTGGTTGTCGCTCCTATAAGCGTAAAATGAGGAAGATCCAGTCTTATAGATCTTGCAGTAGGCCCCTTTCCTATCATGATATCAATAGCATAATCCTCCATAGCAGGGTAAAGAACTTCCTCAACCTGCCTGTTGAGACGATGTATTTCATCCACAAAAAGGATATCACCTTCCTGAAGATTATTTAATATAGCCGCCATATCACCGGGCTTTTCGATAGCCGGTCCGCTTGTGATCTTGATATGTACGCCCATCTCATTTGCAATGATTCCTGCAAGAGTGGTCTTACCAAGTCCGGGCGGTCCATAAAAAAGAAGGTGATCGAGACAATCTCCTCTTTTCTTCGCAGCCTCAATATATATCTTAAGACTCTCCTTGATCTTCTTCTGTCCGATATACGAATCAAGGTTTTGAGGACGAAGAGATCCTTCGATCTTTATGTCTTCCCGATTTGCTTCCGGTGCCATTCCTCTGGCGTTTGTTACAATCTTTTTCTTTTCCATGGCTGTTTAAAACATCTCCTTAAGAGCAAGTTTAAGCAGATCTTCCGTATCTGCGGCTGCGCCTGCATCACTTCCGAGAACTTTTCTGACTGCTCTCATGGCATCGGATTGATTGTAACCAAGAGCCACAAGTGCAGCAACCGTCTCATCCTTTGCAGACGAGTTCTCACCCGAAAGTTCTTCTCCAAGTGAATCTCCGCCCTGTGAAAGCAATGAATCCTCCGTAACTTTTATCTTGTCTTTGAGTTCAAGAGTTATTCTCTCTGCAGTTTTTTTGCCGATTCCGGGAGCCTTTGCAATAGACGCACTGTCACCTGCTATAATTGCAAAACGAAGATCGTCCGGCGACATGACAGACAATATTGCAAGTCCGCCCTTAGGACCTATTCCGTTAACTGTAATAAGAAGTTTAAAAAGACCCAGCTCATCCCTTGAAAGGAATCCGAAAAGTGTAAACGCATCCTCTTTGACATTCGTATAAGTGTAAAGCTTTACCACTTCACCAATTCCGGGCATTCTGTCCATGGTAGAACCGGAAATATTTACGTTTATTCCAATGCCGTTAACGTCTACAACGGCATTTCCCTCCTCGATACTCTCAAGAATACCATTTACATAAGCAACCATATTTTCTGTTCTTTCCGTGTTTTTTATAGATAAACGCTGATCATATCAGTATTTATATAGATTAACAACCGTCACCCGATAACGGGTGACGGTGTTATGTCAATATTTTCGTATATATTACTTGTTCTGAAGATACTCATCAATACCCTTTGCGGCAGCTTTTCCTGCACCCATGGCAAGAATAACTGTAGCAGCGCCTGTAACAGCGTCACCGCCTGCAAATACACCGGGCTTTGATGTCTGTCCGTTGTCTTCTGCAACAATACATTTTCTCTTGTTGATATCAAGACCTGCTGTTGTTGAAGAAATAAGCGGATTAGGTGATGTTCCAAGTGACATGATAACCGCATCGCACTCAATCTCAAACTCAGAACCGGGCACCTCAACAGGACTTCTTCTTCCTGACTCATCAGGCTCACCAAGTTCCATTCTGATACATGTGATTCCTGTTACCCAGCCGTTCTCATCAGCGTGAATCTCAACAGGATTGCAAAGAAGATCGAATATGATTCCTTCTTCCTTAGCATGTCCTACTTCTTCCTTACGTGCAGGAAGCTCTTCCTCACCACGACGATATACAACATGAACTTCTGCTCCAAGACGAAGTGCTGTTCTTGCTGCATCCATAGCAACGTTACCGCCACCTACAACTACGCACTTCTTAGGTCTCATGATAGGAGTTCTTGAATTCTCATCAAAAGCTTTCATGAGGTTGCTTCTTGTAAGGAACTCATTTGCTGAGAATACACCCATAGCCTGCTCGCCGGGAATATTCATGAATCTGGGAAGTCCTGCTCCTGAGCCGATAAATACAGCCTCAAAGCCTTCCTTCTCCATAAGATCGTCTATAGTAACAGACTTGCCGATAACAACGTCTGTCTCAAGCTTAACGCCAAGTGACTTAACGTTCTCGATTTCCTTTTTAACAACAGCGTCCTTGGGAAGACGGAACTCAGGAATACCGTATACAAGAACACCGCCTGCTTCATGAAGTGCTTCGAATATAGTTACATCGTAGCCCATCTTTGCAAGATCGCCTGCGCATGTAAGACCTGAAGGGCCTGAACCGATGATGGCAACTTTCTTGCCCTTCTTCTCCTTTGCGCCCTCGGGCTTAATACCCATCTCTCTTGCTGTATCAGCAACATATCTCTCAAGCTTACCGATTGAAACGGCATCACCCTTTATACCTCTTACGCACTGGCCTTCGCACTGGCTCTCCTGAGGACATACACGTCCGCATACAGCGGGAAGTGCACTTGACTGGCTGATCACCTGATAAGCTTCCTCTACATTTCCCTGCTTAACCTGCTCGATAAATGCAGGAATATTGATTGATACAGGACATCCCTGTACACATTTGGGGTTCTTACAATTAAGACATCTGAGAGCTTCTTTCTCAGCTTCTTCTTTATTATATCCGAGACATACTTCTTTAAAATTAGTAGCACGTTCCTTAGCGTCCTGTTCGCGGACCGGAACTCTTACAAATCCATCCATCTTTTATTCTCCTATATAGTTATCGTAAATAGAATATATTTGCGAAACAAATCTTTTATATATCAGTTGCAGTTTCCGCATCCACCGTGATGTGTATCACCTTCCTGAGCCTTGAGAAGAAGTCTTCCCTCCTCAGTCTTGTAAAGCTTCATACGATTCATTGCCTGGTCAAAGTCAACCTTGTGTCCATCAAACTCAGGACCGTCAACGCAGGCAAACTTAACCTGTCCATCAACTGTAAGACGGCAAGCTCCGCACATTCCCGTTCCGTCAACCATAATAGGATTCATGCTGACAATTGTAGGAATTCCAAGCTCTTTTGTAAGCTTGCAAACAAACTTCATCATGATCATAGGTCCGATAGCTACGCAGTGATCATATTTATTTCCTTCATCCCAAAGATCCTGGAGAGCCTTTGTAACCATTCCGCTTCTTCCGTAAGAACCGTCATCTGTTGTGATGTGAAGGTTACATACTTTCTTAAATCTCTCCTCCATGATAACAAGATCTTTAGTCTTAGCACCGATAATAACATCGCAGTCAACACCCTGTTCTTTTAACCACTTTGCCTGAGGGTAAACAGGAGCTGTTCCTACGCCACCTGCGATAAATACGATTTTCTTTTTCTTTAAGTCTTCAATGCTCTCTTCGCAAAGATCTGAAGGCTTACCCAAAGGTCCGACAACGTCAGCCAAGCAATCGCCAGCCTTGAGTTTGGAAAGTTTATGTGTCTCAGCTCCTATAGCCTGAACAACAATCTCTACAGTCCCCTTTTCTCTGTCATAGTCGCATATTGTAAGAGGAATTCTTTCTCCCTCCTCATCAACACGGATAATCAAAAACTGTCCTGGTAAACATGCGTCCGAAACACGAGGAGCCTCAACGATCATCTGATAGATGTTCGTAGTAAGCTCATTTGCCTCTAAAATCTTGAACATAGTCATCCTCCTCCAATATCTGGTAATAGTATATAAAAATAAATTACTCTTTATTTGATGGTCTTTAATGTAAATCTGCCACCGGTATCATATCCGAGATGATTAAGCGTACCGTCATGCGTATTAACGGCAAACAATCTTCCCGTCTGAGTTCTTGTTCCGTCTCCTCGAACAAATTCTTCGATGATCTTATAGTACTCACCGGCGCCCGGAACCTCAATTACAGAATCATAAATATATTCATTATGTCCGCCGCCTCTTACACTTCCCTTTTCATCAAGAAGTACATCGAGAGCAAGAAGTTTACTCACAAGTCGTTGCACAGCCTGTTCTTTGGTAACTTTTCTGTCATACGCAAGAACATATTCACGTTCGACTATCTCACTCGGATTACCTTTTTCATTATATGCAATAAACTTAAAATTAGATGTTCCCATAGGCATAGGAATAGGCTCGGTATATTCCTGTGAGTCCATGGTCGGATCTGAACCGTCGGTTGTATAATAGATCCTGCATCCATCACCCGCTATGGCTACTATCATGGTGTTTTCTTTATAATCACCACTTGGTTCCATGATCTCGGGAGTAGGTGCCGTTCCGCCTTCTATTATAAAAGTTCTTTCAACGACAGAGCTTGATACACCATATTCATTGATAGCTATTGCTTTAATATTGTATTCGCCGTCTTTATCAATCTCAAATTCACTTCTGTACGCGTTGCTTCTCTTTGTAGGAGCGTCCTCATTTATTGTGTAATAAATGCTTGAACCGTCATCAACTGAAATTGAAACTGTGACTTTTTCCTCGTATGTTCCGTCTCCGGGAGTGAGTTCAGGGTCACTTGGAACATATTCTTTTCTAAGTGCCTCAGCAGATTCATTCTGACCTTCATTAAGAATCTCAGCTATTTTATCATATTCTCCCGCCTGTTTATATATCGAAATTATACTTTCGTACGCTGATGTAACAGAATCTTTTGGGTAAATTGACGAATCGGTTATTATTCTCAGCGTATCAACCGCATTTCCGGTTGACCCAAGTTCAAGATAACAATCCGCCAGTCCGAAAATAATATCTGTATTATAGGGATATCTCTTATTTCCTTCCGTGAGGTAGGCAACCGCCTCATACGTGTTGCCGTTACTCTTTGCCTTTTCGGCAAGTTTAAGATATTTAGCTCCTGTTCTGTCTTGAGACATAAAGATCAAAGTGACAAAAAGAACTAGGATCAGTATTCCTAAAAGGCTTCCAATGATGACATTCTTCTTTTGCTTAATATATTCAAAAACATCATCTTTATTTCTGTATTTGATCACAACTTTGGGCTTATCATCTTTAATGAGTCTATCTGCAATCGATGATAGCGTTGTATCTATTTCATTTTCTACTTCCGGCTCAAACTCCGGAACAATATTTATCTCCGCGCCACATTTATCACAGTACAGATGTCCATCGGGTATCTCGGCGCCGCAATTATGACATTTCATATCTTATACTCCACTATTATCTCTACTCTTTTTTCTACAATCATCTAAACATTGTAGCAGCTTCATAACAGTTGTTCATAAGCATAGCAATAGTCATGGGACCAACGCCACCGGGAACCGGTGTAATTGCCGAAGCAATCTCTTTTACCTCATCAAAGCATACATCTCCGCAAAGCTTACCGTCTTCATTTCGGTTAATTCCGACATCTATTACAACTGCACCTTCTTTTACATGATCTTTTGTGATCATACCGGCTTTTCCGACAGCTGCAATAAGAATATCCGCTCTCTTGCAGACTTCTTTAAGGTTCTTTGTTTTTGAATGCGCAACCGTAACGGTTGCATTTTCTCTCAACATCAGCATTGACATTGGTTTGCCGACAATATTGGATCTTCCTACGATAACACATTCTTTGCCGGCTATATCTATCTTGCCGTCGCACCCTCTCTTTAAAAGCTGGATGACTCCGGCAGGAGTGCAGGATACAAAGCCTTTCTCTCCTATGCAGAGTGCACCGACATTCATCGGATGGAATCCGTCTACATCCTTCCTCGGACTAATGGCATCGATAACCGTCTTCTCATCAATCTGTGAAGGAAGCGGCATCTGAACAAGTATTCCGTTAACGTCATCTCTGTTGTTGAGTTCATCGATAAGCTTAAGCAGCTCTTCCTGCGAAGTTTCCTTCGGAAGCTCATATGAAAGAGATCTGTAGCCAATATACTCACATGCCTTCTTCTTATTTCTTACATAAACCTGAGAAGCAGGATCTTCTCCGACAAGGATCACGGCAAGTGTAACCTCTATTCCCTGTTCCTTAAGACGGGCCGTTTTTTCTTTCAGTTCATCTTTTATAATCTGCGAAATCGCTTTTCCATCTATAATCTGTGCGCTCATGTGTACTCCTAAATGTAAATAGTTTTTATGATGATCAAATCAGTATTGCATCAGAACAATCCGGTAATCTTGCCGTTCTCGTCAACATCAATGTCGTAAGCGGCAGGATGCTTGGGAAGTCCGGGCATTGTCATGATGGCACCTGTGAGTGCAACCACAAATCCCGCGCCGGCGGAAACATAGACTTCTCTTACAGTTATATTGTATCCGGTAGGTCTTCCAAGGAGGCTCGGATCATCAGACAATGAATACTGAGTTTTTGCCATACATACCGGAAGTTTTGAAAATCCCATTTCTTCGATCTTAGCGATCTGTCTGCTTGCAGCAGGTGTATATGTTACTCCGTCTGCTCCGTAAATCTCTGTAGCAACCGTACCGATCTTATCCTTAATCGACATATCATCACTGTAGATAGGCGCATAGTTACTTGGCTTTGTATTAATTGTATCAATAACTTCTTTTGCAAGAGCTTCGCCGCCTTCGCCGCCTTTTGCCCAAACTTCGGCAAGAGCAAATCTGCAATCCTTTTTCTCGCAGAACTCTTTTACAAAATTAGTCTCTTCTTCTGTATCTGTAATAAAGGAGTTGAGTGTTACAACAACGGGAACGCCGTACTTCTGGATATTCTCGATGTGCTTCTCAAGGTTTACGATTCCCTTCTTAAGAGCTTCAAGGTTTTCTTTTCCAAGCTCTGTCTTAGGAACTCCTCCGTTATACTTAAGTGCTTTGATTGTTGCAACAAGAACAACCGCATCAGGCTTAAGTCCTGCTATTCTGCACTTGATATCAAGGAACTTCTCAGCTCCGAGATCCGCACCGAACCCGGCCTCGGTAACGGTGTAATCAGCAATAGAAAGAGCTGTCTTTGTAGCTCTTACCGAGTTACAACCGTGTGCGATATTTGCGAAAGGACCGCCGTGGACAATAACAGGTGTGTGCTCAAGTGTCTGAACAATATTGGGCTTAAGCGCATCTTTAAGAAGAGCTGCCATCGCTCCGACAGCCTGAAGGTCACCCGCTGTTACAGGCTCACCCTTAAAGTTATATGCAACAATTATGTTTGAAAGTCTCTTCTTGAGATCTTCAAGATCGCTTGAAAGGCAAAGAATAGCCATAATCTCAGAAGCAACCGTGATAACGAAATGATCTTCTCTCGGAACACCGTCTGCCTTTGCGCCAAGTCCCACAACGATATTTCTGAGCGCACGGTCGTTCATATCCTCAGCTCTTTTCCAGATGATCTGTCTTGTATCGATCATAAGCTCATTACCCTGCTGGATATGGTTATCAAGAAGTGCGGCAAGCAGGTTGTTTGCAGAAGTGATCGCATGGAAATCACCTGTGAAATGAAGGTTTAAGTCTTCCATGGGAACAACCTGAGCATATCCGCCACCTGCAGCTCCACCTTTTATTCCAAAGCAAGGTCCGAGTGAAGGCTCTCTGAGTGCGATAACAGTCTTATGTCCAAGTCTGTTAAGGGCATCTCCGAGTCCTACGGATACAGTTGTTTTTCCTTCTCCTGCGGGAGTGGGGTTGATCGCTGTAACAAGAATTAGTTTTCCTTTCTTGTTGTTTTCAGCCTTTTTAAGATATTCCTCAGTAAGTTTAGCCTTGTATTTTCCGTAAAACTCAAGGTCGTCCTCTTCAACACCTACCGACTTTGCAACTTCTTTGATATGAAGCATCTTAGCTTCCTGTGCAATTTCAATATCACTTTTTACTCCCATTTACTCTCCTCCTACCATTTGTTCAAATTCAACTTTTGTCATAAGGACTTTTCTTGGCTTAGTGCCTTCTTCATCACCTACAACACCGGCTTCACAAAGCTGATCCATGATCCTGGCCGCTCTGTTAAATCCAATCTTAAATACTCTCTGAAGCATTCCGATAGATGCTTTCTCTTTATCTATGATCATCTCTCCGGCTTGGACAAAATACTCGTCTCTGGCAGATGCCGCATCGCCCGAACCTGCTGATGTGCCGCCTCCGCCCTGGCTCTGAATGTTCTGAATCTGCTGTTCTATTTCCTCACCGTAAGATGATTCTATTCCCTGATTTCTCAGGAAATCTGTAACTGCCTGAACTTCCTTATCGGAAACAAATGCGCCCTGCATTCGTGCCGGCTTTGTATATCCCTGAGGATAAAAGAGCATGTCTCCCTTTCCAAGGAGCTTCTCCGCACCGGTTATATCAAGGATTGTTCTTGAGTCAACACCACTTGATACGGCAAATGCAACTCGGCTCGGCATATTGGCCTTGATAAGGCCTGTGATAACGTCAACCGAAGGTCTCTGAGTTGCTATGATCAAATGAATACCTGCTGCTCTCGCAAGCTGTGTAAGTCGGCAGATTGCATCCTCAACTTCATTTGCGGAAACCATCATAAGGTCTGCAAGCTCATCCACGATAACGACAAGCTGTGGAAGAACCTGTTTCTCCGGATCACCGCTGTTTTCAACAAATTTGTTATATCCCTTGAGATCTCGGACACCCGCCTCGGCAAACTTCTTATATCTGTTTGTCATCTCGGCAACAGCCCAGTTAAGCGCAGCCGCAGCTTTTTTAGGATCTGTCACAACAGGAATCATAAGGTGCGGGATTCCGTTGTAAACGCTGAGCTCAACGATCTTGGGATCGATCATGATCATCTGAACTTCTTCAGGTTTAGCCTTATAGATAAGGCTCATGATTATTGTATTTATACATACGGACTTACCAGATCCCGTAGCACCCGCGATAAGAAGGTGCGGCATCTTGGAAATATCCGTAACTACCGTTTTTCCTGCTATGTCTTTGCCGACAGCAAAGGCAAGCTTCGATGAGAACTCCTTAAACTCTCTTGACTCAAAAAGATCTCTTAATGCAACAGCCTGATTTTCCTTGTTCGGAACTTCGATTCCGACAGCAGCTTTACCCGGAATGGGCGCTTCTATTCGGATATCCCTTGCAGCAAGGTTCATCTTGATATCATCGGCAAGTCCGACGATTTTGTTGACCCTGACACCCGCTTCGGGCTGAAGTTCAAATCTTGTTACCGAAGGACCCTGACTTATATCAGTAACAGTTACATTTACGCCGAAAGTCTTAAGTGTCTCCTGCAATTTAAGTGCCGTCTCCTTAAGCTGTCTTGCAGTCTCAAGGTTTTTATTCTTAACACCCTTCTCCAAAAGACTTACAGGAGGGAATACGTATTTCTTGGCAATTGCACGTTTATGTGCCTCAATCTCTTTTTCCATTCCGACATTAACCGTATGCGGTCCGGGGCCTGAAGGAACATGCACAGCTTCAGCAGTCGATGTGATCTTGGACGAAGCGCCGGGCGATCTGGAAATATGGTCCTGAGCATGTATCGCATAATCGCCGTTCATGCCGTTTCCAAGATCTTCTGCATGTATCGGTACATCGGGAAGAATATCTTCCGGTGCTTCTTCAGGAGCAGCCTTTGCCACAAGCTTACCGTGATTATCAGGTAAAGCAACAGGCTCCTCTTCCTTTGATGAACCAAAATCCATGCTGTGAATTCTTGGCTCTGTGACAAGAACTCTTTGTCCGTCAGGTTCAATGTTTGTCTCTATCTCATGCTTATTGAGCATGATCTCATGAATATCGTCGTGGAACTCTTCCTCATCGGGAATAAATATGTTCCCAACATTTTCTTCTTTATTATCACCATAAATATGGATATTATCACTTTTTTCTTCTTCAACATCTTCTTTGGTAATGTTGGTATCAAGCATTACTCCCCGGACATTTTTCTCCATCCTGAGAATCTTTGCGTCTTCTTTTTGTTCAATGGCAAGGCGCTTTTCTTCTTTTATCTCAGCTCTGCGCTTCTCTGCCATCTCACGCCTTCTCTCGGCGTAGTCTCTGTAATTTGCAGCATCTTCTCTTGTTTTCTCAATAAGCTTCCTGCTACCGTTTCTGATACCACCGACAAAAGACTGTTCGGTAAATATCACCATGCTAACAATGCCTATGAGAAGCAGTACAAGAGCCGTTCCCGCAAATGAAAGGTGTTTGTACAATACATAAGCAAGGGTTCCGCCGAAGAATCCGCCTCCGTCTCTACCCGCTTTTGCTGAATTAAATATAAATGCAACATCGTAATTCTGCGCCTGCTGTGGTCTGTTCGTAAAAAGCTCCGCGATTATACCTATCATAAAGAAAAGTACAATTCCGGAAACGACCTTACGCTGTGCTGCACTTGAGCCGTAATTTGCCACTGAAATAAGAACAGCGCCCAATGCCACAAGTGGTGCAAAATACGCCGTAATACCGAAAAAGCCAAATAATATTCCGCTTACTGCACTACCAAGCTCTCCGCAAACACCGAAATTACATAAGAAAAGGAAAATTGTTAAAGCGACCATTGCAATAACCACAAGTTCGCTTCTTAAAGAATAGTCAATTTCTTCTGCTTTTCTGGCGGAAGTGTTTGCTCTGGAGTAGCTTCTACCCGTACTCCTCGAAGCGGTCTTTCTTGTCTGTTTTCTACCATTATTACTCTGTGCCATATTCTCCCCTTGATTTATACAAAACTCTTATAAGTATACCATTTTCTAACCCCATATGCTATACTAACGTTATTGTAGTTTTGCGTAAAGGAGATAAAAATGGAATTCACACAGGAGTTAGAAACAGGCACTTTTAAAATGGTCGGCGCAGCGGAAGCAACATTAAAACTTAAAGAAGTCGCCGAAAAGTGCAGACTTGTCAGAACAGACAACGGGGTTAAAGTAGAGCTTGCATACACAGGTCCTAACGCCGGTAAATATATGCAGTACATTGAAAAGCATAAAGAAGAGCTTACAAAGTATCTAATGAATCCCGACGAAACCGATCTTTACGAATGGATGGAATCATCACATCAAAGTCCCATCACTCTCAAGAAACATGAGAAAGAAAAGCTGCTTTTGTATGTAAATTTTGATCCTACTACAAGAATTATGTTAACAGGAATAGCCGACGAAAACGTAACTCTTAAACTCGGCGCTCCTCTTATGGAAATTAACATCGACGAACTCACAAGAGACGAGTTCAAGCTCAAGATCTACAACATGCTTTTACTCGCCGATGAAATTGCAGTTCTTATGGGAAATCTCGACCTCCGCAAGATGTCAAATATCCAGATTGTAAAAACATATCTCGCAGAAATTTACGACAAATATCATGAAAACCCTTGATTCAAAACTTAAAGCGGTGTAATGAGCTTCAATACTCTTTACACCGCTTTTCTATTGCAACAATCTATATATTCATAAAATAAGCATTCCGAGATTCTTTTCAAATGCTATTCCTTCATTTCCCGAAGTACCGTCTTTTTCAGCATCTTCAACAGACGCACGTATGAAATTCCCCGCAAGTTTTGAGGCTTCAAGAACATTCATACCGTTAAGGATTCCTCCAAAAAGAACTGCCGCAAAAAGATCTCCCGTCCCCGAATAATGAACACCGTTTGTATGAGACTTTATAAGGCCGTGGCCGTCTTCTGTTATCATAAGATTTCCGACTTCGCCCGCTTCAGGTACCGGTATTCCCGTAACGGCTATTATCTGCTTTCTTGCTCCTCTGACTTTTTCGGATACTTCAAGTATATAATTTATAAGCTCATCTCCCGAATACTTACGGTACTCACCGGAATCAACATCCGCAAGAAGACAAAGTTCCGTTATATTCGGTGTTATTATATCAGCCTCTTTAACCATCTCCTTAATCGCGCCGAGAAGCTCTTCCGAATAATTCATGTATCTCTCACCGTCATCTCCAAGCACGGGATCAACAAGTACACGTGTGCCTTTAGTCTTAAAAGCCTTTATGAACTCAAGCGCATTATTGGCCTGTACCTCGTTCAACATAAATCCGGTAATGATTCCGTCAAAACACGCTTTTTGCTCTTTGTATTTGGCTGTATACTCCGGTATAACTCCCGTAAGATCCTTACAATAATATGATGAAAAGCCCGTCTGAGCACTAAGTACCGCTGTCGGCACCGCACATGTTTCTATTCCCATTGCTGAAAAGACTGAAATATCTGCCACAAGTGAACATTTTCCCAAACCGGAAAGATCATTTATTGCTGCTACTCTCATTATGTTTCCTCTCTCGCCTGTTTATTTATAGCACTTTTCCAATATACTCCCATTCTGGTATCACATAAATATACAGCTCTATATAATTATTAAATACCAGATTCATCTGCACATCGATTGCATCCCTGCAGAACATATTTAATTGAATAGGGAATTTCGGAGAAATTTCAATTAAAAAGGCACGACCCAACAATGATATGAGCCATGCCTTATAAATCTAATCAAACAGCGATCCAAAGATCACAGATTAACGAACTGCTTTGTACTGTCAGAAAGCTGGTTTGTAACACGGTTATTGTTATCCATAGCCTCTCCGATACCCTGCATTTCTCCGACAATCTCTGTCGAGTTAGATGCTGAAGTATTGATTGCTACAGTACTTTCCTTAACAGACTCACTGATTGAAGTAACGGATGTTGCCATCTCAGCCATGATTGCATTGAGATTATCAGCCTTCGCATTGAACTTACTGAGCATATTGTCAATGATTACTGCTGTATTGCCGTACTTCTCACCGATTTCTACAAATGAATCATAATCGGAAAGAACTGTTGTGTTAATGAAATCAAGAACCTGAAGTGCATTATCCGAAAGGTCCTTAACTGCGCTTGTAACATTCTGGCTGATTGCCTGAATATTTCCGGCTGTCTGTCTGCTGTTTTCAGCAAGTGAACTGATTTCTTCAGCAACAACCGCAAAACCCTTACCTGCTTCGCCGGCTCTTGCCGCTTCAATACTTGCATTAAGCGCAAGAAGGTTAGTCTGTGATGCAATATCAAGAATGACATTTGTAAGTTCACCGATCTGGTTAACCTGCTCACTCTCTTTAACAGACATTTCAAGAACCTTACTGAGTTCTTCCATCTTAGCACCTGTATTGCTCTTTTTAAGATTAGCTTCATCACGAACGTTTGATGCCTCAACCTTGATCTCCGTTGCAGCTTCCTGTCCGCCGTATACTTCATCATTTATGCTCTGAGTAGCACGCTTAACATCTTCAAGCTTATCAAGCATACGATTTGCTGTATGTGATACATTCTCCATACTTGCAGAAAGTTCTTCGAGAGCTGCCGATGTATTTGAAACATTGTCATTTGCCTTCTGAATCTTCATGGAAACTTCTTCTTCAGAAGTAGCAAGTACCAATGTACCCTCTCTGATCTCACGCATGATTGTCTGAAGAGTTTCAATGAATCTGTTGAATCCCTTCTTAAAATATATAAGCTCAGAATCAACGCTTGTCGTAATTCTCGAAGTAAGGTCACCCTGACCGTTATCAATTTCATCAATGATCCTGTTAACTTCATTGGACATTGAAGAAATCTTACGGATAATAAGGAAATAGTTCATAAAGAATGTTGCAATAATGCAAAGGATAAAGATGCTAAGTCCGATAATAGTTTTTGCTACCGCACCGTTTCTCATATCTATCATGTCATAGATAGATCCTGTTGCAATCTGCTCCACAGCATAATTAAGCTCCTGCAAATTCTGCTCCACTACCCCGAGCTGATCCTTTACATCTGTTTCCATCATGTGTGCACATGAAGCACCTTGTGCCTTCTTCGCAAGCTCATATGCCTCATCAACGAGACTTACATACTTCTCAACACTTTCCGACAACTGCTGAGCTACACTCAAGGCTTTCACCGAATACTCACTTGTATTCTTTCCAAGCTCATCCATAAGATCTGTCAGATTCTTTTTGAGCTCCGCTCCGTTCTGCTGCACCACATTTTCAATATTCTTCTTCTGTTCTCTGTCTGTATATATATAACTAAAAGGCTGAGAATACAGGAAATAGACCTTGGCAGATATCTTGCCTTCGTAATTATTTACATTGGCAATATACGACATAAGGGAAGAAGACATATTAACAGAGTTGTCCAATGAGTCCATCGTTGTAAACATGACCAGTCCAAAAACAAGAGCCATAATAACGTTAACGGCAATAACCTGAGTTAGAATAGAATTAAACCACTTAATACCACTTTTTTTTCGTTTGTGTCCCATATAACCCTCCAGATGCTAGTTGTAATAAAGCGCATTAGTTTACTCAATAATAATATAATTGCATTATAATTTAAGCAAGCTGAGTTAATATAAATAGTAAAAATTTCATATATTTATCCAGTATTTGCAAGAAATTAGTTAAAAAAATGCTACTTTATCACTGTTCTTTAGCAACAAAAAGTGTTCCTACTTTCTTTTTTTCGATAATATCATATAATTTTTCCGGGTTTTTTCCGTTGGTAATAAGCACGTCTATTCCATGTGATGTAGCTAGTTCTGCCGCTTCCAGTTTAGTGATCATTCCGCCGGTTCCTCTGTTTGAGCCCGATCCGGACGCAACGCTCTTAAGCTCTTCAGTTATCTCTTCTACTCTGCTGATAACCTTGGCATTGGGATCCGTATTGGGATTGCCGTCGTAAAGCCCGTCAATATCAGAGAAAATAATTAGCTTACTTGCATTACAGAAAATAGCAACAAGCGCAGAAAGCATATCGTTGTCGGAAAAGAGCTTCTTATCCGACTCAATCTCCGTATGGCTAACCGAATCATTTTCATTAACTATGGGAATAATATGATTTTCCAAGAGTGCATCGAATGTATTCTTGAGATTTTCGCTTCTTACAGGATTACAGAAATCCGCATTATCAAGCAAAATCTGTCCGACCATTCTGTTATATTCACCAAAGAATTTATCATACAGATGCATGAGCTCTGTCTGTCCGACCGCTGCAGCCGCCTGCTTGAGCCTTATCTCCTTGGGCTTCTGCGCAAGGCGCATCTTTCCTGCGCCTACCGCAATCGCTCCCGAAGATACCAGTACCAGATCGTACCCCAGATTCTCAACACCGGACAGTGCTCTGCATAAATGATCAAGTGAACGAATATCAACATTTCCGCTGTCATTCGTTATAGTAGATGTTCCAACTTTTACAACTATTCTCTTCTTACTTACGCTCATATCAGTTCCTTCTTCACTTTATCAGAATAAATTGATTTTATATTGGCATAGTTAATTAGTCAAGAAGTTGCTAAATTGAGCCTGTGAAGTAAGATAATTAGTTACCTTTTTCAAGAAATGGTCTCGCAAATCTGACGTTAAAAAAATCGATGAGCGGTCCCATAAAGAATGCCGTTAATATGCCACTATTACGAAAACAACTTGTAAATCGCCGCGGTCACATTAATTCCCGGTCCGTAGCATGTCAGCAGCGCATCTGCGTTATTGTAGTTTGCAAGGTCATACGGAAGATTCGTACTAAGCACCACACTCTTTTTGCCACTTGTCTTTGCTTTTTCAATCAGCACATTTACCGAAGCAGTGTTTTTAAGATCCTCTCCCGTCGCGCAGGAAGATATGCATACGACCACATCCGCTTTTTGGATATCGGAATCTGCAGTAGCCGGCAAGCCGCCTTCAGTGCTAACATATGTAACAGACTTAGCTCCTGCCTTTTGAACACCTGACTTGATTGCAGATAATTCATCTTTCTTAGGATAAAAAATAACTACCTTCTTATCTTTTCCGACAGGACAAACGCCGTCATTTTTCTCTTCCTTAACGCCTGCTGTTGCAAGCTCCCATTCAACGGCTTTATGCTGCTTAGAGCCGACCAAGCTTGCAGCCTTCTGTGGAGAAGCTTCTACGGAAGTATCCAAAAGTCCGTATTTATCCTTAGCCTGCAAAATTCTCATCACAGAATCATACAGTCTTGCTTCGGAAATCTCTCCGCTTTTGACCTTTGCCGCAAGAGCTTCAATATACGCATCCACATCTTTCAAACTCTTGGACGAAGTAAGGCTTACAGGCATCAAAATGATATCCGCGCCGGCATTTATCGCTCTGGCCGATGCATCAACCTTGTCAAAATTCGTAGATATGGCATCCATCTCCATAGAATCGGTAATGATAAGTCCCTTATATCCAAGTTTTCCTCTTAGGATCTCCGTCAAAAATTTCTTTGACAAAGTCGCGGGTAAATATATCTTTTGTCCGGAAGACTTTGAAACGCACATTTCCTTTTCTATCTGCGGGTATTGAATATGCGCCGTCATTATAAAATCCGAAGCCGAAGCAAGAGAAGCATACGGAACGAGCTCTGTTTTCACCAGCTCCTCATAAGTCTTATTGACCTTTGGAAGTCCTGTATGGCTGTCAACATCCGTATCTCCGTGTCCCGGAAAATGCTTAAGACAAGTCATTACACTCTGTCCATGAAGGCCGTTTACATACTGCAATCCAAACTGCGTTACAACATTTGGATTTTCCGAAAAAGACCTGACACCTATAACGGGATTTGCCGGATTACTGTTCACATCCACAACCGGTGCAAAATCAAGATTAAATCCCTGCACAGCCAATTCCTCACCGATCACGTTTGCAGCTTTAAAAGCATTTGCAGCATCGCCCGTCGCCGCAACAGCCATGTTTCCCGGCAACTTCGTACCGGTCTTTAAACGTGTGACTCTTCCGCCTTCCTGATCTACAGCGACAAACATCTTGGATTTAAAACCACCACTTAAATGTGCTTTCTGAATGCTGTTTATCAGCTTCGTTGTCTGAGCCGCATCCTTAGTATTCTGCGAAAAAAGAATCACTCCGCCAAAATCATATTTCTTCAGAGCACCTGTAATCTCCGAATTTAAAGAAGTCAGCTCCTTATCGTTCCAGGTTCGCATCGACGGCATGATCATCTGAGCCAGCTTTTGTTCCACCGTCATTGATGAAGCAATAGCCTCAACCGACTCCTTCGCTTTTGCATAACTACCGTTATTGCAAGATACCCCTGTTGCCATCACGCATGCCAAAAGAATTGATGTAAATCGCCTCATATGATCACCTTTCTGTTGTACATTTATGAATATTGAAAAAGCGCGTAACCACGCGCTTTTTAAGTTATGGATTAGACGGGAGTCGAACCCGTGTCCAAAAATTCATCCCCTGTACTTCTACTATCATAGTCAATTATTGCGGGATTCTGCATCCCTGTTCCCTCATGCCTGCAGTAATTGACAACCGCAAACAATCGGTAGCTTCATGATACGACCACAACCGCAAAGCTTAAGCTGTGTCGTTTCCTACAAGTTTTGACGCCGATTACCGGATATGTAGGTGTACCCGGGTCGACGGGCTGCACTTAGGCAGCGTATGCTAAATTATCGTTAGCGTTTAATTTTAATTTGAGGTTTAACGCACCATCCTGCGGATAGCTTCTCCAGCTTCAAAATCCCTGTCGAAACCTTTACTAACCCTTATTAAATTATATGCAAAGAGCCTGTGGCTCTTATTGCTTATTAAGTATATCGTCTAAACAGCCATTTATCAACAGCTTTATCACTTAAATCTCATCTTGAATTCTTTTTCAGCTTCTCTCTGCTGGTCTTTCTTGGCCATATCCGCACGTTTATCATACAGCTTCTTACCTTTGGCAAGACCGATCTCGACCTTAACCCTGCCGTTCTTAAAGTACACTTCAAGTGGAACAAGTGTATATCCCTGAACCATCTTCTGCTGGTCGAGTTTTCTTATCTCAGTCTTGTGCAAAAGAAGTTTCTTAACCCTGAGCGGATCCTTATTAAAGATGTTTCCCTTCTCATACGGAGTGATATTCATTCCCATGATAAAAGCTTCACCTTTATCAATACTGATCCAGGCTTCTTTTATACTGCACTTTCCCTGGCGGATAGATTTAACTTCCGTTCCGAAAAGTTCAATACCTGCCTCGTATTTTTCTTCTATAAAATAATCGTGATAAGCCTTTTTGTTATTGGCTACCAGCTTTCTTGCCTTATCTTCTGCCATAATGATTCCTTTTTATTTTCTTCTTTTCCCTTTGCCCTGAGCGCTTCTTGCAGCCTTACTCGTGGCAGACTTCTTGTATTTATGCACCTTGTAAACTTTGCGGGTTGATTTCTTCTCGCCGTTATCATCAGTCTTTTTTCTTCCGGAACGTGATGATTTCGCCGTAGAACCTCTTCCGGCCTTAGCACTTTTTTTGCGCTTAGGCTTAGGCTCTCCCGTCCTCGGATCGGGCTCATACTCATTAAGATCTATCAGCCTGCCCGCATATTCAACAAGTCTTTTCCTGACAAGCTCTTTTGCAGAATCCTCCGAATCGTCAAACTCATCCTCTGAATAGTCTACACCCTCGTTTATATTTTCCGCAGCTTCACTGAGCTTTCTGATCTTCCTTGCCTTATCCTCGGCAATCTTTCTTGCTTTTGGAACAAAACGATCCCCAACAGGGTAAAAATCTCCATCATCGCTATCGGGATCTATCAACATAAAGTCTATCGTCTTGGTAATCCTGTCAGCTCCGAGAACACGTATCATGACTTTCATTCCGAGAGTATACTCTTTGTGATATCGCTCTCCCACAAGCTTCATCGAAGTTTCATCATACACGTAGAAATCATCTTCCATTGAAGCCGCTCTGATCATGCCCTCGCAGGAGTTTTCAAGTTCAACGAACATTCCCCACTGAGTAACGCCGGAAATAACACCTTCAAACTTCTCTCCGATATGATTTTCCATGTACTGGGCCTTCTTGAGCTTTTCAGTCTCACGCTCAGCCTCTTCCGCTCTTCGTTCCATCTCGGATGAATGCTTTGCAACTTCATCCAAAATTTCCTCATAGTGAGAAACCTTGGCCTCATTCATCCTTCCGCGAAGATGATCCTTGATTATTCTGTGTATCTGAAGATCGGGATATCTTCTTATCGGTGACGTAAAGTGGCAATAATAATCAAACGCAAGTCCGAAGTGTCCCGTGCAGTCTGTGCTGTACTTAGCCTGCATCATGCTGCGAAGAGTCATTCTGCTGACTACCGCTTCTTCTTTGGTTCCTTCTATGCCCTTTAAGAGTTTCTGTATCTCTTTTGGCTTAACTCCCTCATCTCTTCTGGTTTTGATATGGAACCCGAAGTTATTTACAAAAACAGAAAGAGTTGCGATCTTCTCAGGATCGGGCTGTTCATGAATACGATACACGAAAGGACTCTGCATGAAATAAAAATGCTCTGCAACAGTCTGATTGGCAGCAAGCATGAAATCTTCAATAAGCTTTGTTGCCGTATTTCTTTCACGCATAACTATATCTGTAGGATTTCCGTCCGCATCAAGAAGAATCTTTGATTCAGGAAAATCAAAGTCAATAGCACCTTTCTTCTCACGTCTTTTTCTGAGAATACCGGAAAGAACCGCCATATCCTTGAACATGGGAACAAGATCTTTGTACTTGGCAATTTCCTCTTCATCCTCATCTTCGAGAATCTTCGCAACCGAAGTATATGACATTCTCTCATTGACGTTAATGACCGACTCAACAATATTATGATCGACGATGCCGCCGTTTTTATCAACCGTCATAAGGCAGCTGAGCGCAAGCCTGTCTTCGCCGTGATTTAAAGAGCAAATGCCGTTAGAAAGCCTGTGCGGAAGCATTGGGATAACTCTGTCTACGAGGTACACGCTCGTTCCTCGCTTTAGCGCCTCTCTGTCAAGCGCAGAGCTTTCCTGCACATAGTTTGTAACATCGGCTATATGCACACCCAGATGATAAAGTCCCTCATCATCAACATAGAGACTAACCGCATCATCAAGATCCTTGGCATCCTCACCGTCAATAGTGACCATAGTGAGGTCTCTTAAGTCTTCTCTTCCGTACATATCAGCTTCGCTTATGGAATCGGGACACTTATTGGCCTGATTGATAACTTTCTCGGGAAATTCATAAGGTATTCCGTTATTTTTTACAATAGACAGGATATCTACACCCGGATCGTTTATATTTCCGATTATCTCAAGAACTTTGCCCTCGGGCTTCTGTCTCTTTGCGATATTTCCGTAATCCGTTATCTTAACAAGAACCTTATCGCCCGTAACAGCTTTATTATGATGTTCTATCGGGATAAAAATATCACTGGTAAACTTATCACTGTCGGGAATAACAAAGCCAAAATTCTTCTCAGCCTGGTACGTTCCGACAATCTCTTCAATACCTCTTACAAGAATATTTCTGATACGGCCTTCTTTTCTTTTACCCGTCTGTTCTTTCAGAAGCTCAACTTCAACAGTGTCGGAATGATAAGCCCCGTGCACGTATTCCTCGGGGATAAAAATATCCTCATCCATATCGTCAACGCTAACAAAGCCGAATCCTCTGGCGTTTGAGATAAATTTACCCACTATAAGCTCAGCGGATTTTTTCTTGCTTCCGCCATATACGCTGTCTTCTATTCTCTTAAGTTTTTTCCCCTTACTCATAATTAAGCTCCACGACATTATGTCAAATACGAAATAAGGCACTCTAAATTAATAGAGTGCCCGAAATCCATCAAAAACAAAGATCAAATAATATTCATATCAAGAAATACACTTAATAAGATGAAAAGAATAGCAAGGACAACTGTTAACTTCTTCATCATTCCTTCTGAAGAACGTCCCTTATTCTTACCCCAGTATGTATTCTCAACTGAACCTTGAATTGCCCCAAGTCCCTGGCTCTTGCCTTCCTGAAGAAGAACAAGAACTACCAGAACGGCACATATCAATATAAAAATTACACCTACTACGTAATTTAAAGCATTCACAAAAATAGCCCTCCCAGTACGTATTACTGAAAAAAATGTTTGTCGCAATTAGCGAACAAATAATACTTTAACATATTATCACTTTTTTATCAACAAAGACTTTCCTGTCATTTCCTCAGGCTGCTTCTCTCCCATGCACTCGATAAGTGTAGGAATGATATCTGCAAGGCATCCGCCCTCTCTGAGAGTGTACGCAGAATCGTAATTAACAAGGATGAAAGGAACAGGATTTGTTGTATGAGCTGTCCAAGGCTCGCCTGTCTCGTAATCGATCATCATATCTGCATTACCGTGATCTGCACAAATAAACATTGTTCCGTTTGTTGCCTTAATAGCTTCAACGATCTTGCCAACACACTCGTCAACTGTCTCGATAGCCTGAACAGCTGCAGGAATAACACCTGTGTGTCCAACCATGTCAGGGTTAGCGAAGTTAGCTACAACAACATCGTACTTCTGAGAATTGATAGCATCGAGAATCTTCTCGCATACTTCAGGAGCGCTCATCTGAGGCTTAAGGTCGTATGTGGGAACATCCTTAGGGCTGTTTACAAGTACTCTGTCCTCACCGTCGTTGGGCTTCTCAACACCGCCGTTAAAGAAGAATGTTACGTGAGCATATTTCTCTGTCTCAGCGATACGAGCCTGCTTAAGTCCCTTAGCTGCAAGCCACTCACCGAATGTATTTGTAAGAAGAACCTTCTTAAATGCAACTTCCTTATTAGGAATAAGAGGATCGTAATCTGTGAAGCAAACATAAGTAACGTCGGGTCTCTTACCTCTGTTAAACTTATCAAACTCATCATCACAGAAGCAGTGTGTGATCTCTCTTGCTCTGTCAGGACGGAAGTTAAAGAAGATGATTGAATCCTTATCCTTAACTGTAGCAACAGGCTCGCCGTTCTTCATGATAACTGTAGGAATAACGAACTCATCTGTCTTGCCATCCTTATATGTCTGAACCATGCACTCGTGTGCGCTGTCTGCCTTATTACCCTCGCCCTTTGTAAGCGCATTGTATGCAAACTCAACACGGTCATAGTTATTATCTCTGTCCATAGCATAGTAACGGCCGGAAATAGAAGCAATCTGACCTACGCCAAGTTCCTTCATCTTATCTTCAAGCTGCTGAACGAAATCAATTCCGCTCTCCGGAGGAGTATCTCTTCCGTCAAGGAAGCAATGTACATATACTTTGCTGAGACCGTTCTTCTTAGCAAGCTCAAGAAGTCCGTAAATATGTGTAATATGGCTGTGTACACCACCATCTGAAACAAGTCCGTACATGTGAAGTGCAGAATCATTTGCCTTACAATTATTAATTGCAACCATAAGCCCTTCATTTGTGAAGAAATCACCATCCTCGATAGACTTTGTGATTCTTGTGAGCTCCTGATACACAATTCTGCCGGCACCCATATTCATGTGTCCAACCTCTGAATTACCCATCTGTCCGTCAGGAAGACCTACCGCAAGTCCGCTGGCATTTCCCTGTACAAAAGGATATTCCTTCATAAGTGAATCCATCACAGGAGTCTTTGCCATTGCAATAGCATTTCCCTCAGGATTAGGGTTGATTCCGTATCCGTCAAGAATCAAAAGAACTGTTGGCTTTGAACCTTTCATTTATATATTCCTCCATATCTACGCTTAATGCGATTAAAATACTAATAAATTAATTTTTTCCTTGGATAGTATATCTCAAACAGTACCAAAATGACAAGATAAGTTTATTTTAGTACATAACCGTTTGAATCTACTCTTTTGACACGGCCGTCTTCCTCATTACAATCTATACTGATATAAGAAATAATAAGTTTTCCGCCGTCGTTAAGCGCAACAGGCTCCTCAATGACAGAATTAAGTTCCTCACTGCCTGCTCCCGCTTTTTCCAGATTAACAAGTTTTTTTATCAAATCTTCAAGATTGACAACACCTACCTTCTCTTCTCCGCAGGTAACGTCATACTCATAACGGCCTGAATCCCCATCCTCAGAACCGGAATATGCAATATCGACAATATATAGCTTCTCATATCCGCCGGAAATATCAAAACAATTATCATCATTTCTGTTTGCATAGATATATGTAGTTCCACCGGCCGGATGATATTCGGTTCCCGCAAGTTCGATCATTGCATTATTCTGCTCGTCGCTTAGCTTTTTATGTATATAATTTTTTCCCGCAGCTCCGCATGAATACGCAATGGTTCTGTATGACTCCGAAACGGCATGCGTGGAAATATTTTCTTTGTTATTCGCAAGATACTTCATCACGTTCCCCTTATGAGACGCAATAACCGCAGAATAAGCATTTATTCCGGGAGCCAAAAGAGCTACGTAAGAAACCGCAATTACTATGCAAAATACAACCGGCATAGCGTTCTTCTCTTTTTTCATGTTGTATATATACAAAACAAAATATGCGATCTCAAATACAATAGCTGCAATACCCGCGTATCTTGCAAGTGTAAGACCATATATGTAAATCTGCCTTCCAAGACTCACGATTTCCATGATGATGCAAGGAATAAAAAGAAGCGGCATAAATTTAAAAATTTTTCTCATGCTCTCTTCGCATATTCCCTGAGCCATCGTCCATATAAACACGCCAAAGCCAAAGAGCGATGTAAGAATACCAAACACCATATACATCGGAAACATCCATTTTACGATCACTTTGATTATATAGGCATAGATGATCACAAATGCAATTGCCAAAAGACCTGTAAGCACGTAGCTTAGCATCACTTTGCCAAACTTAGAGATTTCATCCTCAGTCTTGGAAATCCCCATAAGCATGCAAGGATACTGAACAAATCCGAGAAGCAATATCCACACGCGCTCATAAACGCTAAAATCAACTTCAAATATAAGTGCACTAAACGCCCCTATGATCATCATAAGACCGATAAGAACGACGCAAAAAACAATCTCCGCTTTCATAAGACCGCAAAAAGCCTTTGCAGTATATTCTTCAAACGTACAACCGCTCTTTTTTAAGAACAGGTATAAAGACACGCATATCACAGCGACCGCAAAACATGCCACGATCCTGTAATCGTATTCCTCCCAGAGATCTACAGTAAACTCCGAAACACCAATTTTTTCCGCAATTGTATTGTGCCCGTATGTAAAAAATAATGCCGTCAAAACACCAAGTATCGTGCTAAAAACCATGACCGCAGCACTGATGGCCAGATATCTCTTATTCTTAAAAATATGATTCTCACCGCTTTTTATTTTATATACACGAAAAGCTTCACAGGGAATCGCTCCCAAAGCAAATATCAAAAAGAATATGGCAAGGCATCTGACAATGCGCGTTGCATCATCACTTCCGCCATCGCAAATGAAGCTGTACAGAATTGTTGCTATCAGTACGCTTATAACTGAAACCGGATGTTCTTTTACAATTTCAACAAAACCGTTTTTGATTTTTCTAAGTCCCAACATACTTCCTCCTTAACTCTCTTTATGCCTTCTCTGTCTTATCTATGGTAATATCGCATTCGATATCGGGTTCCACCCTCTTTATTCTATCTTCGAGATATGCGGTTATTTCATCGTCTTTCATACTGTATTTGTATGGAACGCTCAGATCAAACGCAACCCTGTGCCCCTTATCATTTGAATGTTTAAGCCTGAAATCGTGAAATTTAAGCTCAGGATCAAGATTTTTTACAATGCAGCTCACTTTGCGCTTTAATCTGTCGGTGTCCTTATCTCCTATAACTACGGGATCCATATGTATAACAACCTCGCAGCTGTATTTGGCCCTGAGTTCATTCTCTATATCATCGATAAAATCATGAACGGTCACAAGATCGAGTCTTCCGTCAACTTCGGCATGAAGCGACATAAAAAGTCCCGTAGGACCGTAATTGTGTATCACAAGGTCATGCACTCCGAGAATATTTTCGTGTAAAAGAACCGTCTCTTCAATTTCTTTTACAAGCTCTTTACTGGGTGGCTCTCCCAAGAGCGGATTGATCGTATCTTTTGCGGCATCAAGTCCCGTTTTTACAATGAGTATTCCAACCAGTATTCCCACATAGCCATCAAGAACAATACCTGTTTTGCTCGTAATTATCGCACATACAAGTACGACGGTTGTTGTAAAAACATCGGAAATACTGTCAAGAGCCGTATTATTAAGCGCAGGGCTCTCTATCTTCTTTGCAGCTTTCTTATTTCCCATGTACATCAAAAATTTGACAAATATGGCAAAGATCAGAATACCTGCCACAACAGGATCAAAGCTTATCTCTCCGGGATTGAGTATTTTCCCAAATGATGTACGGATAAGCTCAACTCCCATGAGAATAATAAGAAGCGCAACTATAAGTCCCGCAATATATTCAATTCTTCCATGTCCGAAGGGATGTTCCTCGTCAGCTTCATGCCCCGAAAGCCTGAAGCCCACAAGAGTCACAACGGATGAACCAACATCCGAAAGATTATTTAAGGCATCTGCCATAATTGAAATCGATCCGGTAATAAATCCAGCGATCAATTTAGATACAAAAAGAATCAGATTCAAAAAAATTCCGACAGCCCCGGAAAGCACGCCGTATTGCTGCCTGACTTTCGCATTCTTAACCTGCGTATAGTCTTTTATGAAAAACTTTGCAAGAAAACAGATCATACATGTACAGAGTATTGCAAGCAGCCATTATCTGTTGTCTTCAAAAAAATGAATACATATCAGAAGTGTCCCTCTGCCCACAGATACCTCCGCCTCCTCATCAATGATAAACTCATTACTGACACCAAGCGGAAAATCACTTGTAAGAGTCCCCTTATCAAGCGTATACATTAGTCCTTTTAAAGTTACTTCGTAGGATTTTTCGGAAAGCGAAAAAACTGAAAGATACCCCGTATTTCCTCTGTTAAACTTAATAGTTTCGTTCTCCGCAATCATGAGCATCTTATCATGCTCCATGATATATCCCGTTCCGCCGTTATGTTTAATATACAACAAAGTCTGTACATTAGCAAAACTATGGTCGAAACGTGCCCCGCCCAGAGCACCGTACAGGTATATCTTTTTATAGCCTTTTGAAAGAGCTATCTTAACAGCTTTGATGGTATCGGTATCATCCTTTCTCACATCAAGGCGCAGGATTCTGTCCGGATCCGACTCGGCGATCTCTTCAAGGCTTCTAAGAGCCTGTGGACCAAGCTCAGCCGTCGAATCAAAGTCACCCACAATAAGATTGGGCAAAAGTCCCAGTTGCTCCGCATATGCAAAACCTGCGTCACATGCAATAAGATAATCACCTTCATTGAGTTTTATATCAACCGGAACAAAACTTCCGGCGGAAATTATTACACATTTAGGCTCAATTCTATTATTATTCACTACATTTCCCTCAGTTGTATGATATTTCGTAACTAAAACAATACTTTCATAACAGGTATTTTTAACTATATCATAAAGCTAATTTATTTTAAATAATATTGCGTGTTACGGAAAAGTACACACATTCCGCTTGCTTACTTTGATAGGCTAATTTTAGCCTACTAATTAATTTGTACACTAATATGAACGAAATCTTGCAAAAATTACACTTTGTGCTTATAGGCATAGACATAATCAAAAAAATTAAATAAAATCAGATTGTGGTTAAAAGTAATCACAACCACTGTTTAAGCTATCCTCAAAGTAAACCCCCACTTTTCTCTCTTTTCTAAACAGGGCAGAAATCGCAAGATTTCCGCCCTGTTTAACTTTTTATACAAATATTTATTACTCTGAAAGCAATTCTCCCATCTCTTTAATCGAAGCAAATACCACATCAGGTTGCACTTTAGATGTAGGAATATCCTCTTTTTTGGTCTCGCCCGTAAGAACCAGAACTCCCATTGCGCCGTTATTTACACCGGTCGCAACGTCCGTATATATTCTGTCCCCTACAAATGCAATTCTTTCAGCAGAAATTCCCGTAGATGCAACTATCATATCAACCGTTTCTTTAAAAGGCTTTCCGACAAATCTTGGCTTAACTCCAGTAGAAAGTTCAATCGCCGCACATATTGCGCCGCAATCGGGGATAAATCCGTTTTTCACAGGACAATTGATATCCAGATGTGTCGCAAGAAAAGTTGCTCCCTCTCGTATATATATGCACGCATTTGTAAGAGTCTCATAAGTAAGAGTCTTGTCAAATCCGACAACAACGATATCGGGACGCTCTGCTTTCCTTCCATCCGCAGATACTCCCGTCTTTGCATCATACAGATTTATTCCCGCATCGACAAAGCTCTTTCTGAGCGGCTCTGTACCGAGAAGATACACTGATTTTCCCTGATACTTTGTCTGCAAAAATTTTATCATCACATCTCCCGATGTCATGATCATATCACTCGTGATATGGCAGTTCATTCGCGCAAGTTTCTTGATGTACTCCTCAGAAGAAGTAGATGAATTATTGGTAAAAAAGATATATCTTTTGCCGGCTCTTTTCACCGCTTCCAGAAAGTCAAGTGAGCCATCCAATATGTCATTTTCAAGATAGAAGGTTCCGTCCATATCAAGTACAAACAGATCCGTGTTATTAAGTATTTTTTTCTTATTCTCCAAGCTAAACATTTTTACCTCGTCAGTCTTCTATATATTTTCATTATGCAGGTGCTTGTCATAAAGCAAAACAATATCACCTGCTTTTATAACAAGTTTACCGTTAGGAACCAGGGCTTTATTATCTCTTCTTACCATGAAGATATAACTTTGTCTAGAAATGTCTATATCCCTGATCGCAGTGTTATTCCATGAATGGCCTTCATTTATGACAATCTCTTTTATCGCAACAGGCTGAAGTTCCTTGGTCTTTTCGGCGCACAAAACAATAAGGTCGTTTGCACGAAGGACAGTGCCGCCCCTTGGAATTATCGTTTCATTGTTTCTCTGAACAGCTACCACCATGATATCCTTCGGAAGGCCTATATCGGCAATCTTCTTCCCCGTCCATGAATCATTACTCCCAAGCACGACCCTGATAAAGTGAATATTCTCTTCTTCCTCAAACTCTCCTATATCCTTAAGCCTCTGGAACTGTTCGACGAATCCCGCGGAAATGATACCTGTAGGGATTGCGACCATTCCGACGCCCAGAAATGCAATTATTATTGCAAGTATCTTACCCATAATCGTAACAGGGTATATATCGCCGTATCCTATGGTTAGAAGCGTCGATGCCGACCACCATATACCGGAAAAGGCATTTTTAAACACTTCCGGTTGCCTGTCATGCTCAACGCTGTACATACAAAGGCTTGCTGCCATCATAAGTATAAGTATTATAAACACAGAAGCCATGAGTTGCTGCTTCTTTCTGTTTATTACTTCCGTTATGACATTAAGTTGATCGTAATAGGAATTGATTCTGAACAGCCTGAGAATCCTTGCAACTCTGAAGAGTTTGAATACAGCTGTTCCTGCCGGAAAGAATACCGGGAAAAATACTGAAAGATAGTAGGGGAAAAACGATAAAAGATCAACAATACCCGTAAAAGACAAAATATATTTTCTGAGTGATGTAAGCTCACTATCCTTTGGATAAAGCTCATTAGCGGAAAGAAGCCGTAAGATATAGTCAATTGCAAAGAAAAATGTTGTCACAGCCTCAATCCCAAGAAGGAGCCCTTTATAATGCTCCTCCATGTAATTGTAGGTTATCGCAAATGCTGAAAAGAGATTTAGAACAAGTGCAACAATACTCAAAAAGTCATAGAATCTGTTGATAGGCTCATCTATCACACCGACACTGACCATATTAAATATCTTTGCTCTTAAGGTCTTGCCGATCAGAGTTTTTCTGTCTTTCACTGTTCCGCCTCCCTTACGCTCAGCCATAAATCTTTACTTTTTGCGTTTTCCAAAGCTTTCCATTACAAGATCGTCGACATCCTGAAGATAATCAATACTTCTCTTTTTATTCTCTGCTTTTATATTTTTGCGATCTGACTTTGATACATTCATTGTATCTCTATCTTCGCCCATATACCATGCTTTTGTAGATTTCTCATCCTTGATGTTGAGTCTTCCTACATTCTCAAACACAGATGCTCCGTCCTGATATGACTTGGATGAAGAACGTTCTCTTCTCGGCTTGGGAGAAGTGTTCTCTCTTTCAGGGAGCTCCGCATTCTTATAAGAGGATCTGCGCTTATCGCTTCCCCTTCTGTCTTCAAACTTTCTTCTGCCCGAAGATGAACCTCTCTTACCGTCTGTAGCGCGTCTGCCTTCAAACGCGCCTTTTTTCATATCGGAAGCTCTTCTTCCACCGTTAGGACCTCTTCTTCTGTCTCTCTTTCCGGTTCTCTCGTCATAACGGTAATCTCTTCCACCTCTGCGTCTGCGATCGCCGTAATCACGGTCTTTCTCAAAGAGAACAAGATCCTCGATATCGGCACCCATCTTGAGCTTCATGAATCCGGCAGCAAGCTGCTCCGCAGTATACTCGCCCTCTTCAATTTTCTGATTTACAAATTCAAGAGTAGAAGTAATATCGCCGTTCTCGATTATATCTATAACTTCACCGAATACCTTCTGTGACTTAACTCTTGTGATCTCTTTTGCAGAAGGAACTCTTCTTTCCTCAATCTTGGTATGACAAACTCTCTCGATCTCGCGGAGCTTGTACATCTCTCTTCCGCCGACAAGCGTAAATGACTTACCGCTTCTGCCCGCACGACCTGTTCTTCCGATTCTGTGAACATAATACTCGATATCCTCGGGAATATCGAAGTTAAATACAGCCTCAACACCGCTTACGTCAATTCCTCTTGCCGCAACATCCGTAGCGATAAGGATATTGATCTTATCGGTTCTAAAGAGCTTCATAACGGTGTCTCTCTGATTCTGTGAAAGATCGCCGTGAAGTCCGTCTGCAAGGAATCCCTTGCCCTTGAGCTTCTCTGAAAGCTCATCAACCATTCTCTTTGTATTACAGAAAATAAGTGTTCTTCCGGGATTGAAATAATCAAGAAGTCTTACAAGAACTTCTTCCTTCATTCTCTGTGGAACCCTGTAGTAAGTCTGCTCGATCGCTGCTACAGTGATCTCCTTGGGAGTCATCTTTATATATTCAGCATCTTTCTGATACTTTCTTGTTATCTGCAAAATAGGCTCGGGCATTGTTGCTGAAAAAAGAGCTGTCTGTCTCTCCTCGGGCATTCCTTCAAGGATAGTCTCAATATCCTCTCTAAAGCCCATATCAAGCATCTCATCCGCCTCATCAAGTACGAGAACCCTGACATCCTTCATCTTCATGGTATGTCTTCTCATGTGGTCCATAACACGTCCGGGTGTGCCGACAACAATCTGTACTCCGGCCGAAAGTGCTCTTATCTGTCTTGAAATATCCTGGCCTCCGTATACCGCAAGAACCTTGATTCCATGCATATACTTGGCAAAATCTCTTATATCGTCGGCAGCCTGCATTGCAAGCTCTCTTGTAGGGCAAAGCACAACTGCCTGTAAGTGTTTATTCTCGGGATCAACTTTCTCCAAAAGAGGAATACCAAACGCAGCGGTCTTACCTGTACCCGTCTGCGCCTGACCTATGATATCTTTACCTTCCATCATTACAGGAATTGCCGCTTTCTGGATGGGGGACATATACTCAAATCCCATCTCTGAAACAGCACGGATTATCTTCTCATTAAGACCTGATTCGTCATATCTGATCTTTATTTCTTCGTTGTTATTATTTACTTCCATTCATTACATCCTTATTTTTTACAAGGTAATCCACAAGAGAAATGATGGTGAGCGCAAGTGCTATCCACATAATTACCTGTGTAAGCATATAAAAAGCGTCGTTCTGTATATTTGCGATCATCAGGATTACCATAATCATTTGAAACGTTGTCTTAAATTTGCCCCAGTAGCTTGCGGCAATTACTCTTCCGTTGTCGGAAGCAATAAGTCTGAATCCGCTGATAACGAATTCTCTGGCGATGATAACTATAACTATCCATGAAGGAATTCTTCCAAGTTCTATAAGTCCTATCATCGCACTGCAAACAAGAAGTTTGTCTGCCAAAGGATCCATAAACTTACCAAAATCAGTGATAAGGTTATATTTTCTCGCAATCTTTCCATCAAGCATATCGGTAAGACTTGCTATTACAAATATTCCAAGCGCGATCCATTTAAATGAAACGCTGTTAGGATCAAATAAAAGAAAAAATACAAAAAAAGGAATCAATATTACTCTGCATACTGTTAATTTGTTCGGTAAATTCATATTTTTTCCTCCCCAATCAAGTCGTATTCGTTAGAGCCTGTTATATGTACCTTTATATAATCGCCTGTCATAAGCTCTCTCTGCACTCCGGTCACAAAAAGATAACCGTCTATATCAGGAGCATCCTTATATGTACGCGCAACATAGGACAGGCCGTCATCATCATCTGAATCTGTGATTCTGCCTTCGATAACCGCATCGACATCTCTTCCGACCATCTCACCGGCAGCTTCAAACGCAATTTCCTGCTGAAGCTTCATAAGTTTATTCCTTCTGGTCGTCTTAACCCTCTCAGATACCTGATCCGGCATAGTCGCAGCAGGTGTATCTTCTTCCTGTGAATATGTAAATACACCCAATCTGTCAAATCGAAGATCTCTCACAAGCGCCATCGTCTCATTGTGATCTTCCGCAGTTTCTCCGGGGAACCCGCTTATAAGCGTTGTTCTTATGCAAATATCCGGAATCTCTTTTCGAAGCTTGCCTACAAGCTCCCTAATCTCGGCATTGCTGGTTCTGCGCCCCATCTTCTTAAGGATCTTATCCGATCCGGACTGAATGGGTATATCAAGATAATTACATATCTTAGGCTCATTTTTTATAGTTTGAATAAGTTCATCGGTGATCTCTTCCGGATAACAATACAAAACCCTTATCCACTTAAAGCCCTCAATCTCGCAAAGCTTATGCAAGAGTTCAGGGAGTTTCTTCTCTCCGTAGAGATCCATTCCGTACAAGGTTGTTTCCTGTGCAACTATCAAAAGTTCAGAAACACCTTTTTCCGCAAGCTTATTGGCATCTTCCAAAAGCTGCTCCATCGGAACACTTCTGTAATTTCCTCTAACTTTGGGTATTATGCAATAAGTGCAATGTTTATCGCACCCTTCTGCAATCTTAAGATAATTAAAAAGACCGCCTGTAGTAATAATTCTGTCCATGCCTCCCACAGGCTTTTTATTGATATCATCAAAATAGTTCTTGTGAGAAAAAATCGTGTTTCTGGCTAAAGTCTCATCAATAGCTTCTATGATCTTATCAGAGGATGTTACACCAAGGATTTCATCGACTTCCGGAATCTCATCCTGAATCTCTTCCTTGTATCTCTGTGCAAGACAGCCCGTAACGATAAGCGCCTTCAGCTGTCCTGCCTTTCGAAGCTCCGCAAGTTCAAGTATTGCATCAATGCTTTCCTGCTTAGCATCATTTATAAAGCAGCAGGTGTTTACAACTGCTGCTTCTGCTTCCGATTCATCATCTGTAAAGTCATACCCACGGCTATGCAACATACCAAGCATAACCTCGGTATCAACTCTATTTTTGTCGCATCCAAGCGATACAAACAATATCTTCATATCAGTTTTCTTCTGTACTCTCAACTTCCTCAATTGCGTCTGCGCTATCAAGCTTTTCTTTTTCCTCTTCAGTAAGAATGCGAAGAGTATCCTGATTCATTTCCTCAACCGCAATTGAAAGAGGCTTCTGCTTATCCTTAACCTTAACCATAGGCTCGTCACCTGCAATAATCTGTCTTGCTCTCTTTGCAGTAGCCATAACTACTGAATATCTTGAGCTGATTACAGGCTCCTCACCCTCTTCAACTCCCTTGTTTACTACTTTCATCAGATCTACATATGAAGGATGTATCATGTTGTTCCTTTCCTGCGGATATCCGCAAATAACATTTATTTGATTAAATTAGTATTTTTCAAGCTGATGCCTTATGTCATCTATAAATTCAAGATTTCTGTCCGGACTGCAATGAGCTGCACTTATGATCCTGTGCACATTCTCAACGCACTCCTCGAGCTTATCATTGACAACAATATAGTCGTACTTCTCAATTCCAACCGATTCCTCTTTTGCCCTGCTAAGGCGTTTCTTTATGACTTCATCGGTCTCAGTTCCTCTTCCGCGAAGTCTCTTCTCGAGTTCCCCGGCTGAAGGAGGTGTTATGAATAAAAGAACTGCGTCCTTATACTGTTCTTTGATCTGAAGCGCTCCCTGAATCTCAATCTCAAGGATAACATCGATTCCGTTGGCAAGCTTATCCTCTACGTACTTTCTGGGAGTTCCGTAGTAGTGATTGACATATTTGGCGTGTTCGATAAGCCCGTCTTCATCGATCATCTTCTCAAATTCTTCGGTAGTTACAAAAAAGTACTCTCTTCCGTTGACCTCGCCCGTTCTGGGAGTTCTGGTCGTAGCCGATACAGACAGAGCATACTGATCGTACTTTGCTGTAAGTGCCTTCATTACTGTGCCTTTGCCCGCGCCTGAAAAGCCCGAGACAACAATTATAATACCTTTACGATTCATCTGTAATATTCTCACTCTCTGATTGTGCTCTTGCACTGATTGTTTCAGGCAAAAGAGCTGATAACACAAGCATACCGTTCTCCATGACTAAAACAGCCTTGGTCTTACGTCCTTGCGTTGCATCAACACCCGTCCCCTGTTCCTTGGCCTTCTGAACCATTCTCTTTATCGGAGCTGCGTCAGGACTGACTATACTGATAATCTTGTCGGCGTTGACAATGTTGCCAAATCCAATATGAATGAGTTTACTCAATGTTCTGAATCTGCTCCCTTACTTTTTCTATATTGGTCTTAAGTGAGATTCCCCTGTCGGAGATCTTAAGATCAGTTGATTTAGAAAGGATAGTATTGGCTTCCCTGTTCATTTCCTGCGCAAGGAAATCAAGTTTTCTTCCGATTCCATCCTTGTCATCACCGTTTCTGAGTGCATCTGATGTCGCTTCTATATGGCTTCTGAGTCTTGTAAGTTCCTCATCCACGCATACCTTATCGGCAAATATGGTAACTTCCATGGCGAGACGATTCTCATCGATCTGCTTATCTTCCATCAGATCCTGAATCTTCTCTCTGAGTTTAGCCTTATACTCTTTGATGATTTCAGGCGAACGCTCGGTAATATACTCGACATTCTCAAGCATCTCCTCAAGTTTTGCCGTGAGATCGGCGCAAAGGAATTCACCTTCCTTAGCTCTTGACTCCATGAACTGTTTGCCGGCTTCATTCAGAGCTCTCTTAAGCCCCGTCCAAACTTCTTCCTCATCAAGCTCCTCTTCTTCCATTGTGAAGACTTCGGGAAACTTGGATAAAAGAGGAAGTCTTATCTCATCATCAAGGTTAAAGTCCTTGATCATTTCCTGCAAAGCATCGTAGTATTCCTGCGCGATAGCCTTGTTATATTTAACCTTGGACTCGGACTCCGAAAAATCCTCGTAGCTGACAAACACATCAACTTTGCCACGTTTCATATAGCCTTTTAGTTCTGAACGAATTGCAGACTCAAATGCGTTGAATTTCTTAGGCATCTTGACATTTATATCAAGATAACGATTGTTAACAGATTTAAGCTCAACAATGTACTTGCGTTGACCTTCTGTGACTTCACTTCTGCCAAAACCAGTCATACTGCAGACCATCTGTAAATCCCCCTTATTTTTGGGCATAATAATACACAAGTTATTATAATATAACCCAAAATTAAGGTCAATGCAAATCAGAGACAGCTTGCATATGCTGCCTCGGCACCTTCTTTACGTATTTTCTCAAGATTTTTTATAACTGCGTCTGTAAGACCTTCTATTTCATTAAGGTCAGTATCCCACATATTCTTGTTTCCGAGAACTGCTTTAACAAGCGCTTCTTCGGAATCGGCTCTGTGCTCATAGTAGAACTCAAGAACCCATCTGTCATCGCTTACAGTGTAGGTATTGCCTGCAGGTCTTTTGCATAAAAGCCCTGCGTCCGTAAGCTCGGATATATCATTTGAATAAAAAGCAATATATGCCGCAAGTGACATTGTAAGACATACGGGAAGTTTGCCGTTCTTCTCAATATACTGAAGGAATGACGGCATATTTCTTGCCTTCCACTTACTTGTTGAGTTAAGCGATATCGACATAAGCTCATGATTTACGAAAGGATTGTTGAATCTGTCCTTAACCGCACTCGCGAACTCATCAAGATCGTCCTTATCAAGGTGATCCACAAGCGTCGGAATAACCTCGTCATTAAGCATCTTGTTCATGAAACCTGCGATTATATCATTCTGCATACAGTCTCTTACAATATCCTGTCCCGCAAGATACGCGCCAAGCACAAATCCCGTGTGTGCCCCGTTAAGAATGCGGACTTTGCGGTGTTTATACGGCATAACATCAGGAACAACATGAACATTTACTCCTGCCTTCTTAAAAGGAAGCCTGTCCTCAAGTTCCTTGGGGCCTTCGATTATCCAGACACCGAATATCTCACCGACATCAATGAGCTCATCGTGATAGCCGTTTTCAGCTTCGAGCTTCTCAACTTCTTTTGCATCGCGGATACGTCCCGGAACAATCCTGTCTACGAGAGTTGAACAAAAAATGTTGTCAGCATTCACCCAGTTCTTGAACTCCTCGCCGAGATTCCACTGATCGATATAACTGTTTACGCACTTAAGGAGCTCTTTTCCGTTATTATCGATAAGCTCGCAGGAAAGAATAACCACGCCCTTCTTGCCTGCCTTGAATCGTGTATAAAGAACCTGTGTGAGCTTTCCGGGGAAGCTGCTTGCAGGAACATCCTCAAACTTGCAGGAAGGATCGTAAGCAATTCCCGCCTCCGTTGTATTTGAAACGATGATATCGAGAGAATCGCTCGCGGCAATCTCCATCATCTTATCGAAATCGCTCTTTTCATAAGGATTAAGACAGCATTTGACCGCAGAAATAACTCTCTTAAGATCTACCTTCTCTCCGTTCTCGCTTCCTCTGAGATACAGAGTGTAAAGCCCCTCCTGATCGTTAATGAGCTTCGTAAGTCCCTGCGCGATTGGCTGAACCAGCGCAACCTTGCCGTCAAAACCTGCTTTTTCATTACTTATATCAAAAAAATAATCAACAAACGCGCGAAGAAAGTTGCCTTCTCCAAACTGAAGAACCTTAATCTGCGCATCTTTTTGTACAAATCCCTTGTAACCTGTATTCGCCAAAACATCGTAATTTAATAGCTGCATAACCCATACCCTCCGAATGTAACTTCTTACATTAATTTTTGAATAAAAATCTTTACTTTTACTGTTATAACAGATTATGTAAGCGTTTACAATAAAATAATTATAAATATCAAAAAATGCCATATTTTGGAAAGAGATTCGTAAGATTCATCCAAGTAATGACAACATGTAAGCTGTTCATTATAATTAAAAATGTACTGCTTTGGCATAAAACAAAAAAACATTAGGCGCCAGGCAGTTTGGGAGGTTATAGCAATGGTTTTTACAAATGAAGAATTAAAAAAGATTTATTTTGGGGCCTATGAATTTGAAGAGACCGAAGACGGATATCTTCAGGCTTTTCAGTATTCCAAAAAGCAAGTTGAATACTTTAAAGGCGCGTTTGAGATGTGGTATGACCGCTGCACCGCAACAACCGCCAAAACGCTTGAGTTTACTACATCCGCAAGTAAACTCTCATTTGATTACAAGATAATATGGAAGGGCTCTCCCGATTCTTTTGAGCTCTTGGTCGACGGATTTGTAACCGAAATCAAATATGTAAAAGACATCATGGATGTCGGCACAATTGAATGGGAACTTCCCGAAGGTAAAAAGAATGTAATCATCTATCTTCCGGCAGATGCCACGGTCTGGATCAAGAACTTCACGATAGATGCCGATGTAATTCCCGCTGTTAAAGGTGAAAAAGTATTGTGGCTCGGAGATTCCATCACTCAAGGCTACGGCCCCTTGCGATCATCCTGCACATATGTAAGCGTCGCCAACAGGATTCTTAATTATGACATACTTAACCAGGGCATCGGCGGATATATATACGATAAGAACTCACTCATGAAAATGGACGGATATATGCCGGACAAGATTATTGTTGCGCTCGGGACCAATCAATATGACAAAAAAAGTATGACCAAAGTAGAAAAATATTACCAGACTTTAACTGATATATATGGTAAAGATATACCAATTCTTTGTATAACACCTCTGTGGAGAGGAGATCATATCGACAAATTGCCGACACTTTATTCTTTCTGCGAAAAAGTCAGAGATATTGCCGGTCAATATAAAAACGTAAAAATAGTTGATGGAATGAAAATGGTACCTCACTTCCCCGAATACTTCCTGGACAATCTTCATCCCAATTGCTTCGGATGCGAGACATACGGAAGAAATCTCGCTGCGGAAATTGAGAGAATCGGATTCTGATTTTAAAAAGAAAGGCTATGCATAGATCACATATGCATAGCCTTTAACATTATAATCAATCATCCTCTGCTTACATAATCCGGCTTATCATCCATGATGATTGCTGCAATGATGTAAATCAATAATCCGCTTCCGTATGTAAGTGCAAGTATCGCATAAACGAGGCGAACTATTGTGGGATCAATTCCGAAAAACTCCGCAAGTCCTCCGCATACACCACAGATCTTTCTGTCATTACTTTTATAAATTCTTCTTTTTTCCATCTTACGCTTTCTCCTTACCCTTATGATATAACTAATTCTTTTTTAAAAAAACACTTCTTAACAGTTACAGAAACAGCTAAAAATGCTAAGCACAATACTGCGCAAGTGATATATCCCATATCTCCATGATATATTTTGGGAAGAAACACAGCAATAGAATTGTTTATAATGTGTGCCAATATTGTCGGAATTATTGAGTTATACCTATATGCAAAATAAGCAAATATCATTCCCATAGGGATCGCATAAATACCCTGTATCGGATTAAGATGCATAACACCAAATGCAATACCACTTAACACCATGCATCCTATAAGCCCAAATTCCTTCTTTGCATTCTTCACAAGCAGCCCTCTAAAAACAAGTTCCTCCGCTATAGGCCCCAACAGGGCAGTTGCAATAACACCAAATATATTGCCATCAACAAGAACTGAATCCATAACTGATTTAAACTTTTGGCCCGCTTCCGGAATAGCAGCCGATATAAATTGAGATATTATATTTGCCAAAAAGAATCCGGCAACAGTAAGTGTGATGATAAAAACAAGATCTTTGAAGTTTAAAATCTTCTTTAATCCCGATTCGTACACACCTTCATTTTTATCTTTTTTTACATACTTATTGAAATACCAGATTCCAAATACAATAATACACACTATCTCAGATACCAGCAAAGATATCGGGATAAGACTCTGTACATCTAAGCTTTTCCCCATAAATACTGTTACAAATGAAACAGCAGCACTTCCAAAAAAAGCTGCAACAAACTGAGTTACAAGCATAAGCACAATTAAAACAGCCGCAAATAAGATTGTTTTAATCTTGGGTTTAAGTGATTTATCCATAGCTTCCTCCGTCTTTAATTTTTTGTTAGATATCACTCTTTGTTATGAAGTAATTATATACAGCAAATGCTTAAAAATATACATCCTATGCAGTATATAAAAACCTTCTATTTCTCTTTTTTGACAAAATAAAACATTTTTGACAGACATTCCCGCGGCTAGTAGACTATACAATATATTATCAACTTTAATATACGGAGTAAAAAATGGCATTTGACGGTATAACCATAGCAAATATAACTAAAGATATGAGCGATCTTCTGACCGGAGGAAGGGTCTACAAGATTGCTCAAACAGAGAGTGACGAACTTCTCATCACGGTCAAGCTTTCCTACGAAAACACTGACAAATACGGAATAAAGCAGGCTAAGATGATCATGTCGGCCGACGCTTCTCTTCCGCTCATCTATATGACAGACGAAACGAAGCCATCACCCATGACTGCGCCGAATTTCTGCATGCTTTTAAGAAAACACATCCAGAACGGCCGCATCATTTCTGTAACTCAGCCCGGGCTTGAGCGAATTATCCGCTTTGAGATTGAGCACCTGGATGAAATGGGTGATCTTAGGCACAAAGTCCTCCTCATCGAGATCATGGGCAAATACAGCAATATCATCTTTACCGACGAGGACAATGTGATAATCGACAGTATCAAGCACATTCCCGCATCAGTCAGCTCAGTAAGAGAAGTTCTTCCGGGCCGCGAGTATTTCGTTCCTTCGCAGGATAAGATGAACCCTCTTTCGACAAGTGCAGACGAATTCTCAGCAGTTGTTCTGAGTAAGGGTGCACCTGTATTCAAGGCGATTTATCAAGGCTACACAGGTCTTTCGCCCGTTATTTCTCAGGAGATTTGTAAAAGAGCAAACATCGATTCCGACAAGTCCGCGATAGCGCTCGACACATCCGAATCCATAGCGCTTTACAGAGCTTTTTCCGAGATCGTTTATATGGTAAAAAACGGCGAATTTACGCCCGAGATCATCTATGAAGGAAACTCGCCCAAAGAGTACTCTTCCATCCCGCTTACCATGTACAAGGACGCACCGGGATTTTCCGCAGTTGCCCAGAACAGTATCTCTGAGCTTATCAGCAAGTACTATGCAGAAAAGAACGTCGTCACAAGAATCAGACAAAAGTCTGTCGACCTCAGAAAAATCGTTCAGACTGCACTTGAAAGAAACGTTCGTAAGTACGACCTTCAGACCAAGCAAATGCTCGACTGCGACAAAAAGGACAAGTACAGAATTTACGGCGAACTCCTTACAGTTTACGGCTACAGCGCGGAGCCGGGCGCCGATAAGATTACTGTCAACGATTACAACACGGGAAAAGACATAACGATCACACTTGACCCAACTCTGACTCCAAGCCAGAATGCCAAGAAGTATTTTGATAAATATACGAAACTTAAGAGAACCGCTGAGGCTCTTGAAGAGCAGCTAAAAGAATCAAAAGAAGCGATTGAGCAGCTTGAATCAATAGAGAGTGCTCTTGAAATTGCAGAAAAAGAAGCAGATCTTGCCCAGATAAGGCAAGAACTCCACGAGAGCGGCTACATAAAATCAGGCTTTGGAAAGAGCGGCCGCAAAGAAAAGATAACAAGCAAGCCCTTCCACTATCAGTCTAGCGACGGCTTTGATATCTATGTCGGAAAAAATAATATCCAGAACGATGAACTTACCTTCAAGACCGCCAACGGCGGAGACTGGTGGTTTCACGCAAAGAAGATACCGGGATCTCACGTTGTCCTCATAACAAAAGGCAAAGAAGTTCCCGACAGAACATTCGAGGAAGCTGCTGCCCTTGCAGCCTACTACTCAAAAGGAAAAGTTCAGGAGAAGGTCGAGATTGACTACTTAAAGCGCAAAGACGTAAAGAAACCGAACGGCTCAAAACCCGGCTTCGTAGTTTATTACACCAACTATTCGCTTTCGATCTCACCGGATATATCCGCTCTTAAACTTATAAGTGATTAAAGAAATAAGCACCTAAAGGCAGCCTTTTTTCAGTTCTATTCCTCGAAAAAGGCTGCCTTTCTATTATTCATTACATATCATCACATCTTACCGTCTGTCATGTATCTCAGATCCTGAATCAGGTTAATATCACGACCGCCTGTCAAAGCGACTGCTTCGCGCATGATGCGAATGCCTTCATCCTTCTGTCCGAGTCTGAACAAAGCAAGTGCTCGACCGCCCATGGCGTAAGTATTATTGCTGTCCATCTCGAGCGCCTTATTATTTGCTTCAAGGCAGGATTCATAGTTTCCGCACATGAATTCGCTGTAGCCTATTGCGCTATATACATCTGCATTCTCGGGATCCAGCTCTTTTGTCCGTTTAAGAGCAAAAGATGCTTCCTGATAATCCCCCTGCTGTATAAGCGAATCTGCCAGTCTGCGTAATGCAGCGGCATTGTCGCACTTGGAATACTTTGTTTCTTTTTTCTTGAGAGAAAGATTGTATGCGCAATACTCGTTCTCCTCGTATATACTGCCCTTCATTGTAAGCCTTGTATTCGGACAGCCTCCGAGGCACTTTGAGCCATAAACACAGGTCTTGCATGAGCCGGAAAGTTTTTCTTTTGTCAGCTGGCGCCTCCATAAGAATGCATTTTCATCTTCCCATATTTCACGCAGTTTTCTCTTACGGATATTTCCTTCAATAAACTCTTTTGAGCGAATTGAAGTACATCCCAAAATATCTCCGTTATGCAATATTCCAAAGCCGCGAACCCCCGCATTGCAGCCATCCCACAAAGAATGTCTGTCAAAACCGAAAGATATACGCCTTGTTTCAAGATCTTTTTTCGAATAATAACCGATACAATCGGCGGGGTATATTCGAATTCTTCCCTCTTTTGCCGTGTTGTAGCAAAAATCGATGACATCATTGACCTGTTTCGGCTCAAGCACCCAGTCAGGGCGTTCCTTAAGATTTCCCATGGGCAGACCAAGCTGTACCTGCCATGTCTTAACTCCCATGCCGATTAATTCTTCTTTAAGATCCGAAAGGATATCTATATTTTTCTTAGTTATGGTTGTGACAGCGCCGGTCTCTATCCCAAATTCCGTCATTGCATGAAATGCATTACGGGCGTGTTCAAAAGCTCCTTCTTTTCTTACACTGTCATGTATCTCCGGTGTACCATCAATACTTATTGCAACTGTAGATATCCCACTGTCTTTGAGTCTTTTTGCCATATCTGTATCAAGAAGCCAGCCGTTGGTAATGATATTTACCTTAACTCCGTTACCGGAAAGTCTTTTCACCAGATCCGGTGTATCCTTTCTTGTAAGCGGCTCTCCTCCTGACAAGGTTATCCATCTCAGCCCAAGCTCCGCGATCTGATCGCATAGGTCAAGAGCTTCCATTGTGCTAAGTTCTCCCGGGAGCGCGCCCGCGCAAGACGAGCCGCAATGGCCGCAACGCATGTTGCATCCCATCGTAACCTCCCAGACTGCTGTAACCGGTTTATATTCAATATGTGCCATTTCTTTTTCTTAACCTCCAAACCGCCGATGGGCATTATGTATTCAATTTGTTAGCAGAAATAACCATATTTCATCATTGCATTCTGCGCATTGCAGTTATATCCGTAAGCAACCGCTGAATTCTGAATATTGCACGGATAACCATATTTAAGCGTTGCATCCTGTGCGCCGCAAGGATATCCATATTTAAGTACCGGTGTATCTCCGCATGGATAACCATACTTGAGTACCGGAGCGTCTCCGCAAGGGTATCCATATTTAAGTGCGGGTGTGTCTCCGCATGGATAGCCATACTTAAGAACCGGTTCTCCGCATGGATAGCCGTATTTAACGCCGGTTGCCACATCTTCCGCTCCACACGGATATCCATACTTAAGCGTTGCATCTTCTACTCCGCATGGATAGCCGTACTTCATAAGTGTTGCATCCTGTGTACCGCAAGGGTATCCGTATTTTACAGCAGTCGCATCATTTGCACCGCATGTATAGCCATACTTCACATTGGTGTTAGTTGCATCCTGTATCCCACACGGATATCCATATTTAAGTGTAGGAGTATCGGCTACATCGCACGCATATCCGTACTTAAGAAGCGGATCCTGTGCTCCGAGCACATATCCGTAAGGAATTGCAGCATTGCTGATACTTCTTAGCATTGCATCATTATTTTCGCTATATTTAGCGAATTCATCTGAATCACTGGGAACAACTGAGATTGAAACATTATGTTTCTGATCTGTCGCAGACAAGTTAGTGAAATTCATCATTGTAAATTCAATTTCAGCTTTCTTATCTGTTTCAGAAACAGCAACGAACCAGAACTTCTGAATAATAGGCGCAACCGTGTTAGGTGACTGAACCTTTTCCGTTTCGATATTTAACAATACTACGCCTTTCGGTAGACCTGTCAGGCACCATCCGTATGCTGTAGAACCAAGCATTGACTGAAGCCCAACCGAGAATGATTTTCCCTGAAATACTACCATTTCGTTTGCCATAAGAACCCCCTTCCATCTAGTTGGAATTTTTAGTTGACGTTGCCGGCGTCTTGCCTTGACGCATTAAAAAGGCAACGTATTACACCAGTAAATACCTATACTTAAAATTATGGGGGATGCTCTTTTTTATGTCAATAAAAAGTCGGGATATAGACAACTTTATTGATCTACATCCCGACAACACTCACAGTACCGGATACTTCTCTATACCGTATTTTAGATAGCGCATGATTCTAAGCTCATCTACCGCATCCGTCAACGCGTTGTGAAACTCCTCATATCCTTCTTCTCCAAACATATGAAGAATATTCTCGACTCTATAGCCACTCTTAAGTCGCCCGGTCGAGCAACATGGTGCTTCAGGCGGAATCTTAGGATTATGCTGCTTATAAGCCGCAAGTTTTAATATATCACGCCAACTATACTCTTTTAACTCCGGTAACACTCTGGCATCGAACGATGCATTATATGCGAATATCGATTTTATGCCAAAAGAATTCAGATAATCCTTTATGACTTTAACAGCGCTTATGCGATCCAGCATCTGCGGAGTCTTTCCCTTGATATTAAGCGCGTATGAGTACATCCCGCCAACTTTGGCAGCTTCCTCAATGATAATGTATGTATTGTCCAAAGCCACAAAATGCTCATCTTCCGCAATTACTATCCCCACTGACATTACAACATTCTTCCAGTTTGTTTCCGTGTCTATTACTGCAAATCTTTCAGCCATTATAATTTGTCCAATCCTTATATGAAAAATCCTCATGGCATCTTAACAACGTCATAAGGATTTTTATTATCTTAGTTATAATAATTTGATTTTCTCAAGCGCCTTAACCAGGCTTCTTCCCTTGGGGAACTTGAGGATATCCTCTCTTGCTGCGCCTCCGATCTTTATGAGTACGGCAAAGTAAACAAATATTGCAACTAATATTGATACTCCCGCACACATAAGATTAAGCCAGTACTCTCCTGCAATAATTCCGCCCAAAAGTGCTGACAGCATTGCATATAAGAAATACGCCACAATTCCCATAACAGAAGCCGCAATGGCCGGTAATACATAAGTCTTCTTAATATCTATCGGTACAACGATATGTTTTTTCATAGAAATATTATTAAGAATACACATAAGGAGTGAATAAACAATAGTTACAATACAAAGCGCTTCACCTATCAAATCAGTAAAAGAAAGCAACAGAACAAGCATAACACCTTGAATCACAAGAGCTATAGCCGCATTGACAACAGGTGCCTTTAACTTACCTGTTCCTTGAAGTACAGCATTTGTAACAGTTGAAACAGAATAAAAAATAACAGTTATAGCCAAAAACGCTAAGTAAAATGATGCTATACCAAGCGAATCCTTCTGTGGAAATAATATCATCATTACAGGTCTGGCAAGAGCAAAAAGTCCAACACCACAAGGGATAGAAATCATCATCATTACTCTCATAACTCCCGCAACAGTCTCTGCTGCATCTTTTTTGTCGCCTTTTGCGAACGCTGTAGATATTTCAGGTATCATTGCAGAGGCAGCGGCTGCTGAAAATGCAATAGGAATATTGGTTATAACCATAGCCTTTCTTGTAAATATGCCATAATACCATTTTATGCCATATGCACCGGTAATTTTCATTTCCCTTACATATCTAAGCACACGACTGAAGATTGAAAAATTAAGAAATCCGGAAAGATTATAAATGCATGTACTTAAAATGAATGGTGTAACTATTGAAACGATAAGCTTAATAGCATCGCTGTTGGAAATTTCTCTTCCTTTATCACTATCAATTTTGCTTTTTATCTTATCTCTTTTAACAAAATAGACAACGCACATAAAAATAAGCGCAGTTATTACTCCCGAACCTGTGCCGAGCGAACTTCCTATAGCTCCGTAAACAGCCTTCTTTGAAGCTTTTTCTCCTGCAATGATCATTGTTTCATCACCAGCAAGTTTAGTAAGCCAAAGCGCACCAAATACACTTATTACAGCATTCAATATCTGTTCAAGAAGCTGAGAAATTGATGTAGGCGTCATCGTTCTGTGTGCCTGAAAATATCCTCTAAGCACACCCAAGAAGCCAAAAAGAAATACCGTTGGTGCAAAGAAACGAAGAACCAATGCCGTTCCCGCATCATCAGCAAATAAATCCGCTCCCATGAACAAAGCAAGACTTCCAATTCCACCAACAATAGCAACATAAATAAGCGCACACTTAAAAATTCTGTGTGCACTTCTATATTCTTCCAGTGCCAACTTTCCAGCTATTATCTTAGATATAGCAGATGGAATGCTAAACGCAGAAATCATAAGAACTATAGTATATGCCTGAAAAGCACCACTATAATAGCCATTACCTTCGTCACCGATAATTGCAGCAAGAGGACTGTTATATAAAAGACCTATTATTCTCGATATTATGCCGGCAATTGCCAATATGCCCGCCTGCTTAAATAAATTTTTCTTTGAATCTTCACTCATAACTATAAATCATGGCCTGAGCCAATCGTACATCTCCTGATATTTTTCCGCTGAAACCTTCCAAGAGAAATCAACAGCCATTGCACGGTCGATCATCTTGTTCCACTCGCGCTTTCCGTCGTAGAACACGCTCTCCGCTTCACGGATCGTGGCAAGCATCTCATGGGCGTTGTAATTAAGGAAACCAAAACCTGTACCCGTTCCCTCGAATTTATTGTAAGGCTCGACCGTATCAATAAGTCCGCCTGTCTGTCTTACAATGGGAATGGTTCCGTATCTGAGAGCCATGAGCTGTGAAAGTCCGCAGGGCTCAAAAAGTGACGGCATAAGGAATGCATCACAGGCCGCATAGATTTTGTGAGACATCGGCTCTGAATAGTAAATATTCGCAGAAACCTTGTCATCATACTTCCAGTCAAAATGACGGAACGAATTCTCATACTGCTCATCTCCCGTTCCCAGAACAACGAGCTCAACCGCATCCTGGCAGAGTTCGTCAAGAACGCAGTTAATAAGATCAAAGCCCTTCTGGTCGGTAAGTCTTGAAACGATACCGATCATCATGCACTTTTCATCCGCTTTAAGTCCGAGCTCTTTTTGAAGCTCTTTCTTGTTCTTATACTTCTCTTTGCGGAAATTGATCGAATTATATCTGTATGGAATAAATTCATCCGTCTCGGGATTGAATTCATCATAGTCTATTCCGTTTACAATGCCGCGAAGATCTCCTGCGCGTGCCCTTAAAAGCCCGTCAAGATTCTCGCCGTAGAACTCCGTCTTGATTTCTTCGGCATACGCATTACTAACCGTAGTGATGGCATCGGAATAAACAATACCGCCTTTAAGAAGATCGGCGTCCTTAAAGAGTCCGAGCTTATCGGGAGTGAAATAATAATCGGGAAGGCCTGTAATATCACGAACCGTCTTAATGTCCCATTTCCCCTGGAACTTAAGATTATGGATCGTCATAACAGCCTTGATTCCCCTATAGAACTCACTTCCCTGAAATCTCTCTTTGAGATAAACGGGAACAAGCCCCGTCTGCCAGTCATGGCAATGAATAATATCCGGTCTGAAATCGATGACCGGAAGGATTGAGAGCGCAGCCTTCGAAAAGAATGCGTACTTCTCAATCTCAAAAACAGTGTCGTCACTGTAAGGTTTCATTCCGTTGAAATAAAACTCATTGTCGACAAAATAATATTTTATCCCGTCAACCTCTGACCTGAATATGCCCACATACTCATTCTTCCAATGGAAATCCATATAGAAGTTGGAGACATATTCCATCCTATCCTTCATCTGCTGGCTTATACACTTATAGAGCGGCAAAATAACGCGAACATCAAAGTATCGCCTGTCGATATTTTTGGGCAAAGAGCCAACAACATCGGCAAGTCCACCGGTCTTGATAAAAGGTACTCCTTCAGATGCAATAAACAGGATATTTTTCATCAGTCACCAATCTCCTCATACTTTGCAGATTGCATAGCAATAAGTTCTTTATCATCAAAATAATTGATTCTCATTGCACTCTTTACGTCCTCAAGAGTCTTGGCAGCGGTCTCTTTTGCAATCTCACTGCCCTTTCTGAGAACATCATAAACATATGGGATATCCTTCTGGAATTCTTTTCTCCTGTTGCGAATAGGCTCAAGCTCTGCCTGAAGTACATTGTTGAGGAACTTCTTAACCTTAACGTCGCCAAGTCCGCCTCTTGAATAGTGATCCTTGAGTTCCTGAAGATTGTTGTACTCAGGAAGGAACTCAGCAAAGTGCTCATCCTTGGCAAATGCATCAAGATAGATAAATACAGGATTTCCTTCAACCTGTCCGGGATCTTCCACTCTCAAATGATTGGGATCCGTAAACATGCTCATAACCTTCTTCTTAATAGAATCGGGCTCCTCGGAAAGATAAATGCAGTTTCCGAGCGACTTACTCATCTTTGCCTTTCCGTCTATACCGGGAAGACGCAGACATGCAGCATTATCGGGCAAAAGAATCTCAGGCTCAACCAAAGCTTCTCCGTATGTTGAATTAAACTTTCTTACAATCTCTTTGCACTGCTCGATCATAGGCTCCTGGTCTTCTCCAACAGGAACAACCGTTGCCTTGAACGCAGTAATATCAGCAGCCTGGCTGATAGGATATGTAAAGAATCCAACAGGAATACTTGTTCCGAAATTCCTCATCTGAAGTTCGGTCTTAACCGTAGGATTTCTCTGAAGTCTTGATACGGTAACGAGGTTCATGTAATAAAATGAAAGCTCTGTAAGCTCCGGTATCTGTGACTGGATGAAAAGATTTGACTTTGCGGGATCAAGTCCCACAGAAAGGTAATCCAGCGCAACCTCTATAATATTCTGACGTACTTTTTCCGGATTGTCGGCGTTATCTGTAAGTGCCTGAGCATCCGCTATCATAATAAAAATCTTGTCGAATTCGCCGGAGTTCTGAAGTTCAACTCTTCTTCTAAGTGATCCCACATAGTGTCCTACGTGAAGCTTACCTGTCGGGCGATCTCCGGTCAAAATAATCTTGCTCATCAGTGTATTTCTCCTAAACCTCTAATTATTTTTGGATAAAAAATATGATACTCTATTTTAACTTAAGTGACAATGCATATTGCTCCTGCGAAACCTTTACAAGAACATTCCTTGTGTCGGCCGTCGCGCCTAAAAGCCCGAATTCCTCAGAAAAAAGAGCTACTCCGAACCTTATCCTACCGTTGCAACGTCTTGCAACAGCTTCGTTTATCTTGGCCATTATGCTTGCCATTACTCTGTCTCGAAGGCCCCATGTATTAAGAAGCGCCAAAATCTCATCACATGTGGTGCATCCCATAACCGTCCTAACCTGGCTTGATGTGCCTCCGACAATCGCCGTGTGTGCGGCAAAGATCTCTCTTCTTCCGTCAGATGCATATGAATTGGTATTCATGATACCGGCAGCCATTTTCACAAGCTTTCCCACATTTCCTACCAGAAGAAGATTTTCAACTCCCGCTTCGCATGCCGCATCTATGGCACTTCCGGGGAAATTGAAACAATTTATCGCAGTCTTAAGCGATACGTGTATTCCTTCATATATCTTGTCCGCACAGTAATCTCCGGGAGAAACAAGAATACTCTTAACTCCCATCTCGATCTGTTCACGGATCTGATTCTCAATAGAACCTGCAATATCCCTCTGATGAACGCTTGATATGGTTCCATAATTTCCCATTATACCGATACCGCCCATAAACGCGTTAAGCGCATTGTTCTGCTTTGCAGCTATCATCATTCCTTCGGGACAACTTACTGTTATTAAAAGAGGCTGTGCTCCATCCGAAATTTCGCACACACCCGCAACCGCATCAAAAATAAGCTTTCTTGCATCTTTTCCGATATTAGCCTGACCTTTTCTTGCAGGAAGGGCGTCGACAGACGCTATTCCGATACCATCGCCCGCATAAAGGAAAAGATTGCCGTATCTGACATCCATAAATGCCCTGCTGTCAACTTTTCTAAAATCGGTCACCTTCGAAACACTTACGTGTATATCAGCTTTTTCCCTGATATCAGGTGCCATGCCGCCTTCCATTACCGCATAGAAATTGGTCTCATTACGTGTGCATTTGTCAGCATCTTTATAAACCTCGATAGTTCTGGTATTCCCTTCATGCTGTATCGTCACATATTCATAGTCAAATTTAAACAAAAGACTCGCCGCTGCCGCTCTTGCCGCCGCTGCTGCGCAATCCCCCGTTGTCAACGGACTAATTATAAGTCCCGAATCTCTTGCATCAAACCTGTCCATATACACCTTCCTCACAAAAACTCTTAATCATCATTAATTATACATTATTTCGCTATATCATAAAGCAAATAATAATTTACAATATTCCGTATATTAATTATTTATTATTTCGACTTTCTTTATTTTAAATTTATAATTTGTCCATAATTTGTCCAAATTTTGAATTTACTATATATACTATCAGAAGAATAACTTCTGACTCCCCCAACAAAACTTTTTTCATACCGGGTCGATTGGCTCCCCACCGGTCGACCCCTCCTCCCAAAAATAAACCACCTTCTAACGAGGTGGTTTTCTTGTGTAGAGCACTTAACGAGGTATTGTCGAGTTTAGTGCGAACCACGCGAATTCACTTGGCAAGGTTCTTTCGCGCCTAGTGAATTTGCGTATCATTTTAAGCCGTCAGTTCTTTCTTCTCCTCAGCCTCTGAAGTTTCCTGTGCAAGCTGATCGCTCTTTCTGGGGCCTCTTAACCCGAAACTTCCGTTATATCTGAGTTCTTTCAACAACTTCTTGATATCCTTAAGTTCCTTGCTGATATCCTCAGCGCTTTTGCAGATAACTGTGGGAACACCGCTGGCACTGAATTCTGTCCTATATCCCGCATCCTTAAGCGCCTTAAATGCCTTGAGCTTATCTGTTGTACCTATCTGTTCAGGTTGCTTATCTTTAATAGCCATATATTGTGCCTTTCTAATTCTTTTAACACAATATACCATATTCCTTCGCCATTTTCAAAAGTATGTTCTCATAAACATACACAGTTACTTATTTTTTGTATATGCCTTGATAAAAAAGTCTTTATCTTTCTGACAGTTCAATGATTTTCCGTCATCCGAAATATAATAACTCTTACCGCTCGCAGAATTACTGTTGTGGATATTTCCCGTAAGATTATTCCACTCATCGTAGTTCTTTTCATAAGTAATATCGCCCGCAGTCTCGAATACAAGCTTGCCCGGAGTATGAGGCTTTATGAGGATAAAGAACTTGTCCCCTGCTTTAAGATTTATTTTTTCATCAAGATCGTATGTATGGAAACCTCCGCTTACAGAAGAAATCTTCTGAGTAAGAACAGGCTTTCCGAGATCCTTTAAGCTAAGCTCATCATCACCCTCAGTAGGATTAAGATAAATGCTGACCTCGTACTGTCTGTATGATTCAAGGCTCATAAGTCCGATCGCATCAAGCTCCTCATCGCCGATCGCAGTGTACAGTACACCGTAAGGATTGGAAGATTCAGTGTAGGCAGTTACCGTATTCTTGGTATCTTCAAGCGCACTGACCTCGTTTGTGATGAATCCGCCGACCTGATAATTGTTATCAAAATATCGTTCATCACCTTTGGCCTTTGCACTGTACGCAGCTGCGTTACTTACGGCAGCGGTCTCATCATAATATGACAGATAAAAGAATCCGTCGGAACCCGCCTTGTCTCCCCAGCTGTTCTTGCAAAGCCATGCACCGTTTTCCTTCGGACTTGAAGAAAAATTAGATGCGCTGTAATCATCGTCCCATCCTATTATAAGAACCTCGTGATTGGCTGTAGGAGGAAGTTCTCCATTAAAGTGAGAATAAAGATTTCCGTGATTCTTGTTCCAGAACTTCTCGTCAGAATTAACTCCGATAGTTGCTCCGCCGTGTTCCATCACCATCTGCTTGATAAGCATGTTGTTGTCATAGTTTCCGCAAACCTGGCTTACATCCTGAACGTGAAACTCAGACGCATACGCTTCAGACGGCTTATCCTTATTATCATTAAAGATATATTTGCTTCCGTAAATACTCTTAAAAGAATCCGTTCCCTTATCAAAAACAGGTCCCTTCCACGCTGTAAGAAGGCTTATGCAATAGTTCGTAACTCCGCCCATGGCAATATAGCCTGTGTCGTTATCTACAACCCAAGCGCCCTCTTCATTCTCGTTATTCACAAGTTCCCTGTAATCATCATCAATATTTCCGCCATGAGAACCTGCAGCCTTGTGAACATTGTAATAAGCAAGATGTTTCTCGGACAGATCAAGATCCAAAGATTTATATTCAGGATAATGCTTTAAAATATCGCACTCAACAGCACCTGCAGAAGCAAAAGCCCAGCACAGATACGAATATCCCTGGTCTCTGACTCCCGTAACGTACGATTTTCCATCAACATTTCTGGAATCATACTTTGCAGGTATCTCTGCAAGTTTCGTTTCATCGGCATCACCGGCAAAAGAATCTGCATCGGTAGGCACAACATCTTTGTACTCAGCATCATTATAGAAAGCGTCACGGTCGCCCGCATCTATAACAACAGCCTCGGAAATGGTCATTGTTCTGACTTCCTCAACATTATCGGAAACAGGACTGTTTGACACATCACCAACAAGTGTCTCCGCAGGCTTCTGTGTAGCATCCGGACCTTTGGTTGCTCCAAACTGCGCATCCGGATCGCCGCCTACAAGCAAAAGATCTTCATCACCTCCGCCTGAAACTGCCGCGCCGTCTCTTCTTGACGCATTCTCTGTCTTGGGTGCGCCTTTTTTAACGAAGACAACAGCCAAAACCGAAACAAGTACTACCGCTATTATTACCGCAAATGCGATTTTTTTCTTTTTCACTACTTTAAACCTCAACTTCTATTGTATTACCTTTATTGTATTAAACGATCCGAATATTGATTGACGTATATCTTTTGCGAACGCTTCATAATCAATATAGTGATAACCGCTCTTCCATCCGTCTATCACGCGGACCATGGGATATGTTTTTTCCCCAACCTGCCAGATGCTGTAACCTGAGACAACTACCGTATGATCTTTGTAAAAACCTCTGGCTATATTCAATATTACAGGTCTCCCCGCGCAGATTTCTCTGACTACCTGTTTCTCAAAGCTCCATATATAAATACCTCTGCACTTGACCTTCACGCCGTATCTTGCGAAAGCCTCCTTTGCAATTCCTGAGATAAAAAAAGGAAACGTTCCTATCTTATCGGTATATCCGTAGCTCTCAGCTATCTCTTCAACATCCTTATATATGTGCTTTATATCTTCGGGAATAGATGTGATCTTATTTCGTCGTCTGTAATAATCTATGATCCTTGCAACGGCAACCACGGAACAGTTCCTCGTCCGCCTGCCGCTTATGGCTTCCATTGATTTCGTATCCATCGGAACAGGCGGCCCCTGACGTATCATCCTGCCTCTGTCCCCATATTGTTCCAGAAGATATTTTGGAATATCGTTTATTCCTCCATATGGTTTCTTCTTCATGTATATCGTATTTCACCTTCAAAAAACAAAAAACTATTTGATTGTATCTATTAAATATACATAATTTTATAAACTAAAACAACGATAAAAAACAAGTTTATATCATATTAAAAAAAATATTTTTTTAATTGTGGCAGATAGCATCAAATACAGCTCAACCCCATATAAAACCTGGAATTAGAGTTTTTAGCTTAACGACGGGCAAAAAAGAAATTGTGATAAAATTGTGTTTTTTTTGCGAACTTTGTGTTTTTTTTGTAATTTGTATGTATAATTAATTAAACTAACTAGTATTACATAATAACGCAAAAGGGAGCGAGGAAAATAACTTTATGGACATATCGCCAAGATCTTCTGTAGAGTCGGTTAGCATCGGTATGACATCATATGGCGATCTAATCAATATTCCAACTGTCGATCCGTTGACAGGTCTTTGTTCCAAAGAGCAGTTTTTTATTCAGGCATATGATTACGACAGAAAGCACCCGTCCGAAGGTGTTGATGCAATTGTACTGAACTATAACAAGTTCCACCTTATAAATGAGCTTTATGGCAGAAGCTTCGGAGATAAGGTTTTGTGTGCAATCGGTGATTGTGTATCTCAAACTGCAAAGGAACATGGCGGAATCGCATGCAGATATGATGCGGATAAATTCTATATATATATAAAGCATCAAGATAATTACGATTTTCTTGTACATCAAATTTCCGATAAGCTTGCGCTTATGCTAAAAACTCCGGACATTCGCGTTAGAATCGGAATATATCCGGACATAACAAGAGAGGCTACTCTTGAACAGCGTTTTGATCGTGCTATTCAGGCCTGCAACTCCATTTCTAAAGTCAGGCACTCTACTTCTTATGAAGTATACGATGCCAAGATGCATGAAAAAGAAATGTTTGAAGCAAGGCTTCTTGATGGTATAAGCAAAGCGTTTTCCGAGCACCAGTTCAAATTGGTTTTCCAGCCCAAGTACAATGTACACGGTAAAACTCCCAAGCTTGCCAGTGCTGAAGTTCTTATCAGATGGAAACATCCTGAATTCGGCCTTGTTAAACCTGATTTCTTCATTCCTTTGCTTGAAGAGAACGGTCTTATCAGACAGCTCGACAGATATGTTTGGAGAGAGGCTGCCGCTCAGGTTCGTAAATGGAAAAAAGAATTCGGCTACTCCATTCCTGTTTCCGTAAACGTATCAAGAGTTGACATATTCGATCCCGACATTATCGATTTCCTTCAAAAGACAATCGAAGAAAACGAGATCAGCCCTTCAGACATCCACCTGGAGATTACAGAGACAGCTTATACGGATAATGTGGATCATATTGTATCTGTTGTAAAAAAGCTCCAGAAAGCCGGATTTATGGTTGAAATGGACGACTTCGGAAAAGGTTATTCATCAATAAATATGCTTACTACGCTTCCACTCGATGCACTTAAGCTCGATATCGAGTTTATAAAAGATATTGCCGAGAACAACAGAGGTAAAAATCTTCTCGGATGTATTCTTGAGATGGCAAAGCTCCTGGATCTTACAGTTATCGCTGAAGGTGTTGAGAACGCAAAGCAGTATTTCCTTTTAAAGAACGCAGGCTGCGACATGATTCAGGGCTATTACTTCTCTAAGCCCCTTGAAACAAAAGAATTTGAGAAATTGCTTGCTGTTGCAAATTGATTTTTATGAATAATAATATCGGGAAAGATGTGATAAACATCCTTCCCGATTTTCTTTCTATTCTGTTTCTTTCGTATGTTTAATCCGATTTTTAATTCGATGATGAAGAGGCAATCGATGCCGCTGAAGATGTGGCAATGATCACAAACATCGCTGCCTGCTGGGCAATAACTCTTGCAACGGTACTGCTTATCACTGATGCATCAGCTGTAGCAGAATTGTCCAGATAGCTCTCGGATACGAGCATTGCCGCAAACATAAGTCTTGTCTGCTTTGTCATATACCAGAATGTGAATCCTTTTTTCGTTCTGAGATATTCAGCAGTTCCGATAACTTCTGCAACAATATCTTTTGCATCCATAGGAATATCTATCAAAAGTGCAAGTGACGCAAGCTCATATTCCTTGCCGTACTTAGTTCCGGCTTCCTTAAATGCATCAAAAAGCGCGATCGTCTTCTCGCATTTCTTCTTATACGCACCGTCAAGAGTTGTAAGCACCTGGCAAAGAGAATATGCCGAATTGTTGTAAAGCATGAAATCATTCTTTATCTCAAGATATGTCGATTCAAGTTCGCTCAAAATATCTTCCGTGCTCTTCTCTGTCATTGCAAGCAAAACCGCAAGACATGTATCTTCATCATTTGTAAGAAAAGGATGTGCTGCTTTCATTCCGTCCAAAAGCGCTTCCGTCTTCTCTATTACCTTATCCGAATCATCTGCCTTGCCGGAATCGCAGATGATAACCGCAGATAAAACTCTGTATGTCGATCCAAGAAATTTACCTTTTTGAAGTTTCTCATATATTTCTGTAACATCATCAAGATACTTCTCAGGATCTTCGGAAAGAGCCATCTTTGTTGAAATAAAAAGTTCGTTGTTTCCGCGAAGATATGAAAACGCGCTGTGTTTCTTGCGTAAAATTTTTCTGCATCTCTTTATAGCCTTAACATCTGCCGTCTCTCCACGATCAATAAACGACAATGCCGCCAATATCTGCATAAGGCTGTCTTCCAACATAAAACCCTTGTAAATAATGTTTCTGTTCTCTACAAGTCTGTCACATTTTTCCATTACTTCGGTCTGCATCGTATCTCTCCTTCTATGATTATCCAAAATATCATATACAATATGATACAGCGCTGTCAATGAAGATAACATAGTATTTCTCGAACAAATTATTACTTTTTTCTTTATTATGCATAAACAAAGCGGTACATATTGTACCGCTCAAATAACGATGATTACTTATTTGCAAAAGAAACCTTGATTTCTCCTGTACTTGACTTAGCAGTTATACTTTTTCCGCTTCCATTATCTGACTTAAAAGAGCCTTCCGCCGTATTTCCTTCAACAATGATATCTTCTCCTGTAGATGATGTCAGATCCAATGAATAATCATTTTGTCCCACTATATCAATAACAATGTCATCAAGTGCTTTAAGATCTGCAGTATTTAACTTGACATTATTAAGTGTGATCTTATCGCTTGATGAATCTGCAGCGAGATCATTAATAGTACAATTCTCAACGATTATGTCATCAGTGGACGATTCAAGCTCAAGCTTGTCAAACTCAGAATAATCAAGCTTTATCTTTCCCGTGGAGCTCTTTACATAAAGATCGCTTGAGGACACATTACTTAATGTAATGCTATCCGTATCCGAAACAACCTTTCCATTCACATCAACACCGTCAATTACAACGTCGTCCGTGGAAGCTTTAACATCAACATTTATAGGTGCAGTATCTTTAGGTACCGTAATGGTATAACTTGATTCTTCCTTACACGCTGTTAAATCCATATCAAAAAATGTTATTTCCGCTTTAAGAGAAGGTTGTTTTACAGTCAAATTCTTACCGTCCTGACTGACCTCCGGAACATATTTTTCTTTTACATTATACTCAAGTTTGTACGCGTCTCCTTCCAAAATACGCACATCTACCGTACTCGCATCAATCGTAAGAGTATCAAATTCACTTATGTCTATATTACCACGTACCATATTTTGGCTTTCTTCTACGCTTTCTCCTCCAATCTTCACAACCGGAATCGCTCCCATCCCGATTGAAATTTTCACAGCCACTGCCCCGACAACAATAAGCGCACACGTTGCGATAAGTAATACTTTCTTTTTCATCTATATATCCTTCCATTATCTTTAAGTTTTTTCAAATAATATTATTCCAAGCAAAAATCCCGTTCCCATCATCGCAGCGGCAATGATAAGAATTGTTTTTCTATTCATATATGCTCCTGACTCTCTTTTTCTTAGTCATCGCACTAAACATCTTTTTCAAAACAGCCGACAAAACATACACCATTAAGATACCACCACCAAGGGACACAAGACCGTATCCCAATGTAAATATTTTTTGCGCCACCCCGTGAACAAATAGCGCATACGGGATTGCAATTGCTCCTGCAAATGCAACAACAATCATTACTAAAAAAAGAACTATAAATACAAAAATAAATGTAAGCACCACAATCGCAAGCGGTAGAGATAACGGAAGTGACAGTATTCCAAGAATAACAAGCCAGATTGTTGTGGCACCGCCTTTAACAGTCTTCTGTTCTGTCTCATTATCAATATGTCTCTGAGTACACTGACTTATGATATCTGACGCAACTTCTTTTGGTGTTCCGAGCTTAGTCGTAACATCCTCCTCATCGGAGAGTTCCATCTCCGAAATATATTCGTCATAAAAACGAATCGCATCATTCCTGTCAGCTTCGGGAAGATATTTAAGTTTTCCATTAAGCTCCCTCAAAAATTGTTCCTTATTCATCAGTCTTTTTCCTCCATTGCTCCCTCCGACGGCTCTAATCCTGTCCCCTTGATAAGGCCATCGATTTTCTCCTTATATTCATTCCATTCGCTCTCATAAAATTCGAGCATATTTCTGCCCTCATCTGTTATCGCGTAATACCGCCGATTTCTCCCCTGAAAAGGTGCATCATATGTTCTCAGGTAGTCTGACTTCTGCAAACGCCTAAGCACCGGATACAGCGTTGATTCAGATATATCAACAACCTGCCTGACTTTTTGTGTCAGAGTATATCCGTACGAATCTTCACTTCGGACTATTCCCAGAACGCAAGCATCAAGTAAGGGGGCTGTTAATTGATATGTCATGCACTCACCTCTCTTGCTTTGTTTTGATACAATATTATATAGCGTATAATATTACGACTGTCAAGTGTGATTTAAAAGATATCAAAGAATCATTTGCAAAATGCTTTCGCACGAGCGACTCTTTCAAATAAAAAAGTACACTGTCCAAGCCATATATCCTGCTTAAACAGTGTACTTTTTCATATCATCTCGTCTTTTTCTTCTGCTGCCCCGCGGTCATCTTGATCACAAAACTCTGGGTAACAAACCTGCTTCCGTAGAGTGCAACCTTCATCCTGAGCGTCGGTATGATAACCGCTTTCTTTTTTCTCATGCCCTTTAAGCACTCATCGACACATTTCTCCGCTGTAATACCTTTTAGAGAAAAAGAAACATCCGCATTCATGTTAAACTCGGTATCTACAGGCCCCGGACAAAGGCATGCGACATATACGCTGCTGCCGATCTCTTTTAGCTCACACGCAACAGCTTTGGTTAAAGATGTGACATAAGCCTTTGATGCATAATAGGTTGCCATATAAGGCCCCGCAGGCAAAAGACCTGCCGACGATGCGACATTTAAAATCGTTCCATGCCCCTGTTTTTGCATCTTTACAAGCACGCCTTTGAACAAAATGTGCATTGCAATGTCATTCACCTTTACAATTGAAATTTCTTTTTCAAGATCAGTCTCAAGGAAACTTCCCGCTGTGCCAAAACCCGCGTTGTTGATGAATACATCTATCTCTTCATCCGCTATTTCTTCAAGAAGCTTCTTGCAATTAGCCTCATCCGAAACATCCGCCGTTATGATAAGACACTCTGTACCAAGCTCCTCTTTAAGAGCGCATAAACGCCGCGTTCTTCTTCCCGTGAGAATAAGCCTATATCCTTCTTTTGCATATCTACGAGCAAACTCGGCGCCAAGTCCTGAGGTTGCTCCGGTTATAAAAGCTGTTTTCATATATCATTACCTTATCGCATTAGTTAGTTAGTTTTTCCGATATTGTTTATATTGCAAAATATCAATATTCATCGAGGAAGTTATGCCTTACGCCGTCCTTTTTGTACTCGATGATAGTATTAAGCTGCACATTCTCGACACTTCTGAAGATATTTGACTCAACGAAAGGATTGTCTTTCTTGAGCCTTTCGATAAGTTTCTTGGTCTCAAGCCTCTTTGACGATGTAGTTCCGTCCGTATGGCAGGTCGAGCATGTCTCCGTAAAGTGGCATGCACACTGAAGGAAATGAAGCTCGTTGTAATCTCTCCATGCGCAGATATCACTCTCACGGATAAAATACATAGGCCTTATAAGTTCCATACCTTCAAAGTTAGTGCTGTGGAGCTTTGGCATCATCGTCTGGATCTGGCCGCCCTGGAGCATTCCCATAAGAATGGTCTCGATAACATCATCGTAGTGGTGGCCGAGCGCGATCTTGTTGCATCCAAGCTCTTTTGCCTTGCTGTACAAAAAACCTCTGCGCATTCTCGCACAGATATAGCAAGGACTCTTTTCTATATTGTCGACGGAGTCAAATATGTTGCTCTCAAAAATCGTGATCGGTATGCCAAGCGCCTTGGCGTTACTTTCGATAAGCTGCCTGTTCTCTTTGTTGTAACCGGGATCCATGACAAGAAAAGTCACGTCGAACTTCACCTGTCTGTGCGTCTGAATCTCCTGAAAGAGCTTCGCCATCAGCATAGAATCTTTGCCGCCAGAAATGCATACCGCAATATGATCTCCTTCATTTATGAGTTTATAAGTCTTGCACGCCTTCGCAAATCTGGAAAAAAGCTGTTTATGGTATTTCTTTCTGATACTCATCTCAGCTTTCTTCTGCTTCTCGCCACCTTCTTCCATGTGGGCAAGCTCATCCTGAAGATAGCCCATATATCCGCCTTCAAGACCGTAATACTCGCGTCCGTTAAGAGCAGGAAGCTCCTCTGCTTCTTTAGTCTTTTTACCTATCTGGCAGTAAAGAATAATAGTCTTATCCTGCGGAATATCGCCGATTGCCGCGTTGTCTTCTTTTCCCAGTTCTTCCATATCAATATGAATCGCGCCCGGAAGCATACCATACGAAGCAAGAGCCTCATCGCGCACATCTATAAGCCTGTATGAACCCTCCGGAAGTTTACGAAGGTCGTTAAGTGATATTTCTTTCATTGCGTTTTTTCTTTCCTAACACATTTTTATCTCAATTTTTTCTCTATCTGATATAGCATTATAACAAAAATGGGAGCAGCAACAATAGCTACTCCCCAAAAAACTCCATATCACAGATCAGAAAGTCTCATCATAAATATAGAATACTCATCATTCTGAAAATCAAGATCCGGAGAATTCTCTCCGCCACCGTTGGTACTGCGCTTGATCTCCGCATAAAACTCCTCGCCCTGATTGACTATATCCATAACGGTAAGCTCCACACCTGCGCCTGCTGCCACCTTACAAAAAGCCGCAAGCGGATCTGCCTCATTTCTCGTATCAAGAAGATTCCGCTTAAGAGCCGAATCACTCTTTGCTTTTTCCAAAAGTATCTCAAGTTTATCTGCCGTATTCATAAGCTCTCCTCCTGTTCATTAAAACTTATAAGAATTATAACAAAAATAGGAGCAGCTACAATAGCCGCCCCTAAAATATACGCCACTTTAAAATCCCACCTTAAATTCTTCATCCTTCTGTCTATCGTAAATTACCGTGCACTTAATGAATTTACTTATAACTCCGTGCCTTGATAAAGAATCTGAGATTGCATCTCCGACATAGAATGTATACGGCCAGGTATTGTCTCTTTCTTCATTGGCCAAAACATGCAACTCCATAGTCTCTGTTCCGCTCTTATCCGCCGCAAAATACTGACTTAAGATATCTTGTCCGATCGAATAAACCTGTTCTTTTGACAAAGCAAAATCATTGTAATCCCTGTAAGATTTACAACTGTTGATTGTCTGGGCAACCGTTATAAAAGTAAGGAGCGGCAGAACAACACCTAGTCCCGACTCTTTTCCATCGGCGTTCTTAAGTGCCATACCAAATACGATCATAAAGAACAAGAACATATAAAAATAATAGCCAAGCGAAACATCACTTCTTTGAGCATAATTGATTCCGCTAACCCCTGACAAAAGAACCAGATATAAAACAGTAAAAAATCCCGAAACTATGATCTTAACGAGTATCGCAGCTTCTGAAGTCTTTACGACATTCTCACCTTTTTTGAAAACACCGATTACAAACAAAACCGTCATTACAGCAAAAATAAGTAAGCACATCTTATTTATCGAGGTAAAATTAGAAATAACCGACTTTGTTATTTCCATAATACCAATCTTATCTGTTATCTGCTTCTTGGCATCAGCGTTTCTAGGATCCATAAGCTGAATCACCAACGCAAATGCCCACATAATAAGCGTAGCCGGATAATACCATCTGCACATGATGAATTTTTTGATCGCATTCTTGTCTTTTCTGTTTTTGAAAAAGCCGCTGAGCATCTCAACTGCCACAAAAGAGACAAGAACAATGTTTGTAAACATGTTTGAAAAAACTGCAAAATAAATTGCAAGTAATATAACCCCGTCTTTTAGTCCGACAGGCTTTACTTCATAGGCATCGCCTTCTTTGTACGCCTTGTTCATAAACCACATGACCATAGTGATATTAAATACACCGGTCAGCACATAGTGGATGAAGCACGTCACATCTCCAGACCAGAACAAGTGCGTATTTGAAAACCAATCATTTTTATAAATAAGAAAATGAAATGACAAAAAGCAAACAGCCAAAAGGTCAGGTATGATGCTTTCTTTATCATCCATGATTGTTCTTATCAGTGAAACAAATACCGTGCAATAAACTGAAATAAACAATGCACCAGTCACTGCAAAAGCCAAAGCAAGTGACATAAGATAATCTTTCATTATAGGATAGACAAAATTCGCTGCTATCTCTGTTATGATTGGGAATAATGTTTCCGGAAAAACTTTAATTCCGTTATACCCACCCGGCATCGGAAGAGGTCTCCTGAAATAACTGCACATCTCCCAGTCATCCGAATCAAACAGAATCAAAGGATGAGCAACATAAAAGAATACAAACAGCACCAAAAAAATCCCTGAGAAAAGCAAAATATCTTTATGCTTAGACTTCATTTTTTCTATCCCACTCTTTCTTCACATATTCATTCACCCAATGATTATACCCATCTCCAAGGCCTTTGTATATAAAATTAAATTGCTATTCACATTTGAAATTCGCTCCAGAACCGGCTTTTTCCGGGATTAAGAATAATCTTGCCCGAAGCATCGAACTTTTCAGCCAAACGCATATCGAATCCACTCTTATCCTTCGCAAGCTACATAAGCTTTCTTATGTCTCTCAAAGCCTTTTGTACATGTAATATGCATGAGGATTCTTACTTGTTTTAAAACATCACTTTTCTTCATGTTTTACTCACCTTCCAAATCCTACCGTTTCTTTTCCTATAAACAGAATTACTCCTCAATAAATCTCTTTAATCTCTCATTAACATTTTGTCATGCAAAAAAATCTTTTTCAATGTTTTTTAACACCTTTTTTCTTTTCATTTTCGCACACAGCACTGGTAGATACTGCATCTTGCAACTTTTATGTAGCTCTCCTCACCTGACACCATCCTAAAAAATAATATTTTTAATAACATTTATATTGATTTTCTTTTAAGAATATGTTAACGTTATTTTGTTGTACGAATACCCAATTTTAGACTTATATATTTTTTCTTTCCATGAAATATATAAGCCCCCATAAGTTCTTGTACTGGTTTATATGCCATATAGAACTCAAGGACCTATTAGCTCCCCCTCATTTGCTAATAGGTCCATATTATTTAATCAGATTGGCGGAGAAATATTATTATTTTTTTCCATAAAAAGTCGGAGAAAGTTAATTCCAAATATAGAATCGTAAAAAACTATAGAAAAGACTCATATTGGCCCTGAAAGCCTTTCTTTTGAGTATTCCGATACAGACATAAGTATCCTTAAAGACGATATTGGACAAAAATATCTAAGAGTTTATAAGAAAAATTGTACGTCTGAAGCGAACGGCCGACCCATAACAACAATCAGCGACACATGTTAAAGCTATTGCGGAGTATAACACAGCGAAACTCTAAAATTCTCATTTCTCGCTGCAATAATCAAGACAAAAAACCGCTTTTCAACAGCGGATCATAATAAAAAAGATTTTCCGATGTAAGAATTAACGCACAAGCCCTATTTCAGGCGGCAAAATTCATATTTTTACCTATTTCCGCTGTTTTCACCCGAATCCTTCCTTAACCCGTTCCCATACCCCCGCGCGTTATCACATCTTATTCACGCAGCCCTTCCTTAGCCCGACGCCCATAAAACTCGTGCCTTATCACATCCTATACCCGCAGCCCTTCCTTAGCCCGGCGCCCATAAAGCCCGCTTCCAATCACATCTTATATCCGCATTCCTTCTTCACCGGTCCATCAATTCCCGACTCATAGTGCGCCCTAAACTCCATATTGATCTCACGAATTTCCTTAACGCCATCTATATATGGCTGATACATCTCGATCAGCCCCGCGCTGCAGCCGTCACAACTGCCATCGATATTACCGATCGATTCGGCAACAATGCGCTCTCTTTCTTCTCTTGTAGTGTCTTTAATCAAAATAGAATCCATATTTATCTCCGTATCTCCCGTAACGTAAATGCGTTTCCCGTTAACCCTCAGGATATAGCCGCCCCACTTTACATCAGGGCGAAGCTCACCCACTAATCGCCCGCAACACTTTCTGCTCAATAAATTCCACACGGTCAAAGATTCTCGGCTTAAATGTCCCCGTCATTCCCACAGATACATTTTCCTCTTTGTTTACATAAATGATATTTCCGCTGTCACCAATCGCAGCATATACACCCTTATCATCGTATGGCTTGTACCATAAATAGCCATAGTTCATGAAACCAAACCGCTCGCCAAGCTTAAGGTGCGGCGCCAGCATATCCTTTAAATATTCTTCAGAGATGATCCTCTTGCCGCCACAAAGTCCACCATCCAAAACAAGCTCACCGACAGTAGCCATATCTTTTGCCGACATACATAATCCCCAGCCTGCTGTAACGCAGCCCTTAGGGTCAGAATACCACTCGTATTTCCTGGGATTTTTGTTCATAAAAAAATCAAACTGATCCTCTTTAGAACTGTCTCCGTGAGGTATACGCTCGGGAAGTCCCAGTGGTTCAAAAAGATTCTTGTTAGCGAAATCAATACATTTTTCACCTGTTGCTCTCTCGATTATCCCCGCAAGAATCTGAATGCCAAGTGTTGCGTACCTGAATTCTCCGGTGATTCCGCTTCGGCCACCAAGATAATCAAGAATCGCAAGCGTAAAGTCTGCGGATGTACATACCTTCTTCCACGGCTCTGACTTGCCTTTATACGGGGCTGTCATCGTGAGCATATGCCTGATCGTAACGTCATAGATAGTTTTCTCCCCACGTTTTACATTGTAATCAGAAAAAAAATCCATCACCTTTTGATCCAAGTTTTTGATAAATCCCTTATCCAACGCGATTCCTGCCAGTAATGCCATAATGCCTTTAGTCACAGAATTGACATTCATCGCATCCAAAGTCTTGAATCCATGCCAACAATCATCAAGCACCACCTCACCATCTTTGATGGCATAAATCTGGCATATATTACTCTCATTCCCGGTGCTCTCAGAAATGTACCTGTGTAGTTGTTCTTTATTCATAGTAAAAAAGCCTCCTCTTAGGAAAGATTCGGACGTCCTAAGAAAAGGCTAATTGAATTTAAAATCTTTTTCAAGAAAAATCTTACGTTTGATATTGAACCTATTTGAGATTCTTTGCAAAGAAATCCTGCATTTTATCAAAAGGAATTACTTCCATGTTGTCGTAAAGATCTGTATGAACCGCACCGGGTATGATCATCAACTCCTTATTATCCGTATATTTACTGTTTCTTGTCATATCTGCGTAGGCATCCTTACTAAAGTAGCAAGAATGAGCTTCTTCTCCATGAATCATGAGAACCGCACTTCTTATCTCATTTGTGTATCTCAGTATCGGCTGATTGATAAAAGACATGCAGCCTACAGTATTCCATCCTTCATTGGAATTTAAAGACCTCTCATGATAGGCTCTTCCCTTGTAATATTCGCTATAGTCTTTTACATAAAAAGGGACATCTTCCGGCACGGGAAGCGGAAGGCATCCGCCCGCTCTTGTATATTCTCCGCTTCTGTAATTTTCTGTTCTTGCCTTGTTGAGCGCCACTTTATTATTGTATCTGGCTTCCTCGTTATTATCTGCGTCAAAATATCCGTTGGCATTAACTCTGGACATGTCGTACATTGTCGATGTTACCGTAGCTTTTACCCTGGTATCAAGAGCCGCGGTGTTAAGAGCCATTCCGCCCCATCCGCAGATTCCTATAATTCCTATTTTCTCAGGATCCACATTGTCCTGAACCGATAAAAAATCTACAGCAGCCATGAAATCTTCAGTATTTATATCAGGAGATGCCATATACCTAGGCTGACCTCCGCTCTCTCCTGTAAATGACGGATCAAAGGCAATTGTCAAAAAACCTCTCTCTGCCATTTCCTGTGCATACAATCCCGAACACTGTTCCTTAACCGCACCAAAAGGCCCCGCAACCGCAATTGCCGGAAGCTTTCCTTCCGCATTCTTTGGAACATACATGTCAGCAGCAAGTGTTATCCCATATCTGTTTGCAAATGTTACTTTGCTGTGATCAACTTTATCGCTCTTTTCAAAAGTCTTATCCCACTCTGTTGTCAGATTTAATTTCTCAGTTTTCATCATCGCTTTATTCTCCTTAGCCTCTACATTTTCCGGATTCCGACTCCCACATACTCCAATTGAAAGAGCAAGTGTTGATATTAATGATACTGCCAAAAGCTTTCCAATTCTTTTCATGATCATGTACTCCATTCTTACAGTCTTCTTTTCTACGACTCAACAGTTTCCAAGTTCATTTTTAGTACCATATTTATATTTTTTCCCTGACAATCTCACTATAATCCATATACATCGCTTTCGCTAATGGTTATAATGAATATCATGATATTCATTTTGGTTATATCACTGCCAGAAAGGAATCCATTATGGAAATAAGAAATTTAAGATATTTTCTTGCTGTTGCCAGAGAAGAGAACATGTCCAGAGCCGCTGAATTACTCCATGTAACGCAGCCCACCCTCTCCAAGTCATTAAAGAGTCTTGAAGAAGAGCTTGGAAAAAAACTATTCACACGCCACAGCTTTTCCATTAAGCTCACTGATGAAGGAATGCTCCTTCGCGACCGTGCCGAGGATCTGGTCCTTATGGCAGATAAAATCGAGCAGGAGTTTATCTCCTTAAATGACATCACCGGCGGTGATATATACTTTGGTCTGGCTGAATCCTATCAAATCTGCCACCTTGCTAAAGAAATAAAAAAACTCAAAGACAGCTATCCTTCCTTTACCTACCACATCACCAGCGGTGACACAGAACAGGTAACCGAAAAGCTTGATAAGGGATTGCTTGATTTCGGCGTAATCTGCGAGCTCCCAAACAAAGAAAAATACGATTCTATCACATTCCCTGATACCGACCGTTGGGGAGCTGTAATGTTAAAGAGCCACCCTCTTGCAAAGAAAAAGAGCATAAAGGCAACCGACCTTATCGGCCATCCACTCTTCTGCTCTGAACAAAGCTGGAATATTGAGATCCCACAGTGGGCAGGCAATCAATTCTCCAAACTCCACCTGGAAGGATCTTTTCGCCTTGCTTATAATGCTTCTATGTTTGCCAAAGAAGGTCTCGGAATACTTCTTACCTTTGAGCACCTCATTAACTGCTCCGAAGAAAGTGATCTTGTATTCCGCCCCCTCACACCCAAGCAGGAAACAAAGCTATATCTGATTTGGAACAAATACCAGACTTTCACACCTATTGCAGAGAAATTTCTGGCACAGATAAGGGAGTCATTTTGAGTTATAATTCCTTCAAGACTTAGTAATAACAGGATTTATCATGGGGAAAAGAAAAGGTCCCCTAGCCACCACTATAATTCTCTTCCTAACTCCTCGTATATAATCTATATCTCCTGCCGCGTAACTTTCACTTAAGTCTGAGCCTGAAATCACACAGCTCATCCCCATTGCCGATTGTCTTGGTTCTTATAAACTCAAGCCCCGGAATATTACCGTAACTGTAGATATCGTTATCACAAAACAGCTTATTTATCTCAGGACAGCCAAGTTCAGTGAGATAAGTGTGATATGGACACTGTGTAATATCCATGCAGAACTCACCTTTCTTTTTTGGGTAAAAGACATTTTTAAATCCCGAAGCTTCTCCAAAGCTCTTACGAGCTACGGGTCCCCACATGGCGAGAAAGAATCTTGTAAATCCCGGAAACTTTGCAGTTCTTGCCAAAGACGCTCCCGACTGCTCGCTTCTGTTTTTCATTGCTACTCTCATTACTTCAAATGCTTTATCCGCATCTTTTTCCTTCATAGAAAGATAAATTGCAGCTGAAGGAAATATTGCTCTGTCAGTGTGCGCCGCCACTCCCTTAGGAAGATTCGCATGATCTGCCATTATCTTCTCAAGTTTATCTGTAGCATTTTTCCAGATCTCATCTGCATCGCTTTGTGCAAATTCTTTGTAAACCTCGCCTTTTATGAACTCCATCCCCTTCATAGCCTTCTCTACTGTCTTCATACTTCTAGTCAATCTCCTTAATGTTATCATTCATTTCTAAATTAACAGTCACCTTTTTATTGGGTCATTTATTGGGTCATTTATCGGGTCAGCGTGACCCAATAAAAATTCAACTCCATAGTAGAATAAAAGAACAGCTTCTCCCGTAAATACAGAAAAAGCTGCTATTCAAGATTTGATATTATTTCTTTCACGTTGTAGCTATAGTCTTTTAAATCTCATCCTCTTTCTCAAGAAGTTTAACAGCTTCGTTATATTCAATTTTCTCTCTATCTCTCATCAGAAGTGTAATCTACTCCACCTTCCATCCTCATTGCGTTTAACAACATTAACTTCGTGTTGTAGACTATCCATAAATTCAATAACCTTATATGAATCATCTCCCTTTCAAAACGTACTTTCTGTTCTCATAAAATTCTAGAAGATAACCCATTTAAGGAAATACTCAGCTGATTTAAAACAAATTATACTCACTTACATTATTGTCCGCAACTTTCTAAAGTAATCATAAACTCGCCCAAACACAGCGAAACACTAAAAACTTCATTTCCCGCTGTCATAATCAAGACAAAAACTTGCTTTTCAACAGCGGCTTTTATAAAACCGTACTTCCCGCTGTCATAATTAAAACATAAGCTTCATTTTCAACAGCAAAAATCATAGATTCACCAGTTTTCGCTGTTTCATCTTCCAGTCCTATTAATTCTTTATTCATACTTCACCTCTTCAAACACCGCACTCAGCTTCCCCGGCTCATCACTTCCCCACGCCGAAAAATCAAACTGCGGATCTGAAACATGTTCCAGTTTCAGTACATATTTCAGCTTATTAGGTTCTGATGTCTCATCCTTTTTCACCGTGACTTTAACCTTGGTATCATCTCCATCGTCGTGCCAATAACTCTCGCATACCATCGGTTCTTCATTCTTTCCGTCCCACGGAACTTTTACAGAGAATGAAGCGGGAGTATCTTCTTCGGCAAAAAACACCAGATAACTTCCCGAGCACCTCGGGCTAAAATTTGCATATGCATCGCCATTCTCATATTTAAAATCACGTGTCCATATGCAGCCGTCAGTCATTCCGTTAAAAGCTTCTCCGTCATGGACATTATAAATTATGTAATATCCGTCAGGTACCACATCTGAAACCGAAGAACTAAGAGTTGTCCATGACATGCATTCTTCAGGTATTTCGGAAAGAGGCGCTCCCGGCGTATAGATAAGGAGCTCATCGGCATTTTCAAGTCCATAGGGCTCAGAATAAACATACTTAACTTCGTCTATGATTTCTTCTGTATTAAGCTTGTCCTTATCATCTATATTTAATTCCTGGAGCTTCATTGAATAGATATTCTGATATTCCGTAGGCTCGGGATCCGAGAATTTGCCCGAAAATCCGCATACGTAAATTGTTCCGTTCGGATAACCGTCGCCGCTGTCCCCCATATCCGAGTCGTGATAACCTCCGACAAATGAACCGTCCTCAGACAATTTAAGAGATGTAGCCCATGCACCCGCACCGCTTGCAAACGTGAAGTTCTTAGGCATTTGAGCAAAAATGTTTCCATCTTCAGGCGCTTCGCTCGTCGAACCGGCGCTTTCCGTCACCTCACTTGTACTCTCAATCGCCGCTTCCGAGCTTTCAACTGCTGCCTGTTCTACATTCTTTTCACCACATGCTACAAGCAAAGCAGATGAAACCAAAAGTCCCATGAATTTCAATTTATTTCGTGTCATGAACATACTCTCCCACTTCTATTATTTGTCCTCTTCTTCAACCGCAATTCCCAGCAGCTTTTTCTTAAATCCACTCATTAAGCTATCGTAATCCGTATAGTTTATGTCACACTTAAAGCGGCTGTTCCAGGTATCCCTAAGAGTGTCGCATATAGCCGAAGCTCTTTCTCCCTCATTCTTAAGAATAGCGGGAAAAATGTAGTAAATGAGGAAGCAGTTTAAGTCCATTAACGTTCCCGTGCGAACCTTGCCAAACTTCTTAAACTTCTCATGTACACCGTCGCAAAAAGCATTTGAAGCTACTGCCATATCCGTGGCCTCTGTAAGTTCACTAAGATAAGAGTATCTTTCAGCCTGAAAGGTGCTCATCCGGTTCTCGTACTCTTTTTTAGTAGTTATCCTGCTAAAAGGCTCATAGCTTTCAAAAATCTTATCAATGTTAAACGCCATAGCGTATACGCCTCCTGTTTCTTTTTATTAAATTATACTCTAATGATATAATTATAGGGAAGAAACGAATATGTAAGGATGGTCTGAGATGAACGAAAAGATTAAAGGAAATAATTACAGATGGATGTCGCTTCGTTTTGTTGTGGTGACTATTGCTTCTGTGGTATTTGCGCTTAATATCAAATCTTTTGTCAGAACAGGAGGTATCTTACCCGGAGGAGCGACCGGATTGACACTTCTGATACAGGAGATTGCTGATAGATTTATAGGAATCAAGATTCCCTATACTCCTATTAACGTCGCCATAAACGTTGTTCCCGTTTTTATAGGTTTTAAGTATATAGGAAAAAAGTTCACTTCGCTTTCATGCATTGTTATCTTGCTCACAGGTATTCTGGCCGATCTTATTCCCGGCTATGTGATAACCAACGACCTTATACTGATAAGTATATTCGGAGGCATCATAAACGGAGTGGCTATAAGCCTTTGCCTTTTGATGGATGCAACTAGCGGAGGAATAGACTTTATAGCTATTTATCTGTACAAAAAAGGTTTTGACGGCTTCAATGTTGCATTATATGTTAATGCCTGTATCCTCATTACCGCCGGCGCTTTGTTCGGCTGGGAAAGGGCTCTTTATTCCATTGTATTCCAATACGTATCTACGACAGTGATCCACGTACTGTACCGTAAATACCAGCAAACTACGCTGTTCATTGTAACGCGGTTCCCTGACGAGATAAGTGCCCTGATTTACAAAATGTCAAATCACGGCTCTACAATAATCTACGGCAGAGGCTCCCACGAGGGCGACGAAGATAAATCCGTTGTATACTCAGTTATCACCGCCACTCAGGTAACCCAGATAATCAATGCAATTAAGGAATTTGATCCCGCCTCATTTGTAAACGTATTCAAATCCGAGAGAGTCTCGGGACGCTTCTATCGTATTCCGGAAGACTAAAGCTTTAAAACTCCCCCCATCAGGAGATCGTAAGTGCAGTCTTTTTGCTGTATTTCATCGAAATTATATTGACTGTGGGTTTGGATACATGGTGCGGGAAGTTTTAGTAAATCAAAGAGAAGACAGCCATATTTAGCTGCCTTCTCTTTTAATATATATTTGTAACCTACCTGTTTATTTTTTCCCCATTTAATATATCAATATGTTGCTGACCAAATCTTGTACTCAACGTTAGGATTAACGCCCTTCTTCTGGAAAAGCTCACTTACTGTTACAAAAGTATAGCCCTGCTTCTGGAGTCCCTCGATGATCTGAGGAAGAGCCTGGACTGTCTTCGAATTTCCCTGGAAATCGTGAAGAAGAACAATCTGTCCGTCTCTTGCGCCGTTAAGTACCGACTGCGCTCTCTGCTGAGCTGATGTGTTATCAAGCCAGTCATTGTGCATTGTTCCCTGAATGAAAGGAACGTCAATGTTCTGATACATTGTGTTGCTGATTGCAATGTAAGGTGGTCTGAAGAACTTTACATCTGCGCCTACAGCATTCTTAATTGCAGTTGCTGTGCGCTGCTGCTCATCCTTTATCTGCTGAGCACTCATTCTTGACATATCCTGATGAGTGAAAGAATGGCTTGCAAGTTCACATCCCATGTTAACCTGTCTCTTCATTGTGTTTACAGTGTTCTGGTTAATATTCTGTCCGATAAGAAAGAATGTAGCCTTAACATTGTACTTCTGAAGAATATCAAGCACTTCGTTTGTTGTGCTTGTAGGGCCATCGTCAAATGTAAGAGCGATAAGCTTCTGGTTCTTGTTATTATTCTGGTTTGCGTTGCTGTTATTTGCTGCGTTGTTATTGTTGTTATTCTTTGCAGCATTGTTATTATTGTTATTATTATTGTTCTTATTCTGTCCGTTGTTGCTTGCGCCTGAATTTGAGCCCGCACCGCTGAACTTAAGGTAATCAACGTAAGCATCCCACTGATTGTTATCAGCTGTTACAACAAGCTCTACAGTCTGGTTTCCTGTGCCGTGCTTAACGTTCTTGATCGTATATTCAGCCGGATAAGGTCCGCCATAGTAGAATGTACCCTTGTTCTGGCCGCCGATCTTAAGATCAACTCTTGCCATGTTGTTGTTATTTGAGCATCCACGAAGTGTGAAATCACTTGTGTCGCTTGCAAAGTTCTGCGTAAAGCTGAGCTTATCATTATTTGCATAAAGAGCCATTCCGTTAAAAGGTGATCCGATGGTATCAGCGTACTGTCCGCTCTTAGTCATGGACTCACACTGAACTGTTGCGGAATTCTGAGCACTGCCGCCGTTGTTGCTGTTGTTGTTATTGTTTCCGCTGTTGTTTCCCCAGTTCCACCAGTTGCCCCAATTCCAGCCGTTGTTTCCGCCGTTATTGTTGCCACCATTGTTATTGTTATTGTTGTTATTATTCTTGTTATTGTTATTATTATTGTTGTTATTATTGTTATTATTATTGTTCTTGTTACTGTTGTTATTGTTATTATTACTTGAAGATGAGCCGCCAACCTTCATGTCATTCTTATAAACATTGGCAGATCCGCTACTCTGATATCCCTCGATATTAAGAGCTGCTTCATAAATCTTTCCAAGCCCCATTCCCATCTTTTCCCAAGCCTTGAAGTGCTCAGAAACGCTGATAGTTCCACTTGTTCTCTTTTGAGTACGAACACTGAAATACTGCTTGAAAGTCTTGTTACCTTCGATTGAAGGCTGATTTACACGAGTTGTCTCGTAAACATCATATGTTCCACCGTCAACCTGGATCTGACCCTTTGGTGATCCTCCGGGTGGACGCCATGAGCCCCAACTGTCTACGATGTAATACTCGATCATAGGGTCTTTTGTCCAACCATATACACAAAGATAAGAGTTTCCGTTCGGCTTGTAGTCACATCCATAATCAAAAGAAATATTGCCTAACTGCTGATATGTCTTTGTGCTGTCGAACTTCTTACCCTTTCTGAAAAGTGCATTTCCTATGTTACTCCACTGACAGCTGAATGTTCCACCTGAATTCAGCGTCATGCTAGTGTTTCCGCCATCTTTCCAAAGTTCGTAATCATATCCGTCTTGATTACCAGTTTTATTCTCAGTTATTGTCGTAGCCGCCTGAACTTTAAGCGCAGGGACGAATAACTGGGCACATAACGCAATGGAAAGCAGCGCTACTTTTAAACCGTTTTTCATCTACGATATCCTCCTCCATCTAAACCTCTTCTAAAACATTAATCATATTGTAACATATCGTTTACATACACGAAAGCTATATATCCGCACTGCTGTCGCATCAGATGCGATATGTGCGTTATAAAGTTAGAAAAAAAGCGCGGTTGCAAGAGTCTGTATATCTCAAGCAACCGCACTTTCTCATTTTTTCTTACCTTTGCCTTTTGGAGCCAGTGACTTAAGCGAGCTTAGGAGTTTACTACCTGCGCTTGTACCGCTCTTTTCTGACTTTTTCCTGTTCTTAAGCCATTTGAATATTGCGACCTCAACTATGATAAGAGCAAGCAATAAGCCCACAGCTGCTGCCACCAGCTTAAAATCGATAAGCATGAAATCGAGGTATATTCCGTCGGGATCGTCAAAGTTAAGAAGATCCCACTCATAGGTCTTTCCATCCCTCGAAACATGCGTGGCATTGTGTGCCCGGGCCTTCGCCGGAAGATTGACGGTAAGCTTCATATGCGCACCGCTCATCTTAACATAGCTTCTGTAATCGCCGGAGAAATCCCTGTCTCTCGCATCGCGGAATATATCCCACTCAAGCGAGTATTTAATGCCTTTTCTCGTAAGCTTAAGCGACTTGAATTCATCGGAAATATCGCTGAGTTCGTTCGCAGAGACGTTTTCTTTCCTGATAATATATCCGGAATATCCTCCGTCCTTGTAGCCTTCAACGTCCCAGCCGTCCTCTTTGTAATCCTCCATCTGCTCTTCCGATAGGATTTCTTCAAGGTCCCTGTCGCCCATATCTACCATTGCATAGCATATGGCCACGTCCATCTTGCCGTTTAGCTTAACATCCATTGTCGTCTCAAATCTGACACAACCGGAAAGCGCTAAAACGCTAAGCAAAGATAATAATATAACTTTTAATTTTTTCATACACATCCTATATATATTTTAAAACTAAATGTTACATAAAAATTATTATATAGCATTTTTATCATTTTAGCCATTTTATAAATCAATAAATATTTTTTATATAGAACTCCGTCATGCCAAAGAACTCCCTGACAACATAGTGAATTCCGCATGGAAAAAGAGTTTTCGCAGGGACTGAATAAACGTTCTTATACCCTTCTCTTTTGGCAATCGACATAGCTCTGAGCTCGTGAAAGCCGTTGGTCACTATACCTGTAGATATAGTAGGGTCACCTATTATCTCAAGGCTGTATCTAAGGTTCTCCTCCGTGTCGGTAGACTTTTCTTCCGGAATGATCCTGCTCTCATCGATTCCGTATTGGCTTACGAGCTTTCTCTTTGCGCACTCAGCCTCGCTTATCTCCTCATCGTTTCCCTGACCGCCCGATGCTATGATCTTTGTATTCTCATTTTCATCAAGGTACTCTGCTGCCTTTCTTATTCTTGCCTTGTACTGGTTGCTCGGCTCGGTCCCCTTAAGTCCGGCGCCGAGAACTATGATGTAATCAAGGTTTTCCTTTGGTCTTGCGCTCATTGCGCGGATTATCTTAACTTCGGTTACGGCGAAGTATGTCAGGAATACTGTGAAAACAACACGGTATATCCATTTAACCGCCGCAGGAAGCTTTTTCTTTTCCCTTCCGTCTATGCGGCGCTTTAGCATAAAAACTCTAAGTGCGGAAAATGCCGCTATTATAAGCCACAGCCATACCCACGAGAGCGTCAGCCCTCCGCCGTACGCAAGGCATGTGAAATAATACAGAACTGACCAGATAGTAAGTACAAAGTAGATATACATGAGGATCTTTGACGGCGTAGGTCGTCCCATTCCGGCATATCTGCTTGTTCTGCCTTTGTACTGCGTATATTCGCTTCCGTAGATTTTTTCAAGGAATTTCTCTTCACGTAAGATCTGCAGATGTAGCATCACCATCGCAAATACAGATATTACAAGAAGTATCGAATTAAAGAACATCAGAAGGATTCCGATGTACACGAGGTCGAATCCGAGAAATGCAGGGTTTCTTGAGTAGTTATATATCCCTATCGTCACAAGATTTCTTTTCTCTTTATCATCTTCCGCAACGCCCGCTCTCCAGCTGTCGCGCATCGTATAAACAGAAGTAAAAAAGACAATGTCTCCTACAAACGCAAAGTACATTCCAATGATCCTAAACATCAGTGGAAAGCCCACCGTTCCGAGGACAATCGATATAACCTCGGCAAACGGAGCGAGGTAAGTTGCGATCTTCATTGTAAGCTCAATATAGTAGCCTTTGTCGCGGCTTTTCCCCTTTGCGATCTGATCGGTGACAATGCCCTTCTTTTTCTGAAGCATCATCTTAGTAAAATATATGCCGTAGAACACAAGCATAAAAAATAAAGCAATAATCCTGTATGTCATCTTTACCATCCCATTAATCTTAAGTGCCATTAAGCTATTACACTTAATGGCACTTATAATGGTAAATTCTATCACTTTTTGAATAAAGTCTCAAAGTGGTAAATATTCATGTACTGATACAGATCATTGCTTACAAGCTTATTTGCGAAGTTGTGGAACTTCGGATTTATGAGGCAGTAGGAATTGGCGCCTTCTACATAAGCTATGGACCAGAGGTTATTCTTGTGAAGTTCATAGATGCTAGATGCTATCTCATCTCTCTTGGCGCTGTCCGCCGTGTTGATCCACTGTTCATAGTATTCGACGAGCTTTTCCATATCTCCCGTAGGCGCAACTCCCAGGCTGTGATCTGTATAATACGTTCCGTACTCTCCATACCACTCGGCAGCCTGTGCTATCGGTACAAAAGCAGCCGCTCTCTCACTTAACGAAAGTCCGCCGGCGTCCATATGAGGACACATCGATGCAATCCAGTCATTATCGTCAATAAGCTGATCATAGGTTTCCGCATCATAATCCGTAAGAGTTGTCTTAAGGTGTGCGGAATCAAAATATCTCTTTAATGCGCTGTATATGGTATCTGCATTTCCATCAAGAGATACAAAATCGATTGAAAGGTCCGAACCGTCCGCGAAGTGATAATATCCGTCGCCTCCAAGCTTAAGTCCGCAGCCCTCAAGGAGTTTCTGCGCTGAAGCAAAATCATAATCCGTCCACTTCTTGGACCACTCTTCGTCATATCCCATGCTTCCCGTTGACGGCGCACACTGTCCCGGTCTCATGAATCCTTCCGAGATACGAAGTGATATTTCCTGACGGTCAACGCACATAGAAACCGCCTGACGGAAATCGGGATTTGCAAAAAGATCTGCATAGTTCTTGTCTTTACATGTATAGTTAAATGTCAGCTGATCCGCTCCCCAGCTCGAGCCAAGCACCGTCTTAAGTATAGCTGCATCTCCAAGCTCCGAAAGCATTGAACCTATCTGCTCCATTCCTACATCCATATAATCAAGCTCGCCGTTCGCAAAAGCCGCCGTTTTATCTTCGAGTTCATTGAACATATAGATATTGTCAAAATACGGAAGCTGTTTGCCCTCCGCATCAACTTTCCAGTAATACGGATTTCTTTCAAGTATGCATATTTCCGAGCTTTTTGAGTTGTGCCCTTCCTCTGTACTCAAAACAAAGGAGTTTACTGTAGGAATTCCCGAAACGTTCCAGAAATAATAGCAGGCATTTTTTCCAAGATCGGCTACAGACTCAAAGGACATTCCCTTAGCTGCGGCGTTAGCCAATACCTGCCCGTCGGAAAGCCCCGTATTTTCCCAATATTCATTCTCTACGTATAGCGACGCAGGGATAAGATCTATCAGGTAATGTGAAGGCGCCCAGCACCACTTAAGATCACCGTTCTCGATAAAAGCACCGGGATACTTGGGCGTATCAAATTTCCAGGTCACGGTATAATCGTCAACTTTTTTAAGCACGGCGAATTCGCCCGTCTCATTGTCCTTGAGTGCTTCCCAGCTTGCCTTTGTATCATAATTGTTGATATGAACCATGTAGTACCAGAATGTAATGTCGTCCGCGTTGAAATCATCGCCGTCGGACCACTTCATTCCTTGTCTTAATTTGAACGTCCATTCTGTATAATCTTCATTTGCTTCATAGCTCTTAATTACGTTCGGAACGTAGCTACCGTCGCAGTTGTACCTGATAATACTCTCAAGCACAGGTCTTGCTATACCCCATGACCCGGAAAGTCCCTGCATATTACAATTTCCGCAGTACTCGCCAATCTCAAGGGCATTTCCTGTTGCATCCGTCTGTGCGATGAAGACATCTTCTTTAATAGGGAGCCTGCTATCAACAGCAGGAAGACTTCCGTCACCTACCTTTGCTGACAGTTCAGGTGCTTCCGAATAATTGAGGCTTCCTCTGTTTACTTCAGAGACTGCCTGCGACGTTGCAGCTTCCTCAGAAGCCGGTTGCTCATACGATGTATCGGTAAAAGACTCTGTTCTTTGATTTAATTTTACACTTCTGCTGCCGCATCCTGATACCGTCAAGACTATAACCACCGTAAGAGACAGCGCAATATGTTTTCTATTCATGCGTGTAATCCTCCTTATTGATCATTGTCCGCCGGTCATCATAACTTGAATCCCGTGAGCTCTGTTGTCAGTGAATCAGCTGCGCCTCTAAGATCCTTGATGACATCATTCAGATTCTTTGCCGCATTCTGTGCATCAAGAGCCGTATTTCCAACTTCCGAAGACGAAGCAGCCGCTTCTTCCGAAACTGCCGAGATACCGTCAATAGCAGAAAGTGTATTGACTTTCGCCTTTTCCATATCGGCCACCTGAAGTCCGATCTCTTTAAGATGATCCGCAATCGTCTTGAAGTTTTCATTTATTACATTGAATTCCGAAAGCGTTGCTTCTACCGCTTCTTCCTGCTGTTTTACGATTTCTTCCGCATGCTTGGCTGCGGTCGCCGTCTGCTCGGTCTTTGCCGTAACCGTTGTGATGATATTTCCAATCTCACCCGCAGAAACAGCACTCTGCTCGGCAAGCATTCTGATTTCCTCCGCAACTACGGAGAAACCTTTTCCCGCAGCTCCCGCTCTTGCAGCCTCAATTGATGCGTTAAGAGAAAGGAGATTTGTTCTTCTTGCAATCTCATCGATCGTAGCAATGATATTTCCGATAGATGATGTTTCTTTTGCGAGAGCTTCAATATCCTCTATAACGCCATTGGTAACTTCGCTGGTCTCATTCGCCTTTGTCTTAAGGTTTTCTACCGCTTCGATACCGTTCTTAACAGATTCGTCCGCATCTGATGCCATGTCTCCGATCGCTTGTACATTCTTTCTTACGACTTCGATCTTATCTGTCAGTACGTCGGCTTCATCAAGACATCCTTGCGCATCATGTGCCTGCTGATCAAGACCAAGCCTAATCTCATCGACAGATGACGTAATATTTTCGGACGCGATAACAAGCGACTCTGATGCTCCTCCGATATCATCCGAGGACTTCTTAAGAGAATCGGCGGTCGCTGATATCTTAAGAAGAAGTCGCTTGGTATTTTCTATCATTTTGCTTGCTGAACCTGAAAGTGCACCAAACTCATCACGGCGCTTTGAAGTAATTGAAACTGTAAGATCACCCTGTGCTGCCTGTTCGAATCCATCCGATATTCCCTTAACCGTGCTTCCGATGCTATTAGAAACGATAATTCCGACTATCGAAGAAACAACAGTTGCAAGAATCACTGCGATAACAGATGCAACTCTTATGTTATTTACGCTTCCGCTTATCACAGTCTCTGGAATACGGCCGCAAATAACCGCTCCGGACTCTCCTACTTTTGCATAGACATATAGATATACTTTTTTGTCCGTGGCATCTTTCATCCACTCAACTCCCGATGACTCGGAAGATGCTTTAATATCTTCAAAGAATGTTGTATTGGCAAAGATTGTTTCGTTTGCGTTACTCTTGCCGTTCATGTTGGTCTCAACGCCGTCGGAAGTTATAAAAGCAAATGTGCTTCCTTCGCCGAGGTTGATCCTTTCAAGCGCAACAAGAGATGTATCAAGTCTTATATCTGTGGAAATATAACCGAGTTTTTCACCGAGTGAATCATAAAACGGCTCTACATAGACCGCACAATAAGGAGTGCCCTCAATGGCATTGGCGCCCTGATAGGAATCGATGAATACTCTCGTTCCCATCCATGCACCTGCATTGGGACTTGCAGATAATAAAGAAGAATCACCTGTCTTATCAAATTCAGCTGCTGCCGATGATCCGCCATAATTAAACATCAGATAGTTTCCGTTTGCCACGGAAAACGATGTCTGTTTATAGGCCAAGATAGACATATCTCCGACTATATTGTCCGACTGTGCAAGGTTCCTTGCACTTCGGTATATCTCGGAAAGAGCATTCCTCGACTCCTCGGTATCCGTATATGCCCCGCCGTAATAGTTTTTGATCTCAGAAAGACCGGAAAGCTGCTCTGTCTTACCCTCAACAACCGAAAAGGTAAGCTCATAGTAATTTGCCATCTGCTGCAGCGCAGTCACGGCATTACTTTCATAAGTCTCCTGTGTTCCACTTGATGCTATAGAGTAAGCGGTATACCCGACAATAATTATAAAGATGACAGGTATCAGAAAGAATGCAGTCAGCTTAACCCTAAGGCTGTTCAGCTTTTTCATTGAGCGGCTCTCCTTTCATGTACAAAAGGTGGTGATCCCCCGTCCCCAAATCAGAGATTTGCAAATCTCTTAGTGCTGTTGCTTAGCTGATCTGTAACTTTGTTGTTCTCTCCCATTGCTTCGCTGATACCCTGAATCTGTCCGACAATCTCGGAAGAGTTGGCTGCCGAAAGGTTAATTGCCTGAGTACTCTCTTTTACAGACTCAGTAATGGATTCAACCGAGTCAGCCATCTTATCCATGATAATGTTAAGGTTATCGGCTTTTCTGTTGAATTTATCAAGGATATCATCCATGACTACCGCTGTATTCTCATACTTATCGCTGGTCTCAACGAATGTATCGTAATCATTAAGTACATCATTATTGATGAACTCGATAACATCCATAGCATTTGTTGAAAGAGTATTAACCGCTTCGGTAACTTCATTACTGATAGTCTGGATATTTCCGGCCGTCTGCCTACTGTTGTCGGCAAGTGCACTGATTTCTTCTGCAACAACCGCGAAGCCTTTACCGGCTTCACCTGCTCTTGCGGCCTCAATCGAAGCATTGAGAGCAAGAAGGTTTGTCTGCGATGCAATATCAAGGATAACCTTGGTAAGCTCATTGATCTGTGCAACCTTCTCACTGTCTTTAACTGATTTTTCAAGAACCGCGCTGAGTTCTTCAACCTTCACGCCGGTATTCTCTTTCTTCTTAAGAGCTTCGTTCTTGATCTCGTCAGCTTCTTTCTTGATATTCTCGGCGGTCTCCGCTCCGTTAGCAGCTTCCTGTCTGATTTCGGAAGTTGCCTCCTTAACTTCATCGAGCCTTCCTGAAATCTGGTCCGCAGTCGTCGATACGGTATCCATACTTGCGGACAGCTCTTCAAGAGCAGCCGATGTATTTGTGATATTATCGCTTGCTTTTTCAATCTTATCCGTCATTGAATCGGCAGATGTATTAAGAACAGTGGAACCATCCTTAACTTCTTTTATTATTCCCTGCAAAGTCTCAATAAAGTTGTTAATACCGCCCACAATAAAACTAAGCTCCGTAGTTGTCTTAGTTCCAATACGAGCCGTAAGGTCACCTTCATTATTGTTAATTCCTTTGATGATTCCCTGAAGTTCGGAAACGATACTTGCGATCTTCTTACTAATTCTAACCTCATTGAGAACAAGGCTCACAGCAATAATGATAACGAAGACAACTACGAGGACTATAGTCTTTGTAAGTGACTTGCCATACATCATATCAAGATATGCTTTAAGCTCATCTCCGAGGACGGCGATTGAAGCTTCCGCAGCATCATAAGCAGCATATACAGCGGCCTGCGCATCTATATACTGATTGATATATATATCCATCGCTTTTGCGGCATCCGCAGCACGAAGTTGAACAACCATGTCATCTGTAATAGCCAGAAACGCATTGGTAGTCTTATTTATCTCATCCATCTGGGCTGGTCCGTCCGCTGCCTGTGTGACAAGAATACTTCCCTGCAAGAACGCAAGAAGATCAGGCATCTCTTTTTCTACCGCATCAATATTGGTGAAATATACTTCATAGTTTGCGGGATCGTTGGTTCCCATTGATACGGCACCGAGCAAAGCAGAAAGATTACCGTCAATGGTTATAAGGTTTTCTCTGAGTCTTGCTTCCTTACTCAGAAGTTGTATCTCATCGTTACTTGCCCCAACAGAAATATTGATAATATTCTTCATATTGCTGTCCATGATCCCTATAGCGATTATGAACATTACAAGCATAACAACATTTACTGCCAAGTTCTGAAAACCGATTTTCTTAAAAAGATTAATCCCTTCTGTTCTGTTCTCTGCGTTATTATTCACTTACATGCACTCCTTTCCTCCAAAAAGAAAATACACATCGCCATATAAGCAATTATAACGCAATTAAAGCATATTAGCGCACTATATCTCGATAATTAAGAAATTGTTTATACTCTTATTATAATTGCCAAACAATTCCTCTATTCATGCGTTCTTAATAGTCTTCGCGTTCGCTAAAGAAATCCTGTCCGTACTGTGACTCGGCAACCGTATCTGATGCAGGCATTGAAGAGCTTGCAGTTCTGTTGTTCTTTAATGCCGCTCTCTTTTCAGCCTTCTTTTTGGCTTCTATCTGTCTGGTTGTTCTCTCACCCAGCTGCTGACGAATCTTCATAAGTTGCTCAAGTGCAGATAATTTCTTCTTTGTTTCAGAAATCTCATTTGCAAGTTCGTCCATACTCATCGTCAAAAAGTTTTGTGCATCCATTTTTTAGTCTCCTTCCAGTTATAAAAGTGTTATGTTTCATTAGTACAAAAAAGCGGTATCTATCAACAGTTTTTTTGATAAATACCACCTTGTATTGCTATTTCAAATTGCACGTTTGTCCACGCACATGTGATAACATATATGCGAACATGTTAATTATATCATCACATTTCGTTATAGTCTATACCCTATTTGTCCCATGACATTTCGGAGCTGAACCGCGCCCACAAAAGCTCACAGATCTGTATAAGATAGGTAAGTGTCATCTGGTATCGAACATCGGGCCCCGGACTTTCATTCCAGGAATCATCATCTTTATCATTCTTGCGTACTATCTTTTCCAGCTGTTCCAATTCGCCTACAAGTTGCTTACGTTCCGCTATAAGTTCATCGATTGAATCGGATTCATGCATGGACTTATAACCTTCAGCCGAGATCATCATAATTCAAACCTCCTACTTTATAACACACAAAAATCTTCAAAAAAAAATCTACTAATATCTTATCATATTTTTTTACGTTTTTTTCTAATCTAAATATTTATTTTTTGTTAATTTATATTTACAAATTGTTAATTATACAATAAAATATTTATAGTGATTATATGGATGTGGAGGACACACTGAAATGAACCAAAGAATTTATGATCCTATTACAGGACAACCAATTACAAATACTCAGCAATCATATGATGCTGCTCAGACTATAGAATTAGACAAATTTCAGTCAGAAAACCGCGCAGGACAGGATTTCAATCAGTTTTATCAGCAGGGTTATCAGCAGAATCCTTGGGGACAGGAAAATTTCTCATTTCAGCAGCCTTTTGGCAATCAAAACGGGCAACCTTTTGGTCAGGGATATCAGCAGCCTGCCATGAATCCATACGGACAATCATATCAGCAGCCTATGAACAATCAGTTCGGCCAGCCTATGTCAGGCGGATACGGTCAGCCCATGCAGGCCATGAACAGCATGTACGAACAGCCTTATCAGATGAATATGGGACAGAATCCATATCAGGGATACGTTCAGCCCAAAAAGAATAAGTTAACTCCCCAGTCAGTTGCACTGGGTTCATCTATAGCCGCAGTGATCGTTTTGACAGCGCTGTTTTTCAGCACTACTACATCTCGTGCCAACCCGTACGATCAGAACATTATTACAAAGCAGAGTCCGACTACCACAAGTAGCCAGAGCACACCGGGACAGACAATCACAAAGTCAACTCCCGCATCAGTTAACGAGTCTGCAATGTTCTCGAGTTTCAGCGTAGACGGCAAGCAGTATGCTCTTCCGATGAACATCGACGAACTTCTTGCCAACGGTTGGACATATGATGACAAGGAAGATGCGAACAAGACATTGTACGCCGGAGACTGTGAGACCGTAAAACTTAACTATTCGGGAAAAGGTAAGGATTCTCAATATTTTGGCGTGATCAATCATTCAATAGATGCTCAGCCGCTTTCAAAGTGCCTTGTCTATGACTGTGATTTTTCGGATTCATTTGTAAAGCAGACAGGCGCAGAAGTAAAATTCTACAATGATAAATTTACTTTACAGAAGACTACAGTTGACGAAGTAAAGAACGAACTCGGAGAGCCCAGCAGTACCAATACAAGCGGCAATTCGGTTACGCTTACATACAGAGGAAAAGGCAAGGAAGACGAATTTAACCTTTCCGCCACATACAGCTTTGAGAACAATGTACTGACATTTATCAGTATCCGTAACAAGACAATGCCTGCAGATTTCGTGCAGCCTGCCGTAAGTTCCAAAACACCTGATTATCTTGGTCTTTACAAAGCTCCTTTGACACTTGGAGATGACCTTTTATCCGGTAACTTCACTCTTGACGGAACAACCTACAATTTACCCGTTCCGTATAAGACACTTGCCGAGCAGGGTTGGACAAGCACAGGCGAATCAGAATCTGTTCCTTCAATGAACGGCGTGATTCTGACACTTAAAAAAGGCGATTTCAACATTACTGCAAAAGTGGTTAATCCCCTTCCGAACGCTGTGACACTTGATAATACAATAGTTGTGTTTATCTCAGCATTTAACAGCACACTTAATCCTCTCGACCTCACAATGGCGGGAGACATTAAGCTCGGAATGTCCAAGGCCGAACTTGAAAGTGCACTTAATGCAAAGGGAATCAAGAACTTCACATACAACGAGAAATTCAACACTTACAAGATTCCTTTCGATCAGGCTGATAAGTCGGAATTTCCCAAGGAAACCATCGAGATCTATTTAAGCGATGACAAAAATATCATCAGCAGTATCGACATCGAGCGCTACGACTGGCTCTCAGAAAAGTAAGAATTAAGTATCATAGGAAGCTATGATATAAAAGATAAATCCCCGTAAGCGTCATCATGCTTACGGGAATTTTTAATGTCTATTCTTTATTGAATTCTCCCGACATCGGAAGGCATCTTAGGTTGATGCATAATATACATGCACCTGCTGTCGCTACTTACTTTTACTGACTTGCGGGCAATTTCTCTTAATATTTTTGCAATAAACGTTTTCTCTCTTTTCATCTTGAATACCCTCCTTAATCCTTAAAAGTGTTATATTCCCGCAATAATTATACTTTATATTACGCAAATTATTCACTTCATGTAGAAAAAGCGGATATTCATGTAATTATTACAGATTATCACCTTCTTCTTTTCCGTACATTATTACATCAACGCCGAACTGATTTCCTTTGTCATCTATGATAACTTCTCCATCATATCCTGAAACCGCCTGTTTTATCGATGCAAGACCTATTCCGTGATGCTCCGCGTCATGTTTTGTCGAAAAGAATCTTCCGTATCTGTCTCGTCTGTTTTCATAGATACAGCTGTTCTTTATACTGATCTTGAGCATGTTCTTTTCAAAGTTCATATCAAGACGGATAAATCTGCCCTTCGGCTGAACCTTCATACATGCATCAAACGCGTTTTCCAAAAGGTTACCTAATATAATTACGAGATGTTCACTCTTAAACGGAAGAACCGACGGCACAAAAGTTGATGCCTCAAATGCGATTCCTTCTTTTTTGGCTATGGAATACTTGTAATTTACAAGCGAATCAATGACTATATTGCCGCTCTTTGATATCTCTTCGCCTGACCTGCCTAATCCGTCGGCAAGAAGCTGCTGTATATAATTTACCGCTTCATCTTTTTCCCCCGACTCGACCATTCCCAGGAGACTGGCCAGATGACTCTTCATGTCGTGCCTCGTCCTCTTTATCTCCATGTAGAGTTGTTCCTGCTCTGCCGCCTGTCTGCTGCACAGTTCAAGCTGCTGGCCGTAAAGCTTATTAAGTGACTTAAGCTCGGCATCCCTGCTCATCCACGTATATACCTCGAAAATTATGTAATTCATCATTAGGAGAAAAGCACTTGAAATAACCGCAAAGTCGTTGTATTCATTGTGATGCGTCGCTATCAGAAAAATGCGGTTTGTAAGAAAGATGCTGATAAGCGGTATAGAAAGAATCATTAAAAAATATTTGAGCGGAATTTCACCGTATTTCGGCCCCTTCCATGTCTTATCCAAAGCTACTACAAGAAGAAGCATTATCAGAAGTGAAACAAAGCACACAGCGTCCCTGTTTTCTACGAAATCAATGCCGTACATCTCAACTACGATCACGGCTCCGACTTCCACAAGCATCCAGACTGCACATACGATAAATGAGAAAAAGCAGGCAATCTTTACCGACGCCTTTCTGTCCAGCATCGCAAGTGTAAAGATAAAGAGAATATTCGTAGATATCAGAACGAGCGGTCTTACTATATCCGTCAGATTTGACGCCGAGGAAAAAGTAAAATACATTGCCCACACAACATATCTGACTATGTTGTTGCTGCGTTCAGGCAAGAAAACGTCCATACATTTCCGAACGATCATGATAAAAAGAAAAGCCAAGAAAACTCCAGTAATAATCGACATGTACTCACCCATTTATAAGCCCCTTCTTTCCTTATAAAACCACCTGTTATAAATCATAACATAAAAACAACGGGCTTTTTCCAATTTGTAATATTTACGGCCTTTCATGTAAGAATCGCGGTTTTTGCATATTTCAGAAAAAAAATGTATACTTTCTTAGACAATATTGAATAATGATTACCAATCCTGCACTTTTGTTACTTACTTTGAATTTTTACCCGATTTTTGGAGGTAGGATATGATTAAGATTGCAATTTGTGATGACGATGTAAAGCTTTCCGGCAAAATTGAAACGCTTTTAAACGGTGAGTGCCTTGCAAGAGGAATACGCCCCGAGATTGATGTTTTCTACGACGGTTCCCCACTTGCACGTAGCATCATTAAAGGCGACCGCTACAGCATAATCTTTCTCGACATCGAGATGAAAGAACTGGACGGAATAACCACAGCCCGCATGATCCGTACGATAGACAAGGACTCGCTCATAATCTACGTTTCAAACTACGAAAGCTATCTCAAGGAACTTTTTGAAGTCGAGCCTTTCAGATTTCTATCAAAACCGATAGACGAGAAAATATTCAAAAAGTACTTCTCTCAGGCTCTCACCAGAATCGACAAAGCCGAGGGCTATTTTCAGTACACCTATAACAGGAAGGTGAAAAAAACTTCAATAGGCAATATCGTTTACTTCGAAAGCAAGAATCGCGTGATAACGATTCATCTAAACGACGGTACAAGCGATATCTTCTACGGCAAATTAAACGATATCCAAAAAGAACTCGAAAGTTCAAGTCAGTATTTCTTTAGGATCCACCAGTCTTATCTTGTTAATTACAAATATGTATGCCGCATGAATTACAGCAGCATGACGATAAATTACGGCAATAACGAATTCTGTCTGAAGATCAGCGAAAACAGGCAAAAAGAAGTAAGACGAAAGATAGTCGAGATGATAGGCGACGGCAACTACACCGAATAAACCTGATTGGTTAATGGGATTTCTTTATGGACTACATATCAAAGAGACTCACAGATTATATATTAAATAAAGGCGTTATCGAAGAAAAAGATTATGATATATACAATTACGGCTTTGTGTGCTTCCTTGAAGTTGCACTGAGCACCCTGACAAGTATAATCATAGCTCTTTTTCTTGGTATGCTGCGCCCGTGTCTCTTCTTTTTTCTGATCTTCATCCCGATGCGTTCGTTTGGAGGGGGGCTTCATCTAAGTAGCTACTTCGCGTGCTACATAGCTTCCTGCCTTATCCTTACCGTAACACTCCTTGCGGTAAAATATGTTACTCTCCCGCTCTTTATATCTTTTTCGATCTACCATTTCTTTTCAGCCCTGATTCTCCTTACAGGTCCTGTAGATCACCCAAACAGGACTGTCGACGACTTTGAAAACGATATATTCAAAAAAAAGACGAATATAACGATCTTTGTTTCAACCGTTATATCCATCCTTCTTCTTTTTTATAAAAACAACTCCTATCTGATGCTCGAAGCCATTGTCTTCGTTTTTCTCGGCATTACTGCAATAGCCGGGAAACTTGCACACAGATAAGCACTCATTCTCATTATCAATATGTCATTATTCTGCGCACAACGTCCATATAATCACCACAATACTTCTCATAGACGTTTGCCATAGCATCTCTGAATTTCTTTCTCTCTTCGGGAGTAAGCTCGATAACCTGTGTTCCGTTGGAAACAGCGATCTTTCTTGAGCTTTCTTCTCTATCCTTCCAAAGCTGCCTCTCATACGCCGATGATTCAAGCGCACAATCGTGTATTATATTCCTGTCCTCTTCACTGAGCTTGTTCCAGATAACTTTGGAACACACCTGCAGCTCCGGAACTCTTATGTGTTCGTCGATCGTATAATACCCCGCAACCTTGTAGTGCTTCATACTCTCATACGACGGCCAGTTATTCTCTGCTCCGTCAACCAATCCCTGTTCAAACGCCGAATATACTTCAGAATATACAACCTCTACAGGCTTAGCACCGAGAGCCTCAACCATATCCGCCATCATCGAAGATTCCTGAACTCTTATCTTCATTCCGTTTATATCTTCAATGCAGGTGATTGGCTTTGTTTTACTGTAGAAATTTCTGGCGCCCGCATCATACCATGAAAGTCCGACAAGATCGTATTCATCTGCCTTTAAAAGAAACCTGTCTCCGATATCTCCTTCAAGCACTCTCCACATATGATCCGAATCATTATATAGAAAAGGCATAAGAAGAACGTTCATCGAAGGTATTCTCTCTGCCAGCTGTGAAAGTGATACTCTGGCAAAAGCAATTCCGCCGTATTTCATCTGGTTTATCGCTTCTGATTCGCTTCCCAGCTCCGCGTCATATTTTACAATTATCTTTATCCTTCCGTTTGTCCTCTCATATACAAGATCCGCAAATTTCTGTCCTCCGAGTGTAGTCGGATAATCTGCGGCCTGATTCTCTGCATACAATAGAACATATTCCGGAGAATTAGCTTTATCTTTTCTGTTATTAAAAAAGAATAAGACAGCGACCATAATCAAAATTATGCATGCTATCATCGCCACAATGGGCCATCTTTTTTTCATCAGTCAATGACTCCGTTTCTGTATTCACTGGGTGTCTGCCCCGTCATACGCTTAAAAACTCTCGCAAAATAATTGGCATCTCTGTAACCTGCTTCAGAACTGATATCTTTGATATTGATAGCAGGATTTGCCAAAAATTCTTTTGCCTTGCTGATTCTAAGTTCATTTAAATATACTATAAAGCTTTTACCGAAATTCTGCTTGAAAAGTTTGCAGAAATATACATCTGAGTACCCTAAAACTCCGGCAACGTCTTGTAGTGAAATATCTTCTTTATAGTGCTCGTCTATATATTTTTTTGCTTCACGCACTATCTCTCCCGACTTTGAGAAATCCTTTTCATCAAGATTAAAGCCTGAAGAAGGAGTGCTCTTTTTTATAGTATCTACGTTCTTTACCTCTGTTCCATATTTGTCCGCGATTGAAAATGCTTCTTCCAATACATTTATAAGTTCATTGTCCGCACCCGGTTTAAGTAAATAATCGAGCGCTCTTACTTCGATAGCTTTTTTGGCATAGCTGAATTCATCAAAAGCCGTGAGAAAGATAATACTGCATTTCTCATCAAAGGTTCTGATTTCTTCTGCGGCGTCAAGTCCATTCTTTCCGGGCATGGAAATATCAAGAAGCGCGATCTGACAATGCTTCTCTTTTACCAGCTCGACAGCCTCAACTCCGTTAGCCGCCAAAAATATCTCTATCTGATCTTTAAAAAATCCGTTTAATTTTTTTGATATAACCTGTCTCTCAATAGGCTCATCATCTGCAATCAGTACTCTATACATTCTTTAGTCTCCTCGAGTATAAATTGAATCTCCTGCACGGTAGGGAAGAATAATAATTACCTGTGTACCTTTTCCCAAGACGCTGTTAACTCTCATATCCGCGTCCTCATACATAGCCTTTATTCTCCTGAAAATGTTTCCCATGCCTATACCCATGGTACTGGTTTGTTTTCCGCCCAAGCTTCCACGTATCTCCCTAAGCTGGCTAAGTTCCATTCCCTTTCCCGTATCGGTGACGGAAATTATAAGCTTGTCAGCCTTTTTGCCAACCAAAACAGATACACTACCGCCCTCAACTTTCGGTGAAATTCCATGAATAATACAATTCTCGATTATGGGCTGCAATGTAAATGTAGGAACCATTACATTGTCTGCGTTCACCCTACAATCAACCGTATACTTAACTCTTTCCCCGAAACGCATTTTCTGCAAATACATGTAATCGGCTGCAACCTTAAGCTCCTGAGAAAGAAGTACTTCCTTCTCCTGATGCTTCAAATTATATCTAAAGAGCGAACTGAGTGCGCTTATCATCTCCTCAGTCGTCGATGCGCCCTCAAGGTTGGCCATTCCACCAATTACATTAAGAGTGTTAAAAAGAAAATGCGGATTGATCTGGTTCTTAAGAAGTTCCAGATTCATTGCATCAAGCTGCTTCTCTGCTTCAAGAGTCTCAACTTCTTTTGCGTGAAGCTTATCAAGAGCCTGTCTTCTCTCCTCCAAAGCACCTATGTACTCACCTGTCGCGTATTTCATCTTGTTAAAAGCAATGATCAGCTCACCAAGTTCATCCCTGTTGTTTGCGGCAACATCATCCACGTCGAAATCATTTGCCGCAATCCTTCTGGACGCATGCGCAAGCTTAAGCACAGGTTCAGTAATAGATTTATTCATCATCCTTGAAATCTCAAGTACCGTTGAAAACAGCAAAATCCCCATTATTACTGCAATCACCGGAACCATAAAAACTTTCGGTAACAGCTCATTATACTTGGCATTACCCTCTTTAAGCGTAAGGTCTATAAATCGCTGCGCGTAAGTATGCAGATAATTCTGCATATTATAAACGGCATACAATCTGCTCACATAGTCTCTTCTCGGTAATTTACCGCTAAGGACTTCATCTCTGTATCCGCAATAAACGTCATAACAGGTCTGAAGCGAAAAAAGCTGTGCATATCTGTTTTCTCCCAATCTGGAATAATTAAGCGGAATCGCATAGACAGCAGCCTTGGTCTGCTTCATCGCAAGCTTAAAAGCATCCTCGTTTTCACTGGTAGTACTGTTTACGTATTGATCGAACAATTCTTTCTCCCTGTCGATAACGGTAATTATCTCACCGCATCTGGAATTGTCCTCCATTATGTCATTAACGTCGATCATAAACAGCCTGATCAGGATCGCATCAAAGAATACTGCGACCAGGATTGTCAAAAATACACTTCCCGTGAAAAGTGATATTTTGTTTTTGATTGTGATCGTATACCAAAAGTTTTTTAAGTTTTTCATCTTTACAAAGACAGCAGCGTTATACTTACTCATAAAAGTATTATAGCGCTGCCGTCATCATTTTTCTAATATTCGTTAGTTTCTGATCTTTTTACAAAGAAAATCATAAAACTCATCTTTTTCATCACCGAGAATACGATTGGTCAACATGTATCCGTGGCTCTTGTCCGACATGACGATTATCATATTGGACTGTTTGATCGCATTTACGATCTTATTCCACATAATGTCTTCCTGCTTCCCGTCACTGCTGACATGAACTCCGTTATCATCAAACAAAAGCTCTACTCTTCCCGGAAGTGTCTCCAGCTGTTTAATGCTCCGTAAATAAACTAGAAAAGGCTGGATAATCGGGAACAGCATACATCCAAACATAAGCAGTGCTCTGATAAATGGTCCTGACGTTCCCCAAAACCTAATCGACAACATGATCATCGCAACTGTAAATACAACATTTACGACCCCCGCGAGTGATCTGTATGTACGAATCATGGCTATAAACCATAAATCCTTAGGCTTAACATCAGATATGTAACGATATTCCATAATTAATCACCTTATTTTGCTCCAAGAAGATTAGGTAAGAACATACTAATCTCAGGAATAAATGTAAGAAGGAGAAGTGTAACGATCATGCAAATGTAGAAAGGAAGTGTAGCCTTTACTACTTTCTCCATCTTAACCTTACCTACAGCAGAACCGATGAAAAGAACGGCTCCAACGGGAGGTGTCAAAAGTCCGATACCACAGTTAAGAACGATCATGATACCAAACTGTATGGGATCAATTCCGATTGACTGTGCAATAGGAAGAAGGATAGGTGTTGCGATCAAGATGATCGGAGCCATATCCATGATACATCCAAGTACAAGAAGAATCAGATCGATCAAAAGTGCAATAACAACAGGATTACTTGAGAATCCCACAATCATATTCGCTGCAATGGCAGGAACATGAAGCGTTGTAAGGCAATAGCCAAAAATACTTGATGTAGAAATAAGGATAAGTACGATTGAAAGTGTATCGATACAAGATTCCAATGTCTTCCAAACGCCCTTCCAGTTGAGTCCTTTATAGATGTAAACGCTTACAATCAAGCTGTAAAGAACAGCGATAGCGGCTGACTCAGTTGCTGTAAATACACCGCCTACAACACCAAATACTACGATAATAACTGCAGCAAGTGCCCAGAATGAAGTTCCAAGCTGCTTTAAGAGACCAACAATGCTGAACTTGTCTCCCTTGGGATAATGTCTCTTCTTAGAAATAATATATGATCCAACCATGAGTGATACTGCTAGAATCGCACCTGGTATATATCCTGCAAGGAACAAGCTTCCTATAGAGATACCGCCGGCACTCATGGCATAAATTACCATGTTATGACTGGGAGGAACAAGAAGTCCCTCACATGATGATGTAATTGTTACTGCTGTTGAGAAATCATCATCATATCCTTCTTCGACCATCATAGGAATGAGAATACTTCCGAGTGATGCAGTATCAGCAGCAGCTGATCCTGAAATACCACCAAAGAAATATGATGCAACGATATTAACCATTGCCATTCCACCGGTCATCCAACCTACACAAGCGTTGGCCAAAGCAATAAGCTTCTCTGAAATACCACCGGTACCCATAAGGCATCCCATTGTAATAAAGAACGGAATTGCCATCATACTAAACGAATTGATTCCCTTAACCATCTGCTGACAGATGCTTGTAAGAGGGAGTCCCTGATACATTAAACAAAAAAGTGAAGATAATGCCACTGCATAAGCAATCTGAAATCTGAGCATAATCATTACAAGAAAGCTCACAAGCAATACTGCAATAGCTGTTGAATTTACTGCCATTACTTATTTCCCTCCTTTAATACTATGCGTTTGATATCATTGTAAATTGCCTCAAGTTCAAATACAAACATAGCAATACCTGCTACAGGAATTGGGAAATACAACCAAAACTTTGAAAGTGAAGGCATACTAACATATGATCCCTTCGCTCCGATTGTTGAAGCATACCCCCATCCAATCACGATCATAACGATTGCAAGGCCAAGTACACAAATATCATTAAGGATATCGAGTGCCTGTATAAGTTTCTTAGGTAAGTAAACGTCCAATGCTGTCATTCTTATATGAGCACCGCGTCTGATGGCCAAAGCTGCAGATAATACAGCCATATAAGCCATAAGTGTAAGTACAATCTCCTCGCTCCATGCAGGATCCGGAATGAAAGAAATATATCTTCCTGCAACACTCATTGAGGTGATCAGGATATCTGCAATAAGCAAGAGTTTGCAGATAAAAAGCATAATCTTATATGTTACGTCATATAAAACCTTGAATTTATCTACCTGTTTAAAAAAGCCTTCCATAATTCCTCTTTTCTTCTAAAAAGGGCATGGGAAGGGATACCCTCCCCATGCCGGCGTTAAAAAATAAATTGATAAGTTACAACTAAAGGTGGTAAAAAATTACTGCATATCAAGGATCTGCTGGTAAACGTCTTCCTTGCCCTTTATGTTTTCTTCAACAACTTTCTTAACAGCGTCCTGCCAAGGCTTGATATCCTCAACTTCTGTGATCTTTGTTCCGTTAGCCTTAAGCTGCTCAAGTACTTCCTTCTCCTTCTCTTCTGAGATTGAACGGTTGTACTTAGAAGCCTCTTCACCGGCTGCCATAAGGATATCCTGCTGATCAGCTGAAAGCTTGTTCCAAGCGTCATCTGTGATGATAACCTGGATAGCACCAAGTGTGTGTCCATCAAGGATCATGTTGCCTGCAACTTCGTTGAATGAGTTTGATGCATAGTTTGCGATAGGCTGCTCAGCACCATCAACTACACCTGTCTGAAGTGCACCATAGAGCTCTGTGAAAGCAACTACTGTAGGAGAAGCACCAAGACCTTCTACAAGACCGTTCATAACAGGGTCGTTAGAAACACGAAGCTTTAATCCCTTAAGAGAATCGATACCTGAGATTTCCTTTGTTGTGAAGAAATGACGGAAACCTTCCTCACCATAGAAAAGTCCTCTTACACCGCTTCCGTTCTCTGAGGGCTCAAGCAAGAACTGCTTAGCAAGATCAGATGTAGCGAAGTTCCAGAAATGCTCACGGCTTACAAATGTGTAAGGAAGTGAAAGGAGCATTGATGACTCTCCGCCGTAGCTTGTAAGTGAGAAAGCGGAAATTCTTGCAAGATCGATTGTTCCGCCGCCACCAAGCATTGTATCAAGAACGTCCTGCTCAGCACCAAGAACCTGGTTAGCCTGAAGATCGATGATGATTGATCCGTTTGATCTCTTCTCAACTTCTTCTTTGAACTTTGCATCTGTCATACCTGAAATAGAATCAAGAGGGTTAACCTCAGCCATAACAAGTGTGATTGCATCCTTAGCAGGCTCTGCCGGAGCGTCAGCTGCCTGTGCATCAGATGCCTGTGCGTCAGCTGCAGGCTGTGCTGCGGGTGTCTCAGGTGCTGATACACCACAAGCTGTCATTGATACAACTGTTGCTACTGTTAATAGTGTCGAAATAAGTTTCTTCTTCATTTTTTACCTCCCTAAAATAAAAAAAATAATGACATAGTCTATTCGACAATGTCATTATAGTTGATTACTCGTATATAAAAAAGCGGATAATTTTAATATTATCTAGCACTTTTTTTACATTTTTGTTATCAATCGAAATCAGATACGGAAAATACGGGTGTCGGATTGGTCAATCCGTCACATATTCCATCACTTAACTTCTCTGTAGCGGGGCCGTTTTCATAACCCACATAACTCTGAATAACCTTGAAATCCTCAGAAGGTTGTACCTCTTCCTCCTGCACGGGACGTGCATTTATCGGCTGAATATTCCTTACAGACTGCTGCTCACGATAAAACTGCGGCTGCATGGGCTGTCCGTTTACAACCTGCCCCTGATAGAATTGTCCTTGTCCCTGCATAAACTGCCTGTTTCCGGCCATCTGCTGCCCCTGATAGAACTGAGGCTGCATAAACTGTCCGTTCGCTACCGGCTGCCGCATAGGATAAAATTGTCCTTGCATGGGATTCATACCGAAGTATCCGCCATTCATCATCTGCCCCGGCATCATGCCCGGTCTGAGCGGAAGATCCTTTGTTGAAATACGCTTAACATATAAAATAGCCTTTATGACCATGAACAGCTCAAGTCCGATAAATACAAGCATTGTAAGAGTATGTTCCGTCGAAAGACAAAAATCATACAGTCCGTGAAGTCCGACAGGTATCCAGAACGCCTTCTGTGTATTGGCATTTCTCTTGTCAAACCTGCCCCTGCACTCATATCCTTTGGCAAGTCCGTAATATGCGCCCATAAACACGCCGAATATGCAGTGTCCGGGAACCGAAAGTACCGCGCGCATAAGTCCCGTCATAAATCCAAACTGGAATACGTACATAACATTCTCAATCGTCGCAAAGCCCAGAGATGCGCACACTGAGTAAACTATTCCGTCGAAAGCAAAGTTAAACTCTTCATTATTCCAGGTACACTTCTTTAAAACGAAGTATTTACCTGCTTCTTCAGCCACACCGATCACAAGGAAATTTTCTATAAGATGATAAACAACGTTCTGCTTAGGAAAGACCATATCAAGGACAAGGATTCCAAAATATTCCAAAGCCACCGCACTTACCGTTGTCAGCGCCCCAAAAAAGAACACTGCCGCCATAAGTCCCAGAGGCTCTTTCTCGACTTTGTCCGCCTTGTAGATAATACATAACAAAACAGCTGCCGGTAAAACAGCCAGAATCGCCAAAACTATATCCATTAAAATCAATCCCCTTCTCTTATAAGCAAATGTTAAAAATAATTTTAAAGCTCTTTTAAAAAAAGTATTATATTTGCACCAGAATGTCAATAATTAATCGCAGAATTATACTATAATTATCAAAAAAATTATCATATGTAACAAATATCAGACAAAAAACCTCTTTGTCAGACTTTTTTCCGACAAAGAGGCATAAATCCTGTATCTATCCGTATTTCACAAAAACACAATTTACGTATTATAGTTTATATCATACTCTTCCCGCTTTTGCAATCTCCACAAACTCAATCTTTGATACAGCCGGTGACAGATAGTCGCCCAAAATATAGTCGGCGTAAATATCTTTCATCTTATCATAGTATTCAAAAGAATCCACTCCCGATACCACAACGGTCTTATTTATCTGCCTCAGCATATCCATTCTGTTCTTTAGTATAATGCCGCGCTTTGAGCCTCCGGTTGTCTCCATGAAGTGCTTGATATTTACTATAACTCCGTTAAATCCGCTAAGCATATCGTACCTTACGCCCATTGAGTCGTTCTTGTAATTTCCCATAAAGATCCTGACTCCATCCTCGCTTAGCCTCTCTATTACATAGTCCACGGAATCCGTCTCAACATACAGGACATTGTCATTTATATCAAGCGCAATCTTGGAAAGGTCGACATTGTACTGCTTCGCATACTCTCTCACCACTCCGACAAGTTCTTTACTGATAACCTTATCCGACACCGTATGCACCATGATGAAATTTATACAATCCGGATTTTCCTCAAGTAGCTCCCCCGCAAATCTAAGGATCGAACCTATCATCCTGTTCTCTATTTCTTCCGCAAATCCCGACTTCTCGGCAACTCCCATAAACTCTGAGAAAGATATCACGCCAAGCACCGCATCGTCCAGATTAAGAAGAGCTTCCGCTCCGCATACCTTGTTTCCGCTCTTATCAAAGATCGGCCTGTATTTAACCTTAAAATAATTCTCATTCATTCCGCGGACAATAGCTTTTTCAACCTCAATCTTCCTAAGAAGAAAATCAAGATCATGGTCGATCAAAAGATTTTTTCCCGTATCCTCGATATGCGCTTCCGACAGCATCAGAATATCCTCTTCGCTATTGAACATATCGGGTGTTCCCGCACACATTATGAGCGCATTGATATTCATCTGATTATCTTCAAGAAGCCAACCTCTGTCAAACCTGTCTCTTATCGCATACGCAAGCTTATTGCTCTCGCTCTCATTCCCGTCCAGACACAGAATATAAAAGCAGGCAACACCGCTTATATACACGTCGTACTTATCCGCCACATCAAAAAGATATTTAGATATCTGCTTTATTATCGAATCAAAATCCGCATATCCCGTAATATTTATATACGCATCCGCATTTTCTATACGAACGCAGATAGTCCTAAAGCTCCTGTTAAGACCAATATAATTCTTGATATCCTGCAACAGCGCCATTCTGTTATAAAGTCCCGTTCCCGAATCAACCCTGTCGTCGTCTTTTTCCAGAATTATCATGATTCCCATAAGTCCGATTGACTCGCACAAAAGCTCACATGTGATCGTAGGAAAAAGCATCTGTATGATGACTCCCATGATCGCAAGCGACAGAAAATACACCATTGCACCTTTTTTAAGGTGGTTTATACTCTTCCAGTATCTCACAAGCAAAAGAACACATAGGATAAAATAGAACGCACTCAGAATATAAGCCGCATAAACGACGGGTCCTCTGTGGAAAACAAGGTCGGATTGCGCCGTAAACGCAAGTTGTGTCATGGGATTAGAGAAAAGAACCGTCTCAAGAACAGCCATCGGAATTGCAAATGCAACTCGGAATCTCTTAGAAAAAAGATGCAAAATACCGCAAACTACGATTATGTAATACAAAAGTACGGGCATCATCAAGAAATGCGTCGCATAGTAAATATATTTACTCAGATAACACACAAAAAACTTGATCGCATAAGGAAAATCATAGTTATAGGCAATATAAGAAGCGATACCTGTACAGGAATCAAAAAGAACTATCAAAAGAAGCACAAGTAATAAAGTGTTCTTAAGACTTTTCTTTTTCCTGATCACTATCGCACAAAAAATACTTGTTAAACTGACTATCAGCGCCGCTATACAAAACGTAAGTCCGCCGTTTGGATTACCTTCAATCATAATGTTATTCCTTTGAATCAAAAAAGTTCCTAAGTGTTTCCAACAGTTTTTCTTTGTCTATAGTCTTCAAAAGATAATCGGCAGGTTTAAGAGCAATTACTTCGGTAACGCTCTTTTTATCATTTTTTCCCGTAAGGAACATAATGGGTATTCCACTTGAAAAAGACTCTTTCTTAAGCATCTCCATTACTTTCGGTCCGTCTATTACAGGCATATCATAATCAAGAAGTATCAGATCGGCCTTGTTGTTAGCAAGCCACGCAACCGCCTGCGCGCCTGAGTTTGCGACTCCGACTCTGAAGTCATCCTTAAGCCACTCCCTCAGCATCTGAAGATAAGTGAAATCATCATCTACAATAAGGATGCATTTTCTCTTCATCTGAATGTACTCATCGTCGGTAACGATAAATATCTTACCGAGCAGCTCATCCATATCGAGAGGTCTCGTAAGCTCACACGCAATGTCCTCTTTTGGTATAAACCTGTGGATAAACTTGAACGCATCGTTATCGCCTATTATTATGACGATCATATTCTCTTCAATGCAAAGATCCTTGAAGTATATGATCGCATCCTGATGCTCCACAAAATCAGAATCCGTATAAAGAATCGCAAGACTTGCCTCTTCCTTGTTGGCACTGATATCAGAGATTGAATATGATGACTCGGCCACAACAAAATGATTATCGGACAAGCTCTTCTTAATTGCATTCACCATGAACGTCTTATCATTTCTGACTAAAAGAATTTTTTTATCAAACATTCCTTTGCTCCCGTCTACAACTCATTCTGTGCAATTTTCTCTATACTTTCCCAATCAAGCTTTGTAAGATAGTCCTTTATCTTCCCGATATTTCCCATGTCTTTTTCGGAAAGATTGTAGTCCTTAAGTGAATCAAGTATCAGCTCCATCGTGTCATAGTTAAGTCCCTTGCAAGCTTCAACCATGCTTCCGTAAGCATCTTTCATTTCAGATTCCTTAATATCAATTTTTTCGCCTGTCTCTTCCTTCACTTCATCACCTGCAATCCCCGGCACTCCGGCTATTTCATACTCTGCAAGAAGGTACCTGTTAAGAAGCTCCGAATGATGTTCCTTGATATACATCGTATCGCCGATATTTCCGGCATTTTCAAGTTTTTCCGCAATATCAGATAATATAGTCGCTCCGATCGCTCTGCTCGTACTCTTAAGCGAATGTACAAAGCTCGTGTAATCCTTCCAGTTCTTATCTTCGTACGCCTTCTCAATATTTGCTTTCGTAAATTCAATTGAATCGTAGTACACTTTCAGAATATTAAAATAGCTCTCTTCGCTTCCGCTGTTCTTAAGCCCCACATCCGACTTTATCTGCGTAAGCCCCGAAACATAATCCTTAAACTCATTGTTTTCCGAAGTTTTTTCCTCACCCTCAGTCTTCTCGGGTTCTTCAGGGTTATATTCAATCTTTTCCTCGGGCAGATAATTTATGAGCGCTTCTTCCAACTTATCACTCTCAACAGGCTTACTCAGATAATCCGTAAATCCTTCGCTTATAAAAGTTTCTTTTGCCCCGGATATCGCATTGGCTGTAAGTACGACTATAGGAGTGAAGCTGTTCTTGCTCTCTTCGTCTTCCCTTATGAAATGAAGCGTTTCAACGCCGTCCATGCCGGGCATTCTGTAATCGAGGAAAATAATGTCGTATTCTTTCAGTTTCTGCATCTTAAGACACTCAGCGCCGCTCCTTGCTGTATCTATATTGACGAGCGTATTCTTAAGAAGCTCCTTCATAACCACGTGATTTACGGGCGTATCGTCAACAACAAGAATATTGGCATCTTTCGCCGTAAACTTAACTCTGTATTTCTTGTGTATCTTGTTAAGCTCCGCGATCTTGTTCTTGAAGTTTCCGATCTTCACATCTCCCACTTTCTTCTGCGGAAGAACAATCTTAAATACAGATCCTTTGCCATATTCACTCTCAACTTCTATAGAACCGTTCATCAGCTTAAGGAGATTGCTTGTGATTGCCAGCCCCAGTCCGCTTCCTTCGATAGTTCTGTTCTTATCAACATCAAGCCTCTTAAACTTAGCAAAAAGATCCTCAATATCCTCCTGTTTGATTCCTATTCCCGTATCGATGATATCTATGAAAAGATTTACTTTGTCCTCCGAGACCTCTTCTCCCCTGATTTTCAAAGTAACACTTCCTTCAGCGGTATATTTGACGGCGTTGTTAAGGACATTTACAATAATCTGTCTAAGTCTCATCTCATCGCCGCAAAGGCTGTCGGGAAGTTCCTCATTTACCTCAAATATCAGATTAAGCGCTTTCTGCATAGCCTTAAAATATATCATGTTATAAGCATCGTTGAGCACGGAGCTCAGCTCGTAGTTTCTCTCGTTGATCTCCATATTGCCCGCTTCGATCTTGGAGAAATCAAGGATATCATTTATAAGTGACAAAAGAGTCTTTCCCGCACTCTCGATATTTCTAGAATATTCAAGGATTTTCTCATCCGTACACTCTCTTAAGATAACCTCATTCATTCCAAGAACTGCATTGATGGGAGTTCTTATCTCGTGCGACATATTGGCAAGGAAGTTACTCTTTGCCTCATTGGCCGCCTTTGCTCGTCTCTCCTCCATTCTGGCTGTTTCCGTAGCCTTTAGGATAGCAATGAAGTCATTTTTACTTACCGCTCTCGAGTAATATTTACCCTGCACGTAATCTGCCTTTACGTTCTGGATGCGCTCTGCGAGCTCCTTTGAATTAACGGAAGCCATAACAATTTTTTTACCCGTCTGATTCATTGTGGAAAGACGGTTTTCGAGTATGAGTTTTCTCTGAGCCGATGAATCCGACTCGATCAGAAGTCCCGCATTGACCTTTATTCCCTCGAAGAGATACGAAGTCGACGATTGCATGCCAAAAAAACTGGTTCCGTACTCATCCATATAGAACCTGATTCCCATATCGCCAAGGTCTGAGATTACCTGATATATCAGATTTTTGTCCGTGACTGCCGCATTCTCCGTTATGCCAAACACTATGTTCTCGGGTTTAACCCCGTATCTGGAAAAGAGCTCTTTTACCTGAGCAACGAAATCTGTCTTGATTATCTGCGCCGACGTAAGTTTGATGCATATGAACTCAATCCCCATCTCCTCAATGATTCCGCCGCCGATGAAATACAGGACTTCTTCGATCATGAAAAGGCCGAGTTTTTCTATGGTTCCCGTCTGATTCGCGATGGGAATGAATTCATCCTTGGATATTTCACCAAGTTCCTTGTCATTGAACTTAAGAACAGCCTCAGCCGCACAGATAGACAGATCTTCCTTCGTATAGATAGGCTCATAAAAGACCCTGAAGCTCGAACTCTCAATTCCTCTTCTAACTGCCTTTTCAACGTCCGCCCTTCTTATAACAAAGCCAAGTTCATCACAGTAAATGGGCCTTCCCTTATCGGCCTCAATATCCGTGTCCGACAAAAGAAGCAGGTTATCGAGATTTTCAAACTTATCAGGTGAAGATGCCTGAATGACCAGTGTCTTTAACTGCACGCTGCTTCCGTCAAGCATAATGCTATTTCCGAGTTTAAAGAATACTTCGTCCGCGATCCCCCTTGCATAAGCATCCGTGATATCAGGGCACACAAGGAAAAAACACTCGATTCCGACGCGGTATACTTCGAATTTCTTATTCACATCACCAAGATAACCGGCGACATGTGAAAGTATCTTTTCATAGTTCTCATGACTCGATATCTTCCTCAGAATATCGCCGTTTAAGATTTTCACGCATATGGTGTTAAACTGTCTGCCATATCTGAAATAATTGCCGATATCGGTAATGAAAGCATTCCTGTTAAGCGCCTTCGTCGAAAAATCTTTTCTGTCATCATCACCTTCAAGCATGATCATAATGCCCATCGCGCCGATTGCTTCGCACATAAGCTCGCACGTGACATTGGGCCAGATCATCTGAACCGCTATTCCCACAATCGCAAGTATATAAAAATATATGATAGCTATTTTCTTGAGTTTATTAAGGACGCTCCAGTAGAGATACAGAACGATTATAGAAAAAACAGTGTAGAAACCTATTATTACATAAGCAACGTAGACGCCGCCTCTTCTTATGTAGCTCATGCTGTCATCTATCTCGTAAACGATATCAAAGAGCGGATTTATAAGAACCAGCAGCTCCATAAAAATAAAAGGTATGCCTAAATAAAGACGTACCTTCCCCGTAAACCTGTGCTGAACTCCGCACTCCATCACTATGTAATACACAAAAATAGGCGCCATTGCAAAATGTGTAAGAAAATACACGAAAAGATTTGCATGACCAATTATAAGCTTAGTTTCAAACGTAAGCCTACTGTATCTTAAAAACTGCTCCACGATCCCCGAAAAGGAATCAATGGCGATTATCATTATGAAGGCAATGAAAAGCCAATTCTTAAGCTTTACCTTACCTCTGATGATCAGTTTATAAACAATGCACGTAACGCTGATCACTAGGGCGGATAAATTGAAGGCACTACTGCCTATCACTTCAGTACCGACCATAAAGTCACCCCGTTGCACAAAGCTATCATCCGGTTACTGTCTTACAGGAAAAAGATCTCTATACCATCTGAGTGCTGACAGATAGGCATCGTAAACCTTTGTCATATCCATATTTCCAAGGACCATCAGTCTTGAAATCTCGGTCCAGTCCGCATCTTCATATCTCCTTATGAAATTGAGAACAGGTGCGAAATCTCCTTCATTATTAAGAAGCGCGAGCTTGACATCCTTTGGAACAAGTACCATATCAAGAGCTTCCTTCATTGTCTTGCCAAGCATTATATCTATAGCAGAGAACAATCCCATGATAAAGAGCTCCTGTCCCATCAGAGCCAGCTCAAAACTCTCTGCAAGATTCTCCGCAAACTTAGCCCTTATCATTACAAGCCTTGTTATCTCAGTCGGCCTGTCTGCGCAAAGCTCTTTTGTCACAGCGGTATTTATCCATCTCTTTAACTCTTTCTGACCAAGCATGGCTGTTGCGTGCCTGATGGATGTGATCTCGGAATTAAGTGCCATTCGGTTTACTATCTCAAGAAGTGAGATTGTAAGCGCGGGGTCTTTGCCGATAACATCCGCAGCGTCAGTAAGATCAAAGTCCGGAGCATTAACGACATTAAGAAGTTCTATGTAATTTACTTTGAGAGGATTAACCTCAGTCTCAGACTCACGCACGGGCATTCTGAAGAATCCACCCTCGTAAAGGTCATATCCTCCGTGCGAGATAAGCATGTCATACTGTTCCTGAGTATCGACGTTCACCGCGCACAGCTTGATTTTCGGATAAACTTTTCCAAAATAGATCTTGGCTTTCTCTATATCGATTTTTGCATGATTAAGCAAAATATAATCGCACTGATTAAGGATTTCTTTATAGGGTTCAAAACCGGAAATAGGAAGTTTTCTGATAGCAAGTTTGTATCCTTGCATTTTGAGTTCCTTCACCCTCTTAACGTAATGGGGCTCGGGTGTGATACTGTTATCCATAAGGAGAACAACTTTATTTGCGGGAACTGTGCACTGAAGCGATATTTCTGCGAACACAGAAAACTGATTGACCGGAACAAATACTTCTTTTCCCCCGGATAACATAGACATCCCCATACTACTTACAACTTCCAGTTCATGGACCGTTCCTGCACCGTCGTATCGCGCTCCACCCTCCATTTCAGGATTCAAAAAGTGGTTATCTTTACGCGCAAACACAGAATATGCACAAACAGACATTTTATCGTCGAACAGTGGAATTAAAGTAGCTAACATTGCCTGTCTCCTTTCTCCTCCAAAAAAGACATAATCCGCTCAATTACATTTTACCCTAAATAGCGGATTTTTACCAAGATTTTTTCAAAATTTCGTTTATTTTTCGTATGTGGTTTTATCAATTATGTAACGAGGCCTTCCCTTAACCTCATCGTAAATCTTGGAAATGTATATACCTATGATTCCGAGGCCTATCATGATCATGGCCGATGTAAAGCAAACCAGGACTATAAGTGTTGTAAATCCGGGCTGGTCATTGCCTATAAAAAAGTGTCTGTACAAAGCTTCAACACTGAAGCCAAATCCCAACAGGGCAACAATCCATCCTGATATTGTAATGAGATGAAGCGGTGCCGATGTAAAAGATGTTATATTCGTGATTGCGTATTTTATAAGAGATTTGGTGCTCCACTTTGATTCACCCGCTTCTCTTTCTCTGACATTATATTCTACTTCGGTGCTCTTAAATCCAATCCATGATGAAAGCGCTCTGAAAAAAGCATTCTTTTCATTCATATTAAGAAGTACGTTCATGGCCTTTCTGTCGAGGAGCTTGTAGTCAGAAGCTCTGGACATATCAAAACCGACAGATTCACTCATGATATTGTAGAAGCTCTTTGCCGCAAACTTATGCATGGCAGACTCTCTCCCCCTGCTTGCCTTAACGCCTTCGACTATCTCATAACCCTGTTCCCAGAGTCTGTACATATCAACGATTTTTTCCGGCGGATGTTGAAGATCGCAGTCAAGAACCACACAGCAATCTCCGCAAGCCTCGGCAATTCCCGCAAAGACAGCGGATTCTTTTCCAAAGTTTCTTGAAAAGCAAACACCCTTAACTCTTTTATTGCGGGCAGATTCTTCATCAATCGCTTTCCATGTGTTGTCACTTGAGCCGTCGTTAATAAAAAGAAGCTCAAAATCTATATTCTCCTCATCCAATATTCCTGATATTGTTTCGGATGTCTTTTTTATCATTTCCTCTTCATTGTATGCGGGAATTATTACAGATAGCATAAGCAAATTCCTCCAACTGACTATTACTAATTGCATATTATAGCATATTTCACGACTCAAAAAAACCGATTATCCAGATATACTGTAGGTTTTACTCTAGATATGCAAACGTTTTTGTGATAGAATCTTTCCATTGTTCTAAAAATTTATATCCATTTCTACGGAGGCATATCATGGACGCTCAGCAGTATAAGCGCGCAAACGCAAACAGTTTTTACGTAAGTATCATCACGGTAGTAACAGGAATCGTATTAACTCTGTTATCGCTAATCACCAAAGGTTTTGACATCGGAAAGGCGGTCATATTTGCAAGTGCCGTAGTCAGTTTGATCATCATCTTTATCGGTAATTTCAAGTTCTGCGAAGAAAAAACAGGTGCAGTCTTGATAATGTGCGGAGTTAGCGTATTCTATCTCACTCTTGTTCTTGCAGGAAACGATCTTGCATATTTTGCATTCGGACTTCCGATACTCATCTGCAGTACACTCTACTCAAACGTAGCTCTCTGCGGTACCGGAGTCGGTATTATCTCAGTTTCTTTTATAATATCGATAATCACCAACCTGCTCACATCGGGACTTCAGAATAACATTCTGGTTCCTGCGATAGCTACACTGATACTCTCATTTATATCATGCATCATGACGGTTTCTCTTCAGAAGAATTTTATCGATGAAAAAAGACTTTTAATGAGTCAGACCGCGAAAAAGACACTTGATGCCGGAAACAACATGGCAGACATTGCAAACAAGATTACCGAGCTGTTCAACGCTTCTCAGGACGATCTTGATTCACTTCAGAAAATCCTTGAATCACAGCAGTCGGGAATGCAGAACATCGCAACAAACATGGAGAACACATCGCAGTCCATTATCAAACAGGCCGAGAAGGTTCAGTCAATCCAGGAAAAGACATCTACAACAGAGCAAGACAGAATCGAAATGACCGAGGCTTCAGAAAGCACTCAGACAGTAATTGATGAAGGTATAAACATCATATCTGATCTTAAGCTCAAATCACAGGACGTATCAAAAGCAAGTCAGATAACGGTTGATGCAACACAGGCAGTTATTGATAAGGTCGAAGAAGTCAAAAACATCGTAAGTTCGATCATGGCGATCTCAACACAGACCAATCTCCTTGCCCTCAACGCAAGCATCGAAGCTGCTCGTGCAGGTGAAGCCGGAAAAGGTTTTGCAGTTGTCGCAAACAATGTCCGCGAACTTGCCGCAGAGACAAACAAGGCTTCCAACGAGATCACAAACATCATCAACGAGCTTAACGAAGATGTTCAGAAGGCAATGTTCAGTATAGATGACACTGTTACAACAGTTGATAAGCAGAACGCGATGATCGAGTCTGTAGGTGAAAGCTTCAACAGCATTAACAACAACGTATCGGGAATGATCACACGCTTCTCTCACATCGCAGAGGGAATGAAATCAATTGCCGATTCAACAAACGAGATCAACGATAGCATCTCTACTCTCTCGGCAACAAGCCAGGAGGTTGCTTCTCTTTCACATGAAGGTGCAAAGGCATCCGATGAAGCAACAGAGAAATTCAATGCATTTAAAGCAATTCTTGTTGATATCTCAGATCAGGCAAACAAGCTTCGCGAAATCAACGCAACAAGATAAAAAACTTGAAACGAGGGCAATTCCGGCAAAAAAAGGAATTGCCCTCATTTTATTAAATTTTCATACTTTTTAACACAAATTAATTAACTTTTTATACGTTTTTCCGATATAATATTTAGTAACAGATAGACACACCGATAAAATTATCTGACTATTTATGAAAGGAGGAATCACGTGTATGACAGCTACATTAGACTTAAGAAATGAAGTTCTGGACTGCATCAGAAAGGATTGTGAAGACGAGTTTTATCCGGATCCCGAGAAAGTAGCTCATATTACCGGCTTACCGTTAGGGGATGTTTTTGATCTGCTCATAGAACTGAAAAATCAGGGTTGTCTCGGAAAGAGATGATTCGCCATTAAAAATGGAGAATTATAATGGATGATTCTATAAAAGAATAAAAGTCCTATGCTCACTAAGCATAGGACTTTTATTTATATCACTTAATCAGTCAATTGAAAGATCTACTTCTTCTACATCAGTATTCTGAGCATCCCCCTCAGCTTCTGTGTTTGTTTCTTCCGGCTGAGCTTCTTCCGCGTTCTCTGCGTTCTCGTCCTCAGCAGGTGCTTCTTCATCTGCCGGCTGCTCTTCATCTTCCGATGTATCAACCTCTGTGTTTGTCTCAGCTATTACCTTGCCGTTTGCTGCACTGTCGTAATCCTGAATTTCAGTAATGGACCAATCATGTGAATCAGGGTCTTTTGTAATTGTGAATACAAAGATATAGGTTTCTTCTGAGCTCTCAGATATTACATCTTCATATGTTTCCAAAACAAGATTGATCAAATCATTATATGCCTGCTTGGCAATTTCAGGATCAGAATTATCGATCTTATCGGGATTTGCTTCCTTATAAGCATCAACTTTAACACCGATTCTTGCCGAAGCATCCTCACTGCCGATTACATTAAGCGGAAATCCTGTATCTACCGAAGCAATTACAGTACCTACACCCTTTTTAACGGTAGCAGACTTAATCTCATAACCTGTTATCATATTCGAAAGGCTGGCACAGAGATTATCAAGCCTTTGAGCTGTTGCTTCATCAAGCTTATCCGATTCAATACCCGACTTAAGATTATCTGTAAGAAAAGTAGAGTCAAAGGTACGAACAAACTCACCTTCCAAAACTCCCGCACTTGCATACGCTTCAATATTTTCAGTTGAACCACTCTGTACTATCTCCAAAAACTGTTCTGCGGTTTCTGTAATTGCCTTCTTAGAAGATGTACATCCTGTAAGAACAGTTGTACTCATTGTCAGAACAACAATCGCAGATACTAATTTTTTCCCTAAACGCATAAATGTCTATCTCCGTACCCTATAACAATTTCTATGTAAACACAACTTTAAGTATAACATATTTGGATAAATAATCAAAGAATATCGTATTTTCGTTAGTATAGTGGTAAAATATAGATTATAGCAAATGGCAACGCAGCCGCAATAAGGAGGGATTTTTAGATGTTAGTACTTTTTGGAGAAGGTGTAATCAAAGATGTATGTGCAGTAGAAGTAAAACCCATGGATATAGGAGAAGGCAAAATTGTAGGAACGCAGATAAATTTCACTCTTACAAGCGGTGACAGACTTGAATATGTCTACGACCAGAACATTCCTATCGAGAAGTCCGGCCAAAGAGCCATCGATTTCGTGCGCACTCTGTACAACGACGGAAAAGCCGATTTCTCCGGGGAGCCGGTTGAACTTATGTGAATAGGGGACGATAAAAAGGTCGATACTGCGGTAACGGCGGCAATATGTACAATTTTTGCGCAAATTGTGCCGGACACTGCGATGAAACCATAACATAAAAAATGGGTGCAGAGGCACCCTTTTTTTATTGGTTTCATCTCCGTGGCACAAAAAAGCGCAAAATATTGTACATGCTTCCCTTTGCATAATCTCAGCGCACAATATTAATTCACAATATTGCGAGGAGTTCCGGCCATGAAGGCTTGGATGTTCTTCTTTACCTCTTCCAAACATCTGCGTCTGGATTCTGTGCTGCCCCAGGCCATATGTGGAGTGATAAAAAGCTTTCCGCTATCATGAATCTTGAGGAGCGGTGAGTCTTTGGCCATGGGTTCGGGATTGAGAACGTCAAGGCCTGCTGCCTTTATTTCGCCGTTCTCAAGTGCTTCGCAGAGGTCAGCTTCGTTTACAACAGCGCCTCTTGCAACGTTGATGAGGATTGCGTTTTTCTTCATCTTTGCGAAAGCGTCTTTATTGAAGAGTTCTCTTGTCTTGTCACTCAAAGGACAGTGGAGAGAAATCACATCCGAACGTGATAATAACTCATCAAACGATACTCTCTCGTATTCCGTGCATGTGCTGTTTCCGGAAGCGGAATAGAAAATTACTTTTGCTCCGAAAGCAGTTGCGATCCGGGCAACTTTTCTTCCGATATTTCCCATTCCTACAATTCCGTATACTTTGCCGTCAAGTTCCTCAAATGGAATATCAAGACAGCAAAAATGCGGCTGGTTTGCATATCCGCCGCTTTTTACAAATTCATCATAATGGCGTGAGTTTTCCATAAGATAAAACAGTAATGCGAAGGTATGCTGGGCAACTGAAGCTGTTGAATAATTGACTACGTTTGCCACTTTTACGCCATGTCTTTTACATGCTTCAATATTTGCATTGTCAAAGCCTGTCGCAAACTCACATATAAGTTTAAGATTGGGAGCATCATTTAAAACCTTTTCGGTTATAGCACTCTTATTGATAAGCAGTATCTCCGCTCCCTCAAGTCTCTCCTTTGCATTCTCATCGGTAATCTTGTCCCCGTAGTAGGACACTTCTCCGAGTTCATCATAAATACTGTAGTCCATGTCAGATCCGACACTGTCTACATCTGCAACAACAATTTTCATATCCTGTGTAACTTATGCCTTTCTTTTGTGTTTTTATGTTCTAACAGCCTTCATATCTTTTTTATTCTGATACATCAGTCTGTCAGCTCTCTTAAGTACACTGTCCGCATCGTCATCCATAGATTCATCAAATATAGCAAGTCCGATGGCAGCCGACAGTCTCTCCCACGGTTGCAGGCTCTTATTGTTCTGAAGCTCTTCCATGTGACTCTTAAGCGAATCAATAAGCTCGTCTTTGTGGTTGAAATCTTTATTCTCAAGAAGCACAACGAACTCATCTCCGCCCACCCTGAATACAGGTGAATTTTCGAAGGTATCGCATATAAGTGTGCACATATTCTTGATATAAAGATCGCCTGCTTCGTGTCCGAAGGTGTCATTTATCTTTTTCAGATAGTTTATATCTATCATCAGCATACCAAACTGTGCAGTCTGAGTGATGATATCGGAGTTAAGTCTTACTTCTACTTTATCATATGCCGCTTTATTTTTTACACCGGTAAGAGCGTCTCTAAGTGCGAACTCATTAACCTTGGTCATCTCAAGCGACATGTTCTGGATCTTATTGGAAGACCTCATAAGATCCTCCGCATATTCCCTCATATCCTGGGACATGTAAAAAATTGTGTCGGCAAGCGATTCAAGCTCATCTCCCGTGTGTATGTCGGGATTCTCCATAAGAAGTAGTTCGGGACTTTTCTGTGAATGGCTGTTTTCTGCAAAATCGCGCGTTGTGCGTTCAATCTTCTGAAGAGGTACGATTACTCTTTCATTAAGCCAGAATATCATTCCGAAGATAAAGATAACGGCAAGAACAACACCGCACACCGCCATGGTTATGATGTATTTTCTAAGGTTATTCGAGATATCCATTGTGCTGAATCCGCAGCTAAAAAGAGCAATTCCTTCACCGGATGCATTTCTTATCGAAGCACTTGCGCTAAAATCTTCGCCGTACTCACTCTTAGCGGTAGTATAATTGATTCCCGTGTTATTCTTCATAACATTATATGAAATCTCACAAAGCTCTTCTCCGAGAAAAGATCCGATCATATCTCCGAGATACGGAACCGGAATATCTTCTTTAAGATCTTCGCCGCTCTTTTCACGCTCGGTAAGCCCGGATGCAAGCTGCATACAGTCATATCTGTCATCAATCTTGCAAGGAACCGTAAGCAGGATAAAATCAAGATCGTAGCTCTCTCTTACCCTGCCCATAAGATTCACAAGATTATTAAACGTATCAGAATACTCTTTTGTCTTAATACGTTCTTCAAGGTCCTCAATATCTATATTTTTCAATGTATAATCAACAACATAAGTAAGCCTTGTCCTATACTCATCAAGCATGGTATTTCTAAATATCATGAAGCTTATCGTGCCAAGTGCCACGCAAAGAATAACAATAAAAACAAGACATACCCAAATAACTCTGTATCTAAGTGAATTGTTATATTTTTTCTCCATCCAATGCACCTCACAGCTTTCTATTTACTTATGATAGCACACGAGTAAACAATTATACATTAAAAATATATCAATTTTTCATAACTTATTTTACTGAGTTAATAAGCGCAAAAACCTCTTCTTTTATGGCTTTGTTGACATTGAGTGCATTCTCTCTCGAGTCTGTGTTTGAATAGAAATAGAACTTTATCTTAGGCTCCGTTCCGCTTGGTCTTATCGCAAACCACGAACCGTTCTCAAGAAACAGCCTGATCGCATTCTGCGGTGGAATATCCTCATATCCCCCGAGATAATCTATAACTTTGCTAACCTTCGATTCCGCAACTTCTGTGGGGATGTTCTCTCTAAACCACTTCATCATGCGCTGTATTCTCTGCGCTCCGGGAATTCCCTCGAGTATAATATTGGGTTCATCCTCTGCAAAGAATCCGTATTTTGCATATATTTCCTGCAATACATCAAATAGTGTCTTGCCCTGTTTTCTATAATATGCCGCAGCCTCCGCAACGAGCATTCCGGCAGAGATACCGTCTTTATCCCTGATATCCTCACATGCCGCATATCCTACGGACTCCTCATATCCAAAAAGATATGTATATCCGTTTTCGTGCAGATACGGAATCTTTCCGCAAATATTCTTAAATCCTGTGAGAGTCTCAAACATTTCAACGCCGTATGCCTTGGCCATTACGGTTGAAAGAGTTGAAGTAACGATGCTCTTTACCATAGCGCCCTTCTTGGGAAGTGTGCCCGCGGTCTTGTGTCCCTCAAGGATGTAATTAACGAGAAGATATCCCGTCTGATTGCCGTTAAGAGGCACATAATTGCCGTTGTCATCTCTTATCTCAATAGCGAATCTGTCCGCATCAGGATCTGTCGCCATAAGAAGCTCGGCACCAAACTCGCGTCCATATTGTTCACTTAACTTGAACGCCTTTGGATCTTCCGGATTCGGATATCCCACGGTTGTAAAATCAGGATCCGGATGTTCCTGCTCGGGAACGATCTTCCAATTGGTAAATCCTCTGTCATTAAGCATCTGTCTGAACGGTATGGAACCGCAGCCGTTTAAAGGTGTGTAAACAAGAGGAATCGAAAGATCCAGCTCATCATGTTCATGAATTGCCATTCCTTCAATCTTATCAAGGTACTCTCTGTCGTACTCATCTCCGAGAACAACAATCTTTCCGCTTGCAACGCCCTCGTTAAAATCAGACTTCTTGATTCCGGTCCAGATGTCAACCTTGGAGATCATCTCAGTCATTCCGTCAGCGACCTCTGCTGAAACCTGGCATCCATCGTCCCAGTATGCCTTATATCCGTTGTATTCTCTCGGATTGTGAGACGCTGTAATATTGATTCCCGAAACTGTTTTAAGTCTTCTGATCATAAAAGCAAGCTCAGGTGTAGGTCTGAGATCGGGGAATGTATATACTTTTATTCCGTTTGCCGCAAAGATTCCCGCAGCAAGATGTGAAAACTCTTTTGAAAAATGTCTCGGATCGTGCGCGATAACTACGCCCTTATCCATAGCTTCTTTTCCACACTTTATTATATAATCGGCAATTCCCTGCGAGGCTTTTCCAACGGTAAGGAAGTTCATCATATTCGTTCCGGCACCGACTTTTCCACGTAGTCCCGCTGTTCCGAAAGAAAGATCCTGATAAAATCTTTCTTCCTTTTCTTTTTCATTGTCTTTTATCTTATAAAGTTCTTCCTTAAGTGGATCTTCCTCTGAAAGATGTGACATCCATTCATCATATCTCTTGTTGTAATCCATATTGCATCCTCCGTTATTTATTCTTTTGTAGCTCCCAAAAAGTAACGGCACTGCACGCCGCGACATTAAGAGAATCCACTCCGTGTGCCATCGGGATCTTAACGCAATAGTCCGAAGATCTGATAGTCTCAGGTTTCAGGCCGTAGCCTTCAGAGCCAAGAAATATCGCAAGTTTTTCTTCCTCAGCAAGTCTCTTGTCATCGATATCAAGCGTATTATCGTTAAGTGCCAGCGCAACGGTCTTAAATCCCATTCCGGCAATTTCCTCAAGCTCTTTTCCCTGCGAAAGAAATGTCCACGGAATCTGAAAAACAGTTCCCATGCTGACTCTTATAGCCCTCCTATATAGCGGATCGCTGCTTCCTTTTGTAAAAAGAACCGCATCCATGTTAAGTGCCGCCGCATTCCTCATTATCGCGCCGACATTGGTTGGATTTGAAACATTTTCAAGAACCGCGATGCGCTTCGCATCCTTGCAGATCTCTTGCGCACTCTTTAACTTTTTTCTCTTCATCGCGCAAAGAATGCCTCTTGTAATGTTATATCCCGTGATCTGCTTGAGGACTTCTTCCTTGGCAACATATATCTTTGAAAGGGGAAAATCATTTAATCTTGTTATTATGTCTTTTGCTTCCCTATCAAGTTCTTCCTCTGCAACCAGGAGGGAAAACGGCTCATATCCAGCATCAAGCGCGCGTCCTATGACGATCGCACTCTCCGCGATAAAAAGACCTTCATCCGGCTCATTTATGTGATACAGCCTGTTCTCCGACAGAACGTTGTAAATTTCAAGTTCCGGCACCTCAAGCGTATCAACAAACATCATATTTTCATGCATTCTTTATGTCCCAATTTCCGAATTTCACTTCACCGGGATTTCCTGTGTGATCTCCCAACATCTTCTCCATCCAGATCATGTCGTACCACTTTCCGAATTTGTAACCGGAGTCATGGAATGTTCCGACAAGATTGTATCCCAGCTTTTGGTGAAAATGGTAGCTGTCGTTTGTAAGATTGTCATCTTTTTTATCACCGGAAAGATACGCTATGCAGGCGTTCAGATTCAAAACGCCCATATCCTTCAAAGAGTTTTCAAGTGTGCTGTAAAGAAGCTTTCCCACTCCTTTTCTTTTCACATCCTCTCTGACATAAACGGTTGTCTCTACCGACCAGTCATACGCGCGTCTGCCCTTAAAGCTTGTCGCATAAGCGTATCCGAGAATTTCTCCGTTCTCAACTACTTTGATATACGGAAATTTTGAAGAAATGTTTTTTATCCTTCCCTCAAACTCCTCAAGTGAAGGTACTTCATATTCAAAAGAAATCGCTGTCTTTTCAACGTAAGGTGCATAAATCTTAAGCAGCTCAGCCGCATCTTCTACGCTTACTTTCTCAACTGTCATTACTTAAGAGCCTCTCTTTCCATTTCGCTTGCAAGTTTACTTATTGTTCCGTCCTTGAAGGGGCTCATCAGTCCAACCTGTGCGAGTTCATTTTCATAAAAATCCTTTGCCGATAATTTACACAACTCAAGATAATGCTTCCACGCATCATCAAAGTCCTTGTCCATCCATACCTTAAACTGCATTGCAACTACGCTTGCAAGCACATAATCGATGTAATAGAAAGGAAGTCCGAATATGTGAAGCTGTTTCTGCCAGAATCCGCCCTGTCCAAGGAACGGATCATCTTCATAATCCATCTCGGGTCTGTAGGTCTTTTCAAGCTCCATCCATACTTCTTTTCTCTGCTTCGGAGTCATATCGGGGTTGTCGTATACGATATGTTGGAACTCATCAACCATGCAGCCGTAAGGAACGAAACAGATTGAATCCGCAATATGCATCTTGAGATAATCTTTTTCCTTATCTCCGAAGAACTTCTTCATCCATCCGTATGTAAAATACTCCATGGCCATTGAATGAATCTCAGCTGTCTCCATAGTTATATCAAGGTTCTCAAGGATTTCTTCATTCCTTGTCACATAGCCCTGAAAAGCATGTCCGCACTCGTGTGTGATAACATCTACATCTCCGCTGGTGCCGTTAAAATTGGCAAATATGATCGGAGCCTTGTACTTTGGCAAATACTCCATGTATCCGCCCTGCTTCTTGTTCTTTCTTCCAAGCACGTCAAAAAACTCGTTCTCGATCATAAAGTCGATGAACTCTGCCGTCTCAGGCGAAAGCTCTCTGTACATCTCCTGTCCGGCTTTCATTATCTCTTCCGGAGTTCCGATAGGGCAAGGATTGCCGCCCTTGATATAAACTTCATGATCGTAGTATTTAAGCTTATCTACGCCAAGCTGCTTTCTTCTCTCTTCATGTATCTTCGATACAAGAGGAACAAAAGACTCTTTTATCTGCTTTCTGAAATTCTCAACTTCTTCTCTTCTGTAAGAATTTCTGATCATTCTGTTATAACCAAGCTCAACAAAAGACTCGTAGCCAAGTGCCTTTGCCTGCGCCGTTCTGTTTTTTACAAGCTTATCATAGATTTCGTCAAGCTCATCCGTAACGGTAAGGAAGTAATCGGAATAAGCCTTCCAAGCTTTCTTCCTGACTTCTCTGTCGTTGTCTGTAAGAAACTTTCTCAAAAGAGAAATGTTATAAATCTCTCCGTTAAAAGGAATCTTTGCAGCCGCGATGATATTGTCGTATCTGCTGACAAGAGCATTCTCCTCCTGCATAAGAGGCAGTATCTCATCGCTTATCGACTTTATAGAAAGTTCGATATTCTTAAATGCAACTTTGCCGATCTTCTCTTCAAGATAAGCTCTGTACGGAGAATTAAAAAGAACTTTCTTATACTCATTCTCAAGCTGTTCAATAACAGGAAGTTGCTCATCTATATATTTTTTCTCTGCAGCATAGAATTCATCCGCTGTATTGATGTCATGTCTGAAGTTTCCGATTCTTATAGTCGAAACTATATCGCTGCTGAGTTCATAGTACTTCTTATGAATCTCAAACTGTTCCTCACCGCTTGCAGCGTTCTTACTGCTCTCGATAAGGCTCTCATATTCTTTTTTTACTTCGTCCATATCAAAACGTTTGTATGGAATTTCAGAAAATTTCATAGATATTAATCCTTCTTTCAATTTCTATATCGTATTAATTCTACCATAAATATCGAAGATAGCATCTACAGAATTTTGGCATATCCTCACTTCCAGTATGCATCAATCTCCTTAGTATCATAGTCAATGAGCGAAACGCCGTCATATGTGTGAGCGATTGTGAATACAGCTTCAGCGCCGCGTTTGGTTTCTTCGCTCTGTGCCTGATCGGCACGGAAGTTTCCGAGGGAGTAATAAACAAGCATTTTGCCACCATCGGGTCTGTCCAATGCCTCGGTTTTCTGAACAACGTGGGGATGTGTGCCGATCACTACATCGGCGCAGCCTTGCGCAAAGAGATCTGCAATATGCTTCTGCTCCGAAGTCACTTCTTTGTTGTACTCTTCGCCCCAATGCACGAAGGCTATGATAAAGTCCGCCTCCTGTCGAGCACTTTGAATATCGCTTATCAATTTACTCTCTTGTTCGTTTGCTGCCGGATTCTTCATTTCATCTGGAGCAGTCTCATTTTTCCCTATCTCTTGCATAACTTTTCTTGGCAGGTAATGCACCACGTTAGGATAATCCCCGGATATATCCCCGACATTGGTTCCGTAGGTATAGGAAAAAAGTGCTATACGCATACCGTTACGGCTGATAAGCTCATATGGCTTATATTCGGCATCACCGCTACTCTGTATTCCAACGCAGGTAATCTCGGCGTCTTTATAAAAGTCCACTGTAGTATCGATTCCCTGGATTCCTCTGTCGAGGGCGTGATTGTTGGCGCAGGACACAACGTCAAAGCCGGCTCTTCTGATTGCCTCTCCGACTTTGACAGGCGAACCGAAGCTCGGATATCCTCCGACCATACTGTCCTTGTCGACGAGTACTGTCTCTGCATTAAGCGCGGCTATGTCCGCAGATTGTATCTCATCAAGAAAAGGTTCATACAAAAAGTCAAATTCTCCCTTTTCCTTGTTTCTTGCATATTCATAGATTGGCTCATGGATCAGGTTATCGCCAAATGCAACAACTCTGACTTTGTTGTCGATGGTCTTAACTCCCCAACCTTCCCACATCCATAGGGTGCAGTTTTTATCTTTGTCTTCCATCATGAAGATCGAGTTATTTTTCTCCATCAGCTTGATTCGGCCGGCAACCGAACCCATGTCCGACGCGCACCATTTCTCGGTGACTTTGCCATCCCTATCGACATCATAGATAAACACGTGCTGGGAATAGTTCTTTTCATCCTTCTCAACCCAGAACGGCTTGTGCATGCCATATTTTCCATGCTTCCACAAAAGAACTATCATCTCATTGTCGCCGTCTCTGTCTATATCGGTTACGAGAACGTCCTGAACCTTGAAATCTTTTTTGCTGACAAAGGTTGTCTCTCCGCCTGAATTGATGACTTCAAGTTTCTTTTTTCCAAGCTTTATTGAAGCCCCACCATCATATACATCTATCTCTTTATCATTCCAGCCAATCCACGCCGGAATATAATTATTTCTCGCAAAAACAAAAATAACGCAAACAGCTACCGCTATTCCTAAGAATAGCAGTAGCCTCATGAAAACTTTTTTAGCCTTGATTTTATCTGCAATCAATTTCATTTATCTTCCAATCTGTAGCTCTTTGTCCACTCGGGCTGAACAGGCTTATCCGTATTCTCAACCCAGTTCCAGTCATCGTCCATATGGCCGCCGTTGATCATGTCTCTCCACTGGCTGTCCGTAAGCCTGTTACTTAAAGGCTGCTCGAACTGATAGAACGAGTACACACTTCCGCTTCCGATGTGAAGCTCTCCGTCTATCGGGAACACCACGTAGATCGTATTTGCTTTGCCGGTTCCGACTTCAAGAACGCTTCCGTTTGGATCTGTCGCAATGTCCGCAATCACAGGGCAAGGAGCCTGATAGCTATCGGTAAGATTCTCAACTTCGGCATTTACTTCTCTCCAGAAATGCTCAAGGCTTCCTCCGTAGCAACGAATAAACTCATAATCATCATCGGTAAGCTTCTCGTTCTTAAGTTCTTTTTCGGATATTGTCAAAAGAGTTCCTGCGAGCTCCGAAAGCTTATCGAGGTTCTCTTTTTCTTTTGCATCAAGAACTCCGTATCTGTCGAGCCCTTCCTTGGTCTTCTCTGAAAGGAACTTGAATCTGCTAAACACAACAGGCTGCGTGTCCACAAACCCTCTGTCATCAGGCGTATCCTCATCTCCGCCGCCCATCTCGGCACCTATCTGCTTTGCATAAAGAATCGTATCATGTTTGAGCTCAGCAAAAGAACCCGCGAATGTCTCAAGGTTCTTTTTTACCCACTCATCATTCTGCATGTACTTGGGATATCCCGTTCCCTTCTTCTCAAAAAGAGGCCTCAAAGTATTGAGCCAGCCGGAATACAGACTGACATTCCATATTGAAGGCTCATTGTTATTAAAGTGCTCTTTTGCGCGCGCCATATTCTCCGAATAATTCTTAAACTCCGTAGCTCCCTGCGAAGTCAGTATTTCCATGGCTTTCTCGGAACCAAGTGCCGCAGCCGCATCGAGCGTATCGGGAAGCATACGCTTTTGTCCCGCGCCGTTTTCTTCAACAGCCCTATATACGAGCCTTTGCATGATCGCAGCATCAACCGTAAATCTCTGCCCCATAAATCTGTAAGAAGGAATCACGTTCTCCTCTTTTTCATTTACGGGAATCGAGTTTATCTCGGGAAGTTTAAGTTCCTTTATCGCACTCACAAATTTACCGAACGCATCCGCATTACCTGCGACCGCGCTTGCATCAACACTCTCTCCGTAGCAATTTTTTGCTATATTTGAGAATTCGTAATATCCCGGATCATCCGATGTTCCTGCAAAAAAGCTTGTTATACTGTAAATACGCTCCCAAGACTCTGCATTTTCCGCTATCGCAAGACTCTGAAGTAGTCCCGAGCGCACAAGATCCTCGTTATCAAATGCAAAAGCAATCCTTCCGTACCACATCATTGCCCTGAAGTATTTCTCAAGTTCGGCATCGCCCTCATAGTAGCCTCTGGGCTTATACTGGGAATAATCCTCTTCTTTATTTGTGATCCCGCATGTAGCGATAGATTCAGCTTTTGCTATCTTGGAAAGTTCGTCGTTTACGACTTGGTCAAAAGAGCTGTCATTTACAGGAGCGGCAACGCTGTCATCAAGGAGCTTACTTCCAATATAGAAAAACTCTACATTCCTAAGCGCCGCAGCTTCGAACTCAGTACCTTTAAGTGCATCATACTGCTTCTTGGAACTTTCAAGCATCTGATTACCAAGCTTTTTGAGTTCTCCTGTAATATGGTTCTTCTCTGTCTGCTTCATTAGATAGGAAAAATAGAGATGATACGTATGCATAAGAGAATCAACGGTCACGAAATTGGGCCTTAGATCGTATCTGTTGCTCTCATATTCATCAAAAAACTCATCAGATCCCGTCCCCTCAACTACAAAGCCATTCTTAATAAGAGCATTCCTCCTGCCCTGCACATCGTTGTACTCGCTTTGATTTTCAAGACTAAAGCGACCTTCCTGATGCGCATTATATACAACATTGGAAAAGTCTTCTTTTATGCTGTAATCCGGAATTGCCGGAACAAGATTCTCATCATAATACTTCTCTTCAGAATTGCCAAGAAGATAAACCTTCCCGCTCACAGCACCATCCGCCGCATTTTTCCCTTCATCGGTACTCTCCGCCGCAACACTGCCAGAAGCGACACTACCTGCATCCGAAGCCACATTACCTCCATTTTTGCCAAAAGAGCATCCCGACATCATCATCGAAAGTACCAAAACACATACCACAATTCTCTTCTTCATAATTTCTCCTAAAAAAAATTAATATTATCCTCTAGCACTAATTATACCCCTCGAACCTCCCACACGCAAAAAAGCCGCCGGTCGAAGCGACCAACGGCTTTTTGTGTCAATATCAAAGAAACTTAGTTCTATCAGTTCTTTACGATAAGCTTTCCACCACGCTTTGATACTACGTCGAAGATAACGGCTGCAAGAAGAACGCCACCTTTTACTACCTTCTGCATGTTAGCATCTACACCCATAAGTGACATACCAAGGTTAATAACACCCATAAGTACTGCACCTACAATAACTCCGGGAACAGTACCTGTTCCACCGTAAGCTGAAGCTCCACCGATGAAACATGATCCGATAGCATCCATCTCATAGTTCTGACCATATGTAGGCTGAGCTGATGTAAGACGAGCGATTGTGATCATTCCTGCAAGTGCTGCAAGGAATCCCATGTTTGCGTAAGCGATGAAGTAAACTTTGTTTGTGTTGATACCTGAAAGCTTTGTAGCCTTCTCGTTACCACCTACTGCGTAGAAGTAACGTCCAACAGTTGTGTTATTTGTGATGTAGCCATAGATAAGTACAACTACGAGAACCCAAACAAGAACTGTAGGAATACCTTTGTACTGAGCAAGCTTGTAGCAGAATGCCATAACAACTGCAACAATACCAACTGTCTTTACAAGGAATTTCCAGATGGGCTCAATCTCATAACCCTTTGTCTTTTTCTTGATGCGAGATGTGCCCTGTACAACAACGAAGATTGTAGCAGCTACAAGTCCACCAAGGAGACATGTAAGGTTAAGTGATCCGTTTCCGAAGAAATCATGGATATAGCAATCAGCACCGCCACCGAAAAGGTTAACGAATGAAGACTTATCCTTGATTGAAATTGTAAGACCGTTAAGTACTACGTTTGAAAGTCCTCTGAATGCAAGCATTCCTGCAAGTGTTACGATGAAAGGAGGAATTCTAACAAACGCGATCCAAAATCCCTGGAAAGCACCGATCATGATTCCTACAACGAACATGATAACAACTGAAAGCCAGATGGGAACGTTCTTATTAACCATAAGAGTTGCACCAACTGCACCAACGAAACATACAACCGATCCAACCGAAAGATCGATGTTACCACCTGTTAAGATACAGAGAAGCATACCAGTTGCAAGAACGAACACATAAGCGTTCTGTGAAATTAAGTTACTTACGTTCATAGGAAGAAGTATTGCTCCCTTTGTCTGCAAAGAGAAGAAAGCAACTACTGCTATAAGAACGAGTATCATTGTATTTTTCTTTATGAATCCGAGTACCGAATCGTTATTCATTATTTGACCTCCTTATTTCCGGATGACTGTAAAATATAAGTCATAATTTTTTCCTGAGTGGCTTCTTTGCCATCAAGTTCACCAACCATCCTACCTTCATTCATTACGTAGACTCTGTCACACATTCCCAATACTTCCGGAAGTTCGGAAGAGATCATGATAACTGATTTTCCTGCATCTACAAGCTGGTTGATAATGCAATAAATCTCGTATTTAGCTCCTACGTCAATACCTCTAGTAGGTTCATCCAAAATAAGTATGTCCGGATCAGCGAACATCCATTTTGCAAGAAGAACCTTCTGCTGGTTACCACCACTAAGGTTACCAACATTTTGCTCAACAGAAGGACATTTTGTCTTAAGCTTCTGTTTGTAATCAACTGCTACTTCATACTCTTTATCTTTGTCGATTACTGTATTCTTACTAACTGCATCAAGGTTTGCAAGTGTAGTGTTAATCTTAATAGGATTGGTTAAGATAAGTCCGTTACCCTTACGGTCCTCAGTTACATACGCAAGCTTATGCTTGATTGCATCCTGAACCGTCTTAAGTTTAACTTCTTTACCATTTATCTTAAGTGTTCCTGTAATGTTTTCGCCGTAACTTCTTCCAAAGATACTCATTGCAAGCTCTGTTCTGCCGGCACCCATAAGTCCGGAGATACCTACAACTTCTCCCTTTCTGACGTTCATGCTAACATTATTGACAACTTTTCTATCACTATATAAAGGATGATAAACATTCCAATCTTTGACTTCCATCATTACATCCCCAATCTTAGGTACTCTCTTGGGGAAACGATCTGATAATTCACGGCCTACCATGCCGTTGATGATACGTGCTTCCGAGAAATCATCCACACCCTTTGTAAGTGTCTCAATTGTTGATCCGTCACGGATAACCGTGATCTTATCAGCAACATAAGATACCTCATTAAGTTTATGTGAAATGATAATTGAAGTAAGATTCTGTTCTTTCTTCAGTTTAAGTAACAAATCAAGAAGCGCCTTTGAATCACTCTCGTTAAGTGATGAAGTCGGCTCATCGAGAATAAGAAGTCTTGCATTCTTTGAAAGTGCCTTCGCAATCTCAACAAGCTGCTGCTTACCAACACCAATATCCTTAATCAATGTCTGGGTACTATCTTTAAGTCCCACTGTATCCAAATACTTACGAGCAAGTACACCCGTCTCTGTCCAATTAATCTTGTACTTTGATCCTCTTTCATTACCAAGGAACATATTCTCAGCAATTGTCATATACGGAATAAGCGCAAGTTCCTGATGTATAATTACAATACCTTTTTGTTCACTATCCTTTATAGCGTTAAAATTGCAAACCTCGGAGTCATAAATGATATCACCTTCATAGCTTCCGTAAGGATACACGCCACTGAGTACATTCATCAGTGTGGATTTACCGGCGCCGTTTTCACCTACCAGCGCATGAATCTCGCCCTCTTCAACCTGAAGATTTACATTGTCCAAGGCTTTCACACCGGGGAATGTTTTGGTGATATTTTTCATTTCCAATAATATCTTCGCCAAGTTTACCCCTCCTTCTATCTCTTTTTTTCTAATTCTGTTATTTTTTCTATTAAAGAGGCGGGACAAAAGCCCGCCTCAGCTTTGTTACTAATTTAAATTATTTAAGATCGTCCTCTGTGTAGTATCCTGAATCGATAAGAAGTGTCTTATAGTTCTTAGCGTCAGCGAATACAGGCTCGCAGAGGTATGAAGGGATAACACCTGTTCCGTTGTTATAATCCTTCTCGTTGTTGATAGGAGCCTCGCCGCCCTTCATGATAGCGTCAACCATCTTAACTGTCTGTGCAGCAAGTTCACGTGTATCCTTGAAGATAGACATTGACTGCTTACCAGCGATCATGTTCTTAACGTTGGGCTTATCGCAATCCTGACCTGTGATGATCGGCCAATCACCTGTGTAGTTAGCCTCAAGTGAGTTTGTAACACCAAGTGCTGTTGAGTCATTTGAGCAAAGAACTGCATCAAGCTTTGTTCCATCTGCATAGTTAGCTGCGATGATAGCATCCATTCTTGACTGAGCATTCTCTGTCTTCCAACCCTGTGTAGCAACCTTATCGAACTCAACCTGTCCTGACTTAACAACAAGCTTGCCTTCCTTGATGTAAGGCTCGATTACATCGTAAGCACCCTGATAGAAGAACTTAGCGTTGTTATCACCGGGGTCACCTGTGAAGATCTCGATGTTGAAAGGTCCCTTTGCGTTCTCAAGATCAAGCTGATCTCTGATGTACTCACCCTGCTTTGTTCCTACCATGTAGTTATCGAATGTAGCATAGTAGTTAACTGCGTCTGAGTTCATGATCAAACGGTCATAAGCGATAACAGATACGCCTGCCTGCTTAGCCTGGTCAAGAACTGTTCCAAGTGAATCACCTTCGATAGCGGCGATAACAAGAACCTTAGCTCCTGAACTGATCATATTCTCGATCTGAGAAACCTGTGTAGGAACGTCATCTGAAGCGTACTGAAGGTCAACTTCGTATCCTGCTTCCTGGAGCTGTTTCTCCATGTTTGCACCGTCCTGGTTCCATCTCTGAAGATCCTTAGTAGGCATTGAAACACCAACTCTTCCGCCTTCGCCGGCAGGAGTCTCTGCTGCAGGTGCCTCGCCACCCTCTGCTGCTGTTGCATCAGCAGGTGCCTCTGCGCCACCTTCAGGTGCTGCGGGTGTTGATGATCCGCAACCTACAAGCATGGCTGCAACCATAGCTGCTGAAAGAACTGCACTAATGATTTTCTTCTTCATAAATGTATCCTCCCTTTTATTTTGGATTCCTGCAGAAATATTTCTGCGTTGTTTATATTCTAAAATTTACCACAAAATTAATAGGAATAAATTACGATGTTCTGTAAATTTTTACTATCGTTACAAAAAATTAACCGATTATGCTAGCATTATTTTGCACTGCATAATCGGTCGTGTCAATTTTGTGCTACTGTTCCAAACCCGCATGTTTACTGACTAATTCGGCATCTCATCCGGTACATTCAAGTAAACATCCTCTTTTAGGTGGAATCCGCTTTTTATTATCACTTCATCAATGTTATTTTTGGTCACACTTGTAGGTTCTATCTTAAGATAAGGCACCATTTTGGAACCATCGCTTATCTTAGAAATATCATATTCCGTTATTTCTTCTCCCTTAACAAGTTTGACTGCGCAAACAGCTGCTGCCTGCGCAAGTTTCTCGATTGGCTTGTAAACGGTCATAAGCTGAGTTCCCTCAACTATTCTCTGGCAGGCTTCAAGATCGGCATCCTGCCCCGCTACCATAAGCTCACCGGCAAGTCTTCTCTCTGAAAGAGCCCTTACCACATTACTTGCGATATCATCATTTCCGCACATTATCGCATCGCTTTCCCTGACAAGCCCTGTGTTCTTATATATATACTCACTTGCCTTCTCGGCGCGCCAGCCATCCGCATAGACTGTATCAACAATCTCATTTCTATACCGGGTCATTACAGATCTGAATCCTTTTTCGACAAAAGAAACGTTGCTGTCCGAAGGAGATCCGCATATCATTATCACCTTGCCGTCCGCAAGTCCGTTATCTACCATGGTCTGCGCCATCATCGCCCCTACTTTTTCATTGTCAAAAGATATGTAGAGATCGACTCCCGCATCGGAGATAAGCCTGTCATAGGCAATAACAACTATGCCTGCATCTTTGGCTTTTTTCACAGAATCGCCAAGCGAACTTGAATCTATGCAGACGATAACTATTGCATCCATTCCGTTCTTAATAAAGTAGTCAATCTGCTTTTTCTGTTCTTCAATATCGCCGTTCGCGTTCTGTACGTTAACTTCGGCGCCAAGATCTTTTGCCATGGAAACAAAAACATCCCTGTCCCTTTGCCATCTTTCTATTACGAAAGAATCAAAGCTCATTCCAATCTGAATCTTATCGGAACCGGAACTTTTCTTTTTCTCGCCTTCGCCGCTCTCTTTAGCACACCCCGTAACACTCAGCATCAGCAAAAGAGCTGCAAGCGCGCCGGCGAGCATTTTCCCCATATACCTTCTCATATGCGTCACCGTCCTTCTTTGTATTCGGTTGGCGTAACGCCTACATTCTTCTTGAAACTCCTGCTAAAATAATTCGGATCCGTGTATCCGCACGCTCCGCAGATTTCCTTCATGGACATATCAGACTGTGTAAGAAGCTCTTTTGCCTTTTCTATTCGCACACTCGTCAGGTATTCAATAAAGTTAAGCCCAAGCTCATCCTTGAATATCTTACTGAAATAATACGGTGAGATGTTAACCCTTCTGGATACGTCATCAAGCGATATGTCTTTTGCAAAATTATCATCTATATACTTTCTTGCTGTCTTTATGACATCGTTGGACTTCTCTTCTTTCTTGGCTATAACGTTTCTGCAGGCAGACGTAATCTTCCCCATAAACCACTCTCTGAGCCCGTCTGCGGTGCCAAGTCCCATAAGTTCAGGCAGATAGTCGTCACGGCCTGAGTACATATATTTCTTTCCGCTGCTGTTAAATGCAAGTCTCTCCGCATAAAGAGTCATCTCAAGAACCTTTATTCTCATGGACATGAGGTCGCCGTTCTTTGATCTATTGTACATCCAGTCGGCGTACTTTCCCGCCGTTACCATGGTCGCATTGAGATCTCCGTTGGAAACCGCATCAAACATTGGCTTCTCAAGCTCTACCGGATAATCTTCTTCATGGTCATCGCCAAGCGCAAGGTCATCTACATGCGCCACAGAACCGGTTGTCGCAATAAGCGCATTAAGCGCCTCTCTGTATGATTCTCCGAGCTCTCTGAGCGGCTTAACGCCTCCGATTCCTATTCTGAAACTTATATCGGTTTTTTTCTTAAGAATTCTTGTGAGCTGTCTTGCCTTATCGATAAGCTCCGTTCTGTCGTTGTACTCTATCTTTGAAGAATCAAGCGGTATCAGTACAGCGATCTTGTTGGCCATTACGTTACCAATCTTACAGTTAAAAAAGTCTTTTACCCCTTCACGGATTTCCTGATAACGTCCCGAAACCTTGACGGAACTTCCGATTGCGTTCGTCATGTGGTTTCCTTCCTGCGAATCACCGCAGACAATAGCCATCATGTAGCCGTAATCCTGCTCTATTCCAAGTATCGTCTTGTAACTGTCGATGTCTTCCTCAAAATGCTCCTGAAGAAGGATATCGTATATAAGTCCGTTCTCAATTATAGGCTCAATGGTTTCAAGCTTTTCTTTTATCATAAGCTCATTGCTTCGCTTTTCGCGTTCTCCGTCAATAAGCTCCATTGCCTTTTTGAGGACATTTACAACTTTCAGCTTGTCCATGGGTTTGTTGATATATTCAAGCACTCCAAGTTTTATCGCCTCTTTTGCATAATCAAATTTGTCGTATGCAGACATTACGATAAAGATTGTGTTTGCTGAGAATTGCTTAATCTCCTTGATTGCCTCTATTCCGTTTATTCCCGGCATATGGATATCCATCACCGCAATATCCGGTCTGAAACGCTCGGCAAGCTCTATAACACTTCTTCCTGTCTTGGCAAACTGCACTTCGCATTCGTTACCGAATTCTTTTTCAATTATAAACTTCATGGAATCGATGACTATACCCTCATCATCCGCGATCATTATCCTGTACATATTTTTCCCCTCGATATAATACTACTCTTCCTTTTCATCAAACGGCAAACGTATTATTACTTCGCACCCCTTGTTCTCACCTTCGCTCTTTATTTCAACGGCTTTGTCATTCTCCGTAAAGAGCCTCAGTCTTGAAATTACATTATCCATACCAATTCCGTTATTGTCATTCTGATCTTTTTTTCTTTCCCAATTTCCGCTCAGTATCTTATCAATGTTCTCACGGCTGATTCCCTTTCCGTTATCGCCGATACTGATGCAGATGTTGTCATCCTCTCTGTAGACCTTAAGAGTAATCTTACCCTTATCGCCCATTTCCCTGATGCCGTGATTTACAGCATTTTCAACTATAGGCTGCAATACCATGTTAGGCATCGAAGCGCTGAGAAGTCTTTTATCAACCTGCTTCTCATAACCGATATCACCGGAGAACCTAACGTTGAGGATCCTAATGTAGTTATCGACCAGCGTAACTTCCTCTCCGATCGTAACCTCAGTTTTCTTTCCCTTTACATTATACCTGAAAAAGTCGGCTACTGTCTGAACATACTCATATGTCTTATCCGCACCCTCCATCATTGCCAACTGTGCGCCCGCATTCAACGTATTAAAAAGAAAATGCGGATTGATCTGCGCCTGCAAATATTTAAGCCTTGCATCCTTAAGATGCGATTCCATCATAAGTTCCCTCTCCTGCATATAGCGCTCTTTTTCTATACTCATACGAAGTCGCTCGATATATTGCTTGATACTTATGACCATTTTGTTAAATGCGTTGCTCACTATGCCAATCTCGTCGTTATATGTGGTCTGCAAAAGCTCCGCATCAAAATTTCCCTCAGCGACTTCATTGGCAGAATCCGCAAGTTTTTTAAGCGGCTGAATGATCGTGCTGACAAGGTTCGTTATGATGATGATGTTTCCGCCCATAACGATGGTGATAACAATGAAACTGACAAACTCATACGTCCTGAACATTTCGGTAAGTTCCGAATAATGCGCCGAATTACTTACAAAAAGTTCCAGGTTAAGACTCGTAATATACTCACTTATATAATTATAAAGATCTGTCGTACTCTCATAATACGCGCGGTATTTCTCAACGTTTCTTCCACGCTTTGCTTCTATCGTCAGCGAAACCTCATTTAAATAATTCTGCGACATATTTTTAATATTTCTTTCCATTCGTCCGAAAGAAAGATCTGTAACTCTGTCGTCAAGTTCCTTCGTAAGATCGGAAAAAACACCTGCCGAGCTAAAATATGTCTTAAGCGAATCCGACGTCTTCGACCTAAGATATTCCGTCATGGAATCCTGAACATCGTTTAATGCATCCGAAAGCCTGTTAAGGTGCCTGTTATCCTGATACACCATCTCCATTTCCGTCGACATACTATTGATTCCAAGAAGCAAAAAGATATTTACGACAAAAATAATCACATTTGAAAAAACACAGATACTTACAATTTTATATTGAAGGGGACGGTCAAGGAATCTATTCATTCTGCTCTTCCTCCTTCTTCATATATTCCGCAACGTTGCTCTTATTGATCAGGCTCACGTCTGCGGCATAATACTCACTGGTATTACCTGATTCATAATAATCGGAAAGAGCTTTTATGCACTGCTCACCCAGCTGATTCGTATCTATGGCAATAGTAGCATAAACAACACCTATGTCTATGGCATTGATTATCGATTCGGAAGCATAACATCCCAGGATATTTACTTTACCTACTTCGTTAAAATCTACTACTGCCTGATAAGCGCACGTGGTATTTAGCTCATTAAGGCATACAATGACATCCGGCACTTGCTCCGTATGGAAAATGTCTCTGATCGATTCTTCCGCAGAAAAATCATTGGCATTATCAACAGTCTTGATAGAAATGGAAACATCAATGCCGTCCGCCTCTTCCTGCGCGATTCCTTCCTGCATTGCCGCGATTATTATATTCTGAATATTTTCACCGGAATTACCTGCATCCGAATTAACGAGCACAGTAACCTGCATAGTTTTATCCTGCTCGTTTTTTTCAGATTCTTCCGTATTATCAATTTTCTTTTCACGGATAATATTATTGATCTGCTTAGCATACTCACGACCTATTGCATATCCTCCGATACCAACGTAGCTAAGCCTCTTTGAACGGGTATTGTCTCCGTAAAGAGTAACAACCGGAATTCCTTCAGCAGCTGCCGCATCAATGAGCTGCGTCATCTCATCCGACTCATTTGCATAAAGAATTATCCCGTCAACCTTAGATGCCGTCGCAATCTTCATAAGTTCTTCCGTCTTATACTTGGTTGAAAAATTTTCTCCCAAAAGATCGACATATATATTGTCCTCTTTTGCAGCCGCGAAAGCACCACGGTAAACAGATTTCCAGAAATCTGACTTATAATTATCGGTTATCATGACATAGTACTTGTCGTACTCATGCGCTTCATCTTTTCGCTTAAATCCCTTGAGACTGATGCTGAAACTTACAGCGATAAGAAAAAGCGTAACAATAACGAAAGTCACTGTCGCTATCATGATAACTCTCTCTCTTTTATTAAGTTTACGCTTATTATTACTACGGGGAGTGTTCACAGTATTCATCACTTAATGATTATACCGTTTACACTCCCCATGTTTCAACACAATTTCTGTTTATAGCTATGTAAGATACCGCACTTTTATATATTCATTTACGATTGCAGTTACGGGCTTTGCTGCAATTTCCCGCAGAAGGACATCCTATGCAATGTGTGCCTTTTTTCTTTTCTTTATAAATGTAACCGATTGCCAAACCCAATATCAATACCAGTGCCAAAAAAGCAATTATATTTACCATAATACATATCTCCAAAAAACTATATTTGCAAAAGCCGATACTTCTTATCCTACTCTGAATTCAACCGGCATTTCTTTTTTATTCTTCTTTATCAAATATATTATAATACCTGCAAATACTAAGGTTGCAATAAGTCCGTAAGCAAATCCTTCTCCGGGCTTCCCGGTCGTGATAAGCGTCCCTATCTGATAAACAAGGAATCCTACCGTAAATCCCGTCGCAAGCTGAAAAGCAATTGCTCCCCAAAACCACTTCTTTGACTTCATCTCGGAATTCATCGCTCCAAGGGCCGCAAAGCAAGGCGGTGTATAAAGGTTAAACATAAGAAATGCTAGCGCTGCAACCCTTGTTATTCCCATTACTGCCGCAACCGCGTTTCCTTCTCCTATAAGCTCAAGTTCTTCCGTATCAATGAGATTTGAAACCGCAAATACAGTAGCTATGGTTCCTACAACATTTTCTTTTGCTATAAAACCTGAAATAGCCGCTGCCGCAAGCTGCCAGCTTACGATTCCGACAACAGGAACCAGTATGTATGCAAAAGGCCCTGCCACTCCTGCAAGGATTGAGGTATTTTCCATACCCTCTTCCACGGGTTGAAGTCTGAAGTTGAAGGTCTGCATGATCTGAACCGCAGTGTTGCAGACAAGTATGACTGTTCCCGCTTTTATGATGTATGACTTACCTCTCTCAAGCATTGACTTGACCGCAAACACAAGGCTCGGAACCTTATAATCGGGAAGCTCTATGATAAAAAAGCTCTTTCTATGCTTCGAAGTAGTGATTGCCCTGATGATAAGCGCCCCGAAAAGTATCAGTACAATGCCTCCGACATAGCAGATAAAGCTGACCCACTTTGATTCGGGGAAAAAAGCTCCTGCAAAAAGTGCTATAACCGGAAGCTTGGCACCACACGGCATGAATGTTGCAAGCATGGCCGTGGCACGTCTTTCTCTCTCATTTCTGATGGTACGGCACGCCATAACAGCGGGAATACCGCACCCTGTACCGATTATCATAGGAATAACGGATTTTCCCGAAAGACCTACTTTTTTGAAAATCGGATCAAGAACAACCGTTGCTCTTGCCATATATCCGCAGTCTTCAAGGAGTGCGATAAGAAAATACATTACCATTACAAGCGGAAGGAATCCTACAACCGCGCCTACACCTCCGATTATTCCATCCACAATAAGTGCGTAAAGAAGCGGATTTGCATCTGCCATCGCCTCTCCGACAAATCCCTTGAAAACATCAATCCATCCGGCAAGAATGTCCGCAAGCCATGTTCCCAAAGTTGTCTGTGATATATAGAATACAAACCACATGATCACTGCAAAAAGCAGAATACCGATTACCGGATGAGTAATGACATTATCTATCGAATCGGTGATATTGTGCTCTTTCGGGTTATCTCTGCGACTCTCGACTTGATCTACTATATTATTTACAAATTCAAAACGCTTTCTGTCGGCCGCTTCAACTGCTGCCTTATCATTAAGGTCAACATCTCCCTGATTGTAAGGCATCTCCTGCGCTTTACCTTCAAATGACATTGCAGTTTTTATAACTTCCTTAAGGCCTGTATCTGAAGTTGCTATCGTCTTGATCACAGGACAACCGAGCTTTTCCGATAAAAGCCTCTCGTCTATTTCGTTTCCTTTTTTATCGTTGGCATCATTCTTGTTAAGTGCGACAACAACAGGAATCCCAAGTTCCAAGAGCTGTGTTGTAAAGAAAAGACTTCTGCTCAGATTGGTCGAATCAACAATATTGATGATTGCATCGGGATGCTCGTTTTTTACATAATCACTTGTAACGCTCTCTTCCGAAGTAAATGGTGACATTGAGTAAGCGCCGGGAAGATCTACAGCGATCAGCTCCTTGTCACCATCATAGTAGTTTTTCTTTATAACACTCTCTTTTTTATCAACAGTAACCCCTGCCCAGTTGCCGATTTTCTCGCTTCTTCCTGTCAAAGCGTTAAACATGGTCGTTTTTCCGCTGTTGGGGTTGCCCGCCAGTGCGATTCTCATTACAGTTCCTCCAAAAAATATATGATCGGTATCCGCTACCAAAAATATCAGATATTGATAGCGTCAGCTAACTCAGGATCGATGTTGTATCTGGCATCCTTTATAGCGACCACCAGGTTGCGCTTCTTGTTCACAACAGTGATCTTCTCTCCGCTGTAGCATCCAAGCGAGAATAAAAAACTCTCCATCTCATCATCCCCATCTGTATTAACAGCATTGATCATATACTCTTTGCCAAGCTCTGCATTGTTAAGTGTCATATATGCCTCCTAAAAAACAGGTTAGTAATAGTTAATCATAATTAGTCATTGCTAACTTTCCTAACATAGAATATTCTTATTAAGAATTATTGTCAATAGGGGCACTGAATTTTTATGTTATTTTATCCTTTTTTCATACGTATAAATGGCCTTCTCAAAGTCCTCAAGCAAAGAAAAAAGCCGCACTGGCAAGATGCGGCTTTTCAGGTAGGAGATTTCTTATGACTATGTATGTCACGTGTTAGGTTATCTAACGATGTTAATGTTAGCACTCGCTAACACATATGTCAACCCTTAAATCAAATTATTGATTTTTTCTTTCTGTCATTTGGTTGTGTTTATGCATCTCTTGTAGTATTCTTAAAAGCAGAGAAAGTAGGTGAAAAAGCGATGGCGTTACAGGAATCAGGCGAGATGTATCTCGAAACAATTTATGTGCTTTCAAAAAGCCACACAAACGTTAGATCAGTCGATATAGGTGAGGAATTAGGCTATTCAAGACCATCTGTCAGCCGTGCCATGCACCTGTTAAAAGACGAAGGACTTGTCAAAATTGACGAGTATGGTTTTGTAAAGCTTACTGAAGCAGGAACTATACTTGCAAAGCGTATCTACGAAAGACACACAGTCCTTACAAAGCTTTTTGTCGATCTGGGAGTAGATGAAAAGATTGCCGCAGAAGATGCGTGCCGTATCGAGCACTACATCAGCGACGAATCCTTCGAAGCAATAAAGACCCATATGGCAAAACACTGATTAAAGAAAATAAACCGCCGAATCTCATTTTTTATTTTAAAGAGATTCGGCGGTATTTTTGTTTATATTTTCAGATCAATCATACTTCTTATCAAGTTCTCTGTAAGCTTTTTTTATATCTTGCGAATAATGCGTGAAGATCAGCGCTCCGCCAAGATCAAGGGTAACCAAAGCTTCATATCTGTTGACGCGAACAGGATGTCCGTCAATTATCTCCACCTCTGTTTCTCCGTCAATCGGAAAAATATCTTCCTTCTTGTTTTCCTTAAAATCTTCAAGGATCTGCTCCATTGGCTTGCGGTCTCCCATATACGTTACATATGACAGATTATCCATGTTGTATTTGTATACGTCGCATCCATCAATTTCTCCAAGCAGTGTCAGCCCTGATTCATCAATGTCTCCGCAAGAAGGTTGATGATATATCCCATTCCTGTACTGCGAATCCCATACCCTCCTTACAGCAACCGAAAATAATAAATAACATATTGCCACACCAAAAATTGCTATCACCATTATTGCTTTGCCGGTCTTACTCGTACACTCTTCTTCCAACATTTAAGCCTCCCTCAAAATGTAATGTATAACCGTTTTTTCAATATATTCAACATTTGGTACAAGATTTATTTTACACAAAAAAATTCTGTAGTTTACAACGACTGCGTAAACTACAGATTTCTTGAGCAAACAGCATGTACAAGATAGACTAAACGTTTGGTTATATCTTTTTTGCAAAGTATTTTTAAATAACTGCCGATTCAGAAAATCGTATTATTTTTTCATCAAGGTCCAGTTCATATTCTATCCCGAGCGGAAGAATTCCGATAGGAACAGCATGTCCGATATTAACGTTGTATATGATCGGTAAGTTCTCACAATTGAATTCTTTTAAAACAGACAAATAAACCGCCTTATATTCTTCATAGAATTCTTCATCTTGAGGTTTTCCGACGATTATTCCGTTGACTGCATTCAATATTCCCTGCGCGCCAAGGTTCCGCAAATAATATGTCACATAATCCGGATTTGGCTTTTCCTCGCTGGTTTCAAGAAGCAATATTTTTCCCTTCCACTCATCAACTTTTGGCCAAATATCAGTTCCGACAATCATAGGAAATACATCCAGGCAGCCTCCGAGTAACTGCCCCGAGACCTTACCCGTTCCGGATAACATCTCATAATGATGCGTTTCAGGAATAGTCTTGTACCGGGCATTGATATTCTCTTCAGCCCACTCTATATGGTCATTGGACCAATAATCGCAAGACGGAACTTCATATCCTTTTGTCTCGGAGAAAAGAATGTTTTTTACAGCCCGCTCGGTATAATCAAAAATCCGGCCATATTCTGCAAACTCTTTCATAATACAAGGACCGTAATACGATACGACACCTGCTTTGTTCATAATAAAATGAGTAACTGTTGTATCTGAATATCCCATAAAAATCTTAGGATTGTTATGAATAACATCATAATCGATATAAGGCAAGATTCGCACCGAATCATCACCGCCGATTGCACTGATAATGCCCTTGATTGTGGGATCTTTAAAAGCATCCATCAAATCTTTTGCCCTTAGCTCAGGGTTATTATATACAAACTCACTTCCTTTGAGCGCATGTGGCATAGTAACCACTTCCAGACCAAATATCTTCTCCAGACGCTCTTTTGCAATATAATATTTATGTATCAGCTCTTTATCGCCCAATCCTCCCCATGATAAGCTCACTATCGCAACCTTATCACCGGGGATTAATCTAGTTGGTTTTATCATCTTTTGCCTCCGCTACTTTAGATATTCTTTTTTTGCAATTGCTGTAAATTCTCCTGGGAGTCTTTCATCATCCCAAGAAGGATGCTCGTCAAACTTTTTCAATGTAAATCCGCGCTCAATTATAGAATTGATAATCTCACTGATAGTATATTTCCTATAGTGACATTTGGGAATTTGCTTACGAATTTCTTCATCATAAAATCTGGCATGTGCCATCTCGCCCTCGAAAATGTCAGTAGAAAAATAGCTCATAGTAGGCTGTTCAATCCTCAACATATCGGAAATCTTGGTAAAAGGATGGAAATCACTGCATATCATCTTCCCGCCCGGCTTAAGCAAGCCATTCATCACATCCATAAAGGCATTTATATCATGAAAATAGTGAAGGATCCCGCCTTCCATAAACACAACGTCAAAGTATTCGGTATACTTTTGCAAATCGATTTCCATGATGTCGCATACTTCAAAATCAATATGTACACCAGCCTCATCAGCCACTTCAAGCGCATATCTCTTGTTTTCTTCCGAAATATCAAAAACAGTAACTTCTGCTCCCAATAACGCCAGCGGAATTGCTTTCTTCCCGCATGATCCGCAGATATTCGCAATCTTTACTCCTTCATAAGATTCAAAGTAATCTGCATATTGTTTAAGCATTCCTATCGGATTCTCTTTATCCTCTTTTGCCCTCTCCTTGGGCGTCCCCAGTGTCTTTATCCAAAAATCATACGCATTGTATTCCCACGCTTTCTTATGCTGAACCGTGTAGTCTTTCATAGGTGGTCTCCTCTTAGTCGATTTAATTTTTCATCAATATCCACTGACAGCCTTTCTGTTCTATCATATATCCTTTAAATTTCATGGTATTACCTTATTTTTTCAAGAAGGCACTATATCCATGCTTTGCATTAATCATATCTATCTCTTCTTTAATGATATATCCACCGTACAATAGTATAACACCGCTACGAAGTAACAATAAAGAAGGTACGTTATTGCGTGGTTGCCTTAACTATAAAGGCACACACTACTCCTGATGGATTCTTTGTGTCAGGTTGTACTACCCTTATATACGAATGCGCTATTATCGTCCTTAATTCAAAAAGAAAGGTTCGATTATACTTTAAAACTAGGAGCTGCAAATGAACAATAGCAATATAAAAACTATCGTTAAACTGTATTCACTTTTAAAAATTGATAGGACCGCCGTCTCGACTCTAACACAGAAAATTTTTTACACTTTTAAAAAATCAAAAAATAACGGTCCGCTTTGACTAGCTAAAACTTTTTAACGTTAGCTGCAAAGCGCACCGTTGAGGCATCTGCGTTATTCTATTCAACTGTGTTCACTGCTTAGTAAGCAGAACCACCGTCTCAACATGCGTAATCATCTATGTTTGCATGTACATATACGGACTAATACTGTATCCCCCGTTGAGAAACGTAGAAATTATGGGTGTTAAAAATACTAGGTAAATACATTTTTCTGATATTTACTGTATATGCTACATCTTCCTTTGTACATTCAGATGTATTCTAACCCTCAGTATGTGCTAAAGCCAGAACCAGTCTGCGTTTGCATTAAGAGTTTATGCAGTGCGTAGGGATTTTATTACCTATAAAAGTTAATGGTTGTTTCTTTCGATAGCATTTAACAGTGCTAAAAAGTCTACATACTGATTATAATAACCTTGATTAAGGCCTGCTTCCATAAAATCTCGTATAGCACTTATAACATCCACTTTATCAAGGTTAGATTTAGCACCATCGGAAGCATTATCATGTGCATGATCGTAAGCGGTTAAAATATCATTAAGATTTGCTATCTCGCCTTTGTCTTTTAGATATATCCCATAAGCAAAAGTCTCAATCTCATTGGCATGTGTTAAATCCACGTCCTTAAGATGAATCTCTTTTACTATAGATTCCGAACCATCCCATGGATAAAGCCTTGCTATATATACTGGATCTTCTTCATTATAATCAACCGGCTTATAAAAATTGCAGGGCAAATTATTAGGATCACCCTCGCTTCCGGAAAGAGCGCAGTTAAGATATGTCTCTCCTACGCCACAATCTTCCTTACTGTGGAATACACTTGGGATAGGATCCTTATAATAGCTGGTTTGTGGAAGACTGGTAGGCGCTTCCATTTTTCTTATAGGTTTGTTAATGTTAGGACGATACATTGTTCCATAGTTAATCCCCGGATTAAATGCAACATTCATAAGATTGCTCCCTTTCAAGAAAAATGCGCATCATTTCATTGGATTTCATTCCGTTGAAAAGACACGCATACCATTGCTATCTTTATTATCGGCAAATATATTTAGAAATATTAGAGTTTAGGTTTTCTATCCTTATTTTTTAGGCGCTCAACTACTGCTTGGAAAATAATGAGTCTTGCCACTAATCATTCATTCTCGCCAAAGACATCCTCGTAAGCCATTGATTTAGCCTCCCCAGTTGCCATCTTGTGAGCATCATCCAGCATTTTCTCAACTGCAGGCTTTACTTTCGCCTGTCTGCTCTTAAATTCTTTTTGCAGTTCCTGTCCAGAATATCCCTCTTTGATGAGTTCTGAACGGATTTCTTCTACAAAATCGCCATTAGTATCAGTCATAGTAATGAGTCTCCAATCCTACAGGTTATGAATCTCATCTTCCAATTCATTAAGGAAGTTCAATATACTATCGAAATCAGGATAGGCACCATAAATCATATTCTTCATAGCTGAATAATCCGCTCTTACTTCTTCCATAATATAATCCGCAGGAATCAGCTTAATTTCTTTGAGTGTCGCTGTTTCATAATGCGCACTCTTGGCATAATAAAACTTCTGCTTGAATACAACGTCTTTCTGCAGTAATTCCTTACGAGCAAATGCAGATTCTTTCATCCAGCTATTTGCCATACTATAAACATCATATAAGTGCCTTGCATATCTTCTAGGCAGAACCTTTCCTTGCGGAAAATTAGCCATCTTATGAAGTATTGTAAGTTTCTCCCAGAAGGTTCTCTCAACATCTATTGTCAGAATATCTGTTGTTTTCTGTTCAAAAGCATTCGGATACTCTGTTGCTACAAAAGGCTCAACTTCGGTTACATGAGATGGCATCCATTCAGCCAGTGGACCGATCTCTAACCTGACTACAGGCACTAAATAATCCATAGAAAAATCTCTTGGATATTTAAAATTCACAACCATAGGATCATTGGCATCAACTTTCATCCAATCTCCCTTGCCAAGTTTTAATGCTAATTCTTTATTTAAAGTTGGAACCAGTTCTTCACTATAGAATAAAGCCGCATGAGCATTTATTTCCTTGTTATACTGGGCCTGTTTTGTCTTTGATCTCTCATCCCAAGGATTAGTATTGTCTGTCAGTTTTCTCCAATCCAATATCAGGTCGATATCTTCGGAAAATCGCTCTATAACATGGTAGGACTTTGAAAGGCTTGTCCCTCCCTTAAATACAAATGCATCCTTATAAATGCAATCATGAAATAAATGATCCAGCATAAAACACACCCAAAAATCCTTTTCAACAATAGAAGGATGCATTTTCATTTTCTCTGCTGTACGAGAAAAAAGGACCTCCCTGTCCTCTTTACTGAGTAATGCTACATTTCTCACCTAATACATATCTCCTTTATTACTTTATATATCCACGCTGTCGTTGTTATTGCCTCACAAAGTATAGTTTCCTTATCCGCCTTCGACAGCACATTTGATAATCTTTCTATATCTTCCTGCTGTATTTTATCTTTACCTATATACTTAATTGCCTGAATGACAGCTATCGTAATGAAACTTTTACCAGATATTTCCTTATTGGCACAATGCTTAAACTCAACCTGATACGAACCGATTTCATATTTACGATATGGGCCATCACTTATATAACTCCAGGTATTAGGTACCTGTGTAGATAAATGCAGATAATTTAAAGCCGTCTCTCCTGAAGGAGCAATAGTCCAGTTATATTTTCTGGCAATAGCTTCTGCTACTTTCTCAATATTAGGAGCACTATACTCTCCTAATAACTTACTGTAAGACGGCTTGTCATATATTCCCTTTATGACCCGCCTGATTGTTCCAGATTCACCAAGCCTCGATAATGCCTTGTTGGTAGGATCTGTTCCAGCAATATCAATAAAATCTATAGCCGAAAAAGCATAGCCAAAGCCGGAATTCTCTATTCTTTTTTCTATTTCAATCTGATATTTTTCTCTCATCTTACATTCCTTTCGTCAGATAAATTATATAGTTTATCTGACGAATTTGCAAGATTTCTCACTATTTTCGTCAGATATATTGTATAGTTTATCTGACGAATTATCACGTTTATTACATAAAAATCGTGACAATAATAGAAAAAACATACTTCAATTCAGTTATTCGGAATTTCCGAACAACTGCCAAAGAACTCAATAATCTGTTTCACCGACACAGGATAAAAGTTATTTGCATCCACTCCGACATCATACCTGAGCACACCTTCGTTCCTGTTCTGCATGGTTATGATGCCTTTATGCCCCAGATGTAAATCACTTGTAAAATATATCATTGGCGCCCCTTTACACTTCTATCTTCTCAAACTCCCTCGATACCGAATCAATCACTACCATCGCAGATTCGCCAATTTGCCTTCCGTCCCGATAAGTAGAAAACACATCTGTCGAGATGAATCCATTTTCCTCATATATCTTATCAACAGGAGTATGCCCTACAACCTGCGTATACATTTCTTTTCTGAAAGCATCAACATTCCTCTCATAAATTCTTTTCATAATCTTTACATATCTCTTCCAGCTTTTTAAAATCCAAAGCAGTTTTAACGTAGCCAACTTCTTCATTAGCAGCTTTTTGTTTATACAAAAGTCTTGCATTATTAGTAATTTTTGAAGCATTCTTACGTATAAATATTGCTTCAGCCTGAACTAGTGCCTTATAATCCTTATCTTCTTCATTTTCAAGGTCATACAAAATTAGTTCACTCTCAGGAACAGGAATCATATGACTAATCCTTAAAGTCCCCTTTAATTCCCTGACACCATTATTCTTTTCAATCATACGGATTATCGGAACAATGCTCTTCCTTATTACCCTATTTCCACCAGCCATCTGATAATCAGTATCCTTTGGCGATGACATTGGCACAAAATACTTATAACCATTCATCTCTAGAACTGTTCCTATATATTTTCTTGTATGAATCCTATTCTCCACTTTATTTGAATATACGTTTGGTTCTATTATTCTCAAATAATCTATATACTCATCCGTCACACTATAAATCTTAAAATTGTCCATATTACCTCACAAAAATAAGAGGACTGCAACAACAGTCCTCTTAGAGTTTAAGCTTTCCCACTTATATGGTAGGGACTCACCCGAGTTTAAACTTCTCCACTTATATGGCAGGAGCTCTCCCGATTAATTGTATTATAGCATCAGCATCTCAAAAGTCAATTAAATGCACATATACTCTATTAAGACCATGTTTTAAAATTATAATAAAAATATTAAGCAGCTTCTTTAGTTATCAAATTCACTATCAGTAACATGTTTTATGCTATCAAAAGGTATGTCACCCTCAATCAAAATCACATCTCTATACATATTTAGATTAAGAAGCTTTATTACTTCTGTTTGTGATATATAAAAATCAATTCCTGGTACATGACAGCACAATACTACTCTAGTCTTAAAAAGCTCTATTTTTCGCATCAGTTCCTCCCAGCTCTATGGGACACAGAAAATTTGCCTAACATAACAAGATACGTTATACTATCCAATGGATACTATTGTATATTATCCATCGGTTACCGTCAATAACTAAGAGGATACAAATATGACAAATCAACTTATACCTGAACGATTAAAATCAGCAAGAGAAAGCCTTGGAATATCTATGGCAGAAGCTGCCAGAAGACTGAATCTTTCTAAGATTGGATATTGCAGATACGAATATGGTGACAGAACACCTTCGCCTCAGACTGTCGAAGTAATAGCCAGAGTTTTAGGTACTTCCGTAGCTTATTTAACAGGTGAATCTGAAGACATGAAACCTGATTTTATCATGATTAGTAAAAAAGAAGCTCCTGAATTATTTGAACTAATAAAAACCCTTTCAACTTACAATTCTGCAACACAGAAACATTTATTGGCTTATGCTCAAAAGCTTAATTCCAAACAAAAAAAATAAAGTGTTCATATCCGAACACTTTAAAAAGAAAAAGAACGAGCAACCCGCTCCATGTTACATGACCTGCGGTATATATTCTAGTCAACTATATTTTTGTAAGCAAGCATACCGTCTCAACATGCGGTACTACTGCATAAAATCTAAACATACTGCGGAGAATAAGGCTCTTGGTATGTTTACCCCCTTTTTACATAGTTTGGTATGAGGGGGAAAAAAATAGCGAACAAGACTACTAGCTTTTTCTGCATTTCCATAATGCCATCGGATGCTCGGCGATTCTGCTTACTATGTTTTCATCATCAAAGAGTAGTTCTGGCCTATACTCTTTCTGTATAAATCTTTCCATATACTCTGTTTCTTTTTCAGTCGGAATCATGAGTTTTGCGATATACTCTTTTGCCTGTTTCTTCTTGCCTTCCAAATCGAAATTTGATTTCTCAGCAATCACAGGGAAAAGATCTGCTCGTATTCTCATGAATTTCAAGCCATCAATTGCTTTTGTATCAAAAGTCTTATTTACATTTTTAGCAGAGATAGTTGCATAAAATATGATACATTTCCTAAAAAGTTCCTCTCTATCAGCAAAAGTATCATAATCTATCATGTTGCAAAAATCATATAAATCTCGCGCTGCAGCTCTGCTCATAAGGGCATTGGTTTTAGCTGCAAATATTTCCATAGCAGCAACTGTCTTAATAAAAATCCTGTCTCCAAACGCATCCGTTATTATCACACGATTCTCAGGCTCAAGTACATGCGCTCTAAGGGAATAGTTTATTTCTATCTTAATCATATCTTTATTCCCTGCTGCATTTATATAGTTGTAGTGAAAAGCATCAAGACTATGGCTAAAACGTGAATCAGCGGAAAGCGTATACCCTTCTTCGTCCATGTACCGCTTAATAATACCAGTAACAATTTCTCTCGAATCAGCGGTCCCCTCACGAGACATATTGGGAACAAAATCAAGATCAATATCCACTGACAGCCTTGGCAAATCAAACACAGTAAGATTGATTGCTGTACCGCCTTTCAAGAGCAAATGCTCCTTTAGGTACTCATCTGTGTTAATAAATGTAAGTATTTGTTTAAGCCTGACCACTTTCTCAAAAGTATCCCTGTTAAAGCCGTATCCCCTTGCTTTATTATCAAGCTCTTGTCTATTAAATGTCGGCATCTAAAAATTCCCCATTCTTTATGTATTTAATATTTTCCGGATAAACGAGTTTCCATCTTCTTGAATATGCTACTTCTATTGCATCTTCAGTCAAATAACGTTTTGAATTTCCAATCATATCTTCGCATGCATTTAAGAAATCAGTGCTTATGCCAAGCTCCTCCTGAAATAATTCAGTTAGAAAACCTACCTTCTGACACAAAAATATGCTGTCGTATTTTCTAAGATATTTCAATATTTTTTCTTCATCAAGAAGTTTAAAAGAAGTCATGCAAGAAATAACCTCTTCCAGTCCTGCAATACGATTCATGTCTTTAATTGAATCAAGCATTGTCTGCTCTTTATCTGTTATCTTGATACCACCACTATATTCGGGAGTGTAAACGCCATCAGTGATTTTAGCGCGGATAAAATGATAGTTATATCCATCAAAATAGAAATCTTGAAATCGTGTCTGTGAACTAACATATACTTCATTAAAGACCTGATCTGATACTCCATAGTACTCAAACGCTGAATGATGCGATACATAGGATGTAGATGTTATAGCACTTGCAATCTGAAATCGATCAGCTACTGGTCCACCATTTTCTCCACTTACGCATGTATACAAGCCATTGCGTATTTTAAGCACCTTGCCACTTCCCATCATCTTTTCAAGAGAAACGCGGGCGGTGCGCGCATTTTCTATATACGTGCAAACATCTTCAATTGAAAACACTGGATGCTTTAGTAATTCAAAATAAATGTCCATGATATGGCTACTCCAAGTTTAATTTCAGTATATTTCTTCTTGTATTTCCTGTATTATCGTACCTATTCTAAACTTAACTCATCAAAATCATACTGTCAAGTTGATTTTGAGTATATTATTACAATATAATCGAGATATTTAATACTCATTTTCAACGCTCACTAAACATTGCCATCGTAAACTTATTTTCTTTCACCAACCTTCAAAAGCTTAAACGCTTTGACTGAAATGAAAATAGCATAAAGCGAAACAAAAAACATGCAAATATACAGGATAATTTTTATAGTTCTATCAGAGTCTTAGTCTCTCTTTTTCCGTGAGTTTTTATAACATTCAGGACAACCACTTCCATGATTCCTATTTAATATTTTCGCACTCCAAACATTATTGCAAATAGGACACGTCCAATAAACTTTCATTGCAGAATTTGGTGTGACATCACGTGGTGTAACTACCATTGCAAAAAGCATTATTACTCATATATGGGATAAATGAACAATAGGGCCCTGGCAAAATACCTAGTACATTTGTATACAATTCTATTTCTATTAAAATACTATTAAGATCTATTTATTTTTTCAGATGAACCGTACTACTTGTATTCTAGCTCCGTCCAAAAAAATAAAGCCCACCACAATATGGTGAGCTCTCAATCCTTTTTTCATGTCCGCCAATATCTATGCCTCTTCTCGATACCTCTCCGCGGAGTTATCTTCCTCAAAAGCCATCAAGATACATCTTGGCGTACGATGTAAAATCCTTATATATCTGCGTACAACAACATTGTCCGCAGATAGGTCTTTTTGCCTATCCCCCAAAGTTCATTGTCCGCTAAAAGTACATAATTTTTACTTCGATTTTAGTCGACATGTTTCCTTCTAAAATCGCCTCAAACCCGCATGGTTATGCGGTTGTCTTTGTCAGCAATACGACCGTCTCAACATGGCTCGTCCAGGGGAATTGATCGTGAGCGACAGCCCTGGTCATGACGTATCCATTCTCCTGAAGTATCTCAAGGTCTCGTGCAAGGCTTGTAGGCTTGCACGAAACGTAAATAATATATGGCACGCCGTAGCCGATAATCTTGGTGAGTGCCTTAGGATTGATTCCGTCGCGGGGCGGATCGAGAATAATAAGATCGGGCTTTTCTTCGATCTCATCAAGGACTTTGAGCACATCACCTGCGATGAAGTGGCAATTGTCCAGATGGTTGAGCCGCGCGTTCTCTTTGGCAGCCTCAACAGCTTCCTCGACAATCTCGACACCGATAACCTTGTTGGCAACGGGTGCAAGAAGCTGGGCAATTGTGCCGGTTCCGGAGTACAGGTCAAAGATAACCCCATCGTTTCCGATCTTGCCCTGATCGTACAGGCTCTTGATATATCCGCGGACGGTCTTGTACAGGACTTCCGCGCTCAGGCTGTTCGTCTGAAAGAACGAAAACGGACTGATCTTAAATTTAAGTCCCAAAAGGTATTCATAGAAATAATCCTGACCGAAAAGAATCTCGGTACCCTCGTCTATGACCGCATCCGCAAGACTGTCATTCTTAGTATGAAGAATGCCCACAATCCTGCCGTTTAAGCTAAGATTAAGAAGTGCGTCCTTAAATCCCTCAAGATTGTGTTCTTCCTTTGTCGTAGTGATAAGATCAACAAGAATATCTCCCGTCTTTACGGCACGTCTTACAAGCAGGTGCCTCAAATAGCCCTCCTGCTTCATTCTGTGATAAAAAGATATTTCCTTCCTCTCATACATGGGAGTGAAATAATCAAGCGTAGCGCTCAGAATTGCCTTGTAATCATCGTCAACAATACGGCATCCCGAGACAGTCACGATGTCATAAAAACTTCCTTTTTTGTGCATACCAAGACAAAGAGGTCCGCCTACGACTTCATCACCGAAGCTGAACTCCATCTTATTTCTGTATGCAAATTTTACGGGGCTGGTCTTTATGCCTTCCCAGGTAACTTTTGAGCTCTGTCTCTCAATGGCAGGCTTAAGTATACTTCTTACCTGCTGTTCCTTGAGTCCGAGCTGCTTTACGTAAGGCATGGTAAGATAACTACAGCCTCCGCATTTCCCGAAATGGATGCAGGGGCTTTCAACGTAGTCCGGAGATTCTTCCAAAACTTCGAGAAGTCTTCCCTCAGCTCTGTCTTTTCTCACTTTTTGAATTTGTACAGAGACCTTCTGATCGGGAAGGACGCCCTTAACGACGACCTTTCCCTCCGGGGTCTCAATTATTCCCTTATTGGGAAATTCCACTCTTTTAACTGTTCCTGATATAACTTCTTTTTTCTTCACGGCCTGTTCTTAGCTTTCTCTCATAAATTCTTCGTCATCGAAATCATCGTCGAAGTCATCAAAATCATCATCGTAGAAATCATCTTCGTAAGCCGGTGTCATGTAGCGGTATACCATATAAGCAATGATGGCAACTGCCGATACAGAGCCGATAACCGCAAGCACCCACAGAATCACGTTGGAAGGCTTCTTTGCATTTGCAGCCGCTCTCTTATCGAGAAGTTCGTTAATTCGTGTCATTTCAATAATATCGTCAATCTTAGATTTCACTTCCATAAGTGACCCCTTTCTCATAGGAAAATTAGTATATATATACGAATTGCTCCATGACATACGTCATTCTCGCAATTCTACAAACATTCGAAAAACGCTAATTTGCATAGCAAATTGCTATTTTCTCATGTTTGTTCGGCTATCAAAGTCATAATACTTAACATGCAAGCATGTACGTATTATTGACTTTGATACCCTATATCATTCAGTATACCACAATACCAAACCTTATTCAGATTTTCTTCAGCTTGGCGAATGCAGCGTACATAATCTTCTGTCCGCATTCATCAAAATTAACGGTAACCTTGTAATCTCTTGGTCCCTGTTCAAGCGAAGTAACAACGCCGACGCCATACTTTATATGACTGACCTTATCTCCCACGCCGTACTCAGGCTTTCCGCCCGTTGTAGGCATTCCCTTGGAAAGACCTGCAAGAGAACCTCTTGCATAAGTCTTCGCCGCAGATGCGATATAAGGCTTTTCTGACGGAACAGCCCTTTTCTCCTTCTTAGGCGGCTTAGGCACTGCCTTTATCCTGTATGTATTTGCAAGCTCCGACCTTCCGACAACATGCTTGCCCGAAGAACCTGCGCCAAATTCCTTGGCATAAGACGCCTTGATCCCGGAATTTGAACTTCCGAAAGTATCTTCAACACTCTCATAATCATCGATCGTATCACCGTCATCGAAAAGAAATTCCGGCTTACTCTCGGCACCCGATCTTTCGATCATCGTATAAGGAATCTCGGAAATAAATCTGCTGAGACGATTAAACTGCGTCTCTCCGCGAACCATCCTTCTCTTTGCTGCAGTGAGTGTCAAATGCCTCTTGGCTCTTGTAATTCCAACATAGCAAAGTCTTCTCTCTTCCTCGATACCCTCAGGATCCGCATCCTCGGTAGCAAGTGCCATATATGAAGGGAAAACTCCCTCTTCCATTCCGGCAAGATATACGTGCTCAAACTCAAGTCCCTTGGCACTGTGAAGAGTCATAAGAAGAACTTTCTCATTGTCCTCACCAATCCTGTCTATATCCGCAACAAGAGCAACCTCTTCAAGGAATCCCGAAAGAGTAGGTTCCTCTTCCTCCATATTTTCCTCATACGCAGCTATCTTGGAAATAAGCTCGTCCACGTTCTGCGCCCTGTCATTGTCTTCATTCTCATCGTCATCCAAAGTCTTAAGATAATCCATATACCCTATGACATCGATAACATCCTTTAAGAGCTCCTCAAGCGAATAAGTCTTCATCTTGGTTCTGAACGCTCTTATCATTGTAACAAAGTCACTAAGCTTACTTACGCTCCTCGAAACAGCCATTATCTGGTCCGCTTCGCAAAGAGCATCATAAAAGCTTATCTGCCTCTCATCGGCATAAGCCTGAACATAATCCACAGTGGTCTGACCGATGCCCCTCTTGGGAACATTGATGATTCTTCTTACCGCAACATCATCAAGACCGTTATCAATCGTTTTAAGGTATGCCAAAAGATCTTTTATCTCGCGTCTTGCATAGAAATTCGTTCCGCCTACTATATCATAAGGAATTCCTTCAACGACAAAACGCTCTTCTATAAGTCGTGACTGGGCATTTGTCCTATACAGGATTGCCGTATCACTGTAGTTAAGCTTCCCGTTTCTCTTAAGCTTACCAATGTCGCTCGCAATAAATTCAGCTTCATCATAAGCTGTATCAAACTGCTTTAATTTAACGATATCGCCGTCTTTAATTTCAGTCCAAAGAGCTTTCTCCTTGCGACCTCCGTTATTGCTGATAACCGCATTTGCCGCATCAAGGATCTGCTGCGTCGACCTGTAGTTCTGCTCTAATTTAATGACAACGGCGTCTTTATAAACCTTCTCAAAATCAAGAATATTCCTGATATTAGCGCCTCTGAAGCGATAGATACTCTGATCGTCGTCACCTACAACGCAAAGGTTTCTGTACTTATCGGCAAGTACACGGATAAGCTCAAACTGTGCATTGTTTGTATCCTGATACTCATCGACCATTATGTACTTAAAGCGCTCCTGATAACTGTCAAGAACATCCGGATTTGTCTTAAAGAGTTCGACCGTCTTCATGATAAGATCGTCAAAATCCATCGCATTGTTCTTTTTAAGAGCGTTTTGATACTCAGTGTATGCCTTGGATATCCTGACTTTAATAAAGTCATTCTGCGTATTGAGAGCATATTCCTCAGGCGTAACAAGATTGTCCTTGCATGTGGATATGCTTCCCATGATTCTCTTAAGCTTAAGCTGAGTGGTCTCGAGCTGATACTTTTTGCAGATATCCTTCATAAGGCTCTTGGAATCATCCGTATCATAGATTGTAAAATTGTTCCCGAAGCCGATCCTGTCAGCGTATCTTCTGAGTATCTTAACGCAGCTTGAATGGAAAGTTGAAACCCAGATACTCTCTGCGCCAAAGCCGACAATCTTATCGACCCTTTCTCTCATCTCTCCCGCTGCCTTATTTGTAAATGTGATTGCCATGATATTCCAGGGATTTACTCCGCACTCATCAATAAGATAAGCAACCCTGTGAGTCAAAACCCTGGTCTTACCCGATCCTGCTCCCGCAAGAATAAGCACAGGGCCGTCTGTCTGAAGAACAGCCTTTTTCTGCTGTGAATTAAGTGTATCGTATATTCCCATCTATAAATAAATCCTTACTTCTTTTTCTTTTCCTTTGGAGTTTTCTCTTTATCCTTGGATTCTTTGTCCATGGTGTTGTCTATTATCTTCTCGATCAGAAGCTTTTTTACATATACATCGTATGAAAGAAGAATAATAAAAGAAAACATCTGCATCCTTTTCTCTTCTTCTTCGGAAAGTCCTGCATCATCAAATGTCTCAAGCGATCTCTCGTACTTTTTCTTAAGATCTTCTATAACAGGTTCAAGTTCCTCTTCCTGAAGCGCAAAAGCACGCTCATAGATACTTCCGAGATTAAGCTCATCATCGCTTACATGAAATCTTTCTTTTAAAGGTTCAAGCAAAGTCTGTATGTCGTTTATCGACAAGATATTTTTAAGATAATAAATAAAAATAAGCAAAATGATATGATCTTTTGAATACTTCTTCCTAATGGGAGGCGGCAAAAGATCGTTCTTTGCATAGTTATTTATCATTGTCTTAGTAAGTATCTTATCCGTGTCGGGATGACGTGTTGACCTCTTAAGACGCTCATCCATAAATGTGGTGAGCTGATCCATATACAGGTCAATATTTGGGATGTCATCCAGCGAAATAGCATTTATTCTGCCAAGTGACGCTATCACACTGTTGATAAGGTCGTCATTATCTATAGTCATTATTTGTTCCTCATGCCTTTAATAAAGCTTTTTTCTCAAGAGCCATCTGTTTCATTTCACGTGCATTTAAAAGAGTCGCCTCGGTGAGTTCATCGCCTCCGAGAAGCCTTCCAAGTTCCTTCTCCGACAGCTTTTCGGAAAGAGCGTAAATGGATGTGACCGTCCTTCCACCGTCAAGTCCCTTTTCAATCATATAATGTGTATCCGCCATTGCCGCAATCTGCGGAAGATGCGTGATACAGATTATCTGATGATTTGCTGAAAGTTCTCCGAGCTTTTGTGACACCTTCCATGCCGTTCTTCCGCTTATACCCGCGTCAATCTCATCAAAGATGAGCGTGCTGATATCATCTCTGTCCGCAACAACAGTCTTAAGCGCAAGCATGATCCTAGAAAGCTCACCGCCGCTCGCTATCTGATCAAGCGGTCTGAGCGCCTCGCCGGGATTTGTTGAGATCATAAACTGCGCCTCATCATATCCCCTTGAAGAAATCTTGTCGTCGCTGCTCTCTATATCTATCTCGAATCTGACATCAAGGAAATTCAGGTCGATAAGCGCTTCCTTCAGTTTCTCCTGAAGACTCTTTGCGCCTTCCCTTCTTACCTTTGATATCTTTTCGCAAAGCTCTTTTACCTTGTCAAAACTCTCTTCATAATCCTTCTTAAGTCTGTCTCTGTGCGCATCAAGATCTGATATCGCCTTAAGCCTCTCCTCTTTTTCTTCAAGGCTCTTTAAGACCTGCTCAATGCTTCCGCCGTATTTATCCTTAAGATGATTTATTATGTTTAATCTGTCTTCCGTAGTCCTGAACTCTTCGTCGTCGAACTCAAGCCCGTCAAGATAGCCTGAAAGAGCATGATTAAAGTCGGTCAAAAGACTCTCCACATCCGAAAGTTGGGATAAAAGACCTTCCAGCTCGCTGTCATACGAAACAACGGATGTAAGTTCTCTTACAGCCCTTCCGACAGCATCCGAAGCACTCTCTTCCATTTCTCCCGATCCCGTAAGATTAAGAGCAATATTCGCAGCCTCTGATATCTTACGCCCGTTTACCATTTTCCTATAGGCAGTCTCAAGCTTCTCATCCTCGCCGATAACCGGCTCGGCCTCTGATATCTCTTTTACCTCATACTCAAGAAGTTCGGTCTCACGAAGTCTGGTATTTTCATCAATATCGGTCTCCGAAAGTTTCTTCTCAAGCTCCTTCATTTTGGAATATTCTTCTGAAAGAAGCTCAAAAAGTCCGTTCAGATCGTCCAAGCAATAATTATCAAGTATCTCTATATGCTTTTTCTTGTGAAGTAGTTCCTGATGGTCGTTTTGCCCGTGAATGTTTATAAGAATATTTGAAATGTCTTTGAGCTGCTTGGCTGTGACAGTTTCGCCGGATACTTTTGAAGTACTCCTGCCCTGCATGATCTTTCTCTGAATAACAAGTGTCCCGTCTTCCTCCACGGGAATCTCAAGTTCTTCCAGGAGTTTCCTCTGAAGATCGTTCTCTACGCCAAACACAAGCTCAACAAGTGCATATTCTTCGCCTGTTCTTATAAGTGAAGGATCCGCCTTTGCGCCAAGAGCAAGATTGACAGATCCGATGACAACAGACTTACCCGCACCTGTTTCTCCGGTCAAAATATTAAGCCCTTTGGAAAACTCAATTTCCTGTTCTTTGATAAGGGCAAGGTTCTTTACATGTAAACTATATAACATATTTCCCCACTCTGTGTTATTGCTGCATCATTTCATGAAGTCTTTCCATGACATTCATTGCTTCCGCTTTGCTCTTTATTGCGATCATAATGGTATCATCGCCCGCGATACATCCGACTATCTCCTTAAACTCCAATGAATCTATAGCCGTAGCAAGTGCCATAGCCATTCCGGAAACAGTCTTTACAACAAGGAGATTCTCCGCAACATCCATGCTCAAAAATCCGGCTCTCAAAACGCTGACATACTTGCTCTGCATAACTTCAGGTCCGGCAGTCGTATATACATATTTGGAAATACCTTCTTCGTTTACCTGCTTGGTAAGCTTAAGTTTCCTGATATCTCTTGAGACAGTAGCCTGCGTAACCTTGTATCCCTCCTGATTTAAAAGAGATACCAGCTGTTCCTGCGTCTCTACCACGTTTTTAGCAATGACTTCGATAATCTTATCTTGTCTGTTCTTTTTCATCGTCGGACAATCATCCCCCAATCTCTTTTTTATTACATACTGAATTTTTTACCCAGAACTTCCAAAAAGCTTACTCTGTTAAATTTAACAATCTTGGTTATCTTCTTTGATTTATTGATCACCATCTTATCTCCGGCATTAAGCTCGATTGCTCCGCTGCCGTCATAAGCAGCGACCACCTTGGGATTGCGTTTGCCGCGTCCCGGAAGGAGTTCAACTTCAATCTTTGCATCTGCCGAAAGCACCATACTTCTCGAATTGAGCGTATGCGGACATATTGGTGTTAAAAGAATCATATTAGCCGAGGGCTCCACAATAGGGCCTCCTGCTGACATATTATATCCTGTAGAACCGGTCGGAGTCGAGATGATAATTCCATCGGCATGGTAGCTGTAAAGCAAAAGGTCATTTACATAAATATTGTAATCTATGGCCTGTATATCCGAAGCCCTGCTTATTACAATGTCATTCAGAGCATAATCTTTTCTGTCTCCTATGACACCACGAAGCATCATCCTGTCTTCAACATAATAATCGCCTGCCAAAAAACGTGACATAGCCTCGTCAATGCCGCTCTTTTCAACTTCGGCAAGATATCCCAAAGTTCCGAGATTGACACCCAGAAGCGGTATATCCTGAAACGCAACGCTTCTTGCCGCCTGGAGCATGGTTCCGTCTCCTCCGAGAACAATACAGCAATCCGTATCTTCAGGAATATAACTCATAAATTCTCTGCCGATGGCATTTGATTCTTTTGAAAGCCCGGTGGCACAATCCGCTACAACGCACTGTTTACCGTGACTAATAAGATAGTCCTTGATATGACCGGTAACTTCAAGGTTCAGGTCTTTACTCTTATTCGTAACAATACAAAACCGTTCCATATCTTCTCCCGCCGCATAACTTGATGACTTAATTGTCTAATTTGCCATGCGCCCTCATGACAGTCTCGGAAATAAGCTTCTCCATCTCAGGAGTATGTGAGAATCCATCTCCTCTTACTTCTGTCTCTTTTAAGATTTTTTCACCCTCTGCCTCCGTAAGTTCCATAACTCTCTCATCGGCATCGGGATTTTTTCTTATATGTATAAGATACTCAATATTTCCCTCAGGTCCCTTTATAGGGGAAAAATCAAGATGCAAAACTTCAAATCCCGCTATATCCACAAAATCCGTGATCCTGTGAACCACTTCTTCGTGTACCTTAGGCTCTCTTACAACACCTTTTTTACCGACTTTTTCCTTGCCTGCTTCAAACTGGGGCTTAATAAGGCATACCATTTCGCCCCCGTCTTTCAGAAGCTTTCTGGCAGGAAGAAGTATTTTCGTAAGTGAGATAAAAGAAACATCACATGACGCAAAATCAAGATCGTCATCAATATCGTTTCTTACCATATATCTGAAATTGGTCTTCTCCATGCAAACGACTCTGTCATCGCTTCTAAGCTTCCAGTCAAGCTGTCCGTGTCCGACATCTACGGAATACACCTTGCTGGCGCCGTTCTGGAGCATACAATCCGTAAAGCCGCCTGTAGAAGCACCTATATCCATGCAGATCTTCTTTTCCAAAGAAAATCCGAAATTATTGACTGCTTTCTCAAGCTTCAGTCCACCTCTGCTGACGTAAGGAAGAGTATCACCCTTTACTTCAAGAGTCTTTATCTTGCTCTCCTCAAAGGTGGTTCCGGGCTTATCCTCCCTCTGTCCGTTTACAAAAACGTCACCTGCCATTATAAGTGTTTTTGCTTTTTCTCTGGAAACTGCAAGTCCTCTGTTTACAAGAAGGACATCCAGTCTTTCCTTTTCTTTTGCCATATATCATTACCTGTGCAATTCATTCATAATTCTTTCTGCGATAGAATCTGCATCTATCTTAAGCTCACTTCTGAGCTTGTCGACACTTCCGTGTGTAACGAACTGATCGGGGATCGCAATATTAAGCACACTCGCATCAATTCTGTTTGTATCGACATATTCTCTGACTTTCTCACCAAAGCCGCCTGTAAGGACATTCTCCTCCATTGTGACAAAGAGCTTGTGGCTGTGTGAAGCCGCCTTGATGTAATCAGTATCTATAGGCTTGTAAAAGCGTGCATTTACAAGACTGCAGTTAAGCCCTCTGTCTTTAAGGATCTTACGCACTTCCTCGCCTATCTTTACCATAGATCCGAGTGCAAGAAGACAGATGTCTTTCTCTTCATAAAGTGGTTCGCACTTACCAAGCTTTACGGGTGCCCTGAAATCTTTGAGCCCGTCGTAAGCATTTCCTCTCGGATATCTGACTGCGATCGGCATATCAAAATCTACCGCAAACTTAAGCATATCCGAAAGCTCCCATTTATTCTTGGGCGCCATTATGTGCATATTCGGCATCGATGAAAGGAATGCGACATCAAAAATACCCTGGTGGGTCTCTCCGTCGCTTCCGACAAGTCCCGCTCTGTCAATTGCAAAGACAACCGGGAGTTTCTGAAGACATACATCCTCAAGTATCTGGTCATACGCTCTCTGAAGGAATGATGAATAAACCGCAAATACAGGCTTATATCCTCCTGCTGCCATTCCTGCCGCAAATGTTACCGCATGTTCCTCTGCAATTCCCGCATCGATAAATCTGTCGGGATACATATTTCTGAATCTCTTAAGTCCGGTTCCGTCCGCCATTGCCGCAGTGATCGCTGCAACCTTGGCATTTCTCGCACCGAGCTTACACATTACAGTGCTGAAAATGTCCTGATAATTGGCTGTGGTTCTGGGATTTCTCGGAAGTCCGTTCTCAACGATAAACGGCTCGGTTCCGTGGAATCTTGCAGGATGTCTCTCTGCAGGGCCGTATCCCATACCTTTCTTGGTCATAACGTGTATCATAACCGCTTTCTTGACCTTTTTAGCCTCTTTTATGGTCTTCTCAAGGCTTGCGACGTTATGTCCGTCTACGGGGCCCAGATAAGTAATTCCAAGATTCTCAAATACCATTCCCGGTACAAAGAGCTGTTTGAAACTGTTCTTAGCCCTTCTGATACCGTTTACAACCTTGTGATTACTGCTAAGCTGTGCATAAATATCCTCTTTGAGGTTAAGATATCCGTCTGCCGTACGAACGCTGTTGAGGTATTTCTTCATTCCTCCGACGCTCTCCGAAATGGACATCTCATTGTCATTTAAGATAATGATAAAGTTTGTCTCAAGTTTTGATGCGTTATTGAGCGCTTCATAGGCAAGTCCGCCCGTAAGCGATCCATCGCCGATAACAGACACAACGGTATAATCCTCTCCCATAAGGTCTCTTGCCTTTACCATACCAAGTCCGGCCGATATGGAAGTCGAACTGTGTCCCGTATCAAAACAATCTGTGCTGCTCTCACATCTTTTGGGAAATCCGCTGAGTCCCCCAAACTGCCTGAGTGTATCAAATTTATCTTTTCTACCGGTAAGAATCTTATGTGTATATGCCTGATGGCCTACATCCCATATAATCTTGTCCTTTGGAAGGTCAAGTGCCAAATGAAGTGCCATTGTAAGTTCGACCGCACCCAGATTGGACGCAAGATGTCCACCTGTTTTTGAGATGCTTTCGATCAAAAAATGGCGTATTTCCCCTGCTAGTTCCTGATATCTCTGCTGGGGTATTTTCTTTATATCACCGGTTTTATTTATTAGTTCAAGTAACATAACATATCATTTCCTTCTGTGGATCAGAGAATCAAACAGATTACCCAAAAAAGAATCCTCAAATCCCTGTTTTTTCAAAATCTCCTCTGCCATTTCAGACAGTTCTTTTACCTTTGCCGATGCAGCCTCCATGCCGTTAAGGCTTACATACGTGCTCTTATTGTTCTTCTCATCGGAGCCCACAGGCTTTCCAATCTCTTCCTGATCTCCGATTATATCAAGAATATCATCCTGAATCTGGAATGCTATTCCGACGCAGCTTCCGGCTTTCTCCATAGCTGCAACGGAATCCTTTGAGGCTCCGCCCAGGATCGCGCCGACCATAAGACTGCTCTCAATAAGCGCTGCAGTTTTATTTTCGTCTATATATGAAAGTATATCACTCATCTCGTCTTTTGGAACACCGGTCGCATTCTCAGCCATTATATCCGCACACTGACCGCCGACCATTCCATATATTCCGGCCTTTTTTGACAAGACTTTAAGCGCCGCAAAATATCTGTTGTCTGTATCTCCGTCATAAGAGGATAGCTTTTCCCCTGCAACTGCGCCGTTTATCGCTGTCTCAAAAGCAAAGTTGAGCAGCGCATCGCCCGCAAGCGTTGCCATTCCCGCGCCATATACGGCGTGTGTTGTCTTTCTTCCCCTTCTGTATTCATCGTTATCCATTGCAGGAAGATCGTCATGTACAAGAGAATACGTATGTATCATCTCCATTGCCGCCATGAAAGGCTCTACCACCGCCTCATCGGCATCTTCACCTGCAAAAAGTTTATATGATTCAAGCATCATGACAGGTCTGAGTCTCTTTCCGCCTGCCAAAAGACTGTAATTCATAGCCTCGATTACTTTCTTTGCATATCCTTCTTCTTTCGGAAGAAACTTCTTTAATATCTCTTCCACATGCTCAGCTCTCTTTGAAAGCTCGGCATTAAAATCATTTTGTGACATTAATCAAAATCCTCCAGACTGCCATCCGTTGCAATTTTCTGTACTTTTTTCTCTACGCTCTCGATCATCTCATGGCACTGCTTTATAAGTGTCATTCCTTCCTGATATTCTTTAAAAGAATCATCAAGAGATATATCATCTTTTTCAAGCGCCTGTATCTTTTCTTCTATCTTGGAAAAAGCCTCCTCGACAGATATGTTGTTTTTTTCTTTCTGTTCCTTTTTGGCAGCCATAAAACATCTCCCTGTTATATGTTACTTCTGTCTATAGCGGTAGTTTCTGTAGCCTCCGCCTTTATAACTCCGTCGGTTACATATATTGATAATTCATCGCCTTTCTTTACCTGATTAATGCTGCGAACATTCTTACCGTTTTCATCCGCTGTGTACGAATATCCTCCCATAAGCCTTTCAAGCGGCGACAAACCCTTTAATTTCTGTGCATCGACCATGAATCTGTTACGCGCTTCCATGATCTTTCTGTCCATGAGAGTCTGAATCGCATCCTGCAACTTATCCATTCTGAGAAGCTTTTCCTTTATTCTGCCCATCGGACTTAAGTGCCTTAAACTGTCGGCGTACTTTGCCTCTTTTAGCTTAAGTGTACCGATTACCCTGTTCATACTCTTTTGCAGCGTATAAGAATAGTCTTCGAGATCCTGCACAAATCTTCTATACTCAAACACTGCAATCTCAGCTGCCGCTGAAGGTGTAGGTGCTCTTCTGTCCGCCACGTAATCGGCTATTGTTGTATCAGTTTCATGTCCGACTGCTGAAATGATTGGAACAGGGCAATTAAATATTGCTTCCGCAACAATTTCCTCATTAAAAGCCCATAAATCTTCGATAGAACCTCCGCCACGTCCGACAATGATAACATCAGTCTGCATTTCCGATAAAGTCTCGATTCCTCTGACTATGCTCTCGGCAGCCTGATCTCCCTGTACGATGGCAGGATAAAGAATAATCTGAATATGTGGATTTCTGCGGGTGGCAACATTGATAATATCCCGCACAGCCGCTCCCGTAGAAGCAGTAACTACGCCAAGAGTTTTTATATATGTCGGAATGGGCTGCTTGTATTCATCAGCAAACATTCCGGATTCCGCCAATCTCTTCTTTAACTCTTCATATTTCTCAAAAAGAGCTCCTTCGCCGTCAAGTTCGATATTTCTGGCATAGAGCTGATATTTGCCATCTCTTTCATATACATCAACAGTTCCGGAAACTTTGACCTGCTGCCCTTCCTTCATCTGAAACTTAAGGCCGCCCCTGTCTCTGTCTCCGCGAAACATTACACAAGAAATGGCACCACCCGAATCCTTCATCGTAAAATAGATGTGTCCCGAAGAGTGGTACCTGCAATTACTGATCTCCCCTTTGACTGTGATTGATCTCAAAAGGAAATCCTGAGTAAACATGTTCTTTATATAGGCATTAACTTGTGTGACTGTATATTCACTCCGCAAATTTAGCTAACACTCCATTCACAAAGGCGGGTGAACCGTCCTGTCCAAACTTCTTTGCAAGTTCAACTGCCTCATTGATAGCAACTCCGGTAGGAACAGAATCATCGTGCTTAATCTCGTATACGGCAAGCCTTATTATTGTAAGCTCAACCTTGGCCATACGATCTGTGTCCCAGCCCTTTGTCTTCTCATTGATAGCCTTGTCGATATCATCGAGTTTCTCGGCTATCTTCTCATATTTTTCTCTGATATAATCAGCATCTTGTTTGGAAAAATCGTCGTCACTTGTTGAGGTAAAAAGCTCCTCCTGTTCAGGCATTTCTTCCATAGGGTTAAATTCAACACGAAAGAGCAGTTTAAATACCTGCTCTCTCAGTAAGCTTCTGTTCATCATTCTTCTCTCACTCTGATATTTTTTATGCTTTTGGCATTGTAATGCCGGCAATCCTAACATTTACGTCAGTAACTTCAAGACCTGTCATGTTCTCAATAGCTGTCTGAACACGAGTCTGAGCCTGCTGACATGTAGCAGGAATATTGTATCCGTAAGACATCATAAGGGAAAGATCAACTTTCACCTGAGTCTGTCCCACTACAACCTTGGCTCCCTTCGCAAGATTTTTGCGACTTACCTTTTCAAGTACATCGCTTGTATAATTACCTGCCATGGCGGATACACCGTCAACTTCAAGAGCTGCAAGGGCTGCTATTCTGGCTAAAACGTCATCGGCAATCTTTACTGCTCCGATTTCCGCAAGTTCTTTTCCCATATTACTTTCACCTCATATTAAGTCTTTCTACATAGTATACCACACTTCTCAGTTAAATAAATAATTTCCTACGATATTAAAGCACAGAAAAACATTGTTGGCATTAACGATATTACCGCTAATACCAACAATGTTATAGTTTACCTGTCACAACCAGAAAATAATTGTCTTGGTTTCTTCAAATGTCGTATAACGAACATTTTTCTTGTTATCTTTGTCGTAACCGCCTCTGAGATAATCAAATACGGCTCCTTTAGATACCAATTTATCCAATAACAGATTATATACATCTTCCGTTGCGCATTTTATCGTAACATTTTCGCTTCCTTCACTGTAGCGTCTGTCAAACAGTTCTCTGACATGTTCAAGATCGTCATTATTAAAATAGGCGCCTTCTCTCACATAGTAGTTGTCCTCCATGCTATTACATTCAGGAAGTGCAATAACATCCGAAAACTTATGATTGCTCAATATATTCTCTGTTGTAACACAAAGATATTCGTAATTTACTCTCGGAAGGTTTGTAACATTTTCACTATCGCTACTTACCGTCTGATATGAAGAATCACCCCATGTAGTGTCAATATAATAATATTTTCCATTACATTGCACCAGATTCCACGAGTGTTTTGCATCTGAAGTTGTTCTTGTATCTACCGTTCCGGAAACAGTTATGCACTCAATACCAAGCTTATTCAGCAAATACTGCGTAGCCTTGGCATATCCGCTACATACACTCTCTCCTCCGATAAATACAGAGCAAATATTCTGGTTATCAGGCGCTCCGGACACATAGTCCGTTTTCGCGATAATATACTCATAAATATACTTGATCTTTAAATAATCATCGTCGGATGAAGGTGCACCCGAAATGCACTCATTCACGTATTTATCAATCTTTTTCTTTCTTTGGGCAACTTCCTTAAGGTCATAGGTATATTGACCCGAAAAAGCCATTTTCTCAGTGACATCACCAACAGTATACCTTTTAAAAGAATAGCCTTCCACCCAGAATATTTCAGGATGGTCGATCATCAGATAATTAAAAACTATATCTATTGCCTGTTCACTTGTTGTGGAAACATATACCTCTTCGGACTCTTTTGTAAGAACCAGATACAGTTCGGCATAAAGAGTTCTGCCCGCCTCGGTAAGCTTGTCATAAGCATAGTTTCCTTCCTGCTCTTTCATAACCTTTTTTAAATTTTCATCGGTAAGTCCCGCTGCTTCACGAACTTTTTTTACATCACCGTCCGTGTCCGTATCAAAGAACTTTTTGTAGAATGATGAAAAGTCGAAGTTTTCAGGGTCTTTTATCTTACTGGATATCCCTGAATCCAAAGAATCACTACCTTCTTCCGCTGCTTCGTCGGCGGCCTCTTTATCCTCTGAAGCAGTTTCATCTGACTCTAGAAATGTCGAATCGTCATAATCGTAATCCGACAGATCAAATGTTTTCAGTAATTCATCAATGTCAAAATACTCACAACCACACAAAAATGTAGATGCTATAGCAACCGTGGCAATAACCACAACCATTTTTGCATGTATGCCTTTAAACTTTATCTTATTAACCAAGATATTTTTCAAAATGTCCCCTCACCTACGCCATATTATTCTGCTTTAATTAAGCCAGATGGCAATAGTATTACTATCTTCGAAAAGCGTATATGAAAGCTTCTTATCACCCTGAAGGTAATCATATACAGCTCCATCTTTTATAAGCTGTTCATACAGTGAATTATATGTATCCTTAGATTCACATTTTACTGTAACATTATCGCTTCCCGATTCATATTCCTGTGCGAAAATTTCTTCCACCTGAGTGAGATTCGGGCTTTCCATGTAACGGTTTTCCCTTACATAGTAGCTATCCTTTGTACTTGTACAATCAGGATAATCAATTCTGTCAGAAAGCTTGTGATTGACACTCATTGCTGCTTCTGTAGCGCACAGATAATCATAATTGATTCTGGGCTTTCCATCGCGTGAAGTTATTCCTGTATCTCCCCAGGTTGTATCCATGTAATAATAATCACCGTTACATCTTACAAGGTTCCACGCATGAAGTCCAGAACTTCCGGATCCGTTATCAGCCATTCCTGTAACGTATGTACACTTAATTCCAAGTTTATTAAGCAAATACTGCGAAGCTCTTGCATATCCGCTACAAACTGTCTTTCCGTTAAGGAATACAGAGCAAATATTCTGATTGTCAGGAGCTCTGAGATCATACTCAGTATTAGCTATTAGATAGTCATAAATATATTTTACGACAAAATATTCATCTTCAGTTGAAGGTGCACCTGCAAGACATGTATCGATATATCCCTGCATCTTTGCCTGCCTATTTGCAACTTCATTTAAATCATATGTATAAACTCCTGTAAAAGCAAGCTTATCAATTCCTCCGTTATTTGTAAAATGTTTTACATAACGGTAGCCGTTCACCCAGAATATCTCCGGATGATCCATCATTAGATAATCAAAAGCGAGCTGTATTGCATTTGGATCTCTTGTAGAAACAAATATTTCATTTGCCTCTTTATTGATAATCTGAAGAAGTTCAACATAAAGAGTCTTTCCCGCATCACTTAATCTGCTGTATGCGTAATAACCTTCCTGCTGCTTCTTAAGCTCGTCAATGCTTGCATCGGTAATTCCTGCAGCTTCACGATTCTTTCTTGTATAATCATCGTCAAAGCCTCTGTATGAAGCTTCATACGCTGCATCCATCTTAGGTCTTCCGTCATCCGGAAGCGGTTCGCCACCATTCTGGTCGCTGACATTGCCCTTGGAATCGTCAGGCTTATCTGAGCTATGCTCATTGTTTGCACTGTCAGTGTCTTCTTTATTGGCCTCATCATTATTATCAGTGTCTTGTTCACTGTCAGTGTTTTCTGTAGAATCTTTGTTCGGATCGCAATCCTTATTTTTATCGGTATCTTTCTTCCTATCGTCACCGGTATCTTTTTCTTTGTCTTTGTCACATTCTGTGCTCTGATCACCGGCATCATCCTTGTTACAATCTTTGTCTTTGTTACAATCTTTGTCTTTGTTACAGTCGCTGTCTTTATCACAGGTACTGCCGTCATTGCAATCATTGTTATTGCAATCTTTGTCTTTGTTGCAGTCAAAATTAAGATCTAAATCGGAAAACTTATCATCATCAGAATCATCTTTCTTCCCCTCGTCAGAATTATCTTTAGATGAATCATCGAGCTGATTCAGGAGATCACTTATATCTTCCAGATCATCCGTAGATATATCATTCTCGTCAAGAATCTTTGAAATATCAATGTCTTTATCTGTGTCGATATCTTCAAGCAGGTCATAATATGCTTCCATATCACTGTAATCACATCCACATAAAGACATTGATGTTGCTACTACAATTCCGAACACTGTTGCGTATCTTAATAATTTGCAACTTATTTCTTTCGTCCATATTAAGTTTTTCTTAACTATTAAATCATAATTTTCCTCATTTTTTCTCTTTCCTCTTAAGCGTATCCTCAATAAATTACCCCCGTTGCGTTGCTTGTACTACTTAGTTTCTCTTAAATTCTGAAAGTTTTAATCCCTCATTTCTTTCCATTGTCATTCCAACACTCCATTCGTTAACAAATAAAAGGAGTGGTCTGTCATGCATATCTTTTATCTTTTTCATGTCAGAAGTGCCGATAATAGAGGCCATATCTATGTTATCGTTGTCCACCCATCTGATGTGTTCGTATGGAAGATTTTCTAGAATGATATCTACATTGTACTCGCTTTGTAACCTAAATTTCAAGACATCAAATTGAAGAATTCCTACAACTCCAACAATTATTTCTTCCAAACCCGTGTTAAACTCTTGAAATATCTGGATTGCACCCTCTTGAGCAATTTGTGAAATTCCTTTAACAAATTGTTTACGTTTCATTGTGTCGACCTGACGAACTCGTGCAAAATGTTCCGGAGCGAATGTTGGGATACCCTGATAAACAACATTATCCTTAGGCATGCAAACAGTATCTCCGATAGCAAATATACCCGGATCGAATACGCCCATGATATCTCCGGCATATGCCTCGCTAAGAATTTTTCTCTCGTCAGCCATAAGCTGCTGAGGCTGTGAAAGGCGCATAACCTTTCCACTCTGGACATGCTTAACTTCCTTATTTGCATCATATCTTCCCGAACAGATTCTCATAAATGCCACTCTGTCTCTGTGAGCTTTATTCATATTGGCCTGAATCTTAAATACAAATGCAGTAAAGTCTCTTTCAAGCGGATCGATCATTTCGCCGTCTGCAGACGAACGTCCCATAGGAGGAGTAGCCATCTTAAGGAAATGATGCAAAAAGAGTTCAACACCGAAGTTCTGAAGAGCAGATCCGAAGAATACGGGGGTAAGTTCTCCCTTTCTGACTCTCTCAAGGTCATATTCAGCTCCTGCCCCATCCAAAAGCTCAATCTCACCCTGAAGTTTCTCAAATGCATCGTTTCCGACAAGTGATTCTATTCCTGCCTTATCGGTAAGATCTATAATTGTCTCCTTGCCTTCTTTGGTACCCTTCTGGGTATCTGAGAAAGTAACGATATGTCCTTCTCTTCTGTCATATATTCCCTTGAAGTTCTTACCTGAACCGATTGGCCAGTTCATAGGGCAAGTTGCGATTCCAAGGTTATTCTCGATATCATCGAGAAGATCGAATGTATCCATTGCATCACGGTCAAGCTTGTTGATAAAAGTAAAGATCGGAATATGGCTCATAGCGCAGACTTTGAAGAGTTTTCTTGTCTGTGCCTCAACGCCCTTACTTGCATCAATTACCATGACAGCAGAATCCGCAGCCATAAGTGTTCTGTATGTATCCTCAGAGAAATCCTGGTGGCCCGGTGTATCAAGAATGTTTATGCAACATCCCTCATAATTAAACTGAAGTACGGAAGAAGTAACAGAAATACCACGCTGTTTCTCGATTTCCATCCAGTCAGATACGGCATGTCTGGCAGTTGCTTTTCCCTTAACGCTTCCCGCCATATTGATCGCACCACCGTAGAGAAGGAATTTCTCCGTAAGTGTTGTCTTACCTGCGTCAGGGTGAGAAATAATCGCAAATGTACGTCTCTTGTTTATCTCATTGATTGTTTCTTTTGTATTGCTCATCTTTTCCTCTACTCAACATGAGGTCGGCATGAATTAACATCCCGACCTCATAAATCTGTTTATTCTATAGTTTCTTTTTACAAGGACATAAGGAGGTTCTGCTCTCGCACGAAGTGCTCGCCAGAACAAGCTTCACACTAGACTCGATAATACCTTGTCAAGTGTTCAGTCTTTAGCGTCCTTGATCGAGAAGCTGATTCTTCCCATCTTATCCTTGCCAAGGCATACAACCTTAACTGTATCACCAAGTGTAAGAACATCCTCTACGCGGTCGATTCTCTCCTTTGAAATCTTGCTGATATGGACCATACCCTCTTTTCCGGGAGCGAACTCAACGAATGCACCAAACTCTTTAATGCTGATTACCTTTCCTGTAAAGGTCTGGCCTTTCTCGAAGTCAGTAACAATGATATTTACCATATCGATTGCCTGCTGAAGCTTCTCCTGATCCTCTCCGCATACAGAAACCTTACCGTCATCGGTAATATCGATCTTAACGCCTGTACGAGCGATGATCTCGTTGATTGTCTTTCCTCTCTGTCCGACAACATCACCGATCTTCTCGGGATCGATCTGAATAGATACGATCTTGGGAGCATACTTTGATACTTCCTTACGAGGCTCAGCAATAGCCTTGCTCATGCACTCGTCCATGATGAAGAATCTTGCCTCGCGGCACTGCTCGATAGCTGTCTCAACGATAGGCTTTGTAAGACCGTGAATCTTGATATCCATCTGGATAGCTGTGATACCGTCTTTTGTACCTGTTACCTTGAAGTCCATATCTCCGAAGAAGTCTTCAAGTCCCTGGATATCTGTAAGTACGATGAAATCATCGTCTGTATCGCCTGTTACAAGACCGCAACTGATACCTGCAACCATCTTCTTGATGGGAACACCTGCAGCCATAAGTGACATACATGATGCGCAAGTTGAAGCCATTGATGTAGATCCGTTTGACTCAAATGTCTCTGATACGCAACGGATTGCATAAGGGAACTCTTCAGGACTTGGAAGAACGGGAAGAAGTGCTCTCTCTGCAAGTGCACCGTGTCCGATCTCTCTACGTCCGGGTCCTCTTGAAACCTTTGTCTCACCTACTGAATAAGCAGGGAAATTGTACTGGTGTACATATCTCTTATCTGAAGCGAACTCATCAAGTCCCTCAACCTTCTGTGCCTCTGAAAGAGGTGCAAGTGTTGTAACGTCACAGATCTGTGTCTGTCCACGAGTGAACATAGCACTTCCGTGTACCCTGGGAATGATGTCAACCTCAGCTGCAAGAGGTCTGATCTGCTTGATATCACGTCCGTCAGGTCTCTTGTGATCCTTAAGGATCATCTTACGAACTGTCTTCTTCTCATACTGGTAAATAGCCTCACCGAGAATTGCAAGCCATTCTTCGTTCTCTGCAAACTTCTCTGTAAGCTTATCTGTAATCTCTGCGATATTGTTCTCTCTTGTCTGCTTATCGTCTGTAAATACAGCCTTTTCCATCTCCTCGGGAGGAACAACCTCTTTGATTGCGGCAAAGAGCTCTTCGGGAACAGCACAGCTTGTATACTCATGCTTGGGCTTACCGATCTCTGCTACGATTCCCTTGAAGAATTCGATAATCTGAAGGTTTACATCATGAGCCTTGTAGATGGCTTCCTTCATCTTCTCTTCAGGAATCTCGTTTGCTCCGGCCTCGATCATGATAACCTTCTGTCCTACTGATGCAACAGTAAGCTTAAGATCACCTGTATTCCACTGCTCCTGTGTAGGGTTGATGATAAGCTCACCGTCAACCATACCAACCTGCGTCATAGCACAAGGGCCGTCGAAAGGAATATCCGAAATTGATACAGATACAGATGCACCGAGCATAGCTACAAGCTCAGGTCTGCACTGATTGTCAACTGCCATTACCATAGTCTCGATCGTAACGTCGTTTCTGTAATCCTTAGGGAAAAGAGGACGCATAGGACGGTCGATAACACGGCTTGTAAGGATAGCATTCTCAGAAGGCTTACCCTCTCTCTTGTTATATCCGCCGGGGAACTTGCCCACTGCATAGAATTTCTCACTGTATTCAACACTCAGAGGGAAGAAATCGATTCCTTCTCTGGGCTTTGCAGATGCTGTAGCTGTACAAAGAACTGTTGTGTCACCATACTGCATAAATGCGCATCCATTAGCTTGTTTACCTACTTTGCCGATCTCTACTTTAAGAGTACGTCCGGCAAGATCCATTGTGTAAGTCTTAACCATTTTAATCTCCTTCACTCACATTAAATAATAATATGATACGTGGGTTTCAAGGTCATAATATGCGCCTCGCAAGAATCGAACCGTATATTATAACTTTGAAAGCCCTAGATCATATTACAACGCATGTACCAAACATTAATAAAGACGGAATAAGCCGATTTGCATCAGCCTCATCCCGCCTTTCTGTTTTACAGATTACTTTCTCAAACCAAGATCTGCGATAAGCTTACGGTAAGCTTCGATGTCCTTCTTCTTAAGGTATCCAAGAAGGCTACGTCTCTGACCAACCATCTTAAGAAGACCTCTTCTTGAGTGGTGATCCTTAGGGTTCTTCTGAAGGTGAGCGTTGAGCTCCTGAATTCTCTCTGTAAGAATTGCAACCTGAACTTCCGGTGAACCTGTATCTCCGGCTTTTCTCGCAAACTTGTTGATAACTTCTGTTTTCTTCTCTTTTGTGATCATTTTTTCACTCCTTAAAATATTTTATGAATCCGCCCGATACACAGACAAGGGTTGGAGTATCCCATATCCGAGTATAGGTAGTTCTGTTGATGTGCCTAAGATTGGTAGGCAACTAAGTTATATTAGCATATATATTCTTTTATGTAAAGTCATTATCGGATTACAGACGAGTTGTCCACTTTGAACAGTCTAAAACCTCCGTGGCAAGCCCATCGTAAAAATCAGGCTCATGGCATACCATCAGAATGCTGCCCTTGTACTCCGAAAGTGCTCTCTTAAGCTCTGTCTTTGCATCAACGTCAAGATGGTTCGTAGGCTCATCAAGAACAAGAAGATTTGATTCCCTGTTTATGAGCTTACAAAGTCTTACTTTCGCCTGCTCTCCTCCGGAAAGCACCTTACACTTGCTTTCTATGTGCTTGGTCGTAAGTCCGCATTTTGCAAGAGCCGAGCGAACCTCATACTGCGAAAATCCCGGAAATTCGTTCCAGATTTCCTGCATACATGTAGTTTCGATATCAGGTGACATCTCCTGCTCAAAATAGCCTATCTCAACGTTTTCTCCAAGTTCTACGGAGCCTTCAAGCGCAGGAATAAGACCGAGAATACTCTTTAAAAGAGTTGTCTTTCCGATTCCGTTTGCACCCGTAAGAACAATCTTTGAATTGCGCTCCATAGTTATGTTAAGAGGCGATGAAAGAGGATCGTCATAGCCTATAACAAGGTCTTTTGTCTCAAATATAACTTTACCCGGAGTCCTTGCAACCTTGAAATTAAACTCAGGCTTCGGCTTTTCTTTTACCATCTCGATTATATCCATATTATCGAGCTTCTTCTGCCTTGCCATCGCCATATTTCTGGTAGCGACTCTTGCTTTGTTTCTCGCAACAAAGTCCTTGAGGTCGGCAATCTCCTGCTGCTGTCTGTTATATGCAGCTTCTCTCTGAGCTTTTTTCATCTCATAGACTTCCATGAACTTGTCGTAATCGCCCACGTATCTGTCAAGAGAATGTGTCTGACCGTCCATGTGGTAAATGATGTTTACCACGCTGTTAAGGAACGGTATGTCATGGGATATGAGGATAAAAGCGTTCTCATAATCCTGAAGATATCTTGTAAGCCATACGATGTGCTCCGCATCAAGATAGTTCGTAGGCTCGTCAAGAAGAAGAATATCGGGCTTTTCAAGAAGGAGCTTGGCAAGAAGAATCTTTGTCCTCTGTCCTCCCGAAAGTTCCGTTACATCCCTGTCAAGGCCAAGGTCAAGAAAGCCCAGTGCCCTTGATACCTCTTCTATCTTGGAATCTATCAGGTAAAAATCATGATTTGTAAGAAGATCCTGAATTGTTCCAAGCTCTTCCATATACTCTTCAAGTGTCTTTTCATCCGCTTCAGCCATTGCATCGCAGATCTCATTCATTCTGCGCTCCATCTCATAAAGCGGCTCATATGCGGAAGCGAGAACGTCGCGTATGGTCATTCCCTGCTTTAGCTCCGCGTGCTGGTCAAGATAACCTACTTTCACATTTTTTGCCCAATCTATCTTTCCGGCATCAGGCATAAGTTTTCCGATAATAATATTCATAAAGGTGGACTTTCCCTCGCCGTTTGCTCCGACAAGTCCAATGTGCTCACCCTTTAACAATCTGAAAGACACATCATCAAAAATGGCTCTGTCTCCGAAGCCATGTGTGAGATGCTCAACATTTAAAATACTCACTTAAAAACTCCTCACTGCATTTTTTATATCTTGCTGAATCTGTAATTTCAGCTGCTCCATATTTTCAAACTTTATCTCGGGTCTTACAAAGCTGTGGAGCACAACTTCTATATATTCCCCGTACACATCGCGGTCAAAATCATATATATATGTCTCGACGCCAACCTTTTCTTTTTCCGAAACCGTTGGCTTGCGCCCTATATTTGTCATTCCTTTGAACTCATTCTTCCCTATCTTGACCGTACTTGAATACACTCCGTAGGGAGGAAGAAGTTTCATTGAAGGAGGAAGGATATTCACCGTAGGCACGCCAATCGTATGTCCCAGATGATTTCCGTGTTCAACGATTCCGGAAATCGAATACTTCGTTCCAAGAAGCCTTTCGGTGAGATCCATATCCCCGTCAGATACGGCATTTCTGACTCTTGTAGAGCTCACTTCTTCGCCGTCGACCTTCACCTTATCGATAATGCAAAGTTCATACGAAAGCTCTTTTCCAAGTCGCTCAAGGAGCTTACTGTCGCCTTTTCCCTTATTGCCAAAAGAAACATCACTTCCCGCCGCGATAAAACCGGCATTAAGTTCATCCACAAGTATTCTTCTGACAAACTCCTCAGGATCCGTCGCAGCAGTCGCATCATTTAGCGGAAACATCACAAGGATGTCCACTCCAAGCTCCTGAAACGCCTTAAGCTTTTCTTCACGTGTAAAAAGCTGCGGTACGGAGTGTCCTACAAAAAACTCCTCAGGAGAAGGATCGAACGTAAACACAGTTGCCTTAAGTCCATCCTTCTTCTTTTCAAGAATCCTGGAAAGAAGTTCCTTATGTCCCACATGTATACCGTCAAATTTTCCTATTGCTACCGCAGTTTTTTCGCGGATATTCAATTTATCAAGTTCAGTTATTATCTTCATTTCGATCCGATATCCGTTCCGATTATTTTTCAAAAAAGAATTTATCTACGTTAAACATACCCGTCTTGGCACTGAATGTATATATCCCAAAGAAAACATCATCCTCCGAATATACTCTGAACTTATTGCCCTCGGAAAACATCTCTTTTTCAAATTCCTTGTCATTTACGCCCTCGGGATCTTCATTTACGATATTATTCCTCCTGAAGCTGTTTCCGTTCTCTAAAAGCGTTCTGGCGGCGTTTTTCACATGTATTTTATCAAGATCCCTGAAAATATATTCAGGCGACTGTATGATCTCGGGAAGCGTTCCCGCATCCCTCATATTCTCAATCTGAGAAAGGGTCACAGCGGTATCAAGAGTAAATGCTCCTACTCTCGTTCTTGTAAGATGCTGCATTGCCGCACCGCATCCGAGTCTGAGGCCGATGTCATGGCAAAGAGTCCTTATATATGTTCCCTTGCTGCACTTAACTTCTATTGTGAAAAGGCCGTCCGAATCAATATGCGAATCATCAAGAACCGATATCGCGGATATGTGGACTTTTCTAGGTTTACGTTCAACCTCAATGCCTTCTCTCGCAAGCTCATAAAGCTTTCTTCCGTCTTTCTTGATAGCGGAATACATGGGGGGAATCTGATCGTAATCGCCGATAAATGCTTGCACCGCTTCGTGTACCTTTTCTTTTGTAACTTTGACGTCCAATGTCTCCAAGATGTTCCCTGACATATCCTGGGTATCAGTGGTTACTCCGAGCCTGCAGACGGCAATGTACTCCTTGTCATGATCTGTAAGCATCTCGACAAGCTTGGTGCCCGTTCCGAGGCATACAACAAGAACGCCCACCGCATCAGGATCAAGAGTCCCCGTATGGCCGATCTTTTTTTGCTTAAGTATTCCTCTTAACTTTGCAACCACGTCATTTGAAGTAAATCCGGGTTCTTTATAGATATTTATAAGTCCGTTGTAATTACTTTTCATATTCTCCCGTGCTCTCAAAAAGGTACCCCTAAATGTAATCTTTATGGGTACCTTTTTCGTTTAATACAATATGTTCTCACTCTTCAAGCTGATGCTGAACATATTTCATTATATTGTTTATTACATCATGATAAGTTCCGTTTACGCTGCATCCTGCCGCTCTCTGATGACCACCGCCACCAAATATCGCTGCAACCTTGGCTACATCGACAGCGCCGTTACTGCGAAGGCTGACCTTATATTCCAAAGGAGCCAGCTCATAAGCAAAAATCGAACAATCAACTCCGATGGTGAGAAGCATCTGACTTACTATACCATCAAGATCGCTTGATTCAGCGCCGTAGAAATCCATTGTCTGCTTAGAGATAACAGATACGATACATCTTCCGTCAAGAAGACGAATGCTCTCTAAAAGCGCTCTTCCAAGTATCTGGTTCTGAAGATAAGTCTTTTCATAAAAAACATGGTCGATAAGACTTCCGAAATCAAAACCGTAAGCTATGAGTTTTGCCGCAATCTCCATTGTCTTCGGAGATGTGTTTGAATATTTGAAGACTCCAGTGTCAGTAACCATTCCGGTATAAATAGCCTTAGCTATCTCAACATCCATGCGCTCTTTATCAAGAACGTCATAAACAAGCTCACAAGCAGAACTTGCTGTAGGAACAACGTAATTTGCATCACCTGTTCCGGGATTACTGATGTGATGATCTATATTTACCGTCTTTTTTGCATAATCAAAAAACTTCTCCGCGCCGCCTGTGCGCTCTTTTCCGCAATCAAGCGCAATAAACAGATCGTAGCTTTCAACTTCCGAAACAAAATCATTGTTTATCTTGTCGGAATCTTTGATAAATGTAAGCTCCTGAGGTATTTTTTCAAGAAAAACATCCACCTTGATATTCGGATAATTCTTTCTGAGGTAAAGATACATACTCATACATGACCCAACACAGTCTCCGTCAGGTCTCACATGTCCGCTGATTCCAACTGTACCGACATTAGTCAAATAATCATCAATCCTCATCGATTTCCTCTCCGCGAGCAATCTTTGCTTCATTATCCTTTGCTGTTACTTCATCAATCTTCTTGGACATATTGATTGCATATTCAATGGAGTCATCCATGATAAAGCGAAGCTCGGGCGTATATCTCATATTGAGCTCTTTTGCCAGAGTACTTCTGATATATCCCGCTGCGCTCTTAAGTCCGGCTTCGGTTCTCTCCCTATCCTCATCATTTCCCATTACAGTGACCCAGACCTTACATGTCTTAAGGTCCGGAGCAAGTTCAACATCCATTACGGATGTCATGGGACTGATTCTGGGATCTTTGCTATATCTGATAGCTTCGGATATAACTTTCTGAACCTCACCGTTTATTCTTTTATTTTTATTGCTGTTCTTTCGCATTTTTACCTTTCTTAGGTTCTGGGTACTTCCACCATCTCGTAAGCTTCTACAAGATCACCTTCGTGAATCTGATCAAAGCCGTCAAATACAAGACCGCACTCGAAGCCTTCCTTAACTTCCTTGACATCGTCCTTGAATCTCTTAAGGGATGCAAGATCACCTTCGAAGATTTGCTCACCATCTCTGGAAATACGAACCTTGCAATTTTTCTTAATGATACCGTCCTTAACGAAGGAACCTGCGATATTTCCGACCTTAGAAGCCTTGAATATCTGTCTGACTTCGGCATGTCCGGTAACTCTCTCTTCGAAGATAGGAGCAAGCATACCCTTCATGGCAAATTCGATTTCTTCGATTGCCTGGTAGATAACCTTGTAAAGCTTGATCTCTACGCCTTCGTGCTCTGCCATGCTCTTTGCTGTCGCATCGGGACGAACGTCAAATCCGATGATGATAGCACTTGAAGCTGCGGCAAGAGTTACGTCAGACTCATTGATGGCACCAACACCGCCGTGAATAACCTTAACAACAACTTCCTCGTTTGAAAGCTTAAGGAGGCTCTGCTTAAGTGCCTCTACGCTACCCTGAACGTCTGCCTTGATAATAATATTGAGTTCCTGAAGTCTTCCTTCCTCAATCTTGGAGTACAGATCGTCAAGTGACATCTTAGCCTTTGTCTCTTCGATAAGGTCTTTCTTATGCTGCTGAAGGTATGTGTTGGCATACTGCTTAGCCTGCTTGTCAGTCTCATGTCCGAGGAATACTTCACCTGCGTTTGGAACATCTGAAAGGCCAAGAATCTCAACAGGCTGTGAAGGAAGTGCTTCCTTGAGCTTGTTGCCCTTATCGTCAACCATCGCTCTAACCTTACCTGAGCTTGCACCGGCTGAAATGAAGTCACCAACGTGAAGTGTACCCTTCTGAACAAGTACGTTTGCAACAGGTCCGCGACCCTTATCAAGTCTTGCCTCAAGTACGAGACCTCTTGCTTCTCTGTCAGGATTAGCCTTGAGCTCGAGAATATCAGCTGTAAGAATGATAGTCTCAAGAAGCGTCTCAATTCCCTCTCCGGACTTAGCTGAAACGGGAACAAATTCTGTTGTTCCGCCCCAATCTGTTGAAATAAGGCCATATTCAGTCATTTCCTGCTTAACCTTATCGATATTTGCATTAGGCTTATCTATCTTATTAACTGCTACGATAATCTCAACTTCAGCTGCCTTGGCATGGTTGATAGCCTCAACAGTCTGTGGCATTACACCATCATCGGCAGCAACAACAAGAACTGCGATATCTGTTGATGTAGCACCTCTCATACGCATTGCAGTGAATGCTTCGTGACCGGGAGTATCAAGGAATGTGATCTTCTGGTCATTTACAGATACAGTGTAAGCACCGATTCTCTGTGTGATACCGCCTGCCTCTCTGTCTGTAACGCTTGTCTTACGAATAGCATCAAGAAGTGAAGTCTTACCATGGTCAACGTGACCCATTACGCAGACAACAGGAGGTCTCTTCTTAAGTGTCTCTTCTGCGTCCTCATCCTCTTTAAGAAGCTCCTCGATAATATCAACGGGAATCTCCTTCTCACAGATGATGTCATATTCGATAGCTATATTCTCGGCCTCTTCATAAGTAAGCTCTGTATTAACGGTAGAAATCTGACCTGCCATAAAGAGCTTCTTGATGATTACTGAAGGCTGCATCTTCATCTTCTCAGCAAGTTCCTTGATGGAAACCTTCTCAGGAATTGAGATAACCTTGATCTGCTCTTCGGGTTCTTCAACCTTCTTAACTTCAGGCTTGATGAATCTGCCGACTCTCTTACTTCTCGGCATCATCTCTTCCTGCTCGTATGCAAGATCCTTCTTGTTTCTCTTATCCTTTTCCTGACCGATTCTTCTTCTCTCGTCGTCTCTGCGACCTGAGTTTTCTTTCTGAGGTGCATCGGCAAATCCGCCTCTTGCGCCCTTATCAAACTTATTTCCGGCAAACTTATTGTTGTCGCCCTTGCCCCTGAACTTACCGTTCTGAGCATTGTTTCCGTTATTGTTGTCCCTGCGTGGACCGTTACCCTGAGCATTGTTGTTTCTGGGTCCGCCCTGTGCACCGTTTCTGTTCTGGAATGAATTTCTGTCTCCGTTCTGACGAGGACCTCTGTTATCTCTTCTATCGGCACCGTTTCTGTTATTGTTCTGTGCAGGAGCCGCATTTCTCTCTGCGGGTCTTTCTGTTTTCTCCTTAACGGGTGCCTTTACCGGCTGCTTATTCTCAACAGCAGTCTCCTTAGGCTTAACAGCCTGTGTCTCCTGTTTTGCGGGAGCTTCCTGCTTGGCAGGTGCCTGCTTCTGAACCGGAGTCTTGGGAATAGAACTGTTTCCGTAGCTCTCAAGCTGAGAAGGTGCAGTTAAAGGCTTAATGGGATGATAAACATTCTGTGACTGAGCAAAAGTTCCTCTTCTGTTGTTCTGATTACCGGAATTTCTGTTGTCACGTCTCTGGTTGTTATTTCCCGCATTATTGTTATTCTGGTTCTGATAGCCGCCCATCTTGGAATTTCCGGCATTTGTAACCATTATGATCTTTTTCTTTTTCTTAGGTGCATCACCTGAAGCACTCTGATCAGACGCGCCTTTTGCAGATGCGTCTGTCTTAGCAGGCTTAGCTTCCTTATTGGCATTGGAGGGTGCATCATTTGCACTCTTTTTGCCGAAATGCTTTCTTGCAATTTCCGCCTCATTGTCATCAATCGAGCTGTTCGAACGCTTCGCCTCTATTCCCTTTTCCTGCAAAAAGCTAAGCAGTGCTTTTCCTTCACACCCAAGCTCTGTTGCAAGTTCAGATATCTTAATTTTTGCCATTCACATTTCCTCCAACTAATCTTCTTGTAGTAAGTTCTTTAAAAGCGATTGCGCCAGCCCTTTGTCGGTGATGACAAGGCTTGTTCGAACTCCTTTACCAACTGCATGCCCGAGGCTCTCCATGTCTCCAAAAAAAGCAATAGGCACATTATAATAACTACATTTATCTTTGAACTGCTTCTTTGTATTATCAGAAGCATCTTCACTCACTATCACGACACATGCTTTGCCGCTGCGGATCGCATCCAATACGGAAAACTCTCCGCTCTTTAATTTCCCGGCCCTTGCACTAAGGCCAAGCAAAGAATAAATCTTTTTACTATCCAATTTACTCTCCGAGCTCCTTATTCATCTGCTCAAGTATGTCTCCGGGAATCTGAGCTTTCAAAGATTTCTCAAGTCCCCTGTTCTTAACTGCTTTTTTTAGACATTCGGCACTGTTACATATATATGCGCCTCTTCCATTCGCCCTGCCTGTGACATCAAGACATATCTCACCTTCGGGAGTCTTGATAACTCTTATCATGTCCTTCTTGTCACGCATCTCTCCGCAGCCTACACACTTTCTTGTTGGAATTTTCTTCTGCATCTTATTCCTCTGCGTCAGTGTCCTCTTCCACTTCAATTTCAACATCTTCTGCTTCTTCGATCTCAGCGTCGTCTACTTCAACTTCTTCTACTTCTTCGATCTCAGCGTCGTCTACTTCAACTTCTTCTACTTCTTCGATCTCGCCTTCTTCATACTCCTCATCGTAATCTTCTTCATCATCAAGATAATCTTCCATACGGAATCCGGGAGCATCCTTAGCCTGTGTTTCGCTCTTTATATCGATCTTGTAACCTGTAAGTCTTGCTGCAAGTCTTGCATTCTGACCTTCCTTGCCGATTGCAAGTGAAAGCTGATAATCGGGAACGACTACCTTAGCACTCTTCTCATCGGGATCAGCAAATACGGCAACGATCTTTGCGGGTGAAAGAGCATTCTGAATGAGGTTACCGGGGTTCTCATCCCAGTTGATAACATCGATCTTCTCACCGTTAAGCTCATCTACAATAAGATTAACTCTTGCTCCGTTGACACCTACGCAAGCACCTACAGCATCAACATTCGGATTGTTTGAGTATACGGCGATCTTTGTACGGCTTCCTGCTTCTCTCGCGATACTCTTGATCTCTACTGTTCCGTCCTGAATCTCCGCAACTTCCTGCTCAAAAAGTCTCTTTACAAGATCGGGATGAGTTCTTGAAACAAGAATTCTGGGTCCCTTCGAACCGTTCTTTACTTCGAGGACATAAAGTCTGATTCTTGATGTAGGTTTGTAGAAACCTGATTTTGCCTCGCTCTCAACCTGCTCGTTCTCATTGAGAATAGCATCTGCACGACCGAGGTTGATGCTGATATTCTTTCCGACATATCTCTGAATAACACCGGTAACGATATCATGCTCTTTCTTGTAATACTCGTTATATATAGCTCCGCGCTCTTCCTCACGGATCTTCTGAAGAATTACGTTCTTGGCATTCTGAGTAGCAATACGGCCGAACTCTTTGGAATTGAGGGGAACATTGACAATATCATCAACCTTGCTCTTCTTGCTGATCTTCTTGGCATCATCAAGAGAGATTTCAAGCATAGGATCCATAACATCATCTGCGGTTTCAACAACTGTTTTCTCAGCATAGCACTTGAAATCACAGTTCTCTCTGTCAACTTCTACCCTGATGTTCTCAGCCTTTCCGAAATTATTCTTGCAGGCTGTGACAAGAGAATTCTCAATAGCATCAAACAGAGAATCCTTGCTGATGTTCTTCTCCTTCTCCAAGAGGTCAAGGGCATCCATTAATTCTTTACTCATCGTAGTCTCCTTCTTTTTCGCCCGGATTAAAAATCCAGAGCAAGCTTAATAACTGATATTTCTTTTCTCAAAAAAGTTTCGTCTTTGTCATTTATAGTTACGGTAACCGAAGTGCTATCGTAGCTCTTAAGTGTACCGGCAAACTCTTTTATTCCGTCAATTGCCTTGTATAGCTTAAGCTCAACTTCCTTACCGAGACTGTTCTCAAAATGTCTGTCCTTCTTAAGCTGCCTTCCCAGTCCCGGACTGCTGACTTCAAGTGTATATGCATCCTCAATGAAGTCATCCACGTCGAGGGCATCGGATAAAGCATGATTTACATTGACGCAATCGTTGATATTAACCCCTTCGTCCTTGTCAATATATGCTCTGAGGTACCACTCTCCGGCTTCCTTCACATATTCGACATCATAAATCCTTACACCGTTTGCCTCCGCAATAGGTGCGAGCAGTTCTTCTGTTTTCTTCTCGATATCTTCTTTCCTGGACATTCAATCTCCTTAAATTCAGATATTTCAAATTTCACTTCTTTATTTTTGCCGTCAATGAAATATGAAAAAAATCCGAAACATGCAAAAAGTGGACTCGCGAAAGTCCACTCCTAAAATCAACTACATTATAACTTGCGTCGCGCTGTTTGTAAACAGCTACTTCAAAGAAAAAATCAAGTCACAAAGGACTTGATCTCGGGTTGGGCTGTTAAAAACAGTCTTGCGTACCTCGTAGCGGAATCGAACCGCTGATTCTGCCGTGAGAGGGCAGCGTCTTAACCGCTTGACCAACGAGGCTTAGTAGCTTTGTGTCAGCCGCTGTATCGCGGCGACTTGTTTATATTATCTCATAGTTTGAAATAATGCAAGCACTTTTTTAAATTTTTTTCAAAAAATTTTAAAAAAGTAGCCGTCACTGCCCTTTTTGCGCTGTATATATATGGAAAAAGCCGCATGGAAAGCGGTTTTCTCTTGAACACATCATCCTCTATCATGGTGAAAACGATTGATGCTGTATAACATCACAATCTACAAGAAATCTTAAGATTTTTCGTAGGTATTTCTTAAGATTTATATGATATCCTATCTAAGTCAGCAGGTTTTTCAACAACCATTCTTTGCTGAATTCATGGCTTATCGCCAAATCTATACAATTGAAAGGTGCATATGGGAAAGAAAGATATTGCAGAAAAGCATTTTGAAGAAATCAATAAAATCTTCGCAGACATTGTAAACGGAACATTATTTGGAGGAAATCAAACCATCAAAGAGGACGAACTAATCGACCTCCCACATAAATCACAGTATAAAGCTGATGACGGCAAGTTACACGAACAAGAACGTGATATTGTAAAACGATGGTCAAAAGAAAATGTCATATTTTCCATAATAGGAATTGAAAATCAGACCACAATAGATAAAGACATGGTCTTACGCGTGATCGGTTATGACGGAGCATCATACAGAAGCCAGCTTCTGGAAAAAAATCAATCCAAGCGATATCCGGTTATAACTATTGTGTTATACTATGGAAAAGAGGCATGGAATGCTCCCAGAAATCTCAAAGAAAGATTAGACATTCCAAAATGTCTTGATAAATATGTAAGTGATTATCATATCAATGTATTTGATATCTCTCACATGACCAATAACGAAATCAACACTTTGTTTCATAGCGATTTTAAAATACTTGCCAAATACATGAGTGGGATTACCGACACAGCTGATTATAATGAACAAATCGAGTTTCCTGATCCACTACTAAAAATAATATCTGTCTTAACAGGTAATAACCATTTTGAAATATTACGAGAACGCTTTCCAAAAGGAGGTACTACAATGAATTACTTACTTGATGATGCAATAAACAAAGGTCTGCTTGAAGGAAAAAATGAAGCCAACCGTCAAACAGCAATCAATCTTATAAAAAACGGAGTTTCTTTAGATACAATCATTGCTTCAATTCCGGATCTTCCAAAAGATGAAATTCAAAAGATTTTTGATAGCATCACCCAAAATGAAGCCAAATAATTTCAGGCACCATCCCTAATTGTGGATGGTGCCTGTTTTCTGCTTATTTACTGAGTTCTGCAAGCAGCGTCTCATAATCCATATCGCCGCACAGCTCTTTGTAATCATACTTGCTGTATTTTGTGGTTATTTTTTTAATTTCTTTTTCGGACATTTTCTTGTCAGTATTGTTATGATATTCGACAAAGCAATCATCTCCATCGGACGCAGCAAGTTCTTCTTCAGAGGGATTTCCGTCACCGTCAAGATCTTTGAAATAGATATATTTTATATAATAATCCGTCGCAATCTCACCTTTATCGCGCTTTGACATAAATGAAGTGTAATGAACGTTATAATCGGAATTATCATTGATGAAAACATTTTTTCTTTCGGCATAGTAATATCCGGAATTAGCGCCTGCTCCATATGCCCAACCATCAATAAGCCTGTGAATATGGCCGTCTTCATATGCAAAAAGCGACACCCAATATCCGGGCCGTCCGATTACAAATTCAGGAATATCGTCATCATCAGTATATGCAAGATCAAACTTATAGCCGTCATCTGCCACATGATAGATCTTTGCCATTTGAGCATATACCTCTTTATAGTTGTTATACACTCCGTTTTCATTGTCACCAAGAAGATATTTTTTTGCTCCTGCTATTGTTAGATTGCCTTTTAGCTCAGGTACATTTTCTTCATCCAGCTCTGCAATTCCACAGAAACCATTTGATTCATAATCATATTCATGCAAAATAATCTTTTTTCCGCAATATGAAATACACAAAACAGCAATATCCTGATAGCCGTCTGCGTTAAAATCAAAAAAGCCTATATCGTCAATAATTACCGGATATTGTGCATCATCAGATGCTTTGACATAATACCGAATGGTTGTAAGATATTTCCCATCTTTTACGATTTCTAATTCCGTCTCTTCAGGATCAACATTATATGTATAAAAACGCAGAGGACTGTCAAACTGTGTCAAATTCGCATCGAATGTTTTGTCTTTGACGCAAAGATCGTCCCACTGAATCTCATTTGATATCATTACAAGTTCATCATTTTCTTTAGTGAATTTCAAAACTCTGTCGGCGTCTTTTCCATAATGATCATCTGTAGCCATCTTGAATCTGATAGTATATACGTTTCCTTCTTTTTCTCCTGAAACACAACTGCAGTATTTTAGTTCCTTCCAACATACATTCATAAAATAATATGAATCATACTTCTCCAGATAGATCCAATGATTATAATCGTCTCCCCATGTATCCAGATCATCTTTATCGGGAGCATACTCATATCCTGCATGTTTTTTCGTGAAATTCATCATATCAGTCTTTCTAATAACTATAAAAGTGTCAATATCGTAAAGACAATCTTGATGTGTTGCCTCCAGATAGGCTTCTTTCTCGTCCTCACTTATATTTTCTACATTTATTCCTGCACCGTTTTGAAAAACATCTTCCCACTCAATATCCTTGGGGCTGTTAAATCCGTCATCTAAAAAACCGCTATATTCACAAGTCCAGAACAACTGAGCAAATTCAGCCAGTTCTTCATTTGTCAAAGCGTTTTCCACAACCTCGCTTTGGGCTTCGGATGCCGAATCAGCTTCAGATCCGCTTTCCACCGCAGCTGTAGACTGCGCATCACCGTTCGATGACTTGGCACATCCTGCAAGCAGAAATGCCAGCGCAGCTAACGCAAATATTTTTTTCTTCATTGATTGTCCTTTCGTTGCCCATTACCTAACCCAAAGCATATTATACATAGGTGCAGGCATTTGAACTGTGAAATGTTTGTGTAGTTTGCACCGGCGCCAGGCTGACGGCATACAGCTGTATCTGCTGGTGTTCGGCTGTGCGCGGATTTTATTAATTTCAAAAAGCCCGAAAATGCTTCCTTCGACGTTGCTCATAGAAGTCAGCATTTTCGAGCTTTTTTCTATCATTTCATCAGATCGAAAATACTGATCTGATTGGAGTCGGGAATATCGCCAAGGAGCCCCATGTCTGCCATCTTGTCGATAACTGCCTGAGGGCACTTTGTTCTTTGTTTAAAATCGTCCTTTGAAAGGAACGGACCGTCTTTGGCCGCTTCAACAATCTGATCTGCGGCTTTTTCACCCATTCCGTCTATACTGTTAAGGGCAGGCATAATCTTGTCGCCTATAACCTGAAATTCTCTGGACTTAGCCTTAAAGATGTCGATGGGAAGAAATTCAATTCCTCTCTCATACATCTCCTCAACAAGTCTCATATCGCCGTACTCAGCCTGCTGGGCATTTGAAAGCTCATCCTTCCTGTTTTTGTAATCATTCATAATGGCATGAAGGTGATTCTCTCCCTGGCACATATGCTCGTAGTTAAAGGCTTTCGCTCTTATACTGAACCACGCAGCATAGAATGCCTGTGGAACATAAACTTTAAAATACGCGATTCTCCACGCCATCATAACGTATGCGGCCGCGTGAGCCTTAGGGAACATGTACTTGATCTTTTTACAGGACCAAATATACCAATCGGGCACTCCCGCCGCTATCATCGCTTCTTCCATCTCAGGCTTAAGGCCTTTTCCCTTACGTACGGACTCCATGGTTTTGAAGGAAAGAGACTTATCCATGCCCTTCTGAATGAGATAGATCATGATATCGTCTCGACAGCAGATACATGTATCGATTGTCGCCTTGCCTTCCTGAATAAGCGTCTGCGCATTTCCGAGCCAAACGTCCGTACCGTGTGAAAGTCCCGAAATCCTTATAAGATGGGATAATGACGTAGGTTTGGCATCGATAACCATCTGCATGGCAAAGTCTGTACCGAACTCGGGAAGTCCAAGGCATCCCAGCTTTGTTCCTCCGAGCTGCTCAGGAGTAACGCCAAGAGCGGTCGTATTCATAAACAGACTCATTACATTTTTATCATCCAAAGGAACCAGCTTAGGATCAAGTCCCGTACAATCCTGCAAGAACCTTATCATCGTAGGATCATCGTGTCCCAGAATATCGAGCTTAAGCAGGTTGTGGTCGATCGAGTGATAGTCGTAATGTGTCGTTATCGTTGCGGTTGTCATATCGTTCGCGGGATGCTGAACAGGACAGAATGAGTTAATATCCTCTCCCACCGGCAAAACTATGATTCCGCCGGGGTGCTGACCTGTACCTCTTCTGATACCCGTACATCCCTGGACAATTCTGTTAATCTCGCATTTTCTCTTGCTTGAACCGATACCGTCGTAATATTTCTTTACGAAACCGTAAGCCGTCTTATCCGCAAGAGACGCGATTGTTCCGGCTCTGAAAGTCTGTCCGTAGCCAAAGATAACCTCTGTGTACTTGTGGGCCTTTGACTGATACTCACCTGAGAAGTTAAGGTCGATATCGGGCTCCTTGTCTCCCTTGAATCCAAGGAATGTCTCAAACGGGATGTCAAATCCATCTTTGTACAAAAGAGCTCCGCACTTGGGACACCTTTTATCAGGCATATCACATCCCGAATTACCGCCGTACTTAAGCACTTCTTCCGAGTCAAAATCGCTATATTTGCACTTAGGGCACACATAGTGCGGGCTAAGCGAATTAACTTCCGTAATTCCCGAAGTAAAGGCAACGAAAGAAGATCCTACAGATCCACGCGATCCAACGAGATATCCGTCCTCATTTGACTTCCAAACGAGCTTCTGCGCGATAATATACATAACCGCGAAACCATTCTTGATAATGGAATTAAGCTCTCTTTCAAGACGCTCCTGAACTATCTCGGGAAGATCGTCTCCATAAATCTCATGAGCCTTGTCATAACAGATCTTGGTAAGTATCTCATCACTGTTTTCAATAACAGGCGCGCACTTATCGGGTCGTACCGGCGATATGCTGTCACACATATCAAGGATCATCCTGGTATTGTCTATTACTATCTCTTTTGCCTTGTCACCGCCAAGATAATCAAACTCAGCCATCATCTCATCTGTCGTTCTTAGGAAAAGAGGCGATTCTTCCTCGTCATTCATTCCCTTTCCGGCCATGATGATGGTTCTGTATATCTCATCCTCGGGATTAAGAAAGTGCGCATCACAAGTAGCGACAACAGGCTTATTAAACTGTTCTCCGAGTCTTACTATCTCTTTATTTATATTCTTGATATCATCTTCACTGTTTATATCTTCATATCTCTCGGAGTCAATCATAAAGCGGTTGTTTGCGACAGGCTGAATCTCAAGATAGTCATAGAAATCAACAAGTCTTGCGATCTCTTCGGGAGGTCTTCCTTCTACAACCGCGCCATAAAGTTCTCCCGCACAGCAGGCACTTCCGATGATAAGACCCTCCCTGTGCTTTATAAGTTCGCTCTTTGGCACAAGCGGAAATCTTCTGAAATAGTCTACATGCGACTCACTTACAAGTGTATAAAGATTAACCCTTCCAAGCGTATTCTTCGCAAGGATAATACAATGATTCGGGCGAAGGTGCCTGATCATCTCCTTTGTGGGCTTTCCGAGTATGTTTACATCCGTAAGTGTCTCTGCCTTCTGTTCTTTTAGCATGGGCACAAATTTATTGAATATAAGCGCCGTACACTCCGCATCATCGACCGCTCTATGGTGATGTTCAAGAACAACTCCCAGAGTCTTTGCGACAGCATCAAGCGTATGCTTTGCCTGAAGCGGGAAAAAATATCTTGAAAGCCACAAAGTATCGACTGTCGTGTAATCTACGTCTATTCCCAGCTCTTTGCAATTCTGATTGATGAAGCTTATATCAAACCCTACATTATGTCCTACAAGTACCGCATCCTTACAAAATTCAACGAATCGCGGTATTATGACCTCTCTTGTAGGGGCATCGATGACCATGTCATCTGTGATACTTGTAAGCTTGGTGATCCTGTACGGAATCGGAACCTCCGGATTTATAAACTCAGAGAATCTCTCAAGTATCTCGCCGTTTCTTACCTTTACGGCACCGATCTCGATTATCTTATTCTTAATGGGTGAAAAACCTGTCGTCTCAATATCAAATACAACAAAGGTTGTATCCTCGATAGGCTGTCCCTTATCATTTACAACTATCTCCTTAAGGTCATCAACAACATAAGCCTCAACGCCAAGGATCAGTTTAAAGAAATCTTGTCTCTCGATAGGAGGCTCTCCTGCCTCTTTTCTTCTCTTTTTCTCGGCAGAATAAAGATCTTCCCAGACATGATTTGCATCCGTAAGCGCCTGAACAACGCCGTGGTCTGTGATGGCAATTCCGGGCATTCCCCATTTATAGGCCTGTTTAACTATATCTTTAACTTCGGAAACACCGTCCATATCACTCATCTTGGTATGGCAATGAAGTTCAACTCTCTTTACATCCGCTCTGTCGACACGTTTACTTGTAAAATCGGGAATCTTCTTAACTCCCGCAACAGACTGGATAGAAAGTTCATGGTCAAACTTATCGACCGCCGCGATTCCCTTAAGTTTAAGGAATGCGCCCATCTTGATATCTTTGGTTATCTCGGGAACATCCTCCGTCCTTACGAACATCTTTACAGTGATCGAATCAGTAAAGTCGGTTATATCAAAGATAAGAATACTCTTCTCGTTTCTGATATCTCTCTTATCAAAAAGAATTACCTTACCGTGAACACAGACTTCTCCAAGTTCTCCGACAAGATCCGAAAGTTTCATCGTCTCATCGTCAAAGTCTCTTCCGAAAATAACATCAGGATTATCCGACCTCTTGAAGCTTCCGCCAAAATCTCTTTTTCCGCTCCATTTGCCTTTGGAGAATCCGCCTTCTTTTCCGGCAGGCTTTCCTGCGGGCTTTTCGGCGGCACCCTTCTTTGCAGAAGCCGCAGCCTCTTTTGCCGCCTCCTGCTCTTCTCTCTGCTTTTTCTTTTCCTCAGATTTTTGCTCAGCCGCCTCAAGTTTCTTGGCCATCTTAGCAGATTCCGCAGAGTAATCCGGTTCCTCGGTTTCTTTTACAACCTCTATGAATTCGGGAGTTATGGACGCAGAAAGTCCGCATCTTTCATTGATGATCTTAGAAAGAACTCTTACAAGATCGGGCGCTTTCTTCTGTCCAACGACGCTGTCTTCAAGCTGAATAACGATATTTCCGTCCTCAGGATAAAGAAACTGCGCAGAACGAAAAAGACTATATTCCATATGGTCATAGTCTTTTAACTCAAGCTCGATACTGTCTTTGTAAATATCGATAAGATTCTTTGGCGTATACTGCGCCGAAAGAGAAAACTTCTCGTAAATCTTGACCGTAAGATCCTGATTTCCGAAAAACTGCTTCTTAATTCCGGTCTCGGCCTTTAAAATATCCGCCTTATCTATCAGATTTTTGCTTGATATATATACTCTTATAAAATCCTGCTTCCTTGTTGTCGAGACCTTATCGACCACGGTCTGTTCCATGATCTCTTTGGTCTTGGCATCAAGTTTAAGCGTAGGAAAAACCTCAAAAAAACTTTTTGACATCTACTCCCTCACACGGTTATTACCGGTTCCCCAAAAACTTCTTTTACTTCGGATTACTTCCAGTTATCAAGTTCTTCCTTGAGAACGGCAAGAAGTTCATCTTCTTTGACTTTCTTAATGATCTCGCCCTTCTTTATAAGGAGTCCCTCTCCTATTCCGCCGGCAATTCCAAGATCGGCTTCTTTAGCTTCTCCGGGGCCGTTTACAGGGCATCCCATAACAGCAACCTTGATATTAAGGTTGGGATAGTTCTGAACAAGAGTCTCTGTCTGATTTGCAAGAGAAATAAGATCAATCTTTGTTCTTCCGCATGTAGGGCATGAAATAACTTCTATTCCGCCCTCTCTTATGCCGAGCGTTCTGAGAATTGCCTTTGCCGTCTTGATCTCTTCCACGGGATTACCCGAAAGAGATACTCTTATGGTATCTCCGATTCCCTGATTAAGGATTATTCCAAGTCCCACTGAAGACTTGATATTTCCGCCCCACAAAGTTCCGGCTTCAGTAATTCCCACATGAAGAGGATATCTGCATCTTTCAGCAAGGAGCTCATGTGCCTTTGCACACAGCATGACGTTTGATGACTTGATACTTACAACCATGTTGTCATAACCAAGTTCTTCGATTATACCGATCTTATCAAGAGCGCTCTCTACAAGGCCTTCTGCTGTTACACCATGATATTTTTCCACAAGATCTTTTTCCAAAGAACCGCTGTTAACACCTACTCTTATGGGAATATTTCTCTCTTTTGCACAGGAAACGACTGCAGCGATACGGTCTTTTGAGCCGATATTTCCGGGATTGATCCTTATCTTGTCAGCTCCGTTTTCCATGGCCGCAATAGCCATCTTGTAGTCAAAATGAATATCTGCGACAAGAGGAATGCTTATCTGCTTCTTGATCTCTTTTACAGCATCTGCGGCTTCCTGTGTGGGAACGGTACATCTTATGATGTCGCATCCCGCAGCTTCAAGCTCATGAATCTGGGCAACGGTCGCCTTTACATCCTCTGTTCTTGTATTTGTCATTGACTGAATGAGAATAGGATTTCCTCCTCCTATTACTCTGTCGCCTATTTTTATTACTTTAGTATTATCTCTGTATGCCATAATAAGTCTCCTAACAATCATTATCTGGTGAACTTAGCTATATCGTTAAATAACACAAATACCATAAGTGCAATAAGAAGCATCATTCCCACCATGTGAACAATACCTTCTTTCTCGGGCGGAACGGGCTTTCCGAATATAACCTCGATAAACTGGAATACAAGTCTTCCGCCGTCAAGTGCAGGGAAAGGAAGAAGATTCATTACTCCGAGGTTTACGGAAAGAAGTACCGTAAGCGACAGCATCACGACAAAAACGGCCGAAACGCCGTATGGCTTAACTTCTTCATAAGTTTCGTCGACTATCTTGACCATTCCGACAGGTCCCGAAACATCGTCCTTTGAAAGCTTGCCCCTAATCAAAAGTGCAAGACTTCTGTAAGTCGCCTTAAAATTATATCTTACCGTGTACCATGCATACTTAAGCGACTCAGGCCCCTTAACGTCTTTATAATCACCGAGATACACGCCCATATAATAGCGCTTATTTTCATCGCTGTACTTAGGAGTGAGCACGGTCTTCTTAACTTCACCGTTTCTGTCATATACAATGTCCATCGGTGAACCTTCGGCAAACTGGGAGATAAGCATTACTTCAGATGACATATAAACTTTCTCGCCATCAATGCTTATAATCCTGTCACCCGCTTCCATTCCGGCTTCCTGAGCAGCAGAATCTTCAGTAAGTGCCTTTACCGTAGGCAGATCCCACGGAGATAAGTTAACCAGAACAACCGCCAGAATATATGCAATTACAAAGTTTGCAACAGGTCCCCCGAACAAAGTTGCAATCCTGCGCCACACAGGTGCATGTAAAAAAGAATGTTCGTCATATCCTTCTTTTTCTTCTTCAACGGGATCCATACCGTCAAAAACGCACGCCCCGCCTATAGGAAGAAGCTTTATACTGTATAGAGTTTCTCCTTTTTGTTTCTTCCAAATTGTCGGCCCCATCCCGATAAAGAATTCATTTACACGAATTCCTCCGGACTTAGCGATTATAAAATGTCCGAACTCGTGAGATGCTACCAAAACTCCGAATATTATAAAAAATATTATTATACTTGCTATCATTATCTATCCTCAAATTCCGTATTTTGTACCGAGGAAGTCATATGTTTCTTTCTCGGCATCAAGTATTGCCGCCACATCGGGATTCTCGATCTTATTGTGATGTGTCATGGCTTCTTCTATCATATCGTATATTTCAAGGTATCTGATATCACCCTTTAAAAATCTGCGAACTGCCATCTCATTTGCCGCATTAAATACAGTCGGCATGCTACCTCCCGCATATGCGGAATCAAACGCAAGCTTAAGCCCCCTGAAAGTATCCGTATCGGGCTTTTCAAAAGTAAGGCTACCAAGTTCAAATAGATCAAGCCTCTTTTCCGCCATAGGACGTCTGTCCGGGTAAAAAAGCGCATACTGAATCGGGAGTTTCATATCAGGAACTCCGAGCTGCGCGATAACAGCGCCGTCTACATACTGAACAGCACTGTGAACTATACTCTGAGGATGAACCAGAACTTCGATATTATCAAGACTCACATCAAAAAGCCATCTTGCTTCCATAACTTCAAGCCCCTTATTTACAAGAGACGATGAATCTATTGTTACCTTGGGTCCCATATCCCAGTTGGGATGTTTCAAGGCATCCGCTGCAGTCATTGCTGCAAGTTTTTCTCTCTTCTTTCCTCTGAAAGGCCCTCCGCTTGCGGTAAGAAGAATCTTCTCAACCTTATCTTTCGGCTGTCCCACAAGAGACTGGAATATAGCGCTGTGCTCGCTGTCTACGGGAAGAATCTGTACATTCTTCTCCTTGGCAAGTGGCATAATGATATGTCCTGCGCATACCAAAGTCTCCTTGTTTGCAAGTGCAATGTCCTTGCCACACTCAATCGCCTTTATAGTGGGTCTTATTCCAATCATTCCTACAACTGCCGTAAGAACAGTATCCGCTTCGGGAACGGAAACCATCTCAAGAAGTCCGTCCATTCCCGACATAACCTTAATTCCGGTATCCGCGATCTTCTCAGCTAGCTCTTTGGCCGCTTCGGGATCAAACATGCAAACGTACTTGGGATTAAATTCCCTCACCTGCTGTTCTACTTCATTAACTCTCTTATTTGCCGCAAGTCCCACAACTTTAAGTTCATCTTTATTATTTCTTACAACATCAAGAGTCTGTGTTCCTATAGACCCTGTGGATCCAAGTAATACTATACTACGCATTTTTTCTCCTATAATAAACGAATGGATTTTATCGCATTAAATCAAATATTTTCTATCAACGAACAAAGAGCCGCTTTGATATCCTGCGACTCTCTGATGTCTTCTTATTCAATAAGCGGCACTAATACTGCGGCCAAAAAATATACACAAGGTATTACGAATATTACACTGTCAAAACGATCCATAATACCGCCGTGTCCCGGAATAACATTTCCATAATCCTTGATCTTATGATCTCTCTTTATTCCGGATGCAAGAAGGTCGCCCAACTGCCCGATTATACTTCCGACAAAAGTGATGATTATCATCACCAAAAGGAATTCGATACTATATATCTTTCTAAGATAAATTACAAAACCAATAACGAATCCGACAACAACCGAGCCGATAACGCCACCTATAGCGCCTTCAATCGTCTTCTTAGGTGAAAGCTCGGGTGCAAGCTTGTGCTTACCAAATGCTCTTCCGGAAAAATATGCACATGTATCGCACACCCAGGCAATAAAAGGAGCCCAGGCAAAAATCCATCCATAATCGGGACGAATTCTCAAAAGAAATACAAAAGACATATTTACAGGAGCATAAACAAAGCTAAAAAATGCCGACATTGCCTGCGTTGATGTAAACCTTGGGAATGTCAGAACATAACATGCCATTATTAAGAAAAAAGCAAACATCAAAGAAAAAATATAATACCTGTAATCTCTTATCATTATCATTTGAAGATAATGCACTACTATCGATATGTATCCGCATATTTCAAGCGGATTATATTTGGTTCCGCAGTCATGGACTCCGGTAGCTTTTGTAAGTTCGTTATAACTGATAAGTGAAACAGCAAACAAAACTGCTGCCAGAAAATACCCCCCGGAAATCAGAACCGCTGCCAGCACAACGGCAATAACGATTCCGCTAATCACTCTCGTTTTCAATACACTAACCCCGCCTATTCATTCAATTCCATTGGGATCACAGTACACTGTACTAAATCTGATCCTGCTTGAGACCTCCGAATTTACGGTTTCTGTTTCCATATGCTTCCACTGCTTTTTCAAGCTCGGCCTTATTAAAATCAGGCCATGCCACAGGAGTAAAATAGAACTCCGTGTAAGCGAGCTGCCACAATAAGAAGTTTGATACTCTCTGCTCGTTGCAGGTCCTTATCAAAAGATCCGGATCGGGCATATATTCGGTATCAAGATTGGAAGCTATCATTTCTTCTGTAATATCAGAGGGATCAAGTTCTCCATTTTTTACCTTGTCTGCAAGTTTGATAAAGGATCTTCTGATCTCGTCTCTGCTTCCGTAATTGATAGCAATTGTAAATGTAAGTCCGGTATTTTCTGCGGTTGTCTTCTCAAGATTCTCGATTGCCTCGATGATATCCTTTGCGAGAAGACTTCTGTCGCCGATAACACGGCATCTCACATTGTTTTTCATTGACTTCTTTATACTTGTCTTAAGGTAATTACGAAGGAGCATCATGAGAGCAGAAACCTCTGCCTCAGGACGACTCCAGTTTTCTGTTGAAAAAGCATAAACCGTAAGATATTTGATGCCCATATCCTTGGCATCATACAAAATATCCTCAACGGCCTTTGCCCCCTGCAAATGTCCGGCATTTCTGGGAAGACCCTTTGCCTTGGCCCATCTTCCGTTTCCGTCCAGAATTATCGCAACATGTGCAGGTATATTTTTATTTTCTTCCATAACTAAATTTCCTATTTACGGGAAATCACACTGTCATGACTTCCTTGTTCTTATCTTCTACAGCAGCATCAATATCCTTGATAAACTTATCTGTTACTTTCTGAAGTTCATCATTAAGATCGTTGATCTCATCCTCGGATACATCTGAGCCCTTAAGCTTCTTAAGAGCATCGTTGCCGTCACGTCTTACGTTTCTGACTGCAACCTTGGCATCTTCACCCTTCTTGCGTATATCCTTTGCAAGCTGTTTTCTTCTCTCCTCTGTAAGCTCAGGGAAAACAAGTCTGATAACAGCACCATCGTTGCTTGGAGTAATTCCAAGATCAGATGTCATGATTGCTTTCTCGATATCCTTAATAAGTGTCTTATCCCAAGGTGCGATCTGAATGATACGCGCTTCGGGAACTGATACGTTACCAACCTGCTGAAGAGGTGTAGGTGTTCCGTAATAATCAACCTTTATCTTATCAAGCACGTGGGGATTGGCTCTTCCGGCACGGATAGAAGCCAGCTCCTCCTTGAGAAAATCATAAGACTTCTGCATCTTATCACTGTATTCTTTAATTCTTTCGTTCATATTATGCCTCCGTTATTTCATTAGACCAAAACGTCAAACAGTAACTGTTGTACCGTTAAAGTTGCCGCTGGCGGCGTTTACAATACTTTTTTCCTCCTGAAGAGCAAATACTCTCATAGGAATCTTGTTATCTCTTACCATTATCGAAGCTGTCATATCAACAACCTGCAGATTCCGGGCAATAACTTCATCGATAGAAATCTCGGTATATCTCTTTGCATCCGGATTCTTGGCAGGATCGCTGTCATATACACCGTCAATAGCCTTGGCAAGTAATATATAATCCGCTTCTACCTCGATCGCACGAAGCGCAACACCCGTATCCGTTGAGAAATAGGGATGTCCCGTACCGCCGGCAAAGAATACCACCATTCCCTTTGCGAAATATTTGTTTGCTCTGTCTTTGGAAAAGAGCTTGGTAAATGAGCCACATTCAAAAGGAGTCAGTATATTTGTCATCATTCCTTCACTTCTGAAAATCTCAGAAACATAGATGCAGTTCATTATGGTTGCAAGCATACCGATCTGATCCGCTTTTACACGGTCGATATTTTCGCTGGTTCTTCCTCTCCAGAAATTACCGCCTCCGATAACGATTCCAACCTCTGTTCCTTTCTCGGTAAGTTCTTTGACCTGAAGAGCAACCTTTCTGACAGTTTCCTCATCAAATCCTGTCTTCTTGTCGCCTGCGAGTGCTTCACCACTAAGTTTTAATAATATTCTCATAATCTCTCCATATGCTTTTATTACTTATCTGTTTTTAAGTCCCTCGAAGAACTCTGAAGGATTAACATCAGCATATGCCTGTGAGCACATACCTTCAATAACCGCTCCGTTATTGATCTGCACTGACTGAGACTTGATGTTACCCATAACAATTGCAGTTGTATCAAGTACAACCGGTCCGTGAACGTCGATATCGCCCTTAACGGCACCTGCGATAACAGCACTTGAACCGAAGATGTTTCCAACGATAACGGTACTCTGTCCAACCTTTACACTGCCCTTACTCTTAACCTCACCTGTAATTCTTGCTGACTCTGCATAGATCTCAGCTGCATCTGAATCACCTGTGATCTCACCTGTAACATTAAGCTTTCCAAGGCACTTTACATTACCGTTGATCTTACCGATAAGATCAAGAGAACCTGTTGTCTGCAAATCTCCCGTAAGTATCATTCCTTCTGTAATGCTGGCAGTTTCATCTGTAGGTGTCTGCTGATCAAATTCCATAGTTTCTTCTCCCCCGTTATTAGTATTTTTATCTGTAGCATTGCTCTCTGCAATGTACTCGTCGATATTAGAATTATTGATTGCCTCAAGCGCGCTCATCGGCTCACCCTCTTTTACCTCTGACGCCGTCTGTGCTTCGATAAGCTGTTCAAGCGCACGCTCTTCACTTATCTCTTCAGTCTGTTCCTCAGAAGCCCCTTCATTTAAATTTTCATTGTCGGAAGTTTCCGCATCGGTATTTTCTTCCTCTGCGCCTGCTCCCGTTTCTTCAGAATTATCAAGAGTCTGCTCCGACTCTTCAGATAAACCCTCTTCCTTGTTCACCACATCATCAAGCTTGATTTCATCAAGACGATCAAGCATACTGTCAAGATCGACATCTTCCGGTCTTACAGTTCCCCCATCAACACTTTCCTTATCAAGAACCCTTGTTTCGTCAGCCTTATCATCAGGCATGAGTGTGTTAACTGCTTGGGATAAATCGCTCTTTAGCTCAGAAAAAAATCCCATTGTTTCTCCTCCGTTCACTTTTTCTTGTTAATACTTTTATTTGATATGTTGAACCGGTAACGTATTATCTGTTATCGGAACTATCACGGTATCATCCATAGCCTTGATATCTCTTATGATATCAGGCAAAGCGTCAACGGTACTACGCTTGTCTGCAGCGTCATGCATTAACACGATGCAGTGTTTGAATTTTGGGACATTATCTACTATATTAGCATAAATCGACTCTTTGGTGTTGCCCGCTTTGTCATCTTTCGCAGAAATATTCCAATCATAGAAAGTGGCATCGGTTCCTTCCAAAAAATTCTCAAGCTCCTTGATATCAACCTTACTGACAGCATTGGAACTTCCTCCGGGAAATCTGTAATACTTAGCCCAGACCCCCGTGGTCTCATATAAAAATATTCTTAGTTTGTCAAAATCCTCTTTAAATGAATCCAAGGATGAGTAAATCTCACCGTATTTGTGGCTGTAAGAATGCATTCCCAGCGTATGCCCTTCATCGACTATCCTCTTATAGGCATCAACATACTTGGCATCGGGTTTTCCGCACACAAAAAAAGTGGCCTTTACATCATTCTCTTTTAAAATATCCAATATCTCTTCGGTATAAATACTGGGACCGTCATCGAAAGTAAGATATACATATCTTGTACCCTCGATATCCTCGGGATTAAGAGCTCCGCTGGTATCTACATCGGCATAATCCTGCTCAAAGCCTCCCGTCTCGGCATCCGGAACATTATCTTCATTAACATCCGGTTGCACGGCCGAAAGTATTGAAAGCTCGCTTCCATACCTCTGTCTGTACCATTCAAGATCTGCAGTGCTCTGTTTATACTTGGCATTTAACCTGTCATACCTTACTGAAAGAATAACACAGATACACGTGGGAATCAGACACGCCGCTACAACGGTTATCACAATCCCCCTGCGAAGACGTTTTATCTTTTTACTATATACTTTCTTCTTACGACTCCTATCCAACATCCGTGTGTGTCTCTTTCATACCGTAAATGTATAACCAGTGAATAGTATAGCATATAAACGCCGCCGCAAAAAGAGAAAAAATAAGAGCCTCCCAATAAATGAAAGGCTCTTTGTTATCATATTTTATTGAATTCTTCCGCGATCGCGTCGAGGAATTCTTCGCTTCCAAGTTTTACAGGATTGGGAAGTGATGTTATAAGCGCCAGATCGCCTGTCATGCGGCCGGACTCGATAACTGAAAGTGTTGCCTTCTCCATCTTGTCAGCCCATGCCATAAGCTCAGCGATTCCATCAAGTTCTCCTCTCTTACGAAGAGCACCTGTCCATGCAAAAATCGTAGCAACAGGATTTGTTGATGTAGGCTCACCCTTTAAGTACTTGTAGTAATGTCTCTGTACAGTTCCGTGAGCAGCCTCATACTCATATACACCTGTAGGTGATACGAGAACAGATGTCATCATTGCAAGTGAACCGAACGCAGATGATACCATATCACTCATAACGTCTCCGTCATAGTTCTTACATGCCCAGATGAATCCACCCTTAGACTTCATAACACGTGCAACCGCATCATCGATAAGTGTGTAGAAATATGTGATACCGGCTTTTTCGAAATCAGCCTTGAACTCATTTTCAAATATCTCATCAAAGATTTCTCTGAATCTTCTGTCGTAAGTCTTGCTGATAGTATCCTTTGTACCGAGCCAAAGTTCTTTCTTCTCGGCAAGTGCATACTTAAAGCAGGCTCTTGCAAAGCTTCTGATAGAAGCATCTTTATTGTGAATACCCTGGATGATTCCGGGCTCGTTAAACTCGTGAATTGTCTCTCTGATCTCTTTTCCGTCGGCACCTGTAAATACAAGCTCTGCCTTACCTGCACCGGGAACTCTTATCTCAACGTTCTTATAAACATCGCCGTAAGCGTGTCTTGCAAGTGTAATGGGCTGCTCCCATGTTCTTACGTTGGGCTCGATTCCCTTAACCATGATAGGTGTACGGAAAACTGTTCCGTCGAGGATCGCTCTGATTGTTCCGTTAGGGCTCTTCCACATCTTCTTGAGCTTATACTCAGTCATTCTCTCGTTATTGGGAGTTATTGTAGCACACTTAACGGCAACACCGTATTTAAGTGTAGCATTTGCACTGTCTACAGTAACCTGATCGTCAGTCTCATCTCTATATTCAAGTCCAAGATCATAATATTCGCTCTTAAGATCGATATATGGAAGAATAAGCTTATCCTTGATCATCTTCCATAAAACTCTGGTCATCTCATCGCCATCCATCTCAACGATGGGGGTAGTCATCTGAATTTTTGCCATGTTCGCCTTTCCTTTCAATCAATTTAATTATTCAAACATTTCAAGAAGTCCCTTGTCCACCATATTCTCATATGCATTGATCATATGCTGGTTTGCAAGTTCCTCCGCTTTATCAGGATTATTCTCCTTAATGGCTTCCATTATATATTTGTGCTCAACATTGGAAACCGCACCTCTGCTGCTTGAAAGAGTCTTCTGTCTTACTCTCCATACATACTGGTGATAATCCTTAAGAAGATGCTCAAGCATCTTTGAATTGCATGCTTCATACAAAATATTGTGGAAACGGTTGTCGAGTTCAGCCATCTGCTCCATATGACCTCTTGCAGCATGGAACTCCGCAAGATATATGTTCTCTTCCATTTCCTCAAGCTGTTCTTTTGTGATATTCTCACAAGCCCATCTGGCGCAGAGTCCTTCGAGCTTTGATCTTATCATGTAGATATCTTCTATATCCTTGACTTTGATTCCCGTAACATAAGCGCCCCTGTTGGGAATTATCTGAATAAGACCCTCAAGTTCAAGCTGCCTGAAAGCCTCTCTTACGGGGGTTCTGCTGACGCCAAGTTCCTGACCGATTGCAACTTCCTTAAGTTCCTCATGGTCCTTATACTTTCCGTTCAGAATGTCCTCACGAATTCTGTGAAACACTCTTCCTCTCAGGGAATACTTGTCCGTAACTTCATGTTTTAAGTCTTGCTTTTCCATATTTTCCCTCATTATTTGGAGATTTCGGTAATTTCTCCATCCTTGACAACAACGCCAAGCTCATCACTTACTTTGCCAATTTCTCTTACAAGCTCATCATCGGTCATAACTGTAACTCTGCCGCCCGCATACTCGCTGTCAACCCACTCTTTGATCTTTGTAACGATGGGTGAAGTCTTAGAAAGAGCATGCTCTTCTTTAAGCTTGTAATGTATATTGATCCAGTGAGCAATTCCCGCAAGTCCCGATGTATTGGAAACCGCACTTACAGGCGGTCTACCCAGGAACTTATCCGTATCAAAAATGTTGTAGATCTCCTCGTTTTTCAAAAGACCGTCCGCATGGATACCTGCTCTTGTAACATTAAAGTTCTTTCCTACAAAAGGTGTATTTGCAGGAACCGTAAATCCAATCTCTTTTTCATAATACTCGGCAAGTTCTGTTATTACCTGAGTATTCATGCCGTTGAGTGTGCCCTTAAGCTGCGCATACTCAAATACCATAGCTTCAAGAGGTGTATTACCTGTTCTCTCACCGATTCCGAAAAGAGATGTATTAACGGATGAACATCCGTAGAGCCATGCTGTTGTCGAATTGGTAACAGCCTTATAGAAATCGTTGTGTCCGTGCCACTCAATGAGTTCGCAGGGAACTCCGGCATTTGTATTTATCGCATAAATGATTCCCTGTACACTTCTGGGAATAACCGCACCGGAGAAGTTAACTCCGTATCCCATTGTATCGCAGGCGCGGATCTTAACGGGAATTCCGTACTCATCCTTGAGCTTCATAAGCTCTACGCAGAACGGAACAACAAATCCGTAAATATCTGCTCTTGTAATATCTTCGAGATGGCATCTGGGGCTGATTCCCGCCTCAAGACACGATCTTACCACACTGAGATAATGATCGAGTGCCTGTCTCCTTGTCATCTTAAGCTTTAAGAAAATGTGATAATCCGAGCAAGAAACGAGAATTCCCGTTTCCTTCATTCCTATCTCTTTTACAAGCTTAAAATCTTCTTCGCTTGCTCTGATCCAGCTTGTAACTTCAGGGAATTTGTAGCCTCTCTCCATACACTTATAAACCGCATCACGGTCGCTCTTACTGTATAAAAAGAACTCACTCTGCCTGATCATTCCGTTCGGACCGCCAAGTTCGTGAAGCTTGTCATATATGGTAACAATCTGCTCTGTGGTATACGGCGCCCTTGACTGCTGCCCGTCACGGAAAGTAGTATCCGTTATCCATATATCCTTTGGCATATTATGAGGAACGATCCTGTCATTGAATGGAATCTTGGGAATCTCCTCATAAGGAAACATATTTCTGAAAACATTTGGCTTTTCCACGTCGTCAAGAATGTACATATGCTCTTCAATCTGGAGCAGATTATTCTTGTCATTCATAGTAACCGGTCTGTTCTGAAATGCACTTGTATCGTTCATAGTAAAGTAAACCTCTCTCATATAAACAAATAGCTAACCTCGTATAATTGTATACAATCATACGAGGAGTGTCAAGGCGCGTATTTAAGCAGATTTTTTCATTCCGGTTGATGTTTTTTCATCAATAATCTTATATGACAGAAATAACTTCTCTCTTTGGTTTGTCACATGGACGTATGTTTTCGACAATGCATACAGGGAATTCCACATCATACTGTTTGACATACTCTTTATCAACGGTTCCGGTTATTTCCACCCAGTCATAGTTTTCAATTGAAACGCTGCCGCTGTAGTGGCAGATTATACCAAACAATGAAATATCCTGCTCGCAGCATGTCATTGCAAATCTGCCGGCAAGGAATATGTCTTTTCCCGCTTCTTTTGCCTTCATTATCTGAGCCGTAAATACTATCTTTTTACCGAGGTATCTGTCGAGATTGTCCAGACTGTCCAGATAAAATACAGAAAATTTGTCGTCCCTTACATCAATTACCGCATCATCAAGCGAATAAGGAAGATCGTCTTCGAATTTCTGAAGGATGTCCTCTCCGTGCTTATCCTTGCAGACTATATTAAGACTGGGATTTACAGCCTTAACACTTCGTCTGTAAGATGCCATCTTATCCATAACGTCATCGCAGTTATTAAAGATAGTAAGATACGCTTTTCTAACGTGCTCAGACATAAAAGATTTCATGTTTGCCGCAAAGATTTCAAACGTAGAAGCATCTATTATTACAATTTCCATGATATCGTCCCAGTGTTCCGGAAATACAAGGTTCTTGCGATCCCACATTCCGTTAAACTCAACGATTATTCTTTCGGGCATGACTTCTTTTTCAAATTCAACGATATGCCAGGTATCAAAGTCTTTCTCATTCTCAATCTTCTTTACGGTAACTTTCAGATGATTCAAAAGATAATCATCATATTCAACTTCGCCTTCTTCGCATTGAATAAGAAGTGTTTTTCCTTTTATCTCAAAATAATCTTCCTCAATAAGATCTTGTATAAAGGTTGTTTTTCCTGCATCCAGAAATCCGTTTACGAAATATACTTTTCCCAATATTTTATCCGCCTTATTATTATGTCATTTTTATTAGCAATATATCTGGCAAGAACGCATAGTCTCAAGCGCCGCAAGGTGCTTTTGGACCGTTACACCCGCGCAGCAGTCCTTATCTACGCTGATCTTAAGCTCAGGCATATTTGCTTTGAGTAAAAGAGCATTTGAAACAACACAAATATCTGTGCAAAGGCCGATAAGCTCTACTTCGATCTCTTCTTTTTCATATATATCCTTAATAGCTTTTACAAGATCGACGGAACCGAATGTAGGCTTGTTGATAAATGTAGCGCCCTCAACTTCTGCGGCAACGGTCTTATCAAGCTCCCATCCTTCGGTATTTTCAATACAGTGAACTACCGGAAGATTCTTTCCTTCCTGAGTGTCCATGTAGTTCTCCTGATGAGTATCTCTTGTGACAAAAATATCCTTTTTGTCGTATTTCCTTATCTTCTCAACAACGGCGGGAACTATTGCTACCGCTTCCTTTGTTCCGAGCGCCCCATCGACAAAATCCTTTTGCATGTCAACAACAACAAGTATTTTTCTCATATCAATTTCCTCTTTTCCTTTAAAACACTATATAGTCCCGGCATTTGAGGTCGCGACAATATCACTCCCCGTATCCGCAACATTTTTTATTATAACATCTCCGATCGAAACAGGGGCATTCGCATGGCTTTTATTGATCTCATCCATAACGGCAAAAATCTTATCCTTCGGAACATCGCTGTTTGTCTTAACAGAAACCCTGCTCCTGTCTCCTCCCGTAACTTTCACGGTACTTGTAACTATCCTCGTGGGATTTACAACTTCTTTTCTCGCATAAATATCGCCTTTTTGACAGGTGTTTCCGGACACCGAAACTACTTCGTCGTTCTCAAGCTCTACAGTCAGAAAACATCCCATCGGACAACCTATACATGTAAGTTCCCTTTTCTCCATAGTCATAGCCTCCGTATTATTTTAATGAAAAACGTCTCCCTGTACTTATTATACAGAGAGACGTCAATATTTTGATCTTTTTATTCAGTTTGCATATCTTTGAGCTTATTTGCCTGCATGAATATTTCGCCCAGAATTCCCTTAAACTCGTCAAATTTCTCTACCGCATCATCCGAAGATTTAACTCCCTGGTTAGAAAGCGAGGCAACTTCTTCACTTGTTGCGGACAGATTTGAGATGGAATCATTAATCTCTGTGGTAGAAGCCGCGATTGACTTCATTCCCTCGCCGATCTCCTCAAATCTCGAAAGCATTTCGGTTACGTTTACATTGATGCTGTCGAAATTTTCGCCCACTGTGCGGATCATCTCATTCTGCTCCGATACGCTGTTTACCGTATCATCAATGCTTGCCATCGCTTTCTGAACATCCTCGACAAGCTCGGTAATAATGCCTTTTATCTCATTTGAAGCCGTATTTGTTTCTTCCGCAAGTTCACGAACATCATTTGCAACAACCGCAAATCCTTTACCGGCGTCTCCCGCTCTTGCCGCCTCTATGCTCGCGTTAAGTGCAAGTAAGTTTGTCTGCTTTGAAATAGACATGATCGATCCGACAATTTTCTGCACTTCCTGAACCTTGTTGATAACGGCCTGAGTAGCTTCAACAGTAACTTTACTTGCTTTTTCAACATTGGCCGATTTTTCTTTCAACTCGGAAATGACCTGTACACCTTCTTTGACAGTCTTCTGTGTGCTCTCGGAAGCCTCGGTCATCTCTTTTCTGTGAGTCTCTGTTGCCTCAGTCTCTTCCTGAATCTGCTGAACCTTCTGCGCCTGCTTGGTCACGGACTGTGCCGTACTCTCCATGCTGCTTGCGATATCCTGCATTCCCGAATGCTGGGCATCCATGATATTCTGAAGATCAACCATATCTCCCTGAGATTTATTAAAAAGATCCGTGATCGCATTTGCAATGTCTGCCATTGCATTACCCGTCTCAAGCGTCTTTTCGGCATTCTCGGTAATCTTGGCATTATTCTCTTCATTAAATAAAGTAAGGAGTGTAACCGTGCACAAGCTCGCAATAAACGCAAGTCCCAGCGTGATACCGGCCGGAATCAACTCAAGATTGAACTTTCCTGTTAACACGGTATTTTTTATACAGGTGATAATAAAAGAAATTATTATTGCACTTATTCCGAATTTACAAAGGCGAACATTAAGATAAATAATACTGCAGATAAGTATCGGAAGTCCGAACGCAAAGTATATCAGTGACTCCTCCGCAATAAGAATCACAAAATAGAATATGGTTGCTCCGCCCATTATCATGATGGAACCCTTCTTTTCATACGGATACTTGTAATTTCCAAAAGCACATATTCCCGCACAGAAGAAAGCGTCGATGATAATTGATATTCTGCCTACGGTCGCACCGTATTGGAATAAAGAAAAAACTGTGAGTAAAAGACCGCTCAATATGATGATGATTGTTACGTAAAAACTGTTATTATTAGCTCTCTTATACTGTTCAGAATTCATAAAATATCCCTTTCACATACAATCTCATTGTTTTAGTCGACACACTAAAATTGTAACATGAAAGGGATTTGAATAACGTTTTTTCGAATATTAAATTATTATTAAAAAGATTGTTCCTTGTTTGAATTTTTCACAATAAATAATCCGACGATCACAAGCACCAATCCGATAATTCCGAATATAGGATTAGTGAGCATATTCGCTGTCTGCTCAGATACATATTTTGCCAAAATTACCGAAATAAAATTCACCGTAAAGTGTGCAAACATTGAAGGAAATATGCTTCCGCCATAGTATACTATGAGGCCAAAAATTGCCCCAATAAATCCTGTTGTAAAGAACTTAAGCAGATCCATATGAAACAGTCCGAACAATACAGATACAATAAGCACTGTATAAACAGGTTTTACTTTGTCTTTTAATGCACTTAATAATACTCCTCTAAACAACATCTCTTCCGCTATTGCGGGAGTAAGCGCTATGCACAGGGTGGCCATGACCGCATTGTGTGAAAAGAACTCCTTAAATGCATCTGACAATCCTTCACCAATCGTTATTCCGGTCACCTTCATAATAATATCTCCAAGAATTGCCGCCACAAAAAACGCGCCGATTCCTGTAATTACACCGCCAACCAAACTAAGCGGCTTGCAATTATTAAAGCTGTACACCTTCTTTATATCTTTCTTTGCATATATAAAAAATGCAAGAGGTATACCTACCAGTATCAAAAACTGGCTTATAGGAAGTCCCGCCAATTCATATTTCGCCTGAATCAGTGTCCCGAACAAAAGATAGACCAATATAACAAAGGGATAAATAAAGCATGCATCACCTATTGTTACAGACATGCCTTTCTTTATATTGCTTCTCTTTTCAAAAAGAGAAATTGCGTTTTTACCGTCACCAAACAAAAGATTCTCACTGTTATAAGCTTTGGAAAGAAACAATATCGACAACACCGAATAAAGTACCATGCTGCACAAAACCAAAAGAAGCATCGTATAATCAAGCTTAAAATTCAGTGCATCCCTCAAAAGGATAGATACGTTAAGTACCGGAACAACCGCAACGTATTGGTTGAGTTCAACTGTCGGTATCATAGAACCGTAAGCAAGGAACATGAGCACCATCATTACAGGTGACATATAGCTGTTTGCTTCTTTGTATGATTTTGCAAAACATGTAAAGCACATGAAGATTGCGCTCATAAACAATGCAGTTACGATTATAACGGGAAACGTAAGTAACATTGCCGAAATAAAAGATGAAAAATCTATATTAATACCGTCAATCAATCCTGCCGCCTTATTCTGTTCAAACAAAACGCCGAAGACAACAGACATCGACAATATATTAAGGATTGCCGTAACCACTCCGCACAATGCCGCTGTGAGAGTTTTTGCCATAACAATATATTTGCCCGAAACAGGAAGCATCAAAAGTGTCTCAAGAGTTCCCCTCTCTTTTTCCCCGGCAGTCAGATCTATACTCGGATGCATAACACTTATAAGTATTGATAAAACTATCATCATCGGCAATATCATTCCAAGTATTTGTCCTGCAATCTGTTCACTGCTGGAAAGTCCCTTTTTCTCAAAAGAGATAGGATACAAAAAGCTATCTTTATCAAGCCCGGCTTTCTCTACATTCTCTTCAACAATGCCGTCAGAGAGGTTATCAACGGCTCTCCTGACTTTGTCCATTGCCTCTGAAGACTCATTTACGGATTCCATGTAAAAAGCTTTAACCTCTACTTTTTCGCCATTATCGGCAATTTCAAGATATGCATCAAGATCTTTATCACTTATCATGCTTTTACATTGATCTTCGCTTATCTTCTTATCGGACACGGTACAGATCACATTATATAACTGCTCTTTGCTACCGTCTTCTTCATCCGTTTCAACAGCATTTTCTTTTAAGGCATTTTCAAGATTCCCAACATCAAATCCGGTGCTCTCATTATATACGGCAATATCATATGTTGTATCTTTGTCATTCGCAAGCATACTCGATACCATAAGCGATACCATCATAATAAGAGGATATACGATCACGGGAACCAGAACCATCATCATTATCGCCTTTTTATCTCTTAGAACATCACGTAATTCTTTTAAAAACAGTGTTTTAAAAATCTTCAGTTTACTATTCATTTGCCGCACTCTCCATCTTGTTTTCTATCAGCTTTCTAAACACTTCTCTTAAATTCTGTGATCCTGTTTCTTTCTTTAGATTATCGGGCGAATCATTACATACAACCTTTCCCTCATGTATCATGACTATCCTGTCGCACAGATATTCCGCTTCTTCCATGTAATGTGTCGAATAAATTACCGTCTTGCCCTTTTCTTTTTCCGCCAGCATAAAATCTATGATTGCGGATGAACTGAGTATATCAAGACCAAGCGTAGGCTCATCGAATATATATATTTCAGGGTCATGTATTAGGCACCTGGAAATGGAAGTTCTCTGAACCTGACCTGTTGAGAGCCTGTCAATCCTGTTGTCGGCAAACTTATCCATATTCAAAACTTTTATTATCTCATCCGTTCGTCTTTCTATATCCGAATCTTCCATTCCGTATACCTGACCGTAAAACTTAAGGATCTCTCTTGCAGAAAACCTTCCGTAGAGTTTTGTATTTGCTGACATATAACCGATATGCCTTTTAAGATCTTCATTTCCTGTTATCTCGCCGCTTCCTGCCGTAACTGATACTTCTCCGCCCGTCGGCGTCATAAGCCCCGCAAGCATCCTAAGAAGCGTAGTCTTTCCTGCACCGTTCGGCCCTAGAAGTCCCACTATTTCTCCTTTTTCCGCCTCGAAGGAAATACCGTCAACCGCATTAAACTCAACCTTTTTATTCTTCTGAACCGTTTTGGTAAATGTTTTTACAAGATTTTTTGCTCTGATCATATTTGCCCCTTCTGTCTTCTTTTAAGTAAAGTATTCTTAAGCAACAGCACTGTCTTTAACCGCTTCAACATTATTACCTTCACGCTTTGCAATTGCTTTGATAATAATTCTTGTAAGGAAAAAAGATCCGACAGACAAAATACCTGTCACAACAATGAGCGTGATCATCTGCTTAATGTCAGACCTCGAACTCTCAGCAACCTCTGCAAATTCTTTTCCCTGACTCTTGTAAAAAGCGTTTGTAATATACAGCATAACGCCTCCAAAAGAATTAACAACAACATGCATGATCATTGATGTCAGGATACTTCCGCTTGCCCTGTTAACATAAGCAAAAATTATTCCCAATACCCACGCATAGCAGAACTGGTTGATATTAAGATGAAACACTCCAAACCAAAAACCTGACAAAATTGCCGCAGCTGTAAAAGGAATAAACTTCTTTAATCTGTTATGGAAAAATCCTCTAAGCAAAATTTCTTCACAGACAGGAGCCAGTATTGCCAACGCGATCATGTAAAGCACCGGTGTATCACCAATCATAGCATCAGTAGCCTGCGCCATCGTATTCTTAACAAAAAGCTGGGAAAGAACATTGGTAAACATAACCATAGGATAAGTAACTACTGTAAGAAGAATTGTAAGAAAAAAAGTACTTGCCTTAATCTTATTAAATCCGCATTCCTTCCATAAATTATCGCCCTTCTCGCGCAAATATAAGAATGCGATCGCGATCATCGGAATGTAAAGTGCCAACGAATAAACTATAAACGGAGCAGATATACCTGCAATTGCCGCAACTACCCCAACACCTATATCCAGGCCGTATCCTACGATCATCATAACGATCAATACCCCCATCAACTTAAGCGCATCTTTCTTGTTAACGGTTTTGTTTGTCATTTTATATCCCCTTTCACCCAACATTTCTTTATTTTTTGATACATATTATTACATAATCAATCTCATGCCTATCCGTTACATAACGCGAAACACACATACTGATAACAGACTGCACTATAATTGCATGTAAGATCAATAAAGTAATTACCATATTTCTAACTATCTTCTTCATAACTAACCCTCTTATCACTTATATGGTTAATCACTCATGCAACTAACCATACCACCAACATAACCACATGTCAAATAAATGTTGCTAAGATTATAGCTGTGCATTTTTTAAAAAATCCTTAAAAAAAGAAACAAGCAGTACAATAATCCGCTTGTTTCTTTTTAGCCAATACTCTTATTCATGTTCAATCTTTACCGTTATTATCTTAAGATTACTTCTTTTAATCAGCTCATCCTTTTTTAGAACAATCTGCTCCATCTCACCCGGAGACATTATACGCTTCTTGGTGTGAACAACTCTTTCACCGTCAAAATATACCGACACATAAGAATCTTTGTATACATCTCCCACTCTGAATCTTACGGTCAAAAGATCTTCCATTCTACCCGGATCTATTGTCTTTGGCACGGTATATCTCGCTCCGCTTTCTGCGACAATTTCAACCGCTCCCGCTGTACTTCCTTCCCTGCAGCCGTTTTTTATGAATTTCACCGCATTCTGCCCCGCTCTCATCGCTTCTTCCGAAACATAGTCTACAAGATCATGTACGTGGAGTACATTGCCACACGCAAATATTCCGGAAATATTTGTCTCAAGTGATTCATTAACTATAGGCCCTCCGGTCACGGAACTCATCTCTATTCCCGCAGAAACAGACAGCTCATTTTCGGGTATAAGTCCGCATGATAAAAGAAGTGTATCGCATGTATATCTCTCTTCCGTTCCGGGAATCGGTTTTCTGTCAGGTCCCACCTCTGCTATAGTGACCGCCTTAATATGCTCTTTTCCCTCAATATCAACGACCGTGTGCGAGAGCTTAAGCGGGATCCCATAGTCATCAAGACACTGCACGATATTCCTCTTAAGACCTCCCGAATATGGCATGAGTTCTGCAACAACCTTGACATTCGCTCCTTCAAGCGTCATTCTTCTGGCCATGATAAGTCCGATGTCACCCGATCCGAGGATGACAACTTCTTTTCCCGGCATGTATCCTTCAATATTTACAAGACGCTGCGCGCATCCTGCCGAAAAGATCCCCGCAGGACGGAATCCGGGTATATTAAGCGCTCCTCTTGCTCTCTCCCTGCATCCCATAGCCAGGATAACCGCCTTTGCAGGTATCGTAAACATACCGTCTTCTCTGTTCATGGCGGTCACGGTTTTGTCATGTGCTATATCCATGACCATGGTTCCAAGTTTATAGTCTATACCAAGGTCTGATACTTTCTTCTTGAACCTGTCGGCATACTCAGGGCCTGTAAGTTCCTCCCTGAAGGTGTGCAGACCAAATCCGTTGTGAATGCACTGATTTAAAATGCCCCCAAGTTCTTTATCTCTTTCTAGGATCAGAATGCTGTCATTTCCCGCTTCTTTGGCGGCTACAGCTGCGGCAAGACCTGCAGGACCGCCTCCGGCAATAACTATATCGTATGACTTCATGGTCTTTTCACCTCCCCTTGGTTCTCGTAGCCACAATGTTCGAATCACCTCCGGACTTTGTGATATCTTCATACAAAAGTCCAAGTTCTCTTGCGAGTATCTCCATGGTCCTCGGCATACAAAATCCGGCCTGACATCTTCCCATTCCGGCTCTCGTCCTTCTCTTTATTCCATCGAGAGTCCGTGCACCAAGCGGCCTGTGTATGGCATCAAGTATCTCTCCCTCCGTTATGGATTCGCATCTGCATATCACATTGCCGTAAGCAGGATTTTCCTTTATAAGAGCATTCATCTCTTCTGTGGAAAGACCTTCCGTTCTTCTTACACCCTTGCGCTTCGTGATTATATTTTCTTTTTTCTTAAAATTCATACGACTCTTTAAGATATCGCAGACTGCTTCGCCTATTGCGGGACAGCTTGTAAGTCCGGGAGACTCTATGCCTGCGCAGTCTATAAATCCCGGAACATCTCTTACCTCTTCAATAATAAAATCATTGTTGTCTTCATGCGCACGAAGGCCTGCAAAAGACGTTATGACCTTATTCATAGGAATATTTTTTACATGATTTCCTGCTTTTTGCGTAAGTTCGCTTATTCCCTGCGCTGTCGTCGCAGTTCCTTCTTTATCTTCCGTCTCAATTGCCGTCGGTCCGACGATCAGATTGCCATGAACCGTAGGCGCAACAAGTACGCCTTTTCCAAGTTCTGTGGGCTGGGGGAAAATAACATGATTTACATATGCTCCAGCCTGCTTATCAAGAAGACAATAGTCCCCACGCCTCTGTGTTATATGCATTTTCCCGGAACTTACCATGTTGTGAATGACATCGGCGTATACTCCGGCTGCGTTTACCACATATCTTGCCTTGTACTCTCCGTTATTTGTAAAGATCCGAAAAAGGCCGTCATTGTCTTTTTTGATATCCTGAACTTCCGTATTCAGCTTAAACTCTGCGCCGTTCATCGAAGCAATCTCCGCCATTGCTATATTGAGCTCAAAAGGACAGATTATCCCCGCACTCGGCGCAAAGAGTGCTCCCTGCGTCTCATCTGAGAGATTTGGTTCCGCCAAAAGAGCTTCTTCTCTAGATAGTAGCTTTAGGCCTTTTACTCCGTTTTTTTCACCTCTCTCACAGAGCTCTTTAAGCCCCGGCAGTGCATCCTTGTAAATGCAGACAACCAGAGAACCTATGCGTTTAAAAGGAATATCCAGATCCTCGCAAAGCTCATCCATCATCTCGTTTCCCCTTACATTGAGCTTTGCCTTTAAAGAGCCCGGTTCAGCATCATATCCGGCGTGTATGATAGCCGAATTGGCTTTAGATGTACCTTCGCACACGTCACTGCATTTTTCCAAAACGCAAGTTTTAATATCGTATTCTGCAAGTTTCCATGCAACAGCGGCTCCGGTCACGCCTGCGCCTATTATCATCACATCGTACATAGCCATTCTCCTTTTTGCAAAGAATCATTCTTCCTTATCCCACAAAAGAGTTGCTTTAACCGCTTTATGCCAGCCTTTAAGCTCTTTTTCTCTTTTTTCCGAAGAAATCTTTGAAGTAAATGCTTTATCTATAGATCTGTTCTTAATGACGTCATCTTTACTCTTCCAATATCCAACTGCAAGTCCCGCAAGATATGCTGCGCCCATTGCCGTCGTCTCTACGCAGGATGGCCTGAGTACATTTGCATCAAGAATATCAGCCTGAAACTGCATCAGGAAATTGTTATTCGATGCACCTCCGTCAACATTAAGCGACGTTATCTTTTTACCCGTATCAAGCTCCATTGCATGCAAAACGTCGTAAGTCTGAAATGCCAGCGACTCAAGCGTTGCCCTGACAATGTGATATTTATTAACGCCTCGTGTAAGCCCCATGATGGCGCCCCTTGCATACGGATCCCAATACGGAGCACCAAGCCCCGTAAATGCAGGAACGACATAGCAGCCGTTCGTATCGTCAACTCTCGTTGCAAGATACTCCGAATCCGGCGATGAATCTATGATCTTAAGTTCATCCCTAAGCCACTGAATCGCGGCACCTGCCACAAATACCGAGCCTTCGAGCGCATATTCGACTTTGCCGTCTATTCCCCATGCTATAGTTGTCAGCAGATCGTTTTGGGAAAAAATGGGCTTATCTCCCGTATTCATCAGCATAAAGCAACCTGTTCCGTAGGTATTCTTAGCATCGCCTTCCTTAAAACAAGTCTGTCCAAACAGTGCCGCCTGCTGATCTCCGGCAGCTCCCGCAATCTTTATCGGACCTCCGAAGAACTCGGGATCCGTCTCTGCGTATATGCAGCTTGACGGCTTGACTTCGGGAAGCATAGACATCGGAACTTCAAGGATATCACACAGTTCTTCATCCCACTTAAGTGTATTTATATTAAAAAGAAGTGTTCTTGATGCGTTTGAATAGTCAGTGACGTGGACTCTTCCCTTTGTGAGTTTATAGATAAGCCATGAATCAACCGTTCCAAAACACAGTTCGCCGTTCTCGGCCCGTCTTCTTGCTCCGACAACATTTTCAAGTATCCATCTTATCTTGGTTCCGGAAAAATACGGATCGAACTTTAGTCCCGTTTTTTCCTGAAATTTCTTTACAATCTGCGGATCTTCCTTCATTTTTTGTGCCGCATAGTCCGCAGTACGTCTGCACTGCCAGACAATCGCATGATTTATGGGCTGTCCCGTCTTTTTATCCCATACAACAACCGTCTCACGCTGATTGGTTATGCCTATCGCTGCTATATCTTCAAAAGTTGCTCCGACATTTTGCATTGCCGTTCGCGCCACGGATAGCTGTGTCTGCCATATTTCATTCGCATCATGTTCCACCCAGCCGGGCTTTGGAAAAAGCTGAGTAAATTCCTTTTGAGAAACACTGCACATCTCCCCTTCTTCATTAAAAAGTATGCATCTGTTACTGGTAGTTCCCGCATCCAGCGCCATAATATATTTAGCCACGCGTCAATCCTCCTTATGTGCAATCTCAATTATCAACATATATTCCTGTTTTTTTGATAACTATATCATTGTAAAAATCTATTAATTCAATTATACTTAAAAAGCTGCGGTATTGTGTAAATACTGTTAAATAAGATATAATTTAGAAAGGAACAAACGAATATGGGGAGGGCGAGTATTATGGCAAACGAAAGAGAAGATCTCATTCATTCACTTGCAAAATCCATGGGCGTTGGCGATGCACAAAAAGCACGTGGTACATCCGGCAAATATAATGCAGAAACCGGAACAATGTACTGTAACGGCCACATTATTTCCCGTACCACCATTGAACAGGCAAGCGCTTACTTCAATTCACAATACAGACGCCTTGCCGAAATTGACGACGAGAATGTAAAACAGATGGCTTCAATCTATGAAGTCGCAAAAGAAGCAATAAACATGATAGTTGCTCCGACAGATATGACAGAATAAGCGGATCCCTAAGGACCCGCTTTTTTATATTTCATATTTGAATTTGTTTTATGCTGCTCTCAACTCCTGAACCTTCTTCTGGTGCTCATCGCGAACCTTCTTCTCTGTTATAAGAAGAATTGCGATAATAAGGAGCCATAACCAGTTGATCTTTATTCCGCTCTCTGTATCCATCTCAGCAAGAGCTTTCAAATTATTTGTTGATCCGATTCCTGCAAAAGCTGCCTGATTGTTCTCCATTCCAACAATTCCACTTGTAAACTCCTCAAATGCCTTGTTGTACTTGTTGTATCTCTTTGCTCCGAGAATCTGTCCGATCATATCCTCTGAAACAGCATGTGCCTGCTCTGCAATCTGCTCAATTACTGATACTGCTCCGTTTGATCTTTCTGTTACAACATTCTGTGCTGCATTCTCGCTTACTGTATTTCTCTCAGCTGCGATAGCTGTTTCTACAGGTGCAACTGTGTTCTCAAAAATCTCTGCAAGTGTTGCAACTACTGTCTCAACTGCATTCTCTGCGATTGTCTCTTTTGCAACTGTCTCTGTGTCGTATCTATTTCCTTCGATGTTCTGCCCTACCATGTTGTTAACTGCTACAGGGATTGATGCAACTGCAGGAACTTCTGCTACTTCTTCGATCTCTGCTGCCTCAACTGCTTCTGTAACTTCTGCAACCTCAACTGCTTCTGTAACTTCTGCAACCTCAGCTACTTCTGCGATTTCCTCGATTGCAACTGCTTCTTCTGCGATTTCTGCAATTACCTCTTCCTGATCTGCTGTGTTCTCTGCAAGAACCTCCTCTTCCTGAACACTTAAGCTCTCTCTGATTTCTTCGCGCTTCTCGATGAGCTCATCAAGCTCTGCTGCCGCATTATCAAGATCCTCTTTTGCATTTGCAAGGATTCCTTCAAGAACTTCTACAGCCTTCTTTGTTGATCCTGCATTAAGAACTCTCTCAATTTCCTCTTCGCTTACATAATTTCTAAGCTCTGCAACGATATCTGCTGAAATTCTTACTCTGTTATCTTCGATCTCATCGATAGTTTCCTTTAAAACCTCAACCTTATCTGATGCTTCCTCTACCTTATCCTGTGTATCTGCAATGATCTCACCGTACTTCTCATACTTCTCAACAAGCTTTGAAGCATTTTCGATAAATGCCTTAAGTCCTGCATCATCCTTTGTTGAAATTCTGATTCCTTTTGCATTTCCACTTGTTGTCTGAACGATCTTGCGAGCTGCTGTGCCGTTCATATAGTAAACACCGTCTACAAACTCGATTTCTCCGCTCTCTACGCCTGCCTCAAGCTCATCAATGCACTTAAACTCATTTGTTCCGTCAGCATAATCAAATGAATATACATCATATTTTCCTGAATTTACATCTGCCTTGAACTGGTTTGTAACACCAAAATTTCCGAAGTGATTCTTCTGATATACTGAAGATGTGATATCCTCTTCAGGCTTCTCGTACACTACGATTTCTCTTGAACTTCCAAGTCTGTACCACTGATCGTTTTCCTTGAACTGTCTGTCTGTTCTGTCGATGTTGAAATAACGCTTTACTGTGTTGTTGTTCTTATCTAAATATGTAACAACAGTATATGAACTGTTCTGACGGTCAAATCCTCTGAGCATCTCTGTGTACTTGATATTTGTTGCATCCTTGTCGATAAAGTTAGGAATGATATATCCGCTTATAATGCTCTCCATGAGCTTATCCTGAGTCTTCCAGTCTTTGTTCTTGTCTGAAATTTCTTTCTTAGCAAGAATATCTTCAACTGCTGCCTGCTCTTTCTCAAGATCCTCTTTTGCATTATTGCAAGCCTCTGAAAGAACTTCTACATTCTTCTTAGCCTCTTCAAGCTTCGCTGCTGCCTTGTTTACATTGCTGTCATCACTCTTAAGGTGCTTAACTGTCTCATCATATACCTTCTGTGCACCCTCAAGCTGTCTCTTTGCCATCTCGAACTTTTCGCTAAGTGCTTCGAAAGTAGCTTTCTTTGCCTCAACATTTCCTTTTGCATCTTCTGTGATCTGATCAAGCTTGTCCATAGCCTCGCTTACCTGCTCAGCATCTGCATCTTCACTTGAGATTATATCGATAAGGCTGTTTGCCTGCTCTTTTGTCTCTTCAACTGTATTAACTACGCTGTTAGCGATTTCCTGAGCTGCTGTTGCAGTTTCAACCGTCTCTTTTGCGCTCTCATCTGCAATGCGGTCTGCTTCGTCAACCTTTACGAGCTCTTCTGTTACTTCGTTGAGCTCAGCTACTGCCTCATTGAGGTTTTCTTCTACCGGAAGGCTCTCTACTGCTTCAACAAATGCATCAACGCTCTCCTGTGCAACTGCTCCGCCGTCTGTAACATCAGCTGCCTCAATTCCTGCTTCCTCGTTTCCTTCTGCAATTGCCTCGATTGTCTCAGCAGAGATCTCTACTGCCTCTTCAACTGATTCCTCAGCTGCTGTCTCTGCTTCAACTGCCTCGCTTACTGCTTCGTTGTATACTTCTTCATTTGTAACTTCTTCGTTTGTATCTTCCTGATTGTTCTCTGTATTCTCAAATACTTCGCCGTCCATGGCTCTTACATTTACAGTTACTGTTGTTGCTGTGATCATTGTTGCAAGTGCAATTCTGATTACTTTTAAAACTGTATTCTTCTTCATTCTTTACCTCCAAAGTCATATTCGGCGTTTATTAAAATTCATTTCTCTCTCACACACTATTTTTATCGGTGCAGAATTTTTTTTCTTAAACGAAATTTTCTAAAATAAAAATAAACACCTTAAAACGCTCTTGTTTTAAGGTGTTTACGTTGTCTATTCAATATATGGTCCATGGGGACGGGGGTTGTGGCTTGTCCATCAGTCTATCCCCCGTGGGGACGAGGTTTGCTCCCCATCTATCAGTCAAACAAACCCCAGAACTTTTTGACAGTCACAGACTTAGGCGCTGACTCATCGGAAAGGTCTTGTTTATCGCCGCTTCCTCTGTATGCAACCAGCTTATAGTAGTAGGTCTGCCTGTTCTCAACCGAAAGATCCAAATATGTTGTAAGAAGGCTTAGTTTCGCAACCTGTACGTACTCTCCCTTCTCTGATGTACTGCGGTACAGATAATATCCGTCAGCATCACCGTCTTTTTTCCATGATACATAAACGCCAAGTATAGACTGCGTAATATCTGAGATCTCAGGCTTTTTTAGCTTTGATTTTCCTGCAGAAAAAGTATCTGACAGTGAAGTATTTCCAAGAACTTCCTCATCTTCATTGTTGATGCTTATAATCTGCGTATCAATAGCTGTATCTTGCCTAAACACTTCATCCTTAACCTTGAATTTAAGTGTAATAAGCGTGCCGCCCGCAGACTTCTTTTCATCATTGACAAAAGCATATGAGAACAGCTCTTTTCCGTTTTCTTTTTTCGTATTTATATCTTCCTCGCTAAAGCCTATTCCCTGTGAATCATTCTCAAGCTCCAGGATATCTCCGTTATATCCTATAACCACTCGTCCATCCGTTACTTCAGTCTTATCAAGAGTAAGCTTATAGGTTATATACTGGTTTCCGCCCTTTTTGGAAGTATCAATGTTTGTATGAACAGGTGCCGCATCAGCTGCTTTAACGCTAATTGCCGGAGCGAATATAAACGCAAGAACCGTCATTATGCTTATTATAAAAAAGTGCCTTGAAATTTTAATCGTCATACTTTCCTCCTGCCTCAACTTCTTTGGAAGTTTCTTTTGATGCCACATCATCCGCTATGCCCGCCGTTGCTTCATCGCTCGATGAATCTGATGTTTTTTTGGTATCTGATGTCTTTGCCACTTCCAGATCACCTGAATCATCCTCAGATGATTCATCACTTGAAGAATCCGATGCCGCATCATCCGACTTATCAGCCGTCGCATCATCCGATACTTCTGTAGAAGCACTGTCAGACATATCTGAAGAAGCTACAGAAGCCGCATCGCTCGACATATCTGCCGCGCTCTCTTCACCTATAGACTTGGCCGTTCTGTCATATTCATAGACTCTGTTGTTGTCTGCATAATCCACAAGCGCAACATAAGAGAATTCTTTATCAATGTCCACTTCCATTTCGACGTCTTCTCCGGCCTTGGTCTGATTTACCGCATATAAACCTACAACATCAGCATCTTCGTTTAAAAGAATCACTGCTGCCGTATATCTGTTGTCATGCATCTTGATCTTTAATTTATTGTCTTTCGTCTCACTGCTTACGATAGAAGGCTTCTCATTATCGATCACAAAAGGTGTTCTTATAAACATTCCGTCAGCATTAAGCTCAGACACATCTTCAACATTGTTGTAGTAGCTCGGAATAGCCTGAAGAACGACTTCCACTTTGGTTCCGGTAGGCAAAGGATTGCCGTCTGCATCGGTTCCTGCCCAGTTAAGCTCAATTTCTCCTTTTGTATTCATCCATTCGCCGACTTTAACATGGTAATATTCCGCCAAGGCATCCTTATCAATTTTTTCAAAATATTTCTCGCCGGTATCAACATCTCTTATGGTTAGGATCAGCCTTCCGGCGTTTCTTATAAGGCTGTAATACTGTTTTGCAATAAATGTCCCGTTTTCAGAACTAAGTGCATTTCTGTCCGCAATGTACTCATCCTCTTTTACATATTTGTTCGGAACATACATTTTTTCCTCATTGGTTCCAAAAAGACTTGTAGACAGCCAGTTGGTCTTTTCAACACCTGAGTATGTAATTACATTATCTGCATAGTCACTGTCATATACAGCTTTCATATAGTCATAATCTTCAAACATCGGAGAATCCATCCAGTTTCCGTAGAAAGCAAGGAAAGGAACCGACATTGGTACAGGTCCGTTTACGTAGATATATCCGTCGACATACATCCCGTTCTCGTAGCCCTCAAGATATTTCCTGTCGCTGTCTGAAAGAGTGATCTTTACATTTACCTTCGTGCTGTCTTTTACTTCAACCACGCTCAGCGCAAGATCTGCAACTTCCGCTTTGCCTTTTAGTTGTCTTGAAAGAAGATACACATCTTTTGTACTTATTACTCCGTCTTTATTAAAGTCGTAGTATTCATAATTTCTTTCAATCAAAGGAACCGATCTTGAACCGTTCACATACTGCAATAATATTTTTCTGTCCTTACCGTTTACTTTTCCGTCATCATTAAGGTCATAAACAAGTTTGGTATCATCTGCCGTAAACTCTACCGAAGGACTGAGCCTGTATGATTTACCCATAAAATAATTAAGCCCGCCCGCACTCATCAGTTCTTCCGTAAGGACTGATGAATCAAGCACATAATACTGAGGATCCACATCCATGTTATATATATCAAACGAAAATTCATAGCAGCCTGACTTTTCGGGATCGTCTCCGATAACAGCTTTGACCATACCGTCGTTATTTTCTTTATTGCCCAAAAGAATGTATGCAGGCGACGATATTGCATTTTGAACATTGGAAAGTCCTGCTCCCTGAACACGAGGAGTATACTCCGGATTTTCCGGATTGTTGTTTCCCTTAAGCGGCATAGCTGTACTCATCATAAGTGACTGAGAAAGCGTCCTTACCGAAATGTCATTTTTGTCCGCAAGATTATTCTCTTTTATATACTGCTGAACAAGTGCACTCTGACCGGCAATTGACGGTGCCGCCATTGACGTTCCGCTTGAAAGACCGTATTTACCGTCATTAAGCGTCGAATACACATTGCTTCCTGGTGATGTGATCTCAGGTTTTAAGTCAAGACTGTCCGGAACTCCGAATGAAGAGAAGCTGCTTATTGTGTATCCATCATCAGTATTTTTATGCACTTCGGGAATTGAATGCACAGTTATCTTTCCCTCATATAACCCATCGCTTCTTTGAGTGCTCTTTTCCTTGATTGCCTCTGCTTCTGCCAACGTTATCGCACATGCCGGAATCTTGGCGTCATTTCCGCCCATTGACATGATGATTGTTCCCAATGTGTTATTGTAGACTACAATCGCTATTGCCCCTGCTTCCTGTGCATTTAACTGTTTCTCAGAAAAAGACAACACTCCTCTTGATACGAATACGACCTTGCCCTTAACATCAATATTCTCATAATCCCCGGCTGCACCGAGCGAATCCAGAAATACATAGTCATATTCTGTTCCGTCGCCCCCGTTTGTTTTATCAAACGTTTCAAACTTCGGTGCCTCTGTTCCTGTTGGATCCGTATAGAACACCTTTTTATCGTTGTCAAATGTGAAAAAACATGAGACAATGCCGCTGTTTACAACGCTTGCTACCGTAAATGCTTTTTCATAAGAGCCCGGAGTCCCTATCGTATCCATATTCACATTTCCGCTTAAATTTGCGCCAATCAGGCTGCTTTCACTCCAGCGACCTGAATTGCCGGCAGCCACAGATACAACTGTACTTGTTCCCTGAAGCTTGTCAAAAATCTCATTTACATACTCTTCGGAATCATATGTATTTCCTGCCTCCGGAGAACCCAGGCTCATATTTATGGTATCGACCTTAAGAAGAATCGCATCTTCTATTGCAGCCATATAATCATCGGTAAATGGCGAACCGTTTTTACCAAATACTTTCATTGTAAGAAGCTGCGCATCCGGCGCTATTCCTACAACTCCCTGAGCCTGAGTTGCATAGCCTTCCTCCGCATTTGAATTCGGCACATAATAATTTGCCGTTGCTATACCCGACACATGAGTTCCGTGATCCCCCTCCTCATCATTGTCATGCGTAATATCCATATCTTTGTCTATATAATTAAATGCATATGGGATTTTTTCACTCTGATAAAGGTCATCTGCGCTTACGTTTTCATCATCTTTAAAGGCATTCAGATGCGGAAGGACGTTCTGAATCTCAGCTTCATCCAATAAGCCGTATTCTGAAATCTCCTTACTCGAATCTTCCGCAGTCTCCTTTAAATGAGCCATAAACGCGCCCGCATCAAAAGAAGGATGATCAACATCTATACCGGTATCAATTACAGCAATACGCTGTCCCGCACCCGTATATCCAGTTGCCCATGTCTGATAGCTTCCAACCATCTCGCCTGAAGATATTGTTGCAGGATCGGCCATTTCAACAGGTTCGTGTCGCCTTGCCGTGTAAACAGCCTCAACTCCGTCCACCTTCTCTATGGCTTCTATATCCTTAAATGTAACATCTGCAGATATGGCATTTGCAATAATGGAAAAAGAATAATTGACCTTAAGCTCATTTCCTTCAAGAGCTTCCTCTGAGATCTTTTCAACAGTCGTTTCCTGCTTGGATTCGATTTTGTCCACCTCGCGTATCGCAGACGAACTGTCGGCAATTTCTACGGTGTCATATCCTTTATCAAGGACACTGTCACCCTCCATTACAATGATTACCCTGACTTCTTCGTCAGGATCCTTTTCTTCTTCAAGCTTTTCGCTCTCATTATCGATTTCAACGCCAAGATCATTTAGATCCTCATCGATAAGCTTAACTTCGCCCGAAGAAGCCGGCATAGAGCCATCAGTTTGTATCTCAACCGGTGTGGCTGATATTGTAATAATCTGAAAAAAAACAATAGCTAAAGAAAGAATTACAGAAAGAACATGTTTGTACCGCAAGATTTTTTTCATTGAGTTATACCTGTTCAGAAGTGATCTTCATAAGAAAATCACAACCCCTTTTCTTTTGTTTTTTTGATGAAAATAATTTTGAAAATAAGAACTTTAAAAGACTTTAAAAGAAATAAAAGATGAGCAGACTTTGCACATTTCGCTAATGTCTGCCTGTAAATAGCAATATCTAATTGCACCTCCTCCCCTGATTTGACTTAATTCATACCTTCCTCTCCGTCTGCGGGCTCATCGAGCTCTATACTCTCAATGCGCTCCGTAGTGGTATGCCAAACAGTAGTAAATGCAAAAAAGCTTACTACCATCAGCACAATATATAGAGCCACAATAACAAGTATTGTGATTCCAATCGTTTTCCAGAGCTTCTTACTGCGCCTGTTCTTTATGGCCAGCTGCTCGCTTATCTTGGCAAGTTGCTCCGCAATCTCGTTTTTATCAGCCGCTTCGTTTATTTTTTCTCCAAGGAGCCTGCTTACAGGTGTTTCCAACACATCCGATATCATAGCCAAAAGATCTGCATCAGGAACCGACAATCCCTTTTCCCACTTGCTGACTGTCTGCCTTACCACATTTAACTTTATCGCAAGCTCCTCCTGAGTATAACCTTTTTCTTTTCGCATTGCTCTTAAATTTTCGCTGAACATAGTTGTGTCCTCCTCGTGTGTTATAGTATCAGCCTAGTAAAATGTATTCATTGCATCAAGCAACGCAGATTAACATTGTGATTATTCCTACAATTCTAAGTTTTATAGATTACTTTCGCGTAAAAGCATCTTCGCAAACTGCTTATGCCCTTCAATAGTAAAATGAACACCATCATATCCCATCTCTATGTTCCATTTAGACGCATCAATAGCTTTAATGCCAAACTCTTTTGCAAGCTCCATAAAGCATTTAATCATTTCAATGCTTGCATCATTATAAATTGGCAACATCCATCACTTCTATATTGTTATCTTTTAGTAATTCCGCAAATACGCCCTGCCCTGGAATAATCTTTCCGGTAAAAGAGCCGTCATAAATTGTATTCACTCCGCATGATGGGCTTCTTGACTGCAATATCACAAGTTCAGCACAGTTCTTTATTATCATGTCCAAAGCCAATTCAGCTCCTCTGCGAAATTGCTTATCAACTGATGTACCGTCTTTATTCTTTACATCACCATCAACAATCTCTGCCGGTTCTCTTGGTGTAGACAATCCGCCCAAAACTTCAGGGCATATCGGTATAACCTCATGTCCCTCGACAAACTTCATAACCTTCTCGCTATAATTATTGCCTCCGTTATATTTGCAGTTTTCTCCCAGCAAGCACGCGCTCACAGCTATTTTCATTATATCATTCCCTCCGGTGCTACTTATTCCTTCTCTATTCTTTACCATCGACAGCTTCATAAGCTGTGTAATATGTCTCAATCCTATCAAACTTATAGTAAGCGTCGCCGGTTACGGTTCCGACGCTCGCAGGCTCTACATATACGTTGCTGTTGCTTCCCGGTATAAGCCATATACAGTCTACAAGTTCGTTCCCGTCAAAAAATAAAACGAATGCGTCAACTTTAACCTTTTTATCGCAGGTATTCTCCGCAGCAAGAAATACCGAATTTCCTTCCGTCTTGGAATATACGGCAACATCGTCGAGTCTGTCAGTCTCATAGGGATCACGCTTTGTAACGGAAAACTCGTACATTGACGGGAGTTTTCCTTTTAAGTCCTTCTTGTCAAACCGTCCCTCAAAGACAAACTTTGCGTCATTTTGAACCACTTCAACAGTCTTCTCGGAAACCGCTAGCTCGTTGCCGTCATCGTCCCTTGCGATAAACTTGCACTCATATCTGCACAATTTTCCTGACTTGTTCTGAAGAACAAGTACCGGATTACAGTTATGGTCATCTTCCCTGAAGTACCTGGCTATTAGTAGCGTCCCCACAGGAAGCCCTCCGTAGCAGGACATATTGTCATCCGATGCTCCAACCTCAGTACTGGTCGGTTTATGCTTATGTGTATGCATCTCATGATCGATTACATCTATAATATCAAGCTCATACTCATCATCAAGACTTTTCTGCTCTTTGGTATTCTTCGAAGATTCCAACTTTCCCTTACTATCGCTATCACCTTGTTTTTCATCATCACTTGCAATCACATCTTTTCTATCAATATCACCGAATGTTGCCTCTTTGCCAACGCTTTCCGCCAAATCTTCATGGCTCTCTACCTGCTCTGCATCCTCAAAAACATCAAAATCAAGTTCTTCCGCCTTGTCCTTGACCATCCACTCCATATTAAGGCCGAGATTCGTATAGTTATCGTAAATAATCTGTGATAAAAAAGAAAGCCCCGCGCTCTTTTTGTATGGTAAAGAAAACCCGAAACTGTTAAAGTACATGATAAAAGGCAATAGAACTCCTACAACAGAAATAGCAAGCGCTCTTGCCCCGTTTATGGATTTCTTTTCCAAAAACCATTTCAAACTGAGCACAAATCCAGCAATTGACGGTATTATTCCCACTGCCGCAAAAGAACTGATAAGTCCCAGCAACGATAAAACAATAGCTGCAATCTTCATCTGAGCCAAGCTCCTATAAATCTCCATTTTTTTACAAATGTCAATACTTGTATCTGAATTTTTTTGAGCTACAATATGTTGTAGGATATAATATATTATATCAAAAATATGTGATTATATGTTATATTCTATTGTCAATGGAGGAGGGTATGATTATGAATAACGCCGCAACTATTGAGGCTTCTGATTCTCGTGTCATTCGCAGCATTCTTCGCTCGATGGTAAACGAACATTGGTCTGTTGCCGAGGCTTTGGATGAGTATGACATTCCGGGAGATCTTCGCGACTCCTATGAGGCACAGATTGCGGAATATTTTGTAGACTGATTTATTGACCCAAATTATAAGGCTTTAAAAGAGTTTGAAACAACTCTAAAATCAATATCCAACCAACATTAAAGGTCTCTATGATAAAACACATCATAGAGACCTTTTTAACAGCTACAAAACGCATCATACTTCCCCGCTATAATGGTAGCGTAATTTAACGGCATTATATTCTCTATATGAATCATTGACTACGATTCCAGCAGTTCCATTCCCACATCATAAACTTTACCGTCAACTGCATCTTTAAGCCACTGAGCCATAGTCACTCCATCCTGCGTAAAACTTGCAAACTGCATATCTCTTACGCTCGTATGGACTGTTCCGCCCTGCGTGATAAGTGGAAGTTTCCAGTTGTTTATAAAGATTCCGAACGACGGATTCAACTCTTTTAACTCATGAACCATCTCAATAAGCTGTCTTTTGTACTCTTCCTGCACCTGCTGATCTGTCTTGTACTGCTTGTTTATTATGTCATTATAATAAGCGCTCAACAGGAAATCCCTGTCAGAACTTGAATACAGATACCTGAATCTGTTGCCGTACTTCGAATATAACGCTCTGTACCAGTCGAGCGTAATATTCTCGGTATTGATGCTCTGCCAGATTTCTTCCTTGGTCTTCCAGATATTCTTCGCGGTTTTTCTCCACTTGTTGTAAAGAAGCTGTCCGCTGTCGGAAAAAAGAGTTATATCTTTTGCATCCGGATAATAATCATCCACAATCTCTCCCGAAAGAGCCGGAATCGCAAAAGCACCGGCTGAATTTCCCGCTATAAGGATATCTTCAGGTGACGGAAAAAGTCTTTTTGCAACTTTCATGCTCTCAAGGAAATTGATGTATCCGTGAAAATGAAGAATTTCGTCCTTTCCGTCTTCTGAAACATAAGGATATTCGTTGTTTCCCACATGGAAATCTCCCGTCGCGTAGGTCACAACAACAAAGCTCCAGTCTCTGAAAGGATTCTTTTCAAGCGATACATCTGTTATACCGATATTTATATTTTTTAGCTGGGTAACAGGTCTTAGATTATTCCAATAATAGTTTGGCAGACCGGCGGCAAGCTTGCCCATCGATGAAGGTCTTGCAGCCGTATATTCGTTCCAGGCTACTCCTCCGCCGGAAAAGAAAATGCAAAGTTTCTCGGGATCGCCTATTTTCACATAAATGTAGTATTCAGAGCCGTCTCCGGAGAGCCCGTTCTCCAAAGAGACTCTGTACCACTTAAGTTTCTCGGGATTTTCAGGGAGTTCTTCCGCCAGGTGATTTCGCTGGATAATTGCCTGTTCAAGCTTATTCTCAACAAAATCTCCGAATTTTGTGGCAAAAACCACGCCGTGCCTTATGTTCTTTTTAGTGTTTTTGCCTCGCACTCCCATACACTCCCTGATTCTACGTACTAATACGTGATATACGAATTGCTCCGTTGCTAAAGCAACTCTCGCAATTCCATCACAATACCAAGATACGTGATATACGAATTGCTCCGTTGCTAAAGCAACTCTCGCAATTCTATCACAATACCAAGATACGTGATATACGAATTGCTCCGTTGCTAAAGCAACTCTCGCAATTCCATCACAATACCAAGATACGTGATATACGAATTGCTCCGTTGCTAAAGCAACTCTCGCAATTCTACAGACATTCGGAATCCGCACTATCGTGCTACTTCCTCATGTCTGTTCGCTTTCTAAGGTCTCAAGCCGCTTTACATGCAAGCATGTACGCGGCTTGGACTTTAGAAAGCTATATCACTACATGTTAAACATCTTCTCCGAAGCCTTCTTCAGATCGCGGAATCTGAATATCAAGACACCTGCCAGGAGGATCATGTAAAGCATGATGCTGATGCCTGTAGGCCAGAAATTCTTTGTGATTCCCTTTGTGACGCATATTATCTGTAATACAGTCATAATAAGGTCAAATAAAAGGTAAAAAATGTATTCGTCAAATCTAAGCTTTATGCAAATAGCAATAACAAATGTCAAAACGCCGAGTGCCATAAGTGTGATCGGCACAACCCAGTCTATGCTCCAGCCGTAAAAGCCTGTGTTGTAATCGATATAAATATCTGCGATTATCGCAACTATAGCTTCCCACGTTATCAGTTTAAGGATATTGTTTCTAAAATAAACCGTCGCAAGAACCGCTATCCATGCGCCCAGAATTCCAAGGAATAACGGTCCCAAAAATTGAAGCGCATCTCCCATCATAATATTCAACGTTATCAAAATTATCTCAAGCACAGCACAAACGAAAGTTGTCATCTTCATTATTGTGATGTGACTCATCTTTTTCTTTTTAAGAGTGGGAAAAGAAGCCGTTACGTTCTCCCCGCCTTCAACTTCCTTTAAAGTTCCCTGGCACATGGGACAACACGTCTTTTTTCCTCTTATCTTTATCTTACATTTCTGACAATACTGCATATAAATCACTGCTCCTCATCGTAGTCGTTGGTTCCAAGTTCTACTTCCATTCCCATTTCCGTAAGTAACCTGAAGAAATTAAGCATTACCTTGTGTGTCTTGAAAGGTGAAACCTCTCCGAATACCATTTTATCCATATATGAGCAGACCGTGATCTGTTGTGACTGTGCAGTCATAAATGCGCTGAATCTGTCTATATAATCCGCAACAGCATCAGGCATCTTAATCTGACCGAGGTTCGACATTGAGCTGGTGATACCTCGCTTCGCATTTTTGTCAAAAAATCCTATTCCTATATTCTTGATTGGAAGCGGAATAACCTTTATTCCTATGTTGTGCTCCAATGCAGAGTAGGAATTCATGGTTTTTTCAATGCTTTCCGGCGAGAGCTTTTCTTTGAAATTCTTATCAACGAAATTGATGATTGTTTCAAGCTCACCGTCATATTCAACAGGATTGTAATCGATGCTTATAACACCGAAAAAGTTTCTTGCCGTTCCGCTCTTAAAAAAGTTTCTTAAGTTAACCGGGACACTGACTACTATGTGCTTTCTCTTCTGGCTTCTGTTCATTCCCATAAGAACAGCCTTTATATAAACCGCAACGCACATAACTCCCACAGTTGTATTGTGGCTCTTTGCCGCCTCGTAAAATTTCGATGAGGAAACAGTGCCCTCCACAAGGTGCGGAAGAAGATCGTCGTCAATCTCTCCGCTAAGCTGATATGCCTTTACCGAAGACATCTCTTTTAACTGCTTAAGACCTTTTTGCTTGCTGTAAAAATCTCCGAAAGCGTCCACATTCTTTTCTTCAAGAGAAAACTCATCTACAGGCTTAATATCGGCATCAATTCCGTGCTTTTCCTGAATATATCTTATGATGAGATTTCTAAAGAACATAAACGCCCCTGTTCCATCCGCAAGCACGTGGAACATCTCAAGGTTAATTCTCTTTTTGAAATAATTTACTCTGTATAAAAGATTTTTTCTGCCCGGATAATAAAGAGGCATACAGGCGGGAGTCTTCTCTTCCTCCACTACCGCCTTAAGATCACTGTCTTCAAGATAGTACCAAAAAAGACCTCTGTGAAGCACACAATTAAAAAATGGAAACTCTTCAATCGTCTCATCCAGCACTCTCTGAAGTATCTCTCCGTCAATATTCTCTTTTAACTCACAAGTTATTCTAAATACTCGTGTATTTGCTCCACGTGCGGTTGACGGAACAATTTTCGCCGCATTGTCGAGCTTATACCAGTTGCTGCTTTTATTCATGTAAAAATTCTATCCTCAAAATTTAAGTTAATTAAGGTGCTCGATCCGCTCAGTAACAACTTCCATGGTACCCCTGCTAATCCTGTAAAGAACATCTTCAAGAGAGATAAATTTCTTCCCCCTTATGAACTTAAGATTTTTTGGAGTAAATCTCATGCTGATGCCCTTGTCACCAAGGCCGTCATTCACCTTATTCTGAATGGTTTCGCAAGTGTCTGCCGCATCGTGCGCAAGACTCTTATTGAGTATGCATAGAAGCGTACCTGCTGTTCTTGCAAGCCCTTCGGCATTAGCATCCTCGCTCATATCAAGAGACTGCAATGCACCAATGGACCATTTCTTGATATTATGATAAATTCCGTACTCACAGTCAAGTTCTACCAGTTTGTCAGCCAAACTATCGTAGAGCCAGACCTCATTTCCCTTAACAAACATATCGCTCACTTTGAAGAGCTCTCCGTCAAACGGGAAGCTTATTACGGCATTCATTCCACCCGTGAGCACAATATTTGCATTGATCTCACTCACATCAGATTCTTCTTTGGTATTGTCAAGATCCGCTTTCCACTTATCCTCAATTCTTATCTTTTCATCATGACCGATCTTGGACGACGCATCATCGGGAGTCTGAACGGTAAATCTGTCTGTTCCGCACTCCTCAAAAGGTCCCGAAACAGGGAATCTTCCCCTCTTTCTTCCAAAATAGTCTCTGTCAAAAGAAATACTGCTGCCGTCAGGATTCTCAAAGCGCTGCTCAGGTTCAAACGCAAGCCCCAGCACCTCAGAATTAACAGGCATGGCAAGTCCCCTCGGAAGGAACTCGTAAAGATTGGTGTGTATGGTATATCTTCCGTCACCTTCATCGATATAAAGGCTGATCTTATGATCTTTGTCAACGTGAGCCGCAGGCTCGTGGTCACAGGCCCTCGCACCGTTATAATATGCATTTCCCCCGAAATATACAGGAAGATGATCGTAATAAGGATCTGTTGAACCGTATTGCCTGATGACATTCTTCCCAAAGCGCGAGAAATACTCCGGAGCCAGCGGATAATCGTTGTAAGGAATCGTACCGCAAATAAAGTTATTTTTATCCATGGTATCGGAATTCTGCGCAACGCAATAATCCACAAGATCTCTTCGCACTTCCTTCTGGATGAAAATGTTGTTAAAAAATCTCGCATCGCCGTGAAGAATCGTCATGAATCCTGCGATCTTGGTAGAATGCGGAACATGATACGGCGTAAATCTCGGCGAAGGGAATTTTTTACTCATATCACCGCAGCCCTCTCCCACATAGGTAAAAGAGCCTGCGATAAGGTTATGAACAAACGCTATTCCCTGCGTCGATATCCTTGCTGCAATATCTGACAAAAAGAGATTGTGATCAAGGAGCGTCGGTCCGTGCGAGACCTCAACAAAAATATCTTCTCCCAAAGACAATCCATTTTCTATTATAGTACCTTTCGGCGGAACATTGTCATGCAAAAAATTCTGCGACACTCTTGTTCCCTGAGCCTCCCAGTCAAGCCAGATTCCTCTTGTGCAGTGATCGATGTGATTTCTTCTGATGCAGGTATCTATCGCAGCATGAAGCTTGATTCCGGCAATCTCAGCCCCGGCAAGGTTGTGCTTTATATTGATATGATGGATGTGGTTATCCTCGATAATACTGAAAGCACCGCCCATATGACCGACGATTCCCGTCTGTCCGCAGTCATGAATATCACAGCGTCTTACAATATGCGAGCCGACCGTTTCTTTGTCCCAGCCTTCATTTACCGCCTGACACACGGTGTCTCTCTGAGTCTGCGATCCCAGCTTCAAATTATAAGTTGACCACTTGTTGTTATTGCCTCTCTGGAAATACTTACCGAGACTGATTCCGCAGCACTTTGACTCCGAGATCTCACAATCTTCGATTATCCAGCCCTTAGCCCAGTTAGGTCCCACCATTCCTTCCTGAAAAGCGGTCGGAGGCGCCCACTGAGTAGCTGCCCTTGTTATGCAAAATCCCCTTAAAGTAATATAATTTATCCCACTCTCCTCAGGGAAAAAGCATGACCTTCTCACAGAAATCTCAACATTTTCATAATTGGGATCTTTGCCCATAAAGTTCGCATAGATAACGGTAAAGTTATCCTCCTGCGCCGTATACCATACATACTCGGTGAAGTCCGGCTCCCATGACCTGTTGTCTTTTTGCGGATGCATGCAAAAAGAAAGGTCGAATACCTCAAGCATGGACCTCTTGTTTAAATATATCTCTCCTGTGTGTGATGGATTCTTGGGATCTTCGATAAACCAATCCCCGTGAACTAACGTTGTGAACGGATTATAATCTCCGAAATAGCTGTTTGGTATTCTGACACGCCAGACGTTCTCGAAAGCCTCCCAACCCTTTATTTCCTCAGAGCCCGTGATTACGGCTCCGCCATGTTCTGTACTTAAATATGTTATTCGCTTATCTTCCGTTCCTGAATAACGGGGTTTAACCCACTCTCTGTATACTCCGGGGGCAACCACAACCGTATCTCCCGGACGTGCCTTTTCGGCAGCCTCCGAAATAGTCATGAACGGATGGTCAAGCGACCCATCCCCACTTCTGGACACATTACCGGCAACGTAAATCTTCATACTCCCTCCAATCCTGAATTGATATTCAGATGTACATGTCATTTCGGTTGTATCCTCAAAAAAGATACAATATAATTATAGCATGATTAATTAAAAGGAGTATGCCATGGCAAGAATGAAATTTATTTATGCAATCGCCATTTTGGCAGGATTTGTCCTCGCCGGTCTTGCAATCAACTTTATTTCCTCGCTCTTTTAAATATTATTCAATTTTCTCTGCTTGTACAGATCCGAATCTGCCCTTGCAATAAATGACTGAATAGATATAGGAGCTTCGTAGTCGTATTGAGCAATTCCTACACTTACCGAGAGGTCATAAGCGCATCCGGTAAGTTCGGGAATTTTTTTTACGTTATTCTTTATCTGATCGGCAAGCCAGCTTGCTTCTGCTCTGTATGCCATCTCTGCAACAACCACGAACTCATCTCCGCCGTATCTTGATATAAAAAATCTGCTTCTCGGCCCCTGACATGCATCCTTAACGGCATTTGCAACTCTGACAAGGATCTTGTCACCTTCGCTGTAACCATAGGTATCATTTATGGACTTAAATCTGTCTATGTCGATTATCAGCATAAAAAGAGAAAGTCCCGGATTTTGATTTCTCATCTTCTGCACAAGATATTTGTACATCTGATTCTTGTTATTGATCTGTGTCAGAGGATCTATAGACACAAGATTATCCATATAAGTTATGTATACATACAAAACCGCAGCAAGGCTTCCGTAGCATATAAACGGAACTCTCCAATACATTGCCTGCAATATTCCAAGCAAAATAGGCGTTATCGGGAATATACCGATCATAAAATAGATATATCTCTCTGCATATCTATCCTTGCTGAACGCACGTGACAAAGCCTTTATCGACGCCGCAAGAAGGTATCCGAAAGGAACGATTATAAGTATCAGATACAGTTTTCCTCCCGTGAGATTACCGTTTTCATCAAGGTAGTAAACAAGACCTGTTCTGTATGCAGTCACACACAAAAGAGCCGATATCCAAACCGGCACACTTATAAATACCCTTGTAAGATCACTCTCAATATACTTCTCCTTCTGCATGATCTCTGACAAAATATACCAAATATATGCAGCTACATTTATTAAAAGGTATGTGAAAACATTAGATAAATATAACAGAGTTTTGGATGAGCCCAAATAACCGCCATCCACCAATGCCCAAAAGATTTCTGCAAAACAGTAAGCTATAAGTACTATTATCAGATTACCGAGATAAATCTGTGAAAGTTGCTTATTTACACCTTTTCTGATTTTGAACAGCAGAAATGCCATCAGAAAAATGCAAGCAAGATGCGCTTCAACGTAATAATAGACGTATGTCAAAACCAGACCTCCAATCATCGTACATAGAAGTAATTTTATCACGAAATCCTCAAAAATGCCCACGAAATTACACTTTTTTATACAATCTTAATAAATGAAGTCCATAAGCTGTCGAAAGCGGAAGTCTCACTCTAAGACTTCCGCTCATTATCCTCTGTCCGCTATTGCTTTCAGCGCATCAAACTCCGATTCGTACACTCCCCCCATCGCCTCCAGATCATCCCACGTATACCATGCTCCGCTAAGTTGTATTCCCTTAAGCGATATATCCGTAACTATAACCATAAACGGTTTCTGATTAACCACAATATATGCAGTTCGGTTCAAAGCAAAAGGTGTAATAAAAATATGCCCTGTATCAGCGAGATGATTTAATTGATCCAACGATAAACTCTTTGATAGAGGTACTGTTCTCATCATAAGCTTCGCCCACTTCTGTCCAAATACTTACAACAGTAACATTACTTTTGAATCAGCTTTACAAATTCATCGATTACAACCGGCTTGGAATACAGATATCCCTGGAAAGATGTGGCACCGTAATTCTTCATTATCTCTTTCATGCTCACGGTCTCTATTCCCTCAATCGTTGAGCTTATATTCATATTCCTTGCGCAAGCAAGAATCGCATCAACCACATATTGCTTTTCTTTTACATTCTCGATATCCATGACAAAAGATCTGTCTATCTTTATCGCATCTATAGGCAAAGTAATAAGCAGTTCAAGCGCCGAGAAACCTGTTCCGAAATCATCAAGTGCGATCTTGATTCCTTTTGATTTAAGGAAGATCATCTCGTTTCTCAAAAATGATTCATCAAGAAGCTTGCACCTCTCCGTAAGCTCAAGGCACAGGTTCTTCGGAGGATATCCGACTTCATCGATTATCCTGAGAAGATCGGTCCTGAAATTCTGTCTTTCAAGCTGCATATATGAAAGATTTATGTTGAGAAGGAAATCAGGCATGATCGGTAACACCTTCTCTTTTATTGCGGTCATTGACGTCTTCATGATCCAGTAACTAAGGTCATAGAAAAGAGGATCGTTTTCAAGCCATGCAACAAAATCTCCGGGAGAAATGCTTCCAAAAGGTTCCATGCTCCATCTGACAAGCGTCTCTGCTCCCACCAGTTTCTCGGTATTTGCATTGACGATCGGCTGATAGCACATATAGAATCCCTTGCAACCGTCATTTATGCAGTTTCTGAGCGTATTTATGACAACAATCCTGTCATGGTTATTTACATAATTGTCATTTCCAAATTTAACGAGTTCTCCGTGTCTTTCATGAATCGACTCATCAAGTCCAAGGAGCACGCCCGTTACTATCGTATGTACATCGACGTCAAAATTCCTTACTTCCGAAAGACTTCCGCCGATATTTATCGCAACTTTGCTGTCTTCTATCTCAATCGAATTTCTGGCATATTCAGAAACTTCTTTGTATATGGCAGCCATTTTTTCCTCGGTGAAAACAGACGATACTATCGCAAACTTTGTTCCACCCGCATGGAAAACAAAGGCTCCGTTAAGATAATCAAGAAGCTTCTCCGCAAAGTTCTTAAGCACTTTATTTCCGACTTCATAGCCGTAAATATTGTTGATCTCATGAAAGTTACACAGTCCCACCATAAGGATCATGTACTTCTCTTTTCTCTCCTGATATTCTCTGAGATCGTTAAGAAGCTTATATCTGGTATATAAATTGGTTATGGGATCGTATTCGGTTGCAATTCCGTGATTATCGATCGTACCGGCAAAATATACCGGATGACCATCATCATCATCAATAAGAAAGCCCTTGCATGAACAAACTACATACTCTCCCGTCTTATCAAGAGCCCTGTAGCTCATATCATGAATCTTGGTATTACCGGTGATCAGATCCTGTAAAGATTTCTGAAATCTGAACCTGTCGGCAGGATTAATTATAGAAGCCCAAACCTCTCCGGCATTATCTACATACTCGCCGGGAAGCCCAAATCTATCGACGCAACTCTGGGAAAATCTACAGACATTCTTTTCAACATCAAACAAAAATACATATCTGCTCTCCGAAGAGTTCGCAAATGCTTCAAAAACCTTACTTAAAAGTCCCATCTTATCCAATATATTACCCTCTCAGAAAAGCTGAATCGTATAAAATCATTATACTATCCCCTGATATTTGTGTAAATTCGTTTATATATATTTAATATTTCCACAAATATCAATTGAATTAATATGGGCTGTCATTCTTCATGTTTTCGCGCATATAGTTCCAGTATTCATCGTTTCTGTCAAAATCTGAATATTTTTCAAGTTTCCAAACTATATAGCTTATATTGTATTTCTCAACGATCGGCATCCACTGCTGTATCGTCTCCATATCATAATAATCTTCCTGTTCGGCGTCCGTTCCGGCAACCTCTGTCATAAACACAGGAAGATGTACTTCCATAGCTTTATCTATCTGCTCTATCTCGCTTTGAAATTTGCTGTTATGTCCCGTATACTCATGAAAAACATACATAATGTTGTCGTATTCAAGCGGATCGTTCATAGGAGCATAAAGATCTGCCGAAAAATCAGGTGTTCCGACAAGTATAAGCGAATCCGGATCGTTGTTTCTGATAAGAGGTACGATCACAGAGCAATACTCCTTAACATTATCCCATGTCGCCTCACCGTTGGGTTCATTGCAGATTTCGTAGATAATATGCTTGTCATCCTTGTATGTCGAAGAAACATATTCCCAAAACTTCTTCGCATATTCAATCTCTTTCAAAGGATTCTCTTCTTCAAGAACAACCCACTCAACTATCGCATACATGCCCGTTTCTCTCGCCGCCGCGATTGCCTTATCAAGAGTGGCCGTAATCCTTGCTCTGTCTTCATCAGAACCCGATGCATATCCTTTCTCGGGTGTCCCCCAGAACGATGTATCGACGTTAACGGGAAGTCGCAGTACATTTGCTCCCCACTCATCTTTCATTCTCTTAAACACACTCTTTCGTGCAAGCTGAGGCTGGACGCTCAAGTAAAAATTTGCAAGTCCCTTTAACTGAATCGGATTGCCCGCTTCATTTACAAGTTTTCCGTCAGATACATGTAAAAGGCCGTTTTCTTCAGTAAAGAGCGGCCCGGAGCTCTCGCTTTCTTCTATCATTTTTCCGGTGATCTCCACTTTATCAACAAGAACATTATGTCCGTACACATATACGTACCCTTCATCGATTATGGAATTTTTCTTTTCCTCTGAGATTTCAAAAGAAATGCTGTCTTTTCCTTTTTTTACTTTCCTGTTTTCACCGAATGACTTATCGTCCCAATTAAGTCTCAGACCAATTTCATGCGACGAATCCTTCGTATAATTATTGGTCTTGTAATAGGCTGTAAGCACCACGTCTCCGTCAAAACGTTCAAATTCTTCGGCAGAGATTTCCGCATCTCCGAGATTATCCCAGCGAAGCTGCGCTCCTCCAAGATCGATAGTCACCTTTTCTCCATCGACTGTACTCTCAACAGCCATGTCACCTTTATCGGCTTCACTTTCTGCTTTCTTGCCGTTCTTTCCGCCACATGCGGTAACGATCAAAGAAATGACAAGCATAAGCGTCAATACACTTCTCTTTTTCACAATTTTAATCCCCTATATTTTTTTGCTGTAAACAGCATAAAGAGCAGTTATTTTATTAAACAACTGCTCCGTCTTTCCTTTAATAAATTTAGATATTCCTAAGATCAAGAAGACTCTCGATCTCACGCCTTTCATCAGCCATCTTCTTTTCTTTATTCTTTCGGAGAATTGCCATATCATCTGAATCCGCACTCTCTTCCATATCTTTAAGATTCATCTGTTTTCCCGACCTTATGGTAATGGTCGCGGGTCTCTCCGGAATGATATCCCTTGCAACATCCTCTTCAACTTCCAGAATCTGCTGCTGTTCGGTTATCTTAGGATTGAGATCTGTCGCAGGAGCTTCATCGAGTTTCGTCTGTTTCTCATTTTTCTTTGAACTCAACAGTCCGATGAGATCGATATTAAGATTCGATATACTGCATCCTACGGCATTCTTTTTGCCAAGTTTAAAATTTCTTACTACTACAGTGCTTAATTCATAATTATGTAGTGTTGCCCCGTATCTGAACATTACGTCAATCTTGTCTCCGGGCACACACTCTGTGTCGTCATCTACAACAAGAGAGATTCCTCTCATAGATATATCATGGACAAGGCAGTTTCTAAGCTGCATGTTATTTCCGTTAACGGAAATGAGACCGAGCTTCTCAATATAGAAGCGCTCTGCTCTTCTTGAGTTTTCAGGTTCCAGCATAGATGAGCACCTGATCAAATGAAAATTCCCGTACCTTGTCTTTACGGGTGAAATTGCTGTAGACATGAACTTGTATACGCGTCCGTCACGCTTGTTCCTGATCTGAACATTGGATGGTTCTAAAAACTGAATGTACTTACCGAAATACTCCATCGGTCTTACCAGAAGTCCAACATTCACACCAAAAATAGCCTCCGTCATAATCACAACTGAGTGTCCGTTAATGGCCGCATAAATCTTTACCTCTGATCCGTTTGCGATCTCGCTAACCTTCATATTCTTTTTTCCCCACTTGAATCGTGTTACACCACCACATCATATGATATACTATTAAGGGCAAAAAATAAAGAAAAACACGGTAAATGAGTTATTATCGGGCAAAAGCCCCATACAATTGCAAATGACATTAAAGGAGCGACAGATGATAAAGGAAAACCTTAAATTTGTAGAAGAGAACATAAAAAAGGCCTGCGAAAGAGCCGGAAGAAAAAGAGAAGACGTAACTCTCATCGCAGTAAGTAAGACAAAACCCGTAAGTGACATCCGCGAAGCAATGGCCTGCGGCATCACGGTATTCGGAGAAAATAAAGTTCAGGAAATAAGAGATAAGACAGCAGAGATAACAGAGCCTCTCTCATGGCACATGATAGGCCATCTTCAGGCAAACAAAGTAAAATACCTTCCGGGCGTTGCCTGCATGATACATTCCGTAGATAACAGAAAGCTTGCAGACGAGATTGAAAAACAGGCCGCAAAGCACGACCTTGTAATGGACGTCCTCGTAGAAGTAAATATGGCACACGAAGATACAAAATTCGGTCTCTCACCGGATGAAGCAATTGATTTTGTAAAAGAGATCAGTACTCTCCCGCACCTTAACATCCGCGGATTTATGACAATCGCTCCCTACACGGAAAATCCCGAGTCAAACCGCGTATACTTCAAAGGTCTTCGAGAGCTCAAGGATCAAGTTAATTCGATGTCCATTCCGAACGTTCACATGGACACACTCTCCATGGGCATGACGGGCGACTATGAAGTTGCCATCGAAGAAGGCGCAACCTTCGTCCGCGTCGGAACCGGCATCTTCGGCGAAAGAGACTACAGCAAGAAAGCTTGATTTTAAATTAGTACATTGAATATCCTAAGATAATTGATGAGCTGAATAACGGTAAGATTACCGTTATTCAGCTCGTTTTTGGCTATACATAATCCCGTTGTTGACGTCAAGTGTACCGGCAAGATGACAATTAGATAATTTACTCATGAAATAATCCATGTACTGCGTTGTCGTCAATCGTCGATGTCCACATCGACGATTGTCTCCGCCTTGTACTTACCGCTTTTCCCTAAGTATTTCTTTCAGGTAGTTTGCTCTTTAATCCATACTTCACAATAAGTGCCTGTATGATTTTATCGCTTAATACTGTTTTTTTGGATTCAAAGGATAATATTAAATTATCCCCCGGAAATATGCCATTTAACATATAAGAATTGATCTTCTGAATTGCCTTCTCTGCGTATCCGGGATCATCCATTCTACCATCATGCTCCCAATAGACCTCTTTCCCGTCTCTCTTTCTTAAAAATGTAAAATCCGGATATATTGTTCCTATACCTCTTAGTTTCAACGGGCACTCATACTTATATTCAATACCATTATCATAGAAGTAATCTGCAAGTATCTTTTCTGTCTTTGAACGAACCCGTTCCCCTTTCTTTGTACATATTACAGGTATATTATCCGCAAAATCTTTTCCGTTATAAGGGACACTTTTCCATCTCTTGATTCGCTGATCCCACGGAATCTCAACTGCTTCTACGATACTTTTTCTAATAGGATGCAGTTCCCGGTATATATCCTCAATCTCGTTGTCCTTGTATTCCTCAGCAATCGTTGCAAGTTGCTTTAGCCTTCTGTCAACAAGCCTTTTCACCTTGCTGTCATAGGACTTCTGAGCAAGTTTATAAGCCAGTTTCACCTTATCTTTCTTGATATAGGAATTTTTATTATTGCCGGAGCAATAGATAAACTGAGTATTATTCTTGGATGTAGTTATTTTCAAAAAGCCATCCGGTGCATCAGTCAGCCTGTCCTCAACTATTCTGCTTATCCTGAGTAATCTGTCTCTTTCCCTTTTTAACAATTCTTCAAGGCTGTTCATATAACGTTATTCTCCTTTGTATTCCTTTATTTTTCTTTGCTTCCCTTGTTTTCCCTTTATCTTTCGGTGTTATCCTATCTTTTTTACAATGATTGCATTTTGGGACAGGGTTATCTTCTGCCTTTTCCCTGTCTATTTTCCGTTGTCTGCATTTTTAGACAGGGATATACCCTGTTTTTTCACTGTCTATTTTTCGCTACCTGCATTTTTAGACAGGGACATACCCTGTTTTTTCACTGTCCATTCTTCGCTACCTGCATTTTTAGACAGGGACATACCCTGTTTTTTCACTGTCCATTCTTCGCTACCTGCATTTTTAGACAGGGACATACCCTGTTTTTTCACTGTCCATTTTTCGCTACCTGCATTTTTAGACAGGGACATACCCTGTTTTTCACTGTCCATTTTCATAAAATAGCAAATAAAGACAGGGGGTTCTAATTTCATTCCATCCATTCAATAGTTCAATTTCAGTTATATATGAGATTTGTAACAAGAAATAAAAGAATCACCGGGCTGTTTACTTTATGCCAGCTCCGGTGATCATAGATTATTTAGATACTATCAGAAGCGAATCTGCTTCTCTACCATTCTTACGAACTCTGTGTTGTTTCTTGTCTTGGAGAAGAGGTTGATGCACTGGTCTACAGCGTCATCTGCCTTCATGCCGTTAAAGCCTTTTCTGAGGTTATTGATGGCTGTGAGTTCTTCTCTGTCAAGAAGCAGGTCTTCTCTTCTGGTACTTGACTTCGGAATATTGATTGCAGGGAAAATTCTCTTTTCCTGAAGCTTTCTGTCAAGAACCATTTCCATGTTACCTGTTCCCTTGAATTCCTCGTAGATAACATCGTCCATCTTGGAACCTGTCTCTATAAGTGCTGTCGCAAGAATTGTAAGGCTTCCGCCCTCTCTCATGTTTCTTGCTGCACCGAAGAATCTCTTAGGCATATGAAGAGCTGCGGGATCAAGACCACCCGAAAGTGTTCTTCCCGAAGGAGGAACAACGATGTTATAAGCTCTTGTAAGTCTTGTGATGGAATCAAGAAGGATAACAACATCCTTGCCGTGCTCAACAAGTCTCTTAGCTCTCTCCATTACCATCTCGGCAACTCTCTTGTGATGCTCTGGAAGCTCATCAAATGTAGAGTAGATGACTTCTGCGTTAGGTCCCTCAATTGACTCCTTGATATCTGTAACTTCCTCAGGTCTCTCATCGATAAGAAGAATGATGAGATGGATCTCAGGGCTGTTCTTAAGAACAGACTTAGCCACTTCCTTAAGAAGTGTTGTCTTACCTGCCTTGGGAGGAGAAACGATCATTCCTCTCTGCCCCTTACCGATAGGGCTGATAAGATCCATGATTCTCATTGCAACGCTGGCTCCCGGCTGTTCAAGTCTGATTCTTGAATTAGGGAAAATAGGTGTCATATTCTCAAAATTCCATCTTCCCATAGCAACCTCGGGCTTGTATCCGTTTACGGTATCAAGGCGAAGAAGTGCGGCAAACTTATCTGTCTCTTTCTTTGCCCTGCATGTTCCCTTAAGAATATCTCCCGTCTTAAGATTAAATTTCCTAATAAGACTCGGTGCTACATATACATCATTTTCACCGGGAAGATAGTTCTCACATCTGATGAATCCATATCCATCCTGCATTATCTCAAGAATACCGTCGGCAGTATCACCGTCAAGCAGTTCATTTTCAGTTTCTTCTTTTGCCGATGTATCAGACTTCTTTTCCTGCTTCTCTTCGGCAATGTCATTCTTGTGTCCAAAATCTTCTTTCTGAGATTTAACCACTATATTCTTTTTGCGAGGCTTTGAAGATGCTTCAGTAGCATCATCGGAATCTGCTAAAGCTTTCTCTTTCTCGTCAAGTTCACACATAAGATCGATGATCTCTGACTTCTTCAAAGTAGTTGCGCCCTTGATTCCCCTCTTCTTGGCAATATCTCTAAGGTCATTTAGTTTCAATGTTTCATATTTCTCTCTCAAATTTAAACTCCTATCCTCTGCGCACTCAATCGCAAGACTGTAAACTATAAATGTTAAAATAATTAAGTGGGATAAACAAACGAATGCGTAATACTACGCGTTTGCTTACGGAATATTTCATTTTCGATATATGTACCATACACCATATTTTTTTCTAATGCAAGAAAAAAAATCAATTAGAAATATTAAATAAACGGAAAGCGACCACACTATCAAGTGTGGCCGCCGCAAATCCCCGATGTTTATTTAATTAAAATTCCCGTAAAGAATCTTTGCGAGTTCTGAATTCTTATCAAGGATAAGTGTCTTATTGTCTCCTACAAGTGATTTCTTGATGGCATCAAGACCTCTTATATAGCTGTAAAACTCTGACTTTTCTGTTGTATCATATGCCTTGGAAAGTGTCGACATGTAAGCTGACTCTCCTTCAGCCTCAAGCACTGCCGCATCTTTCTCGGCATTTGCTTTTACGATCGCAACTTCCTTATCTGTCTCGTTATGGATCTTCTGAGCTTCGGCATCACCCTGAGCTGTGTAGGATGCTGCGATATTATTTCTCTCTGAGATCATTCTCTCATAGACAGCCTGCTTGTTGTCATCAGGAAGATCCAAAGCTTTGATCTGAGCCTGTACGACTTCAATTCCGTATCCTGTCATATCTGAATTGGCTTCATCTGAAATGAGCTTTGTAAGCTGCTCACCTCTTGCCTCAATAACTTCATCCTGAGTCATTGAAGAAATGGCGTTCTTTGTAGCATTGTAAACAGATGCCTCAATTCGCTCTTCAGCCCTTGCATCTATCGCATTAAGAGTCTGGATGTACTTTACAGGATCTACAACCTTCCATATCACATAAGTATCAGCGATCATAGATTTTTTATCCTTAGTGATAACATCTGACTTAGGAATATCGTAAAGCACTATCTGTGCGCTGATCGACTGTGTATCATCAATGAAAGGTGTCTTAAAATAAAGTCCCGGCTCTTTTGCAAGGCTGATGATCTTACCGAATCTTCTTACGGCAATGTACTCTTTCTGATGAACAACATAAGTCGCGGATAATGCAAGGAAAGCAAGTACACAAACAATCAGGGCTATTACTGTTCCGATAATCTTTCCTTTATTATTAATTTTCTCCATCTTTTGCCCCTCCTTCAACAGAATTAAAACTTTCCAGAGGAAGCATTTCCTGTGTTTTTCCGTCTGTAATAATAACCTTAAGTTCGGGAAGAATGTCTTCCATTGTCTCGTAGAACAGTCTCTTCTTGGTTATGTATGGCTGAAGCTTGTACTGCTCATACATCTCATTGAATCTTGCAACCTGTCCTTCGGCTTCCGCTATTCTGGACTCTTTCTTTGCAACAGCATCCTGGACGATCTTATCTGCTGTGGCTTCTGCCTTGGGAAGCTCTTCACTCTGATACTTCTTGGCATTGTTTATAGCTGTCTCTTTGCCCTGCTTGGCTGTTTCAACAGACTTAAATGCCTGAACAATCTCCTCTGTGGGCGGCTCTGCATCCTGTACAGAAAGGTTTACCACCATAAGTCCTATATCCTTATTGGTCAGTTCGCCCTGAAGTTTTTCTTTTACTTCTGCCTGGATCTGTCCCTTTGCTGTTGTAATCACATCATCAACAGGATAATTTACAACCGTGTTTCTGATGCATGACAGAGCCATGTTCTTCATTACAACTTCGGGATTCTCGCAGTTATAATATGCTGCTACGGGATCACTTACCTTGTATTCAAGGTAGAAGTCAATATCTACAAAGTTAAAATCTGAAGTGATCATGATTCCTTCATCCTCTACAGTAATGTTCTGTCCATCCTGTATAGTGTAGCCGATACCCACACCATGAGTGGTCATATCAATGTGGTGAACACTCTGAATAAAAGGAACTTTAAAATAAAGACCTGCGGTGTCAACTCTGACAACCTTACCAAACATTGTAAGGATTGCCTGCTCCTGCTCCTTAACGGAATAGAAGCTTCCCGTTACCGTAAGCAGTACAAAAACAGCTATAATGCCTACGAGTATGAGCTTGGGATCAAATTTTCTTTTTTTCTTGATCATCATTTTCTCCATTCTCATCAAATAATAATCTATGACATAAACAGGCACCGTCACAAAAAGCATTGGCGGTGCCCGTAGTCAATAATATTATGTCATCACTGGAAGTTGGTAATAAGGGCAATTATCCTAAGTACAAAAAGTACAAATACAATCCACATAACAGGGCTTACATCCTTAGCCTTCTTAACGATAACCTTAAGGATTACCCATGCAAGAACAGCAAACATAATACCTGTAGCGATTGAATATGAAAGAGGCATCATTACTACCGCGAGGTAAGCACCTACAGAATCAGCGATGTCTCCGTCAAACTTAACCTTGGTAACACTCATAAGCATAAGCATTCCGACATAGATAAGTGCGGGAGCCGTTGCAAATGAAGGAATAGCAAGGAATAACGGGCTAAGCACAAGTGAAACAAGGAACATCACACCTGTTGTAAGAGCCGTAAGTCCTGTTCTTCCGCCTGCAGCAACGCCTGCGCTTGACTCTACGAAACTTGTGATGGTTGATGTACCAAGAACGGCACCTGCTGTTGTTCCTACGGCATCGGCAAGAAATACCTGTCCGACTCTGGGAAGATTACCGTCCTTATCAAGAAGGCCCGCCTTATCGGCAACACCTACGACTGTTCCAACCGTATCAAAAAGATCTACATACAGGAAGCTGAATGTAATTGCAAGGAACTGAATGAGATGTGATGCAGCCCAGCCGAAATTAAGCTTAAACGCTGTTTCAGAAATTGCTCCGAGCTGAAGTCCCTGTGAAAAATCGGGGAAAAGATTTCCTGCTGTATAAATTCCTGCTGCCTGAAGGATCATACCGATTATCCATGTTCCGATAATTCCGATAAGAACGCCGCCCGTTACTTTGTAATGAACAAGCGCAGCTATCAGGATAAGTCCCACAAGCGCAAGCACCATGTCAAGATCGCTGAAACTTCCGAGTCCTACTACCGTAGCCTCATTTGCAACAATGATATGCGCGTTCTGCATTCCGATAAATGCAATGAAAAGACCTATTCCTGCGGAAATACCGAACTTAAGGTTCTGAGGAATACTATTTATAATCTGTTCACGGAATTTGAAAAAAGAAAGAATAATAAACAAAAGACCTTCTACAAAAACCGCTGTGAGTGCGATCGTAAAAGGGTTCTCTTCGGCGGCCAGTTCCGAAAGACAAACCGTATATGCAAAATATGCATTAAGTCCGAGTCCCGCGGAAAGTCCGATAGGATAATTAGCTAAGAAAGCCATGATAAATGTTGCGATTGCCGATGCGATCGCCGTAGCGACAAATACACCGTTTGCATTCATTACAGTTCCCAGGATATTAGGGTTTACGGCAAGGATATACGCCATAGTAAGGAATGTCGTGACACCTGCAAGTATTTCCCTCTTTACCGTGGTGTCATGTTCTTTGAGCTTGAATAACTTCTCCAACATACTTTTTACCTCTCCTTTGCATTATAATGACTATAGCCTTTATCAACCCGCATTATCTGAAATAGATTCTTGCGAGATCATAAACTGTCTCATATCCGGTGTTATAAACCTCAAAAAGAAACTGTGCCATTATTGAAACATATACATTCTTTGTAACAAGGTAAGCAATTGTAACGGGAAGCGCCATCAATATGATTGTCGTTATTCCGACCACCCCGTGTGCCAATGTTATAGAGCAAAGTAGAAGGCTTGCTATTGTCAAAAGTACCATTTTTTTCTTATTGTCAAATAAAATAATCGCTTTTCTATAGAAAAGTCCTTCCGCAACAGGCTTAATCACCATAAACAAAAGGCACTTAAACAAGAGCGGAGCAAGCTCATTTCTGATAGGTAAATGAACTATGCTGTCATAATATTCACTGTACATTCCGACAATTATTTTTTCCTGAAAAAAATATGCCAGCACCATGGCCGCAACCGTCATCATAACGGGAATCCAAAAATTTTTGACTTCACTGAAATTACTGCCCAGTTCTCTGAATGAGAACTGTTTATTTATAAAGTAAAAGTATACGATCAGTCCAACGTAAAAAACAAAGAAAAAATAAAATGACTGTTTTTCCCAGATAATTGTTGAAATAATCAGGACCAGTTCCCAAATAAACGGTATGTATAAGCGTTTCACAGCTGTGCTCCTTTGAATGTACAATCAAGCTATATTATAAATATTCCGTATATTTAGGTCAATTTATTTTTTCTGCCACGATTATGCAGTTCGAAGCAGGGTATTCAATTGCATCTCCGTTCTCGTCAAGAAGGTCGAGATATCTCTCAAGTCGCTCTGCGTTTACGTAAACATTGTCCGTCTCTGTCAGGAACTTAAGCCACTTGTTGTCTGCAAGCACTCCTTCCCTGATATTTCCGTCACCGTCAAAATATTTATCAAAGCTGATTCCCATATAATCTCCTAACCGGTCACGAGCCTTCCGATTCGGTCCGAGACACCAATTGTAATTTCCATTCCCGCATTGAAATCAATAGTGTCATCGATAACGCCGTCAGAGAAAACAACTCCGTTTTCACTCATGTTTGACGTGATCACCAGCTTCTCATTGTCCAATATCTTCCCGAATACTATATCCGCCTGTGTAAATTTACTCGGATACGGCTCTCTTACTTGGAAAATTAGTTGTCTTGCTCCCCAGTCCGCATGAAGTTCAGTGACGTAATTAAGGCCAAATGCTTTGGCAATTCCCACAAACTCTGCCATGATCGACTTGTGCCAGCCTGTCATTCCAAAGCCTGTTGATATGATTATTCCCGATGATGATTGATTTTCAACCCGGTTACGATAGTTAATGTTATATCTTGCCGAGGTATGATTGGATACTCCGATAAAAAAATCATTTACCGCATATAATACCTGACCATCTTTAGTCTCCACTTTTCCCATTGTAACATTTTTAATGTCAAAATTTCCATTAATTACCTTTGGAAGAACTTTACCGATATCTCCCGTTTCAAAGGGCAAAAGAACTCCGTCCCACCTTGCGGGATCGGGATTTACGCCGATCAGAGGCTGCCCGTCCAGATACTTCATGGCATTTGCGACAAGCCCGTCCTGACCGACCGCTATCACGATGTCATCTTTTCCAAAGATCATGTTGGGAAGATACTCTCTGTCGATCTCCTGAAGTCTTGCACAGGGACGAATCAGGTTTCTGATATTTTCAAGAGCCGCATTGTAGGTCTTATCTTCTCTCTCGTAGTCGGAGAAATCGGCGCCGAGGTGCTCAATGTAAAACCTTGCCTGCTCTACTGTGTTATATCTTCTCTTAAGTTCTTCATATCTTGTGCGGCGTTTTATCAAAACAACCTTATTCATTCCCCTGTCCATAGTGACCTCCTAATTCTTATTAAAAACGCTTATTGATGCGCTTTCATCAGTTTTTCTGAGCAAGTCCGTTCGTTATTGTCTGTAAAAGATCCGGTGTGAGATTGAGCGCTCCGATCTTGTCCGCATTCTCACCGATGTTCATGAATGCCTTAGCCATGAGTGTGCTCGGATCTGTCTGTGCCATTGCGCAAGCTTCGACGAGAGCCACATTCAGGTTGTTGTAAGCATCCACAAGTCCCTTAAGTGCATATGCCTGCTGGTCTGCCTTTACTCTCTCATTTTCTGCTTCAAGAGCGGTGTACTCACTGTTCTTCTTTTCAAGTTCAATCTTTCCGAGCATCTCGTTATTCTCAATTTCAAGCTTACCAAGCATTTCCTTGTTCTCAATCTCAAGTTTCTTGGTTGCAGCCATCTCTTTTAACGCAAATTCTTTTTCCTGCTTCTCGGTGCTCATCTCAAGCTCACTTCTGAGAGCTCTCATGCGCATTTCCTGTTCTCTTTCTTCGCGTTCCTTCATCATGTCAAGGTCGCAGCGCTGTACATACAGTTTCATTTCCTGCTCTTTTTCTTCCTTCTCTTTTTCCTTCTCAGCGACCTTGATCTCTGTGTTGATCTCGTTTTCCTTGATCGTGCGTTCCTGCTCTATTGCTGCATTGCGACGCTTATATATCGCATCATCCTGTTCTTTTAAGATCTGCTCTCTGGCTGCTGCCTCAAGAGCCTTTCTTGTCTCCGTCTTTGGATTGATGCCGAGGATATTGATCGCTACGATGCTTACTCCAAGCTTTTCTATCGCCTCATCATTTGTAAGCGCATCCTGTATTGTCTGGGCCATCTCATCCGCAAGTCTTATGATTGTCCTTACATCTTTCTTGCTGACTTCGCGGATGATTATAGCTTTGATTATGTTGTTTATTCTTTTCTCCAAAAGAGCCATCTGCTCAGCTATCTTCTGCTCCGTCGGAACATTTGTCTGATATGCGAAATCAAGCATCTTGGAAGCCTTGCTATAATCGGTGATCATATATGTCGTAACACCCTGAACGCATACGCTCTGGTAATCGCTTGTAACCACATCATCAAATGCGAATGCTCCGTCAAAAGCAGTTGATGGCGCTACCATGATGCTGGTCGTCAGATTGTTATATAACACCGACAATCCCAAGCCTTCCTTGATCACCTTTCCGTTCTTGATAACCATTACATAATCGTTTGGCTTAAATTTTCTGAGTTTCATACTGCTTTCTCCTTCCTTGCTTTAAGGTTTTTGTAACTGTGTTGCTTGTGCGTTTGTGTGTTGCGCATTTGCTTTGAGTTTTATGCTTTTGCATTAGTAGTTTTTTGCTACTTTTATCTTTGAATATATAATAGTAGCTTTTTGCTACTTTGTCAACATAAAAAATAAAAAGCATGAAAACGCCATTTAAATAGGCATTTCATGCTTTTTTTGATCATTCTTCTCTATATTTACAAGAAGTGTCACATATCTTCTTTTATATCTTAATCCCCTTCCCCCTTATACCGATACTCGGCGGACATCTTTTTGCTGCTGATGGACTTCATCTTCTCGCCGGTAGCCTCGACCTTGGGGGCGATCATTGCGCGGAAGTTTGTCTTGTAGAGTTTTTTGCCGAGCACAAGTTCATACAACACCTGAAGATCGGGCAAAGTGAACTTCTCTCCTATCATATTAAAAGAAAGGTCAGTATGCTCAAACTCAGCCTTGAGCTTAAGGATTGATTCTATGATTATCTCTATGTGATCGAAGGCAAGCGTCTCTTTGCTAGCAGGGCTTGAAACCCAGTTTTCATAATAGATTCTGCCGTTCTTAAAGCGCTTATTCACGATAGAATATCTGATCTCGACATTTCTCTCGGCATTGATAAAGCTAATACTGTCTGCATCGATCACAAGATCAAACCATGCTGCGTCCTGTACTCCGCCTTCACTTTCTCCGACGCCCGCACAGGTTATTCCGTGGAGCACATCGTCGCTTGTATCGGAAACCAAGGCAAGGTATGCGATTGTCATAACCCAGGTTCTTGGATCTCTCGCAGGATTGGTAAAAGTATATATCTGATCAAGGTACACTCCTTCAAGCCCTGTCTCCTGAGAAAGCTTCCTCTCTGCTGCCTGATAAGCGGTCTCATCCTTACGAACAAAGCCTCCCGGAAGAGCCCACTGCTCCAGATACGGATGCTCTTCTCTTTTCACCAAAAGAATCTTCAAAGTCCTCAGATCCGCACTTGTTCCAAGCACCAGAATATCCGCAGTCACAGACGGTCTCTCATAATCTCCCGCCTTGTAGTCCTTAAGAAACTCTTTTTCAGTTAATCCATTCTTGTCTTTCTTCTGTGTCATGTGCGCTCCCTTGCACGTATATTCTTAAATATCTTGATACGAATTGCTGTTATTTCTCAGAAAACCTCATGGTTCTGCAAACAACTATATTTTATCACCTGTCATGCTCGCAATAAACAGCGAATTCAAGCATACCTTTTCATATCGCCGCGCGCATGCTAAAATGTGGTGTTGCAAAAAGTAGTTTTTTGGAGACAGATCATGATTTTATCAGTACATAATATAAATAAGAGCTTTGACGGAAAGGACATCTTAAGAGATGCTTCTTTTCATATTGAAAATAATGAGAAGGCTGCCATCGTCGGGATCAACGGCGCCGGAAAGACAACCCTTCTTAAGATAATTATCGGACAACTTGCGGCAGACAGCGGTGACGTAACATTTTCCAAGGATGTCACATGGGGCTATCTTGCACAGAACCAGAACGTTCAGACAGAGAATACCATCTTTGAAGAACTCATGGAGGTAAAAAAGCACGTAATCGAGCTCGAGGAAAATATCAGGGCCGCCGAGGAAGAAATGAAGCACGTCACAGGTGACGAGCTCACACGCCTTATGGACAGATACACATTTATGAACGAACAGTTCCAGAGGATGTCCGGTTATTCATGGCAGAGCGAAGTTACAGGTGTCGCAAAGGGTCTCGGATTTTCGGAAGATGAACTCAATAAAAGAATCTCTACCCTTTCGGGTGGACAAAAGACAAGAGTTGCTCTGGGTAAGCTTCTTCTCAGCTCCCCGGATCTTATCATCCTCGACGAACCCACAAACCACCTAGATATGACTTCGATCAGATGGCTTGAGAACTACCTTCTCAATTATAAAGGAGCCGTACTCATCGTATCCCACGACAGATATTTCCTTGATAAGATCGTAGGAAAAGTCATAGAAGTTGAGAACACGCTCGTTTCAAGCTTTGTAGGTAACTACAGCGCTTACTCCGTCAAGAAAGAACAAAAAAGACTTGCACAGTGGAGCGCGTACATGAAACAACAGCAAGAGATCAAGCATCAGGAAGAAGTAATCGCCAAGTTAAAATCTTTTAACCGCGAGAAATCCATAAAGCGCGCCGAAAGCCGCGAAAAGATGCTGGATAAGGTTGTGCGTCTCGATAAACCCATAACGATTGACGACAGCATGAAAATTTCTCTTAAACCTTCATGCGAAAGCGGAAAAGATGTCCTTGAGGCAGATAATCTTTCAAAATCATTCGGAAGTCAGGAGCTCTTTTCCAATATAAGTTTCGAGATCAAAAAGGGCGAGCACGTTGCGATCATCGGCGACAACGGAACTGGTAAGACCACTCTCCTTAAGATGATCAACGGACTTGAGAGCATAGACAGCGGTAAGATCACGCTCGGAACCAAGGTCGAGATAGGCTACTACGATCAGGAGCACCACGTACTTAACGATAACAAGACTTTGTTTGACGAGCTTCAGGATGCATATCCTTCTCTTAACAATACAGAGATCAGGAATACTCTCGCAGCATTTCTTTTTACCGGCGATGATGTATTTAAGCGCATTGGCGACCTTTCGGGTGGAGAAAAAGGAAGAGTCAGCCTTGCAAAGCTTATGCTCTCCGACGCTAACTTCCTTATCCTCGACGAGCCCACAAACCATCTTGATATAACAAGTAAGGAAATCCTTGAATCTGCTATTTCAGGCTATGAGGGAACTGTTCTCTATGTTAGCCACGACAGATATTTCATAAATAAGACAGCGACCAGAATCCTTGACCTCACACGTAAGAGCATGGTCAATTACATCGGAAACTACGACTACTACATCGAGCATGTCGAGGAAAAGATGCAGAACACTTTCGGAACATCAGATACGGGCACAAGTTCAATCGGCGCTCCCGCAGCCTCATCTTCCGCTCCTTCAGCAGCTACGGCGCAGTCATCCGGAAGTAACGATTACAAAGCTCAAAAAGAAGCCAAGGCAAGAAGGAAAAAGATTGAGGCCGCGCTCAAAAAGTGTGAAGAAGACATCGCAAAGCTTGAATCAAGAGACAATGAGATCACCGAGCTCATCTCCGATCCCGCTGTCGGTTCAGACCTTGCAAAGCTCAGAAAGCTCTCCGACGAGCAGACCGAGATACAAGAAAAGCTCTCCGCACTCTATGATGAGTGGGAAGAACTTTCATCTGAGGAAATCTAAAAAATAAACATAGCAAAACTGCTCCAAGGCTATGCCAAGGAGCAGTTCTATTTTTAAACACGCTCATTCGCCGGAACCATATACCACTGAATATCTTCCAAAGTTTTCTACTGTACAGTCCGTAGCTCCGTTAATAGCCTCCAGCTCCGAACTTCCAAGTATAAGCACCGCATCTTTACCGGCATAACTAGCATAATCTTCGGGAAGGCCGAACTTGAAATTCCCGAAACTCTCGGCAACTCTGAATTCATCCGTTTCATCTTTGTATACTACGGTATCTGCAAACTTTACCGGATTGTAGTCCGTATAATAAAGAGCAAGAACAAACGGTGCGGACAAATTCTCATAAGTTGAATAAATCTCTGTATCATCCCCTGCTATCTCGTAAGCTCTCTTAGCCGCTTCGCCATATCCCGGCATGAAAAGATCCGAAGTCCTATCATTAAATCCGCCAAAATAATCTTTTATAAACAGTCCCGCAGCAAGAACAATAACCGTCATCACAGCATATGCACCAACTGCACGTCTGTCCCATATAAAAGAAACTCCCTTTACAAGAAAATATATGAGTGGAAGGAATATCATTACCATCCTGCTTACATCCGATCTGATTCCGATTGCCAGCAGAACGCATGAAATTAAAAGCGTCACAAACACCGCATCCATCGCCGATCTCTTATCTTGATCAGTTGCGCTTTCGCTTTTTCTTGTATCTTCCATTCTTTCTTTATTTTCAGAAGCCATATTTTCAGATGTTTTATTTACAATATCTTTTTTGCCCCAAAAGTCTCCAAGAAAGATTCCCAGGAAAGTTATAGGGAACGTAAACTCAAAAAGAGTCGCATAGCCCGGAATGAAATGGCACAACATCTCATTGTTGTCGCCTATCGTAAGCGTAATGATAAGCTGCCTGATATTCTGCCAAAGCGCTCCGGGAAGACTTGAGTCAAGACGAAGGAATACTTCATCCGACCTTGAAGCGGTAAACTTATTAAACGAAAAGCTGTCCGTCACTATCTCGGGAAGTCCGAGGTAATTTACCGCATAGAAAACAAGGAGCGGTGCAAAAACAATGACAAACGTTAGCACAGCCATAAAAAGCTGCTTTATACTTATAATCTTTTTCCTCAGGCAATAAATGCTGATAAGAAGCAAATGAACGGGAACCACTATCGTCGCAGAGCCGTAGCTGTACATACATACCGCGTATGATGCGGCGCTAAGGCAGTAAATATATGTCTTTCCGGTCTTTATCCCGAGTATAAAAAGATATACGGAAAGCCCGAGTGTAAATGGCATTATGTTGCTGTCCAGACTCCACCTTGAAAGTATGATGTGCCAGGGACACAGCGCAAGAAACGCAGCTCCAAAGAGAGATTTTTTATAAGATAAAGTGATTTCTTTTAATATCAGATAGAAAATATAAACCGTGGCGATTCCGAGAATTGCGGGAAGGAGTCTGAGCTTCACGACACCTGTTCCAAACAATTTGATCGTAAGAACGTTTATATAGATCATAAGAGGGCTTCCGCCACCGCACCCCCATGTTATCGGATATATCGGGTATGCGAACCCATTTCTGTCAACGCCGTATTTTGCGATTGCGAAGGCATCATAGCCAAGAGAAGCCTCATCCTGCTGAAGTCCGGCAGGTACGCTTCCAAGCCCTATAAGCCGCAATGCTGCCGCAAAAAGAATTATCCCAATAAGAATAATATGCGCTGTTTTTGCGGAAATATCCGCTGTTTTTTTATCAGTATCTAAATCTGTATTCTTGCCCTTCTTGTAAATAAGAACGGCTGCTGCGCCTATAAAAGCGCAGGCAGCCGTAGCTATATAATTGTAGTAATCAATTATTCTCATATTCGATTTCCCATACCGATCATTTCATTTTATGATTATCTTGCAAACATAGCAGCATTCCAGTCAGCGATTCCGGCATTTGCGGCAGCTCTTTGAATATAAGCTCCGGCGTTGGGACTGCTCATTTGCTGATAGAACTCAAAAGCAAGTTTTCTTGATCCGTCCTGGCCTGTAAGTCCGACAGAAAGTCCGTCGGCAACCTCAACAGGATAATCCGTCTGTCTGTTAAAGACGATCATATTGATATATCGGTTTGTCATAGCTCTCTGATATGCATAAACAATAGCCGATGCCTGTTCTTCCTGTCCCTGAGTGGATGTATATCCAACTTCCGTAAGAAGTATAGGTCTTACCGCACCCTTAGTGTTACGCATCGCAGGCTGGCACATATAATCCGTAAGCTGCTCTATATTCTGCATAGACATATAAGGTGTGTCGATATCATGTCTTACCATTGCCGCTGCAGCCTCGTTCTTAGGTGACCAGAACGCTGTCCATACCATGGGATAATTGTAAGGGTGCTCTGCAAGCGCCCAGTCGAAATTACCCTGTGCAACAATGCACGCGTTCATCGCCTCTATAAGGCTTCTTGCCGAGAAATATGAAGGTGTGTTCTTATAAGTCCAGTTATGATCAAAGCTTGCACAAACATGTGCATTGGCATTTTTGCTTTTTATAGCATTGTAGCACACTCTTAGCTCATCGGCATAGAGCTGTGCATACAACATCTCATCGGAAACATTCGCAATATTCCACTCATTCTTGGCATTTACTTCATTCCCGATTACCCAGTTATCTACCTGTCCAAATCCGTTCTGTCCGTTATATCTGTATGCAAGATATGTAACTACGGCTTCGAGGTTCTCAAGTCCCACATCATCCGATGTGTTCATCATGTAATAACGTGAATGCGCACCCCTTGAATAAGGAGAGATCATGAACTCTTCACCCGGAACATAAGGATTCAAAAGAACTATCGTAACGCCCATTCCCTGCTGTGTACATGTTCTTACAGCATGGTCGTACTGACTTAAATATGATGAATCATAGTTGTAAGTCTTTCCGTTATACTCAAAAACAACGCCTCCGTTGCCGCCTATGATATCTTCAAGATTAATATTGTACGCAGCCTGCTGAACTCCGAGCTGGGTAGCCTCTGTATTTCCGTTACCGATCTTTGCTCCGTCAAGGATAAGACCTTTTTTACCGTTGTTTTTTCTCTTGGGAGATGATTTGGCAAGCACCTCGGGATTGGTTATATAGCGGGTTCCCGAAACAGGAACGAACACGCCTCCCGAAAGCACTGCAACCTGAAACTTGTCATATAACTTACACTGAGTAGTTTTATAATCAAGCGGAAAAGAAAAAGTAACCGCCGAATTCATCGGAACTGACGCCACAGGTGCTCCCGCAGGTTCGTTCTGATAAACTTTCTCTGCGAAAAGATATAACATACCGTTATCGCTCTGAGGCATCGCCTGAACAGAAGCGGTAACCGTTACTTTTTCGCCGTCATTGTTGATACTTGCCGATGTGATCGCTACAGATCCGTTTCCCTCCGCCTTAGCGTAGAGCGTAGCAAAAGAAAAGACGCTTAGTGCCGCTAACGCAGAAAGCGCAGTACGTGTTAGTGCAGAATAGATTTTGTTTGTCATTAGTGTCCCCTCATATTAAAATTTTGATAAACAATAATACTATATTATGCTAAAACCTATGCACTTATCAACGTATTTTTACTAAATTTAGTTATTTTTAATAGTCTACTTTCATAAGACATAATCCGAGCGGAGGCGCCGTCGGTCCCGCCTTCTGCCTGTCGCATGACTCCAAAATCTCTTTTACCTCGGAAGGCGCTATATTGCCGTATCCGACTTCAAGCAAAGTTCCCGTAAGTATGCGGACCATGTTCTGCAAAAAGCCGTTTCCGTGAAAATAAAGCCTTATGTAGTTTCCGCTCTCTTCTATCTTTATGGAATCGACACATCTGACCGTGGACTTCTTCATGCGGTTGTTTCCGCAAAAACTCTTAAAGTCATGCGTTCCCTCAAGGATTGCAGCAGCCTTTCTCATCTTATCCGCATCAGGCTTTTTCTCCAATACGGTCACGTATTTTCTGTCAAAAACAGGCTTGGAAGGGCCATACCAACAGGTATAACGATATGTCTTTCCAAGTGCGTTATATCTTGAGTGAAATCTGTCCGAACAGATCTTAACGTCATTTATGCTTATATCCTCAGGGAGATACTTATTCATATACTCACGTATCTCATCTTCCGTCATATTGGTATCAAGAGCGGTATTTGCAGTCATTGCCCTGGCATGCACGCCGGCATCCGTCCTGCCCGCACCAATTAGATTGATCGTTCCCTCAGGGAGATTTACCATCTTATTAAGAACACTCTCAAGCTTGCCCTGTATAGTCATATCCTTACCGGGCTGCCTCTCCCATCCGTGAAATCTGGTACCGTCATAACTAATCAAGAACTTGTAGTTTCTGCTCATATATTCCGCAATCCCCCTGTCATTTTTTCCAAAAGATGATAGTATTATTATGTCAGTTCGAGACCTTCCTGACAATAAACAAAACTAAAGGAGAATTCAATTGAATAACAAAAAGACTCTATTTATCACTCATGCTGCCGCAATCGCAGCTCTTTACGTTGTGCTTACGCACTTTGCAAACATGCTTGGTCTTGCAAATTACGCGATCCAGGTACGTTTTTCGGAGGCACTTACAATTCTGCCTTTCTTCACACCCGCCGCAATTCCGGGACTTTTCATCGGATGTATAATCGCAAACATAACAACAGGCTGCATGCTGCTCGACATCATTTTCGGCTCAATCGCAACGCTTCTCGGTGCACTCGGAACTTACTTCATTGCACACGGGTTAAAAAAGACATCAGCCCCCGACTTCTATAGCACAAGCAAACTCAGGACATGGCTCACCCCACTTCCTCCCATCATAGCAAACACACTCATCGTTCCTTTCGTACTCATTCACGTGTACCAGCTCGAAGGAACTCTTCCATACTTCATGCTCACAGTATGCATCGGCGAAGTCATCTCATGCTTCATCCTTGGCATGATCTTACTCTTTGCCCTCAACAAAAGAAAAAGCGCCATCTTCAAAACCAACTGATCCAAACTCCCCTCATAGTAAAAGGGGCGGGCTGCACTTACTATATAGAATAAAAAATCCCGATACCATTCAGTATAGGGATTTTTTATATAATCATAATAATGAATATCTGCTGATAACTCCATATAATTCTTGGCGATCATCAATGATAAGATGTAATGTGACTCTCTTTCGTAAATAATCAACTGTATATATAACATAATTATGAGGAATCACCAATACTTTGTATCCTTTTCTGGAAAGTGCCGGAAATTTGTCACTGCCTATTTCCGGATTTGATAATTGAGAAATATGCTCCTCAATCATTTTTAAACTTTCGTCCATTACCTCATAATCAAATTTTTTTGCAATCATAATTGCAATTTCTAAAAGCGATTCTTCGAATGTATCTGTCTTCTCAATAGCAAAATCACTCATTGAGATTCATACCTTTTACCTTGTCTCTTATTCTGTCAAACATTCCCTCGATAGGAGCAACTCTATCATTTCTGAGGTCATTTTCTGACTGAGCCAGCAGTTCATACAATCTCAATTCATTCTTCAACCGCTTATAATCTTCATAGCTTAAAGACACGGTATCACCTTTACCATTTACAGTAATAATAACCGCCTCTCCATTTTCTCGACATTGTCTTGAAATCTCGTTATAATGATTTCGCAGATCAGCAGATGGTCTAATATCTTCTCGAAATATCATAATTATCGCCTCCGTAGACAAATTGTATCATAATATGTATATCTCATCAATAATGTCTGCGTAACCACATAAGATAATACTTTTCTCACTAATTCTGCTTTCATTCTGCTATTCCTCCAATTTCTATAATTTCATCCGCATAATACTATCAGGCTATTGACATCCAAAAAGTATTGTGCTATAAGTGTACTAGTATCACTAATACACGTAACACGTGTATTTGTTTTAACAGGAATTGAGGAGAATGTCTATTATGAAAAAAAGAAATTTATCAGCAATTATCATTGCATCATCAGTTATGATGCTTACACTTGCAGGATGCGGTGTTACAGCAGAATCGGATGCGGGAGTTTCAAAAGGATCTGAAGCAGAAGTTTCAGCCGAAGCTAAAGCAGATGCTCCCGAAGCAACTGAAGACGAAGGCGACTACACTGACGGAGCCATTGCCAATAAGCCTAGTAATCCCGATGCTGCAGATTTATCTTTTGAATATAACGGAACCACAATATCTATTACCGACGCCCCTGATAAAATCAAGTCTGCTCTCGGCAAACCAAGTAATGAAGAGGAAGCTCCAAACAGCGACGATCCTGCAGACAGGATGTATACATACGGTACCGATCCCGATACTATCGACCTTACAGTAATCGCCGGAAAGACAGACGCAATAATAATCTATGATTCCGCTATTAAGACATCAAGAGGAATATCAATAGGAAGCACCGATAAAGATGTTATTGCCGCTTATGGTGAAGCTGAGGCGACCAAGCTTGACGGCATAAATGATATCGAGTATAACTTCGACGGTTACACACTTACATTCTTTTTAGATAAAAACAGTAAAGTTGATGCAATCGGATTCATTAACGAAAACTAATAACCAGTTTCATAAAGATAAGTTTAAACCAGAGGAAAAATGATGAAGAGAAGAACAAGTTTTTTATTGATATTTGTTATAGCACTTGCACTCGTAGGATGTGGCGTAACTTCACCCGACAGCGTTTCTGCTGCCGAAGAAGCATCTGCCATCGAAGTTATCGCTGACAAAGCCGAAACTATGAATGCCACTAAAGCAACTACAGTTAATGAAAAAAGTTCGGACGAAATACCCGTTGAGCCTGAAAAGATCACCAATTCAGAAGATGCAGTTTTTGAATATAACGGAAATACAGTCTCTATTCTCGATGATACCCAAACAGTCCTTGCAGCTCTTGGTACGCCCACAAGCAGCGAACCTTCAGCATACAATAATTCTGAGACCTACCTCTTCGGAACAGATCCCGACATCATTGAGTACTCTGCCTTTAAACTAAGCAACGGCACCGAAGCCCCTGACTATATTCTTGTCCATGATAAAAGTATTAAGACCTCAAAGGGAATAAGTATCGGAAATACTGAAAAAGAAATAATATCAGCCTATGGAAAGCCCAGTGAGATTGCTGATTTTCCCGAGGTAAATATATACGATCTTGATTATGATATGGGAAGTTTTTCAATAACTTTCAGCCTGGATAACGACAAAAAACTTACATCCTTCTCATACTTAAACAACGATAACGGCAACAAGTACAGCTGTGCGCTCAATTAAAAAAGCAGTATTATCTTAGTTAATGCAATGAGGAGACCCTATCATGAGTAAACGAATCGTAACATCAATCATTTCAATATCTGCAATAGTCCTAACACTTATGGGCTGCGGCAACATTTCAGACACCGCTTCAAGCGCTGCCACACTTTCGTCTCAACCACAGACCAAAGAAAAGAACTTAGCCGATGCAGCTTTTGAATATAAGGGAAATATGCTTTCTCTTTTCGACGATCCGAATACAGTCATTGATATATTAAGTACATGTGATACCGGAGAGGTCTCTACCTACCTCCACTTCAACAAAGAATACTTCGATGGTTATCACTCTCCTACCATTGATTATACTATGTCAAACGATGCGACATTTATGTACACCATATCCGACGAAAGCGTGCGTACTTCAAACGGCATAAGTATAGGAAGCACCCAGGACGAAGTCATCGCCGCCTACGACAATGCCGGTGAGCGAATCGGGAACTGGATTCTTTGTGATTTTGAAGATTACTACATCATCTTCTATTTTGATGATGATGATAAGGTTTACAAGATTGAATATGTAATAAATGACACCAAATAAAACCATGAAAAACGGAGGAAAACAACATGAAAAAAAGTTCGACATTACCTATCCTTTTGGCGGCATCTATTATTCTTTCGCTTATGGGATGTAGTGCTCCATCATCTGATGCTTCCGAAGCAGAAGGCGAGTTGCAGCTTTCCGAAGTAGCTCCCGAAGAGACCGGAGAAGCCGGCGAAACAGAAGAAACTACTTCAGCTGAAAGTGAAGAAACCACAGATTCAAGCGCATCGGAAAACGGAGACGCCATCACTGAAACAACAGTCACCGTGAACGGCAAAGCCGTTTCAGTTCTTAACGACGCAGAAAAAACATTGGCAGACCTTGGCACCCCTTCAGATAAAGACATCGAGTTTTGGGGAGAAACAATGCCTATATACAAATTTGACTCCGGCGTTAGTCTGTCAACTTATGTTAAAGACGGAAAAGAATATGCATACAAGATGAACATAAACAAAGAAGGCATAAATACAGCCCGTAATATAGGCATTGGAAGTACAAAAGAAGAAATGATCGCTGCTTACGGCGAACCGTTTGGAGACAAGGAAGAATATGAGCGCGGTGACGGAATCAAGGGCAAAATGAATTGGTATGAATTCGATTCATATTCTATATCCTTCGGAATCGAGAACGGCAAGGTAGGTTTTTACTCTTTTACTAATAAAGCAAATAATGAAACCTTCAGTAACCTGGTTGAAGCACAAGTAATGTCAGGCACATAAGGTTACTCATAAATTATTACCAAAATGAAAAGGAGAAGCACCATGAAGAGACACACAACAGCAGCAGCCCTTTTGGCATCTGCAATGATGTTATCGCTTGTAGGCTGCGACGGAACATCAATGAGCGCTACTGAGGGAAGCAGTGAAATGGAAATGACTGAGGAAGCAAAGAGAGAAATCGCAAAGGCTGAGATGGTTGCCGGTGAAGACGCTTCTTCCAACGCATCTTCTGCAGAAGCAGCAACTGCAGCTTCATCAGAAACATCTTCAGCAACAGCCGCATCTTCTGAGGTATCAGACGCAGCTACTACTGCTTCATCAACCGATAAGTCCGAGGCCAAAACAGATGCCGCAGCTACCGCAACCTCACAGCAAACCCAGACAAAACTTGCTGAGAACGAGATTATTTATAACGGTAAGGTTCTTTCAGTATTGGACGATTCAGCAAAAACACTTGCCGATCTCGGAACTTACGAAGACAAAAAGACCTATTCCCTCAACGAATATAACTATTCTTATGATTCAGGAAACATCCACTACTCTACCTATCTAAGTGAGGGCAAGGAACTTCCGCTCAGCCTTTCCGTATATAACAGGAAAGATATAAAGACATCCCGCAATGCAGGTGTCGGAGACACAGTTGATCAAATAACATCTTTATATGGAAAGCCTGTTGAGAAGGGATATTTTGAAGGCGGTACCGGCACAGAATACAGTTATAAATATAAGTTCGATAAATTCAGCTTATACTTCTGCTTTAGCGAAAAGACCGATAAGGTAGCATGGTTTGCATTTGATCACAATGCCAACGTAGATAAGTCCAATAAAGAGGCTTTGGCTAACGAAAAAGCCAATACCGCAGCGGCAACCACTTCTACTACACCTGCTGCCCCTGAAGAAAACAAGGCTACCGCATCTTCTAACACAGCTAATAAGGGCGACGTCAAGGATTATCAGTTTACTTATAACGGAAACGTTGTATCCATAATGGATAGCTTTGATGCGGTGAATAAAGCAATGGGCGGATATGTTCCTGCAGATTCAAATATACAGAGCCTGCAATCCTATTATGCATATGGCAAAAATCAGGCAGTCGGTATGATATGTAGAAGTGATTTCGGAACAGAAACTCCTATTACAATATCCACACGTGTAGCAGGAATGACAACCGCACGTAATATCAAGGTTGGAAGCTCCAAGGAAGAACTTATCGCCGCTTACGGAACTCCTAACGGCAAACACAACCAGGTATTTGACGGTCCTACAGGAAGAGAATTGACAGAAGAAGAATATATTGCCTATTTCGGTGAATCATTCGTCTATGAGCTTGGTGATGTCAGAATCAGTTTTTCCGTCGAAAACGGAAAGGTTGCTTCTATCGAGTATCAGAATAATGTAAATTACAAAAAGTTCCAGTGGAGCTAAACAGTTCTAAATAAAAACATAATAGAGAAAAGAGAGAAAAGATGAAAAGGGATAAAATAAAAGCTTTTTTATTTACTTCTGCTATTGTATTTACACTTATAGGATGCGGCAACAGCGCCGAGAATTCATATGTTGACCCATCCGCTGATAATTCTGCAAGCGTTTCATCTACGAACGAGGCGTCCGACGATGCCGCTCCAACAGAAGCTACCGAAAGTTCAGGCGAAACAAAATAAAAACTGCATGTTAAACCCCCACTAAGAAAAAAGGACTAAAGAGTCATATCTCTTTAGTCCTTTTCATATTGTTCTATTAAATATCAATCAAATTTAAGCAGTGTTTTCAGCACTCTCTTGGCACTTATACGAATGTTCTCTTCGCTTACGGCGCCGAGTTCAAGTGCTTCCTTGACTCTCTCAGGGAATCCTGTTGCCATCTTAAGGTCATTACCTGCGTTGATCTCTTTATAGTGCTCTCCTCTTGTCCACCAGTCGGACATAACAAGTCCTGTATATCCCCACTCCTCGCGAAGGATACCTGTTATAAGGTCTCTGCACTCAGAAGCTCTTTCGCCGTTAACCACATTGTAAGATGACATTATGGTGTAAGGCTGCTCTTCTTTTACGATCATCTCAAAAGGCTTTAAATAGATTTCTCTTAGCGCTCTTTCAGATACTCTTGAATCGCAGTGCTTTCTGTTGATCTCCTTGTTATTGCAAGCAAAGTGCTTAACACAAGCACCGACATGATTCTTCTGAATTCCGCGCACCATGGCTGCTGCCATCTTACCTGTAAGGTAAGGATCTTCCGAATAATATTCGAAATTTCTTCCGCACATGGGATTTCTGTGTATATTGATCGCAGGTGTAAGCCATACGCAGAGGTTATTCTCTTTAAGCTCTTCTCCGCCTGCTCTTCCCACTTCTTCAGCGATTTCTTTGTTCCATGTACATGCAATTGAAGTAGCACATGGGAATGCCGTAGTCCTGATTCCGGTCTCAGGCATGATACGAACACCTGCAGGTCCGTCAGCTGTCATTGCATTTGGAATGCCGTATTCGTCCATATTACCAAAACCGAATACATTGGCAACACCTGTGTTGGGCTGGCCTCCCAGAAGCTCTATCATATCATTTACAGAAAGCTGTTCCATAAATTCATCAAGACTTATCTTGCCTTCCGCAACATCTGAAAGCTGCTTGGCCCCCTCTATCAACGGCATTGTGTAATAATGTCTCTTAAGTCCTTTTTCAGTAGGAGCAAGCGCTTCCTCCGTACCTGGCTCCATCTTCTCTATTACACTTTCATTCTTGTCAGGTTTCTCAAAAACAGGAAGTTCTTCATATGTTCCGTCGCCCAAAAGTCTCTTTTTAAGCGCTGCGGGAACAGCCTTGTGGCTTAAAGTACATACAACCTTATCAACAAAGTTCTCCCAGAAGAAAGATATCTTTGCCGCATCTCTTACATTGCTTCCAAGGTAGAATTCATATTTTCCCTTTTCAAGAACATAAGATGCATCACTGAACTTTCCGAGATCATCATAAGATGAAAGGCCGTATTCAGTGATCTTAAGTGTCATAAGCTGTGCCTCGCCGGGCTGAAGCTCTTTTGTCTTCTCGAAATCAACAAGGCTCTTTTTAGGTTTAAGAAGTTTGCCGGCAGGTGCCGAAACATAGAGCTGCACAACTTCTTTTCCTGCCACTCTTCCTGTATTTGTAACTTTTACATTGAAAATGATGGTGTCCTCTTTTTTGACGGCACCCAAAACTTCTATATCAAAAGTTGTATATGACAATCCGTATCCGAACGGATAGATAACTCTGTCGGAAGCTCCCTCGAAGGTCTCAAAAAATCTGTACCCAACATAGATATCTTCCGTGTAATCCACGTAATCAAAAGAATCGTGATATCCCTTTGTTGACGGATAATCATCAAGAGTTCCCGCAAATGTATCGGCAAGTCTTCCCGAAGGACAAATGTTTCCAAGAATAACGTCTGCTGCCGCAAGACCGCCTTCCATTCCGCCCTGTCCCATATAAACAGCCGCATCAATCCTGTCATTGCCCTCTATCCATCTGCAGTCCATAACACCGCCAATGTTGAGAACAACAACTACATTTTCAAAGATATCACATGCATTTTGGACAAGCTCTTTTTCCTCAAATGAAAGATAAAAATCTCCATCAGGGAAGATGACTTTCGATAAAGTTGTCATCTTAACTCCGGCAGGCCATGGATTAAACGTTTCGATGTCTCCGTCTATATCGCTTCGATCCCAACCTTCGCCTGAGAATCTGTTGATAACAACGATAGCTGTCTCGGAAAATCTTGTAGCATTCTTAAGAATAACGGAAGGGATAGTCGGTTCCTTGGTCATTCCCGGAACGCAGCCCTTCTTGTACTGCTTATCAAGTTCTTCCTTGTAGTATTCAATAATAGGCTCGTACACCTTGACACCGCGCATCTTAAGTCCGTCGTACAACGATCTTGTATATTCGCAGTAAACGTCTCCGGAACCTCCGCCGCCTTTAACGTACTCATATGACGCTTTACCAAGCAGAGCCACCTTCTCAACGTTTTTGAGAGGCAAAAGCCCATTGTTCTTTAAGAGAACAACACTTTCATCCGCAGCTTTTTTGGAAATACTGATATGTTCCTCGCTTCCCGTAACAGGCACCTTCCCGTTTAAAGGTAGCGCCGGCTGATATAAAAGTCTTGCCCATTTCTGCATTTTTTATGAATCCCTCCGTGAATTATTTGCCTATAATCTCTATTAATTTGTCCGCCACAAGTTCAGCGACGGCAAGCTTATACTCATATCTTGAGTGTTTCGGGGGTATATTCGCATGATAGCTTCTGTTTCCAAATTTGGAAGCAATCGCAAAATAAACCTCTCCCGGAACGCTGTCATCATTTGAAGGATCGGAATTTCCCATCGTTCCGGTTACTCCGATAGCAACATCCGCTTCATAGATTGCGCCTGCGGAGAATGCCATATCTTCGGCAGTCTCATAGGAATATACTCCGTACTTATCGATGGTTTCCTTAGGAACTCCGTGGAGAACCTTGGCTTCATTACTGTAAGTAATATAAGCGCCCTTCATTACGGCCGATGAGCCCTCTGTATCTGTTATAAGCGAAGCGATAAGCCCCGACGTACAACTTTCCATTGATGTAAAAGATAATCCTCTTTTGATAAGAGTCTCTGTTATCCTTCTGTATTTTGCCCTTACGGTATCTTCAGCTCTTACAACCACTGTTTCTTCTTTCTTCTCAGGTGCTGTATCCTTTGATTTTACATGTTCTGCTTCTTTTTTCTTAGCAGCTGCTGTCTCTTTAGGCTTTGAAACTACGGCCTGTTTAACTCTTGAATTCGAAGCCTCTTTAGGCTTTGAAACCACGGCTTCTTTTGCTCTCGAAGACGCTTTTTCCCTGGGTCTTGATTCAACCGACTCTTTTGCCCTTGACGATCTTCTCTCTCTCGGACTTGATTCAGGTTCTTCTTTACGTCTTGAAGCTCTGGAACTTCTTGAGCCGGATGTTCTTGTATCCTCTTCATCGTCATCGATATCATTATCGATATCATTATCGATGTCATTATCAACATCCATATCCATGTCCATATCAAAGTCTCTGTCTCTGCTTCTGCTCTTGCTCTTTCTCGAATCATTGCTCTTTCTCGAATCAGAGAATTTGATCTCATCGCCGCAGTGAACGTACTTTATCTTGTCCTTCAGAATCTTCTGCATCTCTTCAAACGGCTCAACGCCCGTGCAGTGACCTGTATAGAATACCGATTCGTACTCTGTGAGATCTTTTGCGATATTACGGATCTCCTTGATATCTTCTTTGGAGTATCCTCTGTCCCTTGCAGTGTGAAAACCACTTATTACCGCGTCGGGATCGCTCTTAAATATCGACACATACTTATCCATTATATTCTGAATACCGTGATGTGCACAGCCCGAAAATAATATTTTTTTACCTTCGGTTGAAACAACAAGGCACTGCTCATGAGCAAAATCATCCTCTACAAGCTCTCCGCCATCTTTTATAAAAAGAGTGCTGTTCGTCTGGGGGTTCTCATATCTGTCCCCTATATCGGAAAAGATAGTAAGCTCATCGTCAATTTTTGTTACGCCATCCTCTAAGATTTCCAATTGAGGAAGGTCTTTTACCTTTCTGCTAAGACCAATATATCTGGGTCTTCTTCCGCGCGACGTCGAGTAGAACTTCTGAAAAGCATGTTCACTTATATAAATCGTCGCAGTATCATTCAGATCTACAAATGAAAGGATACCGCCGCCATGGTCGTAATGACCGTGTGTGATAACAACAGTGTCCACATCCGCTAAATCTATTCCAAGCTGATCTGCATTCTCTACAAGAAGTCCGGATGCTCCGGTATCTACGAGAATCTTATGTTTCTTGGTCTCTACGTAGAAGCACAATCCATGCTCCGGTATGCAGTCATTTTTACCTGCAGTGTTTTCTATAATATTAATAATACGCATACACATTTCTCCTTAACTGCATATTATTGTATCATAAAGATTGATTTATTGCTTCATTCCGCACATATTTTATACTTCTGCACCATAAATGTGTACGATTTTCCACAAAATTTTACCGTTTCCGTTCGCGGGAACCCCCTATCCATCGGCATCTTCAAATTATTACGTGTTGTAAATTTTTTTTTAATTTACGCTTAATCAACAATTTCTGAGATAATCTTTCTGTTCTTTGGATATCCGATAGCTTTCAATCGCCTTTCTGACAGTCTTTTTCTTAACATCGGGATCAAGTTTATTGTCTCTTATGTACGGAAGCGCGTCGTCATAGCGAAAGCTGAGCGCAGTTGCAAAATACCACGCTATCATCATCTGAATGTAATATTCATCAGACCTGATCAACGATACTCTCTCAAGATATTCCGGTTTAAAATCCTCCTCAAGATAATGCTTCATAAGCATACCTATGCCGAATCGCACTGTATATGTCTTATCCGAATCGAGCCATTCGTATATCTTCTTTACAAGTTCATCTTTGTTTTTCTTAAATGCCGCCGGCAACATCTGATCGCAGGTTGCCCAGTTATCAACGTACGGAAGGAATTTTTCAACTTCAAAAACGCAGCTTTCATATTCTTTTATCCCGGATATTATGAAGGCATGGAGCTGGTTCTCGTCGTAATATCTGTGCGGAAGCTCCTGTAAAAAAGCCGTGCACCCTTCCTCATCTTTTGCAACCTCTTTTGCAAACTTCTTAAGCGCAGGAGTTCTCACGCCGAGCACCTTATCGGGATTGACTGTAGGAATTAGCTTTCTGTGAAATGCTGCGTACTTATCGTCTTTTAGTTCAAAGAGCCTTGCTCTTATCTCGTCTGTTGTCATATTTCCCTCCACATATCAGATTATATCCGATACGCATGCAAACAGTAAAGCGAGGATCATATAGTGACAGGCTATCCATTCTATATGTCCTCGCTTTTCCTTGGGGTATTTACATTTATTAGAGTGTGATCAGATTATTATGTTTTTATACCACCCCCTTTCAACAGCTATCGATTATTTCATCTTTCTTTTGCCAAACTCTCTGCGGAGCTGTATAAAAGCAATTACGGCACAAACAACCGTTACAGAAACAGCATATATTCCTTCGGAAAGTGTTATATCCTCTGTCGCTTTTTGTACCGCAAGTCCGGTATCCGAGTTAATGAAACAATCCCAAAACTCGGATGTAAAGTCAATAAGTCCGTGCAAAACAGAAACAACCCATATGCTATCCGTAATGTAGTACACGCAAGCCAGACAGCATCCGATTGCAATTGCATAGATAACCTGTGAAACAGTCGCGATAACCCTTGCAGGTGAAGATATAAGATTCGAAAAGTGCAAAAGTCCAAATACAATCGATGAGATAAGTATTGCTTTTACTATACCTTTTCTGCTTTCACCAAAACGATATCTGAAGGAGTTAAAAAGTGTACCTCTAAGCATTGATTCTTCAAACATTCCGGTTCCCATATTGCAAACAAATGCGAATATAAGTCTTGGAAGAGCCTTAACAAAAGAAATTTCAGGCTGCGAAAAGTCATCATAAAGATTAAGAACAACCAATGCCATAAGTGTTATTCCCGTACAAAAAACTCCTTTTGCAAATCCTTTACTTCTGAATCTAAAGTCAGTTCCGTATAACCTGTTTGCCAAAAATAGTCCCAATATAGCAATCAGATAGCGCGAAGCCGCTTGCAAAGTATCTTTTAATGTTTCATCACGAACAAAAATACTTGCCAATATTTCCGACGCCACAAATAAAAAGAATAATAAAAACGTTAAAAGTATTCCGTAGATAAATTTTTTTGTCTTCATTCTCAGATAGATCCCTTCATGTCATTTAATTTGTTGCTATACTATGTTTGTCGTAGTACGTCTGTAATAGTATTAATACTACGTCAGTCGTAATATGTCAATATGTTTTCGGAAATTTTGAATTTGACTTCTATGTGTTATTAGTGTATATATAACACATAAACAGTTTCATCTGAATCAATAACACTAACTGTATTTTTAATGAGGAATCATATGAAAATCTCACAGAATTCAGGTGTGCCAATCTACCAGCAGATTGCTGACTATTTCCGCGGTGAGGTACTTGAAGGGCGAATCGGTCAGGGTGAATACCTGCCATCGATACGGGGACTTGCCAAGGAACTTAAGATCAGCGTCATCACAACCATAAAGGCATATGAACAGCTTGAAAGCGAAGGGCTTGTAACAGCCGTCCAAGGAAAAGGTTATTACGTAAACGCCCAGGACACTGAAATGCTCAAAGAGCAGCATATTCGCAAGGTTGAAGACGCACTTCTTGATGCGATCAAATTTGCAAAGATCGCGAAGATGTCAGACAGCGAGCTTATCAGCACACTAAAGACATTGCAGAAATTGGATAATTAATAACGGAGGCATTAAGCTATGAAAGCAGAAGCAGTCATCTCATGTAAAAACATCAGTAAAAAATACCGTCATTTCGAGCTTAATATTGACAGTATCAATTTTCCCAAAGGATTCGCAACGGCACTTATCGGCGAAAACGGCGCAGGTAAAACTACTTTGCTCGAAATGATCGCAGGTATAAAGCAGGTTCATAAAGGCGAAATCACTTACTTTGGTAATTACACGGAAAAAGACAGGGAAAACGATCCTTACGTTAAAGAACACATCGGCTATACCGGTACCGACAAGCACTACTTCCTCCCCCACTGGACACTCAAGCAGACAAAAGAGATTCAGTCTGTATTGTTCGATAATTTCGACGGAGAAAAATACGATCAGATCTTAGAAGATCTTGCGGTAACAAGCAGCTCACGTTCGGGTAAAGACAAAAAAGTAAGTAGTCTCTCAGATGGAAACCGCATAAAACTCATGCTTGCAGGTGTTCTTGCAAGAGATACCAAGCTCCTTCTCATGGATGAGCCCGCTTCTCCGCTTGATCCGCTTATGAGAGAAAGACTGTGTTCAATGCTCCGTGAATACCTCGCTTCTTCAGAGGATAACGACAAATCGGTTATCTTCTCCACTCACAACATCTCTGACATGGAGAACGTGACAGACTATGCGATCATAATCGAAAACGGAACCGTTGTCGAACAGGGCTTCGTCGAAGACCTCAAGGAGAAATATGTATTTGTACGCGGTGAAAAGAAAGACGAAGAATCCGCAAAGCATATCCTTTATGACATAACTTCGAATACCTACGGTTATGAGGGTCTTTGCCTCAGCGAAAACATTGATAAGCTTGCAGGAATGGATGTAGAAACCTCTATCCCCACTCTTTCACAGCTTGCCGTCGGCATTATGCGTGCATACACAAAGCTTAAGTCACATAGCTGATCGGAGGAGTATATAAATGAAACATCTATCAAGAATGATAACTGCGCATAATTGCTTTTGCAGTTTTTTATATAACATTGCAATGCTTGTTGTTATGCCTGCTTTTCTTGTTCCTTTTGCATTGGTAATTATGTCATTTGACAACTATATGGGTATAGCAATCATGATGACGCTTCTTTCATTTTTTACCTTATTAGCTGACTATATGCCTTTTAACGGAATTACCGCAAAAGGATTTTTCCTTGGAATAATAAAAACATCAACTCACGTTGACAGCTTTATAAAGGACGCAATAATTGCAGACCAGATAAGAAGGTTTGTGCAGCTGACCATCCCTCCTACACTAAGCCTGATCATAGCCACAATAATATCAGCCAATAGTATAGATATGCGTTTGCCGGTGTTTGTCTCAACCATAATCTTTCTTGACTACAGCACTACGACAGGCATCATTACATTTACGAGAAATATTCTGTCAAATAATGTACACGCATATATATCACTACCGCTAACCGCAATAATTGGTGCGCTTAACGCATGCATGCTGTTCCTGTTTATTTATGATTCCATTCATATACCGTTTATTATATGGCTTCCGATAAGTTTTATTTTATCTGTAATAATCAGTATTTTGGTTTTTAATTACACAACAGATCGTTGCTTTTCTAACATCAAGGAGTATTGACATGAAAAAAGAAATAAAGAAAATAATAACTATTATAAAAGCCGCTCCACAATTAAAAACACGAATAATCAGTGCATTATTGTTCTTGATTGCAGGAATATGTTTCGAGATAACTGCAAAGACATCAAGTACATATAACATTCTGGGGTTATTTTATCTTTCCAACGTTACCGGACAAATATACCAGACCATAATGTCGGTTAGTTGCACCGGGCTTGGCCAAACCTCCTCATCAGCAAAAAAACTCCAAATTAGTTTTCCCTTTTATATAAAGCTACTTGTGAACAGTATCCTCTTTTTTATTGTTTCCTTTAACAGCGTTTATATTGCAAGTAAACCAGCGCTTGATATGTCTATAAAAGAAAACATCAGCTTACAATGCTTTTATATTCTAATGTTTAGCGCAATATGCTTCTTTTCATCCATATATGAAATTTTAAGTCATAAATTCTTTGGCCTTTCTCTTGTTTGTATGATATTATTTACATTTATTTTTATAACTATGATTTCTTATTCAATAATACATCCTCAATCTTTTTACAATATTACTAATCTCTCATTTCCAATCGCTATTACTTTAGGCTTTCTTATTCTAATAGCAGGTTCACTGCTCTCAACTCTTTTTGCAAACCTGCTATATAAATACCCTATATCCGCACATGTAATGAAGTTTAATAATAAAGTTTAAGGAAAAGACTAAAAAAATTGCCTTCTATCATCAAGGAGTATTGACATGAAAAAAGAAATAAAGAAAATAATAACTATTATAAAAGCCGCTCCACAATTAAAATCCCAGATTTTCATCGGAATATTTCTATTTGTCGGAGGAGTATTTTATGAGTTTTCTTCAGATTTAGGAAATACAGGTATAATTGGATTGTCAACTTGTGTATGCCTGATATATCAATCAATCATGATATCAAGCGGAAGCAGCATAGTTCAATCCTCGGCATCTGCAAAAAAACTCCAGACCCTATATCCATTCATTCTGCAAATGCCATTTCACATTATTATATTTGCGCTACTCTCCTGGCACAGAGTTTATCTTTCAAGTAAGCCAATACCCGATATGTCAGCAGATCGCATCTATGCTATACAATGCGGATTGATTATCTTGTATAGCATTGCGATATTTATCATTTCTATTTCTGAGATTATCACCCGAAAATTCTTTGTTTTCGGAGTAATTTGCATTTGTATTACTTATGCACCAATAATTTTATCAATCTGTTTTATTGGTATACGCGTGCCGTCATTACTATACAAACTTACCCTGACAAATTCTATCACCACAGGATTAGTGATAATAATATTTGGTTCACTGCTTTCAATCCTTCTAGCAAACCTGCTCTATAAGTACCCAATATCAGCTCATGTTATGAAGGCAAACAACAAAGCTTAGCAAATACCTCGCCGGCTTTTGATCAATTATGAAGTGAAATAATTTATGTACAAGAAACCCCAATCTCACCTTGTCATTAAGGAGCCACATGAAAAAAGAAATCCAAAAAATAATAACAATAATCAAAACTGATCCGCACTTAAAATCTCAGCTTATATTATCAGTAGTCGTGTTTTTACTAGGAATGATTGGCGAGCTCTTATCACATAGTAATTTATCAAACATGATATTCTTTACTAATTCCGCAATTTTCTTTTTTATGAGCATTGTGAACACAAGCGGATCAGGACTTGCGCAGTCATCACCGTCAGCCAAAAAACTCCAGACCGTATACCCCTTTTATATACAAATCCCCCTGTATATAATCACTTTTCTATTAATATCAATACACAGGTTATATATTGTAAGTAAGCCGTTACCGAATCTTTCTTTACAAGAAAGCTATGCAAAACACGGAACGCTCATTTTGGTTTTCAGTGTACTTTGCATCAATTGTATGTTGTATGGAATTTTATTTAGCAAACGCACACTATTGAGTATTATATTCATGGTAATCATATTTCTTCCAACAATCATCTTCACATCCATGCTAGATGAATTTTTTAAGATCAACATGAAAAGCGCAATAGCCATCGGTTTTCTGATAATGATAGCAGGCTCACTACTCTCGATTCTCGTTGCAAACCTGCTCTATAAATACCCGGTATCATATCATGTAATGACGGAAAACAACAAAGCATAGGCAGCAACTCTTTTCCCGTGCTATTCTGCTACCATTCATCATCTGTCCTATATAGGCAGTTCTTTTTTGCATTGTTATTCTGCCACTATTTATCAATGCCCCTATATAGGCAGTGCTTTTTTGCATTATCTTTCTGCCACTTTTCAACACCGGCCCTATATAGGCAGTGCTTTCTTGCATAATCATCCTGCCACTTTTCATCGCTTATCCTATATAGGCAGTAAATTCTTGCATAATCGTCCTGCCACTTTTCATCGCTCCCCGATATAGGCAGTAAATTCTTGCTAAATCGTCCTGCCACTTTTCATCGTTCTCCAATATAGGCAGTGCACTTTAATATAAAGCAATAAATCCCTGTCCACACTTGCATTTACCGCATAATGGACAGGAAAATGGCAGTAAATAGCTCTGTCTATATTTCCATTTACCGCATAATAGACAGGGTAAAGACAGCAAATAGCCCTGTCCATACTTGCATTTACCGCATAATAGACAGGGAAAAGACAGCAAATAGCCCTGTCTATTTTTCCATTTACCGCATAAT
>NZ_AUJY01000001.1:0-103577 GCF_000424465.1 Butyrivibrio hungatei NK4A153 | reverse complement strand
AAAAGACAGCAAATAGCCCTGTCTATTTTTCCATTTACCGCATAATGGACAGGAAAAAGGCAGCAAAAACCCCTGTCTATTTTTCCATTTTCCGCATAATGGACAGGAAAATGCTACAAAAAAGCCCTGTCCATACTTGCATTTACTGCAAAATGGACAGGGTAAGCTGACTGTGATTCGACTAACAAGCATAAACATCCGAAATATCCAATACGCATCGGCTGCAGATTTCGTGAGAGCTTGATACAATAAACAAACAATTCCTTCGGCGAAACCGACTCAAATGGCCTGTTTGCAAACACCTTGAATCTATGATTCAAGGTGTCCTACAATCGCAACTCTTTTTATCGTACCTCCAACACCGCCTCTATCTTCTTCACCAATGATTCTGCTGCCTTTTTGTGAGCCGGATGGCCGGGATGCGATCTCGAGCCGAACTCTCCGGCAAGTGTAGGCGGAAGCTGATGATAATATACCTTGCTGTCGTTTTCCTGCTTGGAATACTCAGCAACTGCCGCTGACAGCAAGTTTGTCATCTGAGTGTTGATTATATCCGAATCCTGAAGCAGCATTCCGTAAGCCCATATTATTATGGCACCCGGGCGCTTCTCTCTGACCTTTTTCAAAAAAGCTTTTGCGCCGTTCTTAAGCGCTGCCACATCCTCCGGCGGAATCTCACCTTTTTCATTCAGAAAATGAACATCGTCAAATCCCATGCTTCTAGCAGCTTCGTGGCTGCTTGCGGAATATGCCCCCGCATCATTCGTACCCAGATTGATGATAACGATATCAGGTTCAAAAAGAGAGAAATCATATTTCTCATAAGTCCCAAGCTCACAAGCTTTTCCGTCCGGAACAAGCCCGCACACCTCATCATAGAATAACGGCATATTTTCTTTCGGATTGCCATCCCAGGACCATACAAAGCCATAACCGCTCTGGCTGAAAACCTCATAGTCAGCCCCCAGTTTTTGAGCAGTGATATATGTATAATTATCGACAGCATCAAAACATGCGCTGTTCCACTCCTGTTCACTTACAGGCCCCATGCAGCCTTCGCCTGATGTTATACTGTCTCCTATAAACTCAATCCTATGCCCGGGTTCATCCACATTTTCAAATGTACCATCGGTAAAAACAGCTTCAATCCGTATCAGGGTATCACCATCCGCCGCCATAGCGGGTGTATCTCGCATGATCTTGATATTTCTGAGCGGAATATCACTTTCGCAAGGTTCCGCATTTCCTTGCCAGATTGTGATCTCATTTATTCCCTTTTCAAGCGGTCTCTTCTGATATCTTACGCCTTCAACAAGGACATCGATCCACGGCTCAAAGGCTGAATAATCTGCGTAACAGCGAAGTTTCACCACAGTGGCACGTACATTCATTTCTATTCCCGAACCATTCCAGAACAGCGTTAAAGGATCAAGACATGCAGTTCTCCTGCCATGAATCTTCAATTTTTCTATTTCTGAAATTTTATACTCTCTAAGCATATTCTCATCCTTAAATATACGTGAAAAGTGCCTCACACTCTCCGCAAATCTCATAATTCCCATCACCGGCGGGGAGAAAGAAGCTGTCGCCCTTTTTAAATCTCACATCCTCGTTGTCATTCTTTATTTCCCCTTCTCCCGAAAGGAACAGAATATGTAAAAACGAGTTCTCGTCAACCGTACCGCTAAGCTTATTCATGATCTTACCGCTTAGATTGACTTTATCAACCGTAAAATATTTGCAATTTCCGATATGCGGTTCAGGTCTCGGGACCTTTTTGGCCGGAAAAAGATTGGTCACTTCAAGCGCTTTTTCTATATGAAGCTTTCGCAGATTCCCGTTTTTATCACGTCTTCCGTAGTCATACACCCTGTAAGTAACATCCGAATTTTCCTGAATTTCTGCAAGAAGAATCCCCTCACCGATTGCATGCAGAGTATCCGCCTCAATAAAAACCACATCCCCCTTGCTTACGGGATAAGCATTAAGAACTTCTGTAAGAGTCTGATTCTCTATGCGCTTTCGAAACTCTTCTTTGGAAATCTCGCGTTTAAAGCCATAATACAAAAACGCATTGTCTTTGGCATCAATTATATACCACATCTCCGTCTTTCCGTACTGCCCTTCTTTTTTCAGAGCGTAATCATCTGACGGATGAACCTGCAATGACAGATCTTTTCTTGCATCAATAAGCTTGATAAGTATCGGAAAGTCCCTGAATTTCTCGCAGTTTTTTCCAAGAACATCCTTACCTTTTTCATTTATATAATCTGTGAGCGTCTTTCCCGCAAACTCACCGTTTTCAATCACAGACTCGCAACCGGGATAACATGACAGCTCCCAGCTTTCCGCGGTCACATCGCCTGCCGGTCTTTTACCGAATTCATCGACAAGACGGTTTCCTCCCCACAGATAGTCTTTGGTCGGAGCCTGTAGTTTCAATACTGCCATATTTGCTCCTTAAATCTCATTTTTTAAAACTTCAAGATTTTTCTTTATAAGCTCGCATCTTTGCTGCACGCAAAGCACGCTTCTGCTGGGATCTTCGGGAGTTCCGAAGATATAATCACCAAGAAGTTCAATACTTGTTTTTGCAACATATACCCTTGTATCGCTGCCTGCATAATAAAGAAGAATATCGCCGTTTTCTTCTACAATCGCGCCGTTTGAGAATACAACGTTTGAAACGTCTCCTACTCTCTCCCATCCAAACGGTCCAAGAAGAAGTCCTCCGGGCTCCGCTATAACTTTTCCGGGATCATATAGATCTGTTGCATAGGCATAAAGGACGTATCTTAGTCCTGCTGCCGTATTTCTTACGCCGTGTGCGATATGAAGCCATCCCTTGTCTGTCTTTATAGGCACAACGCATTCACCGTTCTTGGCTTCCGTGATCTGATGATATCTTCTTCTGCTAAGAATCTTTTCCTCATCTATCACTGCATGTTCAATATCATCACACAGCCCAAAGCCTATACCACCGCCACTTCCGGTATCGATAAAGCTGTCCATTGGACGGGTGTAAAAAGCATATTTTCCGTCAACAAACTCAGGATGAAGAACAACATTTCTCTGCTGAGGCGAGCGTTTTGTAACAAGATTCGGAAGTCGCTCCCACTTTTTAAGATCTTTTGTCCTTACTATTCCTGCTGCCGCAACTGCCGCCGAGAGATCGTTTGTGGAATCATCGTGACTCTCGGAACAGAACACTCCGTATATCCAACCATCCTCATGCTGCGTAAGCCTCATGTCATAGACATTTGTCTCTTCCTTACAAGTGTCATCAAGCAAGATCGGATAATCCCAAAATCTGAAATTATCTATGCCGTTATCACTTTCAGCAACTCCGAAAAAAGACTTTCTGTCATTGCCTTCTATTCTGGCAACAAGATAATACTTCCCGTTAAGCTTAATGGCTCCTGAATTAAGAACTGCATTTATCCCCAGCCTCTCCTGAAAATTCGGATTACTGTTTATATCAAGATCGTATCTCCACGTAAGTGGAATATGCTGTCTTGTAAGAACCGGATATTTATATCTTGTATATACTCCGTTATAAAAATCTGCAGGTTCATTCTTCCGCGACATGAGCTTTTCCTGTCTGTCCTTTTCAATGTAATATCTCTCATGTAACATTTCTTGTTATTACCTCCAAACACATTCTTCCGTTATGATACGGACACTTCCACGGTTCAACTATAGGCTCGTCCTTCGCGGGTACGCCGTTTTTATCGACATACCAGAACCACTCAGATCCGGGTCTCTTATCGATGACAAATTCTTTTATGTAATCCCAAAGAGCCCGTGCCGCCTCAAGATATTCTTTTTTCTCGGGATGTCTTTCGTATGCATCAAGAAATCCATTGATTCCCTCAGCCTGCACCCACCAGACTCTGTCCTCTTTTACAACTGAATTCTGTCCCTCGACGGGAATTGATTTTCCGTCAAAAGCAACTTTATATACTTCACTCGCCATCTCCTCCGTCATTCTGCCGATCTTTGCCGAAAGGTCACCGTCGCCAAGAATATCGGTTGTCCTATTTATCAGCCATGCCGCTTCTATGTCATGTCCGTAGGAATAAAGATCGACCAGGCTGTTATAATCTTTGTCAAAAAAGACTTCCTGTCTGCGAAGCTTTGGATTATATATCTTGGTACTTACTATTTTCAGAATCTCATATAAAGATTTTCTGACTCTGCCATCACCCGATACCCTGTAAAGCTCCGTATATCCCTCCATAACATGCAAAAGAGTATTCATGCTCCTTACCGCGTCGGTACCGTTTTCCGACAGCTTTTCATTTGATACAGGCTTGAACTCTCTGTCGAACGCTTCAAGATATCCGCGCTCATCACGCATTTTCTTTTCTATAAGTTCGTAGAGCGAAATAGCCATCTTCAGTGCTTCCCAATCTCCCGATGCATCAAAATATGCAGACAGTCCGTAGATTGTAAAAGCCTGATTATATGTATGTTTTGTAGTATCAAGAGGCTTTCCGTCATAAGATACCGACCAGAATACCCCGCCATATTCATCATCAATGCAATATTTTTTTAAAAACTCATACGCATGCGTAGCCTCGCTTAAAAGCGTTTTATCTACGAGAACTTTGTATGCGCTTGAAAAAAACCATAATATCCTGCTGTTTAGTATGCAGCCCTTTTCATATTTTTTATCAACGGCAAGATCATAGCCCATATAGCCGTAATATCCGCCGTATTCATCGTCTCTTAAGCCTTTCCAAAAAGGTATGATCCCATTCAGAAGATGCTCCTTTATTTCACTGATCATTACTTATCACCCCTTTACCGCACCGGCTGCAACACCGTTATAAATCTGTTTCTGACAAAGCAAGAATATTATCAGAGCAGGAAGAAGTGACATGATCACGCCGGCACAGATAAGATGATACTGATTACCCATGGGGCCCGTGAATGTGTACAATGATGTGGCCACCGTACAGAGTTTTCTTTTATCCTGAAGATACAGGTTCGCGCAATAATACTCGTTGTAAACACCAACGCCCTTAAGAATCAGATTCGTAACAATCGCAGGTTTTAAGAGCGGAAGCAATATCTTTGCATAAATCTGGAAGTAATTCGCACCGTCCAAAAATGCACTTTCATCAAGCGAAACGGGAAGGTTTTCAAAAAACTGAATGTAGATGTAAATTGACATTACATCCGTTCCCATCATCATGATGATGTAGCCGTACAAAGTATTTACAAGTCCGAGATTTACCATTATTTCATATACCGAAACCTGCATGGCAATTCCCGGAAGAAGTGCCGCAAAAGTAAACAGATTCCTGATAAGCGCATTGCCGGGAAAGCTAAAGCGATTTAGAACATATGCAAGCTGAGAGCCTATCATGGTCGATCCCGCAAGTACAAATAAAAGAATTATTCCCGAGTTAATAAATGCCAGTCCCATATTTGCCTGAGCAAAAGCCTGAACATAATTGTTAAAATTAAAAAAGTTTTCCGGAAGTGTCATAACATTGGTGCTCTGATACTCAACCTCTGTTTTCAGCGAAGTTATGACACAGGATACTATTGGAAGTACCGCCAAAAAAGCACAAAGCGCAACAGAAGCATACTTTATGATTCCCCAAACAATATCACCAATACTCATCTTTTTCTTCGGAACAACACTTGCAATTACTGTATCTGATGACATTATCTACCTCCTCTATGCATCTGCATTCTTGCCTTCTCTTCCCTTTTACGTTGTTTCTTAAACTCTCTGTCATCTATATCCGTTCCCGCATTTCTAAACAGGAACCTAAATATTGCGTCCTGAATAAATTTGGCAATGAAAATGATCACAAGAAGGAATACCGCCATCGCACTGGCAAGTCCGACCTTCTGACTTGTATGAGCAATATCATTCATTACTACAAAGAATGTTCCCGTGCCGTTTGCACCGCTTGTTATAACAAAAGGCGGCTCAAATGCCGAAAGAGATCCTGTAATAGCCAAGATTACATTCAGTGTTACTATTGTCTTTATGCTCGGTAAAATGATGTGCCAGAATGTCTGCCACTTATTTGCGCCATCTATCGACGCTGCTTCATAAAGCGTACTGTCCACCGACATCATTGCCCCAAGAAAAAGAACCATTGTCGAACCCAGGTATCTCCACACCGACGAATATACGAGCGACCAGTTGTTTATCGATTGGTCTTTTAACCAATAGGGAAGATCATTCGGATTGAAACCTATCGCTTGGAGAACCGTGTCCAGAACAAATCCTCTTGTGTAAAAAAACTTGAAAATGAATCCGATAGCTATACCATTTATCAGATAAGGGAAAAAGATAAATCCTTTCCAGAAGTTTTCAGCTTTTACCTTAAAGCAGAATATTGTTGCAAGATATAATGCAAGAAAAACCTGAATAACCGCTCCGGCCATATAATACAGTGACAAAAGCAGCGTTCTCAGAATATCTTCACGCTTAAAAATCTGTATATAGTTTTTGAATCCCACGAATTTCCTAGGTCCAATGTATTTCATGTTATAAAAGCTGAATTGGACCATTTTGCCAAAAGGATAATATGTGAACAAAATCAGTAATCCTACCGGAATAATGAGAAATGTTAATATTACCTGTGCCTGTTTCCACTTTCTTTTGTTCATAGGGTTATCTCACTTTCTTTCTATAAGTTGAGGCGGAATCATACAATTCCGCCCCTCCCCCGCAGCTCATAAAAAAATTTATAAATCAGTTGTCTGTATCAACTCCGTTAAGTTCCTGTGCTTCTGTCCACGCTTTATTCCAACTGTCCATGATCTGGTCAAAAGTCATATCACCGTTGGATGCATGCTCTATGATTGCCTGAACTTTCTTGTCACCACCGCTGTTAATGCTAAGTTCCGAATCGGAATTGAGTGTATCTTTAAGATCTTCTTCTCCCGCAAGTGCCGGTTCATCTGAAACATATTCAACTCCGTCAAATGCCGCATAAAGATCGGGATATTTGTCATCTTCGGCATTGATAGGAATACCGCCTTCGTTGTATGAGTATCCCGACTCATTTGTCATCCACTTTACAAAAAGAAGTGACGCCATACGATTTTCATCGCTTGCATCCTTATTGATTCCGAATGCGTAATCAGGACCTGCTGTAGCATACTGCTTGCCGTTAACCGTGATAGGGAAGCTCATATATCCGATGTCCTCAGGCTTATCTCCTGCTGCCTGCATCTGAGAATATGCCCATGAGCCAAGTACCATAGTTCCGATCTCGCCTCTGTTAAGCATGCCCTTGCTGCCTTCCCAGTCTGTAGTTGAATAGTCATCCTCGATAAGACCTTTTGCAACCGCATCATAAAGGACTTTGTACACATTGTATGCATGTGATCCGTCACCCGGATCGGCGAAAGGATTTGCCGTATGAGCAAGCTTCTGATTCATGTATGTTGCATCACCTGTAGCAGTTCCCGCAATATATGCATCCCATGCTCCCATTGTCCAGCCTGCGGCATAGTTTGTATAAAGAGGGATCGCATCCGTCTTTTCTTTTATCAGAGTTAAGTCATTTATAAATTCCTCCGGTGTCTTGGGTAAAGTTGTGATTCCTGCCTTCTCAAATACTGCCTTGTTATAAAGAACACCCTGAGCATTTCCCGTAGACGGAACCCCGTAACATATTCCGTCATACTGCTTGTCCGTAGCAAAACGGATAGCACTTTTCATCTGATCTACTGTTCCATACGGCATGAAATAATTCGAGAGCTCAGATGCATCGATCGCCGGGATCATCATAATATCGCCCCAGTCACCACCCTGAAGACGAAGAAGCGAATCTTCCGCATAATCTGTAATAGCTTCAAATTCCACTGTAATTTCGGGATAAATCTTATTAAATTCCGCAACATAGTCTTTCCAACTTTTTCCCGAATAATCATCACCAACCATGTCCGTTCTATGTGTCAGAATCTTGATCTTAGTTTTGATATCCTTCCCAGTCTCACCCAGAACAACAGATGTATAGTTGTTATCCGCAGTATCTGCAGTGCCACCGTTACCGGCATTACCGGAATTTCCGGAAGCCTCGGAACCTGCCGTTCCCGGTTCCGTACCTGCACTCGGTGAAGAGCCACATGCGACGAGAGATGCAGCCACAGCTGCAGCAGCCAATAGAGCAATAGTCCTTTTTAAATTCATTTCATTCACCCCTTTTAATTAATTTAAGTAAAACCATGGTTCCAATACATTGTTCTTAAGTTAATTAATATTATATTTGTTCATCACCATTTTTCAATAGCACTTTTACAAAATTCAGTAAAAAAGAGCCGTTTCGTTAATCCTCAACAAAACGACTCCTTAAATATTGTTAATTATTTATAGGCAAACCTTCTTAAATTAACTTAAATTAATTAAAGTAAAAAAAGACCAATCACTCGCGAAATGCCCACGCGCGAACGATTGGCCTTTCCACTATCAGACAGCTCTCACAGAGTCCCCGACGATCAGCTTTCCGCGTATCATCGCGGAGCTGAAAGGCATATCGGGATTACGAAGTCTCTGCGTCAGCAGCTCCATTGCCTTACTTATCATTACACTAAGATCTATTTCATAACTTGAAAGTTCAATGCTCTTGTTCATATCGGGAACATAATTATCAAATCCGATGACAGAAATATCCTTGGGAACTTTGTATCCTTTTTCTTTCAAATGCTCGATAAGCAAAAGCGCAGATACATCACAATTGCAGAAAAATGCTGTCGGCATCTCTTTTGCCGAAGGAAGCGCAAATGTCCCCTCTGCGTCAAGATTACCATATTTATCCCTGTCATTGATCACCAATGGATTATCCCTAAACTCAACATCCAGACCTGCCGATGACAGGAACTTACACATTCCTATATACCGCTCGTCAATACTCGGTGTCACCTTCAAAGTACCGACAAATCCGATCTTCCTGTGTCCTTTATCAAACAGATATCTGGTAATCTCATACCCTCCGAGGATATTATCGGTTATCACCGCATCACCTTCTATCTCCTCATATAAAGAATCCAGCGAAAGCATCGGTATCTTGGCTTTGTTTCTAAGCATACGAAGATATCCGACATTGAAAGCTCCAAGAATTATCAGTCCATCCACACTCTCCTGTGCAATGAGATTGGGAACACTTTCGGACTCTTCCGCCTCTCTGTTTATAACCTCCAAAAGAGTAAGAATTCTTTTATCATTTGACTGCACCGATAATTCTTTATAAATGTGCCAGTAGAATGACCTACTGTGATTCAGATATCTTTCCGCAACTATCACTCCAATTACGGTATTCTTTTTGGGATGATGGTTCTTTTCTTTTCGCACATATCCCATTTTGTCGGCAAGACTTAGTATCTCCTCACGCAGTTCATCACTGACGCCCTTTTTCCCCGCAAGAGCCTTCGACACGGTAACACTGCTTACGCCAAGCTTTTCTGCAATATCAGACAATGTAACATCACTCTGCATTATTATCCCTCAACTCTTTTATCGATGTTCTTTTCACAACGTTGGAATCCACCTCAAATATCGTTCCTGCAAGCGACGGATCCTCTATCTCGTTAATGACCTGCTCCACTGTGAGTCTGGCCATCTTGACAAGATCGACGTTGTAAGTTGTAAGCTTTCCTTCAAGATCGCTGTTAAGCAGGTAATTGTCATAACCGACAATCGATATATCTTCCGGAACACGTTTTCCCTGCTTTTTAAGCGCCTCATATAACAATCCGGCAGAAAAATCACTGCTGCACGCAAATGCTGTGGGCAGTTTCTTGGGTAGCTCTATCATAGGAGTTTCGTCATTTCCGCTCCTGTCCGGCAAAAGCCACTCGCGATTCACCTTAAGGCCGTTCTCACGCATGCACTTTTTATATCCATAGTATCTGTCGATTATATTTCTGGAATAATCAAGTGCTCCGACAAATCCTATCTCTTTATGGCCTGCTTTAACCAGCTCCTTTGTGGCTCTGTACATTCCGTAATAATTTCCCGACAAGACGGAAGTGTAATTACCTGTCTCAATCTGCTGATCCATGAAAACTACCGGCACTTTAACTGCCGCCAGCAGCCTGTTAAGAAACTTTTCTTTTATAGGTCCTATTATTATCACTCCGTCGGCATCCGTTACAGGCGGAAGTATTTCGTCATCGTCGTAATCCTTGACCATACTCAGCGACGTAAAGCATTCATTTTCCGAAACCGCATAAGCGACCTTCTGATACATCTCCCAGTAAAAAGAAGCGCCTATATAAATATATCTGTCTGAAACAATGACGCTGATGGTCTTTCCGATAAGTTCCGGATTTTCAACCTTTTTAGGCGTAGTCTTCCCGTATTTACTGTAATCAAGCCCCATCTTTGCCGCACATTCTTTTATCTTCGTGCGCATTTCGGCGCTCACTCCGGGTCTGCCCGCCAGTGAATTAGATACTGTAACAACAGATACTCCCAGGCTGTCAGCAATATCTTTTAGTTTTACCTTCTGTTTTGGTCTCATCTGTTATCCTCCGGCTCTTATTATGAATTAAATTAACTTAATAATCAATCCATAACAGTTTATACTGCTGTAATTTTAATGAATTGTGCTTCAAAGTCCTTGCTTCCGGGAATCAAAAGTCCCGCATTCATCAACACATCTCCGTCATAAACTTTTCCGTTTACATCATATTTCATATCAGAGTCAAGTCCTTCAAGTCTAAGCAATCTGCTTCTTGAAAATGCCTTTGACAATACCTGCATATATATCATAAAAGCTTCCTTTTTGTCTTCGGAAACTATCATATATGCATCATATTCTTTATTTTCCCTGTATGACGCTATCCTGTAATACTCTCCGTCAAGGATCAGCCTTCTTATGCTTTTGTATCCGGCAATCTGCTTTGGAATCTGCTTTAGTTCATCTTCTGAAAGTTTGGTTACATCAAGCTCGTATCCGAAAGTTCCAAACATAGCCGCCACAGCTCTCGACTCAAAAGAAACTTCTCTTCCCGAAATATCATTGGGGCTTTTTGCAACATGAGATCCTATCGCAGATACCGGATAAAGCATTGCAGTTCCTTCCTGAATCGAAAGACGCTCAACAGGATCCATATCATCCGAGCACCATATCTGAGGACTGTAATACAGCATTCCCGCATCAAACCTGGCTCCACCCGAAGAACAGTTCTCAATCAGAACATATGGAAATTCCTTGGTTATCTTTTCCTGAATCTCATATACGCCAAGGACGTGTCTGTGCCATATCTCCCCCTGCCTGTCGGAAGGAAGATACTCAGAACCGACGTCGGAAAGGGACCTGTTCATATCCCACTTAATATATACAACAGGGACTTCACGCAGTATTTTGGCCATACTTTCATAGATATAATTTCTCACTTCAGGATTGGAATAATCCAAAACCCACTGATCACGTGCTCGCGCAGGTATTCTTCCCACTTGATGTAATATCCAGCCCGGATGTTTTTTATAAAGGTCCGTATCTTCACAGACCATTTCAGGCTCGAACCAAAGTCCGAACTTCATATCTATCTTTTTTAGCTCATCGGTCAGCCCCTTTAGGCCGCCTTCCAGCTTATCTTCATTGACATACCAGTCTCCGAGCCCTCCACTTGGCTGATTTCTGTTATATCCAAACCATCCGTCGTCAAGAACCTGAAGTTCTATTCCGCACTGCCTTGCCGTCTTTGCAATATCAAGAAGCTTGTCCTTATCAAAATCAAAATATGTTGCTTCCCAGTTATTGATAAGTATAGGTCTTTCCTTGCTCACCCAGTCTTGCCTTATCAGATGTTTCCTAAAAAGCTTATGATAATCTCTTGTCATCTCTCCAAGACCGCAGGATGAATAAACGAGAGCCGCCTCCGGAGTTTGAAAAGAGTCTCCCGGTTCAAGCTTCCATGAGAATGTCTCGGGATTTATTCCCATTACCATCCTTATCTGGTCGTGAGCATTTTTCTTTACCTTTGCCATAAAATTGCCGGAGTAAATGAGCTGAGAAGCGTAGACTTCTCCGCTTTTCCGGTCGGTGTTTTTGGAAACGACAGCCATAAAAGGCATGGAATCATGGCCTTCTTCGCCTCTTGTCGACTCCGCTATTACAGCCGCATGATTAAGAGCCGTCCTTTCAATTATGTGCTCTCTCGCCCACGCGCCGCACTGCGTTATAACTTCGCAGTCCCTCATCTCAAAGTCAAGGCAGGAAGACATAGCTCTTTCTATACATAATATTTTCGAGCCTCTGTTCTCGATAAGCGCAGAACGTATTACGGCATCACAATCATCAAACACGGTAAAAGACAAAGATACAACCAGACCGTAAATCTCATCCTCAAGCCTTATCACAAGCGTATCTGCATTGTCTCCAAAGCACGTGGGAAATCCCGCAACCTTTGCTTTCCCTTTTACAATCTCATACCCCTTGTATGACAGGTCACATCCTATCTGTCCCGCATCGCTCTTTACAGAAATGCAGCACTCCCTGAAATCACCGATCCCTCCGCAAGGATACTCAAGCTGTATCGCATCCATGAAGCCAAGCTGCTCCGCAGGCCTGATTGACGGAGGAACAATCTCATCAGGTCTTAGCAGATACGAAAGCTCGCTGCTTCTTATCTTTTTGCCGTAATAGATATGTGAAAGATACTTCCCATCCACTACTCCAAGAACATATGATGTATTTTCCGTATCAAGTTTCCATATTTGCTCACTGTCGTTATATACTATCGCCATCTTTCCTCCAATCTCCTTAACCCGCTGTTGCTCACGCTTTGCTTTAAGATACTATTAATGATAACAGATAAAAGCTGTTTTTATCAGCTTCCGAGGCACTTACTATTTCTATATCCAATATGTGATCTTTTCTTTCGTTTTCGCTCAGCACAGGTTGCAAATAAAGACAATCGCCCCAGTCTTCATCAAAATTTGAATCAAGAACAACAGCTTTTTCCCTGCATTCGTCCAAAACCGCCAGCGCAACGGGAGCAGGTCTGTTTATTGTCTTTCTGTACTGAATGGCAATCGTCCTTGCACCGCTAAGTTCAAAGTGAATTGAATCACCTGCTTTTGTAGCTATCCAGCCATTTTTAAAGAAGTCAAGATGTCCTTCTTTTTCTCTCGCATCGGCTCTAAATCCCGATAATATCGGACTGCTGTTTTCAATGGTATATCTTAAAGAAGCTTCAAAGCGATTTGCTGTTACAGGTTCTTTTTCCTGCTCTTCTTGGCAATCAGATACGTCCATACCGCATATTTCATTTATCCTATCCGTTATCTCTTTTGCCAGAAGTTCGTGTCCGAGATCATTGGGATGTAGTCCATCCGGTGTAATGTCATCTCTTCTATATATCCCTTCAATCATCCTCTTGTATATTGTATCCTTGATACTCACATTGGGAATCCCGTAGTGCTTTCCTATCTCTACATGTATATCCTCCGCAGTTCTGCCATCGTCATAGTACACATTGTTAAGAAGCAGCATTGCAGGCTTTGTATCCGAGTACCATATCCGCCTGATCATTCCCTCGTATGTCTCTTTGAAAAGCTCTGCCTCTTCATCATTCACTGAAAAGTCTACTATCACAAAGTCAGGTCTGTACATAAGCAGATCCTTATAAACTCTGGACACTCCAAAATATGAAGAGGTTCCGCCTATTCCGGCATTCACATAATGAAACTTTGCATTCGGAAACTCTTTTTCAAACCAATCAAAAACTCTATGTGCATAGCACAGCTTAGGCTCAGAAGACAAAGATCCTTGAGTTATCGAACCTCCAAAGAAGCCAAGTACAAGTTCTTCACCCGCTTTGGCTCTATCAATCAGTTTTTTTATCCGCTTTATTCCTTCTACTTCATTCATATCTTTTTAACCTCATATAGTTTAGGGAGATTATCTTTTGTTACAACATTCAGGCTGTTATATACATCTTTCAAAAATTCAAATGTGTTATATTCTTCTGTTCTGCAAAAATCCAGAGACCATGTCATAAAGCTCGCCCATCCTATATGCTCACCGTGGACAGCCTCGGGATCCGGAAGCACACCGACTTCCGCCAGAATCATAGGCTTTTTCATCTCGGTTATTTCTTTAAGCGCATTATACTGCTCGGAATATGCCGTATGAACATGTTTATCGGTATAAAGGTCGACCGATATCACATCTACAACGTCGTCTCCCGGATATAACTCCTTAATATGCGAATTCCACACCCAGATAAGATTGTTAAGATGATGCACGCCCACAAAGCGCTCATACATTATTCTGTACAACTTTTTGACAGGCTCGGCGCCTTTTGCTCCCCACCAGAACCATGTTCCGTCACTTTCATGGAACGGTCTCCACAAAATAGGGATCTCTTTTTCGCAGAACGGCCTCAGTATCCCGGCCATTACGTCAAGATCCGAGATCATCGCATTATATTCAGCAGTGCCCTCGTTTGCAGCTTTTTCAGGGTCAAAAGAAGTATTCTCTGTATAAAATGCCTTAGATCTGCCGTAAAGAGGTGAGAACCAGTGCCATGTGAATGTGATAAGCCCTTGTTCCTCAGCCCATTCCCAGGCTTTCTTAAGCGTTCCGTTGTTATGAACGATTTCATCCATACATTCATCATCTGTGTCGAGATAGTTTATATTCGGTGAATAAGACAAAAGTTCAAAGCCCAAAAGCGCCGGCCTCTTTCCCGTCTTTTCCTCTATCAGCTTAAGCTCTTCCTGCTCCATCGTCTGCGTATGCTGTCCTGTGATCATCTTTTCATATGTGATCTCGGCCAGATATTTAAGCACATTTCTTGCTCCCTGCTGCATATTCGCGTTACTCGGTTCATAAATCTTGTCACTCATACAATTCCTCCGGTAAAAATTCATTTTAGGTCATTCCGTGATAAGTCTATTTTTCACTCAGTGAATATCAGCAACACTTCTGACCGTAAGATTATTGGCATCTCCCCTGATAATACGGACAACTTTTACTCCTGGATTCATGTCAAAAAAGTTGTCAGAGAGTACCAGATCGTCATTCTCATTTCTAATTTCTATATTTTTGGCAAAAGCCTTTGCGCTTATTTCTATCTCATTTTCCGAGAGCATTCTTACTGCGAGCCCCGGATCTTCAAAGCGGAAATATTTCGCCGGCACAAAAAGAGCCGTGCCTTCCGACACCACCTCGCCCTCTTCTATGGCCTTAAAGGACACATAACAGGAATATATGTCGATTCCGGGGAAGCTTTGCTCAGTCACCCACTTTGAAGAAAGCGGAGAAACAGTTATATCGACGGTACCCGAAGTTTCGATTTCAAGTCCTTTTCCATCAATCTCTTTTCCGAAAGCATCTCTGAGTTTCCACTCTGCCGTAAGCTTTCTCTCCGTCATGGTCTCATTGGAGATATTAAGCTTTATCGCAGGTATGAAGCTGCTATTTTCGGAATTTATCTCAATGCCTTCGGATACAGTGCTTGTCTCCTCACAGCTAAGAAGCACGGGCGCAAAAAATCTCCTGGCATAATAGTGCAGTGCCTTCCATCTTCCGTAATAGTCAACAGAAGCCCAGCTTATAACAGGCCAGCAGTCATTTAGCTGCCAATACAGAGTTCCCATGCACCTCCCCCTATTTCTCCTAAAGTGCTCAACACCGTATCTTATCGCTTCTCCCGACAGAAGCTGAGAAGCATATATTAAAATATCAAAATCCGTAGGATACTTGAAAGTTGCCTGCATATACTGCATTATCTTGGAATTGGCAGATTTGTTTCTCTGGTGCTTTTCCATGTTATAGGAAAAAAGATTGTAGTCTTCTTCGCTTGTCATTACCGTTTCCAGTGTCTTTTTTGACGGAAGAGCCTGGAAACCAAACTCCGACAGATATCTGAAGAAGTACTTTCTGTACTCGGTAAAAGGTTTTCCGTCATGCCATACCTGCCAGAAGTGAACATCTCCGCGGTCAAAGTCGTTGGGATCGTCAAAAGATCCTCCCGATGACGGACTTGATGGCCAGTATACCGCATCAGGTGCATATTCTTTTACCCACTTAGGAAAAAGATATTCATACATCTTGATATAATCTGCTTTTTGCTTATGAGTCTTAACCCATACTCCGTTTTTTACAAACATCTCCATTTCATTATTGCCGCAAATAAGAGCAAGGCACGCATGATCCGCAATCCTTTTTAAATTATCTTTAATCTCAAGTCTGATATTTTCTTCAAATTCCTCGGTAAGGTCATAGACGCCGCAGGCAAACATCATATCCTGCCATACCATGATCCCAAGTTCATCGCAGATATCATAGAAAGCATCATCCGGAAAAAAGCCTCCGCCCCATACCCTGATGGAATTGAAGTTGGCCAATTTACAATCTTCAAGTAGTTTCCTTGTTCTTTCGGGCGTCATTCTTGTCAGATAGTTATCTTCCGGTATATAGTCCGCGCCAAAAGCAAATACATCAAAGCCGTTTATGCAATGCGAAAAACTCTCTCCCCACTCATCTTTCTTTTTGGTTATGGTAAGGGTTCTCAGGCCGATTCTTTTTGTCAGAGAATCAAGCTCCGTATTTCCAAGTTTTAATTTTATATCCAGGTTATAAAGATTTTGTTCTCCGAATCCGGACGGCCACCAGAGCAAAGAATCTTCGACCACGATTTCATCGCCTGATCTGTAATCTTTATACGCAAGTTCTTTTCCCTGCGGATCTGTAAGAATCACATCACAGGAAATGCCTTTATCATCACCGTAAACTTCTCTGTCAATAAAAATACGTAGCCCGACTTTACCGCCCGAGTGTCTCTGATGAACCCTGACATTCTCTATACGTGCAGTATTTATTCCAAGAATATATACAGGTCTGAAAAGTCCCGCATCAGGAATTCTCGGCCCCCAATCCCAGCCGAACATGTAATGAGCTTTTCTTATATGGACAAAGCCCTCCATGGCATCTTCCGTTCCGTCGCACTCACTTTTTCCGTATGCATCCTTTATATATTTAAGAGGTGAGTGGATGCAGACCTTTAATTCATTGTCTTTTTCCTTTAATAAATCTGTGATATCAATCCTGTATGTCCTGTGCATGTTGCAGGCACATAGGATTTTGCTTCCGTTTAGATACACCTCCCCAACGGTATCGATTCCTTCGAATACAAGCTCTTTTTTCAAAGATGACATGAGAGCATGACCGGCATCGAACTTAGCTTCGTATTCAAAATCCTCTTCCATCATTTTCAGGGCAAATTTCTCATTGTCTGCCACAAAAGGATTCGGAATTACTCCGTTATTCTGAAGTGTATAGAGAACGCTCCCCGGAACCTCTGTCCTGTACTTACTGCCATCGGATACCCTTTTCAGTATCCAGTTATTTATTGCAAATTTTTCCATCTATTGTCTCCGTATTTACTGCATCTCTCATCTAATCTTATTTAAGTGATGCCAAAAATAATGCGCCTTTTATTCCCTGCTGCCCCATAAGTCCCGCAGGTGTTATATAACTTTCAATATCCTGCATCTCTTTTGTATCAACATATCCGTTCATATAGGAAAGAGTTTTCTCACGGATCATTGGAAAGAGCTTTTCTATATGCATAACACCGCCGCCGAGAATGATCCTCTCAGGGCAGTAGCAACATATATATTGCATCAATGCCTTTCCGATGTAGTCTGCTTCCTGCTCCCAAACGCTCATATCATCGAGCAAAAGCTGCGGCTTCTTGCCATAGTGAGCCTCTATTGCAGGTCCCGATGCCAGTCCTTCAAAACAGTTCTTATGATACGGACAGATTCCTTCAAAACCGTCTCTGCCGCTCACAGGCAAAAGAATATGTCCCGCCTCAGGATGAAGCGCTCCATGGAGGAGATTGCCTTCAGCATAAACTCCAACTCCGATCCCGGTGCCTATTGTTATGTAGATTACGTTATTCAGCCCTTTTCCATTCCCATATTTGACTTCTCCCAAACATGCCGCGTTGACATCGGTATCTATTGTCACAGGGTAATCTGCCTTGCCAAAAGCTTCCATCCAGGAAAAGCCCACCCATTCCAGCTTCGGGCTTTTTCCTATCTTTCCGTAACTTTCCGAGTTCCTATCAAGGCACACAGGGCCGAACGCGCCTATTCCCATGCCTTCAATGTCATACTTTCCAAAAAAATCCATAATCTCAGGGATTGTTTCCCTCGGACTTCTCGTTTTTATCTCTGTAATATCTACAATATTTGACTTGTCGTCCCCAACAGCCAATACCATCTTTGTTCCGCCTGCTTCTATCGCGCCAAACATCTGCATTCCCCTCCGTTATCACTAAAAAGTAAATATGCTACCAAAAACTCCAATCCGGAATTTAATTAAATTAACTTAACTCAATCACAATGCATTTATATTTTACTTAAATATTGCACATATCAATCTATTTTTCAATAGTATTTCCATCTTTTTCTTTATCTTTAAAAAAAACCGCTCTAACAAGCTGTTAAAGGCCTGTCAGAACGGTATCTTTTAAATATTCTATTTTTCAAATCAGTTACTTGGTACTCTCCCTTTCTATGTAAGAAACAGGAAGTATCGTGCGTTTTGGTACAACCTTGCCCTCAGAAGATGAAATGACTAGATCCACTGCCATTTCCGCCATTTCTTTAATGGGCTGGTGTATTGTCGAGATCGGCGGAGTCGTAAGCCTCGAAAGCAGAACATCATCAAAGCCAATAAGTTTTATATCTTCGGGTACTCTTTTGCCCATTTTCCTGCAAACCTGAAGAACCTGCGCCGCGATAAGATCGGAGCTTGCAAAAATTCCGTCTATCTCATTGTCGAGTTTAAGTTCTCCCGTCAAAAGAGCGTGATACTCAAGGTTGTTATACTGATTCATGCTGGTAGAAACCGCCTTATAGACAACACCGCGCTCTTCGCAGACTTTGGCAAAGCCTTTCAAACGGTCATCCGCAGGCATGACGCTTTTTGAAACACCGCTTATGATAAGCAGGTGCTTGCAACCGCTTTTGATAAGCGCCTCGGCTGCGAGCATACCGCCCTGCTCATTGTCACACTCAACTGCTGCCGTTCCGTTCTCAACAAAACGCTCAACGGTAATAAGCGGAATATTGCTGTTGGCAAATTCGAGCCCCTTAACTGTGGAGGAAAAAACTATAACACCGGCAACACGATTACTTGTGCACATATCAAGGTACTCTTTTTCCTTGTGATCTGCGCCCTTGGAATTGGCGAGCAAGATCTTATACCCTTTCTTGCTTGCCGCATTCTCAATGTTACTTATCATCTCGGAAAAATAAGGATGCCTTATGTGCGGCATAATAACGCCAATCGTATTCGTCGATTTCTTGGATAGGGATCTGGCTACTTCGTTGGGCTGATAATTGAGTTCTTCCATTGCAGCATATACCTTGGACCTAGTTTTGTCCGAGATATACCCTCTGTTGTTCAGAACCCTTGATACAGTTGTAACCGTCAGCCCACATCTGGCTGCGACATCCTTTAATGTAGCCATATTCCCTCCGATGCCTCTTCCTACCACGCACTTCTTACGAATGCTCGATAGTAAACTTCTTAGTCTTTAAATTTGCTTTAAGCCGTGCAAAATCGTCGCCGTTTTTCCTAAGAATAACAAGTTCCTCATCGCCGCAATCTTCAAGAATAAACTCTCCGTCAAATGCAGGATGCTCATTTCTGAACTTCATAAGCTTAAGAAGCTCTTTTACGACAGGTCTTTCGACTTCTTTTTCTATCTCGTCAAGCTTGTAATAATGACGATTTATATTTCTTCCGACTTTGGTCTCTTCAAGAAGTTTAAGGTCGTTCTTTCCCGCAAGGAGTCCCACATAATATACCTGCGGAATACCGGGAGCAAAAAACTGAACCGCTCTTGCCAGAAGGTAAGCATCGTCGTCATCGCCAAGTGCCGAGTAATAGCTGCAGTTGACCTGATAAATATCAAGATTGTTATATGCAGCCGTATTGTAAATCTTCTTTACATTGGCTCCGTATTTAAAGATGTCCTCTTTTGTCCTCTCAATCTCATCATCGGGAAGAAGGTCTTTTACATCGACAACACCGATTCCGTCGTGAGTATCAAGCGTTGTGAACTGCTTTCTCGGACAAATGTTAAGCCAATTCTTTAAATACGTAGACTGTCCATAGTATAACGCATTTATTAGTAGCATTGGAAGCGCAAAATCATAAACATAGTAGTCATGACTTTCAATTTTCTGCTGCATCGTGTAGTGCTCGTGTATCTCAGGAAGGAGCTTAACACCGTACGGCTCTACTATTTTCTGGCATCCGTCCATAAGTTCCCAAACTTCCGGCTCTATGAAAAAGCATGAACTTCCTGCTTTTTTTGTCGCATAAGCAAACGCATCAAGTCGAATGATCGAGAGCCCGTGCTTACAGAGATTTACAAGATTATCCTTGATAAACTCTTTTGCCGTATCCGATTTGCAGTTGATATCGATTTGCTGCTCATCAAAGGTGCACCATACTTTCTCAGTGCTTCCGTCAGCGAATACCGCATCCACATAGGGAGCTCTGGGCTTTCTCTTGTAGATAACATCCACTTCTTCTTGTGTAGGCTCTCCGTTCTCCCAAAAATCCTTATAGCGAATGAAAAGATCTCTGTATTTCGAATCATCTTTTTTCTGAAGAAAATCTTTGTAATACTCACTCTGCGCCGAAATGTGATTGATCATGTAATCGGCCATGAGATAATACTGTTCCGACAACTTTTCTATATCGTCCCAGTCTCCAAACGTCTTGTCTACAACGTGGTAATCCATCGGAGCAAATCCTCTGTCTCCCGAAGATGGAAAAAAAGGAAGTATATGTATACCGCCTACTGCATCCTTAAAGTACTTGTCCATTACAAACGCTAGATCTTTGAGATTATTACCCATGCTGTCTGCGTATGTGATCAACATACATTTGTTTTCTAGCTTTTTCATAACATAAAACCTTTCGTATAATTATTTAACAGCTCCTGCTGTGATTCCCTCAACAATGTATCTTTGAAGGAAAAGATATAACAACAATATCGGAAGCATCGCAAGCAAAAGTGCAGCCATGATCAGACCCGTGTCTGTCGAATATGTGCCGTAGAAAACTTTTGTCGCGATAGGAATCGTATACAGCTCTTTTCTTCCAAGTACAAGACTGGGCAAAAGATAATCATTCCAAAATGCCATTGCATCGATAATAGCCACCGTTGCTATAGTTGGCTTAAGTATAGGAAATACGATTCTTGAAAAGATCTGCCATTTATTACATCCGTCTATTGTAGCCGCCTCTTCAAGCGAACACGGAACATTTGTATTAATACTTCCATGGAACATGAATGTAGCCATTGAAAGTGAGAATCCGATGTGCATGAATATCAATGTGATCCTGTGATTCAGGATGCCGAGTATTCCGCCGTAAAGTGAAACAAGCGGGATCATGAGTACCTGAAAAGGAATTACCATTGATGCGATCATAAGAACGAACAATATCTTATTTGCTTTCCAGTTATTTCTTACGATAAGGTAAGCGGTCATGGATGAAAGCGCGATTGTTCCTACAGTTGAGCACACCGTCACTATGAGCGAGTTGACGAATGAATTAAAGAATTTCATTTTTTCAATCGCTTTGGGGAAATTCTCAATCGTAAATCCGTGCTTTCCTACCAGTGCAAGCGGATTGCCCGTAATATCTGATTTTACCTTAAAAACATTTATTATTACCATTATGAAAGGGAAAATAAATACTACAAACATAACCGCAAGGATAGCAATCATAATGGCATGCTTTATTATTTTATTGCGTCTTGCTTTTTCATTTTCCATTATGCCTGTACCTCCCCTTTCTTACCTACGTATACTTGAATTCCACCGATCACCGCGCAGATCACAAACAAGATAAGTGCCTCTGCCTGGCCGGTTCCGTAGTTCTTGTTTACGAAAGCCTGATTGTAAACGTGCATTGCTGCAAGCGCTGAACTTCCATAAGGATCACCGTTAGTCAACGAAAGGTTGACGTCATATACCATGAAACATCTTGTGATCGTAAGGAAAAGACACTGTACAAATGATGCCGTCATAAGTGGAATTGATATATGAATGATAGACTGTCTGCCTGTACAGCCATCAATTTTAGCCGCTTCAATAACATCTTCCGATACGCTCATAAAACCTGCGACATAGATAAGCATCATGTAGCCGGCATACTGCCATACCGAAACAATAATAAGTGCTGCGATTGCTCCGCTCTCCGTAGCAAGGAGTGACTTAGCTCTTCCGTCTGATATATAGCCCATAAGCTCTACCAGCGCTTTATTAAATACAAATTTCCAAACATAACCAAGTACGATACCACCGATAAGATTCGGTACAAAGAATCCGGCTCTGAAAAAATTCTGGCCTTTGATTCCGCTCGTAACCATATATGCAATGATAAATGCAACAGCATTTACAAGTACAACAGCTATTGCCGAATAGATAAACGTACGTCCGAGAGATGTCCAATATCCCCCATCCGAAAATGCATTCGCATAATTTTCCATGCCTACAAAAGGCTTATTTCTGGATACTCCGTTCCAGCTCGTAAATGTAAGATACAGTCCATAAATAAAAGGTATTATCACAACACTGCAAAATATTACCGTTGTTAATCCGGCAAAGATCAAATACTGTTTTAATTTATAGCCCAGTGTATTAGTTTTCATATGCCTCACCTTTCAAAATACCCGTGCACTAAACACTTAAATCTCTTTTCTTTTTTATCAGGGCTTCTTGATGATCGAAGCCCTGATATAATGTCTTTTTACAATCAGATTGATTATTGAGTAAATTATCAGTGCTCAATAGGTGTTGCAGACTTGAAATACTCAGTTACCGCATCAGCAAGTGCTGCTCTGTCCATTGACTCATCAAGGTATTTCTGCATGATCTCCTGTCCTACTACCGTCATATGATCGTCGGGAAGGTAATTGTATGTAGGAATCATATTTCCTGCATCTGCATATGTCTTTACAGAAAGAGAAAATGGATCGAGCTTATCGGCTTTGATATTTTCAAAAGCAGGAACAAGCGCACACTTTTCTGTAAGGAAAGCATTTCCGTCAGCATCGTTTACAAGCCAGTTAAGAAAGTCAAGCGCAGCCTGTCTCTGCTCATCTGAAGTATCTGATGAACTGTCAACAAAGAAATACTTGGTTGCACCGCCGACAATCTTAAAGTTGCTTGTATCTGTAGTATTCTGCGGAACAGGCATCATTCCGAGGTGCTCTGTGTAATCATACTGGTTGATAACCGACCAGTCCCAGTTTCCGCCGAACATAAAAGCAATCTGTCCTTCTGCAAGCATCATGGATGTCTCTTCACGATCTGCGTTAGAAGCAGAACCTTTTGCATAGTTATATTTAATAAGCGTATCAAATGAATCCATTAAGGAATTGAATTTCTCATTATCCGAAAGCTTACCCGATCCATCAAGAAGGCTCTTTACAAATGCATCCGGATCCTGCTGCTCTTCATATACCATAGGGAACCAGTGTGCACCGAGTGACCAATACTCTGAAAGAATTCCTACAGGCTTCTCCATTCCGCCCTGTACAAGCTTATCAAGTAACTTCTGGAAATCTTCAAGCTTAGCAACCGATGTAGGATCGAACGTTTCTCCCGTGATCTTTTCAATCGCATCTGCGTTATAAAGAATACCTCTTGCCTCTACACAGAAAGGAAATCCTACAACTTTTCCGTTAACCGTGATTCCAAGCTTTGTTTTCTTTGCCCAGTCCTCATTTGAAAGATCGTAAGCATACTCATTTGCTACTGCATATATATCTTTCGGATCCACCATTGAAAGTGTATAAGGATCGTGTGATGCATACTTTGTTGCAATCTGTGAAGCAACTGTTGTATCCGTATCGGCATTGTATACTTCAACATGCACACCTGTCTTCTCTTCATACTCTTTTGCCATATCCTCGAACTGTGTCTGAATCTCTGTTTTAGAATTTAAAATTGAGATAGCCGATCCCCCTCCATTGCTGCTATCTGCAACCTGCTCTCCGGCAGTCTGAGCAACAGGCTCTTCCGGATTCTGTGTACTGCATGCAACCATTGATAATGCCAATGCTGCACCAACTACTAATGAAACTATTTTCCTTCTCATCTTAAATAACCCCTCCTTTTAAAGGTCTTTGTTTATTGTAAACAGATATTACCACGTGACGTTTATTTATGTCAATCGGTTGACATACGTTTTTATCAAAAAATTATCCATTTCGTGAATTAATTACGATATATCAATATGGTTTTTGTATATCTTGCACAAGTAATTGTCTTTTACACAAGACTGGCTATGTTATACGTTTGACATATAATTGCGGCAATAAAGAGCTTTTGCCTTAGGTTAACCAAGCCAAAAGCTCTTTTCTTCAAGGATTCCAGATAATCTCATTTACTCTCTGCTGTACAGCATTGTAATCATATCCCGCTTCGGTAAGACGCATCTTCCTTTCTTCGCCGTTGCCCCATTTTCCATTCACTACTTCTCTTGCAATCTCATCAATGGATTTCCTTTCATAGCTTTCCGAGATCAAACGGTCAAGGACTGTGCAATATGCCTTCTCTTCAAGATAGATCCATCCTGTTCCGTTTCTAAGCTTTCCCCATCCGTTCTGTACCTCAACAACCGTAAATACACCTCTGCCTGTCTGTCCTTTGATCGCACCTCCAAAATTCGGATTTGCACGGATGTTCAGATTATCTATAAGAACTTTTACAGAAAAAGGTACGGTCGGATAAGTGCCCGCCGGTCCGGCGTAAGGATATGCCTCTTCTGTGCTTCCCTTTGGAAAGTCCGCAACACCTTTGTCCAAAAGTTCTTTTACCGCTTTTCTGAATCCGTCCATCGTATAGCCGGTTTCAAGCTGATTCCATAAGTGCTCGGGGTCACTGTGGTTGGAAGCTATTCCTCTGATATGTCCCTCATTGTGAGAAACAATCACTCCGTCTCCAAGAGGATCGAGGTTAAATAATTTGCAGAGCATCGCGAACAGTTCGACTGCCGCTTCATATGTTCTTTTTACCGATTTGCGTGCCTCAGGTATGTTTGAGCAGGTAAAAGTCGCTCCACTTGTATAATTAAGGCTTGCAGGCTCACACATCTCAACTCCGATATGTGTATTGTTTGCCGCTCCGCCTGCGTGCCATCCTCTGTGGTTCCAAGGAAGCGTCTGATACACTGTTCCGTCGTTTCCGTCTATGAAGCCATGAACGCATGAGCTGTCATGTGAAGGTGTGTTCCAGCTATTGATAAATGCCATTGCTCGGGGCTGTGCGCATCCGACAGAATGGAGCATAAGGCCTTTCACGGTTATTTTTCTTCCCTCTGTGTAGCAGGGGTTCTGAGTCATTATACTTTCTACAAAATTCATAATTTTTCTCCTTTTCTTTTTGTACTTTGTTTTTTGGTTTCTGTGTTTTATTTTTTGTGTTCTGTTTTCATTGTTGAAGGAAGCGCCAAGCCGGCGCCTTTCCTTATTTCTTCAGTTCCGGAATCCCGGAAATACTCATCAGCAGGGAAAGTATTCCTGCCAATGATGCCGCACTTGCAACCATCACCCAATTAACGTCTCCCAGAAACTCCGAAGTTCCTATCGTGGCAATGGCTGTCTGTGCCACCGTCTTCACAGCTCTTATTCCTGCTGCTTCAAGCCAGTTCTTCATAAGCATTCTCCTTTCCTGTGCGTAGATTTTATAGAACAAAAGTTAATTTGTTTTATCCATACTTATACATTCGGTAAGTCAATGGATAAAAAAATTTACGCACATGGTGCACGTGCCAGTCCTAATAACAGCATATTTGCGTGTTCTGACATTCTCATCTCACCTCCGTTCGTTTTAGCTTGATTTAATCATATATCACGTTTGGAAAGTTGTCAATACATTAATTTACCGTTTGTTTATGCCGTGATTCTGATAAAATAATCAAACACTGCTATTTTACTGCGTTTTACGGATTTTATACTTACCGAAAATTATTTTAATTTGACGTTTTGGATGAATTGAATTATACTTTTGGTAAGTTTCTGAAATTATTCCATATATGAATAAAGAGAATGTATATTAGCCGGTTAAGATGTTTTATCTTAAAAAAGCGGCATTACACTTTCATTTATCCAAGATAATATATCAAATTAGAAATGAGGATATCCTATGAACAACACATTAGGAGGAAGAATAGCTGAATTACTTACTCAGCTTAATATGACTCAGCGCGAACTCGCTGAAAAAGTCGACGTCACCGAAGTCTCAATGTCTCGATATATAAAGGGCGACCGTGTTCCGAAAGGGCCCGTTATAGCCAATATCGCTACTGCCCTTCACACTACTACCGACTATCTGTTAAACGGAAACTCATCAGAAAGCGGAGATTTTGAATCCGAATATTATATGATACATAGACTTATCGCAAAGAATGTATCCAAGATGACATCCAAGCAAAAGCGTGAACTCATCAACGCCCTGCTTGAGTCTGAAGATGAATAAAGGCATTCGATTATATATTCCATTTTGATAGAAAATAGTGTTCAGACATACCCACATGTGATATGTATCTTCCTTTCCGCCATTCTACTTGGTAGATAAGGTACTTACCACATATTAAAATATGTCTTTGCACTTTTTTTACCATCTATCCGATTATTTTCTCACGAAGCGCTATCCCCTCTACAACTCCGTGCAGATATGCTTCCGATGCAAGCTTACCGTCTGCAACGGTTATGGCATCTACTATTTCATTAAACTGCAGTTGCCGGTTCACATCCAGCATTGCTCGAAATGTTATGATCATATCATTTATCTCATCACGTTCCTTCTTGTATTCTTCTGTCTGAACAAATAACTGCATAGAGTCTTCAAACGCATCCTTGATACATTCCTCAATTTCCACTGTTTTCATACCTCCAAAGTCAAAGCCAATGTTGCATAGATTGATGTATGGTAGCGAATCTATGATTATTATATCGAACACGTGTTCACATGTCAATTTATTAATTGTCCTTATCTGCAATCTTGTCCAATCCCCTCAGGATAACAGCAATAGTCATTTTTTACTCAGTATTGTTTCATTCCTCCTGAAGCGTTTATGTTCTCATTAGGTATCACAAATATTTTTTTATCATCGCATCTATCGTATTGTCGCTTAATACATAGTTTCCGGTTTCAAATGTAACAATCAGCCTATCTCCTGGCACTATTCCATTTCTTATATATGTATCTATCTTTCTGACCGCTGTTTCCGCGTATTGAGGATCGTCCATTCGTCCATCATGTTCCCAATACACTTCTTTTCCGGTTCTCCTACTAATAATTGTAAAGTCAGGAAATATGATTCCATATCCTTTTAGCTCAAGCGGACACTCATACTTATATTCTATCCCGCGTTCAAAGAATGTATCCGCTATTATTTTTTCACTCTTCGACCTGACTCTCTCGCCTTTCCTTGTACATATCTCCGGTGAATCCTCAGAAAAACTTTTCCCGTTATATTCTATTTCTTTCCACTCAGATATCCTCTGTTCAAACGGAATCTCATACGCTCTGACTAATTTCTTTCTCGTAGGATTCATGCATGCATATATTTTTTCAATTTCATGATCATCATAATCCGCATTTATTTTTTGTATCTGCTTAAGTCTCAGATCAACAAGTCTTTTTACCTTTTTGTCATATCCTTTCTGCGCAAGAGCTTTGATAAATTCGGCATTTTCCTTTTTTATATAGTTTCCCTGATATATTGATTTCTTGTTTTCATCAGTACAATGCATGTATTGAACAAGCTTCCCCGACGATGAAATCCTAAGTCGCCCCTCCGGTGCCTCATCCAGCTGCTTATCAACTACAGCCTTTATTCTCAGAAGCCGTTCCTCCTCTTTATTTAGTAGCTCTTTTAATCCGTACATTTACTTCTCCTTCTTTTATCTTTGCTTAGCCAAATGACCTGATTATTGTCTATGCACTGCAACTTTTCTGAATAAGCCGATTAACCTCTGCTTTTTACACTCTTTTCACCACATAGGCAGTGAAGATTTTTTTACTCGCAATGCCTAGATTAAGAATGTCCTGAATCTAAGCAGATGAATTTGCGCTTTATTTTTTATCCCTCTCTGACTAGATTTATGAAAAAAGCACATAAGCAGTGCCTCTACCACTTTTTTCTATAGATAACAGCAAAATACCTCTGCTCATAATGAAAGCATTGTAAATATGAGCAGTAATCATCCTCAAAAAGCAAATGCCTATTTCAAAATAGTTGGGAATATAAGCAGTGAAAAGACTCTAAACGTCACTGACTATATTGTGAAAATAGAATTTATAGCAGTTTTTCAGACTAAAAACCGCTTCGAACATTATATACCTAATCCAAAAAAGTGACCACTATTTTTTAGTGATCACTTTTCATAAAAAATACACTCATTACTTAGCCACGACTTGGCTTCGTGGACATCTATCGCAGGGACCTTTGTAATCTTCTCACCACTTTTTCACAAGGAAGTTCTGCTCTCGCGCTAAGCGCGAGCCAGAACAACAGTCTTCTGTAAACTCAATCTGCGCCTTCAGCTTGATTTCGTTAACAGACAGACTGTTTCTATGCTCCTTGTAAACGGGAACATATCTACCGGAATTGCCTTCTTTACTTTGTAGCCGCCTTTTGTGATAAGTTCTAAGTCTCTTGCAAGAGAATCCGGGCTGCAAGAAATATAAACAACCTTCTTGGGCGAAAGATTGATCATTGAATTGATGAATTCAACCGTTGAACCTGAACGCGGCGGATCCATAAATACAACATCCGCTTTATCTCCGGAGTCAGCCATTTGTTGCATGAATTTAGTGGCATCATTTTTGTAGAAAGTAATATTCTTTACTTCATTTATCTTGGCATTTAATATGGCATCTTTTACCGCATCGCCGTTGAGCTCAACGCTTATAACTTCCTTTACATGGGGACTTGCGATAATTCCGATCGTGCCAACACCGCTGTAGCAGTCAAGCGCGATCTCATCTCCCGTAAGCTCTGCCATATCAATCGCGGTCTTGTACAAAAGCTCTGTCTGCACAGGATTCACCTGATAGAAAGACTTGGGACTTATCTTAAATTTCATTCCGCAGCATGTATCATAGATAAATCCGGGGCCGTAAAGAGGCTTCTCTTTATCGCCCAGTATCATGCTTGTCTGCTTGTCATTTACATTAAGGACGATAGTTGTGATCTCGGGATGCTCTTTTCTGAGCGCCTTAACAAAGTTATTCTTTGATGGGAAAATAGGTGATACCGTAACAAGCACAACCATTATCTCCCCGCTGTATCTGCCTATTCTGATAAGAACATGACGAAGAAGCCCAAAACCGTTGTCTTCATCATAGGTCTTGATCTTAAACGATCGGAGCATTCCTCTGATCGAAGCAATGATTGCATCCGCCTTCTCATCTTCAAGAAGACATTTTTCAACCGGTACTACTTCGTGGCTTCCCTCTTTGTATATTCCGGAAATGGGATTTCCTTTTCTGTCATGTGAAAAGACTGCATGAACCTTACATCTGTAGTGTTCAGGCTCCTCCATTCCGATAAACGACTCTACTTTTGTATAGGGTTCAAGAAGTTCTGCAAGACGTGCATGCTTTAAGTTAAGCTGTTTCTTATATGGTGTATCTATCATCTGGCATGCACCGCACTTCTTGAAATACGGGCATCTGCTCTTTTTTACGGCAGCACTCTTGTCATTACCGTTTTCTTTAACTCCCGTTCTCTTCTGAGGATTTCCGGGCACACTTTTTCTCGAAGCCTCACCCTTAAAAGGTTTACGTGCCGTCTTTGCCTTTTCAGTATTCTTTTTATAAACATTCTTTTTCTCAGCCATAAGAATCTCCAAAAAAATTTATTTCCTAATCCAATAAAAAAGCATTTCGCTCGCGAAATGCTAGCGCGCGAGCGGATTGCGTAAGCAATATATTCCTTACCGCGAGCTGCGCATCCCTGCGGAGCTTTTTTTGTTGAATAGGGAATTTCAGAGAAATTTCCTATTCAACAAAAAAATAGAGGAAACAATGTCTCCCCTATTCTGCATGCTCAACTTATCATTCGTCGTCAGAAATTTCTTCAATCTTTAAAGCAGGTAATATCATAGGATTGGGCTGTGACTTAACAGCTTCGCTTCTTCTGCGAATTCGATCCTCAGCATCAAAATCGCCGTAGTCCTTATACTTGATTCCATCAATTCCTTCGGAAATCTCTTTCGCTCTAGCAAGCTCATTTTTATTTATCTTGAATGTACAAACAATCTTGTTTCCTTTTCTGTCGAACAATCTCTGCAAAAAAGACTTGTCCTGCCATTCTATGAAATATGATATTCTATGCGCAAGAAAGCGCTCCTCAAGCATTTTCTTGGAATCAATGCTGTATACCCTGCAAAAAGGTATCTCATTGTTAAAAACCTGATTTGTCTGGATAATAGATGACATAAAAACCTCACAAAAAAATACAATTTATAGGAAACGCCTAACCTCCCAGCATTCCTACGATATTGATTATACCTTAGAGGTTTCATTCTTTCAATTATTCTTTTAACCAAAAACAACTCAATTATCGATTATTTGATATTCACATCGCCCATATCACATGTGACACTGACTAATCCGCCGCTTCCGGATTTATTGTATTTATTCGAAACAGTATTCCCGTCAACCTTACATCTTCCCAATGAAACCTCAAGCTCCAGGCTATATTCCGAAATATCTCTTACAAGGTTCGCCTCAAAATTACCCATAGCAAGCTCGGCATCGATTTCTCTCACATCAACGTTCTTTACGGACACATCGCCCATATCGGCTTCCATGTCGATTTGGTCTACTGTCAAATCCTCAATGTCAATGTCTCCAAGCGCACACTCGATATTCATCTCTTTTGCCGAAACACCTGTAATATTGGCATTTCCAAGAGCGCACGAAAACTCAATCTTATCAACCCCTGCGTCGGCAGGAACCGTTATTGTAAGCACATTGTCAACGCCATGAAGATTTCTTTTATGCGGTTTGAAAAGATTAATGCCGACATCATCTGATGAATTCTGATTTACAACAAGAGTCTTGTTATCTTCTTTAATCTCAGGCAAAAGCTCTTTTAACCCGGAAAAACTTGCTGAAAACTTATCTCCAGAAACAATATTCATATCGATAAGTCCCGCATCTACATCAATGTTTTCGATAATATCATAGTCATAACTGACATTTACAATTTCACCGGTTGTATTCTTGTTTCCAAAAAGTCCATACATATGATAGGCACAGCCAAAGATCACCGCAAAAAATGTGATCGTTCCCAATATCATCAAATATATCTTTTTCATATATTTCTCCCGCTCCATCACCACTTGGTATTAAAAAGAGACTTCATAATACCGTTAAAAACTGCCGCAAGTGGCCATATGATCCATGTAATATGCCAGTCAAAAGAAATGAAACTCCAGATTATATATATGCATGTGACCGTTCTCCAATAAACAGACATCACTTCAGCCGCTTTCTTCTTGTCTGTATAAGGCTCCTTTGTAGCGCGAACAGCTTCGTAATTACCGGCAACCGTTCCCGTTCCGTTAAGAGAAAGAAGCTTTGCATATGCGCTGTCTTTGGCCCCGGATGCGATAATAAGAAGCACTCCGATTCCGACAATAACAAACAGCATCGCAGGACCTACAATAACGTAATAATAATCCTTTGCAGAAAACAATCCTTCGAAAATTATAACGGGAATCACGCTTACAATACAGAACATGATTCCAACTGTAAGCATAATGGCTCTGCTCGTCATATTGTTCTTTTTGGCTGCATATACATACTCTGCCGTAGAATAATCAATACAACAAAGCGTGTTATCAAGAAACTTCCACTGCGACATACGAATATTAGCCCACACGATAAGGCCCACTCCGATGCTCACATCGATGAAAAGGAATGCAGCTCCGATATCATTCAGAATAATAGGGAATATGGGAGAAAAAATAATAAGCATAACCCCAAGGCCGATGAGCATTCTGCTCTGCGCCGCATCATAAATATAATTTCTTGCTTCTTCATTGGTCAAAAGACGTCTCTCAGAGATATCCGTACCTCCGACAACACTCTCGATTCCAAGAGATTCGGCAAGTTCCTCGAGATTTCCAAATTCTGAGATTACAATTCCAACAGCTTCATTCTGTGGCTTTCCTTCAGAAATAAGTTCGGTAAACTTGTCCTCCATCATGCTCAAAAGCTCATTCTTCGCGCGCATAACTTCAGGAGTGTTAGGCAAATTTGCAAACATAGATTCCAAATAATTTCTTATCGTTTCCATTACTTGTCTCCTCTAATAAAGTTCTCCACTACTTCTTTGGTAAGTGCCCATTCAAGACACTTTTCTCGGTAATAATTCTTTCCACTCTCAGTTATCTTGTAATATGTTCTCTTCTTACCATTATCTGCATTCTGACTGTAGGACTCTACATATCCGTTTTTCTCCATTCTGGTAAATGCAGAATACAGCGTAGTTTCCTTGATTATATACTTTTCTTCAGACAACGCTCTTATCTTCTTAGATATTTCATAGCCATAGGATGGTTCTTCCATCAATATAAACAAGATCATCGTGTCATTGTATCCTCTAATGACATCACTACTAATCTCTATCATTTACAACCTCCTTGAGATATTTATCCATACTATGCCTGTCGTAGTAAATATACTACGGCTGCCGCAGTATGTCAATAAGAAACGAACCACTCTGTCCGTTTTTTTATCTTAGTATTTATTTATGAAAGATTTTTTTCTTAAAAGCTTTAAAAAGAAACGTCAAGAGCCCTCCAAGAGTCATTGAAAAAAAGCAATAAACAATCGAAGACCAGAACATCTTGTAATCACCTTTAAAATCAAAAAACTTCTTAAAAAACGGACCGATAACCGGATCCAAAAGATATATTCCAAACGTCAGAGCACCAAGCGCTGAAATAACACCATCTGCACGGTGCCCGCTTTTTAAAACCGATTTTTTTACAAACACAAACACCGATATTACCATGATGAAAACAAATCCGTCAAACGACTCTCCTCCCCCTGATATAAGAAACGCAACGGCCCCGAGAATACCCGCTGCCACAAACAAAGCTGTAAGAAGTATCCTGTTGGAATAAAATGTTTCTTTTTCATCAAAACATCTGTCGAGTCCATAACCAATAAGCGGATAAAAAACGCAATCCACTATGATAATCGCAGGCTGAAATTCATGTGCAATATGCATATTACTGCCCGTTATACTGTTCGCGATCAAAAACAGCATAGGAATAACAGCGCCGATAATAAATCTGACGCCTATCAGATAAAAAACATCTCTCGTGTTCATTCTTACTGCTATGGATCTAAGAAAGGGAAGAATCAAAAGAATCCCCAGATATGCGTACAGATACCAATAAGGCCCTGCACCGTCAACCGTCGCCGACGCAAAATTCCTGATAAATCCGGGAATGTAGAATTCTCCTTTATAACAAAAATGCGAAACGATACTAAATCCCAACAGTATCGCAAACATCTTAAAAATCCTGCCAAATATATCTTTGTAATCCCTGTCTCTGCTAAGAAGCAGGCTTCCCGTTATCATGTAAAAGACAGGAACATTTATCTTTACCGTCATCGCAATAAACAGGCGCACAAACAAAAGAACCGTCAATGCACCCGTATCATATTCATATAACTTTATACACCCTTGCGTGTGATTAAAAACAACCAAAAAACATGCAATCAGTCTAAGCAGATCCAGATGTGCGAATCTGCCGCTCCCCAATGCCTTCTCCTTATGAAGCAAGCACAGTTCCCCCTTCGATTTTCATATTATAATCCCATGTAAAGTCCGGGAATATCCTCTTCACTGATATGGAGTTTGTCGTCGCCGCCTTCGTCCTCGGCAGTCTCCATCTTAACAACGTTAACATAGCCGTCGTTGATCATATCAACCATGTACGGAACGATCTCGGGATCGAACTGACTTCCGGATCCCTTCTGCATCTCTTCTATGATTTCATCCTTACTAAGATGTCTTCTGTACACACGGTTACTTGACATGGCATCGTAAGAATCCGCAACTCCTACTATTCTGGCATAAAGAGGAATCTCACTTCCCTTAAGCCCCTCAGGATATCCCTTTCCGTCAAATCTCTCATGGTGATAAAGAGCTGTCTCTCTGACACCCTTAAGTGACGAAAGCTGCTTAAGCATGTTACCGCCGGCAACCGTATGATTCTGGACAAGCTGTCTTTCCTCATTTGTAAGTTTACCGGGCTTGTTGAGAATTGCATCCGGAACGCTTATCTTACCTGCGTCGTGCAAAAGACCTGCATAATAGACATTCTGTATCTCAGATTCCGTAAGGTGCATTCTCTTTGAAATCTCGGCAGCGTACATCGCCACTCTTCTGGAATGGCCTCTTGTATACGGATCCTTGGCATCGATAAAGCTAATGAATGTATTCATAGACTGAAGAATAATCCTGATATCATTCTTCTGTTTCTTCAAGAAGCTGATTGAATTGTACTTTACAACCATGTAACTTGCGCAGAAAACTATCCACAAAACAAATAGTGCGGAAATGAGCTTATTACCTAATGTACTTCCTGTAGGATCAAGTTTAAATCCTGTGATAACCATACTTGTAGGTGCATAATCCACAGACGCATCTATAGACATTCCAAACTCACAGCTCTCACCTGCTTTAATAGTCATATTGTTATAAAGAGGTGAAAAAATATAGCTATCGCCCTCAGGTGCACCTTCAACATTATGTACATCTATAACTTTTACAGTCGGAAAATATGCCATCTTGAGATTCCAGTTTGTTATATCAGTATCTCCGGAATTAACAATCTCAATCTCATATTGGGTTAATGAACCGTTTTCAGTTTTCTGAACCAATGTCTTGGAAACCTTGGCATAAAGATCATCAGAAAGCTTTGCACCGGTAAGACTAAGTTTACTCGTATACACAGATGAAACGTTATTATGTGTAATAAGTCTTTCTACATAAAAAGCTGTTATCAATATCATTAATACTGATAATAGAGTCAAGAATGTATTGACCGTCTTATCAAATTTCATTATTTGATTCCTCACATCTACTTTGTTTCAAACTTTCGCAAATATATTATACAAAAAACACCGTACATTTAACAATGCACGGTGCTAATGTTATTAAAAAAATTTTATAAAAAATAAATTATCTCTGGATACGTCCCGATCCATCTCCGCCTGCAAGCTTGTTAACTTCATCAACTGTAACAAGGTTGAAGTCGCCTTCGATTGAGTGCTTAAGAGCAGATGCAGCAACTGCGAACTCGATTGTAGCCTGAGGATCGAATCCGTTTACGCAGCTGTAAATAAGTCCGCCGCCGAATGAATCTCCGCCACCTACACGATCAACGATACGAAGTGCATACTTCTTTGAGAAGTAAGCCTGACCGTCTGTGTAAAGCATTGCGCTCCAGTTGTTATCATTTGCAGAAATTGACTCACGAAGTGTGATGGCAACTTTCTTAAATCCAAATCTCTCTGTAAGCTTCTGAGCAACCTCGATGTAGCCCTCTCTGTTAAGCTTACCTGTAGTAACGTCTGTTGAAGAAGCCTTGATTCCGAATACATCATCGGCATCTTCTTCGTTAGCGATACATACATCAACATACTGGCAAAGCTCAGCCATAACCTTGCCTGCCTTTTCCTTGCTCCAGAGCTTTCCTCTGTAGTTAAGGTCGCAAGAAACTGTAAGTCCATGCTCCTTAGCCTTCTTAGCAGCCTCAAGTGTGATCTCTGCAAGAGAATCACTTACAGCGGGAGTAATTCCTGTGAAGTGGAACCACTCAGCACCCTCGAAGATCTCATCCCAGTTGAAGTCAGCGGGAACTGCCTCAGCGATTGCAGAATGTGCACGGTCATAAATGCACTTTGAACCTCTCTGTGAAGCACCCTTCTCGTTGTAGTAGATACCTACTCTGTCGCCGCCTCTAGCGATCTTTGTTGTGTCAACACCGTACTTTCTGAGTGAATTAACGGCAGCCTGACCGATCTCGTGCTTAGGAAGCTTTGTAACATATACAGAATCAAGTCCGTAGTTTGCAAGAGAAACAGATACGTTAGCTTCTCCGCCACCAAATGTAGCTTCAAGGTGATCAACCTGAACAAATCTTAAATAATTATCGGGCTGCAGACGCAGCATAATCTCACCAAATGTAACAACTTTCTTTGACATAGTATTATCCTCTCTCTATCTAACTAAAATTATTTATTTTCATCAAGAAGTTCCGCTCTCGGCAATAAATGCCTCGCCGGAACAAAACTTCGCACTAAACTCGAAAAAACCTCGTTAAGTGATCAGTTTTTTACAAGATGTACAGCGAATCCTCCAAACTCATCAGCAAGATATGCAACCTTAAGATGGTTGTCAGCATCATAGCTAAATGATGACTCATCGAACTTAACGCCCTGCTTGCCAAGATGATAAACAGCTCTGTCCACATTGTTTGTTCCAATCGCAATGTGTCCGTTTGCTCCGCGTCCCTTAGCCTTCATAACCTCAATCACGCTACCGGCAAATACTGAAGAATTGCCAACCTTCTTAGTGAATCCAAAGAGTGAATCAAACTTATCTGCTACTGACTCAGCTGCAGCTGCATCTGACTCATTGATTCCGATATGCTTCATAGTGAATCCGAGCATTGCATTAACAGCATCTCTTGTCATAGCTTCTATCTCATCGAACTTACCTGCTGAGATAAGATCCTTCTTAACCATCCAGCTTCCGCCACAGCAGAATACCTTATTGAATCCAAGGTAATCATTGAGGTTGTTCTTGTTTACACCACCTGTGGGCATGAAGTGCATCTTTGTATAAGGAGCTGCCATAGCCTTAATCTTGGCTATACCGCCATTCTGCTCGGCAGGGAAGAATTTTACGCAATCAAGACCAAGCTCTATAGCCTGCTCTACCTCACCGGGTGTTGCTGTTCCGGGAACTACCGGTACACCGATGCTCTGAATATACTCAACATTTGATCTGTTAAATCCGGGGCTTACGATAAACTTAGCTCCTGCTGCTTTTGCGCGGTCAGCCTGCTCTGCATTGAGAACAGTTCCTGCACCAACGATCATCTCAGGGTATTTTTCAGAAATAATCTTGATCGCATCCTCAGCTGCAGCTGTACGGAATGTAACTTCTGCTGCGGGAAGTCCACCTTTTATAAGTGCCTCCGCAAGAGGAGCCGCGTCTTTTGCGTCATCGATCGCAATTACTGGCACAATACCAATTTTGTAAAGTTCTTCACAAATCTTATCCATTTCTTTCGCCTTTCTCTTTATAAACTAATGGATCTAAACAAAAGATGTTATCAATCCACATCTTGCATCTTACTCGGATCCAGATTGCCGGGATCCTGTCCGATATAAGCCGTAATTCCTCCGTCGATATAGATTACCTGGCCATTAATGAAATCAGATGCAGGCGAAGCGAGGAACACTGCAAGTCCCATAAGATCTTCTGTCTTGCCCCATCTCTGAGCCGGTGTCTTGGAACGAATGAATCTGTCAAAAGGATGCATCGATCCGTCAGGCTGTTTCTCTCTGAGCGGAGCTGTCTGAGGAGTTGCAATATATCCGGGGCCTATGGCATTACACTGGATATTGTACTGGCCGTATTCGGAACAGATATTTCTGGTGAGCATCTTAAGTCCGCCCTTTGCTGCTGCATAAGCAGATACTGTCTCACGTCCGAATTCAGACATCATTGAACAGGCATTTATAATCTTTCCGCTTCCCTTTTTAATCATAGCAGGAAGCACTGCCTTGGAACAGATAAAAGGACCTGTAAGGTCAACATCTATAACCTGATTCCACTGTTCAACGGTCATATCGATCATGGGGATTCTCTTGATGATGCCGGCGTTATTTACAAGAATGTCGATTGTTCCGACATTTTTTTCAACCTGTGCAACGAAATCCTTTACCTGATCTTCCTTCGTAACATCACAAACCGCACCGAATGCATCGATGCCGAATTTTCTATATTCTTCCAATCCCTTGTCAACAAGTTCACGGTTTATATCATTAAATACCACCTTAGCTCCGCTCTGTGCAAAAGCTACGGCATAAGCAAGGCCAAGTCCGTATGAAGCGCCTGTGACCCATGCCACCTTGCCTTCAAGTGAAAAATTCTTCAAAAATTCCTGCATATCTATACCTCCAATTATCTAAGCTCTGCCATATCACAATCATCCATATCGTCGAAATCCTGATTTTCTCCGACCATACCCCAAATGAATGTGTACGCCTGTGTTCCGCATCCCGAATGAATAGACCAACTGGGACTTATTACTGCCTGCTCGTTTCTCATTACAATGTGCCTCGTCTCCCTAGGCTCTCCCATAAAGTGCATAATGAGCGCATCCTCGGGGATGTCAAAGTAAAGATAAACTTCCATTCTCCTATCGTGAGTGTGGCACGGCATCGTGTTCCAAACACTGCCGGGCTTGAGCTCCGTCATACCCATCTCAAGCTGACATGACTCAACCTGACCGGGGAGAATGTATTTGTTGATAACTCTGTGATTAGACTGTTCAAGGCTTCCCAGTTCCTTCTTGTTCTCATCTTTAATAATGACAACATCATCCGAAGGTGTTCCCTCTCTCTTAATGAGGACTGTGGGATAAGTCTTATGTGCAGGCGCGCTGTTGATATAGAATTTGGCAGGCTTGGAAGCCTCTTTACTTGCAAAAGATATATCTCTTGCTCCCATTCCGATATACATGCCCTGTTTGTAATCAACATCATACTTCTTGCCGTCAATGACGATCATACCGGCTCCGCCAATATTGATAACGCCCATTTCCCTTCGCTGCAAAAAATATTCAGCTCTCAGCTCATCTCCTGCCGTAAGATGTAATTCCTCCTTAACAGGAACAGCCGATCCGGTAATAATCCTATCAATCTGACTATATACAAGTTTGATCTCATCCGGCTTAAAAAGGTCATCAATAAGGAATTCTTCCCTAAGCCTTGAAGTATCGTAGTTCTTCTCATCTCTGGGAGAACATGCAGTTCTAAGTTCCATAGCATCTCCATTCCACTGCCGATTGCAGTATCAAAATAATTTTCTGGTTATAGCTATGATACTTGAAAATATTTTCCGTGTCTGCTCGTTTTTATATAAAAAACTTGCAAATCTTGACCTGATGTAAGCACTTTCATGCTTAACTAATTTTATCATATGGCTTTAAGTTTGGTATTGCAAAAGTTGTTGTAAAAAATTGATTTTATGGTATTATATAGGACTGAGTAGGATAGATGATCGCTGCCATGCAAACGAAAGGGCATGGGAGAGGAAAGTCCGGGCTTCACAGGGCAGGATGCCAGATAACGTCTGGCGGAGGCAACTCCCGAGACAGTGCAACAGAAAGAAACCGCCAAGCTCTGCTTGGTAAGGGTGGAAAGGCAGTGTAAGAGACTACCGTGCCGGTGGTAACACCGGTAGCCATGTAAACCTCATCCGAAGCAAGACCGAAAAGAAAGCCATGAGCCGGCCCGGTTCGCTTTCAGGTGGGTCGCTTGAGGCTGTCGGCGACGACAGTCCTAGATAGATGATCATCCACGACATAACCCGGCTTACAGTCCTACTCTTAAAGAGAAAAGAAATAGCAATCTTCTTGGAAGATTGCTATTTTTATTTAAAACTATTTGGTTTTCACACCTTCATCAAACAACCCACCAAGCTGCTCTTCCTCGATGTAATCCGAAGGCAGAACCGAGGAATTCCCCTTAAGTTCATCCATTGTATATGTCTTTTCAAAAAGCACTTTCTTATCGGGACTGTTCCTATCAATCACAACAAAACTTACATCATCCGTATCATTTTTCAAAGAATATCCAATGATTATGCCATAAGTCTCATTTATTCCCATTGTTTTTCCCGTCATATTCTCGCCGGAATAAATCTGTTGCAACTTCTCATTTCCCTGATAGCACTCGGTATAACATGACAGTTCGGCATCTTTTTCCGATGCATTCTTTACCTGCGCAATATGGAACACAGAAAGCTTTTTATCAGCCGAATATTCTTTAACAAGAGTCACTTTCTCCTCGTACTCAAATCTCGCACCACTCTGAATAGCAGCATCATCTTTGACTTCCGCTTCTCCTGCTGCCTTAACAGCACTGTCAGCACTTGCATCACCCTCAATCGCTTCTGCCGCATCCACAGGCTCCTCGCTTGCAGCTGCTTCTTCCGTTACCGTGGGTGCGGGCTTAGGTTTATAGCTGTCTTCACTCATTACGGCGGTACTGCTGCTGTGGCTGGGATCGCCGATAATGCTTTTTACAACAATTCCACTTAGGATAAAAACAAGCGCAGCGGCCACATAAGTCGCCCATCTTCCGCGCAGTGAATCTCCAAAGTTACGGATTTTCTTCTCGTTATCTGCCTCATCTATGGAAATTACCTTTTCGATATCGTTGCTACCGCCGCCGTTACTTCCAATTCCGTTTTCGCTACTGCGGTCTCTTTTTTCTCCGCCAAATACATCCGTTCCGTCAAGCTCGAGCTCGATATTTCGAAGGATTCGGCTTTTCATATCTTCAGTAACGACTATATTCTGCATTAACTCATTGTATTTACTCAAAGTCATATCCCTCCTTCAAAATTTCTTTTAACTTCTCTCGCGCCCGCTTCAGGTCCGACCTGACGGTAGATTCTTTTTTATTCAATATTCCCGCAATATCAGCGGTTTGATACCCCTCCTGATAGTACAGATGAATAACTTCAGCGTACTTCTCAGGAAGGGTTTTTACAGCTTCCCAGACAAAAGACAATTCCTCTTTTTCCTCGGAAACCAGCTCTTCCATCAGCTCATCGGTCTCCCGGACTTTATTGTATTTTACTTTGTTCTTGCTAAGATTTATGGCAACCCGCAGCAGCCATGCCTTCTCATGCTCCTCGTCATTGTACTCAGAGTCGGATTTAAGATACTGTATAAGCGTATCCTGCAAAATATCTTCCGCATCCTCCATATTGTGAAGGTATGAATACGCCGTCCTAAGTATGGCATTACCGTATTTTTCCAAAAGAGTTGCCGCCCTATCCCTGCTTTTTCCCATGCTATCACCCGATATCGAAACCAAGTAAAAGAATTAGCGGTAACATGATAATTATATCATTTACAGCGCTCTCTTAGCCACCATCCTTACAAGCTGAATGAACTCATCCTTGTACTCGTCTTTGTTATTTATCTCTGCATAAGTATCGATAACGTGATCATAGCTTGCATCGCCCTTATAATCGCTGTCAGAAAGAATAAGTGAAAACTCCGCAACGATCTGCGCAAACTTCATGTTATCGGTTGCAGCCTTAACATCCGCATCTGATACGGCGTAGCTTGAAAGCTTTGACTCAGAGCCTTCGGGTTCCTTGTATCTTACGTTTACGGTAGCATACTCATTGCCATAGTCCTTTTTATCGCCTTCCTGATACTTTAAGTCAATCGCTTTCGCACTGTCCGCGGTAGTGATCTCATATAGTGCGATAACGCTGTGACCTGCGCCTACCTCTCCGCCGTCCTTCTTATCATCGTTAAAATCTGCGGCGTCAAGCTGTCTGTTTTCATATCCGATAAGCCTGTAGCTGTTTACCTTTGCGGGGTTAAACTCAACCTGAATCTTTGCATCTTTTGCAACGGTAACCATAGTTGAGCTCATCTCTTCAACAAGAACCTTCTTTGCTTCCATCATTGAATCGATATATGAATAGTTTCCGTTTCCGCAATCAGCTAGTCTCTGCATACTCGCATCCTTAAAGTTGCCTGTACCAAAGCCAAGTACCGACAAAAATACACCTGTATCTTTTTTCTCTTTTATAAAATTCTCAAGTTCATCAGGATCCGATATTCCAACGTTGAGATCACCGTCAGTTGCCATAATAACTCTGTTTACGCCGCCTTCAACAAAGTTATCGGCCGCAATCCGGTAAGCTCTCTCCATTCCGCTCTGTCCGTTGGTGCATCCGTTTGCGCTGAGACTGTTAATGGCTCTCTTTATCTTATCCTTGTTCTTAAGCTCCTCACCCTCAAGGACTACTTTTTCTTCGCCCGAATATGTAACGACAGATACCGTGCCCTCGCCCGTGTAATTGTCGACAAACTCATTCATGCTCTTTTTAAGAAGCGGAAGCTTGTCATCAGAGCGCATGGAACCCGATACATCGATCAGGAAAACAAGATTACTCTTGGGAAGCTTTTCTGTATTTATATCTCCCGTTTTTAACCCCACGAACATCATCTTGTGGTCTTTGTTCCAAGGGCAATCCGAGATCTCTGTTGTTATGCCGAATGCATCGCCGTTCTTCGGTGCATTAAGGTCATATGAAAAATAATTCAAAAACTCCTCGGGTCTTACCGCATCCGCAGGAATGTTGCCTTTTCCGTATCCGTCTTCGATCATTCTTCTTACATTTGCATAAGATGCCGTGTCAACGTCCATCGCAAATGTCGAGAGCGGATTGGTACTAACCAGCGTTGCGCCGTTCTCATCGGGCTTTTCGTATGTCTCATTATTCTCGATCGGATACTCCACAAATCCCGTGTCATCACAAGTTTCGCACATTCCCTCGACGGGCTCCGCCGAATTAAGATCGTATCCGCTTGACTTATCGGAATACGACGGGTTCTCCGCATCTGCCGCAGGTGCACTGTTTGCTCCGCCGCATCCTACAAGTAAGCTTGTTGCAAGCGCCATGCTCACAATTCCATTAATACCTCTTTTAAATGTCTTTTTCATAATTTTCCCTCCGTGCAGCTTTTTTGTTATAATAATTTGGCTGCTTTACTTTATACACAACGAAGGAACGGAAAATGTTGCAAGAAAAATTAAAAAATAAAAAAATTTTTTTTATACCGATCGCGGTTCTTGTAATTATCGTTGCAATCCCGCTTCTCATCCGGATTTTTCACGATGATAACAAGCCGATAAAGCGTTATATGACAAAAGAGATCCCGGTAAAAAACGCAGACATAAATGCCGCATACGACACTGTTCTCCCCTCGTCGGTCCGCATTGAATCGGGCGACTACATGGGAAGCGGTAACATCTGGGAGATCACGGGTAAAAAGATAAAGATACTGACCGCATCACACGTTGCCGACATAGAAAACTGCAACCTCACTTTCTTCGACGGCGTAACATGCGAAGGCACGGTAACTTTCAGAGATGATGTAAAAGACATCGCTCTCATCGAAGTTGATAACTCACTAGTAAAAAACGCAAAGAAAAAAGACTCACCTTCTTATCAAAGCGTGCGTCCTTCCAAGAATCTTCCCGATTGTGAAGAAAAAATATTCATAATAGATACGCTTACAAATTCGGCATCACAGGGAATCGTCGACACTCCCTCGGTATTTAATCCGTTGATCGGTCACGATGTCATCTACTGCATGTGCGAAGTTGAGGAAGGAATGTCCGGAAGCGGATTATTCGACGCCACCGGACACTACCACGGAATTCTCCTACAGAAATCCGACGGTTCGTGCATATGCCTTCCTGTCAGCGATATTGATATTCCATAAAATTAAAGCTCCGCATCTTCGCGGAGCTTCTTTATATAGTCATCACAAGAACTTCAGTGTTCTCTCTATTCCCTCTTCAAGTCCGAAATAAGCTTTCCACCCAAGACTCTCAAGCTTTGTTGCATCAAGAACCGAATTTTTCATCGGATTAAAGCTCTTTTTCTCCTCTTCCGAAGGTATCTCAAACACTACCTTAACGCCACTTTTCTCAGCAAGGCACTCGGCCACGTCTTTTATGGAGACGATCGAGTCTTTGTTTGAGATATTGTATGCTTCGCCGCATTCTCCTTTTACCAAGACACTTAAAAGAGCCGAGGCACAGTCAAGCATGTAGCAGTACGATCTTAGCTGCTCGCCCTTGCTCTTCATAACAATATTTCTTCCCGAAGCCGCATCAAGCGTAAATGCCGCAGACGCCCTGCTGTCGGTCTTAGAAATCGTAGGCCCGTAAATGTACCCGGGTCTTACTATAACGGCATCGACATCATACTCGTCTATGTAGCTTGCACACAGACTCTCAGCCGCTCTCTTCCCCGATGGATAACACGATCTGGAACTTAAGATATCAACATATCCGTACTCATCCTCAGCGATCTCGCCATCCACCGCATAAGAAAAGCGCTCTCTGTTTCCGTAAACTTCACTGGAAGAAACAAATAAAAGCCTGCTACCCTTATTATCGGCCGCCAGATCAAGAAGTGCCTTAAGTCCTATGATATTGGACAAAAGAGTCTCCACAGGCTCTTTCAAAAACCTTCTGTTGTCAGCGTTACTTGCACCGTGAATAATGTAGTCCGCCTTAACATCAAGCTTAGCTACGCTGTTTGCATCATACTTCACAAACTTATAATCGCTGTCATCAAGCGCGCCTTTAAATCTGTCGCTGCATCTTTGCTCACTTCTTCCTGCAATCGTAAGCTCTATGCCTGCGTTCTTTTCCCTGTTTAAAAGAGAAATAATGTCAACCACGGGTGAACAGAGCATCCCTGTTGCGCCCGTGATAAGTATTTTCTTGTTATACAGTTTGTCTATTTCGGGAATGCTGCCGGCTACAAGCCTCACATCATCCCAATATTCCTTACAATATTTCATTATCGTCAAACCTTAAAGCAGCTTCCGCCGACAAACTCTCTGCATATTGAGTTTCTCGGAAGCATTGAGCTGTCTACACTTACAAAGTAATCAAGGAACTTAAGAAGTCTCTTTGCCTCATAGTACTCAGGCTCTCCCTTTTCTATGGAGAAAAGAAGCGGCTCTGCGTAAGGCTTGATTACCGCAAGTTCATATATCTGCGCCGAGTTAAACATTTCGTCCGCTTCCTCCTGGAACGGGAAAATATTCTCCTCTTCACCTGCACGAACAGACGCCCACATGCTGATAGTCTTCTTTGCCGAAGCGCCCCTTGTCCTTGCATCTCTGACAATTCGTCTGAGCAGCCTTCCGTCCGTTGTGGGAATTCTGTTGTGTGAATCGATGCTGAGTGTTGTGAGCGCACTGATATAAATCTTAAACTTGGACTCTGCGGGAAGTGCATAAGACATCTTCTCGTTAAGGCCGTGAATACCCTCGATAACAAGAATGTCGTTCTCTCCAAGTTTAAGGAAATTGCCATTCATTTCTCTTTTACCCGTAATGAAATTAAACTCGGGAAGTTCTATTTCTTCTCCGCGCAAAAGAGCTGACATATCCGCATTAAACTTCTCTATATCCATGGCTCCCAGACACTCAAAGTTGTAGCTTCCGTCCTCGTTAAGCGGCGTAAATTCTCTGTTTACAAAATAATCGTCAAGGCTTATGGGATGCGGATTAAGTCCGTAAGTTCTAAGCTGGATTGAGAGTCTGTTTGCAAAACTCGTCTTTCCGGATGAACTCGGGCCTGCGATCATAACAAACTTTACATCCTTGCGCTCCTGGATTCGCTGCGCAATCTCACCTATTCTTCTCTCCTGAAGAGATTCCTGAATAAGTATCATCTCGTTGATCCTGCCCTCGCAAACACGGTTATTAAGGTCACCGACATTGTCGATTCCCATCATTCTTCCCCAGTCGCTTGCAAGCTTCATGGTATTAAAAAGCTTCTCTCTGGGCTCCGACATGATAAGCTTATCCGGACACATCCGTGAAGGAAGTGTCAGCATAATGCCGTCATCGCGCCTTGATATCTTATAATTCTCAATATATGAAGTGTTGGGGAGCATATAACCATAAAAATAGTCATAGAAATCCTCAAGCTTATATATATTGATCTCTGAACTTCTTCTGTATTTAAGTAAAGCGACCTTATCCGCCATGCCCATCTTCTTAAAAAGTTCGATGGCATCGTCGATCGGATAAACGCTCTTTGTTATCGGAATCTTCTGATCGATGAGCTCCTGAAATCTGTCGGATATCTTTTTTACAAGCTCATCTGTAACTTCGGTCTTACCATGAAGTGTGCAGTAATAGCTGTTAGAAATAAGGAATTCAATCTTTGCGGCAGAAGCCTCATCCTTGCCCGCAACGTCCCTTATCGCCTTCACAAACATCATAACTGCGGTTCTTCTCATGGTCTTGTGACCTATATTATCTCCGTAAGTAAGGAAAGAAACCTCTCCGTCCTTTTTTACTTCCTTCATCAGTTCTCTTATCTTACCGTTAAAAAGAACTGCCGCGATCCTGTACTTGCACTCAGACTGATACTCTTTAGCTATATCTTCAAACTTAGTGCCTTTTTTGTACTCTTTAGCAACATTGTTGATAGTTATTATAGGCATACGCGTTCCTCCTGCATAACCTTCAAAACGGTATCTATATCGGAAAGTTCGGTAGTTATCTCCTGTATCCTGCCGGAGTGCTCCTTCTCATCGAGGTTCTTCAATATGGATTCACACACTTTTTTGCCGTGTAAAAGATATTTCTCCAATGTTTTATCCCTGTTAAGAATGTTGCACTCTCCGTATCTGTTGCATATCCTAAGAAGCTGCTCATTATCTGCATTTTCGGCCACTTTTTTAATAAGCGAGATAGCACTTTCAAAACTGCCGCCCGGATTATCGTGTGAGGCTGAAGTTTCTGTAATAACAAGCGAAACCTTCATAGGAAAATAAAACTTCCCATCCTCTTCGATAACTCTCTCATCCGTTATAACAAATCCACTATCCCTAAGGAACTGCCTAAAGTCTGCTATATCTGACTGCGGCTGCAAAACAGCCGTCTTTATCCCAAGCTCCTTAGGATTTCCCTCTTCGAGGATCTTGCGCATGAGATTTCCTCCCATTCCGGCAATAACAAGGGCATCGGCTTCGCCCGGCTTAAGTTCTTTTACCCCGTCGGAAAGACGCGTCCTTATGCTGTCTGAAAGTCCGTATTCATCGATATTATCCTTAGCACCGGAAAGCGGGCCGCTTCTTACATCCATGGCAATGCACTCTTTTGCAATGCCATGTGTAACAAGGTATATAGATACATATCCGTGATCGCATCCGACATCTGCCACTTTGAGCTTTTCGGGACATCGAAGAAGCTCCGCTATCTCCTTCAAGCGGACAGACATCTTGAGCGCCACGTCATTATTTGTGTCATTTATAGTTTTAGTCATATTCATTAATCAAGGTAATCCTTGAGCTTGCGGCTGCGGCTCGGATGGCGAAGCTTTCTGAGTGCCTTTGCCTCAATCTGTCTGATACGCTCACGGGTTACGTTAAATTCTTTTCCTACTTCTTCAAGAGTTCTTGCTCTTCCGTCATCAAGACCGAAACGGAGTCTAAGAACCTTCTGCTCACGCTCTGTAAGAGTTCCGAGAACTTCAACAAGCTGTTCCTTCAAAAGTGTGAATGCAGCTGCATCCGCAGGTACGGGAACGTTGTCGTCCTGAATGAAATCACCAAGATGGCTGTCTTCCTCTTCACCGATAGGTGTCTCGAGTGATACAGGCTCCTGTGAGATCTTAAGGATTTCTCTGACTCTCTCAACAGGCATGTTCATCTCTTTTGCCACTTCCTCAGGAATAGGCTCACGTCCGAGTTCCTGAAGGAGCTGACGGCTTACGCGGATGAGCTTGTTGATAGTCTCAACCATGTGTACAGGGATACGGATAGTTCTTGCCTGATCGGCGATAGCTCTTGTGATAGCCTGTCTGATCCACCATGTAGCATATGTTGAGAACTTGAATCCCTTACGGAAATCAAACTTCTCTACCGCTTTGATAAGTCCGAGGTTACCCTCCTGAATAAGGTCAAGGAAAAGCATTCCTCTTCCGACATATCTCTTCGCGATACTTACAACAAGACGAAGGTTTGCTTCAGCAAGGCGCTTCTTAGCCTCATTTCCCTTGTAGATAGCCATCTCGATCTCATCAAGTTTGGCCTTTGAAAGCTTTGTTCCGCTCTCCTTGCTCTCTGCAAGTTCCTTCTCAGCTTCAAGTCCTGCTTCCATCTCTTTTGCAAGATTGATCTCCTGATCTGCCGTAAGAAGCGGAACCTTACCGATTTCCTTAAGGTACATTCTTACAGGATCTTCAATACTGATTCCGTCGGGAACAGAAAGATCGATATTTTCCATATCAACCTCGTCCTCTTCGGAGAGCATCATATCATCATCGTCGGGAATATCATCATCGTCGCTTTCAGATACTCTAAGGACATCTATGCCCGAGTTTTCAAGAACTTCAAGGACATTGTCCATCTGTTCCTCATTTAAACTGAGCTCAGCAAAAAAGTCGTTGATCTCATTATACTCAAGAACATTTTTCTTCTTCTTTGCAAGAGCGAGGATTTCTTTTATCTTCTGTGTAAAGAGCTCTCTTGTAGCATCGTCGAGAACTTCCGACTTTCCGCCCTTTTCTTCTTCAGCCTTCTTTCCGGCCTTCTTCTTTGTTTCTTTTGTTGCATCAGCAGATTCTTTCTTGGGAGTCTTCTTTGTTGCCTTCTTTGGCGCTTCCTTCTCTTCTTCCATAGTTTCTGCTGCCTTCTTAGCAGAGGTATCCTCCTTCTTTACGGTTGCCTTTGCTGAGAGCTTCTTGGTTGTTATCTTTGTCACTTTCTTCTCTTCCTTCTTTTCTGTTTCTTTTTTTGATGTTACTTTTTTAGCCGTTTCTTTCTTAGCTGTCTCTTTTTTAGTTGTTTCTTTCTTTGTTGCTTCTTTTTTGGATGTTTCCTTTTTGGGTGTTTCTTTTTTAGCTGTTCCCTTTTTTGCCGTTTCCTTCTTATCTGCCTCTTTCTTACCGGAAAGTTTCTCGGCAACTTTCTTTACAAGTGTCTTCTTTGTCTCTTTTTCCGTAGTACCAGTAACTTTTTTTGCCATATGATTCTTCCTTTTCTGTTTTATAGTATTTCCGAATCAGTGCATATTACCTGTAGTTAATCGTCGGGCGAGATATCGGCATGTGCCAGCTTCTCAAGATTCTTTTTGCCCTGTATGGTCTTGGTCAAAAACTCGGGATCGTCAGGCTTAAGTTCTCTCTTCTGTCGTTCGTATCCTGCGGATTTAACTCCGTAGATGATATCTCTAAACGCTTTTTTCCTTTGATCCTTTGTTTCAATCTCAACCAGATTTGTATTGAACATCTCAGCAACTTTGCTGTGTTGCTCCTCATCCGTAAATCTATCCAAAATGGCTGCCGGCGAAAAATTACCGTGCTCCATTCCCTCAAAGAGCTCATTAGCAACATTTCTGTAAAGCTCATCGGTAAAGTCAGCGGGAACTATCCACTTCTTTACCTTGGGGAAAATAGCCGGCTCATCCGTAAGCCATGTAAGAAGAAGTCTTTGGTTCTTCCGGGCTCCATCCTCGGGAAGGTTCTTTTTCTGTATACCACTCTTTGGCTTCTCGGCAGGTCTTACGAGTCCGCCCTGTGAAGCGTAATGAGCAACAAGTCTTCTTAAGTCGTCAACGGCTATATTGTACTTAGCCGCAACCGCCTCTATATAATTCTCTCTTTCGAGAGCTTCTTCAAACTCACACAATTTCTTGGCAAGAGCTCTGTGGAACTCAGTCTTTGATTCAGGGTCTGACATATCGTATCTCGACTGCATTACTCTTACTTCGAAAAAGAATGTGTTTTCCGCGTTTCGTATTCGCTCTTCAAAAGCTTCTTTTCCCTCATTCTTAATAAATTCATCGGGATCTTTGTGTGGCCGAAGGTCAAGCACTTTACCCTTAAGCCCCGCTTCTCTCAGAATCCCTATTCCGCGAAGCGCAGCTTTGGTTCCTGCTTCGTCACTGTCATAAGACAAAATGACTTCATCGGTGTAGCGCTTAAGTATCATTGCCTGTCCCGTCGTAAAAGCAGTTCCGAGCGAAGCTACGGCCATATTAAATCCCGCCTGGTGCATAGCTATGACATCCATGTAACCCTCGCAGATTATCATGTAGCCTGCCCTGGCGTTCTTGGCATAGTTAAGCCCAAACAGATTTCTGCTCTTATCAAATATAAGTGTTTCAGGGGAATTTAGATATTTGGGCTTTCCATCGCCCATAACACGCCCGCCGAATCCTATAACCTTCTGCGATGCGTCCTGAATCGGGAACATTACTCTGTTCCAGAACTTATCATGAGTTCCCATTCTTTCATCATGGGAAGCAAGTCCTGCATCAATTATCTGGCTGTCGTTATACCCAAGACTCTTTAAGTGTTTCACAAGGTCGTTGCTTGAGATATTGGCATAGCCAAGTCCAAAGTGCTGCATGGTCTCATCCGTAAGCTGCCTGTTTTTAAAGTACTCCATGCCCTTTTGGCCGCTCTTTCCCCGAAGCTGATAATAATAGTACTTGGCAGCTTCCTTATTGATATCAAGAAGAATCTGCCGCTTGTCGCGCATAGCCTTTGCTCCGGGTGAATTGTCTTCATCAGGCAGTTTCACACCGGCTCTCTCGGCAAGCTGTTTTATCGCTTCCTGGAAAGTTAAATTGTCATATTTCATCAAAAAAGTGATGACATTCCCGCCTGCTCCGCATCCAAAGCAGTAATACATCTGTTTATTCGGCGACACGGAGAACGAGCCTGATTTCTCGTTGTGGAACGGGCAAAGTCCGAAATAGTTGGCGCCTTTCTTTTGCAAATGGACATACTGTCCTATCACGTCCACAATGTCACTGCGGGAGCGCACCTCTTCTATTATTTCATCTGAGTAGCGCAATTTGGGTCTCCTGAATATATTGGTTTATTTTATAGTACCGTCCATGAACGGGGGACATATACTTCTTCGAAAACAGAAACAGCATATCTGTCAGTCATGGAACTAACATAATCGCATACAATTCTCTCTTTGGATTCTCCTGCTGCCATCATGGCTTTCAGATAGTCCGGAAGTTTCTCCTCGTGGTCGAGGTAATGATGATAAAGAATCTTTATCATGACTTCTACCTTGCCCTCCTGCCCTTTGGCTTCGGGATTGGTATAAACTCTTTCAAACATGAACTTCCTAAGTTTCAGGAAAGCATCATATACTTCCTCCGACATCATAATGTCGTCCTTGTCCATGCTTGTCGCGATTATATCGTGTATAAAGGTATCAAGCCACTCTCCGTTCGTATAGCCGATCACCTTTGCAAGTTCCTTTGGAACATCACTCTCTTTCATGATTCCGCCGCGGATTGCATCGTCCATATCGTGATGCATGTACGCTATCTTATCCGAAAGCCTTACAACCTTGCCCTCAAGAGTCGACGGCGTAAGATTAAGCTCGTGATTAAGGATTCCGTCCTTAACTTCTCTCGTGAGGTTAAGCCCCTGTCCATAATTTTCAAGCTTCTCCACGATTCTAAGGCTCTGTTCATTGTGCCTGAAGCCTCCCGGAACAACGGCATCAAGCGCCCTCTCTCCGGCATGCCCAAACGGCGTATGTCCAAGATCGTGCCCAAGTGCTATGGCTTCAGTGAGATCCTCATTAAGCATAAGAGCTTTAGATATAGTTCTCGCATTCTGCGATACTTCAAGAGTATGCGTCATACGGGTCCTGTAATGATCTCCGTCAGGTGCCAGAAAAACCTGCGTCTTATCTTTAAGCCTTCTGAACGATTTGGAATAAAGAATCCTATCCCTGTCTCTTTGGAAACAGGGCCTTATATCACACGGTTTTTCAGCTTTTTCTCTACCTTTGGAATTCATGCTGAGTGTAGCATATTTGCTTAAGATCTGTGTTTCTCTTTCTTCTAGCTTTTCACGAATTTTCAATTTTCGTCTTCTTTCTATTAGAATTTTTTGAGTAGCAAATATTTTTATGGGAAACTACAAAAATGAAACCCACATCTTTATTATTCGACGTGAGTTTCACAATTCCTTTTTTTATTTTAAATTTTTTTGCTTTTTTATTTATACAGCGCAAAACGTGCCTCATACTGCTCGTTTATCCACTCAACAGCCTTGGTAAAGCCTTCTTCGCTCACTTCAAAATTCTCACTCAACATAAGCTTCTTATCAGTCTTAGCATATGAGTAGGGTTCAGGCCACACCGTTGCCATAAGTGTCGCGGGGCCTCTCTGATCCACCGGAACGAACTTTACATTTTCAAGCGGTTCACGCGCAAGTCTGTACCTCATTCCCTTGTAGCTTCCAAAATACGCCTCGCCATATTCGTAGTGCATTAAATTAAAAAAATCTTTTTTCTCTATTGCCATATCTGTTAAAACTCGACTTTTCCGGTATCAGTATGATTTACCACATAGTATGCGGCATTGTCCGAAGGCTTGATGTAAACCTGAATCTCTTTGATAGCGGTAGCTTTATTTCCTTTGCTTATGTAATCCTTTTTTGCACGCTCGATTATATCCGAAGTGTTTATCTCATGGTGATTGTACTGCACGAAAACTTCTTCTTTGCACGCGCGCTTTGCAGCCTTTGCGGAAATGTCCCGGCTCGCCTCTTTAGCAACCTTGGCTGCTTTCTGCGATGTTTCCTTTACAGTCTTTGCAGCGGGCGCCGTCTTCTCTTTTGCCTTAGTGATATAAGGCTCCGCTTTTTCCTTGATATCTTTTATATAAGGCTCTGCCTTTGTCTTAACTTCCGCATAAACAGGCTCTGCCTTGTCTTTAATGTCTTTTAAATAAGGCTCGGTCTTCTCTTTAATATCCTTAAAGTATGGCTCCGCCTTTTTGATATATGGTTCAGCTTTACTGGTATATGGCTTGGTAGCTTCTTTAACATCTCTCAAAAAAGGCTCTGCAGCTTTCTTAGCTTCTTTTATAACAGGCTCAGTAGCCTTCGAAAACTCTCTTGCTATCTCTTTTATCTTATCTTCTGTAGAATTCATGCCCATTATTTTTCCCTCCCGGAATAAAGAATCGTCCTCAGCACCCAAAGCACCGGGGATAGTTTATCTAAACCTTTTCATAAGAGCTGCCATAGGCCCCGCCGCATCCTGAAGATCGGTGATTGCCTTGTTAAGTCCGTCAAAATCTATCCTAGATAGAGATGTGACCGCCTCAGTGAGTGATGCTGAATTGCCCGCAACCAGTTCGTTAAGGCTATCAGTCGCACTCGTTATGCCCTTTGTCATGACATCGATCTCATCAAGTGAGTTCTCTGCCTTAACAGAAACATTGTTGATATGCGAAAGCGTTGTCATCGCCTTCGGTACAACGATGATACATGTCAGAAACACCACCAAAAGCATTCCTGCCATACATCCCGTTGCAATCTTCTGGAAAAAAAGCCGCTTCTTCGAAAGGTCTCGCATCTCGGTGAGTAATGCCTCTGTGAGATTGTTTGAAATTCCGGCATCACCAGGCGTTGCAGCTTGAATTCTTTCCTTGTTCAAAGCAGCTTCTAACACCAAATCTTTCTCACTTCCTGCCATTTCAGGTACATTTGCACCTGTCAAATTTGAATTTCCTGCATTGTTTTCAATTGCGTTATCTGACAGTTTGCCCCCAACATCATGCGGTTCCATATAATAGATCCCCCTTTCATATCATGTTCTTACGAAACGCACATTTCTAGATTTAGATCAGTAACCATTCATACACAAAATACAAAATTGAAATCGTTTTATATTATGATACCACATTTATTGAGTTATTTTACATCAGGTATATTTCGTAATGATTCCCAATATTCATTGCCGCGCATATAGGCAAACATTTCCTCATTGCAAAATTCCCCGATCAACTGCGATTGAAATTTCTTTATAAACTCCGACTTATCCGAACGCTCTTTTTTCTCCACCCTAAGATGAGCATACAGCTCAGAATTATTGATATCCAACATTGTATCAACATTGTCTACAAGCTGTTTCATAATAGAAGCTGTCTTCTCAACATCTTTTTCATATTCCGCAAGTTCAAGTTTCTGCATAACTTCCTGGTAAATGCCAAGTTCAAAGCATCTTGAAACCTCACCGCTAACATCCGCCATTTTATATGCCATTCTGAGGTTTCCGGCATCCTTATAGAGCCTCTGTAACAAATTCAATACGCATTTTATCTGATTAACCTCTTCAAGCATAAGGTCCTCAAGTTCCTTGAATGCTTCTTCTGTCTTTCCATTCTTTTCATGAATCTCAGCTTGGAAAAACCTGCGCTCATACCCTCTCTCATCAAAATAACTTAAAAGCTCCTCAGCCTTTATGTAGTCTTCTTTTCTGTAGTGCATAAAAACAACATTTTGGCGGCCGACGTTCTTATTTTCGAATCCCCCGATTCCATCAAATCCTGAAGCCATGCAGCGATATGCTCATCATTTTTTTTCAGAATTTTGCACTCCTTTTTATGTAAAGCCGCGTATCGGGCACCCTCAAAAATCAGCGCACTGTTAAGTTTTAGTTTTTCGCAGTTTGGATATTCTTCTATCTTCTTTCTTGCAGATTCAAACACTTCCTCATAGAGTCCTTTTTCCAGTTTCTGACATAGAGATTTTATATAAACGTCAACCTCTTCATCAGTCAGATTTTCTTTAAACGACAACAGCTCATCCATCGATATTCCAAGAAGTCTTGCAATCGGTGCAAGCAAGCTGATATCGGGAAGCGTATTCTCATTCTCCCACTTATTGACAGCCGGCGCAGTCACTCCAAGACTTTTAGCCATTTCTTCCTGTGTAAGTCCCAATTCCTTGCAGTATTTTCGTATCACTTTTCCTATAGTCATTAGCTCAGTCTCCTCTATACTCTCTAAATCCGTATTTTCCAAAAGGTTTACACTTAAATCTTTCGGAAAAAGTGTGATGTCTTGTTGTGCATTCACGGATATTAAAACTAAGAATGCATGCTTTATTACCGGCGCCGTTCTAATGCTATGATAACGAATTCCACAGAGTTTTTCTATTGAATACATATTAAGTTATAGGAATTTTTATTAACCATCAAGAATTATTTGAGATATATGCTTATCATCTCCTACTGTAATCCATCATTGCAATAATTTATTTCTTTCATGTCTTTTCCTATACGGTACTTTTACGCACTTTTGCACCGCATGTATCTTCCACCGCTTTTCTGTGCGGTGCCTGTTCCCACTTTCGCACCGCATACATCTTCCACAGCCTTTCTGTGCGGTGCTTGATCGCATTTTCGCACCGTACACTTCCTCCACAGCCTCTCTGTGCGGTGCCTGGCCGCATTTTCGCACCGCACACTTCCTCTACAACCTTTCTGTGCGGTGCCTGTTCGCTTTTTCGCACCGCATACATCTTCCACAACTTTTCTGTGCGGTGCCTGTTCGCTTTTTCGCACCGCATACATCTTCCACAACTTTTCTGTGCGGTGCCTCTGCGTCAAAGCCTCTCACAATAGCATACCTGCTCCAATTCACCCCATTAATAAATTCAATTTATTATGCACATAGGCCGCATCCATAGCAGAGCATTTCTTTTCAATAAAAAAGCCTTCCGCGAGCCGTGCATCCCTGCAGAGCATCTTGTTGAATACGAGGAATTTTCTAATCAAAAATTACTACCCGAAAACTCAGGTAGTAATTTGGAATACTCTTTTTATTTAAATGAATAGCTGTTCTTTCTGATAAAGTTTCTCACATCAGTTTTCTTAAGAAGATCGGATTTTGTATCCTTATCCGGCGCTTTGGCTGAAAGATAAGCAAAATCTGACTTCTTGTATATCTCCCAAACTTCATCTATCGTCTTGCCTTCAAACTTTGTACCCTTGAAAAGACTCTTCCACATCTCTCCCCACTTTTCTTTCTTGAAGTCAGACATGCAGCAAACCTCAAAGAAGTCGCGGATAATATCACGGCTGGATGAAGATGTTTCCTTATCGAGCCACACCAAAAATCTCACTGAAGTTTCGCGGGTTTTCTGAGTGTTCGCATCGGGAAGCACCCAGTTTTTGTCATTGTATCTTCCGTCTTTGTAAGCATAGATATATCTGCAATAATCTGCAAATACTTCGGAATATTTAGGGAACTCAAGATTATCCCTCACAAAACCTCCATGTACAATATGTGCAAGCTCATGAGTCAGAACATCGAAATGATCGTAGTGCTTATCTAAATACTTATCATGAAGATGAATCCTGTTCTTCTTCGAATTGGCCGAAGCAATCTCATAACCTTCATTTTCAATCGCTATCGTAACATCTGTTGTGGCTTTTTTATAATCACCAAATCTCTTGTACATCTGAGGATATACCTCGTAAAAAAGATTCTCAATATGGTCAAACTGCTCAACATTTGTGTATCCGTCCCACTTTGTAAGATCAATGGTAAGCGAATACTTTATACCATCAATGGTCTTGCTTGTCTTAAGCATTTTCCCTGTCTCATCAAGGTCACTTCTTTTTGCAAGTGCCGCCTTATTGTCGGCATTTGAATCTGCGTGAACCTCAAGAGGCGCAGCCGAAGCCAAAACAAGAGCAAAAATCAACATCTTGGGTAAAAATCTTAGTTTCTTCATGTAATTCTCCTTATGTCAAAAAAATCCAAGGGCACTAATACCCCACAAAGAAGTATAACATGTCCTTAACATTTTTTAACCAATTCAATTGGAAAGTTCGCCAAATATTCACATTCAAAAATAAGCAAGACAAATCACTAATTACTTTTCCTGCACCTCCCGATACTCTCCATACTTTCTAGATGCTATTATTCTCATTCATAATGCTGATTCAAGTTTCTTTTTTACGGCTTCAAAATCAAGTGGACTTTCTGCGCTTTCTAAAGATATAAGCAATGTATCACCAAGTACAAGTCCGCTTTTCTCGTATGATATCAGCTTTTTTAGATTCTTGACCGCATATTCGGGATCATTAACAAGCCCTAAATGTTCCCAGTAAATTGTTTTATCTTTCCTTACGCTATATATTGCAAAGTCCGGAAAGATATGTCTTCTATCTTTCAACAAAAATTCCGGTTCATATACATACGGTATCTTCATACTATATAAATAATCCGCAATAATCTTCTCCGATTTGGATCTGACCGTTTCCCCTTTAATTGTCTTATGAGCAACAGCCACTTCCACAGAGTTCTTTCCACCATTAAAACTGTTGTACCATTCTTCTATTCTCATTTCTTCCGTAGACCGTATAGGACTTATCATCTCTTTCCTTCCGCGACACAGACCACTATAAACTCTGTCAATCATTCCAATGTCATATCCTTTTATAAAAACCTCCATCCTCTTCATCAGCGGTTTTAATTCACGCAAAAGTTTCTCGTCATAATCTCTCTGAATCAGGAGGCGTATCATATCCCTCCTCGCAGATTTGATGTATTCTCTTTTCTTGTCCCCGTTCTTGCGAAAATAGTATTGTGGGACGCCGCGGCATGATGTAACTAGAATTTTGCCGTCATCTAATCCTTTATATCTTGTTTTTCTTTTCTCAAGAGTGTTGATCATCCCTCGAATTTCATTGAATTGTCCAATTAACTCATTTCTGTAATCTATCATTGCTACATTTGTTCCTTTCAAATCTCTGTGTAAAGCTTATTATTTGTCTTTTTTGGCTTTAGGCACCGTACACATCCTCCACAAATTTTCTGTGCGGTGCCTCTTCCCGTTTTCGCACCGTACACATCCTCCGCAAACTTTCCGTGCGGTGCCTCTTCCCGTTTTCGCACCATACACATCCTCCGCAAACTTTCCGTGCGGTGCCTCTTCGCATTTTCGCACCGTACACATCCTCCACAAATTTTCTGTGCGGTGCCTCTTCGCTTTTTCGCACCGTACACATCCTCCGCAAGCTTTCCGTGCGGTGCCTCTTCGCGCTTTAGCACCGTACACATCCTCCACGGCTTTTACGTGCGGTGCCTCTAACAAAACATCATCACGACCGGCCCTATTCAATCAAAAATAAATCCCTAAAAATCATTGAATCATTTTGGCGAATGCCAAATGAAAAAACAAGAACAAAAAGTCGCAAAGCTCCTCTTTGTATAACACATCAACGCACATACTGCATATCAAAATAAATGCATACCAATTGTAAACATATAGAGCATATTTATCACCACAAAAATTTAGCACAATTATCAATAAAAAACAAATATTACATGCACCGGTATTTATTCACCCACATTTCTTACCACAAGCTTATATCTATAAGCATGCAAGATAGTTCTTGAGCTGTTTGGCCTTCTTTTCCAACTACTAAACAGACTACTTTTGGAATGAAATAAAGACAATTTTATTTCACATCCAGTATCACAAACTCATATCTTTAAATGGAAAATGTAAAAAATGATAGAAGAAGATAAAAAGAGTGTGGGTTTAATAAAAGACCGTGTTATGTGGGTTAGGCAAGAAAAAAGGTCTATCACAAAAAGTGATAAACCTTGATAAAATATCGTGCGGAAGATGGGACTTGAACCCACACGACATAAACAGTCACAAGATCCTTAGTCTTGCTCGTCTGCCAATTCCGACACTTCCGCATTCCGTCGTCATCTCTCTCGCGACGACTTGTTTATAATAGCAAAGTATGCGGCTTTCGTCAACACCCATTTTTTATTTTTTTCAAAAATTTTTTTCTGTTATTCCAAAATGTCATTTACCGCAAGCTCACTACCCATCCGCTCAATCAACCTGATCCGTGTAAAAACCCGCAATTCCAAGCGCTTTGTACCTATCCATGTCCTTCTTATCATTGATGGTATGGACAAAAAGCGGCACTCCGGTTTCGTTGATCTCAGACACAAATCCCGCGTCGTCAACCCAGACATCCGGCATTGTAAGTGCGACAAGCTCCATATTTTTGCAGCTCTGTATTATCGCTTCGCTCTCACACTCATCTTCATCCGCAGCGTAAAGCGTGTAGATAACATACGAAAATCCCGCATCCTTCACGACTTCATACTCTTCGTCGTGATAAATCTGAATCACAAAGCGGTTCATAAGATCCGGAATACATTTTGAGAAAGTCCCGTACACTCCCTTGATTCCGGCACCGGAAGCCTCCTTAATATCGGTAACCACATACATATCATTATGCTCTCGCATAAAATCCGCAAGAGTATAGATATCAAGCGGTGTAAGTCTGTCATAAACCTTTGAATTCATGAACTCATTATGTTTCGGTGCCTTGCCAAAAGAAAATCCCAGTGCCCACGCACCATCTGCATTGTGCGCACAGACAGGATATCCGTCACTTGTGAACATGAAATCCATCTCTATCATTCTTTTGCCCGCATCATATGCACTCTGAAGTGCTTCCAGACTGTTTGTGTAAAAGAGCCCCTCTCCGCCATCTTCAGAATAGCTTCCCGCAGCATGAATGACAAACTGCTCTTCCCTAAGCTGTTCTCTCATACCGGGAATGTCAAACGCCTCGTATACAGGCTTTCCTTTTTCATATCTTTCTTTTGACTCGGGCGAAATCTCAATATCAAACGGATTGAATCCGTCGATTGCCATTACAAACCACGCTCCGGGGGCTATATGAGGACTGCTGTCATATATCCAGGGAGTACCGTCAAAAAGATCCATTCCCGTGTTTATGCGTTCTCCCGAGCAAGCGGGAATACGACCGTCAACCTTTAAAATTCTGCAAATTGAATCAATCGCTCCGTAAACAGCTCTTCTTTTTCCACACTCCTGATAATAAAGAGCCGTAAACGCCGTTCCTTCTGTCCAAAACCCTCCTGCTGCCTCGTCAAGACAAAAAGCATATCCGTTGTCGGGCGTTTTCATCTTACCGATATTCTTTCGAACACGTCTGTCCTTGATAACACCGTCAACCGCAAGTGCCGTCCACACCTGCGCATCAAGAACGACCTGCCCCGTGTTCGGAGTTATGCCGTCAGAAGCTGTTCCGGTATAGTAGTATCCTTTTTTTGCATCATACATACTGTCTATGAATTTCTTTGAATTCTGCGCAGCCTCATTATATTTCTCATCGCCCGTAAGCTTATAGAGTGCATCAAAAGCAACCAGACAGTCAACGTTGTGCTCAAGAGATTTATAACTAAGCACCTGCGCCTGTGACATGTCATTTTCAGGCCATCCGTTTATACCCGCAATAAATCCGGGATTTTCGTCCGCGCAATTCTCAAGAACCCAGTCCATAAGGGAAACCGCGGTTTTGGTATAAAGATATGTATCCTCTTCTTCTCCGTACAATTTGTCATACCAAAGAAGTGCAAGGGACACCCACGCCAGATTGCCGCTACTGCTGCCGACAAGCGAAGGATCTTCGACCCACATATTCCTCTCATTGTCATAATATCCGGGAAGTCTTACACTTCCGCAGACATCTCCGACAATGTTTCCCGCAGAATAAGCATTTCTTACTCTCTGCACATCTCCCCTGTCATTGACCGCGGCATATATGAAGGCATCAAGAATAGCAGATGCAGACTCTTTATCTCCATCCGCCATAAACGCAAGCGCACACAGCGCATTGTCGTATGAATAAGCTATATCTTTTTGATTCTCCTTATCCGTGTCATAAGAAGCAAGCAAAAAACGCCCATTCTCTTCACCGGATTCTTTTGACATATCACGAAGTGCGGACCTTATCGCAGAAACAGCAAGTTCTTTTTCATTTCCGTACTTCTCTGTCAACTTGACAGAATACTGGTAATAAACAGAATAAGCTATGCAAAGGACTGCCAGCAGTAAGCTGGCAGCCATTACAAATATGATCGCAACAGGCGTTTTTTTCAGTTTCTCCTTCACTCAGCCCCCACTTTTCTTCTAACCTGTCTTCTGATATCGACTATCTCACGAAAAAAGTTTTTACCTTTTGAGTTTTCAATTACTGAAGTTTCGGGTTCTTCCGGTTCCTCGTTTGCCTCTTCCAACCAGCCTTTTATTCCACTGTAATCCACGTTCTCTCTTACCTTAATGATCTTTTCAAGTGAACTTACATCCATAGGCTTATAGTAATGGTATCCCTGTGCATAGCGGCATCCGAATTTCTTTAGATATTGCTCATGCTCATCTGTCTCGACCATCTTTACAATAAGCGGAATGTCCATAACCTGTACGCAGTTTGCAACGGTATGAAGTATAACTGCAGCCTTGGTTATATGACCTTCCTCATCATTAAGCACCTTCATGTTGAATGTGATCACTTCGGGCTGCACAGCCTGAAGCATTATCATAGATGAATATCCGCTTCCGAAACCATCTATAATAAGCGGGAATCCTGCATCTGAAATATCCTTTATCATAGCAAGGATTTCTTTATCAACATCATTATACGTCTTATCCGAGATCTCGATCATAATGAGCCTGCGCGGAACTTTGTATTTTTCGCACAGATCTTTAAGCGTCTTTTTTACATCTATGGAAAAAAGATCCGCACGGGTTAAATTAATCGATACAGGAATGCACTCTTCTCCGTCTTTAATTCTTTTGCCCTGCCATGCTATAACCTTCTCCCAGATAAGTTGGTCGACGATAAGCGTAAGTCCTGATTTCTCAAGTACGGGAATGAACTCGCCCGGGCTTACAAATCCGCGTTCTCTGTGATTCCAACGAACAAGTGCCTCACCGCTTATGATCTTTCCTGTATTTATGTCACATCTTGGCTGTATAAAGAATGTAAACTCGTCGCTGTCAATACCTCTGCGGACATCCCTAAGCAGCTTTACTTCCGCATCAAGCTTCTTGTCCATTTCTGAGTTGTAGTGAACAGAACGCTCTTTTAAGTTTCCTCTGAGTCCGTCAAGTGCAAGAAGCGCTCTGTCATACATTTTTTCTACGGCAAGAGTGGTATCACGTATCTCATACACGCTGATAAGCGGGAAAAATCCCATGAACTTCGGATCAGTCTTTACATAATCCGACAATTCGCCCTGAATCTGGTTCAAAAGAGCATCTCCATTCGGCACAATACAGATAAAGTTTCCTCCGGAGATATATCCCGGAACTCCACCGAATTTGTCAATTATATAAGCAAGCTTATCTCCAATCCTGTCAGCGTATTCTTCTCCGACGTCATGTCCGTACCAAAGATTCAGGACATGGAAGTTGTCAATCTCAACCGCGTACAGGAAAAGATGCTTATCGGTATTCTCATCAATAAAATTTCTTGCTTCTTTGAAGAAAACAGAAGCGTGGTAACATTTAAGCATATTATCAGACTCCCTTCGAACCAAAATTCCACCTTTCTTTCGCTGGAACAACTGCGGTGTCATGAAAAACGGAGCAAATGCTATCAAAAACAGCTCTGATATGCAGGCTGCCTCTGCAGCTCCAACCCGTGAAGAATACAAAAGTATATGATGTATTCTTTCAACGCAGAAAACAAATACAACAAGGACGCCTTTGTTTTTCAGGAAATACTTGTAAATGAATCTCAGTCCTTCTTTAAACGAATATACCAGCGTACTTACTGAAGTAGCGGGAAAAGCGTGTTCCTTCTTGGTTATTACGTTAAGGAAATACTTTACTGCACCTGCTCCTGCAGGGAATGTACATCCGGAAAAAGTGAAAAACATCAGAAAGCTCTCGGAAATCCTAAAGAGGTACTCTTTCTTTATTTTTCTTGAAAGTAATATTGTTCTTAGCGACGGAAGTATGATAAATACTATGCAGCAAAGAGCGTATCCGAGGAACATCAGGTCAAGCATTCCCGTAAGTGTGATGATAACTATGTAAGGTAAGAGCAATACATTGTTTATTCTTGCAATGAAGTAGATGATCATGTAAAAAGCGTCATACCATCTAGTCTTGCCCCACTCCATCGTACCGCTCAGGAACATCTCGATCAGTCCGTATGTATATCTGTATTCCTTCATGGCATCTTCTGAATATGTTCTTGAAGCATACTCGGTAAATTCAAGACCTTGAACCTGTGAGTATTTGCCATGCCATCCTCTTGCATAAAGTCTTATTGCCAGATCGAAATCTTCGGAAACTCTGTGCTCATGCCAGTATCCAAGCTTGGCAAGCGCTTCTCTTCTTATAAATACGTTATGTCCTACAAGCGGGACAAATATTCCCTTAAGAGCCATGCACGGGAAGACATTCTGATTATTGTTGTTAACCTGTCTTCCGGAAAGTCTTGCAAAGAAGTTTTCCTCCATGTTTGACGCCTTTGTAGCGCACTGAATATATGCAAGCTTATCGTCTCTTGTAAATTCAGGTACTATCGCACTTATTATTTCAGGATGAAGACCGGAGTCCTTATCTATGAGAAGTATTATGGAGTTTGTATGGATATTGCCCTCTGCATGTCCACCTTCAAACTCTGCTCCCTCACAAACAAGATCTTTGATCTCATTACCTTCATCAACCCTGCGTCCTATTCTAAGAGTGTAATTAAGGTTTGAAGACTTCTTGAATATTCCCGGTCTGTTGTAAGGAGGTCTTACAACAAAGCTTACGTTGACCTTTCTGTAGTAATATACTCTTTCTATAACTCTGTATGCGTCGGAGCCAACTTCCACTCCCGCAACAGTTCCAAACTTGGAGTATTCTTCGATCTTATCCTCCAAAGATTCGATCGTACCTACATTTTTAAGCAGCACTCCTATTCCGTCATCGGAAACTATTACATTACACTCTTTTCCCGTCTGCTTCTTATAATCTTCCGCAGCAAGTTTACTTCTGTATACAGTCTCGAATATAACGCCGTTCTCCTCCATATATACTGGAATTGAGATCGTTACATCGGGAAGACTGTCCTTATCGTAATCTAGCCACAGAGTATTCATGTAGGCTTCGTTGTTTATCTTTTTCTTTCCGTTAAGTATCGAAACAACCGGCGGAAGAACGGAAAAGATAAAATCTACGGCAAACACCGTCGCATGAGTAAATGCAATAAATGACCATATATAAAACAGCCAGAAAAGAACGCTGCTCATTGCTTCTACTCTTACAAGCGCGTATTTAAGCACGATCACATGCAGCCATATATTCAAAATGAACGAAAGAACATACAGGCAAATGCCGATCACTTTAAAGAAACGCATTTCACCAATGTGTGTTACTTTCTCTTCTTCAGATACGTTCACTTTGGAAACATTATTAAATTCTTCAACTGTCATTTTTCTGATCATCGCGGCACCCTAAACAGATCAGGGACATTTCCCTGTCTGTCGCCGATATTGTTATATTCCATATAGAAATATCCTGTAACGTCTATCGGCGCTTCATCATACAAGTGTACAGTTCCATCTGCGTCCATGTATTTCATACCCGATCCAAGCACGGGATACTTTGGCGCTATCTGAGTCATATACTGATAATAAGCAGGTCTGGGAAGTTCAAGCTCCTTTAAAAGTTCAGGAACTATATAATTGGTGCTTACAGTTCCTATACTGTCGATCCATGAATCCGCAGGAGTTTCAATGTTGCTCCACATCAAAAACGGTGTTCTTCTTAAGTTATATTCTTCTATGTCGGAATCCATGTCCGAATCAATCACATCATATGCAAAAGAAGGACAATGATCCCCAAGCATGCAGATAACTACAGGTCTATCAACGTTTTTGTAATATTGAATGAGATCGTAAAACGCCTTGTCCGATGTCTGCATACAAGACAGATACTCGTTCAAAACAGATGTGGCTGCACCATACTCTTTAACGGAATGGATAATGTCTTCACCGGCAGGATTCTGATCCCAGCCTCCGTGATTCTGTATTGTCAAAAGATACATGAATTGCGGTACGTATTCGCCCTGAGCCTGCTGCGCAACGGAAGATTCATATTTTTTTATCATATTGTCATACAATGACTTGTCCGTGGCATAAACTCTGTCCGCATAGTAATCAAGATCCCTGAATTCTTCTCCAAAGTAAACATTGTCAAATCCAAGTTCTTTATATCCTCTGTATCTTGAATAATTTGAGCCTGATTCAGAATGCATTGCTGTTGTCTCATATCCAAGTTCGTTAAGAACGGAAACAATACTGAGACTGTCGTTCATATCAATAACATTAAAAGGAGCAAAATTATTGATGAGCCTGTTCGAATTTCCTGTCAAAAGCTCGTATTCTGTTGCATTTGTACCGCCTCCGAAGTTAGGAACAACGGCATAACCTTTTTTGAGATCTTCCATATTTGAAATGTAAGGAAGAAATTCCGTATCGGTCTCAAGCTGTGTCACAACATTAAAATCATAGAATGTCTCATTCAGGATCATTATTATGTCGGGACGCTCATCCGTATACCAGGTTGAAATATTAAGTGTAGGAATATCGGCAACTTCATAACCGTCGGGTCTTTCCACAACGTTATGCAGGTTCTGGAACGACTCAAGACTGCAAAGTGCAAATCCGTATGTCGGATAGACCTCACGCCACGACCATGCCAATATGCTTTCAGGCTTTTTTGAAGCCGGCGAAAGAATCACCATATCAAACACGCCAAAGGCAACAATCGCATATATAAGTCTCTTCCAAAGGGTATCGCCCCATTTTGAAGAATTACCTACATTAAGAACATACAGCCCCATCGATAAGAACAATCCGAAAAAGAACAGTCCCATTATCTTAAAGAATGTGGCATCGGGTGTGATCGTCATTCCCCGGATAACATTGAGTGCGGTTCCAAAGTTTTGCAATTCCTGAAAAGAGAGAGGCATTCCATGAAGCAAAACAACATAATGATTTACTATTGCAATAAGAGAGGAAACAGTAGTGGAAACAATTCCGCAAAGGTAATCACTTCCCACAATCAGATAAATTATTGCTATAAAAAGAAAAATAAATGAGAAGTTAAGGAAAAATGCACCGCTAATAAAAGAAACAGGCAACACTCCTTTAAACAGAGTGACATTTCCGGTTTCGATAAGCAAAAAGCACAAGTAAACCTGCAGCAAGGAGATCAAAAATCTAACTACTCTTCTCCAGCTGATCTTTAAAAGTCGTTTTAAGTCAAAAGTTGCATTCCGCACCTTTCTCTTTGCAATCAGGCTTATATCTCTAGATGTCAATAGGCGACCCTCCATAATGATATAAACAGAATTACGGCTTCCAATTACTTTTTATTTATCGGTCCATTTTCCCAAGACTTTAGTTTTAATTTTGTATCAATATTATATTACAGACAAGGCAAGGTGCGGGATGAAAAAACGATAAAAAAATAATGCCCCGAGCTTTATATTTCCCGAGGCATATAAAAAATTTATAATATTTTCGTATTATTCTTTTACACCACCAAGTGTAAGTCCGCTTACAAAGTACTGCTGCAAGAAAGGATAGATACAGATGATAGGAAGCATCGTAACTATAGATGCAGCTGCACGTATTGATGTAGGTGTAATGGAGCTTGTCGAGTTCTTCATCGACTGAGCCGATGTACTCTGGCTTGTTACAGAAGCAAGGAGTTTCATAAGCTCGTACTGAAGAGTTGTAAGCTTATCACTCATTCTGTTGTAAAGCATAACGTCAAACCATGAGTTCCACTGATATACAGCAACGAAAAGAGCTACTGTAGCATAAACAGGCTTACAGAGCGGTGAAATAATATTAAGGAATATAGTCGTATATCCCGCACCGTCCAGCTGCGCCGATTCCTCAAAACTGTTAGGTATTCCGTTCATATATGTTCTTATGACGAGCATATTGAATGCGGATACCATTCCGGGAATTACATATACCCAGAATGAATTTGTAAGGTGAAGTCCCTTGTACAAAAGGAAAACAGGGATCATACCACCGTTTACATACATTGTTACTACCCAGAACAATGAAAGGTGTTTTGCAAAAAGGAAATTCTTGCGGCTTACGATAAATGCAAGTATAGCGCAGGCAATAAGCGAAAGGGCTGTTCCCACAACAGTTCTTGCAACCGAAATATATGCACCTACAAGAAGATCATCCTTCTTAAATACTGTGATGTAGTTCTTGACACTAAATTTTCTTGGAAGAAGGTAAATACCTCCTCTAAGTGCGTCAAGACCATCGTTAAACGAAATAGCAAGTGTATTCAGAACAGGGTAAAGTGTAACTATTACAAACACTGTCATGAATATTGAGTTAAATGTATAGAAAGCAATGTCAGCTTTTGACATCTTTCTTTTCTTGTTTACTGTATTACTCATCGCGCTTCCCCCTTAGAACAGTCTTTCTTCGCCGTGACGCTTGGCGACTTCATTACATATCAAGATCAGAACGATACTGACTGCACTCTTAAATATACCCGCAGCCGTTCCAAGTGAGTAATCCATCTGGCTGATACCCCATTTAAGAACATAGATATCGATTGTCTGGGATACCTTCTGTACAAGTCCGTTACCAAGCAGATACTGAATCTCAAATCCTGCATTAAGGACGTTACCAACATTCATGATAAGAAGAATAATGATTGTTGACTTAATTCCGGGGATGGTAACATATCTGATCTTATCCCATCTTCCCGCGCCGTCGATAGCTGCTGCTTCATACAAAGCAGGATCGATAGCCGTTATCGCAGCCAAATATATAATTGCATTCCAACCTGTTTCCTTCCAAACATTTGCGAAGGCTACGATAGGCCAGAAATACTTTTCATGTGCAAAGAAGTTAATGGGCTGGGAAACCAAATGAAATTTAGTAAGAAGCTCATTAACAATACCTGCTCCCGAAAGAGCATCGTGAAGAATACCTGTAACAATGATCCATGAAAGGAAGTGAGGCAGATAAGAGATTGTCTGAACAACCTTTTTCTTGCGCATTCCCTTAATCTCATTTAATAAAATAGCAAATAAAATTGCCATTATAGTTGTAGCTACAAGATTGATAACACCCATTGCAAGAGTGTTTCTGATTACTCTGATATATGTTGCATCGGAAAAAAGAGCCTGAAATTTGGCAAGTCCGATCCATTTTGAATGTAAAATTCCATCCTTTGGCTTATACTGCTGGAAGCCCATAAGCCAGCCTATTAAAGGCGCATAACAGAAAAGGATACCGTATGCAAAAAAGAATAATGACCATACGATAAGAACCCACTGTCTTTTAACTTGTTTGATAAATTCATCTTTCGGCATGCCCAAAAGAGTTTTTTTATTCTGCTGAGCCATATAACCACTCCTCGTTTTCTTCAATTTCCCCAAATTAGATAAATATAGCGGGCATTCTTTTGTGAATACCAAGAAAGCCCGCTATAATCTTAGTTTTACTTAGTTAGTATACTTAGCTGCCTCTGCAATTCTGCGCTCCAACTCAGTCTGCATCTCTGAAAGGAAGTCTTCAGGTTTGCACTTCTTGTAAGCTTCCATGTACTCAGCCCATGCGGAGTCGAAGTTATCTGCCATAACTACCTTAGGAAGGTACTCGTGCTTGCACTCATCCATAAGATTGCTTGCTGTACCGCCGGGTGTTGCTGTAGTCATAGTCTGTGAGAATGTGTACATAGGATACCAAGGTCCGGGAGGAGGTGTTGTTCCAAGCATCTCAACGTATGTCTTAACACCGTATGCCTTGAAGCAGTTCTTGAGGTTATCAGAAAGTCCGTCATAGAACTCTGTCTCCTGCTGCTCAGGCTTCATAGCATTTTTGCCATCTCTGCTTGTTCCTTCCCACTGAGGGAAATATGAATACTCACATTTGTGAGAAGCCTTATATCCTGTATCAGCATCGTTGTCTCTCATTTCCTGAGTCTTTGAATACATTCCGTCGTCGCCTACCTGGTAGTCAACGTCCTTAACACCCCAGAATCTGAGATCCATGATTTCCTGACTAAGAAGGTCGTTTACGAACTGAAGTGCACCTTCAACGTCCTTACAGCTTGTTGTAACGGCAAGTCCTGAACTTGTGTGTACAATTCCGCCTGAGTTGTGCCACTGGTTCTTCATACCTTCTTCGATCGTGATCGGAAGGGGAACATACTGGCAGCCCTTAGCATCAAGGCCTGCTGCCTTAAGAGCATCACCTGCTGTGTATGCGAAATCCCACCACTGGTCGATCATACCAAGTACACGACCTGTTGAAAGCTTTGCGATATACTCATCATATGTCTGTGTGAATGACTCAGGATCAACGATACCCTTCTTGTACTCTTCATTGAGCTTCTTGAAGTACTTAACAGCTGTATCTGTTGTGTTGTAGTCAACAATCTTCTTGTTATCTACATCAACGATAACTGAACCGTCGTTCGGATATCCGTCAAGGAACTGAGGTGCATTCTCAAGACAGAAGTATCTCCAGTCCTCACAAAGAATTGTGTAAGGAATGTTTGCTGTTCCGTCATCCATTGTAGGATTTTCTGCGTAATATTTTTCGATAAGATCAAAATACTGATCCATTGTATGAATCTGAGGATAACCTGCCCACTCAAGAACTCTTGTCTGGATCCAGAAAGCCTCGTCATTATGTGCGCAGACTCTCTCTTCACCATAGATATTAGAGAACTGAGGGATCCAATAGATGTGTCCATCACTCTGACGAAGTGAATCCCACTCCTGATCTGTGAAGAATTCTTTGATGTTAGGATATTTGTCGATATAATCATCAAGTGCAACAAGTGCGCCTGCCTCATACATCTGTACGGATCCGTCACCTGCATCTACGAAGTCAGGGTATTCACCACCCGCGATAAGAGTACCAACCGCCTCTTCTGCTGTCTGACCAGTAAGCCAAGTTTCTTTTACTTTTACGCCTGTTTTCTCGGCAATGATCTGCTGAATCTCATTATCTTCATTGATTTCAGCATGAGGAACGGAGAAAAATGCTGTGAATTCCTTTACTCCATCTTTTGAGCCGGAATTATCAGCAGATTTTCCATCTGATGAGCTTCCACCCGATCCACACCCTGACAGTGTTGCGAGAATCATGCAAGCTGCCATGAGCATGCTAACAACTTTCTTCTTCATAAAAGATATCCTCCTTATTTTTATATAAATAGTTTATAAAAAATTTATAATCAAAACATGGGAGGAAATATATATAAAAGTAGGACAAATTATTGTTCTTGTTTTCTATACTTTGCCGGGGTACATCCCTTGGCCTCGATGAACTTATTTACAAAGTAGTCAACATCCTTATAGCCCACTTTTTCTGCGACAAGATAGATCTTATCGTCTGTCTTCTTAAGTAAAAGAGCCGCTTCATCAAGCCTGTGTCTGTTGAGATAATCTTTAAAAGAGCATCCGTACTTCTTTCTGAAAAGCTGCCCCAGATACGCACTGTTTACATAATACTTTTCGCTCAGCCCCTTCAAAGTAAGGTTGCTTGAGTAATTGTTTTTTACCTCTTCCTCAACCTTGGCAAGAACGCCCGTTGAGACATTTTTGCGCAGCTGACCAAGGTAATCGCCATACTCACAGGCCATTCTGTACAGATGCGCCTTAGAGCCCCTACGGATTCCCTGCTCATAAACATTCTCCGAAATATTTCTGAGGATTTCTTCCTGATCGACCTCACTGTCCTGCTCACCCGTAATATGAATAAGCTGGAAAAAGAGATAATTGATATTGAGGTTATATGCCTTTCCGGTGATTCCGGATTTTTTCATCTCATCGTGGAACTCATCAACCTTCTGCTTTATCTTAACTTTCTCATTAAGTTCTATTGCGGAAATAAGCTCATCAAGTTTGTTCTTACAGAGCTGGATTCCCTTATCTTTTATCTGATACTCTTCTTCATAGAAATAAATATCTTTTTTCTCCCTAAATCCCTGCAAAGAATGAAGAATATTCACGCTGGTATAGGATGTGGAAATGGATTCAAGACCCGAAACCATTCTTCCCACGAGCATAACAATAGGAAGTCCGCTCACTCTTTTGAGATACTTTATCATTTCCTTTAAAAAGACCTCGTCGCTCTGGTCTATATCTCTTCCGATACTGCTCGTGTACAGAAAACCGATGTCGTATATGTTTTCATCGCCAAAGCCGTATCTCATAAGTAGATAGCTGTCATTTCCGAGATATTCCGCAGCAATGTCATAAAGTCTGTCCAGGCGGTTGTTCTTTTCATCATCCATAGTCTCAAGCTCGTCTATTTCAGGCGCAAACTCGATCCCCACATAACACATATCATCAAACGCATCTATCTTGCTGCCAAGATAATCGATATCCTCATAGCTGTGCTTTCCTCTGAGCACCCTCTTTAGGCACTGCTCAAAATATGCCTTCTCAAATCTTCTGTTGCGGCTTGTCTCAATCTCCTTATCTTCTTTACTTGCTATCACCTTCTCGACTATGGAGATAAGACTCTCTTTTTCAACGGGTTTTAAGATATATGCGGAGCACTTATGTTTCAGCGCCTCCTGAGCATAGGAAAACTCGGCAAATCCGCTAAGTATCACAAAAGAAACGTCATTGCCGTCTTCTCTTATCTTTTTCAAAAGCTGTATTCCGTCCATGACGGGCATCTTGATATCAGCGATCACAAGATCGTAGTCCTGCTCTCTCATCATGTCATACGCAGTCTTTCCATCCTGCGCGATATACACTTCAAATCCGTAATCATCCCAATCGATCAGGACTTTAAGTCCCTGTAAAATAAATGGTTCATCATCAACCAGTAAAACCTTGAACACCTTAAACTCCCTTCTTCAAACATTCTTCGGGAATAACTATCGTTACTATTGTTCCGATTCCTTCCTCCGAATCAATACCAAAAAGAACTTTATCATCAGTGACCATCTTAAGCCTGATACACGCGTTAACAACGCCTACCCGGCCCTTTTTCTCAAGCATTGAAATATCCGCATTCCGCATGGATGTAAGAAGTTTTTCCACCTCCTGCGAGCTCATTCCGTTTCCGGTATCTTCTATTTCAATGACCATATCATTATCTTTTGTATGAACCCTCAAAAAAATCCATCCGTTCGAAACCTTACTCTCTATTCCATGAATGCAGGCATTCTCAATGAAAGTAACAAGCGTAAGCTTGGGAACAAGATACTTCTTACAATCAGGCTCAATATCAACCGAATAAGAGAGCCTATCGCCAAATCTGTACTTCTGAAGCTCCAGATAGTTATTTACAAAATCCGCCTCATTTTCGATCGTGGTATTATCGTCACCCCACTCAGTATACTGCCTCTGGAGTTTTGCTAGCTTTTCGATCATGTATGCAGTCTCAGACTCTTTTTTTATAATGCAGTGCATCCTTATGCTCTCAAGCGCGTTAAAAAGAAAATGCGGATTGATCTGACTGTGCAGTGCCAGAAGCTCGGCGTGCTGCCTCGTCATTATCATAACCTGCTCTCTTAGTGTATAACCGTAAGCGATCCTGTTTATACGGATAAGCAAAAGAACCGGGAAAATAATGTTCATTACCGCAAGGATAAGCAGGTAGATTCCCCAGCTTTCCCACCAGTTATTGATTTCCGAATTATTGTCAACAACATGGATCTTAAGGAGCTGGTTATAAATCTGCATATCCATGGTGTATCCTATACTTTCAAGCTGTGACACATAGCTGTAGGGCTTTGCCACACTCATGTCTTTACCGTTTGTCAAAAGGATCTTTTCGTTGTCGCACAGATACGCATCAAGATCATAATTCATATTAACGAGAGCCCGACTGAATTTGCCGTAATCGATATCAATAAGAAGAACATTTTCGGAGCCGTAATCGTAGAAATCCAGCACTTTGAAATAGAAAATTTTTCTCGTATTCGAGTCCAAACCTACCTGTTTGGTATTATAGTCAAAAAAGAGTCCGGACTTAAGCCCTTTCTCCTTCATAAATTTATACCATGGCTCATCATATGCACATTCAATCCTCTGGAACTGAGATCCGTTCACAACAGATTTATTGTCAATGAACAGCTTGTATGACACATCATTCTGTGAAGCCACGACATCAATAAGAGTATCATTAAAGAAGTCTCTGTACCGCATGTAGTAATCAAGCGGTGAATCAAATTCTGTTTTCATGAAGTCATAAATATACTTACTTGTATATATACTGTTCGCAACCTTCACGGCATTTTCAAATTCCGCAGCACAAGCGTATTTTACGGCGCTCGCCACATTCTCCATCTCGTGATAGCGTTTGGTCTGCTCAGCACGCAGAATCCCCCCTATAACGACGGCATCCAAGATTGCAAGTGGAATTATTGTAAAAACCAGATACAAGATTATCAGTTTCTTCTTCATAATTGTTATTTTATCATAACCCGGGATTATTATTGTATATTAAATGTTTTTTGCTATAATGTACTATGAAATTTGGGTTAACTATTGAATTGAGGAGCAGAATTATGGAAAAGAGATTTAGGGATTTTTTAAGACATTTAGACAAACTCGACTGGGACGTACTCTCAGATGAAGAGCTCAGAGATGAGCGCGAAGGAATTGAGCTTTATATAAATGTAATGAATCAGGAATTACTTAAATGCATTGTAATATTTGCAGCCCTTTTGATATGTGCAAGCGTACTTCTCGGCGCAAGTTTCATAAGTAAGTCGACGCTTTGCTTTGTATTTTCTTTGGCTTTCAGCGTATGCGCCGGTCTTCTTGGCAAAGAATACTTCAAAAACCGTGATACCATGAATCGTCTCTATTCATTTGCCGACAAAATAGCACAGCTTTTTTAAAAACACTTTTCTTGTACCCTTTGTTATCTCGTTTATAAATAATTTAACTCTTGACAGAGCACCAAAAAGTGAGTATTATTAACTACGTTGTTTGCAGGAGTGGCGGAATGGCAGACGCGCATGGTTCAGGTCCATGTGTTGGCAACAACATGAGGGTTCAAGTCCCTTCTCCTGCATTGGATTTCATCCAATGCAATGTGAGTAAGTTGATAGCCCTTCTAGGGCACATATATGCGGAAGTGTCGGAATTGGCAGACGAGCAAGACTAAGGATCTTGTGACTGTTTATGTCGTGTGGGTTCAAGTCCCATCTTCCGCACGAAACAAAAGGATTAACTCGTATGAGTTAATCCTTTTATTTTGTGTGGAAGGGGGACTCTCGCCCGCAGCTTCGCTGCATGGGTTCCGGGATTCACACTAAGCTAGCTTAAGGAAGTTCTGCTCTCGCTTTGCTCAAAGTCCCATTGGCTCCCCGGATAATATAGAAATCAATTTAGAATTCCAATCTCAAATCTTTTCTTTAGCTTCAAGTCTCACATATGCAATCATAAGCCCTATAACAAGAGCTACAACTCCAATAATCATTACAAAGAAAAGTGGAGAATTTTGTTTTAAAAACAAGAATGGTATGCCTATAACTTCAAGTGCTATTGCAAAAACAAGCCATAGGACAGAAACTGCCTTATTATATTTTTTTATATCTTTAACCACCGGTGGCTTTACAAAAGTAAAAAATCCTACTGCTTCTTCAGCTCTATAAGTAGAAATGGCAATCACAACAAAAGCTAGTGCTACAATGCTCCAGATAACGAATCCAATAACCATCTCAGCTCCTCCTTTTCATTCATATGAGTAATAAGTCCCTCTACGTAAATAATACTACTTTGTAAAAATTAATTACAAGTTTTTTTGACTTATATTTTTATACTTGTATAGTCTAAAAAATATAAGTCAATCTGATTACCACTTCATAAATCTACAATACCCTTTATTATCTCAATATTGAATTCATCATTTATCTGCGCTTCTTTTCCTACATCGATCCCCTCTTGGTCAGGCGCACATTCGCCACAGATATCGACTCCAATGACTTCTCTACTATTAAATAGGTCTTTTATGAACGTGATGAGTTCCTCCTTAGTCATCTCGCCCTGATCCCAGTTTGTCACAAGCTCTTCTCTTCTGACAACGTCTTTATCAACAGATAAGAATACAGAGCATTGAGTTTCGGGAAGTTTATCTCTCACATCCGAAACATCATAGAATTTAACGCGTTTTGCATCATCTTTATCAAGCTTATCTATGAGTTCTCTGTCAGCACCTATCACATGAACATCTCTGACATAAGGGTTATTCTCAATTACCTTCATAACCCATCCGCCGCATGACAATATGTCGCCAAACATAGGCGGCTGCATATCGGGATGGTGATCGAGAACCACAAGAGAAAAAGGCTCTTTTATCATTTCCGTGATTATCGCGGACATATAGTGGTAATTTCCCGAATCAATAAAGTGGATTCCTTTGGCAAAAGCAGCAAGTCTTTTGTTTTCATCCGCATCTTTCGTCATTTCAAAAGCTTTTTCGCTTATTCTCTTTTTTATCTGTGCAATTGCCTCATCATCGCACATGCAATTCGTTCCCGGAATATCTCTGCAATTTATAATACAAAAAGGAGAGCTTTTATCGTTTTGATAAAAGCTCTCTTCATTATATATTCCAGAAAAATCAAATAGTGTAATGTAATCATTCATACTGTAAATATTCATCCTCATCTGGAAAGATCTGTTAAATGTATTATCGCATCGCTTCCTACCAAGCGATCTCCATGCTCTCTGACATACATCGCTTCCGTCGCGTTAACCACGAGCATATTTGAATACTCGACTCCTGCTCTTCTGAGATCGTATATAACACTCTCGTCCGATGACAATAATCCCAATATCATGTAGTAGCCCTCTTCAAGTTTATATAAAGAAGAATCTACTATAGGAAGTTTCTGAACCACTTTTGAAAAACGTTTAGCCTCATCAAAAGTATCAAATTCAACCATGTACTCCGCATATTCTGAAAGTGGCTGATAGCTGGTCTCAGGAGTTTTTGTTGTTTCCTCCGGAAGAGTATAGAACTTATCTCTGCCGTAAATCCTGTTTATCGCCTCGCTGACGTTTGTTATAACTTCGTTTAATGCAATACCTTTATCTCTGCCATTCTTTGACTTGATCTCATCAACCTTTTCCTGAGTAAGAATTCTGAGAACCGTCTCTGCTGCTCCTTTAATACGATCAGATGCTGTCTGTATATCTTCGTTGCTCATCTTAACCGCAAAAATTCTGATACTGCCATCCATCATCATGTTTTTGCTCATCATCATGACCTCAGTCTCTGGATCGTATCCAAGCTGCTGTCCCACTTCTTTATTAAGCTTAGCAAAAAAAGATGATGTATTTTCCGCACCGTTAATAACTGCTTCGGGAGTAAGTCCGATTTCATGAAGCTCTGATGCGGCAATGCTACATTCTACAGTTGTATCATTCATTTTTACTATGATCATCACGCATCAACTCCTCTCCATGGATTCTTTGTACTGTCATTATATAATGTAACATTAGCACTGTCCACAATAGAGTGCTAAAATCTTTATTAACTCTATAAAATATAAGTTTCTTTATTGTGATATATCTTCTATATCGGATTGATGCGTATATAAATGTAGATGCTTTATATTTGTTTTATTTACGTTTCCTAATATGTTTACTTTCTTCAGCAGCCTTTATGACATCGGGAACTTCTCCGACCTGCGATGCTTCTCCTGTAGACTCGCAGCGGATAGTCACTCTGTTTGCTCCACCGATGGTACATGTGAAAAGAGTAAGATCCCAGTCTCCCGACTCCATCTTTTCAGTATCATACGCTCCCAAAGTTTCCATATTAGAAACCTGGAAATAAAAGCTTCTGCCATTCATATCGGTAACAATAACTTTGTCACCTGTTTTCAGTTCTTTAAGTTTGCCGAAATGCTCAATATAATTGTGTCCTGCGACAATAAGATTGTTCTCATATACAGATCCCATGTATCTACATACAGAAACCTTGGCATTGTCATTGCTCCACTCATTCTGAATCGGAAGCAAAAGTCCCTTACATGGTATTTCTACTGTTCCTATAAAACTTCTTCCGTCAACATCTACAATCGGCATGTCTCCGGATAACTCAGGTTCAATAACCCTTCCCGGCATCTGTTCGATAACACCGGTCAGAAGGCTATCAGATGCTGCTCCGGCTTCTGCGTTTTCATCAAAATTGTTCTTAACTATCAGTGCAGCGATAAAAATAAGCACTGCACCAAAAAACATATAGAGATAACCTGGAATCTTTTTCAATTTATTGCCCCTCACATTTTTTATATAGTATTACCCCATGAGTTTTATCCCATGGGGTATATACGTGTATTAAATATTTCTGTTCCTTCTGATTCCCTTTACTATAAGTGCAACACCTACAATAATAAGTATGGGAAGAGGCCACCACAACTGACCTGTCTGTGGAAGTCTTCTTGCACCCAAAACAGCAGGAAGCTCGCTGAGCTTTCTTACTGCACCGAGAACATCAGGAAACTCTGTAGCGCCGCCGTCTCCGTGGCCGCCATTATCCTCTTCATGGTGTTCATCACCGCCCGGAGGTGGACCAGCAGGTGGAGTATACGTATTAGTAATTGTATAGATCTCCGATGCCACATCTCCGTTATATGTCTTAGACTCAGAAATTGAAGCACTGTATCCCGAATCTGAAGGCAACACTTCTTCAAAAGACCATGTATTACCGGGCTTCTCTTTCCAAGAATATGTCCAATTATTTGAATCATTCAAATTAACTGTCTGATAAAGTTCGTTGTTCTTAATAACCTTCACATCAATGGAAGAAGGACGCTTATCTGTATATCCTTCATCATTCCATCTCTTATGAAGCTCAAGATCAACCATTCTGTCGAACTTCTCGCACTTTGTGCCCGCCTGTGCATCATATACCCAGTTGTCATTGTCGTCAAGCTGTGGTACCGATACCAGGAACGGTGCGAAAACATATGTATTTTCAGTTTCCTGATAGTTATCGGCACTTACAAGATAAATACCAAGCTCAAGACCGCTGAACTTAACCTGACCATTTGCTGAAACAGCTGTCTGATCCGGCTGATGCTCGCTTACAGCATACTGTAAAACATCATCTAAGATCTGTTTCCACTCCTGCTGTGCTTTGGCTTCATCTGTAATACCGCTCAAATCCTTTATTGAGGATCTGTCGATATATCCCGCATCAAGCTCAAATGAACCTCCCTCGGTAGCACTTGCGATCTTGTAGATGCGTGAATTAACACCGTCAAACATCTTGTCTGCGCCAAAATTATATGTCACACTAAGCGAACCTTTCTTTGATGTATCAATGGTTCCTCTGGCATTTACCGTCACAGCTGATTGCCCAAAAACCATCAAAGCAGCCATAAGTGTAACTACTGTTCGGCTAATTACTTTTCTTACCTTAATCATAAAACAAATACCTCGTAGAGCAATTACCCTTGCTTTGCTCCCTTTACCCTTTTAGGCTTTGACGTCCTAATAAGATATACTATAAAAGCTATTAAAAGAATCGGTGCCCCGATGAACGGTGCCACTACCATGGTGTTGTACCTTAAGGCATCTGCCGGTACTATAAGTTTTGATTCCTCGCTATAATCAACACGCTTACCTCTTACAAGCATCCTGTGAGTATTAACTCCGTAAGGAGTACAAGTAACAAGCGTGACGAATTCTTCATTATCGACTATTGCAAGATCATTGGTCTCCTCCGGAAGAACAATGTTTATCTTATCAATCTGATACGCAAAAGTCTGGTCTAAAATATGAAGTAAAAACGTATCCCCGACAATCATTTGATCGAGGTCAGAAAAAAGCTTAGAGGACGGAAGTCCTCGGTGTCCCGAAAGGACTGCGTGTGTACTTTTAGTTCCGGTGGGAAACGATGTTCCCTCCAAATGTCCTATACCAACCTGTAAAACCGATTCGTCGGTCCCATGATAAATTGGAAGGTTGACCCCTATATTCTCAATTTCAATATATCCGATTATTCCTGTTCCGGATACATTAAGAATTTTATTGTACTCTTCCCTTTCTTCATCAGAAAGATCGAAATTTAGAGCTTTTTTAGCAAGTTCTTCATTATACGCCTTTGCTTCGCTCCACATCTTTGAATAATCTTCTTCGGAAATGTTTTTAACCATTTCCTCGTAGTTAGAAATTGCTCTGCTCTGATTTCGCGAATTGATATAATTACTTACTGAAGGATATAAAAATATACACAGTCCGGCGATAAATATCAATCCAAATATTATGTTGGGTATTTTTTTCTTTAGGTTCTTCTTCATCTAAGCAATTCTTATCTTTTCACCATATCGGTTTATTTTCAAAGAATCTTTAGGATTATGAATATATATTCTTCAGGGGAAATAATCTTCCCCCGAAGAATACTGTTATCCAACTAATTCAACAAGATTCAAAACAATTAAACTTTTTCATCCCTTGTATATTATATTATTCAGCGTCAGCTTTTCTGCGAACGATGAAGTATGCAATACCTGCTACAACAAGAATTCCACCGATGATGTAGAAGATTGTTGTACCGATACCACCTGTGTGAGGGAGTGTAATACCTGTTCCGTCCTCAACCGTTGCAGTCTGAACTGCTCCTGTATTGGAAGAAGTTGCTACTGTTACCTGCTGTGCATGCTTATGATTACCTACAGTGCTCTCAAGAAGATTGTAACCCTGAGGAGCCTGTGTCTCTTCAAGAATATAATTCTCTGCATTAAGACCTAAGATTGTAAGAGGCGCTTCAGCAACAGTTACGATTGCATCAACCGATCCATCGGGATCTACCTTGTACTCAGTATCTGAAACCTTTGTGAACTTAAGCTGTGTATCACCGCTCTCTCTGTATACCTTAAATTCTGCTCCGGGAAGAACCTTTCCTGACGCATCACCTCTAGCGATTTTCTTGATCTGAAGAGGATATGTCATTGTCTTTGTTGTAACATGAGTTGTCTCTGTTCCGTTACCATAGATGAGGAAAGCTTCGTTGATGTTTTCCTCAGATGCGATAACCGCATCCTTGTTAACTACTGCCTGATATGTAACAGTTGCAGTTGTATCAGACTTAGGTTCACCCTCAAATGTAATCTTGAATCCCTTATTTCCGTTCTCGTCAACATAAGCATTGTCGATGCTGAAACCAAGAGAACTGTCTGAGAAAGAAACATTGCTGTCCTGAACATCTACAAGTGTAAGTCCGGGTGTCAATGTATCAACGATGGCATAGTTCTCACCGCCAATCTTAAGATCTGCTTCAACAGTGAACTCTACTGTATCACCGATCTGTGCATCATTTCCTGTCTTATCACCGTAAACTGTTGACTCATTTGTAGCAGTATTAACATGCTTTCTGATTTCAGGAACGCTGTTCTTCTCCTGAATACCTGCGTTAGGAGTTGTTGTATCAACTGCTACGGCACTACCAAGTGATGAATCTACTACATAGTAACCATATTCACTAACTTGAATTGTAGCTACGCCATCTTCTGAAGCTATTGTTGAACCGTCATTTGAGATTCCGTTAGCCTTTGCGTAAGCAAGTACAGCCTTACCAAAAACCTTAGCCTGTTCTGCTGAAGTAAGTCCTGATGTATCAAGGATATCATTATCACCAACCGTGAAGAATGAACTCATTGCTACACTGTTTCCATCATCACTGTATGTGTATGAAGGAAGACCTGAAAACTTAGCTGCAAGCTTGTAAATACCACCTGCATCGGCATTTGCTTCATCAGCAGGTACAAAGTCAAATACGCGGTAAGCGTCATATGTCTGTCCTGCTATTGCATTAGTAATTGTAATTGTTCCGGCAGCCGCATAGGCTGTGATTGCCATTCCAAGTACCATCGCGGATACAAGGAATCCTACTATCAGTTTCTTGATTCTATTCATCTTCTTCTCCTTCTTTGAATCTTGTGTCAGTTTATTTTTTTATAATGTCGTTCAATATATATCCGATGCAAATGAGCACCTGTTTTAAAGCATTTCTGCTCTAAATCCATATTGCTTAAAATCAATTATTCAAAGTTCTCAAGACTCCTCTTTTTCTTCAGATTCATCTTTCTTTTTACGTATGTTGTATGCACTTCCACCAAGAACTGCTGTCAAAGCTGTTCCAAGACCTATTGCAAGAATAGGAAACTCACCGATTCCACCGGAGTTAGGAAGTACATTACCACTTCTCTCGTTAGCAACAACGAGTGTAATGTTTCCACCCTCACCGTAAACTTGTGTCCACTCTGTTGAGGTCATGGTCTGTGCATCTTTGTTATATGCATAGTATGTAATCTTAGGAGCCTGACGGTATTCAACTGCACCTGTAGAATCGCACTCTACAATGTAGTACCTTCCAAGCCCCGGTACAGGTACTTCAGCTGTCCACTCGCTACCATAGCTAAGAGCTATAGGTCCTCTTACGAACTCCGGTGATCCATCACCATTTGACTGATAAAGGTTAACGAATACGGTTCCAAAATCCTTTGTTCCGTTGTAAGGAACATCTACACCGTTAAGTGTCCAACTCTTCTTGATCTTGATGTAAGGATCGTTTGTAAGTTCTACCCTTACATTTCCGCTTTCGTCATATGTTACTGTTACATCTGTAAGCTTGTATCCGTTTACTGATGCTACTGCTTCATCTGCTTCGGAAGACTGTGAAATAACATTTCCGGTAGCATCTGTAGTTACACTCTTAATAGGATTAAGTCTTACAAGTTCTGAGCCGTTGTTGTAATACTCTTCTGCAACGTACTCATATTTATTTCCGTTTGCATCACATGTCTCAAGTTCATCAATTACATACTCATTTGAGCTAATCTTTCCGCCATGCTCGCTGCAATCGGATGCGCTGATAACAACATCCTTGTAATCTTCAAGTTCGCCGCCTTCAACACGTCTCTTGATCTTTACGGTTACATCGAAGATACCGTTTGTTGAATTCTGCTTCCAGTTCTTAACAAGTACAAGTTTTACCGATGACTTGTTATAGAAACCTGCTTTATCCTCAGGTACGGCTGTTGAATCATTGCACTGATCAACGATACCTGCACAGCTGTCGGGACTTGCAAGAATTGCTTCCGCTGTTGCCTGGTCTGTGATTCTGTAATATGTCTTATTAAGGTTTTCACCGTCAACGTAGTAGTCAACCTTTGCTACAACAACTGATTTATCGAGAACAGTCTGCGTAGTATTTGAAGCATCTGCTGAGCCTTCGCCAAATACAAAGTAGTAGGTATTTCCATGCTCAAGTCCCCAAGCTACAGCATCAACAGGATACTCAATCTTGCTTCCGTTGTTGGTAATACTGCTCATAGCTGCAGGATACTTTCTTCTGTCTCCGCCTTCTACTGTTCTTGATCCGTTATTGTCAGTCTTAACAAGTCTTACCCAGAAGTTAAACTTAAGGTTGTTATCCTGAAGAGGACTTCCGTTAAGGAACTTGGTAAGCCCAAGATCAAAGTTCTGTATCTTCTTATTGTTGAAGCAAATATTATCTTTTATCTCGTTCTTGAAATACTTCTTATCAAACTTAGCATTAAGCTTAGCCAAATCATCTGCACTTATCTTGTAGTATGAGATACCCTTAATAGCTGCATCACCCTGGCCTTCTTCATACTCAACCTTTGCAAGGAGTGCTGAAGTATCTTTAATATAAGTACCTGTTGTATCATTCTCAGTGAACATGAAGTAATATACATTACCCTTGCCATACTCCATACCAAGCGACTGAGGATCTTCTATTGTGTAGCTGATCTTATCAAAATCGTTGTGCAGATCGTTTGAAATTGTCTCCCATCCCTTATTCTGCTCATTATATTTCTTTAATGTGAATGAGAATACATCTTCTGCTTCAGGAGTCTTGCCGTCAACAAGTTTTCCAACTTTGAGTTCAACAGGAACACGTGTGGAATCTGTGTTTGTAACTGTTGTTGAAGCCATCATGCTAAGATGCTTTCTTACAACCATCTTGTGAATCTCACATCTTTTGATAACACTGCTTGCAATGATTGTTCCACTGTATGATCCTGTACATTCAACAGTACATTTTGGTGCTACAAGAGCTCCGGATGAAATATCTACATTAAGCTTTCCTTCATAAGGAACATAACGTGAACACTTCTCAACTACAGGGTTAAGAACTATCTGGTTGGCTACTTCACTCCAGTCACCTGTACCCAAGCCATTAACCTTGATCTTGTTAAATGTATAAGAACGAACATTTGTAAGATCTACGTTAATAACAAGGAGCTTGCCTCCAACACTAAATCCGTTGTTTACAGCATAGTTATCTTCATTCTTATTAAAGTAATATCTTGTAAGATCCGAACAAAGGTTTCCGCCATCCGTCGCTACGACATTTGCAACCTCTACGCTTCCGTTCGACTTTGCAAGTGCAATTTCACCTGCAGCATTTGCTGCCTTTGAAAGTAAGTTGTCAATATTAACCGGAAACTCTCCGTTAAAGGTATATTCCAAATACTGACTTCCGCTTCTTGCGCCATGATCGTAAGTAATGCATCCATATGCTCCGCCGGACTTCTTATAATAAATTGTTGCTCCGTCAATATGCTGGATAAGTCTTCCAATCTGTTCTCTTGTTCTGCCACCGATATTCTCGACAAAGTTGTCGGTATATAATGCCATACTGTCATTTAAGCCATCAAATCCGTTAGCGCCGTAAGTAACAGTATAGGATCCATACTTTTCATTGTTCTTTACCGGTTTTCCGCCTTCTTTATCAAGCTCAAAGACATACAATCTCGGAGAATTCTGTCCAAGGTGCTTGTAATCTAAAGTATAAGATCCCTTTCCGTCAGCACCTGTTGTAATACTAAAGTCGCTTCCCTGAATCTTTCTGGTTCCTTCAGCATCCTGATATACCGCGAAGAAGAACTTTCCTGTCTTCTTTGCACCATTTACAACTTTATTAACCGTAATCTTATAATCGCCAATTTTCTGATATGTCTGTGTCGAGTTACCAATTGTATAGTCTTGAACATTTTTAATATTCTTAACGGCTATGTTTGCTTCACTGTGGTTATTACATCCGTCGTAGTCGTTCGCAACGACACCGAAGTATGTAGAATCACCGAGCATATCTATGATCTCATTTGAGGAATAGTCTTTTGTTCCCACCCAGGAACGTCCGTTTGCACTCTTTATAACACCGAAAACACAGAATGAATCAGTCTGGAATGAAACGTTATCACTTGAATCGCCAAGATCGACTTTTCCGTCATCAAAAACTTCTACTTGAATATCATTGGCTGAAATACTTGTAGCTTCACTTGTTGAATCAAATTTCTCTTTTACTTCATCTGTAAGAGGAAGGTGTACTATAGTAACTTCCTCTGAATTGTCTGTATCAAGATCTGCTGAGATCTTGTTGTTTGTATACTCAATCGAAACAGAAGCTGTTCCATCTGTAAGATCGTACTCTACATTGTCAAGCAGGAATGCAATATCCAGAAGTACAGTATTCTTCTCATCAAATTCTACAGCCGCTGCGTCTTCTTCTCCGCCATCACCGGCAATCTCACCTGCCTTGCTGTTAAGTGCGGCAAGATAAGCATCGTAATTATATCCCTTTGTATTGCGTTCAACTTCTGTAACTGTAAGCTCAATTCCCTCAGGGAATACATCAGGCTTAGTAAGTACAACCTTAACCTTTGCATCACCATCCGAGTATACAAACTCTGTCTTTGTATTTGCAGGATAGTATACAAGATCAAGCTCTGTATCTTCTTCAAGCTCTCTTACTTCGCCGTCAGCAGTTGTTACTTTATATATATAATGTTCAACTGTTCCGTCTTTTACATCGGTAAGAAGTGAAGCGCTGTCCTTATTCTCTTCGCTGTTAGCAGATGCAGCAAACTCTTTGGTCTCTTTCTCAACTTTCACGATCTCGTCATCACCGATAACCGCTTTGTTAAAGAAATAGCCCTCAAAATTCTTAGCATCCTTCTTGATATCAAAGGAGTCTGTGATAGAAAGTTCTTTTGATTCCGCAATCTCTTTATCATGTGAATCCACATATTTTACTGTTACGATCACATCTTTGTAATCTTCCAGGGATTCAATTGAAGATGCTTCTGTTGATGCTTCGGTAGACATCTCAGATGATGCCGTACTTGCAGCGTCCGATGCTTCTGTTGATGCAGTAGAAGCTAAATCAGATTCTTCCTCTTCTTTAACGGTTGTTCCATTAGAAGCAGCAGACTCAACAGTGTTTTCTTTGTCAGCTTCATCGATCTTTTCCTCTTCAGCTTTCTTCTCTTCACTGTCGTCCTTATTCTCCACAATGGAATCATCAGAGTTATTCTCATCCTCGGGAGTAGCGTTTTCCTCAACAGTAACTTCTTCAGCGTTACTGTTGCCATCACCGTCGCCAGATTCATCACCGGCATCGGCGTCGTCCCCGCTGTCATCGCCCTCCTGATTCATCTCTTCGATCAAACCGCTCTCAAAATCGTCATCAGCCGTTTCCATTACAAGACCAACTGACTGTGCTCCCTCTTCAGTCATCGCAGCAGCAGGTTTGTTAAGCACATACAATGTGATAGAACCTGTAATGATTGCAACGCATAAAACAAAAGCAAGCCATTTCTTGTAATTCTGATGCTTTTTGATGTAGTTTTCTGCGCGGTGTTCATAATCTTTGCGCATATCTCTTATCCTCTTACCCTTTTACCCATTATTGTCTGCTAGTTACATTTTTTGCTTACAGTCCTCCGAATTTGCTGAACGGATAAACTCTAAACACAACTTTCCCGATAAGTTGTTCCTTGGTTACACATCCGACCACGCTACTTCGTGAATCAATCGAAGCACTTCTGTGATCTCCAAGTACAAAATACCTGTTTTCCGGAACCTGATATGGAAATGTCAGGTCAGTCGGTTCAAAACTCTTTTCTACATACGGCTCATCAAGTAATTCCCCATTTACAGATACATTGCCGTCTGCGTCGAGATTGATCCAATCTCCGGGTGAACCCACGACTCTTTTTACCAGAACTTTGTTGTTGTAGTAAAAAGCTATCAGCTCTCCGGGTTCGAATGATGTTCTAGTATAAGCTACCACCAGATCTCCGGTTTCCAGTGTCGGCGTCATACTATCTCCTGTTACTTTTAATACTGCTATGAAAAAGCTGGAAACAAGTACCGCAAGTGCCGCGACTACAACGACTACTATCAACGTATTTCTCAGCACTTTCTTGTATTCCTTTTTGCTGTTTTCCCTTTTCAGTTCGCTTTTTAACTGATCCAGAGAAGGCTTAACCTGCTCCTGCTGCTCCTGCAAAGGATTTGCCTGTTCTTTCTTTTGTTTACCCATCTGTGCTCTCAGTCTTTTTCTCTTTTATATATCCTAGGCTTTTCTATTGCGCCTGAGTATGCTTCACCACGTGTCATCGGTCTGCCCAATGTTCCGGTGTAAGCTTCTTCATGTGTCCGGGCTCTTTCAATGGAACCTGTACGAGACAATCTTTGTGCAACTGCCTTTTCCACAGCTTGATTGACCTTTGCATCTATGTTTTCCATCTGCGTCTTCTCGTACATTGCCATTCTGAGCTTGCTTTCTTTAATGCCCTTCATAAGCTCTTTGTACTCAGCTTCCGCATTCTTTTTAACATTATCAACATAGATGTTGGCTGCTCTCTGAGCTGCTTCCATAATGCCGCCCAACTGAATGGACGCTTCGGCGAGTGACTGCGAGTTTTCAATCTTCTCAAGTGCATCGTCAACCTGTTGTTGTAACTCCGCTTTTTCTCTGGCGAGCCTTGCTTTCAGACCGGTTATGTCCTTGTCGAACTTCTCCTGCATCTGATTCTTTTGTTCATTGAACTTGGCTCTCATCTGTGCCTTTTCTTCGTCGAAACTCTTTAACAGGTTACTTCTTTCTTCCGCAAGTTCCTTAAGAAGTTGTTGCTTCTCTTTCTCGACTTCTTCTTTAATTTCTTGTTCACGCCTCTTAGCTTCGTCGGCCTCTTCCGAGAAGTTGATCATCATCTCCAAAAGTTCCGCTCTGCTTAGTTTTTTTAAATTGACCTCTGCCATTCTCTGTCCCTATACTCTTGCTATTGTTGAGGAATCTCATACAAGTTATCGGTTGCAACGTAAATATAATAAATTAAGATATCGTGCATCCAACCCTGAGGTCTTCGCATGATACCTTAAATAATTTAATAATTATCAGGCAACCGCAAAGTTCTAGAGGCCAGTGTCGATGAAATTACGTTTCCATAGTACGCATCGCAAAAATACTACGATGGTTCATCCTTGAACAAAATCCGTACCGTAACTTGCATAAAATTAGACCGTCTGTAAAAGTGCAGCTCGGTCTTCATCTTGGCGCAGTTAACCCAGCGCCAGCAACTGGCTGTCTGTCACATACGTGATTGAGACCCTCTAGTTTTGCGTCACCGCCTTCCGGCGGCTTTGCCCTTTATTTTGCTAAGTTAAACACGTTATAACGAAAGCGCTAACACAAAAAAATTTTTTCAAAAAAACTATATTTCGTCATCTCGTAAGATGAATATACCCCATCGGATATTAAAACGCAACCACTTTTTCACAAAAAAAACACAGTTTCCATAAAAAGAGGGCTGAACCCACGCTCAGCCCTGTGTTACAAAATTTCACTTTCGCAAAAAAAGTTCTTAGTTTCCAATTTACCGTTTCAGACCTCTGAGGATCTGAAGCATCTCATCAGATGTTGTGATCACACGGCTGTTAGCCTGGAAACCTCTCTGTGTCGTAATCATATCAGTAAACTCTTTCGATAAATCTACGTTACTGGATTCGAGCACTCCGGATGTCATATACCCTCCGTCGGCAGTAACATCCACAATCTGCGCCTGTCCCGAATTAAGGGATTCCGCATAAAGATTGTCGCCAACCTTCTCAAGTCCCATGGCATTGTTGAATTCCGCAACAGCTATCTGTGCGATCTTTACAGTCTGTCCGTTGGAATACTTTGCAAACACCGATCCGTTGTCCGTAATGGACATTCCGGTCATACTTCCGTTTGCATATCCGACATTTAACCCTCTCACATCTCCCTTATACGCATAAATTGTAGAGTTGTGAGATGCAGTTGTGCCTGCATAGTTTGTCGTATTTGAAAAGTCTATATTGAGAGGTCCAATCATCGAAGCTCCGCCTCCGAATGACATGGTCACGATTCCGTTTTCGTTGCCCCCTGCACTTATAAGCTCTCCCGAACCCTTGCTGTAAACAAGATTGATATTGGTATCTGTAGTGTTTTGAAGAATATTACCCTCATCGTCCTGTACTGACGCAAGAGAAAGCGAATAAGTATTGTCTGCGTCGTCTCCTCCGTTTGTCAGCTTAAACTTAAGAGTATAAGTTCTTCCGTCATTGCCGAATACTTCAAGTCTGACGTTCTTGCCGTCTGCCTCATCGAAAGTGCCGTCAAGACTATCAATATTCCCTCTGAAATATGATGCGGATGTTGCAGTTCCGCCTATCGTCTTAGTTGCATCAGTAATAAGATCAAGTCTCGTCACATTTGCTCCCGGTCTGATTCCGTCTTCACCCATTACACCCATAACATAATATCCGTTATTCTGGGTTACGAGACTTCCCTGCGCATCGATCGTAAACGCACCGTCCCTGCTAAAATTCCTGGTCTGGTTGTCAGGACTTATCACAAAGAATGCATCTCCTGTGATCATCATATCGAAGGCATTTCCCGTAGTCTGCATCGAGCCCGACTTCGAGATGTTTGTATAAATTGAGGAAACCTTCGATCCAAGTCCTATCTGAGCAGCATTTGTAGTCGCAACGTTATCTCCCGCTCCGGTTCCGTTCTTTACAGTCTGATAAAGAACGTCAGAAAAACCCGTTGCCTGTGATTTATATGCTGTTGTATTGACATTGGCAATATTATTGCCAATAACATCCATTTCCAATTGATGGGTTGTTAGTCCGGAAACACCTGACCAAAGTGATCTCATCATAGAACACATACCTCCAAGTCACGTTGCATTATCCACTACCTGCTATTTCCTTTATCGGATGCTTTTTTTATTTCCTTTAGAGCAAAATAAAAAAAAGTAAAAGAATTTTTTCAACAATGACTGTGTTCTTGTGCTCATAAAATCAAATTACTTTCTTTTCCATTGATCACCCCTTTCGAACATGATAAACATTCCTCATTGGCATAGTACTGCATACCCATTCGAAATACTTTATTAACATATATTAAAATATTATCACTCATACTGTAACAATTCAATAGTTTTTTATAAAAAAATAAGACCTCCGCCCCGATGGCATCTACATTTTTCACCCTTTCAAGGTATGTAGATCACTGAGCAAAAGTCTTATTTAATATATAGTCATATTCTGTAACAACTGCACGAAACATCAGCCATTTTTCATACTAATCCTGCTGTTAGCCGGAACAGAAGCCGTAATAAACGCATTGGCACCGATAACACTTCCCTCTCCGATTATCGTATCGCCTCCGAGTATTGAAGCTCCGGCGTAAATCGTAACATCATCCTCAATGGTGGGATGCCTTTTAACTCCCTTAAGTGCCTGTCCGCCACGTGTTGAAAGTCCGCCTATGGTAACACCCTGATACATCTTAACATGTTCACCTATTATAGAAGTTTCTCCTATAACGATGCCCGTGCCGTGATCGATCATGAAATACTTGCCGATAGTCGCGCCCGGATGAATGTCTATTCCCGTCTTCGAATGTGCATACTCCGTCATCATTCTGGGAATAAGCGGCACCTTAAGAAGATAAAGCTCATGCGCGATCCTGTTTATAGACGTTGCAAAAAGCCCCGGATACGAAAGAATTATTTCTTCTTTACTGTATGCCGCAGGATCTCCCGAATAGCAAGCCTGAACATCGGTATCAAGGTACTCTCTTATCTTGGGAATCTTTTCAAAAAATTCATGCGTGATCTTCCTGGCTCCACACTCAAGCGTCTCATCACTGGCATCCCTGTAGCTGTCGCTATGTCTGAATGCAATAGCTATCTGCTTGTTCATATTATAGATGACATCCTCGATGACAATCGAGATTCTGTTAGCGTCGCTGTAGCTCTTATACACCTTATCCCTGTAGTATCCCGGATAAATGATCCTTATGAGCTTTATGACGATATCTTTTACAGCATCTCTGTCCGGCTGATTGTAGATATCCATATTGTCAATGTCTCTGCCGTTTTTATAATCCTCGAGAATCAGATTAACAATATCACCGATTCCGCTTTTCATGTTTTCTTTGTCATACTTATAATTGTAATCCATAGCAATTCTCCGAAATGATATTATTCGCTTGACGCTCAAACCATATAATACCATAATAATCGAGAAATTAGGATTTTTTTAGGAGAATATCAATGAATTTTTATTTTGCACCAATGGAAAGCATAACAATGTACCCTCTGAGAAACATCCATAAAGACATGTTCTCGGGCTCTGTTTCCAAGTACTACTCCCCTTTTGTCACAGCAGTAAAGAGTAAACATTTTAAGAACAGGGAAAAAAATGACCTCCTCCCCGTACATAATGAATCTTTCTTCAAAGATACCGACACACCTTTGGTTGTTCAGATAATGTCGGGTAACTCCGAAACTTTCCACTGGGCTGCAAAAGAGATAGCTCAGCTCGGGTACAAAGAGCTCAACCTCAACCTCGGATGTCCCGCTTCAACCGTTGTAAACAGGCACAAGGGCGCAGGTCTTTTGGCTGATCCCGACTATCTTGATTCAATGTTGTCAAATATATTTGAGTCAAAAGAAAATACACCTGAATTAAAAGACATCCAAATCTCTTTAAAGACAAGACTTGGCGTAACAGACGAAAGCGAAGCATTAAAACTCATGGAGATATATGCCAAATATCCGATATGCGAAATTACCGTCCACGCCAGAGTAAAAGACGACTTCTACAAAAACGCACCGCGCCTTGACGCATTCTGCGACAGTGTAAAAAAATACAGAGAATGCGGCGGCAACGCGCTTATATGCTACAACGGAAACATCTTTTCCAAAAAAGATTATGAAAGCACCATGGATAAGTTTGAAAGTAACGGCATCACAAACGAAGTAAGTTCTATGATGCTCGGCAGAGGAATTCTTGAAAATCCGGCACTTGCAAGAGAACTTACAGGCGGTGAAGTGCTTACCGCGCCCGAGTTAAAAGAATACCTGACAAAGCTCTACGCAGGATACGAAGAATACATACCCGAGGACAGGAACGTTATCTTTAAACTTCTTGAGCACTGGGCATTTATACATACTCACTTTGCAAACTGCGACAAATATCTTAAGGCAATAAGAAAAGCCCGCAGCAAAGGGGAGTACCTCGCTGCGGTCCGCAATATGTTTGCAAGCTGTGAATTTAAGTAATAATCTTTCTCAATATTCAAACAATTTGAAGATCATATGAAATAGTCTTTTTAACAGATTGTTTTATATGGTCTTCCCTGAATCAAGCCACACTATCCTGTCTCCGTATTCTGCACACTTCTCTGAGTGCGTTACCTGAAGAATACTGATTCCCTTCTCCTTGTTTATTTTTCTAAACAATTCCATGATCTCAGCTCCTGACTTTTTATCAAGATTACCTGTAGCCTCATCCGCAAGGATCAGTTTGGGATCCCCCATAACAGCTCTTGCTATGGCAACTCTCTGCTGCTGACCTCCGGAAAGCTTGGCAGGATATTGCTTTCTCTTTTCCGTAAGGCCTACAATATTCAGAATTTCATCGAGTTTCTTCTTAAGGCTTGCCCTGCTCTTTCCCGCAACAAGCTGCGGAAGCATTATATTGTCTTCGACATTGAGATTCTGCACAAGGTTATAAAACTGGAAGATAAAGCCAATATCATTAAGTCTTACCTCAGACAGCTCTTTTTCCTTGATATTCGATATATTCTTTCCGCATACGGATATATTTCCGGTAAAATCTCTGTCAAGACCGCCGATCAGATAAAGAAGCGTTGATTTACCGCTTCCCGAAGCACCCATAAGTGATACAAATTCCCCTTCTTTTACTTCCATATTAACTCCGTCAAGCACCTTGGTACTAACGGTCTTCGCTGATCCAAACTCCTTTTTTACGTTTTTTACTTCGATTATATTCTTCATTTCTTCATGCTCCTTGTCTATTCGTACTTTAACTGTTCCGCTATCTTCATTTTTTTTATATCTTTCATCGTCTTTAATATCGTGATGCTGAATGTGATAAATATACCTACTATGAAAATTGCGGTCTGTCCTGCATTAATAAAAAGCTTCATCTCCGTTATTGCCTTCATAGCATTAAAAATGATCACTGTTTCCACAAGACCTATACTTACTCCGAGAGCAACTGCAATAAGTCCCGATAACATCGTCTCTTCAAAGAAAAGCCTAACAAGTGTCCCTTTGCTCATAGAGGTTGAAACAAGAACAGCACTTTCTCTCTTTCTGCTCTCAAATCCCACGATCTGATTACAATATATTCCAATAAGTGACAAAGAAACTCCGATAAGTATTATCATGTAGAGAAGTGCCAGCTCACCGGCAGACAGATCCTTAATCTCTTCTATATATTCATCCATAGTATTAACTTTTTCTATTGTGCTGGATGAATAACTTTTTATAAATTCAGCCGTTTTTTCCGGATTTTCCGTCTTTACATAAGCACTTGCCGGCCTGTTAAAGTAGATCTTTTTATATAAATCCAAAGGCAGCACTATTGTTTTATTGGAACCGTCCGCCCTTGCAGAATCAATAATTCCCGCAACTTTGAAAGTTCCTCTGTACGGAATAATCCCCTCCGCATCCAGCAATATATCCGCGCTGTCTCCGACTTTAAGCTTCAGATCTTTTGCAATTTTCTTGGCTACATATATTTCATCGCTATTTATCACATCCGGAAGGCCGCTATATCCTTGATTAAGCTCAGGGGCTCCTTCAGCTCCCAATATACTTACTTTTTCAAATTCATCGTCGAATTTCCTATTGTATTTATTCTCAAGATAGTCTTCTATCTTCTCATTTCCGACAAGTATTTTGTCACTTCTGGAATAATCAAATTCAACTTTGCTTACTCCATCAAGCTCTTCAATATAATCATATGAATCAACGCTTTCCGAAAGACCTCTGAGGATAACATCGGCATCAGCCGGAGGCAATTCAGCCATGTTTTTTTGTGAAGTGATAAGTATAAACAGTACCAGACATAAACTTGTTGCAACAAATGCAAGTTTAGAGCTTCCAATCGAAGTCTTATTGGTTCTAAGATTCGTTGCAGCAAGTCCGAGTACCGGATTGCCACTCTTTTGACTGATCTTTTCTATAATCTTTGACACCATTCTGAGTATGAACGGATATCCGCCCAAAAGAGAAAGCACCAAAAATACGAACCCAAAAATGCCGAGTAATGCATTGTCTTTAAATACAGTAAGCGCCGGAACTATCATTGTAAAAGCTAATGCAGCGCATATGATCGATATGATCTTAGTTTTCTTTTTGTATTTGTATTCCGTATCCTTATTGTCAAAAATTATATCTCTTATAGCCATACCGGTAGATTTAAGAAGTTCCCTGAGCGGACAGAGCATTTCCACTATGGCGGCGCCGATAATTACTGCGATCATAATGGGAACAGATACATTTCCAAGATCCATGACAGTTTCCATACCCGGACCGTCTACCGTAAATACGGCGTTAAATATGCTATCTCTCGAAGCCGCATATAATCCTGTTCCGATCAATCCACCGAACACCCCGTAAAACATGTTCTCGATAAGAATAATTCTGGCCGTAAGATTCGGAGACACTCCAAGGCTTCTTAAAGTTCCAATCGTCGACATTCTGTCACGCATTATTCTTTCCGAAAGCGTAACCGTTACGACAATAACAAGCATAAGAGTTATGAGAAAAAGGACTTTAAATACATTACTGATTGTTTTTATCTGATCCTGAGTTGACTTTCCTCCTATAAGATCATCCACATCATAATTGGGGAACCTCTCTTCCATCGCATTACAAAATTCACTAACCTTGGACTTATCCAAAACCTTAATATATACAAATTGATGTTTTGGTATTCCGTCATGGCACAGTCTCGCCATTCCTTCATCCGTGACAACCGCTGCATATTCCGCATTAAGTAATCCGCTTGGCTTTGCTATCTTCTTGACATTAAACTCTGCATCGACATAATTATCACCGTAAACTTTAAACTTATCTCCCTCATTAAGGCCAAGTTCTTTAGCCATAACTTCACTGACGATAATATCATCCGCACCAAGCGTAACATCCTTCGGGATAAGTCTCATCTTTGAAGCATCCTCAATATTGACACCATATAATTTGAGATTTTTCTGATTGTAATATGCATACATCTGATTGTTGCGAACCGTAACTTTTGAATCCTTTGGTGAAACATATGTTGCTTCAAAATCCGGAAGGCCTTCAAAATAGCTTTCCTCTATATTTTCAGGTGCAAAAACCAACACATTTGATGTTCCCGTCGTCGTACCGTAAATCCCTATAAAAATGTTTTCCAGGCTATTGCTCATGTCAAAAGCCATCATACCCGCAAATGCGCATATTGTAATACTGACCACAAGAACCAGTGTCATAAGTGGCTTCGCAAATATATTTCTGAATGTATGTTTTAAAATAACTCCCATGTTACCACCTTTCGACTCTCTTCTCAGGAGCGACATACATGCCGTCTCCTTCTTTTACATCATAAGCTTCATAGAACTTCTCGCAAGAGCTCAGCGGGGCATTAACCCTTACAGTGCGCGGACTGTGTTCATCTGTATGAAGGCTTGCAATAGCATCTGTATCACTTTTGATTCCTCTCCAGATCTCCGCAAATCCTTCATACATTTCAATATAGTCTTCCTTTTCTTCTGCGATATTGGAAATACATTCTAAAGCACCAAGATCCGCATAATTTTCGCCAAGCGTCTGAACTCCGTCCACGTGATATACATCCATGATCGTATAGCCGTTGTAATAATCAATGCACATATCGGCTCTTTCCTTTAACGCCTTCCTGTCAGTTTCATTAAGCCACTGCGGATTGTAATTTCCCTTATCATCCCAATTCATAAGATTTGAATCAAATGCATGACCAACTTCATGAGCAATAACCATTCCGAGTCTTCCGAGATTGCTGAACTCACTGTTATTCTCGTTAAAGAATGCTCCTTCGGTAATTCCGGCAGTCATAACCACCACATTATCCGTCCAGAAGCACGCATTTACTGTCTGAGGCTGCATAGTATCTCCCTGTTTTGGACGCGGACGCTTTATCAACTCTTTTGTATTCTCAACTTCATATTTTTTTATATTCTTGTATGTATCATAAAAATCTTTTCCGATCAGATTCTCAGTCCCGATAAGTGTTTCGCTGTAATTACCTCCTGTTGTGAATTCAATGGCTTCAAGCTTATTAAGGAGCTTGGTTCTTCCATCTTCCGTAATCCAATCCGCATTACCTATCAATTCTCTGTATGAGTCCTTTATGTTCTCACACATTTCTTTTACCTTTTCATCCTTTGATACAGGATAAAACTTTTCTGAATATATTCTTCCGAGATTATCCGGAAGATCTCTTATTATCGTTTCTTTCGCCTGCATATCAGGTGTTTGTGTTTCTTCTCCGTAGACAGCTTTCAGATTCTTGTATTTATCAGACAGGAATTTGTTATATTTATCTATATATTCGATAAGCGCCCATGTCTTAAATACCTCAAGATTGTTCTCGTCATCAAGCTTTTCTGATATATACTCAAACTGCTCTTTATTAGAAATAACCCAATAACCGTATGGATTTTCCAACTGCATGCCTTTTTCAAAACTCTTTATATCAAACTTAAGCTCATCCATATCCTTAGCATTTATCGTTGTCATGGTAGACCAGTCGAATGTCATTTTAATATCTTTACTTTTATATGCTATATCCACCGCTAATGCTGCAAATCTGTCCGCTGCTTTTTCTGCTTCCTTCTTTTCGGATCCAATATTCACCAAAACTTCTTTTACATGATCTCTTATGTACGATCTTCCTTCCAAAGACTCCGCGATATCTTTATTCGTTTTTTCAAAGATTGATTTAATATCACTAAAGCAAAAAGCATATTCATCAGCCCTTATCAAGCCTCCATCTATTCCAAAATTAAGAACAGGACTTATTCCATATAACCTTTTATACTTGCCGAGTACTTCCATATATTCCTGTTTGTTGCTTATTCCTTCAATCTCTTTTCTTACATTTTCAAAATCCTTATCGGCATCACTTACAGATGCATCATAAGATACAATCTGATCGTAATAATCTGCAATCAAATCTGCATCCGGTGAAGTATGAACCTCTTCACTTTTTATCTCATCTATGATTTCAAATAACCTCTGATCAACAATCTTGTTGCAATCATCAAACGCTCCAAATCCGTATTTGGGATCGATATCTGCCTCCCTAAGAACTTCTGCATTTACATATCCAAAAAAGTCATCCTGAGGCCGAATTTTCGTTGCTGCTTTACTTTGTGTACTGTTGTTGGCTTCATTGCCAACTTCTTTGGCCTGAACATCCGCTCCGAATATCGAAAAAGCCAGAGCCGATGCAATGGTCACTCCAACTGTAAGACTTCGTATTCCTTTCTTCATATTCATTTCCCTTCCTGAAAATAATTTGTTATCCGGATAAACCTTTAATTGATAGTACTTTGTCTATCGTACTATGTTAGAAGTAGTACGACTGTCATAGTATTAATACTACGTCCGTCGTAATATGTCAAGAATTATATGCATTAAGATTAAAAATATTTTTCACCGACAGTACCGAAGTCTATAGTGATATATTATCGATACAGTTCTTAAAAGATCCTTAAACAAGAACGCTTTCCTATAACACAAAAAATGTCTGCCTTCCCAAAAACAATTGGAAAACAGACATTTTTTAATATTTAATTGCAAAGACTCACTTCATACGCTTGTATTTCTCTTCAAATTTCTTTTCAAATTCATCGACCGGCATTGGCATATCGAAGTAGTATCCCTGGAACATTTCGCATCCGAGCTCTTTGAGAAACTCTAGCTGTTCCTTTGTTTCGACACCTTCCGTAATAACACCCATTCCCAGCTCGTGAGCCATGTCGATCGTGTAGTTAAGGATCACCTTTGCCCTGTTCTGATTCTCGGTTTTTCTCAAAAATCCCATATCGATCTTGAGGATATTGGCATTTATGTCTTTTAACATATTAAGAGATGAATATCCGCTTCCAAAATCGTCAATCTCGACCACAAAGCCATCTTTCTGAAGTCCCAGGATAAGATCGGCACACTTGGAAACATCTGTGGTCACAGCAGTCTCCGTAATCTCTATATTGAAATGGCGGGGATTGATGTCATATTCTTTTACAAGATTATTGAATTCTTCCCTTATATCGATGTAGTAAAGGTCCTTTGGCGAAACGTTCACCGATATGGATACACCTTCCATCTCGGTTCCTTTCCAGTAATCGAGCTGTTTAGCCGCAAGTTCCCATATATATCTGTCAAGCTTGTATATAAGATCAGCCTTTTCAAGAACAGTTATAAAAACTCCCGGCTGGATGATACCATTCTCCGGATGTATCCATCTTGCAAGCGCCTCAGCGCCAAACAGTTTTCCGTCGGCGTAAACCTGTGGCTGAAGGTATATTCCGAACTGCCTGTTGATAATGGCAAAATCAAAGCTTGAAAGGATTTCTTTTTCCAAAAGAGCGTTGATAAGCATATCATCGCTGTACCACGCTATCTCGCATACTCCGTCCTTGGTGATCGATTTGCACGCCATGTATGCCCTGTCGCACATGAGCGAAACATCCATATCCTTGTCTCTTATCTCATACACTCCAAGCTGGATATGCACGGAATAAGACGTGCTCGTAAGGCGGTTGGTGACTTCTTTTACAGCACTCTTAAAGCTTGCCTCATCAAATCTCTCCTTCGGCAGGCAAAGAGCAAACTGATCACCGTTTATTCTTCCGTAAACATCTTCTTCTCTGACTCTCTGCGATATGGCATCCGCGATGTTTACAAGGATATCATTTCCTTTGTCTATTCCAAAGAGCTGATTTATAAGCTTAAAGTCTCTGATATTGGAATAAACAAGTACAAACTGCCTTTCCTCGGGCGAATTCTGGAAAAGATTTCTTACAGCCCCGATAAATCCCTCTTTGTTATAAAGCTGTGTGAGATCGTCATGCGTAAGCCTGTACTGCTCACCGTACTCGCCCTCAAGCGAATCGGAAATATTCTGAATAGAGTAGACACTTCCTATGATCTTGCCGCTCTCATCGTGAACCCTTCTAAATCTTACGCGATAAAGGCGCTCTTTTCCCGTAGAATTATAGATCCTGCACCAGGTCGTAGCATCCGCCTCTATACCAAGAGACCTTTTCCACGCTTCAAATGCCTCATACAAAAGATCCAGATCTTCCATGACATAAAACATGCTATAGGCTTTTCTGTTTGCATAGACGCATTTTCCGGTGTTATCGAGGAATATATACCCGTTATCATCTTGCTGAACACCATAAGAAATAAGTTTAAGAAGTTCTTCGGGATCTGATTCTTTATTATAAAAATATGCATTTTTACCAAAGATTTTTTCAGTATTCATATTTTAAATTTTATAATATTCTGATAATTTATTCCAGCAAAAAACATAAACGCCCATAATTATTTTAAGCGCTCGAAACTCCCCTCACCGTATGTGAGCCGGGCTGCAATCTTTTTTCTGCGACATCTCAAAAAATTATATTGGCCGGAGGGATTGGATAAACATATGCTGCGCTTCATAAACTCGCACATGCACCAAGAATTTTCCATCTGTTTATCGCAGATGATTTTTATAGCCTCGTCTGTTTTTCAAAAGGTCAAAAATCACTTTCCTGCATGCGAAGAAAAATGTCTGAAGCAGGACGCTTATATACCTTCAACGGTCATGGTCATTGTCCGCAAAGCGGACTGTTTACAACAAATATAAAGCACGAGTTTCCGAACTCAACGAGCTCGGAAATCGTGCTTTTATTTGTTGAAGGTGCTACGCACCGTATGACCATGACCTATATAACTTTTATGAGCGTCCTGCAAGTTCTTTTCAGAGCATGCATAAAGGAAAGTGATTTGACCTTAAGAAAAACAAGAGGGTATAACGAATCTACGATGAACAGATAGTAATTCTAAGGTGCATCTGCTCAGACAACTTCGCGCAGCATATATCCAATCCTCCGGCCAATATAATTCCGATGAAAAGCAGAAAAAAGACTGCAGCCCGGCCCCCTTACGGTAAGGGAAGTTTTCAAGTAGTGATAATTATATGTTTCCGACGTTTTGTACTGTTCCGACAGACACATAATTGTCAAGAACCGCTCTGTAGTCGGTGCCATCTTCTGCTTCGGGCGTAAACACGCCGTCCACCATGTATCTGGCTCCGCCGTTCTCTAGTTTCTCAACTTCTTTGTATCCGTCCTTATAGACCATGCCGCGCGACACTTCGCGGTCATAGAGAATGCCTTTACACTCTGATAGTGGACAGAACGGGAAGTTAACGTTATAAATCTTTCCGGGAACAAATTCTGTATCTATGAGTTTTTCTAAGATCTCGTAGAGATATTTGTCGGATACTTCGTGACATTCGCCTGCGCCTTCGGAAAAAGCGATTGCGGAAACACCCTGAAACTCAGCCTCAAAAGCCGATCCGCATGTAGCCGAATACTGAATATCCGAGGCAACATTGTACCCAAAGTTTATTCCGCAAAGTACCACCGTAGGCCCGCCGGGAACTATAGTTGTGCAACCGAGTCTTACGCAATCCCCCGGAGTTCCGCTACATGAGTATGCATGAACTTCATGTTCGCCATCAACAGGATATTCCACAGGGAATATATCTATCGCATGCCTAAGGGTTATACTGTGAGATGCCGCACTCCTCTCGCTTTCAGGAGCCACGATCCATACTTCCCCGAATTTTACCGCCTCTTTTACAAGTCTTAAAAGTCCCTCGGACTTTATTCCGTCATCATTGGTTATGAGAATCCTTCTAGTCATTCTGTCCTTTCTCCACTATCAGTTCTTTACAGCCCATCTCATCTTGGTGGATTTGCTTCTGGGATTTATCCTGCACTCCTCCGCGGACGGCCTTATCACATCTTCTGATATCTCGCTGTATATGCCGGCTTTTTTATGCTCTTTAAAAGACTTCTTAACAAGCCTGTCTTCTCCCGAATGAAACGTAAGTATTGCCGCTCTTCCGCCCTCGTTAAGTATTGACGGAAGCTTATCAAGAAAAGAATACAGCACTTCAAATTCACTGTTTACATCTATTCTGAGCGCCTGAAAAACTCTGGCGCAGCTCTTTTTTATCGTCACTGCCTTTTCCTCTTTGGGAACCTTCCAAAGCGCCGCTTCTATCGCCTCACGAAGCGCGGTTGTCGTATCCATGGGATTGCCTTTTTTCATTAGTGAAAAAACTTTTTCCGCAATCTCCTCAGCATATGGCTCATCGGAGTTCTCTACAAGCATACCCACAAACTCTTCTTTGGTTATGTTGTGAAGGCGCTCAGCTGCCGATTCTCCGCTGTCCGGATTGAGCCTAAGATCAAGAGGCCCGTCAATCTTGTAAGAAAAGCCCCTTTCAGGGTTATCTATCTGCATGGAAGACACTCCAAGATCTGCCAGAACAAAATCAAACTTTCCGGCTTCATCACACACTTTATCTATATTCTCAAAGTTCATCTGCCTGAACTTGAATACATCCTCTCCATATCCTGCGTTTCTGAGCCTCTCTACAGTCTTCTTCGATTCTATCGGATCGATATCAAGTCCGTAGATACAGCCTTTCCCCTGCAGTTTTTCAAGCATCTTTGAAGTATGTCCGCCATACCCAAGCGTACAATCAAGCCCCTGCTGTCCCGGCTCTATCTGCAAGAAATCCAAGATTTCTTTTACCATAATGGAAATATGCATCCCCGCAGGCGTCGAACCCTTGGATATTACATGCTCCACCACATCCTTGTACTTCTCCGGATTGTGCTCCTTGTACTTCTCTTCAAACTTCTTGGGATATTTTCCCGAATAACGAACTCTTCTCTTATGCAGCTTTTCTTCCACACTCTTCTCCATTCGCTGTGATTTTGGTGTATTTGCTTTGTTTTTTGGTGCATCCGCTTTAATTTATGTATATCTTCTTAGCTTTCGATATATCCGCTTTTATTTCGGCGCATACACTGTGATTTTGCTACATTTTCTTTGGGCCGGCTCCGGCAGGTCAAAAAACAATGTACTAAAGTGTAGTGTATCATATTTTTGCAGGATTTTTAGCCCGATCCGGTCGCAAAATCCTTTTTTTGACTAATAGAGCAAAAACATATCGAATTAGTCACACTTTTCCCCGGATTTCCAAGGCCACAGTGACTAATACATTTGATAACATTTGTTATAGTCAAAATCTCCCCTTCATTTCCTCATCTAGAACTCCAAAACTCCCTATTTTCAAGAAAAAATGTGACTAAGGAGCTCCGTAACGCTCGAATTAGTCACATTTCTTACAAAATCACACTACAATATCAGTAAACAGAATCAATATACAAATCGTCGATTTCTTGTCTTATCTCATTCTTATATTGTTCCGTAGCTATTTCCTGTTCAAGAAGATTGATTGCTTCTTTAAGATTGTCAGCACGCATATTGTCTAGATATTCCAATATCTTTGCTATGACAGTTTTATCGTTATATTTTTCGGGAATAAAGCCAAATATTTCAGGATATTTATCTATGCGTTCTTTGCGCATTTTATCAAGCTCAGAAATATTCATTTTTATTTCTTCAGTAATCTTCACAATTTTATTAATGGCTTTTCTCTTTACTATGATTGCCAAAAGTATACCGACTCCAACTCCGGCAAATAACAACCCTACGAAAAACTTTGCCAAATTTTGATCCGAATTCAGTTTAGCAAGAAACTCCGGGCTCGCGTAAAATACTAATTCCATGATTCCGCAATAAATTAATTCATAACCAAAGTATCCGATCAAAAACCATTTAATTGCTGCACCAACGCCTCCATGAGCTCTAATTTGGAGTTTTGTATTTTTATAGTCGTAATCACTTAATAAAAATTCTTCCTGATCATCAAGATCGCTAAATTCGTTCTCATTCAGCTTGTCATAAGCTTTTTTCAATGCATCTCGTAATTCTTCTTTGTTCATTTCATTGCCTTTTTTCATACCTCAATCAGTCTCCTCTTCGTTAGCCTTTGTTTTAATATAAAAAGCGCAAAAAAAGCGATACCTACGCATCGCAATAAAACTGTAACTGGCTATCCTTTCGGACCCTATAGCTTTGCGTCATTAGATTTCTCTAATTTTGCCCTTAATTATTCAAGAATAAACGGGATGATACTTTACCCAGAAAAAAAGACTACAAACTTAGATAATACTATGTTTGTAGCCTTATTATTCAATCGGAGTGACGTGATTCGAACACGAATGGCAAAACGCTGAACTCCGCATGGAAAGGAGGTTTGACAGCACCGACTTGACCTTAGGTCAAACATTAGGTCAAACACTTCTTTATCCTTTTTTCTCAATCTTTCTTGAGTTCCTCATAATCCATATATTCCAGAGTATTGATATTCATCTTCGCCCCCTCCAAAAACAAACACAACGTTTTATCGCAACTTCAGATATTCCTATGCATTTAACCTTCCGATAAATTATTATGAGAATTTTCTCTATTCTTCTTCATTTCCAAATATTTCTTTTTAATATCTTCCGGAACATCTAGATCTAAATCAATAAAATTCTCCATTATATAATCTTCTAATTTCTGAAATTCATCATCACTTCGAGTATCTGTCCCCAAAACATATAATGCTATTCCAAGTTCTTTTGCACGTTGTTCTCTGCGTTCTGTGAACTGTTTAAGTTCATCTGGGATTCTTAGAGGAGACTTATATGAACTTGTAGGTTTTGGCTTATCAACTATATTAACCATAACGAACCTCCTTTATATTTCACTGTGTACGATTCCAAAAGCTTTAATCTGCTCAATCACAGTGTCATAACTAATAAAATCTTTTTTCCAATCTAGTAATGTTTTTCTTGCTGATATAATTTCATTTGGCAAAAGATCTCTCGTCTTCTCTAATATGTATATCGCTCCATTATTGCCCAGAACAATAAGTATTGACATATTTACTGCATCAACAAATGTTTTTATATCTTTCTCAGAAAAATGAGAATTACTCGGGTGATTATGCATTACAAGAAATGCATAATCTGTACCTTTCATCTGATCAACAAGATAATCAATATCAACTCTATGTGCTTCGCCAAATACCGGCAGTAATACTTCAAATGTATCTAAGTTTACCGCTCTAGCTACTTCTTTAGAATCATTTTTCTGTTGTGCTATTTCTAAAACTTTCTGACATTGTGAATGTATAAAATCGATAATATCGATATTTGAAATGGTATAAAATGCTAATGGTTTTAATTCAAGTATAACTTCATCCGTTATCTTTTGATTCTCATCCAGGCAATCATTGAGTATTTCTTCTGACATAAAGCTCCCTTCTGTGGCTTTATTATAACATTAATCAAAGAAATACATAGTATCATTGATACTACCAATTATTTGTGCCCAACCAACAACTCCGATCACCCAAGAAACTAACAAAACTACCAGAAATAAAAGATAATCCATATACTCACCTCTTTTTAATGAAATCTACATCAACAAGTTATTCAGATAGCTAATTCATGTCCGCGGCCGATAGCACAATTATATTTTATCAAATAACGTTATTATTCCCGTTCCAAATATTATTAAACTTTGATTAAATGTCTTTTTGTCATTCTGATTGTTAACAAAAACGTCCCCAAATGTCCCCAAAAGTAACCCAAATGGCAACCATATGGCACCCAAATGGCAATTTCCAATCACAAACCAAAATGATATTCTTATAATGAGC